>CAWJKF010000015.1:0-30854 GCA_963843335.1 uncultured Chloroflexia bacterium
CGCTGCAGGTGACGAGCGTGCCACCCACCGCGAAGGTGCCACCCGAGACCGGCAGGCAGGTCGGCACCAGGGCGCCGTCGACATCGTCGGAGGCGGAGGCGCTGTAGGACACGATGGCACCGGACGGTCCGGTGGCCTCGGCGGTCATGTCGCCGGGCACGACGACCAGCGGGTCGGTGGTGTAGGGCAGCAGCACGTAGGCCGTGACGGTCACGTGGAAGGATGCGGAGCCGGGGTTGCCCGCGGCGTCAGTGACGCTGCAGGTGACGAGGGTGTCGGCGATGGCGAAGGTGCTGCCGGAGGCCGGCACGCAGAGGGGCACCAGGCTGCCGTCGACGAGGTCGCTGGCGGAGGCGCTGAAGCTGACCGGTGCCCCGGAGGGACCGGTGGCGGGGGTCGTGATGTCGGCGGGCACCGTGACCAGCGGGCCGGTGGTGTCGACCACGAGGACGTGGAAGGACGCGGAGCCGGTGTTGCTCGCGGCATCGGTGGCGCTGCAGGTGACGAGCGTGTCACCCAGCGGGAAGGTGTCGCCCGAGACCGGCAGGCAGGTCGGGGTGAGGGCGCCGTCGACATCGTCGGAGGCGGAGGCGCTGTAGGACACGATGGCACCGTGGGTCCGGTGGCCTCGGCGGTGATGTCGGCGGGCACCGATGACCACCGGGTCGGTGGTGTCGGGCGGGCCGTGACGGTCACGTGGAAGGACGCGGAGCCGGTGTTGCCCGCGGCGTCATCGACGCTGCAGGTGACGAGGGTGTCGGCGATGGCGAAGGTGCTGCCCGAGGCCGGCACGCAGACGGGCACCAGGCTGCCGTCGACGAGGTCGCTGGCGGAGGCGCTGAAGCTGACCGGTGCCCCGGAGGGACCGGTGGCGGGGGTCGTGATGTCGGCGGGCACCGTGACCAGGGGGTCCGTGGTGTCGACCACGAGGACGTGGAAGGCGGCGGAGCCGGTGTTGGTCGCGGCATCGGTGGCGCTGCAGGTGACGAGCGTGTCACCCAGCGGGAAGGTGCCACCCGAGACCGGCAGGCAGGTCGGGGTGAGGACGCCGTCGACATCGTCGGAGGCGGAGGCGCTGTAGGACACGATGGCACCCGACGGTCCGGTGGCCTCGGCGGTGATGTCGCCGGGCACGACGACCACCGGGTCGGTGGTGTCGGGCGGTGGCACGTGGCCGTGACGGTCACGTGGAAGGATGCCGAGCCGGGGTTGCCCGCGGCGTCATCGACGCTGCAGGTGACGAGGGTGTCGGTGATGGCGAAGGTGCTGCCCGAGGCCGGCACGCAGAGGGGCACCAGGCTGCCGTCGACGAGGTCGCTGGCGGAGGCGCTGAAGCTGACCGGTGCCCCGGAGGGACCGGTGGCGGGGGTCGTGATGTCGGCGGGCACCGTGACCAGGGGGCCCGTGGTGTCGACCACGAGGACGTGGAAGGACGGCGGAGCCGGTGTTGGTCGCGGCATCGGTGGCGCTGCAGGTGACGAGCGTGTCACCCAGGGGGAAGGTGCCACCCGAGACCGGCAGGCAGGTCGGGATCAGGGCGCCGTCGACATCGTCGGAGGCGGAGGCGCTGTAGGACACGATGGCACCGGACGGTCCGGTGGCCTCGGCGGTGATGTCGCCGGGCACGACGACCACCGGGTCGGTGGTGTCGGGCGGTGGCACGTAGGCCGTGACGGTCACGTGGAAGGACGCGGAGCCGGGGTTGCCCGCGGCGTCATCGACGCTGCAGGTGACGAGGGTGTCGGTGATGGCGAAGGTGCTGCCCGAGGCCGGCACGCAGACGGGCACCAGGCTGCCGTCGACGAGGTCGCTGGCGGAGGCGCTGAAGCTGACCGGTGCCCCGGAGGGACCGGTGGCGGGGGTCGTGATGTCGGCGGGCACCGTGACCAGGGGGCCCGTGGTGTCGACCACGAGGACGTGGAAGGCCGCGGAGCCGGTGTTGCTCGCGGCATCGGTGGCGCTGCAGGTGACGAGCGTGTCACCCAGCGGGAAGGTGCCACCCGAGACCGGCAGGCAGGTCGGGGTGAGGGCGCCGTCGACGTCGTCGGAGGCGGAGGCGCTGTAGGACACGATGGCACCCGTCGGGCCGGTGGCCTCGGCGGTCATGTCGCCGGGCACGATGACCACCGGGTCGGTGGTGTCGGGCAGGGCCGGCGCGCCATGGACGGCGCGAGTGCCGGAGTCGGTGAAGGTCGAGCCATCGATGGGCAGGAAGACCCAGTCATACGAGTTCGCGTGCAGGGTGAGCTTGAGGATGCCGAAGGTCGACGCGTTGCGGACCTGGCTGGTGGGCAGGGTGGCGGCCAGACCGTGGTGGCCCTCGCCGCCGGTGCCGACGGTGAACTGGGTGATGCCGTAGGTCGAATCCGTGACCGGGTCGGCCGCGAGGGTCGCACCCGACATCATCGGGCCCGTGCGCTCATAGATGTGGTCGTGACCGTCGAGCAGGATGTCGACGCCCGCGGCGTAGAGGTCATCCCACAGCGGCTGGACCGGCTGATAGTCGGTGGCGCCGGAGCTGTAGCGGGGCTTGTGCCACAGGGCGATGACGTTCTTGCCGCTGCTGGCGGCGAGGTCGGCCTTGAGCCACAGCTCCTGGGCGGAGCCGACGCCGCAGCCGCCGGGGACGAGCTCGCACTGGCTGTCGAGGTTGACGATGTGCCAGTTGCTGCCCGCGATGTCGTAGCTGTAGTAGCTCTTGCCGTTGGCGTCCGTGGCGGCCGAGCCGAAGTAGCCGAAGTAGCCGGCCAGGGAGTTGGTCGCACCGGGGGCGTCGGCTCCCCAGTCATGGTTGCCCGGGACGGGCCGCGTGCGCGACTTGACCGAGGGATCGCCCCACGGCGTGGTCGCATAGCAGTTCGTGAACTCGGCGGCGGTGCCGTGGTCGTAGACGTTGTCGCCGGTGGTCCAGACGTGGCCGTCGATACCCGCGACCACGTTGCCCGCGGCCGTGTCCTCGGTGACGCTGCAGGAGGCGATGTCACCCGCACCCACGAACACCGGGTCGGCACTGGCGACCGTATGGAAGGTCCAGGTGGGCCCGGTGACCGCAGTGTGCGTCGGGTCCTTGACCGTGACGTACCACTCGAAGGTCTGGCCGGCGCCGAGCCCGGGCCAGCTGACGCTGTCGCTGGAGCCGGAGGCCACGTTGGTGTGCTGCGCGATCTGGGCGAAGGTGCCGCTCGCGAGCGGCCGACCGAAGTAGGTCACCGTGAGTGTGTCGGCATCGGGATCGGAGACCCCGACATCCAGGGTCGGGGACGTGCCGATGCCGGTCCCGGCGTTGGCGGGCGCGTTGAGGGTCGGTGCGTTGGGGGCGGCATTCGGCGGCGCGGGCGGCACGAAGCCCGGCGACCCACGTGGGGCCGTTGGTGGCGGTGCCGGTGACGCTGCCGATGGAGTCGCCGACGACCGTGCCGGCGCCCTCGTTGATGCCCCAGCGGGCGACCAGACCGGTGCCCGAGGTGAGCTCCAGGTCACGGGATGCGGCGATCTGACCCGCGGTCCGGGCGACGTTCCAGATGCGGGCCTCGTCGATGACGCCCGCGAAGAACCCGGCAGCCGTGCCGGTGCTGGTCAGGCTGGTGCCAAGGGCGGCATGCTCGGTGCTGGCCGACTGGGGCTGGAAGGCACTCGCAAGCACGAGCGTCTGGTCCAGCACGCCATCGAGATACAGCTTCCAGGTGCCGGTCGTGGCGTCATAGGTCGCCGCTGCGTGATGCCACACATTGCTGGTGACGACGGCGTTGCCGGTGACCGGGTGGTTGGGGCCGGCGGCTTCCTCGAAATCGGCGACGAGCTTGCCGCTCGTGGCATCGATGCCCAGGAAGTAGTTCGCGTTGATCTCGTTGGGTGACTCCCCCTCCGGGGCGGCCTTGGTCACGAGCGGGATGGCGGAGGTAATGCCGTTCGTGCCGGTCGTGACTCCGGTGCCGGCGCCGGTGCGCTTGAACCAGGTCTCGAGCGTGAACGTGGTGACGCCAAGGGACGGCGCGGCACCGAACGTGACGTACTGGCTCGTGCCGTTGAGCTGGAGCCCGTAGTTGCCGGGCGGGGGCGTCACGGTCAGGGACACGCTGACGGTGTTGGAGTCGAGCGCGCCATCGTTGGCCTTGTACGTGAAGGCGTCCGGCCCGGTGTACCCGGCCGTCGGCGTGTAGCTGAAGCTGCCGTTCGCGTTGAGGACCAGGGTGCCGTGGCTGACATCGGTCACCAGCACCGCGGTGAGCGGATCGAGATCGGAATCGGAGTCGTTGCCCAGCACACCGGGCGCCGCGACGATCTTGGCGGTGTCCTGGGGCGTGGTGTAGCCATCGGCGACGGCCACTGGGGCATGGTTGGCCGCTGGGGGTGCCGCGTGCACGGTGCCCGTGCCCGTGTCGGTGAAGGTGCTCCCCGCGATGGGCAGGAAGACCCAGTCGTACGTGGTGGCGTGGAGGGTGAACTTCATGATGCCGAACGTGCTCGTGTTGCGGACCACGCTGGGCGACAGCACTGAGCTCGTGCCTTGCAGGGCAGCACCACCCGTGCCCACGGTGAACTGGTGGATGCCGTACGTCGGATCCGCGACGGGCGGGCTGCCCGGGGTCGCGCCCGACTTCATGGGCGCCATCCGCTCGTACAGGTGGTCATGACCCTGGAGCAGGATGTCGACACCGGCCGCGTACAGGTCGTCCCAAAGCGGCTGCAGGGTCTGGTAGTTGGTGATGCCCGAGCTGTAGCGTGGCTTGTGCCACAGGGCGATGACGTTCTTGCCGCTGCTGGCGGCGAGATCCGCCTTGAGCCACAGGTCCTGGGCCGACCCGGCGGCGCACCCGTCCGGAACCAGCTGGCATTCGGTGTCGAGGTTGACGACGTGCCAGTTGCTCGACGGGATGTCGTAGCTGTAGTAGCTGTTGCCGCTGGCGTCGGTCGCGGCCGAGCCGAAGTAGGCGTTGTAGCCGGCCAGCGTCTCGGGCCCGCCTTGTCCGGTGCCCCAATCGTGGTTGCCCGGGATGGGCCGCGTCCGCGCCTTCGTGGCGCCGCCCCAGCCCGGCTCGTAGCAGTTCTGGAAGCTCGTCAGCGTGCCTGATGGATAGACATTGTCGCCGGCGGTCCAGACGGCACCGTCGACCCCGCGATGATCGCACCCGTGGCCTCATCCTGGGTCCGACTGCAGTCGGCGATATCGCCTGCGCCCACGAACACCGGGTCGGCGCTCGCGACGGTGTGGAAGGTCCAGGTGGGACCGGTGACCGCAGTGTGCGTCGGGTCCTTGACCGTGACGTACCACTCGAAGGTCTGGCCGGCGCCGAGGCGAGGGCCAGCTGACGGTGTCACTGGAGCCGGAGGCGACGTTGGTGTGCTGGGCGATCTGGGCGAAGGTGCCGCTCGCGAGCGGCCGGCCGAAGTAGGTCACGGTGAGCGTGTCGGCATCGGGATCGGAGACCCCGACGTCGAGGGTCGGGGACGTGCTGATGCCGGTATCCGCGTTGGCGGGGGCGTTGAGGGTCGGTGCGTCGGGAGCCGTGTTAGACGGTGGCGGGGGCGGTACGAACCCGGCGACCCAGGCGGGGAGGGCGGGCTGCCCACGGCAGCGCCGGTGCGGCGTTGCCGGAGACGTCGGTGAGGCTGGTGCCGGCGCCCTCGTTGAGGTTCCAGGCGCCCAGCAGGCCGGACTGGCCGGCCGTGATCTCGGTGTCCTTGGCGGCATCGATCTGGGACAGGCTGCGCGCCGTGCTCCAGATCCGGACCTCGTCGATGACGCCCGCGAAGAAGCCGGCGGCGGCGCCTGCGGTGGTCCGGGCACTGCCGACCGAGGTCAGTGCGTGTTGGTCAGTGCGTTGGCCGGCTGGTTGACCGCAAGGGTCGCCGTCGAGGACGCCGTCGAGATAGAGGTTCCAGGTCGACCCGTCATAGGTCGCGGCCGCATGGTGCCAGACGTTGCTGGTGATGACGGTGTTGCCGGAGACCGGGTGATTGAGGCTCGGACGGTCGCCGCCCGGACCTTCCTCGAAGTCGGCCGACGAGCTTGCCGCTCCCGGCGTCGATGCCGAAGAAGTAGTTCACGTCCGCGGCGGTCGGTCTCGGCCTCGGCGCGCCCCTTGGTGATGAGCGGGATGGTCGGTCACGCCGCCCGTGCCGGTGCTCGTGCCGACACCGGCGCCCGTCCGCTGGAACCACAGCTCCAGGGTGAAGGTCGCGCTGCGCAGGTCGGTCGCGGCCCCAGCGTCGCGTACTGGTTCGTGCCGTTGAGCTGGAGGGCGGTGTTGCCGGTGAGGGGCGGTGGGAAGCCCGGCGACCCAGGCGGGCCCAGGGCCGGGGCTGCGCCACGGCAGCGCCGGTGCGGGCGTTGCCGGAGACGTCGGTGAGGCTGGTGCCGGCGCCCTCGTTGAGGTTCCAGGCGCCCAGCAGGCCGGACTGGCCGGCCGTGATCTCGGTGTCCTTGGCGGCATCGATCTCCGGGACAGGCTGCGCGCCGTGCTTCCAGATCCGGACCTCGTCGATGACCCCCGCGAAGAAGCCGGCGGCAGGCGCCTGCGGTGGTGCCGGGCACTGCCGACCGAGGTCAGACGCGTTGGTCAGTGCGTTGGCCGGCACTGGTCGACGAGGGTGCCGTCGAGGACGCCGTCGAGATAGAGGTTCCAGGTCGACCCGTCATAGGTCGCGGCCGCATGGTGCCAGACGTTGCTGGTGATCGACGGTATTGCCGGAGACCGGGTAATTGAGGCTGGACTGTGCCGCCCGCGCTGGCTCCTCGAAGTCGCCGACGAGCTTGCCGCTCCTGGCGTCGATGCCGAAGAAGTAGTTGACGTCCGCGGCGGTGGTCTCGGCCTCCGCTCGGCCCTTGGTGATGAGCGGGATGGCGGTCACGCCGCCCGTGCCGGTGCTCGTGCCGACACCGGTCCCGGTCCGCTGGAACCAGAGCTCGAGGGTGAAGGTCGCGCTGCGCAGGTCGGTCGCGGCCCCCAGCGTCGCGTACTGGCTGCTGCCGTTGAGCTGGAGGGCCGTGTTGCCCGCGGCGGTCGCAGGGGCCGCCGCAAGATTAGCTGCCGTCAGGCTAATAATCAGCCCAAAGAAAAGGACGCCCAACACTCGGGGTAGGCGTCGATACCAGCGTGTGCGAGTCGGAGACATGGGGACCCTCCGGGTCGGCTGTCCCCGGCACTGGGTCGCACGGAGGACTATTGGGATTAGGGACTCGGGGTCGCTTACAGGCCGTTAACATGCCGTCAACCGTCCTACGGGTCGTAGCCGATAGGTACTGTTGCCGTGGGACACCGGTAACGCCGTTCGGCGGCGACAGGCGCGATGATGTCGTCGTGAACCTGCACCGAGCTATCACGTGAGCGAGGCGCCCGCACTGGCCCCGGCCGTCGACTCGGGGCCAGTCGCATCGGGCGATGCCGCGCCTGCGCGCACCGCTCCGCAGGCCACGACGGTCCACACGGCGTGGCTGCTGCTCCTGGGCGTCATCCTGGTCTGGGGGCTCCACTGGAGCGTCATCAAGATCGGCCTGGACGTCATCCCGCCGATGACGTACGCGATGCTGCGGGTCGTGGTCGGCGCCATCGTCCTGGCGCTGCTGATGGCTCGCAAGGGTCGCCTGGCGCTCCCGGACCGGCGCGACCTGCCGGTCGTCTTCTCCTACGGCCTGCTGGCCATCGCCGGGGCATCCGCGCTCATCGATCATCGCCCTGGTGTCCGCACCGGCGGGCCGTTCCTCGATCCTGACCTACACCCTCCCCCTCTGGGTGGTGCCGATCATGGCCTGGGTGACCCGGTCGCTGCCGACCCGACGCGAGCTGGTGGGCCTCGCCCTGGGCCTGGCGGGCCTGGTGCTGCTGCTCAACCCGCTGGCCATGGACTGGTCGTCCACGGATGCCCTCATCGCGGCGGTCATGCTGCTCCTGGGTGCCGTCATGAGCGCCGTCGCGCTGGTCCACGTCCGGGTGCATCGCTGGCAGGGCACCCCGTTCGATGTCCAGCTGTGGCAGCTGCTCGTGGCCCTGGTGCCGCTCACCGTGCTCGCGTTCATCCTGGAGCAGCCCACCTCGATCGCGTGGGACCTCCAGACGGTCGGCATCCTGCTCTACAGCGGCGTCCTGGCGACGGCGTTCGCCTACTGGGCGAGCCAGGCCGCGACGCTCGCGGTCGGCCCGGTCGTGGCCAGCGTCACGTATCTCGGGGTGCCGGTGGTGGGCGTCCTGGGTGGCGCGCTCATCCTGGGCGAGGCGGTGCCGCTCAGCGACGTCCTGGGCATGATCGTCATCGGCGCCGGCATCAGCCTCGTGGCGCTGGCCCGCCGGAGCCCCACGGTCCAGCCGCAGTCACACGCCTGAGTCGCGGCTTCGGGCGCGAGTCGCCTGGTGCATGATCAGGCTGTCGGGACCGGGGCTGGAGGCGCTCGTCGGCGGTCCGAGTCGCCTGGCGCATCGCAGGGCTGTCCAGCGGCGTTCCTGGTCGGTGGCTGGGTGGAACGGCCGATCGGCGCTCGTGTCGGTGCTCCGATCAGCCTGATCAGCCGCTGGACGCATCGACCCCCGATGCCCCTATCCCCGCAGGGTGAGCGCTACAGCGTTCGAGGCCACGAGTGGCGGCCGACTCGATCCGGCAGACCGCGACCCGGCCGGCAGCAGGATGCCGCGCCCCCTCAGGTGAAGCAGGATGCCGTGGCTTCGATCGAGCGGCGGATGTCACCCGAGTCCGTGCGTGCCTTGTCCCGCCCCGAACCACCGTCGACGAGATCGCCGCCCTTGCCATCCTTCGCGCACAGCGTGTCGTTGCCACCGTAGCCGCACAGGATGTCGCGGCCCGACGTGCCCACGAGCGTGTCCTTGCCGCTCGTTCCCACGCGCACCACGCCCGATGCGCTCCTGGCGCCTCGCTCGTAGGCCCCGATGTCGACGGTCGAGCCCCTGAGCCGATGATGGCCGTCCGGATCGGGGTTGGCGACGCCACCGGGCGAGCAGGTCACCCCGGCATCGATGAGCGCGGAGTCCGAGCGAAGCCTGAGGCTCCCGTTCGTACGATCCACGAACCTGGGATCGACGGACTTGTTCCCGGATCCTGCCGACTGACCGTCCAGGAGGGACCCGAACGTGTTCTTGAACCGGTCGTTGTGGCCGGCACGGAACGTCAACGTTCCGGGCGATCCCGAATCCAGGCGGATCGCAGACCCATCCGTGTGGCTGATGATGTTGTTGAACACATCCAGGGCGAGATGGCCGATGCCCGTCAGCCCATTCCGTTGCTGGATGCCATCGGTGCGTGATCGCTCGATGGTGTTGCCCACGACGTTCACGTCGGCGCGGATGCGGTCACTGGGGTTGATGAAGATGCCTGACGCCCCCCCGCAGAGGCAACGACCGACGTCCCAGATCGAGTTGTTGTCGAGATCCGCCCGCACGGTGCCATCGCCGATGGCGGTCAGGGCGATTCCGCTGCCGCTCTGGGGGTTGCCATGGTCCGAGAGGCGGTTGCCGACGACCCTGATGTCCACTCGCCCGTCCGGGTCCTCCGCGAACAGGTGCAGGGCCTCGCCCTGGTTGCTGCCGGCGGCCCGGACGTAGCTCTGCTCCAGGACGAACGACGCGGGCGCCTGCGTATCGAACGAGACGCCGTCAGCATTCGAGGTGCCCTTGCCGACCTCCAGCCGGCGCAGGGTGACCAGGTGGCCAGACGCCGTAGCGTTGAAGTTGACGCGCACCTTCCGCTCGACCCGGATGTCCTGGACCGTGACGTCCACGGCGCCACCACTGCTGAAGATGCTGATATACGGCAGCGTCGGGCCGAGCGAACGACTTGACGCCCGAAGCGTCAGGCTCTTGCCGATGGAGATCACGCCATCGGGGTTGATCTGGGAGGTCATCACGATCGTGTCGCCCGGTGCGGCGGCATCGATGCAGTCCTGGAGCCCGTGGTTCCCGTTCGTGGGACAGCTGGCGCTGGGATACTGCCAGGTGCCGGCGGCGAGCATGGGTGCGGGCACGACCGCGATCGATCCAAGCGCCAGCAATGATGCGGCGACACTGGCCAGCGCACGTCTCGACACGCCCATCACCCACCCCCATCCGGCACCCTGGGGACGTGTGGCCAGGCCACGATTCCGATGTCCCCGCGGGCAGGCCGAGTCCTAGACTGGATCGGCGGGCGTGGTCAATGCGTCGCGGTCGGCGTCGCGGCGCGTGGCGGGCGCGGCCGCACCGGGCGTGAGTCGCGAGGCGCGAGTCGCCTGGCGCATGATCAGGCCGTCGGGGCCGGGCCTGGAGGCGCTCGTCGGCGGTCCGAGTCGCCGGGCGTATCGCAGGGCCGTCCAGCGGCGTTCCTGGTCGGTGGCTGTTTGGAACGGCCGATCGGTGCTCGTGTCGATGTTCCGATCAGCCTGATCAGCCGCTGGACGCATCGACCCGCGATGCCCCCGTCCCTCACGGGGTGAGCGCTACAGCCATGCGGCGTCGGGCAAGCCCACCGGTCAGCGACAGACCCTCTGTCGCGGCGCCCTTCGCCTCGCGGGCCGGTCGTCGCGGCTCCGCCGGCTGTCGGTGATCAGTTGCTGGACACGCTGGTAGCTGACCCCGAGCAGTTCGCCGGTGTCGCTCAGGGTCAGGCCGGCGTCTCGCAGGGCGGTCGCGGCGTGTCTCGTCGCCTCCGAGGCCAACGCCACAGCCCGGTCGGCCGCCAGGTCCTTCTCCGCGACATCCTTGAGCAGGGCCGTGACGCTTTACAGCCGCGGGGCTCGTGCCATCGGCCGAGACGCGGACCTCAAGGTCCACGTCGAACGAGTCGGGTGGGCACTCGAGCGCGAGCGACACTGCCGAGCGGACCATGCTGCGCGCTTCCTTGAGTGTCCGGGACTGCGTGAAGACACCCGGCACCGCTGGCACGTGCAGCGCCCACCACCGACCAGATCGTTCTGCGATCGCGGTGTATCGCATCCGGCTCATCGCCACCACTCCTTGCCCAGCTTGGGTTCCAGTCGCTTGAGGATCGACCGAGCCGTCAGTTCGTTGATCTCCCGGTGACGCGGGAACCGAGAACCCGAGGCCGTCGATCACCCACCATTCATGGTCCCCGTCGTCGCGGGCGAGTTCGACGGCGACGCCTGCGGCCCTGGCCCCGTCGCGGATCGACCGGATGAGCTCGGCGCGCTTCATGGCGTCCAACACTAGCATCGCTTGTGCAAGCGATGCAAGGGCTTCTTGTGCCTGCGCTGCGCAGGCTGCCTGTGGCCTACAGACTCAACGTTCGATTATCGGCCTCGACGATTTACTCAAGAAGGTGAGTGATATTACTCAGTGCCCAGCCCCACGAGTGGCAACCAGCGCGAGTCGCCTGGCGCATGATCAGGCCGTCGGGACCGGGGCTGGAGGCGCTCGTCGGCGGTCCGAGTCGCCAGGCGCATGGGAGCGCTGTCCGGCGGCGTTCCCAGTCGGTGGCTGATTGGAACGGCCGATCGGCGCTCGTGTCGGTGCTCCGATCAGCCTGATCAGCCGCTGGACGCATCGACCCGCGATGCCCGCGATGCCCCACCCCCACGGTGCGCGCAACGCTCAGCGCCGGGCCAGGTCGTTGCCTGTATCACCCATCGTTCGCCACGACGATGACGACCTTGCCTCGAGCGTGACCCTGGTCCAGGTATCGGAAGGCCTCAGCGGTCTCTCGCAGCGGATAGGTTCGATCGATGATCGGGGTGACCAGTCCGCCCGCGAGCATCTCCGTGAGAGCGCTCAGGTCGTCCTGGTTCGGTGTCCCCACGAAGGGGCGTCCCTGTTGGCGTATGACGAGTGACAGCAGGAACGCCTTGATGACGTAGCTGATGCCGGCATGGCCACTGCTCGGCAGCAGGGTGCCCCCGGGCTTGAGCACGCGTCTGTACTCCGCGAACGAGTGGCTCGCCACGTTGTCGAGGATCAGGTCGTACCGCGGCTCGCCCTGGGTGAAGTCCTCCCTGGTGTAGTCGATGACATGGTCCGCCCCGATCGATCGGACCAGGTCCACGTTCGCCGGGCTGCATACGCCGGTCACCTCTGCCCCGAGGACCTTCGCGATCTGGATGGCGAAGGTCCCCACGCCACCCGACGCGCCGTTGATGAGGACCTGCTGCCCGGGCTGCACCTTGCCGTGATCGCGAAGCGCCTGGAGAGCGGTCAGGGCCGACGTTGGCACGGCCGCTGCCTGCTCGAACGTCAGGTCGTGCGGCTTGGGAGCGAGCTTGCCCTCTCCGACGCAGGTGTACTCGGCGCATGCACGGCTGCATTCGCCGAACACCGCATCGCCCACCTTGAAGCGCGTCACGTTCCTGCCGACCGTCTCGACGCGCCCCGCCAGATCGGCCCCCACGACATGGTCCTTCCTGGGCTTGGGAAAGCCGATCGCCAGGCGTATCGGGTACGGCTTGCCCCGCATGCCGAAGTAGTCACCTGCGGCCAGGGATGCCGCATGGACGCGCACCAGCACGTCGTCATCACCGGCGACCGGCTTGTCGATCTCCTTGAACTCCAGGACTTCCGCCGAGCCGTAGCTCACCTGGACGACTGCCTGCACGGTGCCCTCCCGCTCCCGTTCATGCCTCCACAGCGGCTGCGATCGCGGTCGCAGCTATGCGACGACGACGACGACGTTCCCCAGCTTCTGGCCGGACTCGGCATACCGGTGCGCCTCGACCATCTGCTCGAGCGGGAAGCGCTGGTCGACGACCGGGTGCAGCCGTCCCGCTTCGACCAGGCCTCCGAGGTAGGCCAGGTCCTCGCTCGTTCCGCCCGACCCCGCGAACGACACCCGCTTGCCGGTCCCCCTCGCCGCCCGCCAGGCGCCAACGATCTGCCGGAAGCCCGGATTGGCCATGATCAGCCAGCCCTTCTCGGTCAGCCGCCCCACCATGCGAGCGGACGGTGTACCGCGGACCACGTCGAAGATGACGTCGTAGGTGTCGGGGCTGTTGGTGAAGTCCTCCCGGGCGTAGTCGATGACGTGGTCTGCGCCGATGGTGCGCAGCATCTCCAGCTTTGGCGCGCTGTCGACCGCGGTCACGTGTCCCCCGAGGTCCTTGACGAGCTGGACCGCGAACGTGCCGAAGCTGCCGCCCGCCCCGTTGACGAGGACGCGCTGCCCGCTGCGGAGGTTCGCCTTCCGCAGGAACTGCAGGGCCTCGCCTCCTCCGTAGGGAATGGCCGCGGCCTCTGGGTAGTCCAGGTTGGCCGGCATCGTCGCGATCGCCCCGGTCTTGGGATCCTCGCGCAGGCAGATGTACTCCGCGTAAGCTCCCAGGGAGATGCCCGTCGCCGCGAAGACCCGGTCGCCTTCCTTGAGCGACCTGACCTTCCTGCCGACCGCCTCGACGTCACCGGCGAGCTCCTGCCCGAGCACAGGGCGCCTGGGTCTGCGGATGCCGAACGCCAGCCGCATGGGCACCCAGATCCACGGGGCGAAGTCGAATCGACGCAGCTCGCAATCGGCCGCGCTCACCGTCGTGGCGCGGATCCGAACCAGCACCTCGTCGTCCTTCGGGACGGGCTTCGGCACGTCCCGGAGTCGAAGGACCTCGGGTGGTCCGTAGCCCGTGCACACTGCTGCCTTCATGGGTCCCCGGTTCGTGGGTTCATGCTGCCTCCGGCCATCATGGTCGTGTGTCCCTGGCACTGCAAACGCGGCCGGGACGCAGGCCGGCGTCGCGCCTGGCGCGAGTCGCTCATGCGCCTGGCGCGAGTCGCCTGGCGCATGATCAGGCCGTCGGGACCGGGCCTGGAGGCGCTCGTCGGCGGTCCGAGTCGCCAGGAGCATCGCAGCGCTGTCCAGCGGCGTGCCGAGTCGGTGGCTGGTTGGAACGGCCGATCGGCGCTCGTGCCAGTGTCCCGATCAGCCTGATCAGCCGCGGGACGCATCGCCCGGCGACGCCCCCATCACCCAAGGTGAGCACCTCCAAGGCGCGGAGCAGGCCGCTTCGCGACCTAATGCCACAATCAACACACTTGACACAAACGACACACTGTTGCATCCTCGGCCCTGGACGATGCTGCGAGGTGAACGGTGAGGTTCTACACGGTGCCCGAGGTCGCTGAGGCGACCGGATATTCCGAGCAGACGGTTCGGAACTGGATCAGAGCGGGAGAGCTCAAGGCGATCCAAGGCAAGGAACGGGGCGCCTTCAAGGTGGCCGAATGGGCCTTGCGCGAACGGCAGGAGCGGCTGGGACTGATCAGCCCTCCGACGATCCCGATGCTGCCAGACACGCCGACACGAACGGTGGACCCCGAGGAGTTCCTTGCGCTGCGGATCGAACCGGCCCTCCGCGAGCTTGGGATCGAGAGCGTCTCGCAACTGATCGCGATGGCCGAGGCCGATCCCTCGCTGTATGCCAGCCACGCAGACCTGTTGCGTGATGCGGGCGCATACGTCCGCTCGCGGGCACAGGCAGCCGTCATGGCCGTGTGACCTCGGTCACTCGCCCTGATCCTCGCCGATCCGCTCAATGAGCGACTCGAGCAGAGCCAGGATTGCCGGCTGCGAATGCAGCGCTACTCCAGGCTTCCTGTCGATCGGCACGTCGTTGACCTTCAGGTGGTGGTGCGCGTCGTTGGATGTCCCGGGGCCGTGATCGTGGCGGTGCCACGCCTCGTAGACGACATCGCCGCTGACTCGCCGGTGCACCAGGCCATACCAGTATTCGACGACGCGGTCCGGGTCTCGCGCGTCTCGGGTTTCGCGGAGAACGAGGTATGCGCTCGGTGTTCCCTCGGATGGGATGCCACGGATCCGGAACGTCAGCTCGGCAGTCCCCTCGTCGGGAAGCTGGATCTTCAGGCGTCCCGTCGTCGATCTGCGCAGCCACCTGCCAAGCGAAGTTCGACTCGACGACCGCCCGCAGGGAGCGCCGGATGTGGTCCGCGAGTCCTTGACCATCCACCGACGATCCTCCAGAGGTGCGCGTGCGTGCCCCGCACCCAACCGTAGCCGTTCCTCGGGTCGAGGGCCTGCCCGCCTGGCGCGAGTCGCCGGGTGCATGATCAGGCCGTCGGGACCGGGCCTGGAGGCGCTCGTCGGCGCTCCGAGTCGCCAGGAGCATCGCAGGGCCGTCGAGCGGCATTCCTGGTCGGTGGCTGGATGAAGAGGCCGATCGGCACTCGGGTCGGTGCTCCGATCGGCCTGATCAGCCGCTGGACGCATCGCCCCGAGGCCCCGCGTCACCCGCGACGCCCCCGGATCGCCCCGTGACGCTGCGTGATGGACATGCCGCGGGGCGCTGACCCAGACTGGGACGCATGGGCAAGCTCATCTACTCCATGTCGGTGTCGCTCGACGGGTTCGCGGCGACGAAGGACCACTCGCTCGACTGGGTGCACGTCGACGAGGAGCTGCACGAGGTGTTCAACGAGGAGGCCCGCCAGGTGGGCACGTTCCTCTACGGCCGACGGATGTGGGAGCTGATGTCCGACTACTGGCCGACCGGTGACACCGACCCCGGCGCGACCCCGGTCGAGCGCGACTTCGCCCGCATCTGGCGCGACAAGCCCAAGGTCGTCTTCTCGCGAACCCTCGACCAGGTCGACTGGAACGCGCGTCTCGTCCACGACGACGCCGTGGCGGAGGTTCGTCGGCTGAAGGCTGCGTCGGACCTGGACATGGACGTCGGCGGCCCGACCCTGGCCGCGACGTTCCTGGAGGCCGGGCTCGTCGACGAGGTCCGGATGTACGTCGACCCGGTGATCCTGGGCGGGGGCCTGCCGTTCTTCCCGGAGCTCCAGCAGCGTATTCGGCTGCGGCTCTTGGACACCCGCACCTTCGGGTCGGGCGTGGTCGCCCTCCGCTACGCGGTCGAGAACGACTGACCTGGCCCTGAGGCCATTCGGCACTGGCGGACGGACCGCCCGAGCGCTCACTGTGACCGATGGAGGTACCCGATCATGGCGACAGACGATTCGAAGGCACGGGAAGAGGCGCGGCAAGCAGCAGAGGGCAGCCCCATGGACCGTCTCCTGGCTCGGCTGATGGACCGCACGGGCGGATCCATCGGCGTCCAGACCAGCTTCGGCGAGCCTATCGAGCGTGGCGAGCTGACGGTCGTGCCCGTTGCCCGGGTGCGCTGGTTCTTTGGTGGCGGCGGTGGCAGCGGACCGACGCCCACCGGGGCGGCCGACGACAAGACCGAAGGGATGAGCACGGGCACCGGGGCCGGCGGCGGCGCCGGTGTGACGCCCATCGGCGTCATCGAGATCACGTCATCCGGGGCGACCTTCAAGCCCATCGCGGACGCGTATCCGAGCCCGCTGTTCATCGTCGCCTGCGCCGCTGCCGCGGCATTCATCATCCGGCGCGCTCGCACGCCTGCTTCACGGCTGACGGGCGGGCAACCCGCGCGTCGGGTGCCGGTCGTGATAGTACGAAGGTACTGGTGCTGGACGACACCGGCGAGGAGCGGAAATCCGGGTCGAGACGGCTAAGGGTGTGGACATCCTTGCGCACGGGCCATTCGTGCCCGTGTACCTCGGCCTACGTCGGTGACAGACAGATGAACGACGAGATCCAGGGTCATCGCCCGTGCCACACGAGATGGCGATACCAGAGGCGACGTCTCAATTCGACCGCGCCACCCTCACCGCCACCGGATGGATGCCCGCGGCGGATGACCCGCGGCGGCCCAAGCCTGGATTCAGCCTCAGGTCGGGGGCTGGTCCCCGACCAGCCGCGAGCCCGATGCCCGTGGCGGCCGGTCCGACGCCATCGATGGCCAGTCCCCAGCGACCAGCCGCGAGCCCGATGCCCGTGGCCGTTCCGACGCCGGCACCGGCGATGGCCGGTCCCCAGCGACCAGCCGCGAGCCCAATGCCCGTGGCGGCCGTTCCGACGCCGGCGATGGCCAGTCCCCAGCGACCAGCCGCGAGCCCAATGCCCGTGGCGGCCGCTCCGACGCCGGCGATGGCCAGTCCCCAGCGACCAGCCGCGAGCCCGCATGCCCGTGGCGGCCGTTCCGACGCCGGCGATGGCCAGTCCCCCGCGCGAACGGGCGAAGCGCACGGCGCCGAGGCCATGGTTCTCCGCGGTGCTGCTGAGCGTGCTGACGTTGGTGGCCTGGGTGGTCTACGTGAACCAGCCGCCACGTACCGTGGCTGCATCGTCCGGGACCGCATCAGTCGTTGCCGCACCATCTCCCCGCACCGAGCGGTCCGTCGGGTCCGTTGCGCACTGCGCACCTGGCACCGCGCACCTCGTGGCCGTGCTGGAGGGGGGCCTGACCGACACAGGAGCCTGGCATCCGCGAGGCGTGAGCATCGTTCCGAGCCGTGATGTTGCCAGCGTCTACTTCATCGCGGCCACCGTCTCTGGCACCGGATGGACCGCCAAGGTGGCCCTCTGGGCGACCACCGACCCGCTGGGTGGGGCGCCGCTCTACGCCGTCAACGACATCGCGCGGACGGCCTCGGTATGGCCCGATGCCAGGAACCTGGACAAGGGGGTCACGGACCTGGCGGATGGGGCGGACGTCGCCATGGCCTGCGCGGACGGCTGACGGGCGGGACCTACCCGGGTCCATCCCGCACGGTCTATCCGGGCCGAGGCTCGAACACCACGACCTGCGTCTCCCGTGACCGGCGGGCGGCGTAGGCGTCCAGATCCTTGTCGTAGGTCGCCCAGCGCGCCCACAGGCGCGCCCGTTCCTCGCCCTCCGCGGCGCGGGCATGGACGGCATGGCAACCATCGACCAGCTCGACGGTCGTGTCGGGGTGCTCCTGGAGGTTGAGCCACCAGGCCGGCTCCGGATCGGCCCAGCCGTTCATGGCCATGGTCACGACGTTGGGCCCGTCATCGAAGTAGGCCAGGATGGCGATGCGCTCCTCGCCGGTGCGGCGGCCGACCGTGTGGAGCCGCATCATGCCCTGGTGCTCGTCGGTCGCTCGCCGGAGGCCGACATGCCCGCGGCTCCCGGCATAGATGCCTCGGTGGACCTTCCACGCCGTCCGGATGAACCAGCGCGGCGGCAGCGGGGCACCCTTTGGCTCGACGGTCATGTCGTCACCTCCGTGACTTGAGATCGGGGTTGGGCAGCAGCAGCTCGTCGACCGTGGCCACCAGCGCCCAGTAGCTCGCGATGAAGGACCGCAACGTGCGCACGGTGGCGCCGTAGTGGTCGAATCCGTCGGGCGTCAGCCCATCCGGCTCCCAGGCGGCTCGGAAGTCCGGCACGAGGTCGAGGAGCTGCTGGACGTACGCCTCCGGCACGGGGTCGGCGAAGCGCGCGCGCACCTCGACGCTCGACGCCTCGAACCGGCGCGCCCAGGCATACGGGATCGTGAGCACCACGTCCCCGCCGATGAGCTCCGACCAGTGGCGGTGATGCCGATACGCCGCCGCCAGCGGCCGGCAGCGGTACCCACGCTCCTGGTAGATGGCCGCGGCGCGCTTGAACACCGCGATGCCGGCCCAGTCGGCAGCAGCCGGGTCGATGGTGATGTCGTCCCGGTCGCAGACGGCCTTCACCCAGTCGTCGAGCCGACCGATCATCAGGGTGCAGACGGGCGACATGCGGGTGACGTCCTTGCCCTCCGCCTCGCGACGCTGGAGCGCCCGCTCCACGGCCGCCCCCACCGCGAGCGCCTGGGGCACGGTGAAGCTGACCGTGGCGTTGATGGAGATGCCCTCGTAGGTCGCCTCCTCGATGGCCCGCAGGCCGGCGGCGGTGACCGGGAACTTCACCTGGACGTTGGGTGCGAGGGTCGCGAAGTGGCGGGCCTGGTCGAGCATCCGCTCGGTCGAGACATGGAACGTGGGGTTGGTCTGGATCGAGAGGCGCCCCTTGCGGCCCGCGGTCCGCTCGAATACCGGCGCGAGCATCCCCCAGCCGCGGATGGCCATCTCCTCCACGACCTGCCACGTGACGTCCTGGTCCGTCGCGTCCGGCCGCTCGTCCCGGATGGCCCGGATGCCGGGGCGCCCAGATGTCCATCTCCTTGCGGAGCACATCGCCGACGATGGTCGGGTTGGTGGTCGCACCGGTGGCGCCATGCTCGATGCCCCAGGACAGCTCGGCCTGCGCGCAGGAGTCGTTCCAGTAGTCGGTCGGGAACTCGGCGACGGTCCGCGAGATGCCGCCGAGTGCCTCGATGGGTGTAGAGACGGTAGTCATGTGGACCTCCCCTGGTCAGCGCGGCGCGTCTGGCGACCAGTCCATCAGCCACGCATGGTCCGGGTCGACGGTGAAGTGCCAGGCGCGCGTGGGGCCGGCCATCACGTTGAGGTAGTAGCCGTCGTATCCCGCCGGCATGCCCACTGGATGGTATCCCCGGGGCACCAGGACGACGTCGCCGTCCATCGGCGTGAGCGCCTCGTCGAGCGACCGGTCCGGGGTATACACCCGCGCGAAGGCGAACCCCTGCGGCCGCGCGAACCGGTAGTAGTACAGCTCCTCCAGGAGCGATTCCCGGGGCGGGTCCTGGGTATCGTGCTTGTGGGGCGGATAGCTGGACCAGTTGCCGCCGGGCGTGTAGACCTCGAACAGGATGAGCCGCGATGCCGGCTCGCCGGGCGGCAGGAGGTGATGGACCCGGCGTGCGGTCTGGCCGCTGCCACGCTCCTCGACGCGCATCGACGCCGGGTCGATGCGCCGCGTTGGCACCACCTCGCCGGCGGGCGCGCTCGCGATGAGGGTCGTGCCTGCGGTCCGGGCGCGGATCGCGATGTCCTCCCCTGCCGCGACCAGGACGACGGGTGCGGGTGGACCGTCGAAGACGTTGGCACGGCTGCCGACGGCATCGAATGCCTGCGCACCCGCGCGAACGTCCACGGTGCCCTCGAGCACGATGACCGCGACCTCCTGGCCGTCACCGGCGCGCTCGACCTGGGCACCGGAGGCGAGGCTGTGCGCACGGAAGCTGATCCACGCCCAGCCCGCGTCCGCCGGATCGATGTCCTGGGTGATGCCACCGGGCGCTCTGGCCGGCCCGGCGCGGCGCAGCAGGGGCGAGGTCATAGGCCCAGTGCCCGGAGATACGCGAGGTTGCGGCGCTGGGAGGCCACGAGGTCGTGCCTGGTGGTCCGCGCGTCCAGCTTGCGGTCCTGCTCGACGACCACCCAGCCGGTGTAGCCCACCTCGCGGAGCGCCTCCACGACCCGGTCGATGCCCGAATCGCCCTGGCCCAGCTCCGCGAACACGCCCCGGGCGGTCGCCTCCGCGAACCCCTGGTCATCCCGTCGCGCAGCGGCGAGCACCTCGCTCCGGCAGTCCTTGAGATGGACGTGGCGGAGCACGGACCGGTAGTCGCGGACACGCTGCGGCGGGATCGGCACCGCCGTAGCGGAAGTGGCCGCTGTCCAGGCACAGCCCGACGAGCGCGACATCGAGGCCTTCCACGACGCGCTCGATCTCGGCGTCGGTCTCGATGTAGGTGCCGGCGTGAGGATGGATGACGGCGCTGAACCCCAGCTCCCGGCACAGCTCCCCGGCGCGATGGAGGTTGTCGATCATGGTCCGGACGCGGGCCTCGTCCAGCTGCGCTTCCGGATGGAGGTCGATGCGCCCCGAGAGGCGGAGCCGGTCCGGCTCGTCGATCGCCTCGCACAGGACGGCGAGCGGCGCGGAACCCTCCGGCGACGCGTCCCGCAACAGCAGCAGCTGGCCGCGAAGCCAGTCACGGTCCGCGGCTGCCCGGTCGGCACGGCTGAAGTGGCCCGGCAGGAACGCACCCACGAGCCGCAGCCCGCGTCGATCGAGCCGCTCCCGCGCCGCCGCGCCCGCGCCGAGGTAGCCCGGCGGCCCCAGCTCCGTGCCCGCGTAGCCGATGCCCAGCATCCAGTCGAGCATCTCGTCGGGGGTGGGCATCCAGGCGTCGTCGCGGACGATCTCGTCGACACCGAACGAGCAGGGTGCGCTCGCGATGGACAGCGTGGACGTGGGTGCGCTCGGTGCCTGCGCCGAGGGTTCGACGGCGGTGGTCATGGGATGTTCCTTTCTGTCGCCACCTGCGCCCGGTGCTCGTCGTAGGCGCGGCGGACGGCGGGCTCGTCCGAGACCGCGGCGACGGGCACATCCCACCAACCGCGATATCCGGGCACGCCCACGGACGGGTCGACCTCGGTCACGATGACGACGGGTCGATCGGTGACGCTGGTGCTCGTGGCCAATGCCTGCTCCAGCTCCGCCGGGTCGTGCGCGGTCATGACGTGCGCGCCCAGGCTCGCGGCGTTGGCCGCGAAGTCGATGGGCAGGACATCGCCGGTCAGCTCACCGGTGGCCGCGTCGCGGTAGCGGAAGTCCTGGAACGTGCCCACGCCGCCGCATCGACCCTGCAGGTCCCGGATGCAGCCGAACCCGTGGTTGTCCAGGAGCACCACGGTGAACGCGCGACGCTCCTGGACCGCGGTCGCGATCTCCGCCGAGAGCATCAGCCACGAGCCGTCGCCGAGCATCACGTAGACCCGTCGATCGGGCTCCGCCATGGCGACCCCCAGGCCGCCGGCCACCTCGTAGCCCATCGTGGAGTAGCCGTACTCCAGGTGGTAGCCACCGGGCCGCGACACGCGCCACAGCTTGTGCAGGTCTCCCGGCAGGCCACCCGAGGCACCGACCAGGATGCCGTCCCTGCCGGCTGCCTCGTTGACGAGCCGGATCGCCTCCGGCTGCGAGACGTGGCTCGGCGCCCGCAGCGCCCGCACCCGACCGACCTCCGCATCCCACTCGACCTTGAGGCGGTCCTGGAGGGCGCGGCGCTCCGGCTCCACCCCCTGGTAGCCGCGGGCAGCCAGGACCTCGCCCAGCTCCTCGAGGCAGACGCGCGCGTCGGCGACGAGCGGGATGGCGCGTGCCTTGGCCGCGTCCAGCTCCGCGACGTTGATGGCGATGAACCGGACATCGGGGTCCTGCCAGCCCGTCCACGAGGCGGTCGTGAAGTCGGAGAGACGGGTCCCCAGACAGATGACGACGTCCGCATCGTGGGCGATCTCGTTGGCCGCCGAGCCGCCGGTCACGCCCACGGGACCCAGCTCGCACGGATGGTCCCAGGGCAGCGAGCCCTTGCCCGCCTGGGTCTCCGTGACCGGGATGCCGAACCGACGCGCGAACGCATCCAGCGCGGCCTCCGCCTCCGAGTAGATGACACCGCCGCCGGCCACGATCATCGGGCGCTTGGCGGCTGCGATGGCGTCCGCGGCACGCGCGAGGAGCGTCGTGTCCGCCCTCGGGCGAGGGACGACCCAGGTCCGCTCCTCGAACATCGCGTCGGGGAAGTCCCACGCCTCTGCCTGGACGTCCTGCGGCAGGCACACCGTCACGGCACCCGTCTCCGATGGTGACGTCAGCACCCGGAACGCCGCCGGCAGCGCGGTCACCAGCTGCTCCGGCCGATCGATGCGGTCCCAGTAGCGGGAGACGGGCCGGAAGGCGTCGTTGACGCTCAGGTCCTGGCTCTCCGGGCGCTCCAGCTGCTGCAGGACCGGGGTCACGCGGCGCGTCGCGAAGACATCGCCCGGCAGGAGCAGGACGGGGATGCGGTTGACGGTCGCGGTGGCGGCACCGGTGACCATGTTCGTGGCACCGGGGCCGATGGAGCTCGTGCACGCGAACGCCCGCAGCCGGCGATGCTGGCGCGCGAACGCGCTCGCCACGTGGACCATCCCCTGCTCGTTGCGGGCCTGGTGATAGCGGATCGGGTCATTGGGATGGGCGCGGACCTCCGCCTCGAGCGCTTCACCAAGGCCTGCCACGTTGCCGTGCCCGAAGATGCCGAAGATGCCCGCGATGAACCGGGCGCGCTCCCCGTCCCGCTCGATGTGCTGCGCGCGGAGGCAGGCGACCAGCGCCTGGGCCGTCGTCAGACGTCGCGTGCCAGCCACGTGCGCGCCTCCTCCTCGTCGATGGTGATCCGGCGGGCAGAGGGTTGACAGACGCCCCGGCCTCGCCAATGATGCGCAATCGATTACATATTGCACCCGGGGCGCAATATGGTGACGATTCGGTGTCGCTCCAGGCGGAAGGACGCGTCGGGACATGAGGATCGGACTCATCGGTACTGGACGCATCGGGGCGATGCACGCGGCGCTGCTCGCGGGCCTCGAGGGCGTGGACGAGCTCCTGGTCACGGACCTGGAGCCAGGGCTGGCGGAACGCGTGGCCCGCCCCATCGGCGCCCGTGCGGTCGGCAGCGTCGATGCGCTCCTGGACGCGGTGGACGCCATCGTCATCGCGGCCGCGACGGATGCGCATGCGGAGCTGGTCCGGGTCGCCATCGGGCGCCGCCTCCCGACGTACTGCGAGAAGCCGCTCGCGGGCACCCTGGAGGAGACCATCGCGGTCGCCGCGCTGATCGAGGCATCCGGGGTGCCGTTCCAGCTGGGATTCCAGCGCCGGTTCGACCCGGGCTACCGGGAAGCGCGGCGGATGGTGGAGAGCGGCGAGCTGGGCACCGTCTACGCGGTCCGGCTGGCGGGCCACGATCCGGCGCCCCCGCATGAGTCGTACATCCCGACCTCCGGCGGCATCTTCCGGGACTTCTCGGTGCACGACTTCGACGTCATCCGCTGGCTGCTGGGCGGCGAGGTCGCGGAGGTCTACGCGGATGGGGGCGTCCGGGGATTTCCGGTGTTCGCGAAGTACGACGACATCGACACGGGCGCGGCCCTGCTGCGCATGGAGGACGGCACCCTCGCGGTGCTCACCTGTGCCCGCCACGATCCGCTGGGCTATGACATCCGCGCGGAGCTGTTCGGGTCACGCGACAGCATCAGCGTGGGCCTCGGCCCCCGGACGCCGATGCGCTCCGTCGAGCCAGGCGTGCCGCCGCCCGCGGGTCCGGCATGGCCCGACTTCTTCGCCCGCTTCCCGGATGCGTACACGGCGGAGCTCGTCGCGTTCCTCGACGTGGCGCGCGGCGATACCCCCTCCCCCTGCACCGCGCGTGACGGCGTCGAGTCGCTGCGCATCGCGGAGGCGGCAACACGATCGCTCCATGAGCATCGCCCCGTGGCCCTCACCGAGATCCCCGGCCTGGGACACACCACCAGCACACCGCAGTAGACAAGGAGGAGCCCTGTCGTTCAGCGTCTGACAATTCCCCGAGGTCACGGAACATCCCGCAAGCAGCGTCGGATCCATCCGTCGCACGTTGGAGGAGAGCACCAGATGAAGGTTCGCAAGACGATCAGCCTGGCCGTGGGTACCGGCCTGCTGGCGAGCGCCGCGCTCGCCCCGGGCATGGTCTCAGCCCAGTCGCCTGCGGCGGGCGGTCCCATCCACATCGAGGTCGTGACCCACGGACAGGCGTCCGACCCGTTCTGGTCCATCTTCGTCAACGGCGTGAACGCGGCTGCCGCGGACATGGCGCCGCACGGCGTCACAGTCAACTACTCGGCGCCGACGACGTTCGACATGAACGCCATGGCCCAGCTCATCACGGCCGCTGTGGGCAAGAACCCGCAGGGCCTGGTGGTCTCGATCCCGGATGCCACAGCGCTCGGCCCGGCCATCCAGTCGGCCGTCGCGGCGGGCATCCCGGTCATCTCCGCGAACTCCGGCTCTGACGTCTACAAGAGCCTGGGCATCCTGACCCACGTCGGCCAGGACGAGTTCCCGGCGGGCAAGGGTGCCGGCGAGAAGATGGCCTCCCTGGGTGTCAAGAACGCGATCTGCATCAACCAGGAGGTCGGCAACGCCGCCCTCGACGCACGCTGCGCCGGCTTCGCCGAAGGCCTTGGCAGCGGTGCCAAGTCCACCGTCGTCCAGGTCGACCTGAACGACCAGACCGGCGCTGCCAGCGCCATCGTCGCCGCCCTTCAGGCGGACCCGACGATCGACGCGGTCATGGCCCTCGGTCCGACCGGCGCCGCGCCGGCCCTCAAGGCCGTCGACCAGCTGGGCAAGACCGGCCAGATCCACATCGCCACGTTCGACCTGTCACCCGACATGCTCGCGGGCATCAAGGCGGGCACGGTCGACTTCGCCATCGACCAGCAGCAGTTCCTCCAGGGCTACCTGCCGATCGAGATCCTCACCTACTACAACATGTACGGCCTGCTCCCCGGTGGCGGCGCCCCGATCTACACGGGCCCCGGCTTCGTCACCAAGGACAACGTCGACCTGGTCCTGGCCAACGCGGGCACCACCCGCTAGCCGATGTGACCCGAGGCCGGTCGTCGCTCGACGGCCGGCCTCATCCCATCCGGAGGAACGCCGAGGATGACCGCAACGGGCGCCGCTCCCAGTCGCCTCCGCTCCGAGAGCCCGCTTCGGCGCCTGTTCTCCAGGCCGGAGATCGGCGCCCTCATCGGCGCCCTCCTGGTCTTCCTCATCTTTGCCTATCTCGCGAGCGGCCACGGGTTCCTGGGGCCGATCGGCATCGCCGGGTGGCTCCAGATCGCGGCGCAGGTGGGCATCCTGGGCGCCCCCGTCGCGCTGCTCATGATCGCCGGTGAGTTCGACCTGTCGCTGGGGTCGATGATCGGCATCACCAGCATCTTCCTCGCCATGATGATCAGCCAGTACAACGTCGACCCTGCGGTCGCGGTGGTGCTCACGTTCGGGCTGGCACTCATCCTGGGCGGCATCAACGGCTGGCTGGTGGTCCGGACCCGGCTGCCCTCGTTCCTCATCACGCTCGCCTCGATGCTCGTGCTGCGTGGCGTGACCATCGCGATGACCCGCGAGATCACCAACCAGACCATCGTCCGGCTGCCCGCCGGGGCGGTCGACAGCCCGGCCCTGCGCCTGTTCTCGACGCCCCTGTTCACCATCGACCGGGCGGTCTTCCGGGTGGAGCTGCTGTGGTGGCTGGCCGTCGTCGCCGTGGGCTCGTGGGTCCTGCTCCGGACCCGCTTCGGCAACTGGATCTTCGCGGTCGGCGGATCGGCCCAGGCATCGCGGTACGTGGGCGTGCCGGTCTCCCGGGTCAAGATCACGCTGTTCATGACCACGGCCGCGGCGGCGGCTCTCTACTCCTGCATCGTGGTGCCGCAAGTCGGCAGCGCCAACGTCAACGATGGCATCGGCAAGGAGTTCCAGGCCATCATCACCGCGGTGGTCGGGGGGACGCTGCTCACCGGCGGCTATGGCTCGGTCATCGGATCCGCGTTCGGCGCGTTGATCCTGGGCATGACCTCGCTGGGCATCCTGTACGCGGGCATCAAGACGGACTGGTACCAGGCGGTCCTGGGCATGCTGCTGCTGGCCGCGGTACTGGTCAACACCTACGTCCTGCGCCGCGCCTCGGGGACACGCTGATGGACCAGCCGCCGTTCACCGCGCACGACGATGCGCCGCTCACGCTGCCCGCCGATACCGCGGCCAAGATCGCGGCGTACGGCAGACACGGTGCACGCGCCGATTCGACGGCCGTGCCCGTGCTCGAGGCGCGTGAGGTATCCAAGGACTTCGGCCGGGTCATCGCCCTCGATACGGTCTCACTGTCGGTCCGGGCCGGCGAGGTCAACTGCCTCCTCGGGGACAACGGCGCCGGCAAGTCGACGCTCATCAAGATCCTCTCCGGCGTCTTCCAGCCCGACCGGGGCGCGATGCTCATCGATGGCGAGCCCGTCCAGTTCTCGTCCCCGCGGGATGCGCTCGACCGGGGCATCGCGACGGTCTACCAGGACCTCGCCGTGCTGCCGCTCATGAGCGTCAGCCGCAACTTCTTCGTGGGCTCGGAGCCGACCAAGGGGCGGGGCCCGTTCCGGCGGTTCGATGTCCGGGCGGCGGGTCGCATCGCGACCGAGCAGATGGCGGAGATCGGCATCGCCATCCGCGATCCCGGGCAGCTGGTGGGCACCCTCTCGGGCGGGGAGCGCCAGACCCTCGCCATCGCGCGCGCCGAGTACTTCGGCGCCCGGGTGCTCATCCTCGACGAGCCGACCTCTGCGCTGGGCGTCAAGGAGGCGGCCATCGTCCTGCGCCATGTCATCCGGGCCCGCTCGCGGGGCCTTGCGGTCATCTTCATCACCCACAACGTGCAGCACGCGCTGCCGGTGGGCGACCGGTTCACGATCCTTGCCCACGGACGCCTGGCCGGCGAGTTCCGCCGGGGCGAGGTGGGCCAGGACGAGCTGCTGCGGCTCATGGGCGGCGGCGAGGAGCTCCAGGAGCTTGCCCGGGAGCTCGACGAGCTGATGACGGCACCGAGCGACCAGGGTGGGGACACGCCGGCGGCCGGATGAGCGACTCCCCGCGGGCGACGCGTGCTCCCGCGTCCGTGACCATCGCGGACGTGGCGGAGCTGGCGGGTGTCTCCACGGCCACGGTCAGCCGGGTGCTGGCGGGCCGGAGCCGCGGACGGGGGGATAGCCGGGAACGTGTCCTGGAGGCGGCCCGGACGCTCGACTATCGGCCGTCGAGCGTGGCGCGATCGCTGAAGCTGCGCACGACCCAGACGCTCGGGCTGCTCATCACCGACATCCAGAATCCCTACTTCCCGGAGCTGGTGCGCGCCATCGAGGACCGCGCCCGTGAGCGTGGCTATGTCGTCCTGCTGGGCAACGGCGCCAACGATCCGGAGCGGGAAGGGGCGCTCCTGGAGTTGCTGGAGGCGCGTCGGGTCGATGGCGTGATCGTGGCTTCGAGCGGCCTCACGCAACGCAACGCCCGCTGGATCGCGCACGCCCGCCTGCCGACGGTGCTCGTCAACAGCGAGGCGCAGGATCGGTCGCGGCCGGCGGCCATGAGCGACAACGAGGCGGGTGGCCGGATGGCGGCGGAGCATCTGCTGTCCCTCGGCCATCGGCGGCTGGGCATGGTCACGGTCTCGCTCGATGATCCGGCGGCGGCGGAGCGGCTGGCTGGTGCGCGGCGTGCCCTTGGGGCGGCCGGCGCGACCGGGCGCGGCCGGCGCGTCGATCGTGCTGGAGCACTGTTCGAGCAACGTGGCAAGTGGCAGCGACGCGACATCCCGCCTGCTGGCCGCGAACCCGGGCGTGACCGGCATCCTCTGCTACAACGACGTCGTGGCGTTCGGCGCCCTGCGTGCGGTGCGGGCCAGCGGGCGGACCGTGCCCCGGGATGTCAGCGTCGTCGGCTTCGATGACATCGACCTCGCGGGCTTCGCGGAGCCGTCGCTCACGACCGTCGCGCAGGACATCCCGGCCCTCGGCGCCTGGGCGGTCGACCGGCTGCTGACCGGGTCGTCGCATGAGCAGCCGCCCGGCCCCGCGACATACCCCACGGTGCGGCTGCCGGTCCGGCTCGTGGTGCGCGAGACGACCGCTGCGGCGCCGGGTGGCCCAACGTCGTCCTGATCCGCGGGCCTGTAGCATCCCGCTGATGCGCTACGTGGCTCGGCCGTTCGTCTGCGGCGTGCTCGGCCGGCCCGACCCGGAGCGCCTGCGTCGACTCCACGCCGCGATGCCCGGCCTCGTGAAGGTGCACGAGCGGCCGGACCTGCTGCTCCTCGCGTCCCAGCCGCTGGTGTCCTACCGCTCTGGCGGCTCGGCTGGGGGCTCGGAGGGTGGCTCCGTCGCGTGGGCCTTCGGTGACCGCCAGCCCGCGTCCGGGGCGGACTGGCAGACCGCGGCCGTCACCGTGGAGGCGGCGGGGCTCGTCGACGACGGCGAGCGGGCGATCCTCCACGCGGGAGCCCACGGCACCCTCGACATCTTCCATCGCCGGCTCGCGGATGGCCGCTGGTTCGCGAGCCGCATCGACCCGCTGCTGGCCCTCGAGCCGGGCGAGCTGGCCATCGACTGGGACGCCTGGGCGTGCACCATCGTGCTCACCATCCCTATCGCCGACCGGACGCCGTTCGTGGGCATCCGCCGGCTCCTGGGCGCGCGGACGCTGGTCCTGGATCATTCGACGGGCGAGCTCACCGATGGACGCTGGGACCCGCCGTGGGTCGGGCTGCCGGCACCCGTCGCGGGAGCGGGCGATGCCGGGGCGGTGCTGGAAGCGCTGCGGGCGGCGGTGGCGCGTCTCGGGGCGGCGACGACGACCTTGCCGCTCACCGGCGGCTACGACTCGCGGCTGCTGGGCATCCTGCTGCGCGATGCGGGCACACCCGTGTCGGCCATCACGACCTCCAAGGACGACGGCCGGGACGATGTGGGCATCGGGCGCGAGGTCGCCGCTGCCCTGGGATTCCCGCACAGCGTCGTGGACCCGGCCGGGCTGTCCTATGGCGACGCCGCGACCGAGGTCCTGGCACGCATGGAGCATCGGGCCGCGCAGCACACCTGGGCCGGTGCCCTCGCCCGACGGGTCCGGTCCGATGGCCTCCGGGTCGCGGACGGCATCGCGTTCGACACCCTGCTCCACAACGAGCACATCCCGGTCGCTGCGGTCGCGGCGCCACCCGGGCCGGAGCGGGAAGCGGCGTTGTTCGACGCGCTCTGGCGTGGCGGGCTGTCGAAGAAGGTGCTCACCGTGGAGGCCACCGAGTGGCTGGTGGACTCGGCCCGGCGGCAGTGGCGGGCACGCTCGGCCGAGCTGGCGGACGACCCCAACGGCCTCGTGCTGTCGGTGCTCGGCACCCGGACCACGATGGGCGTCGGCATCATGGCCGAGTGGCTGTACGGCCCGGAGGTGGGCACGATGATGCCCGCGCTCGATGCACAGGTCGTGGCTGCGGCACTCGCCGTCGACCCGGCACGCAAGGTCGACGGCGCCTTCTACCGCGACCTGCTCGTCGCGGCGGACCCGGCCATCGCGGCCATCCGCTCGACCCGCGACCCCGAGGAGCAGGCGGTGCCCGGCGACCGGGTCAAGAGCAGCGCCGAGGCACGCGGCTGGCTCCTGGAGCGGACGCGTGCCGCGAGCGCGGTGCCGGGGCTCATCAGCCCGCGGCTCATCGAGCTCCTGGAGACCGGCCGCGTCCGTGACGTGCGCAACCCGGACGGGTCGCCGCTCACGCCCGAGCACGAGCTCAAGCGCCGCGCGACGATCTCGCAATCCGCGCTGGGTGTGGGCACCCTTGGTGCGTGGCTCGAGCGCTACGCGGAACGCCTGGGTGACCAGACGCCGCCCTGGAGCGCGCCGCCACAGCGGACGGGGCCCTGGTCCTTCGCGCGTCGGTTGGGACGGCGGGCCGGCGTCATCGTCGACCGGTCGGGACGGTAAGAGTCGCTCCCCGGCGCGGCCGTGTCGCCCGGTCCGGGCGGCCGGTGCCCGTTACCCGCCATCCGGGCGAGTAGACCAGCGGCGGCGGCCGGGGCCTCGTTCGGGGGCTCCTCCCCGGCCTCCTGACCCGGCGTCCGGGTGAAACGACCGGCGGGCGGGGCATTTCGAGGATCCTGACCGGTCCCCGACGGTCCACTCACCCGGCCAGCGGGCACGCGTGGCACGAGCACCCGTGTGACCCGGGTACCATCGTCGTGGCGGATGCAGCCGGACACGGCGCCGGTCTGCCAGGCAGCGAGGGAGTCCTACTCATGAGCGATCTGGTCGTCATCACGTTCCCGAACGAAACCGATGGTCCCGCCGCGCTGGCGGCGATCCGGGGTGCCCAGAAGGGCGGCGGACTGTCCATCAAGGACGCGGCATGCGTCATCAAGGACGCGTCGGGCAAGATCAACACCCGCAACGAGACCGACTCCACGACCATCACCGGCGCCGTTGGCGGCGGGGCCGTGGGCCTCCTGCTCGGCCTCGTCTTCTTCCCCATCGGCGGTCTCCTCATCGGGGCGGCCGCGGGCGCGCTCATCGGCAAGAGCCTGCATCACAACGTCGACAAGCAGATGATCAAGGACGTCACGGACGACCTGACGCCCGGCACGTCCGCCGTCTTCGTGCTCGTGGATGCCAATCCCGCGGCGCTCGTCGGTGCGGTCCGGCAGTTCAACGGCAAGGTCTACCAGAGCAGCCTGGACGAGGAGACCGAGAGCCAGCTGGAAGAGGCGCTCAAGAGCCACGGCGGCTGAGAATGGCGCGACCGCGTGGCTGCCTGCGGCCTCGCGCGCCCCTGACCAAGGTTATC
>CAWJKF010000016.1:0-35474 GCA_963843335.1 uncultured Chloroflexia bacterium
AGGCGGAGGCGCTGTAGGACACGATGGCACCGGACGGTCCGGTGGCCTCGGCGGTCATGTCGCCGGGCACGACGACCACCGGGTCGGTGGTGTCGGGCGGTGGCACGTAGGCCGTGACGGTCACGTGGAAGGACGCCGAGCCGGGGTTGCCCGCGGCGTCATCGACGCTGCAGGTGACGAGGGTGTCGGCGATGGCGAAGGTGCTGCCCGAGGCCGGCACGCAGACGGGCACCAGGCTGCCGTCGACGAGGTCGCTGGCGGAGGCGCTGAAGCTGACCGGTGCCCCGGAGGGACCGGTGGCGGGGGTCGTGATGTCGGCGGGCACCGTGACCAGGGGTCCCGTGGTGTCGACCACGAGGACGTGGAAGGACGCGGAGCCGGTGTTGCTCGCGGCATCGGTGGCGCTGCAGGTGACGAGCGTGTCACCCAGGGGGAAGGTGCCACCCGAGACCGGCAGGCAGGTCGGGGTGAGGTCGCCGTCGACATCGTCGGAGGCGGAGGCGCTGTAGGACACGATGGCACCGTGACGGGCCGGTGGCCTCGGCGGTCATGTCGCCGGGCACGACGACCACCGGGTCGGTGGTGTCGGGCGGTGGCACGTAGGCCGTGACGATGACGTGGAAGGTGCCGAGCCGGGGTTGCCCGCGGGGCATCGACGCTGCAGGTGACGATGGTGTCGGCGATGTCGAAGGTGCTGCCCGAGGCCGGCAGGCAGACGGGCACCAGGCTGCCGTCGACGAGGTCGCTGGCGGAGGCGCTGAAGCTGACCGGTGCCCCGGCGGGACCGGTGGCCGGGGTCGTGATGTCGGCGGGCACGTGACCAGGGGGCCGGTGGTGTCGACCACGAGGACGTGGAAGGCTCGCGGAGCCGGTGTTGAGGGCGGTGTCGGTGGCGCTGCAGGTGACGAGCGTGTCACCCAGGGGGAAGGTGCCACCCGAGACCGGCAGGCAGGTCGGGGGAGGGCGCCGTCGACATCGTCGGAGGCGGAGGCGCTGTAGGACACGATGGCACCCGGGGGCCGGTGGCCTCGGCGGTCATGTCGCCGGGCACGACGACCACCGGGTCGGTGGTGTCGGGCGGTGGCACGTAGGCCGTGACGATGACGTGGAAGGCGCCGAGCCGGGGTTGCCGGCGGCGTCAGTGACGCTGCAGGTGACGAGGGTGTCGGCGATGGCGAAGGTGCTGCCCGAGGCCGGCACGCAGACGGGCGCCAGGCTGCCGTCGACGAGGTCGCTGGCGGAGGCGCTGAAGCTGACCGGTGCACCGGAGGGACCGGTGGCGGGGTCGTGATGTCGGCGGGCACCGTGACCAGGGGGCCCGTGGTGTCGACCACGAGGACGTGGAAGCTCTGCGGAGCCGGTGTTGCTCGCGGCATCGGTGGCGCTGCAGGTGACGAGGGTGTCACCCAGGGGGAAGGTGCCACCCGAGACCGGCAGGCAGGTCGGGGTGAGGTCGCCGTCGACATCGTCGGAGGCGGAGGCGCTGTAGGACACGATGGCACCCGCGGTGCCGGTGGCCTCGGCGGTGATGTCGCCGGGCACGTCGACCAGCGGGTCGGTGGTGTCGGGCGGTGGCACGTAGGCCGTGACGATCACGTGGAAGGACGCCGAGCCGGGGTTGCCCGCGGCGTCATCGACGCTGCAGGTGACGAGGGTGTCGGCGATGGCGAAGGTGCTGCCCGAGGCCGGCACGCAGAGGGGCACCAGGCTGCCGTCGACGAGGTCGCTGGCGGAGGCGCTGAAGCTGACCGGTGCCCCGGCGGGACCGGTGGCGGGGGTCGTGATGTCGGCGGGCACCGTGACCAGGGGGCCCGTGGTGTCGACCACGAGGACGTGGAAGGCTCGCGGAGCCGGTGTTGCTCGCGGCATCGGTGGCGCTGCAGGTGACGAGCGTGTCACCCAGCGGGAAGGTGCCGCCCGAGACCGGCAGGCAGGTCGGGGTGAGGGCGCCGTCGACATCGTCGGAGGCGGAGGCGCTGTAGGACACGATGGCACCGGGGGCCGGTGGCCTCGGCGGTGATGTCGCCGGGCACGACGACCACCGGGTCGGTGGTGTCGGGCGGTGGCACGTGGCCGTGACGATCACGTGGAAGGACGCGGAGCCGGGGTTGCCCGCGGCGTCATCGACGCTGCAGGTGACGAGGGTGTCGGCGATGGCGAAGGTGCTGCCCGAGGCCGGCACGCAGAGGGGCACCAGGCTGCCGTCGACGAGGTCGCTGGCAGAGGCGCTGAAGCTGACCGGTGCCCCGGAGGGACCGGTGGCGGGGGTCGTGATGTCGGCGGGCACCGTGACCAGCGGGCCGGTGGTGTCGACCACGATGACGTGGAAGCTCGCGGAGCCGGTGTTGAGCGCGGCATCGGTGGCGCTGCAGGTGACGAGGGTGTCACCCAGCGGGAAGGTGTCGCCCGAGACGAGCGGCAGGCAGGTCGGGGTGAGGACGCCGTCGACATCGTCGGGGGCGGTGGCGCTGTAGGAGACGATGGCACCGGACGGGCCGGTGGCCTCGGCGGTGATGTCGCCGGGCACGTGACCACCGGGTCGGTGGTGTCGGGCGCGGCACGTGACGGTCACGTACGTGGAAGCACGCGGAGCCGGTGTTGCCCGCGGCGTCGGTGGCGCTGCAGGTGACGGTCGTGACACCCACCCCGAAGGTGCTGCCCGAGGCGGGCACGCAGTCGGCCACCAGGCTGCCGTCGACAAGGTCGCGGGCGGAGGCGCTGAAGGTGACGATGGCACCGGAGGGACCGGTGGCGGGGGTCGTGATGTCGCCGGGCACCGTGACCACCGGGTCGGTGGTGTCGACCACGAGGACGTGGAAGGTCGCGGAGCCGGTGTTGCCCGCGGCATCGGTGGCGCTGCAGGTGACGAGCGTGTCACCGAGCCGGAAGGTGCCGCCCGAGACGGGCAGGCAGGTCGGGGCGAGGGCGCCGTCGACATCGTCGGAGGCGGAGGCGCTGTAGGACACGATGGCACCGGACGGGCCGGTGGCCTCGGCGGTGATGTCGCCGGGCACGACGACCACCGGGTCGGTGGTGTCGGGCGCGGCCGGTGCGCCATGGACGGCGCGGGTGCCGGAGTCGGTGAAGGTCGAGCCATCGATGGGCAGGAAGACCCAGTCATACGAGTTCGCGTGCAGGGTGAGCTTGAGGATGCCGAAGGTCGAGGCGTTGCGGACCTGGCTGGTGGGCAGGGTGGCGGAGAGACCGTGGTGGCCCTCGCCGCCGGTGCCGACGGTGAACTGGGTGATGCCGTAGGTCGGATCGGCGACCGGGTCGGCTCGCGAGGGTCGCACCCGACATCATCGGGGCCGTGCGCTCATAGATGTGGTCGTGACCGTCGAGCAGGATGTCGACGCCCGCGGCGTAGAGGTCGTCCCACAGCGGCTGGACCGGCTGGTAGTCGGTGATGCCCGAGCTGTAGCGGGGCTTGTGCCACAGGGCGATGACGTTCTTGCCGCTGTTGGCGGCGAGGTCGGCCTTGAGCCACAGCTCCTGGGCCGAGCCGGCCGACAGCCGCCGGGGACGAGCTCGCACTGGCTGTCGAGGTTGACGATGTGCCAGTTGCTGCCCGCGATGTCGTAGCTGTAGTAGCTCTTGCCATTGGCGTCGGTCGCGGCCGAGCCGAAGTAGCCGAAGTAGCCGGCCAGGGAGTTGGTCGCCCGGGGGCGTCGGCACCCCAGTCGTGGTTGCCCGGGACGGGCCGCGTGCGCGACTTGACCGAGGGATCGCCCCACGGCGTGGTCGCATAGCAGTTGGTGAACTCGGCGGCGGTGCCGTGGTCATAGACGTTGTCGCCGGTGGTCCAGACGTGGCCGTCGATACCCGCGACCACGTTGCCCGCGGCCGTGTCCTCGGTGACGCTGCAGGAGGCGATGTCACCCGCACCCACGAACACCGGGTCGGCGCTCGGCGACGGTGTGGAAGGTCCAGGTGGGACCGGTGACCGCAGTGTGCGTCGGGTCCTTGACCGTGACGTACCACTCGAAGGTCTGGCCGGCGCCGAGCCCGGGCCAGGTGGTCGCTGTCGCTGGAGCCCGAGGCGACGCCCGTGTGCTGGGCGATCTGGACGAAGTTGCCGCTCGCGAGCGGCCGGCCGAAGTAGGTCACGGTGAGCGTGTCGGCATCGGGATCGGAGACCCCGACATTCAGGGTCGGCGACGTGCCGATGCCGGTGTCCGCGTTGGCGGGCGCGTTGAGCGTCGGTGCGTTGGGGGCGGCATTCGGCGGCGGGGGCGGCACGAAGCCGGGCACCCAGGTGGGGCCGTTCGTGGCGGTGCCGGTGACGCTGCCGATGGAGTCGGCGACGACCGTGCTGGCGCCCTCGTTGATGCCCCAGCGGGCGACCAGACCGGTACCCGAGGTGAGCTCCAGGTCACGGGATGCGGCGATCTGACCCGCGGTCCGGGCGACGTTCCAGATGCGGGCCTCGTCGATGACGCCCGCGAAGAACCCGGCAGCCGTGCCGGTGCTGGTCAGGCTGGTGCCAAGGGCGGCATGCTCGATGCTGGCCGACTGGGGCTGGAAGGCGCTCGCGAGGACGAGCGTCTGGTCCAGCACGCCATCGAGATACAGGTTCCAGGTGCCGGTCGTGGCGTCATAGGTCGCCGCCGCGTGATGCCACACGTTGCTGGTGACGACGGCGTTGCCGGTGACCGGGTGGTTGGGGCCGGCGGCCTCCTCGAAATCGGCGACGAGCTTGCCGCTCGTGGCATCGATACCCAGGAAGTAGTTCGCGTTGATCTCGTTGGGTGACTCCCCCTCCGGGGCGGCCTTGGTGACGAGCGGGATGGCGGAGGTAATGCCGTTCGTGCCGGTCGTGACGCCGGTGCCGGCGCCGGTGCGCTTGAACCAGGTCTCGAGAGTGAACGTGGTGACACCAAGTGTCGGCGCGGCGCCGAACGTGACGTACTGGCTCGTACCGTTGAGCTGGAGCCCGTAGTTGCCGGGCGGGGGCGTCACGGTCAGGGACACGGTGACGGTGTTGGAGTCGAGCGTGCCATCGTTGGCCTTGTAGGTGAAGGCGTCCGGCCCGGTGTACCCGGCCGTCGGCGTGTAGCTGAAGCTGCCGTTCGCGTTGAGGCCCAGGGCGCCGTGGCTGACTTCGTGACGAGCACCGCGGTGAGCGGTCGGGATCGGCATCGGAGTCGTTGCCGAGCACACCGGGCGCCGCGACGATCTTGGCCGTGTCCTGGGGCGTGGTGTAGCTATCGGCGACGGCGACCGGGGCGTGGTTGGCCGCTGGGGGTGCACCGTGCACGGTGCCCGTGCCCGAGTCGGTAAAGGTGCTCCCCGCGATGGGCAGGAAGACCCAGTCGTACGTGGTGGCGTGGAGGGTGAACTTCATGATGCCGAACGTGTTCGTGTTGCGGACCACGCTGGGCGCAGCACTGAGCTCGTGCCTTGCAGGGCAGCACCACCCGTGCCGACGGTGAACTGGGGGATGCCGTACGTCGGATCCGCGACGGGCGGGCTGCCCAGGGTCGCGCCCGACTTCATCGGCGCCATCCGCTCGTACAGGTGGTCATGACCCTGGAGCAGGATGTCGACACCGGCCGCGTACAGGTCGTCCCAAAGCGGCTGCAGGGTCTGGTAGTTGGTGATGCCCGAGCTGTAGCGGGGCTTGTGCCACAGGGCGATGACGTTCTTGCCGCTGTTGGCGGCGAGGTCGGCCTTGAGCCACAGCTCCTGGGCCGACCCGGCGGCGCACCCGTCCGGAACCAGCTGGCATTCGGTGTCGAGGTTGACGACGTGCCAGTTGCTCGACGGGATGTCGTAGCTGTAGTAGCTCTTGCCGTTGGCGTCGGTCGCGGCCGCGCCGAAGTAGGCGTTGTAGCCGGCCAGGGTCTCGGGCAGCTTGTCCGGTGCCCCAATCGTGGTTGCCCGGGATCGGCCGCGTCCGCGCCTTCGTGGCGCCGCCCCAGCCCGGCTCGTAGCAGTTCTGGAAGGTCGTCAGCGTGCCCGCTGGATAGACGTTGTCGCCGGCGGTCCAGACGGCGCCGTCGACGCCCGCGATGATCGCACCCGTGGCCTCATCCTGCGTCCGACCGCAGTCGGCGATGTCACCCGCACCCACGAACACCGGATCGGCGCTCGCGACGGTGTGGAAGGTCCAGGTGGGACCGGTGACCGCAGTGTGCGTCGGGTCCTTGACCGTGACGTACCACTCGAAGGTCTGGCCGGCGCCGAGGCCGGGCCAGGTCGTGGTGCGCTGTCACGGCCGAGGCGACGCCCGTGTGCTGGGCGATCTGGGCGAAGGTGCCGCTCGCGAGCGGCCGGCCGAAGTAGGTCACGGTGAGCGTGTCGGCATCGGGATCGGAGACCCCGACGCCGAGGGTCGGGGACGTGCTGATGCCGGTATCCGCGTTGGCGGGCGCGTTGAGCGTCGGTGCGTTGGGAGCCGTGTTAGACGGCGGCGGGGGCGGCACGAAGCCGGCGACCCAGGGGGAGGGCGGGGCTGGCCACGGCAGCGCCGGTGAGGGCGTTGCCGGAGACGTCGGTGAGGCTGGTGCCGGTGCCCTCGTTGAGGTTCCAGGCGCCCAGCAGGCCGGCCTGGCCGGCCGTGATCTCGGTGTCCTTGGTGGCATCGATCTGGGACAGGCTGCGCGCCGTGCTCCAGATCCGGACCTCGTCGATGACGCCCGCGAAGAAGCCGGCGGCGACACCACCGGTGGTCCGGGCGCTGCCGACCGAGGTCAGCGCGTTGGTCAGGGCGTTGGCCGGCTGATTGACCGCAAGGGTCCCGTCGAGGACGCCGTCGAGGTAGAGGTTCCAGGTCGACCCGTCATAGGTCGCGGCCGCATGGTGCCAGACGTTGCTGGTGATCGACGGTGTTGCCGGTGACCGGGTGATTGAGGCTCGGACTGCTGCCGCCCGCACCTTCCTCGAAGTCGCCGACGAGCTTGCCGCTCCTGGCGTCGATGCCGAAGAAGTAGTTGACGTCCGCGGCGGCGGTCTCGGCCTCCGCCCGACCCTTGGTGATGAGCGGGATGGCGGTCACGCCGCCCGTGCCGGTGCTCGTGCCGACACCGGCAGCCCGTCCGCTGGAACCACAGCTCCAGGGTGAAGGTCGCGCTGCGCAGGTCGCTCGCGGTCCCCAGCGTCGCGTACTGGCTGCTGCCGTTGAGCTGGAGGGCGGTGTTGCCGGTGGGGGCGGCACGAAGCCGGCGACCCAGGCGGGGAGGGCGGGGCTGGCCACGGCCGCGCCGGTGAGGGCGTTGCCGGAGACGTCGGTGAGGCTGGTGCCGGTGCCCTCGTTGAGGTTCCAGGCGCCCAGCAGGCCGGCCTGGCCGGCCGTGATCTCGGTGTCCTTGGTGGCATCGATCTGGGACAGGCTGCGCGCCGTGCTCCAGATCCGGACCTCGTCGATGACGCCCGCGAAGAAGCCGGCGGCGACACCAGCGGTGGTCCGGGCGCTGCCGACCGAGGTCAGCGCGTTGGTCAGCGGCGTTGGCCGGCTGATTGACCGCGAGGGTCCCGTCGAGGACGCCGTCGAGGTAGAGGTTCCAGGTCGACCCGTCGTAGGTCGCGGCCGCATGGTGCCAGACGTTGCCGGTGATCGACGGTCGTTGCCGGTGACCGGGTGATTGAGGCTCGGCTGCGTGCCGCCCGGGCACCTCTCCTCGAAGTCGCCGACGAGCTTGCCGCTCGTGGCGTCGATGCCGAAGAAGTAGTTGACGTCCGCGGCGGCGGTCTCGGCCTCCGCCCGGCCCTTGGTGATGAGCGGGATGGCGGTCACGCCGCCCGTGCCGGTGCTCGTGCCGACACCGGCACCCGTCCGCTGGAACCACAGCTCCAGGGTGAAGGTCGCGCTGCGCAGGTCGCTCGCGGTCCCCAGCGTCGCGTACTGGCTGCTGCCGTTGAGCTGGAGGGCGGTGTTGCCGGCAGCGGTCGCAGGGGTCGCCGAGAGATTAGTTGCCGTCAGGCTAGTAACAAGGGCAAACAAAAAGACGCCCACCACTCGGGGCAGGCGTCGATACCAGGGCGTGCGAGTCGAAGACATGGGGACCCTCCGGGTCGGCTGTCCCCGGCACTGGGTCGCACGGAGGACGGTTGCGATAAGGACTCGGGATCCTTACAGGGCGTTAACGTGCCGTCAACCGTCCTGGGGGTGATAGTCGATAGGTACTGTTGCCGTGGGACACCGGTAACGCCGTTCGGCGGCGACAGGCGCGATGATGTCCTTGTGAGCCTGCGCCGAGCAGACGTGAGCGACGTGCCGCCCTGGTCACGATCGTCGAGCCTGGGCCGCCCGGGCGATGCGCCGCCGTACCCGATCGCAGGCCATGACCACGTCGCGCGTGGCTGCTGCTTCTGGGCGTGATCCTGGTCTGGGGGCTCCACTGGAGCGTCATCAAGATCGGCCTCGAGGTCATCCCGCCGATGACGTACGCGATGCTGCGGGTCGTGGTGGGCGCCATCGTCCTGGCGCTGCTGATGGCTCGCAAGGGTCGTCTGGCGCTGCCTGATCGCCGCGACCTGCCGGTCGTCTTCTCGTACGGCCTGCTGGCCATCGCCGGGGCGTCCGCGCTCATGATCATCGCCCTGGTGTCGGCGCCTGCCGGGCGTTCCTCGATCCTGACCTACACCCTCCCCCTCTGGGTGGTGCCCATCATGGCCTGGGTGACCCGGTCGCTGCCGACCCGACGCGAGCTGGTGGGCCTCGCCCTGGGCCTGGCGGGCCTGGTGCTGCTGCTCAACCCGATGGCCATGGACTGGTCATCGACCGATGCCCTCATCGCGGCGGCGATGCTCCTCCTGGGCGCCGTGATGAGCGCCGTCGCGCTGGTGCACGTGCGGGTGCATCACTGGCATGGCACCCCGTTCGATGTCCAGCTGTGGCAGCTGCTCGTCGCCCTGGTGCCGCTGACCGTGCTGGCGTTCATCCTGGAGCAGCCCACATCGATCTCGTGGGACCTCCAGACGGTCGGCATCCTGCTGTACAGCGGTGTCCTGGCCACGGCGTTCGCCTACTGGGCGAGCCAGGCGGCGACGCTCGCGGTCGGCCCGGTCGTCACCAGCGTCACGTATCTCGGGGTCCCGGTCGTGGGCGTCCTGGGTGGCGCGCTCATCCTGGGCGAGGCGGTGCCGCTCAGTGACGTCCTGGGCATGATCGTCATCGGCGCCGGCATCAGCCTCGTGGCCCTGGCCCGCCGGAGCCCCGCGGCCGAGCCGTTGGCGCAAGCCGGCGTCGCGACCTCGGGGCGTGAGTCGCCTGGCGCATGATCAGGCCGTCGGGACCGAGCCTGGAGGCGCTCGTCGGCGGTCCGAGTCGCCAGGCGCATGGCAGGGCTGCCCAGCAGCGTTCCTGGTCGGCGGCTGGTTCAAACGGCCGATCGGCGCCCGTGTCGGTGCTCCGATCAGCCTGATCAGCCGCTGGACGCATCAGACCGCGCCGCCCCCCACCCCGCGGTATGCGCGCCGCGGCCGGCCACGGGCCAATTCGTTGCCCGTGTCAGCCATCGTCCGCCACGACGATGATGACCTTGCCTCGAGCGTGACCCTGGTCCAGGTATCGGAGCGCCTCAGCGGTCTCTCGCAGCGGATAGGTTCGATCGATGACCGGGGTGACCAGTCCGCCCTCGAGCATCTCCGTGAGAGCGCTCAGGTCGTCCTGGTTCGGTGTCCCCACGAATGGGCGTCCCTGTTGGCGCATGACGAGTGACAGCAGGAACGCCTTGATGACGTAGCCGATGCCGGCATGGCCACTGCTGGGCAGGAGGGTCCCCCCGGGCTTGAGCACGCGTCGGTACTCCGCGAACGGGTGACTCGCCACGTTGTCGAGGATCAGGTCGTACCGCGGCTCGCCCTGGGTGAAGTCCTCCCTGGTGTAGTCGATGACGTGGTCCGCGCCGATCGATCGGACCAGGTCCACGTTCGCCGGGCTGCATACGCCGGTCACCTCTGCACCGAGGACCTTTGCGATCTGGATGGCGAAGGTGCCCACGCCACCCGACGCGCCGTTGATGAGGACCTGCTGCCCGGGCTGCACCTTTCCGTGATCGCGAAGCGCCTGAAGAGCGGTCAGGGCCGACGTCGGCACGGCCGCGGCCTGCTCGAACGTCAGGTTGGTTGGCTTGGCAACGAGCTTGCCCTCTCCGACGCAGGTGTACTCGGCGCATGCACGGCTGCACTCGCCGAACACCGCATCGCCGACCTTGAAGCGCGTCACGTTCCTGCCGACCGTCTCGACCCGCCCCGCGAGATCGGCCCCCACGACATAGTCCTTCCTGGGCTTGGGAAAGCCGATCGCCAGGCGTATCGGGTACGGCTTGCCCCGCATGCCGAAGTAGTCACCTGCGGCCAGGGATGCCGCATGGACGCGCACCAGCACCTCATCGTCGCCCGCGACCGGCGTGTCGATCTCCTTGAACTCCAGGACTTCCGCCGAGCCGTAGCTCACCTGGACGACTGCGTGCACGGTGCCCTCCCGATCCCGTTCATGCCTCTACAGAGGCTCCGATCGCGGCCTGCTATGCGACGACGACGACGACGTTCCCCGGCTTCTGGCCGATCTCGGCATACCTGTGCGCCTCGACGATGTGCTCGAGCGGGAAGCGCTGGTCGATGACCGGGTGCAACCGTCCCGCTTCGACCAGGCCCCGCAGGTAGGCCAGGTCCTCGCTCGTTCGGCCCGATCCCGCGAACGACACTCGCTTGCCGGTCCCCCTCGCCGCCCGCCAGGCGCAAACGATCTGCCGGAAGCCCGGATTGGCCATGATCAGCCAGCCCTTCTCGGTCAGCCGCCCCACCATGCGAGCGGACGGTGTGCCGCGGACCACGTCGAAGATGACGTCGTAGGTGTCGAGGCTGTTGGTGAAGTCCTCCTGGGCGTAGTCGATGACGCGGTCGGCGCCGATCGTGCGCAGCATCTCCAGCTTTGGCGCGCTGTCGACCGCGGTCACGTGTCCCCCGAGGTCCTTGGCGAGCTGGACCGCGAACGTGCCGAAGCTGCCACCCGCACCGTTGACGAGGACGCGCTGCCCGCTCCGGACGTTCGCCTTCCGCAGGAACTGCAGGGCCTCGCCTCCTCCGTAGTGAACAGCCGCGGCCTCCGCATAGTCCAGGTTGGCCGGCATCGTCGTGATCGCGCCAGTCCGGGGGTCCTCGCGCAGGCAGATGTACTCGGCGTAGGCTCCCAGGGAGATGCCCGTCGCCGCGAAGACCCGGTCGCCTTCCTTGAGCGACCTGACCTTCCTGCCGACCGCCTCGACGTCACCGGCGAGCTCCTGCCCGAGCACGGGTCGCCTGGGTCTGCGGATGCCGAACGCCAGCCGCATGGGCACCCAGATCCAGGGGCAAAATCAAATCGCCGCAGCTCGCAATCGGCCGCGCTCACCGTCGTGGCGCGGATCCCAACCAGCACCTCGTCGTCCTTCGGGACGGGCTTCGGCACGTCCCGGAGTCGAAGGACCTCGGGTGGTCCGTAGCCCGTGCACACTGCTGCCTTCATGAATCCCGGTTCGCGCGGTCACGGTAGTCCCGATGGGTCGTGCCAATCGCCGGGACCGCGGCAATCATGCTGCCTCCGGCCATCATGGTCGTGTGTCCCTGGTACTGCAAACGCGGCTGGGACGCGACGAGTGCCGTTAAAGCGCGAGTCGCCTGGCGCATGATCAGGCCGTCGGGACCGGGCTTGGAGGCGCTCGTTGGCCGTCCGAGTCGCCAGGGGCATGGCAGGGCTGCCAGCAGCGTTCCTGTGTCGGTGACTGGTTCAAACGGCCGATCGCCGCTGGTGTCGGTGCTCAGTCGGCCTAATGAGTCGCTGGACGCATCGAGCCGCGATGCCTCTATCGCCCACGGGCGACCACTACGGCCTCAAGGCGACGAGCGGCCGCGGTCACCCGGCCATCGAGGCATCAAGGTCGGGGACCGACGCTGCATAGACTGGCCGGCGGGCTCGAGCTGGATCGCGGCGTTGATGTTGTCAAAGAATACGGAGCTCGCGCCCGCCATCACCAGGTCCACGGGCCGTTCCAGCAGCTCCGCCAGCGAGTCGCGGAGGTCGAAGTACGCGCGGAACGTGTTGAGGTCGGGGTCGGGCTGAAGAATTCCACCAGGAAGTCCACGTCACTGCGGCCTGGATCGAAGTCGTCCCGTATCGCCGGTCCGAATACGTCCAGTCGCCGGACGCGGTACTCGCGGCACAAGTCCTCGATCTGGTCGAGGTGGTCATGGATCAAGGTAGGCATGCCGGCTCCTTCGGCCGCAGTCTAGCGGCCGACCTGAACCTCGGGCGCCACCCTTGGCCTCGGTGGTCCCGTCCTCGCGGCTCCGCCTGCTGTCTGTGATCGATTGGTGGCCACGCTGATAGCTGACCCCGGGGATTTCTAGCGACCCGTGAGCGGACGGTCCCCCTGTTCGAACACCGGCCTCGACGGTCTACTAAATATGGTGAGTGAAACTACTCAGCGTTGATGGCACGAGTGGCGGCGGGCTTGCGTCAGCGCCGGGCGTGAGTCGCCGGGTGCATGGTTCGGCCGTTGGGAGCGGGCCTGGAGGCGCTCGTCGGCAGTCCGAGTCGGCACGAGCATGGCAAGGCCGTCCAGCGGCGTTCCTGGTCGGTGGCTGGTTAGGATGGCCGATGGGCGCTCGTATCGGTGTTCCGATCGGCCTGATCAGTCGCTGGACGCATCGAGCCTGGCGCCCGGGCAGCCGAGGTCAGCCTGTTAGGCGGCCTGCGCGGCCGGCTGCGCAAGGATGATGTCGCCGGCGGGTCCGCTGATCGTGAGGCGGGCGGTGCGGCAGGCCCCCGGTGATCCGGTCGGCGCTCAGTAGGACCGCCGCGAACGCCCCATCGATCTGTTGCTCACGTGGCGTGCATTCCGGGTTCGTCTTGGAGTCGCCTTGTCCGACGGTGGCCTTCGCGCCATCCCAGGTGAACGGGAGGGTGAACTCATGGCAGTCGGTGACGGCGAAGATGCGCGAGTCCACGAGGAACTGGACCACGGGAGCCTCCCCTCGCTCGGTGGTACCTGGAAGCCCGGAACGGAAACGACCGTCCACGTGCCCCCGAGAGGCGACTTGCCAGGGAGGGTGGCGGTCTGGCCGCAGCCGGCGACGAGCATCACAGTCACGATGGCCAGCGCGGCCTTCCTCATCCCGTTCAGGGATGCGCGCTCTCGGCCCGCTGCGCCGAGCCTTTCGTCGAGGTCGGCTCGGCCGGCCGCGTCTGGCGATGCTCGGATGCCGCCGGACCCTGGTCTTCGACGACGCGACCGGGGTCGCCGGGCGCGAGTCGCCTGGCGCGAGTCGCCTGGCGCGAGTCGCCTGGCGCGGATCGCCTGGCGCGAGTCGCCTGGCGCATGATCAGGCTGTCGGGGCCGGGCCTGGAGGTGCTCGTCGGCGGTCCGAGTCGTCAGGAGCATGGCAGGGCTGCCGAGCGGCGTTCCTGGTCGGTGGCTGGGTGAAACGACCGATCGGCGCTGGCGTCGGAGCTGCGGATCGACCTCATGAGCCGCTGGACGCATCGCCCCGCGATGCCCCCATCCCCCACGGGGTGAGCGCCTCCCAAGGTGCATGATGCGCGTCGCTCGCGGAGCCTTCACACCACAATCGACACACTTGCCACAAACGACACACCGATGCATCCTCGGCCCTGGACGAGGTGCGAGGTGAACGGTGTTGTTCTACACGGTGCACGAGGTCGCTGAGGCGACCGGGATGTGTCCGAGCAGACGGTCCGGAACTGGATCAGAGCGGGAGAGCTCAAGGCGATCCAAGGCAGGGAACGGGGCGCCTTCAAGGTGGCCGAATGGGCCTTGCGCGAACGGCAGGAGCGGCTGGGACAGAGCAGCCCTCCAACGATCCCGATGTTGCCAGACACGCCGACGCGAACGGTGGAACCCGAGGAGTTCCTTGCGCTGCGGATCGAACCGGCCCTCCGTAGAGCTGGGATCGAGAGCGTCTCGCAGCTGATCGCGATGGCCGAGGCCGATTTCCTCGCTCTATGCAAGTCACGGAGACCTATTGCGTGACGCGGGCGCATACGTCCGCTCGCGGGCACAGGCAGCCGTGGGCGTCGGGCGCGAGTCACCTGGCGAATCGTTCGGCCGTCGGGACCGGGCCTAGAGGCGGCTCGTCGGCCTTCCGGGTCGCCAGGCGCATGACAGGGCTGTCCAGCGGCGTTCCTGGTCGGTAGCTGGTTGAACAGGCCGATCGGCGCTCGTGTTGGTGCTCCGATCGGCTTGATCAGCCGCTGGACGCATCGGCCCGCGATGCCCCGTCGCCCCCGTGACGCCCCTATCGGCCCGTGACGGCCCTATCGCCCCGTAGCGCGGCGTGATGGACATGCCGCGGGGCGTTGACCCAGACTGCGGCGCATGGGCAAGCTCATCTACTCCATGTCGGTGTCGCTCGACGGGTTCGCGGCGACGAAGGACCACTCGCTCGACTGGGTGCATGTCGACGAGGAGCTGCACGAGGTGTTCAACGAGGAGGCCCGCCAGGTGGGCACGTTCCTCTACGGCCGACGGATGTGGGAGCTGATGTCCGACTACTGGCCGACAGGCGACACCGATCCGGCCGCGACCCCCGTCGAGCGCGACTTCGCCCGCATCTGGCGCCAGAAGCCCAAGGTCGTCTTCTCCCGGACGCTCGACCAGGTCGACTGGAACGCCCGCCTGGTCCGCGAGGACGCCGTGGCCGAGGTCGCCCAGCTGAAGGCCTCGTCGGACCAGGACATGGACGTCGGCGGCCCGACCCTGGCCGCGAGCATTCCTGGAGGCCGGGCTCGTCGACGAGGTCCGGATGTATGTCGACCCCGTGATCCTGGGCGATGGCCTGCCGGTTCTTCCCGGAGCTCCAGCAGCGCATCCGGCTGCGGTTGCTGGGGACACAGACCTTGGGATCCGGTGTGGTCGCGCTCCGCTACGCGGTCGACGACGACTGACGACGGGCCCGACCATGGGCCCCTGAGGCCGTTCGGCACGGTCGGATGCGCGTCGTTCGGCACTCGCGGCAGGGACAACCACGAGTAGGCCCCCTTCGCCCAGTGTCGAGGGGGTTGTCCCTCGCTCGTCGTCGTCCGTCCCTGTCGAACGTGTGGTCCGTCGGATCTGGGAGCGGGTCAACTCCTTCGACCCAAGGGCCACCGCATGAGGGGAGCCGGAGCAGAAGGTCGAACCATGTCCGCTTCCCGATCGCGTCTCCTGCCGCCGTTCGACAGGCGTGCGGCATCCGTCGGTTAGCCGCGGGACGCGCGATCGTGGTCGTCGGCGTGCTGGCTGCCACCCCTCCGGCTTCGGCGCCACCGCCAGTGCGGCATCCCCGACGCTGGTCAAGGACCTCGACGTGGTGCAGTCAGGCTCCGCCCTGTCGGAGATGACCGACGTCAACGGCACGGCCTTCTTCTTCGCATGCGACACGAATGATCGCTTTGGCCTCGTCACCAGCGATGGGACCGCCGAGGGCACCGACTGGGTGTCCACGCTCGCCGACTGTCGCGACCAGGACCCATATGTTCCAGGACCCGTCCTGCCCGTTGGGGGTCGGCTGTTCTTCGTCCAGAGTCGCGGCACCGTCATGGTCAGCGACGGGACCGCCGCCGGGACGCTGCGGCTCCCAGCTCGAACCGTTCGGCGGCGTCGGCCTGACGGACGTCGCCGGTACTGTCTTCATCGGCAACCAGTTCGGCATCTGGACGACGGACGGATCGGTCGACGGGACCGTGCAGGTGAGCGACATCAGCGTCCAGGATGTCGATCCAGGTCGCGGTCGGCGGGCGGCTGCTGTTCGCGCATGGCGGCGACCTGTGGTCCGCGGACGGCAACCCTGGTGGTACCGCCCGCGTGAAGGACATCGACCCGACCGGCCACTCGGGCATCGACGAGCTGGTCGCCGCCGGCGACCGGGCCTACCTGGTGGTCCAGCCACACGCGTCGGAGGGCCGGCAGCTCTGGGTCAGCGACGGGACGTCGGCCGGCACGCGACGTGTCACGAACATCGACTCCCTTCGGCCGGACCTTCGTCAGCGGGCTCGTCCCGGTCGGCACGTCGTCTACTTCCTGTCCCGCGACGCGACCCATGGTAAGGAGCTGTGGGTGAGCGACGGCACCGCCCGTGGGACACGCATGGTCCGGGACATCGCTCCGGGCGGCAGCTCCGCTCCCAAGGACCTCATCGCTGTCGGCAGCCGGCTGTTCTTCACCGCGGACGATGGCACCCATGGACGGCGACTGTGGCGCACCGACGGCACGACGGCTGGCACCAAGGCGGTCTCGAGCCAAGTCCCGACCCACGACCGGTACGAGGAACCCACCACCGCCGCCATGGACGGGCGGCTGTACTTCAGCTCGAAGGAAGCCGACGGCGACGAGCTGTGGCGCAGCGACGGCACCGCGGCGGGCACGCAGCAGGTGGCCGACATCGCGGCCACGGGTCATTCTTTGGGGTGGCTCGCCGCGGTGGCTGACGGCGGTCGGGACGCAGCTGTTCTTCAGCGCCGACGACCGGGTCCACGGCCGCGAGCTCTGGGTCAGCGACGGCCAGGCCGACGGGACGCATCTGGTAACCGACCTCGATACCGCGACCGAGAGCTCGGACCCCACCGGCATGGTCAAGGTCGGCGCGAATGCCTTCTTCGTCGCCGACGACGGGGTCCACGGGGTCGAGCCATGGGTGAGCGACGGCACGGCCGCCGGGAGCCGCTTGGTCAAGGACATCGGAGCGGGTGCCCTTGGTTCCATGTGGGGCTGGACCGATACGGATATCAGACCCCGCGCCCATCGCGGTCGTGGGCTCCACGATCTACTTCGTGGCCGAGGACGCGGCACACGGCACGGAGCTCTGGAAGAGCGACGGCACGAGCAGCGGGACGCGATTGGTGAAGGACAGCCGCCCGGCACCGGAGGGACCATCATCCAGGCGGTGGGAACCATGGGCGGGGCGCTCTACTTCGGCGTCCGGGCCGGCGACAGGCTCCAACTGTGGACGAGCGATGGCTCCGCTGCCGGACCATGCGGGTCAAGACCCTGACGGCACATGCCACGGGCGGCATCCTGCGGATGGCTGCCACGCCGTCGCTGCTCTTCTTCACGATGGAGTCCTGCCCCCTGCCGTGCGGCATGGGTGATGAGCGGGCGCCGGAGGTGTGGCGAACCGACGGCACAGCGGTCGGCACGAGGCGGGGATCACGCCCGCGAACGCTGGAGCGTGGGAGTCACCGCTGACCGCGGTCGGCCGCCGGATGTACTTCGTGGCGACCGACCCCCAGCACGGCATGGAGCTCTGGGGGACCGACGGCAGCAGTGGCGGTACCCGACTGGTCAAGGACATCAAGGCTGGGACTCGCGGCTCCTATCCGGCCGGCCTGGTCAACATCGGCGGCACGCTGTTCTTCGCCGCGAATGGCACGGGTGGCCGGGAATTGTGGAAGACCGACGGCACCTCGACCGGGACCGTCCGCGTGAAGGACATCGCGCCCGCAGGCCCGTCCGACCCGAGTGGCCTCACCGCCATGGGCGACACCCTGGTGTTCGCCGCCGATGACGGCACGCATGGCCGCGAGCCGTGGACGAGCGATGGCACGGCCGCGGGCACGAAGCTGCTCCGGGACATCCGACCCGGTGCCGAGGGGTCCATCGGCACGCAGCGCTGCCTGGAGATGGATTGTCATCCGTGGCCGGCCATGGCAGCGACCGACGCCCGTGTGCTACTGGCGGCCGATGATGGCGTCCACGGCGTCGAACCGTCGATCTCCGATGGGACGCGGACGGGCACGAAGCTGCTGGCCGATGTGTCACCGAATGGAGGGTCTGACCCGACCAGCTTCGCGGCTGTGAGCGACCGGCTGTTCTTCGCTGCGGACGACCTGGAGCACGGCAAGGAACTCTGGGCGACGGCGCCCTAGACATCCAAGAGGAGGTACCCGGATCATGGCAACAGACAATTCGAAGGCACGGGATGACGCGCGGCAAGCGGCAGAAGGCAGTCCCATGGACCGCCTCCTGGCTCGGCTGATGGACCGCACGGGTGGTTCCATCGGCGTCCAGACCAGCTTCGGCGAGCCCATCGAGCGTGGGGAGCTGACGGTCGTGCCCGTCGCCCGCGTGCGCTGGTTCTTCGGCGGCGGCGGTGGGAGCGGCCCGACCCCCACAAGCGCCAATGAGGGCGCGGCAGAGGGGATGAGCACCGGCACCGGAGCCGGCGGCGGCGCGGGTGTCACACCCATCGGCGTCATCGAAATCACCTCATCCGGGGCGACCTTCAAGCCCATCGCGGACGCGTATCCGAGCCCGCTGTTCATCGTCGCCTGCGCAGCGGCAGCAGCCTTCGTCATCCGCGCCCTGCGCACGCCTGCTGCGCGGCTGACGGGGCGACGCCCCGATCGTGCGGGGCATCACGCGTCTGGTGACGTGGTGCCTCCGGCCGTCAGGACCCGTACCGCGCGCCGCCGCGCCCCGGTCGCCCGCTCGCGAGCAGCCATCACGAGCAGCGCCGTCGTGCCGGCCAGGGACCCCAGGAGGACGAGCCGGCAGCCGAGTCCGACGCTCGCCGCTGGTCCGGTCAGGTCTTCGCTCCGGACGACCAGGGCGGCGATCAGGACCACGAGGGCGACAGCCTGCGCCAGCAGCGGACGCCCCACCGACGACCACCGCCGGTCGATGGCCAAGCCGAGTGCGAGGACCCCGGGCAGGCAGATCATGGGTGCCAGCACACGCCCCGAGAGGGCAGTGAGCTTCCACGGCCAGACGTCCTGGAAGGACTCCGGGATCAGGTACAGCAACCCTGACAGCACCAGTGCCCCCACGCCCGTGACGACGAGTGCGATCACGATGGGACGCGATATGAGGGGCTCCCCGTCCGCCGGCCCCGGATCGCGCCGGCCGTTCGTCCACCACGCCAGGATGACGAGTGGCGGTGCGATGACGTAGACGATGACCCACACCCAGCCAGTCATGCGATCGAAGCTGAACAGACCCCAATGCAGGAGCGTCGTCAGCAGGAGGAGCGAGGCGAACACGGCCACCGGGGGAAAGCCGACAGCCACCTCATGCCAGCGTCGGGTGCCCAGGACCAGGCTGAAGAAGACCACTCCACCGAAGTACGCCGGATCCGAGCAGCATCCCGGTGAGCTGCGGCTTGATGGGCCACGCGAACACCTCGCTGGCCCGCTCAGGCTGGAGGCAGAGGATCACGACCGCGGCGACGAGGACCGGGATGACCAGGATCGCGACGGCCTTCGTCAGGGGCAGGACCCGGTCGTCGCGAGGCGGCATCGTCATCGCCTGCCGCCCACGACAGCCCCTCGTGGCATACGGACGCGTGCCATCCCGACGCGCGCAGCGACGAGTCCGGCGATACCTCCAGCGACCACGATCGCGCGCATCGACGCCCTCCCAGCCTGACGGTCCGGAGCGGTCGCCAGTACTAGGGGCGGCCGAGCCTCGGTTCGCGGGGTCGTCGACGCCCGACCGGCGTCAGGCCCTGGGCTTCACGTCCGATTGGGCAGCACAGTGGTCGAGGTGCCCACGAGGGGACGAGTAGCTGGCGATGAACGTCGCGGAGCGTGCGACGGTCGGGGCCGTACGTGTCGAACTCGGCGACCGACAGCCCGTCGGTCTCCCAGGCGCGCCGGAAGTCGGGCACCAGATCGAGCAGCCGTGCCCATGTGCTCCGTGGGGTACCGGGTCGTCGAACCGGGTCCCGAACCTCGACCGTGGACGCATCAAAGCGTGCGGGCCCACTGGTACGGGATCGTGAGCACCATGTCCCCACCGATCGATCTCCGACCAATGGAGGGTGGTTGCGGATACGTCGGCGACCAGGGCCGGCAGCGATACCCCGCGCTCGCGATAGATAGCCTGCGGCCCTCTTGAAGACCGCGATGCCCGCCCAGTTGACCGCGGCCGGGTCCACGATCATGTCGTCCCGCTCACACAACCACGCTGCACCCAGTCGTCGAGACGACCGATCATGAGGGTGCACACCGGGGTCATGTGCTGAGACGTCCTTGCCTTCCGCCTCGCGCCGGCGCAGCGCGCGCTCGACCACCTCGGCGACAGCAAGTGCCTGGGGCACCGTGAAGCGACCGTGGCGTTGATGGAGATGCCCTCGTACGTGGCCTGCTCGATGGCCGACAGGCCTGCGGCGGTCACCGGGAACTTGACCTGGACGTGGTGGGCGAGGGTGGCGAAATGACGCGCCTGGTCCACCATCAGCGGCGTCGAGCCGTGGAACGTGGGGTTCGTCTGGATCGACAGGCGACCCTTGCGGCCGCCTTTCCCGCTCGAACACGGGCCCGAGCATCTTCCAGCCCCGGAGGGCCATCTCTTCGATGACCTGCCACGTGATGTCCAGGTCGGTCGGCGTCCGGACGTTCGGCATGGATCGCGCGGATGCGCGGCGCCCAGATGCCCATCTCGCTTGCTTGAGCACATCGCCGACGATGGTCGGGTTGGTGGTCGCGCCCGTCGCCGCCCTGCTCGATGGCCCACGCCAGTCCACGGCGGCGCACGAATTGTTCCATAGTCGGTCGGGAAGTCGCGCTACGGTGCGCGCGATGTGCTGACCCCATCTTGTCGGATCTTGCTCCCCTCTGGTCAGCGTGACGCATCGGGCGACCAATCCATCAGCCATGCGTGGTCGGGGTCAAGGGTGAAGTTCCAGAGTCGGCTGGGACCGGCCATCACGTTGAGGTAGTAGCCATCGTATCCCGCCGGCATACCCACCGGGTGGAAGCCCCTGGGCACCAGCACCATGTCGCCGTCCATGGGCGTGAGTGCCTGGTCCAGTGCTTCGGACCCCCGTGTACACCCGCGCGAACGCGAAGCCCTGCGGTCGCGCGAACCGGTAGTAGTAGAGCTCCTCCAGGAGCGATTCCGCGGCTGGTCCTCCGTATCGTGCTTGTGGGGCGGATAGCTGGACCAGTTGCCGCCTGGCGTGAGAGACCTCCCATGAGGATGAGGCGCGAGGTCGGCAGCGTCGGGCGGCAGCAGGTGGTGCACCCGTCGCGCGGTCTGGCCGCTGCCGCGTTCCTCGACACGCACGCGGCGGGCTCGATGAACCGGGTCGGCACCGGGTCGCCGGAGCGGTGCGCTCGCGATGAGCACGGTCGCGACACCCTCCGTGAGCGGATGGATGACAGGCCTCGCCCTGCGGCGACCAGGACGACCGGTGGCGGCGGTCCGTCGAACACGCTGCTCGCGGTTGCCGACGGACCCTGAACTGTGCGGCGACCCGACCTGCGATGTCGACTACTTTCCTCGAGGACCACGACCGCGACCCCTGGTCGTCACCCGGTCCGCTTCTCGACGGTCATGCCAGCGTCCAACCGGTGGGTGCTGCAGCTGATCCACTCCCAGCCCGCGTCTGCTGGGGTCTACTCCGCTGGGTGGCGCCGTCGCGGGGAGTCGGGCGCGCTGGCGCGCCGCAGCAGGGATGGAACGGGGTCGTCCTGACAGTCCCAGGGTCCGCAGGTACTCCAGGTTCCGGCGCTGCGAGGCCACCAGCTCGTGGCGCGTCACACGCTCATCGAGCAGGCCGGTCCTGCTCCACGACCACCATCCGTCGTAGCCCACATCCCGAAGCGCCGTGGACCACCCGCATCGATACCCGAATTGCCCGTGGCCCAGCTCCGTCAACATGCCGCGTGCCAGGGCCGCCTCTCGAGGCCCAGGTCGTCGCGGCGGGACATCGCGGATGAACCTGGGCGTGGAATCCTTGAGATGCACGTGCTGGAGCACGCTTCGATAGTCACGCACGCGCTGCGCGGGGTCCGCTCCGCCATACCGGAAGTGACCGCTGTCGAGGCACAGCCCCACGAGCGAACCATCGAGGCCCTTCGACGATGCGCTCGATCTCCGCGTCGGTCTCGATGTAGGTGCCCGCGTGGGGGTGGATGACGGCCCGGAACCCAGCTCCCGGCACAGCTCCCCGGCTCGGTGGAGATTCTCCAGCAGGGTGCGAACCCGCGTCTGGTCCAGCTGGGCCTCGGGGTGCAGGTCGATGCGTCCCGAGTAGCCGACGCCGGTCGGGTTCGTCGATCGCCTCGCACAGGACGGCGAACGGCTCGCGACCCCGCGGTGAGTGGCGTCGCGCAGCAGCAGCAGCTGGCCGCGCAGCCATTCACGGTCAGCGGGTGCCCGGTCGGCGCGGCTGAAGTGGCCCGGGCAGGAACGCACCCGACGAGCTGCAGGCCACGCCGGTCCAGCCGCTCCCGTGCCGCGTGCCCGGCACCCAGATAGCTGGGTGGCCCCAGCTCGGTGCCCGCGTAGCCGATGCCCAGCATCCAGTCGAGCATCTCATCGGGACCCGGCATCCATGCATCGTCCACGACCACCTCGTCCACCCCAAAGGAGCACGGGGCGCTCGCGATGGGCAGCGTGCCGGTCATGACCTGTGGCTCCGGTGTGTCCCCGCTCATGGCAGGTTACGTTCCTGTGACGACTGTGCGCTCTAGGCACGCCTGGTGCGCGGCCCGAACACCTGGGGCTGTCCGAGACCTCTGCCACGGGCACGTCCCACCAGCTGTCATAGCCGGGCACGTCGACGGACGGGTCGACCTCGGTCACGATGACCACGGGTCGTCCGGTGATGCCCCGGCTGGTCTCGAGCGCCCGCGCCAGCTCCCCCGGTCGTGCGCCGTCAGGACATGGGCGCCCAGGCTGGCCGCGTTCGCAGCGAAATCGATGGGCAGCACATCCCCGGTCAGCTGTCCCGTGACCGGGTCGCGGAACCGGAAGTCCTGGAAGGTGCCCTCGCCGCCACACGACTCGGACAGGTTGCGGATACACCGGAATCCGTGGTTGTCCAGGAGCACGACGGTGAGCCCGATACCTTCCTGGACGGCGGTCGCGATCTCGGCCGACAGCATCAGCCACGATCCGTCGCCGACCATCACGTACACGCGTCGGGAGGGGTCCGCCATCGCGACACCGATACCACCGGCGACCTCGTAACCCATGGTGGAGTAGCCGTACTCCAGGTGATAGCCGCCGGGTCGCGAGGTGCGCCACAGCTTGTGCAGGTCACCCGGCAGGCTGGCCCGCGGCGCAGACCACGACGCCGTCCCTGCCCGCGGCCTCGTTCACCAGCCGGATCGCTTCCGGCTGCGAGGTGTGTACCGGCGTGGCCAGCGCCCGGACGCGCTCCACCTCGTCGTCCCGGCTTTTCGGAGGCGGATCGTCTCGGCCCCGCTGCGGTGCCCCGAGACCCTGGTAGCCCCGTGCTTCGAGGGCCGCGGTCAGCTCCTCCAGACACACGCGGGCATCGGCGAGCAGCGGGATCGCGCGCGCCTTGGCCGCGTCCAGCTCCGCCACATTGATGGCCACGAAGCGCACGTTCGGACGCTGCCAGGCGGTCCAGGAGGCCGTCGTGAAGTCGGACAGGCGGGTGCCGATGACGATGACCACATCGGCGTCGCGAGCGACCGCGTTCGCGGCCATCCGCCGGTCGCGCCGACGGGGCCCAGCTGGAGCGCGTGATCCCAGGGGAGCGCTCCCTTGCCCGCCTGTGTCTCGGCGACCGGGATACCGAAGCGGGTCGCGAAGGCGTCCAGCGCATCTTCCGCGGCGGAGTACAGGACACCACCACCGGCCACGATCATCGGCCGCTGGGCACCGGCGATGGCATCCGCGGCACGGCCCAGGAGCGTCGTGTCGGGCCTCGACCGCGGGACGACCCAGGTGCGCTCCTCGAACAGCTCCGCCGGGAAGTCCCATGCCTCCGCCTGGATGTCCTGGGGCAGGCACAGGGTCACCGCGCCGGTCTCGGCGGGCGAGGTCAGGACGCGGAATGCGGCGGGCAGCGCGGTCACCAGCTGGCTGGGGCCGATCGATGCGGTCCCAGTAGCGCGACACCGGCCGGAAAGCGTCGTTGACGCTCGCTGTGTGGCTCTCAGGCCGCTCCAGCTGCTGGAGCACGGGCGAGACCCGCCGAGTGCTGAAGATGTCCCCGGGCAGCAGCAGCACCGGCAGCCGGTTGACCGTGGCGGTCGCGGCACCCGTGATCATGTTGGTCGCGCCAGGCCCGATGGAGCTGGTGCAAGCGAACGTGTTCAGGCGTCGGCGCTGCTTGGCGTACGCGCTCGCGGTATGGACCATCCCCTGCTCGTTGCGTGCCTGGAGATAGCGCAACGCGTCCTGCCCGTGGGCCGCGACGTCCGCCTCCAGCGCCTCCCCCATGCCCGCCACGTTGCCGTGCCCGAAGATGCCGAACACGCCCGAGATGAAGCGGCTCCGCTCGTCGTCCCGCTCGACGTACTGCTGGCGGAGGAACGCGACCACGGCCTGCGCGGTCGTCAGACGTCGGGTCCCGCCCATGTGATCGCCTCCTCCGGTCGATGGTCATGCGCAGACAAAGGGTTGACAGGCTCCCCGGTCGCGCCAATCATACGCAATCGATTACAGATTGCACCTGCGTTACCGTACGGTGACGATCCGATGACGGCCATCAACGGGAGCTGCGAGCGGATGAGGATGGGCTCGATCGGACGTGGGCCGTATCGGGGCCATGCACGCGCGATTGCTGTCGGGGCTCGACGGTGTCGACGAACTCCTCGTCGCCGATACCGATACGGACCGCGCGGCGCGGACGGCAGCAGTCGGTCGGCGCCCGTGCCCTGCCCTCGGTGGAAGCCCTCCTGGACAGCGCCGAGGCCATCGTCATCGCGGCGGCGACGGACGCACACGCTGACCTGGTCCGGGCAGGCATCGGCCGCGGCATCCCGACCTACTGCGAGAAGCCCCTGGCCGGGCACGCTCGAGGAGACGATCGCGGTCGCGCAGCTGGTGGAGGCGTCCGGCGTGCCCTTCCAGCTGGGCTTCCAGCGTCGATTCGATGCGGGGTATCGCGAGGCGCGCCGGATGGTGGAGAGCGGCGAGCTGGGCACGGTCTACGTGGTCCGGCTGGCCGGCCACGACCCCGCCCCGCCGCATGAGTCGTACATCCCGGCATCGGGCGGGCTGTTCCGGGACTTCTCGGTGCACGACTTCGACGTCATCCGCTGGCTGCTGGGGACCGAGGTCGCCGAGGTCTACGCCGACGGCGGCGTGCGTGGCTTCCCGGTCTTCGCCAAGTACGACGACGTGGACACCGGTGTGGCCACGCTGCGGATGGAGGACGGCACCCTGGCGGTCCTGACCAGCAGCCGCCACGATCCCCTGGGCTACGACATCCGGGCGGAGCTGTTCGGCTCTCGGGACAGCATCAGTGTCGGCCTCGGACCCCACACCCCGATGCGCTCGGTGGAGCCGGGCGTGCCGCCGCCCGCGGGACCAGCCTGGCCGGACTTCTTCGGTCGCTTCCCGGGTGCCTACCGCGCAGAGCTCATCGCGTTCCTCTCGGTGGCACGCGGCGAGACCCCTCCCCCTGCACCGCCCGCGACGGCGTCGAGTCACTCCGCGTCGCAGAGGCTGCCACTCGATCCATGCGCGAACACCGCCCTGTCGCCCTCAGCGAGATCGCCGGGCTGGCGGCACGGCCCACCACGCGATAGCAGGAGGTGCCCGCCAGCAGCCAGTCGATCGCCTGAGGCCGGCAAGGGTCCGGACCACACGGGACACACACGATGGGGACAGCCCATCGTGCCAGGAGGAGCTAACGGATGAACGTACGCAAGGGAATCAGCCTGCGCAGTGGGCACAGGCCTGTTGGCCGGTGCCGCACTCGCCCCGGGCATGGCCTCGGCACAATCCCCGGACGGCAGGAGGTCCCATCCACATAGAGGTCGTGACCCACGGCCAGGCGACGGACCCGTTCTGGTCGATCTTCGTCAACGGCGTCAAGCCGCGCGCAAGGACATGGCGCGCACGGCGTCACGGTCAACTATTCGGCGCCCGGAACACGTTCGACATGAACGCATGGCCCAGCTCATCACGCGGCCGTGGGCAAGAACCCGCAAGGCCTGGTGGTCTCCATCCCGGATGCGACCGCCCTCGGCCCCGCGATCCAGAGCGCCGTCGATGCGGGGATCCCGGTCATCTCCGCGAACTCCGGCTCTGACGTGTACAAGAGCCTGGGCATCCTGACCCACGTCGGCCAGGACGAGTTCCCGGCCGGCGAGGGCGCCGGGCGAGAAGATGGCGCGGCGGGCGTCAAGAACGCCATCTGCATCAACCAGGAGGTCGGCAAGCCGGCCCTCGACGCCCGGTGCGCACGGCTTCGCGAAGGGCCTTGGCGCGGACGCCAAGTCCAAGGTCGTCCAGGTCGACCTCGCCGACCAGACAGGCGCCCAGCAAGCTCATCGTCGGCGGCCCTCCAGGCAGACCCGACCATCGACGGCGTCCTGGCCCTCGGGCCGACCGGCGCAGCGCCGGCCCTCAAGGCCGTCGACCAGCTGGGCAAGGCCGGCAAGATCCACCTCGCCACGTTCGACCTGTCGGCGGACATGCTGGCCGGGATCAAGGCCGGCACGGTCGACTTCGCCATCGACCAGCAGCAGTTCCTCCAGGGGTACCTGCCGATCGAGATCCTCACCTACTACAACCTGTACGGCCTGCTCCCCGGCGGCGGGGGCCCGATCCACACGGGTCCCGGCTTCGTCACCAAGGACAACGTCGACCTCGTCATCGCCAACGCGGGTACCACCCGCTAGGCGAACCCGACCCGGGCCGGGCGTCACCCGACGCCCGGCCTCACACCAGTCGGAGGACCGCCGAGGATGACCGCAACGGGCGCCGCTCCCAGTCGACTCCGCACCGAGGGCCCGCTCGGCGCCTGTTCTCCCGGCCGGAGATCGGTGCCGCTCCTCGGCGCCGTCCTGGTGTTCGTCATCTTCGCCGTCCTGGCCGGCAAGCAACGGCTTCCTGGGGCCCATCGGCGTCGCCGGCTGGCTCCAGATCGCGGCCCAGGTGGGCATCCTGGGGGCGCCGGTCGCACTGCTGATGATCGCCGGCGAGTTCGACCTGTCACTGGGCTCCATCGATCGGCGTCACGAGCATCTTCCTGGCCTGCTCATCACCCAGTACGGCCTGGACCCCGCGCTCGCGGTGGTGCTCACGTTCGCGCTCGCACTCACCCTCGGGGCCGTCAACGGCTAGCTTGTCGTCCGGACCGGACTGCCATCATTCCTGATCACCCTCGCATCGATGCTGGTCCTGCGTGGCGTGACCATCGCGCATGACCCGCCAGATCACCGACCAGACGATCGTCCGGCTGCCCCCTGGGCCAACGACAGCCCGGCGTGCGGCTGTTCTCGGCACCCATGTTCACCATCGACCGGGCGGTCTTCCGGGTCGAGCTGCTGTGGTGGCTCGTGGTCGTCGTGGTCGGGATCCTGGGTCCTGCTCCGGACGCGCTTCGGCAACTGGATCTTCGCGGTCGGTGGGTCCGCCCTGGCGTCACGCTACGTGGGGGTCCCGGTCTCCCGCGTCAAGATCATGCTGTTCATGACCACGGCCGCGGCGGCCGCGCTCCTACTCCTGCATCGTGGTGCCCCAGGTGGGCAGCGCCGACGTCAACGACGGGACCGGCAAGGAGTTCCAGGCGATCATCACCGCGGTCGTCGGCGGGACGCTCCTGACCGGCGGCTACGGCTCGGCCATCGGCTCCGCCTTCGGGGCGTTCATCCTCGGCGCCACTCGCTGGGGATCCTCTACGCGGGCATCAACACCGACTGGTACCAGGCCGTGCTGGGTGCTGCTGCTGCTGATCGCGGTCCTCGTCAACACCTACGTCCTGCGACGCGCATCGGGGACCCGCTGATGGACCAGACGCCCTTCAGCGCCCATGACGATGCGCCCCTGACGCTGCCGGCCGACACCGCGGCCCGGATCGCGGCGTACGGCACCCAGGGGGCCCGCCCGATGCGACGCGCCGTGCCCGTGCTCGAGGCCCGCGAGATGTCCAAGGACTTCGGCCGGGTCATCGCCCTCGACAGGTCTCGCTGTCGGTCCGTGCGGGCGAGGTGAACTGCCTCCTGGGTGACAACGGCGCCGGCAAGTCGACCCTGATCAAGATCCTGTCCGGGGTGTATCCGGCCCGACCGGGGCGAGATGCTCATCGACGGCGCGCCGGTCCGGTTCTCGTCGCCCCGGGACGCCCTGGACCGGGGGATCGCCACCGTCTACCAGGACCTCGCGGTCCTGCCGCTCATGAGCGTCAGCCGCAACTTCTTCGTGGGCTCGGAGCCGACCAGCGGCTGGGGCCCGTTCCGGCGCTTCGACGTCAGCGAGGCCGGCCGCATCGCGATCGACCAGATGGCCGAGATCGGCATCAACCTGCGCGATCCCGGGCAGCTCGTGGGCACGCTCTCGGGTGGCGAGCGACAGACGCTGGCCATCGCGCGCGCCGAGTACTTCGGCGCGCGCGTGCTGATCCTCGACGAGCCGACGTCGGCGCTGGGCGTCAAGGAGGCGGCCATCGTGCTGCGCCACGTCATCCGGGCGCGCTCGCGGGGGCTCGGCGGTCATCTTCATCACCCACAACGTCCAGCACGCCCTGCCGGTTGGCGACCGGTTCACGATCCTGTCCCACGGCCGATTGGCGGGCGAGTTCCGCCGGGGCGAGGTGGGCCAGGACGAGCTGCTCCGGCTCATGGGTGGCGGTGACGAGCTCCAGGAGCTGGCCCGAGAGCTGGACGAGCTGATGGCCGCGTCCGACGCGCAGGACGACGGCGTCCCGGCAGCGGGATGAGCGAGCCGCCCTCCCAGGGCTCCCCTGGACGGGCGGCCGTGACCATCGGCGATGTCGCCCAGCTCGCCGGGGTCTCGACGGCGACGGTCAGCCGGGTCCTGTCCGGCCGCAGCCGGGGACGTGGCGGCAGTCGTGATCGGGTGCTCGCCGCGGCGCGTTCCCTCGACTACCGACCGTCTGGCGTGGCGCGTTCGCTCAAGCTGCGGACGACCCACACCCTGGGGCTGCTCATCACGGACATCCAGAACCCGTTCTTCCCGGAGCTCGTGCGAGCCATCGAGGACCGTGCCCGTGACCGGGGCTACGTGGTCCTGCTGGGCAACGGCGCCAATGACCCGGAGCGCGAGGAGGCCTTCCTGGAGCTGCTGGCCTCGCGCCGGGTGGATGGGGTCGTGGTGGCCACGAGTGGCCTTCGTCACCGTCATGCGCAATGGCTGGGTCGCGCACGGCTACCGACCGTGATGGTCAACAGCGAGACCCACGACGGCAGCACGCCGGCGGCGATGAGCGACAACCAGGACGGCGGCCGGATCGGGGCGGAGCACCTGCTGTCCCTTGGCCACCGGTGGTTGGGCATGGTCACCGTGTCGGGCGACGACCCGGCCGCAGCCGAACGACTGCGGGGCGTCCGGCGGGCATTGCGTTCCGCCGCTGCGGATGTTGCCACGCTCGTGGTCGAACGTTGCGAGAGCAACGTCGCGAGTGGGGCGGCCGCGGCCAGCCGCCTGCTCCACGCGCATCCCGAGGTCACCGGGGATCCTGTGCTACAACGACGTGGTGGCGTTCGGTGCGCTGCGGGCCGTCCGCGCCAGTGGCCGCTCCGTGCCCGAGGACGTGAGCGTCGTCGGCTTCGACGACATCGACCTCGCGGAGTTCGCGGAACCGTCACTGACCACCATCGCCCAGGACCTCCCGGCGCTGGGCGACTGGGGCGTGGACCGACTGCTGACGGCATCGTCGGATGAGGAGCCCCAGGATCCGGCGATCCACGGCACCGTGAGGCTGCCGGTGCGCCTCGTGGTCCGCGAGACGACCGCTGTGGCTCCGAGCGGGGCCGCCGCGGTTGGCGTGCGCGCGGCGGCTCCAGAGGCGGATGCGCCGTCCTCGATCCCTGGGCCTGTAGCATCCCCGCTCATGCGCTACGTGGCTCGCCCGTTCGTCTGCGGCGTGCTGGGTCGACCCGACCCGGAGCGGCTGCGTCGACTCCACGCAGCGGTGCCGGGCCTCGTGACGGTCCACGAACGGCCGGACCTGCTGCTGCTCGCGTCGCGGCCGCTGGTCCCCTACCGCTCGGAGGGCGCGCTGGCGGGCGGCTCGGTCGCGTGGGCGTTCGGTGACCGTCAGCCGGCGGCCGGGGTGGGCTGGCAGGCAGCTGCCGTCGCTGTGGAAGCCGCGGGCCTCGCCGACGATGACACGCGGACGGTGCTCCACGCGGGGGCCCACGGGTTTCTCGATGTCTTCCACCGCCAGCTGGCCGATGGCCGCTGGTTCGCCAGCCGCATCGAGCCCCTGTTGGCGCTCGAGCCGGGCGCGCTGGCCATCGACTGGGATGCCTGGGCGTGCACCATCGTGCTCACCATCCCCGTCGCCGACCGGACGCCGTTCGTGGGTATCCGGCGGCTGCTGGGGGCGCGCACCCTCGTCCTGGACCACGAGACGGGGTCGCTCACCGACGGCCGCTGGGACCCACCGTGGGTCGGACTGCCGGCACCGGCGGGCGGGGCGAGCGATGTCGGGGCGGTGCTGGAGGCACTCCGAGGGGCGGTCGCGGGGTACGGCGACGCACCCACCACGCTGCCACTGACCGGCGGCTACGACTCGCGCCTGCTGGGCATCCTGCTGCGCGATGCGGGCACGCCCGTCGCCGCCATCACCACCACCAAGGACGATGGCCGCGACGACGTGGGCATCGCCCGCGAGGTCGCCGCTCGGCTGGGTTTCCCGCACAGCGTCGTCGACCCGGCCGGGCTGTCATACGGGGACGACGCGACCGAGGTCCTGGCACGCATGGAGCACCGGGCCGCACAGCACACCTGGGCCGGCGCTCTCGCCCGCCGCGTCCGGTCGGACGGGCTCCGGGTCGCCGATGGCATCGCGTTCGACACCCTCCTCCACAACGAGCACATCCCGCCTGCCGCGGTCGTCGCGCCGCCGGGTCCGGAGCGGGACGCCGCGTTGTTCGATGCGCTCTGGCGTGGCGGGCTGTCGAAGAAGGTGCTGACCGTCGAGGCCACCGAGTGGCTGGCCGATTCCGCCCGGCGGCAGTGGCAGGCACGCTCGAGCGAGCTCGCCGACGACCCCAACGGGCTCGTGCTGTCGGTGCTCGGCACCCGGACCACGATGGGCGTCGGCATCATGGCCGAGTGGCTGTACGGCCCGGAGGCGGGCGCGGTGATGCCCGCGTTCGACGCGGACGTCGTGGCCGCGGCACTCGCCGTCGACCCGGCGCGCAAGATCGATGGCGCCTTCTACCGCGACCTGCTCATTGCCGCCGATCCGGCCATCGCGGCCATCCGCTCGACGCGCGACCCGGAGGAGCAGGCCGTGCCCGGCGTCCGCCTCAAGAGCAGTGCCGAGGCACGCGGCTGGCTGCTCGACCGGACGCGCGCCGCGGGCGCCGTGCCGGGGCTCGTCCACCCGCGGCTCATCGAGCTGCTGGAGACGGGCCGCGTGCGTGACGTGCGGAACCCGGATGGCTCGCGGCTCACCCCCGAGCACGAGCTCAAGCGCCGCGCGACGATCTCCCAGTCGGCGCTGGGTGTCGGCGCGCTCGGCGCGTGGCTGGAGCAGCATGCGGACCGTCTCGATGACCTGACGCCACCCTGGCCCTCGCCCCAGCGGACCGGGCCGTGGTCGTTCGCACGTCGCCTGGGTCGACGCGCCGGCACCCTCGTCGACCGCTCAGGACGCTAGCGCGGCGGCACTCCTGCCACCCGGCCCGGCGGCCGTTCAGCGGTCCCGTCGGGCGGCCAGCGGTCGGCGGCCTCGGCCCGCGCCAGACATCGTCGCCCGGGTACCATCCTCGTGGCGGATACAGCCGGATCCGGCTCCGGTCTGCCAGGCAGCGAGGAGTCCTCCATGAGCGATCTGGTGGTCATCACGTTCGGCAACGAGACCGATGGACCTGCGGCGCTGGCAGCCCTGCGGGATGCCCAGAAGGCATGCGGGCCTGGCCCTGCGTGACGTCGCGGTCGTGGTCAAGGACGCCTCGGGCAAGGTCAACACCCACAACGAGACGGACTCCACGACCATCGCCGGCGGCGTCGGCGGCGGCGTCATCGGCCTGCTGCTGGCGGGAGTCTTCTTCCCCATCGGCGGCATCATCATCGGCGCCGCGGTCGGTGGGCTCATCGGCCGGAGCCTCCACCACAACGTCGACAAGCAGATGATCACGGACGTCACGAACGACCTGACCCCCGGTACGTCCGCGGTCTTCGCGCTCGTGGATGCCAATCCGGCGGCGCTCGTGGGCACGGTCCGGCAATTCCAGGGCAAGGTCTACCAGAGCACGCTGGACCCGGAGACCGAGAGCCAGCTGGAAGACGCGCTCAAGACCTCCGGCGGCTGACGGGCGCGGGACTGCCCCGAACGGAGCCGCCCGAGCGGGGAAGCGCGCGGACACCGACGCGGCGGTGGCGGCGCCCCTGAGCGACCCCGGGCCGGAGAGGTACTCGATCGTCGCAGCTCGGATGCATAGCGGCGAGCGCGCGTGTGATGGGCGACGTGTGCACGCGCCGTCGGGCGGTCACCTTGCGCGGCTGTCCTGGACCGCCGACGATGAAGTGTCCCTGCAGGAGTCGACCACTGAACGGGAACGGTCCACGGTGCCGAACGCGTCCACGACGGTGCACATCACCAGGCGGATGGTCGCCGTCGCGAGCATCGGCGTCGCTGCGGTCGTCGCGACCGTGGCGCTGCGCATCGCGGTCGCTCCGAACGACCCGTATCGGTTCCTCCCGCCCGTCGGGATGACGCCCATCCGGACGAGCGAGGACATCGCGGGGATGGCGCGTGGCTATCTCGACGCGCAGGCCGGCAAGGAAGCGGCGCCGGTGCTCCACCAACCGCCGGATGTGGTCGAGATCATGGCCATGCCCGCAAGCCGGCTGCCAACGAGCCTCCCGCAGGTCCCCGCGGCCGAGGTAGCGGACGTCGCTGAGCGTGTGGTCTGGGTCGCGAAGGTTCGGGGAGACGTGTTCGCATCCACCGACCGACCCTGGAGCCCGGCCGACGATCCCGCGCCTTGCGGGCACCTGGTATTCGACGACGCGACCCTCGAGCTCCTCGCGGTCTTCCCGGAGGCCTGCCCGTCGCCGTCAGTCAGTGTGCCCGGCGACCAGGGGGCCCTCGGCCACTGACGGCGAGCCTCCATGGCACCGAGGTCAGGACATGACCAACCGTGTATGTCGCACGGGCCTTCGTGCCTGCCCTTGACGGGGACTCTTCCGTGGCGTAATGTGAGTGGGTGCTCACTCACATTACGGCTGGAGGTCCACCTTGTCCGTCATCAACGCCACCGAGCTGACTCGCACCTTCGGTTCCATCACCGCCTTGGACGCGGTCACCCTCGATCTGCCCGCGGGTGGTGTGATCGGCCTGGTCGGCCCTAACGGGTCCGGGAAGTCGACCCTGATCCGTACCTTGCTCGGACTCATCCGGCCGACGAGTGGCGAGGCGACCGTCCTGGGCCATCCGATCACGGAGCCGAAGCTGTTCGCCTCGGACGTCGGGGGGCCTTGATCGAGAGTCCAGCCTTCATCGCCGGCCTGTCGGCGCGTGCCAACCTGACGTCGCTCGCGCACCTCCACGGAACGCCAGGAGCGCGAGTGGACGAGGTCCTCCGGCAGGTTGGCCTGGTCGGTCGCGACACGGAGCCCGTGCGCCGCTTCTCGCTGGGCATGAAGCAGCGGCTCGGGATCGCGGCGGCGCTGCTCACCGACCCCGGCCTGCTCATCCTGGACGAGCCCACGAACGGCCTCGATCCCGCGGGGATCGTGGAGATCCGGGGCCTGCTGCGGCGGTTGGCGTTCGACGGCCGGACGGTCATCGTGTCCTCGCACCTGCTCTCCGAGATCGAGGCCATCTGCGATCACCTCGTGATCATCCGGTCCGGTGAGGTCCTGTTCGCCGGGCCGATGCAGGAGATGCTGAAGCGGACCCGCGCCCACATCGACATCGCGGCCGAGCACCCCGAGGACTCGGCAGGCTGGCCGAGGCCCTCGCCACAGCAGGCTGGCAGCTGGCGCAAGCGGGCGAAACCATCCGCGTGCGAGGCTGGTGCCGATCGAGCCGCGGAGTTGAACCGGGCGGCGACGGCCACGGGCGTGACGCTCAGCCGGCTCATCGTCACCCAGGACTCGCTCGAGGAGCTCTTCCTCGAGATGACCGGCCGGACTGACGGGGAACTCGCATCGGCCCGGGCTGCCACCGACCGGAAGGTCGCCTGACGGTGCGCGTGGTCCGCAGCGAGTTGACCCGCCTGGGCCAGCGCGGGTCCTCCTGGCGTGGTTCGGCCTCATGGCCCTGTTTGCGGTCATGATCAATACGGTCATGTCCACGGTGGGTCGCGGATAGCAGCGCGTCCGCGCTGCCGAGCCCGGGCGTGACCTTCCCGACGCGCGCGGAGCTCGAGGCCTCGTCCGGTGTGGATGGCCGGTCTGTCCGCCGCATCCAACATGTTCGGCATCGTCACCTTGTCGATGTCGGCCATATTCACCGCCCGGGACTACTCGAGCGGGTTGATCCGCCTGCTCGTCGCCGGGGAGCCTCGCCGCTGGCGGTTGCTTGCCGGGAAGGTCCTCGCCCTCCTCGGGGTGACCGCCCTCGCGACGACCGCCGCCGCCCTCGCCAACGGGATGGCGGGCTGCCGATGGTGGGCGCGAGCGGCATCGACACCTCCGCCTGGGGACCGAGTGTCCTGGCGGTCATCGGCGAGGCCTGGATCAACCTGTACCTATCGCTGGTCGTCTGGGGCGTCCTTGGCCTCGTGATCGCCGTGCTCACCCGTTCTGCGGTGGGAGCGGTGGCGATCGGCATCGGCTACGTGCTGGGGCTCGAGTCGCTGATCAAGATGACGGTGAGCGCCGCGCCGTCCGACCTGCTTCTGGGCACGACGCTGAACGCGATCGCGAGCGGCGGCACCGCCGCTGTGTCCTTCGGGGAGCGCTTGCCTTGCGCTCGGTGGCGTGTATGTCATCGTGGGCCTCGTCCTCGCGGGGATGGGGTGTTCGCGCGGCGGGACGTGACCGACTGGGGAGGGAGGGATCGGGTGACGCAGCGCGGGGGGGACCGGGGGGGGGGGGGACGCGCGCGAAGCTCATCGAAGCGACGCTCGCAGTCGTCGCTGAGAGCGGGTATGCGCGCGCATCCACCCGTGCCATCGCTGAGGCGGCGCGGGCGTCGCGGAGGGGACGATCTACCGACACTTCCCGGACAAGACCGCCCTGTTCTTCGCCGCGGCGCTCGAGCCCAATGCCGCCATGCTCGAGTGGGTGGCTGGCCTCCCGGCACGGGCCGGGACGAGGGCACCGTGGAGGAGAACCTGGTCAACGCGCTGAGCCGCCTCGCGGAGCTCCAGGAGGGGGAGTACCGCTCGAAGTGGCCATCCAGGCAGACCCAGAGCTTGCCGCCCTGCGTCGTCGCGCGCTGGGTGCTGTCGGCGCCCCGCTCCCGGCGGGCCACCCGAGGCGATCACCGCCTATCTGGCCGCCGAACGGGACCTCGGGCGGGTCCGCCCCGACATTGACCCTGCCTGGGACGCCGCGCTGGTCCTCCTGTCCACCCTGTTCGGATTGGCGATGGGCACCTCCCACGAGGCGACAGGCCCGGATCCAGCACGCCTGGCGTCAGCCGTTCGGCTGCTGGTCCAGGGCATCGAGCCCTCATCCCCAGGCAGCATGCTCAGA
>CAWJKF010000017.1:0-135693 GCA_963843335.1 uncultured Chloroflexia bacterium
GGCAAGGGCCAACTCGTGGCCATCGAGGGTCGCCTCCAGACCCGCCAATGGGAGGACGACCGCAAGTTGCGACACTGGAAGACGGAGATCGTCGCGTCCTCGGTGGAGATGCTGTCCGGTCGCAAGAAGAAGGACTACGCGGCGGAGTCGGCGGCGGAGGCGCTCGCGACCCAGGCCGCCCAGCTCGGTGTCGAGCCACATGAGCTCGCGGCCGATGAGGACGATGACGAGCTCGACGACGAAGACCTGGAGCTCGAACCGGAGCTCGCCACCGCCGCAGCCTGACTCTCCCAGCGGGCGCGGCTCCCCCATCCGCGCCCGCTCTCGACCCCGGGGTGGGCGGCCAGCGAGTCTCAGCTCGCCGCTTGCCGCACGAGCGCGCCGATCCGGGCCTCGACGTCCGCGGTGAGCCTCACGAGGGCGAATGCGGTCGGCCACATGTCGCCGTCGTCGAGGTTGGCGTCCTCGCTGAAGCCGAAGGTGGAGTACCGGGTCTTGAACTTCCGCGCGTTCTGGAAGAAGCAGACGACCTTGCCATCCTTGGCGTACGCGGGCTGCCCGTACCAGAGCCTGGGGACCAGGGCCGGTGCGCTGGCCCTGACGATGGCATGGATCCGCTCGCCCATGGTGCGATCGGATTCCTCCATCTCGGCGATCTTCGCGAGCACGTCGCGTTCGCCGTCCGCCGCGGACGCGCCCCTGCGTGCCGCGGCCTTCTGCTCCTTGGCACGTTCCTTCATCGCGAGCTTCTCCTCGTCCGAGAAGGTGGTGTCCTTGGAAGGGTTCCGAGCGTCACTCATGGATGTGCCTCGCTGCAGTTCCGACTGGTCGACCGTGATGGTATGCAGCACACGCAGGTTCGTGGGAGTGGGCGACGTCCCGGAACAGCCTGTCCTGCGCGCGGCCGCCACGCCTATCCGGCAGCGGCCCCCTGCACGGTGTCCTCGTGGATCTGGCGCGCGGCCCGGATGCCCGACTCCAGCGCTCCCTGGATCCAGGCGTGATACAGCGAGCAGTGCTCGCCCGCGAACAGGATGCGGCCCTCCGGCCGGAGGATGTCGGCCTGGAGCTCGATCTGCTGCCCTGGCGCGAAGAGGGCGAACGCGCCACGCGCCCACCGGTCGCCATACCAGGCGTGGCTCGCGCCGGTCTCGTATACGTCCCGGATGCGCGGATGGATGCGGGCGACGTCGTCGAGCGCTTCCTCCAGTCGCGTCTCCTCGTCCATCGCCCCCCACTGGAGCGCATCCTGCCCCCAGGTGTACGAGGCGAGCAGCACGCCCCGGCTGGTCGACGGGTCGGGCGGTGGGTAGTTGAGCCGTCGCACCGGCAGGTCGGTGACGGTCGCCCCGCCATCGATGCCGTCATCCGTCTCCCAGATCCTCTCCCGGACCTGGAACAGGACCTTGGTCGATGCGTGGTAGTTGAGTTGCCGGATGGCTCGTCGCTTCGCGTGCGACAGGTCGGGCGTCACCTCGACCGTGCGCAGCACCGGGAAGGGCAGGGTGCACACCGCGTAGTCGGCACGCGCCCGGAAGCGCGCCGCCTCCGTCTTGTAGTGGACCGTGACCCCGCCCGGATCCTGCTCGATGGCGAAGACCTCGGTGCCCAGCCGGACCTCACCCTGGAGCGCGGCGTAGAAGGCGTTCGGCAGGGCATCCATGCCCCCGTCGATACGCTGCATGTCGAGATACGCCCCGCCCAGGTCCTCGCGCAGCACCTCGACGACCGCGTTGTGCATGTCCGCTTCCACGAAGTTCATGACCGCGTAGTACTCGATGGCCCCGCGGGACCAGCCGCGGCTGCTGAGGAACTCGTGGAGGCTGAACTCGTCGTAGCGCCGCACGATGTCGTCCCACGCCGCGGGACCCTCGGCGTCGATCGTCCGCCGCAGGTCGCTGATGGCGTCCTCCCAGAGGTCGTCCGCTGTCCGGCCACGCTCGTGGTCCGCGACCTGGAACCCCAGCCGGGCCGGGTCCGCGTTCGCCTCCGCCAGCGTCATCCGGTTGCCGCCGACGTGGACGAGGCCGCGTGGATCGCCCATCGGGAACGGCCGCATCGGCAGCCGGAAGTGGTCGCAGTACGCGAGCGTCAGGTCGTGGGCGCGCGGGATACGCATGGCGCCCGCCTCCGCGTAGAGCCCTGGGGCGAACGTCCGGAGGGTGTGGATGCGGCCGCCGACCCGGTTCTGCGCTTCGAGCACGATCGGCCGATGCCCCTGGCGCTTGAGCTCGTAGGCGGCGACGAGGCCGGCGAGGCCACCCCCGATGACGACCACGTCCCGGCGCGGGGTCGGCCGTGGATCGAGGCCCAGCACGGGCGTGCCCAGCACGCGTCGGGAGACAGGCGGCGCCGCGTTCGGGTCCGGCTGGCCGGTCACCGACTCCGGCGCTGCGCTCGCTACACCATGGATGGCCACCGGGGCATGGTACCCAAGCGAGTCGAGGGGCCGCGATCGGCCGGCGTCGTCCGTGGCCTACGCGAGGTAGAAGAAGCTCACCGCGAGGATGCCGTAGACGCCCAGCAGCAGCGAGCCCTCCAGCCAGTTCGACTCGCCATCGAGGGAGACGAGCGCGGCGATGACCGCGGCCGCGCCGACCGCGGCGATCTCCAGGGGCGCGAACACGAGGTCCATCGGCTGACCCACCACGAGGCCCAGGAGCACCAGCACGGGCGCCACGAAGAGGGCGACCTGGAGGCTCGAGCCCATCGAGACCGCCATCGAGAAGTCGATCCGGTCCTTGAGCGCCAGCTGGACCGCGACCATGTGCTCGGAGAGGTTGCCGATGGTGGGGATGAGGATCACGCCCACGAAGAACGGCGTCAGGTCGAACTGCTCGATGAACGGGTCGATGGCGCCCACGAGCTGCTCCGAGAGCACCGCGAGGAACGCTGCCGAGACGCCCAGCACGGCGATGGTCACACCTGGCGTCCAGGCGGGCCCGGCATGGCCTTCCGGCTCCTGGCCGCCCAGGACCTCCTCGGGGTGCTTGAAGCGCCACACCAGGCTCGCGAAGTAGAGCGCCAGCAGCACGAGCGCGACGACGACGCTCTCCTCGACCCGGTGGTCGCTCGTTCCGTTCGGGTGGGGCGACAGTGCGAACACGGCCGGGACGAACAGGCCGATGACCGCGAGCACGAGCATCGTGGCGTCCATGCCCGGCGATCTTGGCCGAGAAGCGCTGGTGGCCGTTGCGCAGCCCGCCGAGCAGCATGCTGGCGCCCAGCACGAGCAGCAGGTTGCCGATGATGGAGCCCGTGAGCGACGCCTTGACCACGTCCATCTTGCCCGCCGACAGGGCGAAGAACGCGATGATGAGCTCCGCGATGTTGCCGAACGTGGCGTTGAGGATGCCGCCGACCTGAGGTCCCGCCAGACCACCCAGTCGCTCGGTGGAGATGCCCACGACATAGGCGAGTCCCAGGATGCCGACGGCGCTGACGACGAAGATGGGCGTGCCCTCGATGTGCAGCACCCATTCCATGACGATCGACAGGAGGCTCACGAGGAGCGTCCCGATGACGACCGCACGGCCGACCCGGGTGCAGGTCGCGCAGCACCGGGACACCAGTCATCGACTCCCCTCCTCGGGATCGTCGGAACAGCGCCCGACGGGGCAGGCCGGTCTCGCGGGCGACCGCCCTGGCGGCGGCGCCCCGTGTCTGCCCCTCGGCGACGAGTCGCGCCACCCGGGCTCGAGCGGCCGGCAGGTCGGGGAGCGCCGGAACCGCCACCTCCCCGCTGACGGCCACGGCGCCTGACCCACCGGCGACGACGATGGTGACCTCACCCCGCGGTGGGTCCTGGATGGCACCCGCCGCGAGCGACTCGAGCGAGCCGCGGCGGATCTGCTCGTGGAGCTTGGTCAGCTCCCGGCAGAGGGCCGCCGCGTCGGTCGGGGCCGCAGGCACCGGCAAGGTCGCGGAGCGTCGCCGCGGTGCGCCCGGGCGCCTCGAACAGGACCGTGGTCCGGTCGTCTGCCGCGATGCGCGCCAGTCGTTCCCGGCGCTCACGGCCACGTCGGGGCAGGAACCCCTCGAACGCCCAGCGCGGCGCCGGGATGCCGCTCGCCACGAGCGCCGCGAGCACCGCCGATGGGCCCGGGATGGGCACGACCCTGCCACCCACGTCCGCCCAGGCGCTCACCAGCTCACCGCCCGGGTCGCTCACGAGGGGCGTGCCCGCGTCAGTGACGAGGGCCACGTCGTCACCGCCTCGCAGTCGGGCGAGCAGCTCCAGGGCTCGCCGGTCGCTGCTCTGCGCGTGGTAGCTCACGAGATGCGTCTCGATGCCGTGGCGCGCCCAGAGCCGGAGCGTCAGCCGCGTGTCCTCGGCAGCGACCACGGCCACCGACCGGAGCACCTCGATCGCCCGCAGCGAGATGTCGCCCAGGTTGCCGATGGGCGTGGCCACGACATACAGGGTGCCCGGGCCTGCGCCGTCGCTGGACGTGGGCGGCGCGGGGGCGGTGACGACCTCAGCCACCTGTCGATCGTGGCCGGCGCCGGGGATAGAGGTAGTCGATGCCGGCGGTCCGGGGGCCGACCTTGGCGATGGGCGGCATCTGACGCTTGAACTCGGCGCCCGCGACCATCCGGTCGACCCGCTCCACCATCGCTCGGTCGAATCCCTCCGCGACCACCTCGTCGATGGAGCGCCGACCGTCGACGAGGCGGAAGAGGATGCGGTCGATGGTCGGCATACGAGAAGCCGACCTCGGTCTCGTCGGTCTGTCCCGGCCACAGGTCCGCCGAGGGCGCCTTGCGGATGACCGCATCAGGGACACCCATGGCGACCGAGAGCTGGCGCACCTGCGACTTGTAGAGGTCCGCGATGGGCGCGAAAGCGCAGGCGCTGTCACCGAACAGGGTGGTGTAGCCGATGAGCGTCTCGGTCTTGTTGCCGGTGCCCGATGACCAGCCCTCGCCAGGTGACCGACCGGTCGTAGAGCACCATCATCCGGGCCCGGGCCATGAGGTTGCCACGCCGCAGGGCGCTCGCGTCCGCGTTCTCGGGCCGCCCGAAGTAGGCGTCGACCATGGGACTGATATCGACCAGGTCCAGGGCACAGCCGATGTCCGCGGCGACCGTCTCGGCGTCACCCTGCGACTCGGGCGAGGAGGTGCGGTAGGGCATCATCACCGACAGCAGGTTGGCGGCGCCAACGGCCTCGGCCGCCAGGTAGGCCACGAGCGCCGAGTCGATGCCGCCCGAGAGCCCCAGCACGAGCCGCTCGAAGCCGGCCTGCTGGAGCTGGGCGCGGATGAAGCCGACGATGATGCGTCGGGCGCTGTCGGTGTCGATGGACAGCTCCGGCGGCAGCTCGAACGCCGGCTCGAGGACCGGCTCCTGGGCCGTCATCGTGGTGTCGGCCCGTGGCCGTCGCCCGCGCCGGGCGCCTCAGGGCGGGACGCCCCTCGACCCACCCCATGGATGAGTGTGGCTATCCGGGCCCGCGGCCCGCGGGATCCATGCGTGGCATGGGTCGCACGCATCACTTCAGCGTCCCCATGTGGGTCGAACGTGCCATCCCGGACGCTCGAGCGGCGAACTCACCCACTCCGTGGGTCGCGCATCCGGCTCCAGTGTCTGAAGGCCTGCGCGGCGCGCATCGATCCGGGCGATCATGGCGCTCCCCCCTCCTCATCGAGCGGATCGGCGGCACGCATCCGGACGATCCGGTCGAGCTGGCGCAGGACCACGTCCGGGCGCTCGTCGCGCAGCAGGGGTGTCGTGATGCGCTCGCGCCGCAGCTCCTGCGGGTCGATGGTCGTCAGGAACAGCCCCTCCTCGTGGAGCGGCGCCTGGAACAGGGTCGTCCCCGACGGGCCCACGACCTCCGAGCCCCCCCAGAAGCTGATGGACTCGTCGACGCCGACCCGGTTGACGAAGATCACGTAGCTCGTCGTCAGCTGGGCGTACGTGCGATTGAGCGTCCGCCACGAGGTCGCCGTGCCCAGCCCCTCGCGGCTGCCCGCCGCGATGTCGCGCCCGGGCGACGACGAGACGTTGATGAGCACCTGGGCGCCATCGAGCGTCAGCAGCTGGGGCGTGGCCAGATGCCAGAAGTCCTCGCACACCGAGATGCCCAGCCGGAGGCCCAGTCGGCTGCTCGCCGCCCGGAACACCGCGCCCGCGGCGAAGAAGCGTCGCTCGTCGAACAGGCCATACGTGGGCAGGAACACCTTGCGGTGGATGTGGCGGACGGCGCCATCCTCCAGCAGCGCGGCCGCGATGAACAGCCGGTGATCGTCCGACTCCTCCACGAACGAGACCACCGCGGACATGCCCTCGGCCGCCCGCGCCAGGTCGAGCAGTCGCGGGTCATCCGCACGCATCGCGACCTCGGCGTTGAGATCCTGGAGCAGGTAGCCGGTCAGACCCAGCTCCGGGAACACGATGAGGTCGGCCTGCCCCTCGCGCGCCGCGGCGATGAGGGCATGATGGCGCGCCAGGTTGGCGTCGAGGGCGCCCAGACGGGGTGCCACCTGGGCGAGCGCGACGCGGATGATGGCCATCACGATCGAGTGTACGGGATCGCGACCGGCCGCGGTCGACAGTCAGCCTCCGAAGCCGCCGCTCGACCCGGCTCACCGCTGCGTGTCCCCGCGTGACACCGACCCTCCCCGATGGTAGCCTTGGCTCGATCCTGCCTTCGGGCTTACCTGCCCCTGTCCTCGCGACACGGGCCAGCGACGCCCGGTGACCGGCGTCAGCGATGACCCAGTCCGAGTCCGCGGAGGAGCGGAGACGGCGCCGGTCTCGATGACAGAGCGCCGCGCGACGCTTCGCGCTGCACGAGGATGGAGGATCCGGCACACATGACCCGACGACCCGCCTGGGCGTCCGTGGTTGCCATCGGGGGGGCGGCATTGCTTGCAGCGTCCCTGGCCACCACCGGCCTGGCCCAGAGTCCCAGCGCTCCGGCAGCGACAGCCTATCCCGACGCGGCCGTGCAGCCACCTGCGCTCACCGCAGACATCACGAAGTACCCCAACTACGGGGACGGTGTCGACTGCGCGAACGGCACCTTCAATGGTCGGCCGTATTCGGGCAACCTCAAGTCCATCGAAGCGACCAGCCCCAACACGGTCGTGTTCACGTTCTGCAACCCGAACGTGGCGTTCCTGTCGCAGATCGCGTTCGCTGCGCTCGCTATGGACGACGCCCAGTACCTCATCGATCACGCGTCCGATGGCAAGCTCATCACCGAGCCCAACGGCACGGGACCCTACAAGCTCAGCTCCTGGGAGCAGGGCACGCGCATCGACCTGGTCGCCAATGACGCCTACTGGGGCGACAAGGCGCTCACGCCCAACATGGAGTTCCAGTGGAACGCCGAATCGGCGGCACGCTTCCTGGCCCTCCAGTCGGGGACGGTCGATGGCATCGACAACCCGGGCAAGGACGACATGGATGCCATCGCGGCGGACTCGAGCCTGGCGCTCTATCCCCGCGAAGGCATGAACACCATGTACATCGGCATGAACAACACCTACAAGCCCTGGAACAACCAGAAGGTCCGCCAGGCCATCGCGCAGGGCATCGATCGCCAGCGCATCGTCGATAACTTCTATCCCCCCGGATCGTCGGTCGCCGACTACTTCACGCCCTGCTCCATCCCGTTCGCCTGCGAAGGCGGCAAGTCCTGGGACTTCGACGCGACCGCTGCCAAGGCGCTGCTCGCCGAGGGCCTGAAGGAAGAAGGCATCGACCCGGCGACCTGGACGCCCAAGCTGTCCTATCGGCCCCCGCCGCGACCCTACCTGCCCGACCCGCCGACCATCGCCCAGGAGATCGCCAGCCAGCTGCAGACGAACCTGGGCATCAATGTGGCGCTCGACCAGCAGGAGTCGGGCACCTACCTCGACAACAACGCGGCCGGCCTGCTCGATGGCCTGTTCATCCTCGGCTGGGGCGCGGACTATCCCGGACCCCAGCAACTTCATGGACTACCACTTCGGCAACGGCGCCGGCAAGAAGTTCGGGGACCCGTATCCCGACCTTGTCGCCGCGGTGACCAAGGGTGGCCAGTCCGCATCCGATGCGGACAGGACCGCCGCGTATACCACGGCCAATGACCTGGTCCGGCAGCACGTGCCGCTCGTCGCGGTGGCGCATGGCGGTTCCGCAACGGCGTTCAAGGCGGACGTCACGGGTGCCCACTCCTCGCCCCTCACGAGCGAGGTCTTCTCGGTCATGAAGGCCGGCGATCGGGACACCCTGGTGTTCATGCAGAACGGCGAGCCGCATGGCCTCTACTGCGCGGACGAGACCGACGGCGAAGCCCTGCGGGTCTGCGAGCAGATCAAGCAGTCGCTGTACGCGTACCAGGTGGGCAGCACGGCGACCGAGCCGTCCCTGGCCACCGCCTGCGTGCCCAGCGATGACCTGACGGTCTGGACCTGCACCCTGCGGGACGGCGTCACCTTCCACAACGGCGCGACGCTGGATGCCAGCGACGTGGTCGTCTCCTTTGCGGCGCAGTGGGATGCGCTGAGCCCGCAGCACGTCGGTCGCACCGCGACCTTCGAGTACTGGTCGTCGCTCATCGGTCAGGGTTTCCTCAACCCACCCGGACCCTGCGGACTGCCCAACACGGCGGCCTGCCAGTAGCAGCGAGATCAGGTTCCCGGGCACCCGGAGGGGTGCCCGCATAGCCTCGACAAGGGCGCTGCCGATGCCGGCGGCGCCCTTCTCATCCTCTCCCTCGATCGGACCCACACATGGCCCAGTACGTCATCCGGCGCGTTCTGATCAGCATCCCCATCTTCGCGGCGGTCATCTTCCTGGTCTTCGTGGTCGCCCGGCTGCTGCCTGGCGACCCATGTCTGACGACCCTCGGTGAGCGTGCGACCCCGGAGCAATGCCGCCAGTTCGCCGATCCGCTTCGGCCTGGACCAGCCGATCCCGATCCAGTTCCTGCGCTACGTCCAGAACGTGTTCTCGGGCGACCTGGGCAACTCCATCCAGCTACGGCTGCCGGTCACGGACCTCATCATCCAGCGCATGCCCACCACGGTCGAGCTGACGGTCTATGCCCTGCTCTTCGCCATCGGCGTGGGCGTGCCCCTGGGCATCGTCTCGGCCTACCGCCGGAACTCAGCGGCGGATGTGGGTGTCATGGGCTTCGCCAACATCGGCATCTCGGTGCCCGTGTTCGTGCTCGGCCTGATGCTCGCGTTCCTGTTCGCGATCGTGCTCAGGAACACACCCTTCGCATTGCCGCCATCGGGACGCCTGAGCCCCGGCGTGCGGGTGGACTCGCTGGCGAAGGCCTGGGGCCTCGAGGGTGTGCAGGGCCTGCCACGCGCGGCACTCGACTTCGTGTCCAACATGTACACGCTGACCGCGCTCATCACGCTCCAGTGGAACGCGTTCTTCGATGCCATCCGGCATCTCATCCTGCCGGCCATCGCGCTGGGCACCATCCCTCTGGCCATCATCGCGCGCATCACCCGTTCCAGCCTGCTGGAGGTCATGGGCCGCGACTATGTGCGGACCGCCCGGGCCAAGGGCCTCGATGACTGGACCGTCCTCCGGAAGCACGCGCTGCGCAACGCGATCCTGCCCATCGTGACCATCATCGGGCTCCAGGTGGGCATCCTCCTGAGCGGCGCCGTGCTCACGGAGACCGTGTTCGGGCTGAATGGGGTGGGCAAGGCGATCACGGACGCCATCACGGGCCGTGACTACGCCGTCATCCAGGGCTTCACCCTGGTCATCGCCATCGTGTTCCTGACCGTCAACCTGCTCGTCGACATCTCATACGCGTGGCTCGACCCGCGCATCCGGCTCACCTGATGTCCCAGGGGCAGGTGTACGCCGACACCCAGGTCGAGGCTGGGCTCATCGTCGCCCAGGCGACCAAGCCGCCAGGCAAGATCCGGGAGACGACCCGCGGCATCCTCCGGCAGCGATCGGCGGTCATCGGGCTGATCATCCTGGTCACGTTCGCGCTCATCGCCATCTTCGCCGGCCAGATCGCGCCCTACGGGCCGCAGCAGGACTTCCTGGGCCAGGTCGGCGTCAAGACACGCGGCGCACCCTGCATCCATCTCCTGGGCTGCCCAGCGGAGCAGGGCGAGCACTGGTTCGGCCTCGATGGCAATGGCCGGGACCTGTTCACGCGCGTGGTCTATGGCACCCAGATCTCGCTGTTCATCGGCTTCCTGACCGTGGGCGTGGCGATCCTCATCGGGGCCGTCCTGGGTGCCGTCGCCGGGTTCGTGGGAGGGCGTTGGGACACGTTCATCATGCGCCTCATGGACGTGCTGCTGGTCTTCCCCGCACTCATCCTGGCCATCGCCATCGTCACCGTGATCGGTTCCAGCCTCGTCAACGCCGCGCTGGCCATCGGTCTGGTGGCGATCCCCATCTTCGCCCGGATCATGCGCGCCTCGATCATCACGACCCGGGAGCAGGACTTCGTCATCGCGTCGCGTGCGCTGGGCGAATCGCAGACGGGCCTGCTCTTTCGACGGGTACTGCCCAACTCGCTGACACCCATCCTGGTGGCCGGCACGCTCGCCATCGGCAGTGCCGTGCTGGACATCGCGGCGCTGTCCTTCCTGGGTCTGGGTGCCGACCCCAGGACGCCGGAATGGGGTGCGATGATCGGCAATGAGCGCAACTCCGTGTTCTCGGCGCCCCACCTGCTCATCTTCCCCGGCATCGCGCTGACGCTCACGGTGCTCGCCTACAACCTGTTCGGCGACGGGCTTCGCGATGCCCTCGATCCGCGGCTGAACCGATGACCGCGACGACCCCTGTGCCGGGCTCACCGGCCGCTACCCTGCCGTCCGGGCGCCTGCTGGACGTCCGCGGTCTGCAGACCTCCTTCAACACCCGCCACGGCCTGGTGCGTGCCGTCACCGGCGTCGACTTCCATGTCGACCGGGGTGAGATCCTGGGCATCGTCGGCGAGTCCGGCTGTGGCAAGAGCGTGACGTCCCTCTCGATCCTGCGGCTCGTTGCCAGCCCCGGCACGATCGACGCGGGCGAGGCCGTCTTCGATGGGCAGGACCTGCTCACCCTCAGCGATGCGGAGCTGCGCAAGATCCGCGGCGACCGCATCTCGATGATCTTCCAGCAGCCACAGGGCTCGCTCAACCCCGTCATGGACGTGGGCGACCAGATCGGCGAGGTGCTGGAGCTCCACCGGGACATGAAGCGCAACGCGGCTCGCGACCGGGCCCTGGAGCTGATGCGCATGGTGGGCATCCCGGACCCGGAGCGACGGCTCAAGAACTACCCCCACGAGATGTCCGGCGGCATGGCCCAGCGGGTGATGATCGCGATGGCGCTGGCGTGCGAGCCCGAGCTGCTCATCGCCGATGAGCCGACGACCGCCCTCGACGTGACCATCCAGGCCCAGATCCTGGACCTCATGCGAACGCTCCAGAAGGAGACCGGCACGGCCATCATCCTCATCACCCACGACCTGGGCGTCGTGGCCGAGATGTGCGACCGGGTGGCCGTGATGTACGCCGGCGAGATCGTGGAGCAGACCGATGTCCGCTCGCTGTTCTCGGCGCCGAAGCACCCCTACACCCAGGGGCTCATCGGCGCGGTGCCGGTGCCGGGCGTGCTCATGGACGAGCTCGCGGTCATCCCCGGCAGCGTGCCCAACCTCATCGCGCTGCCCGAGGGCTGCCGCTTCGCTCCCCGGTGCGCGGCGCGCATCGAGCACAACAACGTGCTGTCAACGAGCACCCATCCCGAGCTCCGCGACGTGACCCCCGGCCATGCGGTCCGGTGCTGGCTGTATCACCACGCGGACGGCAGCGCCCGACCGAGTCCCGACGACTGGCCGGAGGCTCGCCCATGACGACCGGGCTCTCGACGACCAGCCCGACGCCGGCGGCGACCGCGGCGACCGCGCCCGAGCCCCGGGGTGACCGGACGCCGCTGGTCGAGATCAGCGGCCTGGTGAAGGCCTTCCCGGTCCGCGCCGGTGTCCTCCAGCGGACCGTGGCCGAGGTGCGCGCCGTGGACGGCGTGGACCTGGTCATCCAGCGCGGCGAGACGCTCGGGCTGGTGGGCGAGTCGGGCTGCGGCAAGACCACCGTCGGGCGGCTGCTGCTGCGGCTCATCGACGCCACCGCCGGCACCATCAAGTTCGACGGCATGGACATCACGCGCGTCTCCGGGACCGCGCTCCGGCCATTCCGACGCCGGATGCAGATCATCTTCCAGGACCCGTACGCCTCCCTCGATCCCCGGACGCCCATCGGTGACAGCATCGGCGAGGGTCTGCGCATCCACGGCATCGGCACGCCCCAGGAGCGCCGCGAGCGGGTGCGCAAGATCATGGACCTGGTGGGCCTGCAGCCCTACCAGGCGCCCCGCTACCCCCACGAGTTCTCGGGTGGCCAGCGCCAGCGCATCGGCATCGCCCGGGCGCTCGTCCTGGAGCCCGACCTCATCGTGTGCGACGAGCCCGTCTCCGCGCTGGACGTCTCCATCCAGGCCCAGGTGCTCAACCTGCTTCGCCAGCTGCAGCGCGAGATGGGCCTCACGTACCTGTTCATCGCCCACAACATGGGGGTCGTGGAGCACATCTCCGACCGCGTCGCGGTCATGTACCTCGGCCGGGTGGCGGAGATCTCCGGGCGTGAGGGCATCTATCGCTCCCCTGCCCATCCCTACACGCGAGCGCTCATGTCCGCCATCCCGGTGCCCAACCCCGACGGCCGGCGTCGCCGGATCATCCTCACGGGCGATGTGCCGAGCCCGCTCGACCCCCCGAGCGGCTGCACCTTCCATCCGCGATGCTGGCTTCGGACGCGACTCGATGCACCGGAGCGCTGCAGCACCGAGCGGCCGGAGCTGCGGGACATCGCCGCGACGCAGCAGGTGGCCTGCCACTTCGGTGAGCAGACCGAGCCGCAGGCGCAGCTGCTGGAGCCCGACGCGCCCAGCTGAGTCGGCTCATGGCTGCGGAACGACTGGACGACCCCCCTATCATCGGCGGAATGCCGCAGGTGAGGTGACCGATGCATCCGTCGCGACCCCAGTCAGTCGTGGTCAACGATGGCACCCGTCGGTGGACGACAGAGGCACTCGCCTCGCTGACGATCCTCCTGCTGGTCATCCTCGGCGCGAGCGTGGGTGGTTCGGCCGCGAGCGGCCCGACGCTGGGCATCGGGAGCCCTCATGCGGCCGCGCCCCAGACCATCGCAGCGGGTGGCTCCGACTTCATGTGCGGCGTCCGGTCCGACCTGACACTCAGTTGTTGGGGACGTTCGAACGTGGAGCTGACCGCGCCGCCGGACGGGCGATACGCGGTGGTCGCGGCGGGTCGTCGTGACGTGTGCGCCTTGGCGATCGATTCGAGCATGGTCTGCTGGGGCCGCTGGTACGCCGGCGATGCGCCGCTCGGCGAGCCGGTGGTGGCACCGGCCGGTCGGTTCCTGGCACTCGATGTCGCCGACACCCACGCGTGCGCCATCCGGACCGACCAATCCCTGGTCTGCTGGGGCGCCCAACAGGGGGAACGCCCGGCCCCGGTGGCCACGGTGCCGTCCGGGCAATTCCTCGCCGTCGCTGCAGTGCACGACCGAGCCGGCGGCTGCGCCATCCGGATCGACGGCACCATCACCTGCTGGGGTCCGGACACGTGGGGCGAGGCGACTCCTCCATCGGGCACCTTCCGGGCCCTCGATTCCGGGCGCCAGATGTATTGCGCCGATCCGCGCGGGCGGGATCGCCGACGGGAGCCTCGCCTGCTGGGGTCGACGGCTATACGGGATGGGCGACCCTCCGCAGGGCCGCTACACGACCTTGGCCATCGGCGGCGACACCGGTTGCGCGATCGACGGGGACAGGATGGTGACATGCTGGGGCGCTCTCATCGGCACCTCCCCGTCGCCCCTCGCACCAACCGCATCGGTGAGCGTCGGCGAGACCATCGCAGCAACCATCGCGGAGACGGGCGCGATCGAAGCATGGGGCGAGACCGAGTTCTGGCCGGAGTGGGGGTTCGTCGGCCCCGATCCGACCGCCCGCTTCGCGACTCACCACCTGCTGCCGGACCGTCCTGACGCCTGACGCCATGACGATCTCCGACCACAGGCGACTATTGGAGCGGCAGACCGCTTGACCCGCCAGCTGCATGGACGTCGTGCGCGTTCGCCGCGACCTCCAGTTCGGGGTCGATGGGTGGCTCGTCATCGTCCTCGATGTCCGTGGGCGCGATCTGGTCCTGGGCGGCGACGGCACCTCTGAGCGTGTCATCCCCGATCCGGTCGGGGAAGTGGCACGCGGCCAGATGGCCGTCGCCCAGGTCCCGGAACGGCGGCTCCATGGTCTCGCATTCCTCCGGGTCGCCAAGCTGCTCTCGAAGCCAGCATCGCGGGTGGAAGCGGCACCCCGAGGGGGGAGCTGCCGGTGAGGGCACATCGCCCTTGAGCACCAGCCGCTTGGAGCGTCGACGCGGATCTGGCACCGGGACGGCCGACAGCAGGGCCACGGTGTACGGATGCCGGGGGGTCGCGTACAGCTGATCGACCGGTGCCAGCTCCACGATCTTGCCCAGGTACATCACGCCCACCCGGTCACTGAGGTACTGGACGACCGACAGGTTATGCGCGACGAAGAGGTACGTCAGGCCGAACTCACGTCGCAGGTCCAGCAGCAGGTTGAGGATCTGACGACTGGATGGAGACGTCCAGTGCGGACACCGGCTCGTCGCAGACGATGAACTCCGGCTCCAGCACGAGCGCCCGCGCGATGCCGATGCGCTGTCGCTGACCCCCCGAGAACTCGTGCGGGAACCGACGAGCGTAGTCGCGTCGCAGGCCCACGGTCTCCAGGTAGTCGCCGACGCGCTGTTCGCGGACCGAGGAATCGCCCCAGCCGATTCTCCTTGTCTGCCTGGGCGACAAGCCCTTCGCCGATGATGTCGCTCACCGGCATTCGTGGGTTGAGCGAGCTCACCGGGTCCTGGAACATGATCTGCATCCGGCGCCGGAGCCGCTTGAGCTCGTCTCCCTTCCTGCCCAGCACATCTTCGCCACGGAGCGTCACCGATCCTGCGGTGGCCGGCAACAGCTGCAGCAGCGTCTTGCCCAGCGTCGACTTGCCGCAGCCCGACTCACCCACGAGGCCCAGGATCTCGCCGGCCCGGACGTCGAAGGAGACGCCATCGACGGCCCGCACATCACCCACGTGACGGCGGAGCACGCCGCCGAAGATGGGGTAGTACTTGACGAGGTCCCGGACCACGACGAGCGGTTCGCCCAGGCCCTCTCGCACAGGGGCCGCTCCACCGTCAGCGACCGCCGCGGGGGCAGTAGGTATCCCCTCCTCTGTGATCACCGGCTCTGTCACCCGTCAGCTCCTACGTCCACGATGGGGCCGATCGTGGCAGCGGTCACCGAGAGGTCCGCGACCCGCTTGGCGGCCTCGACCTGAGCCTGCTGGAGCCGACTGGGCGTGTCGAACCCAGGCGCCTGCTTCCAGAGCCAGCACGCCACCGGAGGCCCGTCCCCCTCGTCGGCTCGCGGGTCGAGCGTGGTGCAGGCGTCGAACCTGTAGGGGCAGCGGGGGGCGAAGTTGCAGCCGGTGGGCATGTTGAACGGGTTGGGCACGGAGCCCTTGATGACGCTCAGCCGCTGGCCGCGCATGCCGCGCGACGGGATCGAGGCGAGCAGGCCCTCCGTGTAGGGATGGCGCGGCTGGAGCAGCACCTCGTCCACGGTCCCGTGCTCCACGACCCGACCCGCGTACATCACCACCACGTCATCGGCCATCTCGGCGACCACGCCCAGATCGTGGGTGATGAGCATGACGGCAGTCTTGGTGCGCTCCTGGATGGCCCTGATGAGCTCCAGGATCTGGGCCTGGATGGTCACGTCGAGCGCCGTCGTGGGCTCATCCGCGATGAGCAGCTTGGGCTCGCAGGCAAGCGCCATGGCGATCATGACCCGCTGGCGCATGCCGCCCGACAGTTCGTGGGGATACTGCTTGACGCGACGCTCCGGGTATGCGATGCCGACCATGCGGAGCGCCTCGATCGCACGGTCGCGCGCTTCCTGCTTGCTGATCCTGAAATGCTCCAGGACCGCCTCGGTGATCTGGTTGCCGACCGTGAACACCGGGTTGAGGCTGGTCATCGGCTCCTGGAAGATCATCGCCATCTGCTTGCCCCGGAGATGGCGCATCTCCTCTTCCTTGAGCGGCGCCAGGTCCACGCCGTCGAACAGGATCTGACCCGAGGCGATACGGGCGGGCGGCATGTCCAGCAGTCGCATGATGGTCATCGCGGTCACGGACTTGCCGCATCCGGACTCACCCACGACGCCCAGCGTGCGGCCTCGGTCGAGCGTGAAGGAGACGCCATCGACGGCCTTGACGGTGCCATCCATCACGTCGAAGTAGGTACGCAGGTCGCGGACCTCGAGCAATGGCATCTCGTCGGACGAGCCCGCGGTCATCGCGCCACCTGCCTGGGGAGTCGCGGCGGGCTTGGGCATCGCAGCACGCATCGCGTCAGTTCCGCGTCCGTGGGTCGAGCGCGTCACGCATCCCGTCGCCCATGAAGTTGATGGCGATGACCGTCAACGCGATGGCAGCACCGGGGAAGAACGCCCACCACCAATTGCCCAGGCTGAGCGCGTTCTGGGCATTGGACAGCGCGTTGCCCCAGCTGACCTGGGTCTCCGAGATGCCGAAGTTGAGGAAGGACACGAATGACTCCAGCACGATGTTGCCGGCCATGAGCAGGGTCATCGCGACGATGACCGGACCCAGGGCGTTGGGCAGGATATGCCGGAACGCGATCCGCGTGTCACCCACGCCCACCGCACGAGCCGCATCCACGAAATCAGCTTCCCGGAGTGACAGGAACGACGCCCGGACCAACCGCGCGATGAGCGCCCACGACAGGAGGCCGAAGATGACCACCAGGGAGGCCACGTCGCCGTGGCCGAAGAAGCGAGCCGCGACCAGGATCACGAACAGGAACGGGATGGCGAACAGCACGTCCACGAGGCGCATCAGGACGTTGTCCACCTTGCCACCCATGTAGCCCGAGACGGCACCCACCACGACGCCGATGAAGCCCGCGATGAGCGTCGAGAAGACACCCACGGCCATCGAGATCCGGGCGCCATTGAGGACCATCGAGAACACATCCCGACCGTCGCGATCGGTGCCGAAGATGTGCACGAGGGACGGCGGGTCGCCACCCGCCTTGGTGGCTCCCGGGAAGTACAGCGGGGCGAACGGTGACAGGACCGGTCCGAAGACTGCGATGAAGACCATGACGCCGAACACGAACAGCCCGATGAGTGCCAGGCGGTGACGCAGAAACCGTCGACGCGCAAGCTGCCACTGGCTCAGGGACTTGAGGGCGACTTCGTTGTCCTCGGTCTCCTGGACGGCCGGCGCGAACATCTCGAGCGTTTCCAGCTGCTCGTAGTGTTCCCCGCGCGCGGCGATGGTGTCGGCGACCAGCTCCTCCCGTTCACGGGGATCCATGGCCACGATCAGTACCTGATCCGCGGGTCGGCGATGGCGTAGAACACATCCGCCACGATGGTCATCACGACCACGAACACCGAACCGATGAAGACGATGCCCATGAGCAGGAAGTAATCGCGGTTGTTCACCCCGTCATAGAACAGGCGGCCCATGCCCGGCCACGAGAAGATCGTCTCGGTCACGATCGGCGCCCGAGAACAGGAATGCGATCTCGAGGGTGACGGACGTGATGATGGGCAGCAGGGCGTTGCGGAAGGCGTGCCGGAAGATGACGGTGTTCCGGGGCATCCCCTTGGCGCGCGCGGTCCGCACATAGTCCTGGCTCAGCGTATCCAGCATCGCGGTACGCACGAAGCGGCTGTCAGCCGCGACCGTCACCGCCACCAGCGTGACGACCGGCAGCACCAGGTGCCGGCCGATGTCCAGGATCTGGGTCAGCGGCGCTGCCCAGAAGCCCTTCCAGTACGCGGGTGTGTTGAAGGCACCGGGCGCGGCGCGCGCATCCACGATGCCCTGCGACGGGAACCAGTGGAGGTTCACGGCGAAGATGTAGATGAGGATGAGCCCGAGCCAGAAGGTCGGCAACGAGTAGAAGAAGTAGCTGAACAGGGTCGCACCCTGGTCGAAGGCCGAGTAGCGCTTGACGGCGGCGATGACGCCGATGACCACGGCGATGGTGATCCAGATGAGGAACGCGCTGCCCATGAGCACGAACGTCGCGAGCATCCGCTCGCTGATCAAGCCCAGGACGGGCAGGCCGGTGTGGATGGAATAGCCGAAGTCGCCGTGCAGGATGCCGTTCGTGCCGCCACCGATGGCCGCCGGCAGGAAGTTGAGGTTGCCCTGAGCCGAGAACAGGCTCTGGCTATCGCAGTTCCAGACACCGAACCAGCCGCCGAACTCGCGCAGCACGCCAAATACGTCGGCGTTGGGCTCCAGGCACCAGCGACGCAGCCAGGCGTCGATCTGGTCCTGGGTGATGTGCGGGTTCTGGTTGAACTGTGCGGCGGGCCCACCGGGAGCGAGCTGCATCAACCCGAAGCTCACCACCGCGATGAGGAACAGGACGGGGATGGCCTGCAGGACCCGACCCGCGATGAACCTAAGCACGGGATGACATCGTGTGGCCTATCAGCTGGGAGATGGGTATCCATGTGGGCGCTCCGACCGGAGCGCCCACATGCTGTGCGCGTGATGTGAGTCGGGACCCGAGCACGGGCCCGCTCATGTCAGGGGACGAAATACCAATCCTGGGCATTCCAGGTCGGGCCAGCTGAGCTGGGGTTGAACTTGGCGTAACCGCCGACGTGATTGCTCACGCCGGTCGCCTCCGCGCGGTAGTAGAGCGGGATCTCGGGAAGCGCCTTGGCGAGCTCTTCCTGCATCGTGGCGGCCGCTGCCTTCTGGGCCTCGGGGTCGATCTCCGATCCGATCTTGGCCAACGCCTCATCGAGTGCGGGCACGCTGATGCGCGTGGTGTTGTTGGACACCGGCGGGATCTGCGAGCTTGCGTAGGTGAAGTAGTAGTTGCTGTAGAGGTCGCCGCCCAGGATGTAGGCGAAGTCAGCGATGTCGTACGTGCCGCGATAGATGGAGCACTGGGTGTCTGGGGTGGTGTCTGCCCAGCTCGCGAAGTAGACGGCGCTGGCGTCCGCAGTCTCGATGTCGCTAGGGATACCGATGGCGGTGAGGTACTGGTTGACCTTGCCCAGCTCCGTCAGACGGGTGGGGTTGCCGGAGGACGTGCACATGTGGAACCGGAGCGGCACGACCTGGCCATCGATGGTCTTCTCGCGCAGTCCCGTGTCGGGATTGACGGTCCAGCCGGCTGCATCCAGAACAGCCATGGCGCCCGCGGGATCATAGGGCGGGCACTCGACATCGATGCGCCACCAGGTGCCTGGAGGTGCCTGCGAGCAGGCCGGCTCCAGCTCGGTCCCGGGGAAGATGACCTTGATCATGTCCTTCTTGTCGATGGCCATGGCGACCGCCTTGCGGACCTCGGGGTCATTCAGAGCCGGGTCGCGTGACGTTCATGTCCAGGTGCTCGTACTGCCAGACCGAGTCGAGGTTCGCGTGGCCGATGTCCGGGTTGACACCCGAGATGGCCGGATAGTCGCCCTGGGTCATGTCCAGCGCGAGGTCGACCTCACCGTTCAGGAAGGCTGTGATCATGCCGTCCTTGGAGCCGTAGAAGCGGTAGCGGACCCCATCCAGCGAGGGCCGGGTCGGACGCCTTCCACTTGTCGTTGCGGGCGAAGTCGATACCGTCCGAGCTGGCTGCCGTGATGGTGAACGGGCCGCTCACGGGGACGGTCAGCAGGTAGTCCGTGCCGACCGACATGTAGGCTCGAGGCGTCAGCCGGGGTCATGTCCTTGAAGGTGTGCGCTGGGAGCAGCGCGTTGCCGATCGACTCCCAGCCAGCCGGCGTAGTTCTGGCGGAACTTGATGGCTGCGGACAGACCGTCATCGGAGACCGTGATGGACTCGACGAACTGGTTCTCGGGAGCGTAGAGGGCGTCGCCCGTGAGCGTCGGATCGATGAGCGGCGCCCAGGTGGAGCAGAGGGTGCAGCCGACGTTCGCGGCCGCGATCTTGAGCGCGTAGTCGTACCCGAACTTGAAGTCATTGAGGGTCAGTGGCTGGCCATCCGACCACATGCAGGCCGGGCTTGAGCTTACAGGTTCACCGTGAAGCCGTCGGCGGCGGTCTGGCACCCGGCACGAGGCCCCCGTTGTCGACGCTGGGCACCTCCGTCGCGAGGTCGGCGACCCACTGCACCGTCATCGTTGATGGTGACGAGTGGTGCCACGACAGGGTATAGGCCGCCGTGTCGGCGAACGCGTTGGTGAAGTACGGGTTGAGCTGGCTGGCTGCCTGCCAGTCAGCGACGACGAGGGTGCCACCGGCTGTCGGGGTCCCCGGGCTCTGGGCTACCGCCGTACCGCCGAGGGCGGTGGCGGCAAGCGTGAGCGAGGCGAGTACGGTCACGCCTCGTCGCATTGCAGGAGTCATTCGACGTCCTTCCTCCGTGGTCTGCGTCGCGGGCACACGAGGCCTCCGATCGCGCAGGTACCCAAGACCCCTCCGAACACGCGCTCCGAAGCGCGTGGCTCCCACGGAACGGGCCACAAGTCGGGGCATCATAGCAGCGGCTCGATCGGCACTGTCAACGGGCCGAACGGCCTGTTCGGTGGTCGCATGATCACGCGATCGCGGGCCGCATGATCACACGATCCGGAGGTTCCTGGGGCGCGGCGCTCCTCAGGGAGCCGGTGGCAGCAGGGTCCAGGCAGGGATGTCCCAGGCGTAGTCCGGCTTGCTGGTGTCGATGGGTCCGTCCGGCCCTCGGACCCGGTCGGCGATCGCCGACCACTCCGTGGCGTACCAGATGGGCCAGGTGGGCACGGAGGCATCCAGCACATCCTGCAACCGGCCATACAGGTCCGTCCGGGCGGCCCGGTCGGTCGTCCGGCGCGCCTGGCGGATGAGCTTGTCCGCCTCGGTCGAATGGAAGCCGCCCGGGTTGGCGTCCACCTCCTGGTCCGCCGACGTGGCGTGACTGCTCTCGAATGCCTGGACGTCCGGATCGGGGTCCGCGGACAGCGCCCGCATCGTGAGCAGCGTGTCGAAGTCGTTGGGCCAGCGCAGCTGCTGCAGCAGCGAGTCGCCCGTCAGGTCGAGGTCCTCGACCTCGAGCTCGATGCCGCAGTCCCGGAGCTGCGTCGACACCCCCTGAACGAACGCGAGCAGGCTGGCCTGGCTGGAGCGGAGGGCGATGGCCGACGAGAGGCGCGTGCCAGCGCGGCTCCGGATACCGTCGGCGCCCCGGACCCAGCCGGCCTCGTCCAGCAGCCGGTCGGCACCCGCGACATCCCGCTGGCTCGCCGCGGGCGGGGTCATGGCCCACGAGCCGGGCGTCAGGGGGGTCGTCGCCTCCATCGCCTCCCCACCGCCCGTCGTGGCGGTGAGGCCCGCGCGGTCGACGCACATCGCGAACGCCCGCCGCACGCGCTCGTCCGCGTACAGCCGTCCCTCGCGGGTGTTGAACACGATGGACCACTGCGACGGGAGCGGCCGGAGGCCCGCGCCCACGCCCTCGAGCGTACGCATGGCCGTCGCCTGCGTCATGTCCGTACGGATGACCCAGTCGACGTCACCCGACAGGAGCCGGGTCGCGGCGACCGCCGGATCGGCGATGACCTGGAGCGTGATGCGCGGGATGCCCGGCGGGCCCGCGACATGGCCGGGGACGGCAGCCAGCTCGATGGAGGTCCCCGGCTCGCCACCCACGATGCGGTACGCCCCGCTGCCGAGCGAGACGTGCGAGAGATCCATGAGCGGCAGGGCGGCCGCGATCCGGTCCGTGCCGGTCCGCGACAGCACCTGCCCCAGCGACGCGACCCGATCGAGCAGCTCGTTGGCGTAGCTGGCCGTATCGACCTGGCCACTGTCGTTGAGGAACGCATCCGTGGACGGCAGGGGCAGCCCAGCGCTCGTGAGCATGGCCTCGAGGTCCGGGGTGTGGTCGGAGAGGGCGCAGCCCGCGGGCGGTGTCGCGACCAGACAGCCGTCGTCGCCCACGGCCCGGTAGATGCGCGTGACGAGCTTGTCGGGGGCGTCGGGGGCGATGGCTGCGGCCGCCGTCACGATGGCCTGGGCACCCGCCTGGATCGCCGAATCCTCGAGGATGGGGAGCTGGGCGAGCACCTCCGCAAGGAACGGCGCATCGGGTTCGCTGAGCGTCAGCCGGACCCGGTGGTCGTCGACCGCCTCCACCGCATCGAGCATCTCCAGCGCCGTGGCACACAGGTCCCGGCCCAGGCTGCAGGTGGGCGACCGGGCGATGCGCAGCGAGGCGACCACGTCGGCCGCCGTGATGGGGCTGCCGTCCGCGAACGTGGGGTCACCGGTCGCGAGGTCGATGGTCCAGGTGAGGCCGTCGTCCGAGACCTTCGGCAGGTCCGCGGCCAGCCGGGGTCGGGGCACCTGGTGCTCATCGAGTCGATAGAGCGGGTCATACAACAGGTCCAGGAGCAGCTGCGACGCCTCGTCCCCGGCCGGTGGCAGGAGGCTCGTGGGATATGCCGGCACCGCCACGATGAGCGTGCCGGCATCCCGGGGCGCCTGCGTCGGCGCGGCCGTCGGTGGCGGAGCGAGGCTGGACTGGACGGACGGTGATGGCTCGTCGAGCGACAGGCAGCCACTGACGATGGACGCCACGACCAGGGCGCCCGTTGCCAGCCGGAGCGTTCCCCGGATGCGGGCGGCACGAGGCCGACCCGCTCCGGTCACTGCGGACAGGGTGTCTGGGCGCCAGTCATGGGTCGCCAACGGAGCTCCGGGTGCCGGGCCGCGGTCGCCTCGTCGAGGCGTCGCACTGGCGTCGTGAGGGGGGCCTCGTGGAGCAGCTCCGGATGCTCACGGGCCTCCTGGTGGACCGCCAGGAGGGCATCCGCGAAGGCATCGAGGTCCTCGAGCGTCTCGGTCTCGGTGGGCTCGATGAGCAGGCACTCCTCCACGAGGAGCGGGAAGTAGATGGTGGGCGGATGGAACCCGTGATCGATGAGTCGCTTGGCGACGTCCAGGGTGCGGATGCCGGTCGCCTCGCGGAGCGGTCGGGCGGTGGCCACGAACTCGTGCTTGCAGGGCCCCTCGAAGGGCAGCTCGTAGGCCTCGCCGACGCGCTGGCGGAGGTAGTTGGCGGCGAGCACCGCGTCATCGCTGACGCGTCGCAGGCCGACGCCGCCGTGCGTCCGGATGTATGCGTACGCGCGCACGAGGACGCCCGTGCTCCCCTGGTAGGCGCGCATCCGACCGATGGACGTGGGCCGCTCCCCCGGTCGCTCCAGCCGGTAGCTGCCGTCCTCGTCGCGGACGACGAGGGGGCCCGGCAGGAACGACGCCAGTCGCGCGTTGACGGCGACCGGGCCGGCCCCCGGACCGCCGCCGCCGTGGGGCGTGGAGAAGGTCTTGTGCAGGTTGTAGTGCATGACATCGAAGCCCGCGGCACCCGGCTGGAAGCGGCCCAGGATGGCATTCATGTTCGCGCCGTCCATGTAGGCGAGGGCGCCGGCGGCATGGGTCGCCTCGAGCAGGTCGACGATGCGTCGCTCGAAGAGCCCCAGGGTCGAGGGATTGGTGAGCATCACCGCCGCCGTCCGGGGACCCAGCGCGGCCCGCAGCGCCTCGAGGTCGACGCCGCCGTCCGGTGCCGACTTGACGGTCACGGTCCGGAAGCCGGCCATGGAGGCGGTCGCGGGGTTGGTGCCATGGGACGAGTCGGGGACGATGACCTCGTCCCGGGCGGCGTCGCCGCGCGCGTGGTGATAGGCCCGGATGAGCAGGATGCCGGTGAGCTCCCCGTGCGCGCCGGCCGCCGGCTGGAGCGTCGTGGCTGCCATGCCGCCGATCTCCGAGAGCATCCCCTGGAGCTCCCACAGCAGCTGGAGCGTGCCCTGGGCGAGGCTGTCGGGCGCGAGCGGGTGGAGCTTCGCGAAGCCGGGCAGCCGCGCCGACCACTCGTTGACCCGGGGGTTGTGCTTCATGGTGCACGAGCCGAGCGGGTAGAAGCCACCATCGACGCTGTAGTTGAGATGCGACAGGTTCGTGAAGTGGCGGATGACCTGGGGCTCGGACAGCTCCGGCAGCCCCAGGGCCGTGGCCCGCAGCTGGTCCGTCGGGATGCCCGCCAGCGCATCGGCCGGCGGATGGGGCACCTGGTCGCTGTGACGCCCCGGCACGGACAGCTCCGCGAGCGTCGGCTGGAGCGAAGCGCCGACCGCCCGCCGCGGACCCAGCGTCCCCTCCCCCGTGTCACGCACCGGCAAGCCCGCATCCATCGGCCGCTCCACGAGGGCGCTCATGCCGCAACCGCCAGGTGGCCAGCGAGCGCGCTGGCGAACCGCTCGATGTCCGCGTCCGTGGTCACCTCCGTGGCACATACCAGGAGCGCGTCCGCGAGCAGCGGGTCATCCGGGTACCAGCGGGCGAGCGGCAGGCCGGCAAGGACCCCCACGTCGAGCAGCGCGGCGTGGACGCGGACAGCGTCCGGGACCCTGATGACGAACTCGTTGAGATACGCACCGTCATGGATGCGCGAGACGCCGACGGCCGCGAGGGACGCCTCGAGACGCCGCGCGGCGGCGGCGCCACCGGCGGCCACGTCCCGCAGGCCGTGGGGGCCCAGGGTCGCGACATAGACCGTGGCCGCGAGCGCGCACAGCGCCTGGTTGGTGCAGATGTTGCTGGCCGCCCGGTCCCGCCGGATGTCCTGCTCCCGGGCACGGAGCGTCATCACGTACGCCCGACGACCATCGACGTCGAGCGTCCGCCCGACGAGGCGACCCGGGACCTGCCGGGTGAGCGCCTCCGTGGCCGCGAGGATGCCCAGGTAGGGTCCACCGTACTGGGGCGCGATGCCCAGCGGCTGGCCCTCACCGACCGCGATGTCGGCCCCGATCTGGCCCGGCGACGCGAGCACGGCGAGGCTGACCGGCTCGATGACCGAGACGAAGAGGGCACCAGCGGCATGCGCGAGGGCGGCGGCGCGCGCCATCGGCTCGAGGATGCCGAAGGCGTTGGGCTGCCCCAGGAGCACGCCCGCCACCGGGCGCTCGCCGTCGGCGAGCGCCGCCTCGAGCGCGACCAGGTCGGTCGTGCCGTCGGGCAGGGTCGGCAGCTCGTCGAGCGAGTGGCGCCCATCGGAGAAATAGGTGCGTGTCGTCTCGAGGTAATGGCGGTGGACGGCGCGGCTGACGAGCACCCGGTCGCGACCCGTAGCACGGATGGTCATGAGCGCCGCTTCCGCGGTCGCCGCGGCCCCGTCGTAATGGGAGGCGGAGACCACCGGCAGGCCGGTCAGCTCCGCGATGAGCGACTGGTACTCGTAGATGGTCTGGAGCGTGCCCTGCGAGATCTCCGGCTGGTAGGGCGTATAGGCCGTCGCGAACTCGCCCCGGGAGAGGATCGTGTCGACGGCCGCGGGCAGGTGGTGCTGGTAGACGCCGGCCCCCAGGAAGGACGCCAGGTCGACCCGGTTGCGCGCCGCGAGCGAGGTCATGCGGCGCTGGAGCACCATCTCGGGCTCGGGGTCCGGGAGGTCGATGCCCGTGGCGCGCACGGAGGCCGGGATGTCCTCGAACAGGGCCTCGACGGAGTCGATGCCCAGGGCCGCGAGCATCCGGGCCCGGTCCGCGTCGGTATGCGGCTGGTACGCCATGGGGTCAGGCGCCGATGAGCGCGCGGTAGGCGTCAGCGTCCTTGAGCAGGTCCGCCTCCGACGGGTCGACCAGCCGTAGCCGGATGATCCAGCCATCGGCATAGGGATCGCTGTTGATGAGCTCCGGTGCGCCGCCCAGGGCGGCGTTGACCTCCACCACCTCGCCCGCGACAGGCGCGTAGAGGTCGCTCGCCGTCTTGACCGACTCGATGACCCCGAACGTCTCGCCGCGGGAGAGCGTCCGCCCGACCCTGGGCAGCTCCACGAAGACGACATCCCCGAGCTCGTCAGCGGCATAGCGAGTGATGCCCACGATGCCGTCGCTCCCGTCGGTGCGCAACCACTCGTGATCGTCGCTGTACCGCAGGCCTGCCGGGACGTCCACCGATCGATCTCCCCCTGTCAATACGTTGCGGAGCCGGTCGATCCGGTCCCGTGGAGCGCGGCCACCCGCGACAGCTATCCCTGGCGGCGATAGAACGGCAGCGCGACGACCTCCGCCGCGACCCGCGTGGCGCGGATGCCGACCTGGACCATGGTACCCGGCGACGCGGACGCCGGAGGCAGCCAGGCCATCGCGATGGCCTTCCCCAGCGTGGGGGACTGGCTGCCGCTGGTGACGATGCCCTCGGGCTCATCGCCGCCATTCAGGTACACCGGGTAGCCGTGCCGGGCGATGCCCGGTTCGCGCAGCACGAGACCCCCGAGCAGCTTCCTGGGACCGGCCGCTGTGGCTGCCGCGAGGGCCTCCCGGCCGACGAAGCCACCGGGCTTGTCGAGCTTGACGACACGCCCCAGACCGGCCTCCTCGGGGACGCAGCCGCGGTCGAGCTCGTTGCCGTAGAGCGGCATGCCCGCCTCCAGCCGGAGCGTGTCGCGGGCACCCAGCCCACAGGGCAGCAGGTCGCCGCCGGCGGCGCCGGCCAGCAGCGTGTCCCAGACCGTGATGGCATCCTGGTTCGCGACGAACACCTCGAAGCCATCCTCGCCGGTGTAGCCGGTACGCGCCACCCACGCCGACGTCCCTGCCACGTGCCCCTCCCCGATGGCGTAGTAGCGCAGCTCCTCGAGCGCCACGTCCGTGAGGGGCGCCAGGATCCGACGCGCTGCCGGGCCCTGGACGGCGATGAGCGCGGTCCGGTCGGACGCGTCGTCGAGCCGCGCATCGAAGCCGGCGAGCCGCTCGCCGATGGCGGTCGACACGACCGCCGCATTCGCGGCGTTGGGCACCACCAGGAACCGCTCCGGTCCCACCCGGTAGACGATGAGGTCATCGATGATGCCGCCGTCCGGGGCGCAGATCATGGAGTACTGGGCGCGGCCGACCGAGAGCGTCCGCGGGTCGGAGACGAGCGCATGGGCGAGGCCGTCGCCGGCACCCGGCCCGTCGACCCACAGCTCGCCCATATGGGAGAGGTCGAACAGGCCCGCAGCGCGACGGACCTGTGCGTGCTCCTCGAGGATGCCCCGGTACTGGACGGGCATCTCCCAGCCGCCGAAGTCGATGAGCCGCGCACCCAGCGCCCGATGTGCCGCGATGAGCGGCGTCTGCCGCAGCGGGGCCGGCTCGTTCACGCGCCGTCCGCCAGGGGCACGGCGCGCGCGACGACCTCACGCTCGGTGGGGAAGCTCATGAGCGACTGGGCGTCCGCAACGGTGACCCAGCGCACCTCATCGAACTCGTGGTCATGCAGCGACAGGTCGCCACCGACGGGCTCCATCAGGTAGTAGTGGACGGTCTTGTGGATGCGCGTGCCCTTCTGGACGAAGTAGTACTCGATGGGCCCGACGGGCGCGAGGATGCGCACCTGCAGACCGGTCTCCTCCTCGACCTCGCGCAGCGCGGTCTGCTCGATGGTCTCATCGCCGTCCGGCGTCCCCTTGGGCAACGACCAGGTCACCCCATCGCGCTCCCGACGACGGCTGCCGAGCACGAGCTCGGGACCCGATCCACCCTGGCGCAGGACGACCCCACCCGCGGATGTCGCCCGCGCTCCCGGCATCTTCCTGCGTGCCGGCTCGCTCAACCTCGCCATGGGGTCGATGCGCCGTCGCGCATCCGGGGCCGGTTGACCCACGGGCGCGGCGCGCTCCACTGGAACGACGTCACTGGGGCAAGGCGGTCGACGCCCGGACGCTGGACACCGGCGGCGCGTTGCGCGCCGCGGGTCGCGGCCCGCACGGCGCGGACGGGCTGACGGCTGGCCGCGGCGCGCACGGCGGGAGCCTGGCTGGTCGGGGTCCGGAACACCCGCAGCAGCCCGGACCGGGGACCACGATGCTGGTTCCCCGGCAGCACGAACCGGGTCCGTGCGCTGGTGCCATGGAATGCGCTGACCTCGTGCTGCATGTCGCCGATGTTACCCGGTCGGATGCTGCCGCGCGCCACACGGCCACGATGGGTCTGGTGCTGTTCGACATGGGTCGCACCGGTCCATGGCGGGCCGGCCATGACCGGCGTCCCGGGACCCTCGGCGGCCTGGTCACGCGCTGCCCGCTGCCCGCTGCCCGCTGCCCGCTGCCCGCTGCCCGGGTGAGTGGACCGTCGGGACCCGCTCCGGTGTCGTCCGGCGGGCCCTCGCCGGCCCTTCGGTGGCCGATCCACCCGTGGGCCGGGTCAGGACGCCAGCAGGACGGCCAGCGACGCGACGCGCCCGCGATTCGCCGTTCCACTCACCCGCGGGCCGGGTCAGCGCGCAGGCGGGCCGGGTCAGCGCGCAGGCGGGCCGGGTCAGCGCGCAGGCGGGCCGGGTCAGCGCGCAGGCGGGCCGGCGACATCGGGGTCAGGGCCGCCCCGGACCCCACTTCGTCCGCCTATCCACCCGCCGGGCGGGTGGGCGGGTCGTCGAGGAGGGCGCGTACGGCCGGCGCGCGCTCGGCATCCAGGGCGCCGCTCGACAGCGCGATCGCCAGCTGGCGCCGGGCCAGGGACCGGTACACCGCCCAGCGCGTCGGGTGCCCTCCCCTCGATGGCCTCCAGATGGAGCGCGACCGTGTCGCGGTCCCCGCGCACGACCGGACCCGTGAGCGCGGCCGCGATCCCCAGGTCGGACGCGTTGGTGATCCCCTGCCGGACGAGCGGCAGGTAGGTGCGCATCGCGGTGGCTTCGTCCATGCCCGCCACGTGACCGAGCTCCGCGATGACATCCAGGAGTGCCACCAGGCCGCCGGCGGCCAGGACCGCGGCCGCGTGATATGCGGCCTTCCCGGCCGCGGGCACGGCGATCGGCATCGCGCCCAGATCACCGGCCAGTCGAGCGAGCAGCGCGGCGAGCTGCGGATCGCCCTCGACCGCGACGCTCGCCCCCGCGAGCGCACCGATGGCGCGGCCGATATCCGCGAATGGCACCAACGGATGGAAGCTGCCAAGGGCCGCGCCGGTCGATCGGTCCGGGTCGAGGACGCTCGCCGGGAGCGCGCCGCTCGTGTGCACCAGCCCCCGCCCCGGGCCCGCGCGCAGATGCCCGGTGGCGGTGCGCAGGCTCGCGGCGAGGGGCCCGATGTCGTCATCGGGCACGGTCAGCCAGAGGAGGTCCGCGAGCGCGGGCAGCTCACGGGCATCGGCGGTCGCCACCGCCCCTGGGACGAGCGCCTGGAAGCGGGCACGGCGGCCCGGATCCCGGCTCGCGACCGCGACGACCGGCCAGCCGGCGCGATGCATCGCTGCCCCCAGCGTCGTGCCCACCCGGCCGGCGCCGACGATGCCGACCCGCGGCCGGGCGCGTGCGTCGAGGCGGGTCGGGCGGCGCCGTCCAGTCTGGCTGGTCATGGCCGCAGCATCGCACGACCCGGTGCGCCGGTGACGGCGCGTCGATCCCGCATCGGCCGGGTGTATCATCGGGCGCATCAATCGATGCTCGACCCGAGACGGGCACACCCGTCAGGTGCCGACCCAGCCTCACCCGTGGAGGTGAGGACTCGTGGAGGCCCGACCGATGCCAACGTATCCCCGACCTGACCCTTTCTCTGCGCGCGCCACGCTGCGGGTGGGTGACCAGGACCTGATCATCCACCGCCTGGACCGGGCGGGTCTGGCGGACCTGGACCGGGCACCCATGACGGTCAAGATCCTGCTCGAGAACGTGCTGCGGCATGCCGGTGGTGACGTCGTCACGGAGGCCGACGTGCGTACCCTCGCCGCGTGGCGACCGGGTGGCGCGGGCGAGGCCGAGGTGCCATTCCTGCCCGCGCGCGTCATCCTCCAGGACTTCACGGGCGTGCCCGCGGTCGTCGACCTCGCCGCGATGCGTGACGCCATGGCGGCGCTCGGCGGCGACCCGGCACGCATCAACCCGCTCGTGCCCGCGGACCTGGTCATCGACCACTCGGTCCAGGTCGACCAGTACGGCACCGCAGGCGCCTTCGCGTTCAATGTCGACCGCGAGTACGAGCGCAACAGCGAGCGCTACCAGCTGCTGCGCTGGGCACAGACCGCGTTCACGGACCTGCGCGTCGTGCCGCCCGGCACCGGCATCGTCCACCAGGTGAACCTGGAGTTCCTGGCCCGCGTCGTCCAGCTGCGCGAGGTGGATGGCGAGGTCCAGGCCTTCCCGGACACGCTCGTGGGCACCGACTCCCACACCACCATGATCAGCGGCCTGGGCGTCCTGGGCTACGGCGTCGGCGGCATCGAGGCGGAGGCCGTGCTGCTGGGCCAGCCCCTCTACCAGCCGCTGCCGAGGGTGGTCGGCGTCCGCCTCCATGGCGAGCTGCCGCGCGGCAGCACCGCCACGGACCTGGTGCTGGTCATCAGCCAGATGCTGCGCAAGCACGGCGTCGTGGGTGCGTTCGTGGAGTTCGCGGGCGACGGGCTGTCGTCCCTGGCGCTCGCGGACCGGGCCACCATCTCCAACATGTCGCCGGAGTACGGCGCGACGACGGCGCTCTTCCCCGTCGACGACGAGACCCTCGCCTACCTGCGGCTCACCGGGCGCGACGAGGACCTCGTGCGCCTCGTCGAGGCGTACACCAAGGAGCAGGGCCTGTGGCGCTGGCCGGGCGCCGGTCCCGAGTTCGACGAGACCCTGGAGCTCGACCTGGCGAGCGTCGAGCCCAGCGTCGCCGGGCCCGCGCCGGCCGCAGGACCGGGTGCTCGTCGCGACCTGCGCGACAGCTTCCGGAGCACCTTCCCGTCCGATATCTCGGGTGAGCCGGAGCCCGCGGCGCCGGTCGTGACCGAGGTCGAGGAGGCATCCCGCGAGTCATTCCCGGCGAGCGACCCGCCGGCGTTCGCGAGCGCCGACCCGGTGGACGTCGCGGGGACGCCCGCCCTCGCCTCCCCGCGGTGCCGCCGGCGACCGCATGGCGGCGCACCCTTCTACCGGCCCGTGACCGTCACCGCAGACGGCGCGTCGGCCACCATCCGGACCGGCTCGGTGGCCATCGCGGCCATCACCAGCTGCACCAACACCTCCAACCCGACCGTGATGGTGGGCGCCGGTCTGCTGGCCCGGAACGCGGTCGCGCGCGGCCTCTCGGTCGACCCGACCGTCAAGACCAGCCTCGCGCCCGGGTCGCGCGCGGTGACCGAGTACCTCGAGCGCGCCGGCCTGATGGGTCCGCTCGACGAGCTCGGCTTCGACCTGGTGGGCTACGGCTGCACGACCTGCATCGGCAACAGCGGGCCGCTCGACGCGCCCGTCGCGCAGGCGATCGAGGACAACGACCTCGTCGTCGCGGCCGTCCTGTCGGGCAACCGCAACTTCGAGGGTCGCATCCACCCCCAGGTGCGGGCCAGCTACCTCGCCTCGCCGCCGCTCGTGGTCGCGTACGCGCTCGCGGGCCGCGTCGACATCGACCTGACGACCGAGCCGCTGGGACACGACCGCGACGGCGCGCCGGTGTTCCTGTCCGACATCTGGCCCCGGAGCGAGGAGGTCCGCGCCGCCATCGGGGACGCGGTGACGCCGGCGCTCTTCCGCACGGACCTACGCCAGCGTCTTCGAGGGCGACGAGCGCTGGCGCGCCCTGCCCGTCCCGGAGGGCGACCGCTACGCCTGGGATCCCGCGTCCAGCTACATCGCGCTGCCGCCGTTCTTCGAGGGGCTGACGGCACAGCCGGCGCCCATCACGGACATCGTCGGCGCCCGTGCGCTCGCGGTGCTGGGCGACTCGGTGACCACCGACCACATCTCGCCCGCGGGCTCGATCCCCGCGCTGGAGCCCGGCCGGCGAGTGGCTCCAGGCCCAGGGCGTGGCGCCCCTGGACTTCAACAGCTACGGCGCCCGCCGCGGCCATCACGAGGTGATGATGCGCGGCACCTTCGGCAACATCCGGCTGCGCAACGCGCTCGCCGAGCAGGAAGGTCCGTACACGACCTACCAGCCGGATGGCACGCCGATGTTCCTGTACGACGCGTCGATGCACTACCAGCGCGAGGGCACGCCGCTGGTCATCCTCGCGGGCACCGAATACGGCAGCGGCAGCTCCCGCGACTGGGCCGCCAAGGGCACCCGCCTGCTGGGCGTCCGCGCCGTCATCGCCCAGAGCTACGAGCGCATCCATCGCTCCAACCTGGTGGGCATGGGCGTGCTGCCGCTCCAGTTCCTGCCCGGCCAGAGCGCCGCGTCGCTGGGCCTCGACGGCCGCGAGGCGTTCGACATCACGGGCCTCGGCGACGGCCTGACGCCCCGCGCAGGAGCTGGTGGTCCGGCGCAGCGTCCGCCGACCGGCGACCGCGACGTTCCGGGTCGTGTGCCGGCTCGACGGACCCATCGAGCTGGACTACTACCGCCAGGGTGGCATCCTGCCGGCCGTCCTGCGCAGCCTGGCCGCGACCACTTGACGATCGCCCCGGCACGGTCGGCGACGACCGGCGGCCGTGCCCGGCAGGGTATCCTGCCCGCTGACCGCCGGCATCCGCCGGTCTCCCAGCGCCTCGTCTACCGGAGCATGCCCACTCGATGATCGGCGGCCGCCAACCTCTGCGTGGGAAGAAGCCCGCCGACCGTCGCATCCGGGTCGAGCGACCCCACGCCCGGTACTTCCGGTACACGGGCAAGGGCATCATGACCGCCAAGCCGGCGGCCACCGCGCCGACGACCGCGCTCGGCCGGTTCTCGGCCGACGTCCGACGGATCTTCATCGGCAAGCCACTCGCCAACGACGAGGAGTCGGAGGAGCGACTGAGCAAGAAGAAGGCGCTCGCCATCTTCAGCTCGGACGCCATCAGCTCCAGCGCCTACGCGACCGAGGAGATCCTGACCGTCCTGCATCGTGGCCGGTGCGGTCGCGTTCACGCTCAGCCTCGAGATCGCCATCGCCATCGCGATCCTGCTGGCGGTGGTGTCCACGAGCTATCGCCAGATCGGCCAGGCGTATCCCGACGGAGGCGGCGCGTACGCCGTCGGTCGCGCCAACTTCGGCAAGCTCGCGGGCATCGTGGCCGCGGGCGCCCTGCTCGTCGACTACATCCTGACGGTGGCGGTGTCCATCTCATCCGCCGTGGAGCAGATCACCTCCGCCTTACCCGGGCTCCTGCCGTTCGCGGTCGGCCTGTGCGTGCTGTTCATCCTGCTCATGACCCTCGGCAACCTCCGGGGCCTCCGCGAGTCGGGCAACATCTTCGCCATCCCGACCTACCTGTTCGTGGGCATGGCCCTGCTCATGATCGGCCTCGGTCGTCTACCAGGTCGTCGTCGAAGGCAAGGGCGGCACCGCCACGAACCCCCTGCCGGGCGCCCCGGAGGTGCTGGAGCCGCTGACCATCCTGCTGCATGCTCAGGGCCTTCGCCAGCGGCTCCGTCGCGCTGACCGGCGTGGAGGCGATCGCCAACGGCGTGCCGGCGTTCCAGAAGCCGGAGTCGAAGAACGCCGCCACGACCCTGACCGTGATGGCGGCGCTGCTGGCCATCCTGTTCGTGGGCATCACCTACATCGCCGACGCCTACGTCATCGTCCCGTCGTCCGAGCAGACCGTGGTGGCCCAGGTCGGCAGCACCGTGTTCGGCACCGGCTCCCTCGGCTTCTACCTGTTCCAGACGTTCACGGCGCTCATCCTCATCCTCGCCGCCAACACCTCCTACAACGCCTTCCCGCGACTGGCCGCGATCCTCGCCCAGGACAACCTCATGCCCCGCCAGTTCGGCTTCCGTGGCGACCGGCTCGCGTACACCCTGGGCATCGCGATCCTGAGCGGCATGGCCATCCTGCTCGTGGTGCTGTTCCACGGCGACACGAACGCCCTCATCCCGCTCTACTCGGTGGGCGTGTTCGTGAGCTTCACCATCAGCCAGAGCGGCATGGTCGTCCACTGGCTGAAGGTCAAGGGGCCGAGATGGCGCGGGCGGCTGGGCATCAACGCGCTCGGCGCGGTGATGACCTTCGTGGTGCTCGTGGTGGTGCTCGTCTCCAAGGCGCCCTGGTCGCTGCTGGTCGCGGTCATCATCCCCATCCTCGTGGGCATCATGCTGTTCATCGAGCGGCAATACGCGCACACGGCGCGAACAGCTGGAGGTCAAGCCGAGCGTCGTGTTCGGCGCCCCGCGTCGGCACGAGCGGGTGGTCGTGCCGGTGCCCAACCTGTCGCGCGCGGTGGTCCAGGCCATCCAGGTCGGGCGGGCGCTGTCCGACGACATCCAGGTGGTCCACGTGACCGAGGACCGCGAGGAGGGCGAGCGGCTGCGTGAGCGCTTCGAGCAGCAGTTCCCGGGCGTGCCGTTCGTGATCGTGGAGTCGCCCTACCGCTCGCTGGTGCGGCCGTTCGTGACCTACCTGGACGTCACCAGCCAGGACAAGGAGGCGATGACGCTGATCATCATCCCCGAGTACGTCGCCGACCACTGGTGGGAGCAGCTGCTCTACAACCAGACCGCCAAGCGCCTCCGACGGGCGCTCCTGGGTCGGCCGGACACGGTCATCGCCGCCGTCCCCTACCGGCGCGAGAAGGAAGAGCCGCCGCAGCCGCCGCGCCGGGGACCATCGAGCCGGACAAGTAGAGCGGCCTGCGGGACTCGGTGCTGCGGCGACGGCGGGCGGGCGGGGACCGCGCTGGCGGCCGGGCGGGCCGAGTGGAACCGCGGCACTTGAGCCCAGCCGGGCGTGGCTCAACGGACCGGCGAGGCCGTGCGCATGGCGTCAGAAGGGCCAAGACCACGGCGGCGTGCCATGACCTCGGGCGCCCGACCCGACGCTCGAGATGCCGGAGCGCCTGTCGGATGTCGCCGGTCAGCGGGTCAGGAGCAGTCGGACGAGGATGCCCCGGCGTCGCCTCCGGTCCGTTGACCCACGGTCTGGGTCAGCCCCGGCCTGGGCACGGACCTAACGCGGCCGCGGCATGGACCGAGCTCGGCCGCGGCACAGACCCGACACGCGCCGGCGCACGGCTCGTGCTAGCGGCGCTCCAGGTGGTACAGCACGCGCGGGCTGCCTTCGATAGGTGTCCGTGACCGGACCTCGAACCGGGCGCTGACGGCGGCCTCGAACCCCTCGGTCGTGTAGTCGGTGAACACATCCTCGCGCGATGCCAGCAGGATGTCGACCATGGGGTCGCCGCGCGGCACCCACTCCACGATGGCGCTGCGGCGCGAGGTCCGCGAACAGGTCCATGACCATCGGCAGCGGCACGTTGCGGCCGATGGCCAGGTGGTGGACGAGCGCGAGGGCGAGGATGACATCCGCGTTCGCGCGCTCCACGAATCCGGCCCGCTCCGCGCCCGCCCAGCCCAGCGCCGGGGCTGGGGTCGGCGAGGTCCATGACCAGCGGCGTGGTGTCGGTCCGGCTCGCGGCGCGCAGGGCCCGGTAGTGGCGTTCGGCGGCGGCCGGGTCGATGTCGAACGACAGCACCCGGTAGCCCAGGTCCGCGGCGATGCTGCTGAAGCGCCCGGTGTTCGCGCCCAGGTCCCAGCACATCCGGTCGGCGCCCAGGAGCCCAGCCGCGCGTCAGCAGGTCACGGACGATGGCCTCCTTGGCGTCCGGCGAGCCGCCCTCATAGCTGGCGTGGTCCTTGTCGGCGTAGTCGGCCCACTCGGTACCCTGCGGGCTGCCACTTCAGGCCCGACACGGTCTGCTGCAGGCTCTGGACCAGGGCCGTCAGCCGTGGAGCGGAGATCTTGACCTCGGTCGGCTTGCGAGCATCGCCCGCGTGGCTCCGCTGTGACCGGGCATGGAGATGGATGTGGGCGCCGAGTCCCAGCCGCAGCCTTGGTCCGCCCGGGCAGCAGGGCATGCCGCGAGGTCGAGCGGGATGCCGTCGAGCTGGTCGCGGAGCATCCGGCCCATCCGCACATCGCGTCGGGACATGAGCGCCAGGGGCGCCAGGAAGTGCTCACAGAACTGCTGGTAGGCGACCCAGGGCGAGTCGGGCTGCGTGGCGCTGGAAGGAGAGGTGGTCGATGAGCACCGGCTGGACGCCCCGGAACTGGACGTTGTAGGCCGAGCGCGTCCTTGAGCGTCCAGCCCTGCGCCAGGGCTGCCGCCTCGACATCGAGCGTCAGGAGCGCGGCGTCCTTGAGCTGGCCGAAGGTCCACTCGTAGGGGTAGCTGATGAACGGCACCACGTCCGGCCGGATGACGGCGGCCGCCGTGTCATCGAAACCGAGGGTCAGGGGCTCGTCGTGCCAGGGCAGGAGCTTGCCGCCAAGGACCAGCCGCTTGGCCAGCCCGCTGTCGCGGAACGCCGTCCATTCCTCGAGCCAGACAGGTTGCACCTGGCGCAGCAGGACACCGTCACGACGATAGATGAAGCCGCTCGGGTCCCGCCAGGAAGCCGGGTGCCGCGACGCCCCCTCGGGCGTGGTCAACGCCGGATCGCTACCGGATGCGTCGGGGGCGGCCACGTCCGGGGCGACATCCGCGGCCGTGCCGTCCGCGTCGGAGGCAAGGGCGACGTCATCGGTGGGCTTGTTCCGGCCGAACAGGCCTCGGATCTTGTTGCGCATCAATACCGGGACGACCACGATGCCCGCGATGGCCGCCTGGACGATCATGCTGCCAGACGCAAGATCGAGGTATGCGAAGACGTGGGGCAGCATCTCGTACCTCAACTGGATCACCGGAGCATTTCCGGACGGATTCGAACCCGGCGACGATACACCGCGAGCCACGGCGCGTCCGTGTCAGCGCCTCGCATCGATCTGCCCGCTGCGCCGCTCGCGACAGGCTTCGCCGAGGACAGTGCATCATCCCGCTGTGACGACTGACGGCGCCGGTGACGCAGGCGCGAACCTGCCCGCGCCTCCGGGGGCTCCCATCCCGGCAGGACCGCCTGGCGGCCCGCAGCCGACGGCCACGGTCCGGGCGCGGCGCGACCGGCACGCCGCAGCCCCAGCGGGCTGCCCCGGCTCATCCCCGGCGGGCTGCCGCTGCACAGCCGCGAGCCTCCCGCTGGCGACCGTTCCCGTTCCATCCCCTGCTGCTCGCCGCCTACCCGGTCCTGTTCCTGTTCTCCGAGAACCTGGCCGAGGTCGCCTTCGGCGAGACGTTCCAGCCCATCCTGCGGGCGATGGCCGTGGCCGGCTGCCATCGCCATCGTGGTGGGCCTGCTGCTGCGCGACATCCGACGCGGAGCGCTCGTCGCCTCGGCGATGGTCGTCGTCTGGTTCACGTACGGCCACATCGCGGACCTGCTGGCGCCGATGGGCGTCAGCCGCGACGTCCAGCTGGTCCTGTCAGCCGTCTTCGTGCTCGTCGTCGTCGTGGGTGCCGTGCTGCTGCGGCCAGGCGGCATCGCGCGGCTGACCACGGCGGTCAACGTCGTGGCGCTCGTGCTCGTGGCGATGACGCTCATCAACATCGTGCCCTATGAGGTGTCCCGGACCACCGCTGCAGCCGCGCCGGCGACGACCCCGGATGGGCCGCGGCCCACCGCCCCAGCCGGGCGCCCGCGACATCTACTACCTGGTCTTCGACCGCTATGGCAGCAACGACTCGCTGGACGACCTGGCGGATGCCCACAACGACCTGCCGGCCTGGCTGGAGTCGCCGGGGCTTCACCGTGGAGCCGACCGCCAAGGCGAACTACGGACGCACCGGCATGTCGCTCGCGGCGACCCTGAACATGACCTACCTCGATGACGTCGCTGCGACCATGGGTCCCGACTCGAATGACCCGGCGCCCATCAACGAGATGCTCCAGGACCACAAGGTGGGCGAGTTCCTCAAGGACCACGGCTACCGCTACATCCACATCGGCAGCTGGTTCGCGCCCACGCGCCAGATCAGGATCGCGGACGAGAACCCGGTGCTGACGTCACAGACCGACTTCGGGGCGCTGCTCGACCAGACGACCCTGGGCCCGACCATCAACGAGATGGCGGGCATCAAGGACCCGCCCGCCCACCACCTGCTCCACCGCGCTGCCGCCCTGTTCGACTTCAACGAGCTCGACCGGGTGCAGCACGAGCCGGGGCCCAAGTTCGTGATGATGCACATCCTGCTGCCCCATGAGCCGTACGTGTTCGCGGCCAACGGGGAGTACTCGGGGCTCAGCGAGTACGACTCCAAGTTCTCGCCGGCGGGTTTCCGGGAGCAGCTGAAGTTCACCAACGACAAGATCCGGGGCATCGTCGACGGCCTCCTCAGCGGCCCGGAGGAGACGCGCCCGATCGTCATCATCGAGGCGGACGAAGGGCCCTACCCTGACCGCTACTCCAAGGACGAGGTCGGCTTCGACTGGTCGAAGGCGACCGATGCGGAGCTGGAGACCAAGTACGGCGTGCTCGCAGCGATGTACCTGCCGGGTGAGGCGCCGGCCGGGAGCCCCGCGATGTACCCCGACATGACCCTCATCAACACCTGGCCCATCGTGCTCGACCGGTACTTCGATGCGGGCATCCCGCTGCTGCCCGACAAGAGCTACACCTCCAAGTCGTGGGTCCGGCCCTACGACCTCACTGACGTCACGGACCGCCTCGCTCGGATCGAGGCGGCAGGTGGCGCGGCCGCCGAGGGCGCTGCGGGCGGCGCGACAGGTTCGCCGGCCTCGGCAGCACCCGGCTCGACGAGCGCGCCGGCTACCTTCATCGACGAACCCTGACGGAGGACGGATGATGGCGATGTCGCAGGGCAGGCTCGTGGCCGGCGTCGATAGCTCGACGCAATCGACCACCGTGGTCCTGCTCGACGCCGAGACGGGCGTCCAGGTGGCTCGAGGGCGCGCGCCGCACGAGGTGACCGGTACGGCCGGGGCGCGCGAGAGCGACCCCGAAGGCTGGTGGACGGCGCTCCGGGACGCCATCGCGATGACCGGGCGCGCGCGGGACGTCGCAGCCATCAGCATCGGCGCGCAGCAGCATGGGCTGGTGGTGCTGGACGCCGCAGGGGCGCCGCTCCGACCCGGCATCCTCTGGAACGACACCCGGTCCGCGCCCCAGACGCAGCGACTGGTCGCGGCGCTCGGCGCGGCGGCCTGGGCCGACCGTATCGGCTCGGTGCCAGTGCCATCGTTCACGGTGACCCGCTGGGCCTGGTTGCGCGAGACGGAGCCGGGGATCGCAGCAGCGGCCAGACGCGTGCGGCTGCCACATGATTTCCTCACGGAGCGCCTGAGCGGTCATGCGGTGACCGACCGGGGTGACGCGTCGGGCACCGGCTGGTGGTCGACGCAGACCGGCAGCTACGACCCGGCGATCCTGGCGCTGCCGATGGTGGGGCTGGATGAGCGGATGCTGCCGGAGGTCATGCTCCCCGATGGAGTCGCCGGGACGATCCGGCCTGCCGCGGCCGAGCAGCTGGGGCTCCCGACGGATGTCGTGGTGGGCATCGGCACGGGTGACAACGCCGCGTCGGCCCTGGGGCTGTGCCTGCGGCCGGGTGTGCCCGTCATCAGCCTGGGCACGTCCGGAGTGGCGTATGCCGTGAGCGAGCGCCGGCCGATCGATCCCAGTGGCACGGTCGCCGGGTTCGCGGACGGCACCGGCCGCTTCCTGCCGCTGACCGCGACGCTCAACTGCACCCTCGCCGTCGACCGGGTCGCCGGCTGGCTGGGGCTCGACCGGGAGGCGGTGGCACCCAGCGACGGCGTCGTCGCACTCCCCTGGTTCGACGGCGAACGGACCCCGAACCTGCCCGACGCGCAGGCGGCCATCCTGGGCCTGCGCCATGACACCCCGCCGGGCGCCATCCTGGGCGCCACGTACGAGGGCGCGGTCGTGGGCCTGCTCGATGCGCTGGTGGCCATCAGCGACTGCTCCGACACGCTCGATCCGGCGGCTCCCATCGTGCTCATCGGCGGCGGTGCCCGGGGCCAGGCGTGGCAGGACGCCGTGCGCCGACTCTCGGGCCGTCCGGTGCGCATCCCCACCGGTGCCGACCTCGGCGCGCGGGGCGCTGCGGCCCAGGCCGCCGCCGCGCTGCTGCGGACGGACTCCATCGGGGTCCAGTCGGCTGGCAGCCACCCGAGACCATCGAGCTCGATCCGGTGCCTGTCGACGAGGCGGTCCTCGCCCGCTATCGCAACGTCCGCGACGCGGTCATGGGCACCGTGGGCTCGCTCCGGCGCTAGGACCGTGACCCGGAATGGAGCACCGGGGCCGCCAGCTCACGGGCCGAGGGATGATCCGGGCAAGCTCGAGGCGCTGATCCCGCCGCTCGCCACCGCGCCTGGCGACGACACCGGCAGCTCGACGAGCGGCACCAGCAGCAGGCTGATGCGCGCACCCGCACCATCGACCGTGACGGTCACCGCGGCGTGGTCGTACACCCCATCGCTGTCGACAAGGGAGAGGTCGACGCCAAGCGGGCTGGCGCTCGGCGGCCCCGACGGGAGCCAGCGGCCCCCGGTGAGACCGGTGAAGAAGGCGCCCGTGTTCGCGACATCGAGCGGGCTGTGCCAGGCCGCCTGGTGATCGGCATCAAACGCAGCGCCCTGGGTGGCGGCATCGATGCGGACCGACCCTTCGGGCACCGGGAACGCACCGAGGGCCGGGTCCGGCGAGAGCGCAGGTTGCGGCACTGACGAGGCGGAGGGCAGCGGCGCCGGCGAGGCGGATGGTGCCGGTGACGGCGAGGGGTCCGGGACCCGAGCCGCGGTCTGGTACCGGGGAGCCCGCGTCGGCGGGTTCGTGGTCCAGGCGTTCGCCGCCCTCGACCGCCGACCGTTCTTCCCCGCCGGATCCGGGTAGCGCTCGCGTCGCGCGTACAGGCCGTAGGGATCGACCCGATGACCAGGCCGCGTCAGCAGCTCGAAGTGCAGGTGGGTGATGCAGCAGGGATCGCCGCTGTAGCCGGACATGCCCAGCGACTGTCCGCGCGCCAGGCGAGCATCGGACCACCGACCGATCGGGATCGCCGGGTCGATGCTGCGCAGGTGACCGTAGAAGGTGTACCAGGTCCGGCCGTCGACGCGGTGTCGCATGACCACCCAGTTCCCGCGTGAGGCGAAGCCGCACGCGGGCCGCCCGTTCCGGCTCGCGCACGCCTGTCCGGGGGCCGCCGCGACCACCCGGAAGCTCTTCCACGTCATCGGCGACGAGTCGACCCGGGCCTTGATGTAGTCGATGCCGTCGTGCCCTGCCGTGCCATCCTTCGACCCACCCGACCACAGCCAGGCCTGCTGGATGTGGATGCCCTTGGTGCTCGCGACGGGCAGGGTGAGGAACCGGGGCGTTGCCGCCATGGCCGGGGCCGCCGGCACGCCCACCAGGACGCCGGCCACAAGGAGCAGGGTGGCGCAGATCGTCGCCCGCACGTCAGTGGCCGCCACGTGCAGCCAGCATGGTGCTCACGTTCACCACGCGCCAGCCGTGCTGCTTCCACCACGGGATGAGCTGCTTGAGCGCCTCGTACACGCCGTCGTGATATGGCGGTCCGTCCAGGTGGGTGACCACGATCATGCCCCGACCGCAGGTCTGCTGGACGTTCCGGACCTGGCGGGCCGAGGAGTAACCCAGCCCGTCGCCGAAGGCGCAGGACCAGCCGATGGACGCCTCGCCGAGCGAGCGGACCAGGCGCACGTCGGCGTTCGTGTGACAGCCGTTCGGGAACCGGAAGTATCGCAACGTGACACCCGTCAGGCGCTTCACGATGCGAGCCGTGGCGGTGACCTCCTTGCGCTTGGTCATGGGCGGCTTGATGAGCGGATCGTTGGGCCCACACGTCGCGGTCCAGCCCTGGTGGTCCCAGCTGTGGTTGGCCAGCTCGAGGTTCGGGTTCGCCGCCAGGCGTCGCAGGACCTGCGGATAGGCCTTGGCGAAGAGCCCGTTGAGGAAGATCGTGGCGGGCGTCCCGGTGCGCTCGAGCAGGTCGATGATGCGCGGGTCATACCAGCGCGTCTTGTTGCGAGTGGCATACATCCCCGGTCGGACGTCCTCGTCGAACGTGAGCACGATCCATTTGTGTGTGGTGGGGCCACGGTAGGTGTACCCCTTGGGGAGCGATCGCACCTTGGCGGGCCGCGGCGTCCGATGTGGGGTCGGGGACGGGCTGGGCCGCAGCCTCGGCGAGGCCACGCCACCAGCGGACGCGATCGCGAGCCGCATCGGGAGCGGCACGGACGACAGGCCGGCGTCCAGGACGGAGCAGCCGCTGACGACCAGGAGCAGCATCCCGGATGCGATGGCCAGGACCAGGCCTCGGCAGCTGCGGGCCAGCGCGGAGTCAGCGGCCGCGAACCTCACCGCGGCCACATCGCTACGTCGAAGCGGACCCCTGGCATCCGCCAGCCTCGTCCTCGATCCACGAACACCGACCTCCCTGGTCGCTCCATCGTACGCGGCATCGGGAAAGACCGGTGGCGATCACCGGAGCAGGTGGACGGCCAACGTCTCGTTCGGGTCCACGAGCCGCTTGTTGGAGGAGAGGTCGAAACCGGGCTGGATCGTGATGGCGCTCGGCGTGTCGCCGTCGAAGGTCACATCCAGCTCGATGTGGCCCATGCCGTTGCGGCCGGCCTCGGTGCCGATCGCGTTCTCGCAGCCCGGCTGGACGAACTGCGGATCTGCGGCGCTCGGGTCGGCGGTGGACCAATCGTCCACGGCCACCGTCTGGGCATCCCGACTGACGACGGCGAGGCGCGGGTCCTCGCCCCACCGCGATATCCAGGCCATGGTGCATGTGCCGCAGTCGACCAGCACATCCCCGAGGCACGTGTTCCCGTCATATTGGCCGAGCTGCTGTGGCCCCGAGGCCGGCCACGGGGCACCCAGTTCCTCGCCATCCGCCGGCGTGGCCGAGAGCAGCCAGGCGAGCGGCAGCGCCCCCTGGATGGTGAAGCTGCCCGTGGACCACTGGACGCCCTGGTCGAAGGGGTCGGGGTCGTTCCAGCTGTCCTCGATGAGGAAGTTCAACGCCCCCGGTACAAGGGATGCCGCGGGGGTGGGTGGGGCCTGGCTGGCTGACTGCGCGGCGACATGGCCGGCGCCCAGGAGCAGCATCGTGACGATGATGGGGATGGGCAGGAGCCTGCGGTGGCGGAGGGGATGGACCGGACGCTGCATGGGAACGCATCCTCTCTCGCACGAGCCCGCGCCCGATCGGCGTCCCGAGGGCCGGGCAACGCATGGGCTCCACGGGCGACCGTGGGCAGCATGGCCCCGGGTTCATCGGCCGTCAAGGGTGAGGCCCGCCAGGGTACGCGCGGTGCGTCGGCCCATGACCTGATCGAGTGCTGCCTTCGCGCCGCTTCTGCTCGAGCTTGGCTGCCGATGTGCGCTCAGGTCGGCCAGGCGATGCCTGTGGTCAGCTCGTCGCTGGTGATGCCGAGGAGCGTGCTGCCGTCAGCTGGTCGGAATGCCTCCGGGCCACGCGTGAACCACTCCGCGGTCCGGGCGTCCGGATCCACGATGAGGACCTCCTCCACGCCGACGCGGTGATAGAAGGCGAACTTCTGCCGACTCTCGTCCCCGGGTGAGACGATCTCCACGACGATGGCGGCGGTGGGGTTCCAGACATCGAGACCGCCATCGCGGAAGTACGCGCGATCAGGGACCCGGAAGTCCGAAGGTGTGCCGATGTTGCAAGCGCTGGCCCCTGCCAACCCCGCGCGACGAGCCTGGGGCCGCAGGGCGGCGGCGATCTCGTCGTCGACGCGGGCGTGTGCGCCGCTCGGTCCCGGTGCCACGTGGTACTCGCCTTCCCAGACCTCGTCGAATCGGTCCTGTCCCAGGGCGCGGCGGCGCGTGAGCCAGTCATCGACGACCGGTGGCGGATCGGTCACGAACAGCGTTCGCATCGCCGCATCCTACCGTGAGCCTCTTACGTCAGCCTGAGCCGGCGCGACCGTCGAGGTGCTGCTCATGGCCGCACCGGACACCGGACGGGACACCGATGGCTCGGTGCGACTCCACCACGACCGGCACATCGAGGGGCTGTTCCCGCGGCGGACCTGGCTCGACCTGATGACCGACGTCGGTTTCGAAGCGCGCTCGGTTGCTGGGACCGCCGATGGGGACGCCTTCGTCGGCAAGCGACCCGTCCCGAGCCCTGGCGGCGACGGGCGCTGAACGGATCGGGCATCCGCGGTGTCCGGCCTGACCGGCGGCTCGCCAGCCTCCGCCGTGACGCCGCACCAGGGAGGGCCCACGCCCCGAGGTATCGGCACCTCATCGACTCGCCGTCGTCGATGGCTACCCGCACAGTGTCCAGGGGACAGGCGAGGCGGAGAGGCGAGGTCTCATCCTCGCACTCCCCGCCTCGCTGGCGTTCAGTGTGGTGGGCGATACTGGATTCGAACCAGTGACCTCACGGATGTGAACCGTGCGCTCTAACCGACTGAGCCAATCGCCCTGAGCGGTGGAGTATAGCGGCGGTCGCGCAAGGGTCGCCCCGGTGCGGTGAGGGCTCGGGGCCGACGGCCTCAGGGTGTCAGGGCGAGCCCGGGCCATCGCCCACGGACCGCCGCAGCGTCCAGGCCGTGTATGCCGATGCGCTTGACACGCGAGGTCGCGCCCGACTCGATGGTGACGCTGCCACGCGACACGTCCAGGGTCGTGGCGAGGAGCCGGATGAGTGCCTCGTTCGCAGCCCCGTCGACGGGCGCGGCGGTGACCCGGACGCGCAGACGACCGTCATCGTCGACGCCATCGATCGACGTGCGTCCTGCACGCGGCGTGAGACGTACGACGAAGCTGACCGCCATGGCCCGGGTCAGACCGGCGGGGGTCGGTCACCGAACAGCGCGCGACCCACGCGCACGATGGTCGCGCCTTCCTCGACCGCGATCTCGAAGTCGTCGCTCATGCCCATCGACAGCTCACCGCCCAGCGCCGGGTGCTCCTCGCGCAGGTCTTCCGACAGTCGGCGGAGCGCCACGAACGTGGGCCGGGCATCCTCAGCGCGATCCACCAGCCGGCCGACGGTCATCAGCCCCTCGATGCGCAGGCCAGGCAAGGCCAGCAGTCCGGCCAGGACCGCGCGCAGCTCCTGAGGCGCGAAACCCGACTTGGCCGGGTCCGCGTCGACGTTGACCTGGAGCAGGACACGGACCGTCCGCTCACCTGCGAGACGTGACAGGCGCTCCGCCAGCGCCACGGAATCCACCGACTGGATGACCCCGAACAGCTCGATGGCGCGCGCGGCCTTGTTCGACTGGAGCGGGCCGATGAGGTGCCACTCGACACCCTCGACGAGGGGCGCCTTGGCGGCAGCCTCCTGGACACGGTTCTCGCCGAGCGTGCTCAGACCTACGGACACCGCCGCCCGCAGCGTGTCCACGGACACGGTCTTGGAGACGGCCACGAGTCGGATGCTCCCGGGGTCCCGGCCCACACGTGCTGCCGCCGCCGTGATGCGATGCTCGATGCGCGCTCGAGCTGCTCCCAGCTCGCGGATCAGGTCAGGCGGGGCGATGATCGCCCCGGCAGCCGCGTCAGTGATCGCGGTTGCGCCGCAGGAACGCAGGGATGTCCAGGTCCTCGATCTCCGGCACGCCGCGCGGCGCAGGCGCCGGCGTCGCGGCCGCCTGGGGCTGCCCATTGGGCGTGGCGGCCGGGATGGCCCAGGACTCCGTCGGGCCGATGGGCACCGGGACCGCCTCCGGGACGGACGCGGCCGCCCCGCTCGCGGCGCCATTGGCGGGCGCCTCCGCCATCACCGGCACGGCGGCAGCCCGCTCGTCCTGCAGGTCCCGGAGGTAGTCACGACTCACCCGCACGTTGGTGTCCGTGGTCGCCGGCGCCGTGGAGCGGTGGATCTTGCGTGAGGAGTCGAAGCCGGTCGCGATGACGGTGATCGAGACCTCTTCGCCCATCCGCTCGTCGATGACCGTACCGAAGATGATGTTCGCCTCCGGGTCCGCGGTCTCCTTGATGATGCTCGCGGCCTCCTCGACCTCGAACAGGCTCAGCCCGGGACCACCGGTGATGCTGAACAGGACGCCCTGGGCTCCCGCGATGTTCGCCTCCAGCAACGGGCTGGACGTGGCGATGCGCGCGGCCTCCGCTGCCCGGTCGGCACCCGACGCGCGGCCGATGCCCATGAGCGCGGAGCCGGCCTCCTTCATGATCGCCCGTACATCCGCGAAGTCGAGGTTGATGAGCCCCGGCACCGTGATCAGGTCGCTGATGCCCTGGACGCCCTGGCGCAGGACGTCATCGACCACTCGGAAGGCATCGACGATGGATGTCTCCCGGGCGACGACGTCCTTGAGCCGGTCGTTGGGGATGGTGATGAGGGTGTCGACCTTGTCCTTGAGCTCGGCGCTGGCCTTCTCGGCATTGAGGCGGCGCCGGGCGCCCTCGAAGCTGAAGGGCTTGGTCACGACACCGATGGTGAGCGCTCCGAGGTCACGTGCGATCTCCGCGATGACAGGTGCCGCGCCCGAACCGGTGCCACCGCCCATGCCGGCCGTGATGAACACCATGTCCGAGTCCTTGAGCGCCTCGGCGATCTTCTCGGTGTCCTCCTCCGCGGCCCGCTGGCCGATGCCGGGGTCACCGCCGGCGCCCAGGCCCCGGGTGATCTTGTCCCCGATCCGGATCTTGTGGGGTGCGTCCGACTGGAGCAGCGCCTGCGCGTCGGTGTTCACGGCGATGAACTCGACACCCATCATCTCTGCCCGGATCATGCGGTTGACGGCGTTGCTGCCGCCCCCACCCACGCCGATGACCCGGATGAGCGCGAAGTTCTCCGAGTCCGATCGCAGCGGCATGTTGGGGTTCCCTCCGGCTCTGGTTGGGCTCTGCAGCGAGCCTCACGGTCTCTCTCTCGGCGAGCATGGCTGGGGCCAGGCCCTGGGGCCGGACGCCCGGTCCGCGCCATGCGCGTGCCGGCGAGTATAGCCCCGGGCGTCGGTCAGCGACGACCACTGATCCTCGAACTCTTGGGGCATCCACGTCGGTACCCATCGGTGCCCACGGCGTCCGGTCCGACCGCTTCGCTGCGCCGGATGGGTGGCGTCGTTGCGCCGGATGGGTCGCGTAGCCACACCGGATGGGTGGCGTCGCCGCGCCGGATCCCATGACGGACTACATCCCCCGGACTGATCGCCGATCTGTGTCCGTCACTTCCACGCACCGCGACCGATCGTCCAGGACCGGCGGTCGCGACGCGGCCGTCGCGGTGGCCCCTGAGCGTCAACGGGCGCGGGGTGCCCGCGAGCGGACGACGTCAGGATGCGGCGAGCAGTCCATCAGGTGGGCTCTGTCGTCGAAGGTCTCCGGCCGCCAGCGGCACCCCTACCACGCCCGTCAGCATCGCTCCCGGTCCCGATGCCCGTCGAATCGACCGATCTGCGCGATCGGCGAACAGCGGAGGGGTGAATGTCGCGGTCACGTGCGGATCGCCGGCGATGCCGTGCCGCAGACCGCCAGGGGTGGGCGTGATGATGCAGATCCGTGGGTTCTGAGGGGTCGTCGCGCGCTCGAGATCACCGAATCGGCCGTTGTGGTTCGCTGATCGCGCAATTCGGTCACGCAGCCGCCGATGCCGCAGGAACGGGGCGCGATCCGGGCCGCCCGATCCTACCCGGCCAGGAACCCCAGCAGCACCGTTCGCGCATCGTTGTCCGGGTTGGGGTCGAGCAGCGCGATCGACTGCCAGGTGCCGAGCGCGAGCCGGCCGTCGTGGACGGGCACCGTCAGCGACGGCGGCACCAGCAGTGGCAGCACGTGATCCGCGCCATGGCCCGGCGACCCATGCCGGTGCCGATAACGGTCGTCACGCGGCAGGAGCCCGTCGAGCGCGACCAACAGGTCGTCATCCGACCCGGCACCCAGCTCCACGATGACCACGCCCGCGGTGGCGTGGGGCACGAACACCGAGAGCAGCCCGTCCCCCTCCCCCGCCACGAACCGCTCGCAGGCGCCGGTGAGGTCCGTCAGCCCGCGGACCCGACCCGTCTGCGCGACGAGCGCGAGGCGTTTCACGAGGCCCGGCCCGTCACGGGAAGAGGGTGCGCAGCCACTCCCGTGCCCGACCCAGCGATCCGCCCGCCGGCGCCGATTCGTAGCGGTGGGGCTCGTGGGCCGTGACCACCCTGGCCGCCCACAGCAGCAGGCCCATCGAGGTCGAATAGGCGGGCGACAGCAGCCCATCGGTCAGACCGCCGATGCCCGAGGGCGTGGCGACCCGAACGGGCATGCCCAGCACCTCGCGGCCCAGGGTCGCGGTGCCCGCAAGGAGCGACCCGCCCCCGGTGAGCACCAACCCAGCCGGCAGCCGATGACCGTGGGAACCCTTGGCCATCTGCTCGCCGAGCTTCTCGAAGATCTCCCGGCTGCGTGCCTCGATGATCTCCGCGACATCGAGGCGGAGCGCCGTCCGGTCGCCTTCCTCGCCCATGAGGTCAAGGGAGATCTCCTCCTCGGGCGCCACCGAGCTCGGGTCCGCGGTACCGAACCGGAGCTTCAGCTGCTCTGCGGCGATGAGGTTGGTCTTGAGCCCGATGGCCACGTCATTGGTGACGTTGATACCGCCCAGGGGCAGGACCGAGGTATGGAAGGGCGAGCCCTCCATGTACAGGGCAAGATCCGTCGTGCCCGCACCCATGTCCGCGACGGCGACACCCAGCTCGCGCTCCGTCTCGGACAGGACCGCCTCACCCGAGGCGAGCGACGCGATGACCAGCTCGTCGACCCGGACGCCCGCCTGGCGGACGCACTTGGTGAGGTTCTGAAGCGCGGTCGCGGACCCATGGACGATGTGCGTCTCGACCTCCAGCCGGACGGCGCTCATGCCGATGGGGTCCTTGACCCCTTCCTGGCCGTCGACCGAGAAGTCCCGTGGCAGGACGTGGAGGACCTCGCGGTTGGAGGGGATGGTGACCGCCCGGGCGACCTCCGTGGCGCGGTCGACGTCCTCGCGGCTGACCTCGCGATGGGGGCCGCTGACGGCCACGGCGCCCCGCGAGTTGAGGCTCTCGATCTGGCTGCCACCGACACCCACGAAGGCTGCCTCGAGCCGGAGCCCCGACAGCCGCTCGGCCCCTTCGACCGCCTGGCGGATCGAGGCGACGGTCTGCTCGATGTTGTTGACGACCCCCTTCTTGAGGCCGTTCGCGGGCACGATGCCCTTGCCGATGATGCTGATGGCACCCTCGCGGGTGACCTCGCCGACCAGCGCCACGACCTTGCTCGTGCCCACGTCGAGCGCGACGAGGACCGCCTCGATCTCCACCGCTCCCCTTCCCATCATCGGGTCGCTCTCCGCCAGGGTCCGGCGCCACGGTCGCCGCTCCTGGCCTGTCGTGCCCATCGTCGCAGATGCGCTGCGCCCGTGTCGCGGCCGCTCACGGCGCGGCGGTCTGGCGGGGTCGCTTCGTGGGCTTCGGCCGGGGCTCCGGGGTCCCCGCCCGGAACGTGCCACACCGCTCGGGACCCACCGCGAGGGTCACCCCGTCCACCTCTGGCTCGCTGTCCTCGAGCAGCGACCGAAGGCACTGCACCTGGCTCGGGATGCGGCTGGGCGGAGCCAGGGTCTGGGTGTAGTGGCCGAACACCGCCCGCCAATGTCGGGGCGCGGTGAGCACCCAGCCGTCCTCGTCGTCCAGGGACAGGTACAGCGCGGACGCGTCGCTGTGGAGCAGCTGCGGGGTCACGTTGCCGAGCATCCGCACGGCCTCCAGGCTGACCGGATCGAGCCGGTCACCGATGCCCAGCGGCGCCTCCGTCCGGCTGTCCTTGATGCCGGGCAGGCGCGTGCCGGTGGCGCCATCGCCGGTGTCCGCCATCTCCTCCTCCGTGGCGGGCGCGAACACCACCCCCTCGGCATCCATGAGCCACGACCGGTCCCCGGACGTCCACTGGAGCATCGGCTCCCGCTCCGTGACCGTGCACCGTGAGCTGGTCGGGCAGCGTCGCCCGGACGCGTGCGCTGCGCACGGTCGGCAGCTGCTCGATGGCGGCCTCGAGGCTGCGGGTGGAGATGACCACGGTAGCGGGATGGATGTCGCCGTCGAGGCGCATCTGCCGGCGGACGGCGGCCGGATCGGTGTAGTGGAGGCCGCTCAGGACCACATCGGCGGGCGTGACGCTGAACGCCGGGTCGGTGGTCAGCCACGCCATCGCGGCACCCACGAGCACCAGCCCCGCGATGCCCGCCATGCGGGCCAGGGGCAAGGGCGCCCGCGGTGGTCGGGGTGGCCGGGGCGGCTTGGGCGGCGCCGGGCGTCGACCCGCGACCTTGGGCTGCTGACGACGCAGGACGCCCATCCGGTCAGGGCAGGTCGGCGCGGCGGAGGTGCCGTGCCGGCTGGTCGGCGGCACGCTCCAGCGCGAGCCCGACGATCCGCTCGCACAGGCCACCGAAGTCGTAGCCGCCCCGGATGCACAGCGCCGGGAAGAGGCTGATGGGCGTGAAACCCGGCAGGGTGTTGATCTCCGATGCGAACAGGCGGCCATCACGCGCCAGGAGGAAATCGACGCGCGCGAACCCGGCACCTCCGATGGCCAGGAACGCGGCGCCCGCGATGTGCCGGATGCGTGCGGCCACGGCCGGGTCCAGGTCCGGCTCCAGGTCGCTGCGCGACGCGGCCGACCGGTACTTCGCGACGTAGTCGTAGAACTCACGGTCGGATCGCACCTCGCCCGGACCGAACAGCTCCAGGTCGGCGGCACGATCACCGACCACCGCGACCTCCAGCTCCCGGGGATGCTCGAGATATGGCTCGGCCATCACGAGGTCGTCGAACCGGAGCGCCATCTCGATCGCCGCCTCCAGCTCCGGCGGCTCGTGCGGCGCATGCACGATGGAGATGCCGATGCTCGAGCCCAGCCGCGCGGGCTTGATGACCAGCCGCGGATCGGCGAGGCCTGCCGCGAACCGCTCCAGGCGGTCGAGCGCCACCGATCGTCGGGCCGTCCAATCCTGCCCACGGACCTCGAGCCAGGGCAGCACCGGCAGGCCCTCGGCGACGCAGATGCGCTTGAACAGCGTCTTGTCCATGCCCACCGCTGATGCGGCGGGTCCCGAACCGCAGCAGACGAGGCCGACCGAGGTCACGAGCGCCTGGATGGTGCCGTCCTCGCCGAAGGGCCCATGGAGGGCCGGGAAGACGACGGGCGGCGTGGTCGAGGCAGCGAGCAGCTCGAGCGCCGCGGCGACTCCGTATGGCCCCGCAGCGCCGAGCGCACCAGGCGCGTCGAACGCCGTGGGTGCGATGGACGGGTCGAGCGCAGTCGGGGGAAGACGCCACCACCGTCCATCGAGGTCGATGAGCCACGGGTCCACGCGGTGGCCATTGGCGCTCATCGCCGCCGCGATCGCCCGCCCCGACACGAGCGAGACATCGTGCTCCGCCGAGGGTCCGCCGAGGAGCACCGCGATGGACGTCGGTGCCAACGGGGCGCGTGGATGGGCAACGCCCGGCGACGGGGCCTCGGCCATGTCATCCGCGAAGCCCCCAGTGAGCATCCCGGCGTGGACGCTGCCGGTCACGCGGTGACCGCCCATCCGGCCCAGTCGCCCGTGAACACGACCTCGTACTGCAGCTCGATGCCGGTGGCCTCGGCCACCGTCGCCCGCACCCGGTCGCCGAGTCGGCGCACGTCGCTGGCGGTGCCGCCCTGGTCGTTGACCAGGAAGTTGGCGTGCTTCTCGCTCACCGACGCGCCACCCTCGCGAGCCCCCTTGAGGCCCACCGAGTCGATGAGCCGACCCGCGGAGTCACCGGGCGGGTTGCGGAAGGTGCTGCCCGCGGACGGGATGCCCAGTGGCTGGTGGGCCTGGCGCCAGCGTCGGATCTCGTCGAGCCGGGCGCTGATGACCGCCGGATCCTCGGGTGCCAGCTGGAACGTGACCTGGGTCACCACATCGGGTCGACCCTCGGGTGCCGCCTTGAGGATGCTGTCCCGGTAGCCCAGGCCGAGTGCCGGCCCATCGAGCACCGTCTCGGTGCCATCGGCGCCGATGACCCCGGCGGTCAGGAGCACCCCCGCGATGTCGGCATCGTGGGCCCCGGCGTTCGCCCACACGGCGCCACCCACCGTGCCCGGGATGGCAAGGCCGAACTCGAGCCCCGAGAGGCCCGCGTCCTTGGCCATCGTGGCCGCCTTGGCCATCGGCAGCCCCGCGTCCGCGATGAGCCGGTCGCCCTCCACGCGGACCTGCTGGGGACTGCTCTTGACCACCAGCCCAGCCACGCCGGCGTCGCTGATGACCAGGTCCGAGCCACGGCCGAGGAGCGTCAGGGACACCTCCCGCGCGCGCGCGAAGCGGACGATGGCACGCAGTTCGAACAGGTTGCGCACCTCTGCGAACAGGTCCGCCGGCCCGCCCACCCGCATCGTCGTGAAGCGGGCCAGCGGCTCCTGGCGGGACGTCTTGACCCCCAGGCGTCGCTGGATGTCCGCCCCCAGCCGGAGCGCCTCCTGCTCCGTGAGCCGGGGCGCCAGCGACCCGGTCGTCACCCATCCTCCCGGGTCGACCGTTCCACGTCCGCCGCGGTCGGCAGGGGCCGGCGCTCCGCGAGGGCCACGAGCAGGTCACCCGTGACCCGCGCGGCACCCGGCCGCCCGAGGGCCCGGCTCGCGGTCCGCATCGTGGCGAGCGTGTCCTGGTCGGCGAGCAGCGCGGCCGCCTCCACGAGCGCTTCGCCGTCGAGCTGTGCATCGGGGACGAGCCGGGCGCCGCCCGCCGCGACCATCTCCCGCGCGTTCGCCTCCTGGTGCCCCGCCGCATGGGGATAGGGCACGACGATGACCGGCAGGCCGATGGATGCGGCCTCAGCCAGCGTCGAGGATCCCGCACGGCCCACCAGCAGGTCCGCGGCGACGAGCGCATCGGCCATGTCCTCGCGCAGGAACGGGAACGGCCGGTACCGCGCCCGCAGCTCCGTCGGCAGCCCGTCACGACCGGCCTGCGCCTCGGCGAAGCCGGACTCTCCGGTGACATGCACCAGCGATGCACGGCCGACGATGGCCGGCAGCGCCTCCGCCACCGCGCGATTGAAGCGCAGGACCGCCTGCGAGCCGCCGAAGACGAGCAGCACCGGCAGGTCGGGCGCGAGATGCAGGCGCGCCCGCGCGGCGGTTCGATCGGCCGGGACCAGGCGGCGGATGGGCGTGCCCGTGACGTATGCGTCGGGGGACAGTGTCGCTGCGGTCCCCGGGAACGTGACCGCGATGGCGCTCGCGAGGCGGGCGGTGGCGCGCACGCTCCGGCCCGCGAGCCGGTTACCCTCCCACAACAGCGACGGGACCCGCAGGGCCGCCGCCGCGGTCAGCACGGGGATGGCGACGTAGCCGCCTGTCGTGTACACGACGTCGGGTCGCCAGCGCGCGAGCACGGCCATCGCCTGGGGCACCGATGCGGCGAGCCGGACCGGGTCCATGAGCGTGGCCGCGGACAGGTCGACGGATCGCAGGGTCCGGAGCCAGAGCCGGTCGAACCGATAGCCGGCAGCGGGGACCATCTCCGACTCCAGGCCGCGGCGCCCACCGAGCCAGCGCACCTCAAGATCCGGTCGCCGCTGCGCCAGTGGTCCCATGACGGCGAGCGCCGGGTAGATGTGGCCGCCCGTGCCCCCAGCTGCGACCAGGATCCGCATCGTCGCTCGTACCTCCTGCAGCGTCTCCCTGGGTCTCGCGGGATACCGACAGGAGGATACCCACCGCGGCGAAGCTCACCAGCAACGAGGAGTTGCCGGAGCTCACGAACGGCAGCGTGATGCCCGTCAGCGGCACCAGCTGCACCACCACGCCGATGTTGATGAACGCCTGGAATGCCAGCCATGCGCTGACGCCGATGGCCAGCAGCGCCCCGAAGGTGTCCGACGCGCGCATCCCGACGCGGATGCCACGCCACGCGAGCAGCACGAAGAGCCCGATGACGACGACGCCTCCGACCATGCCCAGCTCCTGGCCGAGCATCGCGAACACGAAGTCGTTCTGGGCGGCGGGCAGATGGAGGCCACCGGGCTGCTGGCTTTGCCCCAGGCCCTGGCCGAACGTGCCGCCCAGGCCGAGCGCCAGTAGCCCATGGATCGTCTGGTAGGCATCTGTCGGGTGCGCATGCCAGGGATCGAGGAACGTGTTCCAGCGCTCGAGCTGGTAGACGCTGTTGTTGATGTACACCCACACCCCGGCGAGGCCGGCAGGGATGATGAGCGCCAACTGCCACAGGCTCGCCCCGGCCACGAAGAACATCGTGAAGGCCGTGAGGGCGATGACCCCGGTCGTGCCCAGGTCGGGCTCCAGGGCCACGAGCGCGATGACGCAGCCCGAGATGCACAGGAATGGCAGGGTGCCACCGAACAGGCCGCCGATGCCAGTGCCTCGGCGGGTCAGCCAGTGCGCGAGATAGATGACCAGCGCCAGCTTGGCGATCTCGGCGGGGTGGAACGCCTGCATCGAACCGATCTTCAGCCACCGCGATGAGTTGTCACCGACCGGGGAGATGAAGCCCAGCGAGGGGCCGAGCACCACGACGAGCAGCACGAGCGAGACCAGGAAGAACGGCACGGAGACGAGCCGCAGCCAGCGATAGTCCAGGCGCGAGAGGGCGATCATGGAGACGATGCCCAGCGCCACCCACATCAGCTCTGGTCCGATATCGGACGTGGCCGATGGGTTCGCGGCCCCATTGGAGTAGGTCATCAGGACACCCACCGCGGCCAGCGCGACGGTGGCGATGATGATCCATGGGTCGGCGTGATGCCGCTCCCGCACGGGGCCCTTGACGACGCGGCCCGCCGCGATCTCACGGCTGGTGGCCCGGGGGGCGCTGACCGGATCCACGGGTCGCGTGACGACCATCGCGGAACGAGGTGTCGCCTGTCGTCGTCGGTCGCCGGACGCCTTGGGGGTCGGTCGCAGGGTCTCCCCTGCCGGGCGATCGGCGCGACCCGACTTCGGCGTGCCGTTCCGCAGGAGCGCCGACGCGGGGGACGGCACGATGGGCATCCGGGCCGCCGACCGGGGCCGGGTGTTGACGGTCATCGAGACCGCTCCGTGCCACGGGACGCGGCGAGCGCCGCGACGGCGGCCTTGAAGGCTCGCCCGCGAGCCGTGTAGTCAGGGAACATGTCGAAGCTGGCGGCCGCGGGGCTCAGCAGCACGGTCGCCAGGTCGCCAGCGCTCGAGCCAGATGCAGCACGCGCGATCCGGGCGATGCCATCCGCGGTCGCGACCGCGTCCTCCAGCGTGCCGACCTGCTGGGTCCGCTCCAGGCCTGCGGCGCGGAACGCGGCGCCGAGCTCCGGCCCGCTCTCCCCGATGAGGACCGCAGCAGTGACGCGCTCAGCGACCACGGCAGCCAGCGCGTCGATGGCGACACCCTTGGACCGACCGCCGCAGATGAGCACCAGCGGCTGCGGGAAGCTGCGCAGCGCCGCGATGACCGCATCCGGCTGGGTGCCCTGGGAGTCGTTGACGAACCGGACACCGTCGATCTCGGCGACCGGCTCCAGCCGATGCTCCACGCCACCGAATCCCGCGACGCCCACAGCGATGGCGGTCGGCCGGGAGCCCGAAGATGGCGCCGACCGCGACCGCGGCGGCGACATTGGAGACGCTGTGCCAGCCGGGCAGCGGGATGGTGTCGAGGGCCAGCACCCGGCCTTCCCGGCCGAGGTCACCAGCGGTGATGCCCGCGAGCGGCTCGACGTCGTGCGCGACGATCCAGCCGTCACGCACCCCGATGCCACCCGGCGGCGGCTCATCGCGGCGATAGCGCACCACGCGCGCCCGGCTGCCCGCGGCCCAATCCCGGGTCACCGGGTCCTCGTCGTTGAGCACCAGGACCCCGTCGGGCGGCGCGAGTCGCGCCAGCAGCCGCTTGACCGCGCGGTACGCCTCCAGGTCCCCGTGCCGGTCGAGGTGGTCGGAGGTCACGTGGGTATAGACCGAGACGTCGGTCCCCCGCGACAACGTCGGCAGCTGCAGCTCCGACAGCTCCACCACGACCCGATGCCGCGCGGTGAGCTCCGGCAGCCGCTCCACCAGGGGCGCCCCGATGTTGCCGCCCAGGACCACCGGCTCGGGCCCCTGCTCCAGGACCGCGGCGATGAGCGAGCTGGTCGTCGTCTTGCCCTTGGTGCCCGTGACGCCGACGGTCACCGCGGGGCAGAGGCGGAGGAAGAGGTCGATCTCGCTGACCACCGGGACGCGACCTTCCGCCTCGACGGCCGCGAGAGCGGCGCGGAGCCGCGGCTCGGTCGTGGGGTAGCGGCTGTTGACCGAAGGCGAGGTCGCGATGAACGCCTGGCCGCGGAGGACCGTCGCCGGGTCGATGTCGGGGCCGACGCGCAACGAGACATCCCGGTCGCCGAGGGCATCGATGGCGTCCGCGAGCTCCTCGCGGGACCGGTTGTCGTACACCGTGACCCGGGCGCCCTGGTCGTGGAGGTAGCGGGCGAGGGCGATGCCGCTCCGGGCGAAGCCCAGGACCGCGACCGGACGGCCTGCGAACGAGGACGGTTCGAGGGTGGCCAGCTCGATGGCCTCGACGATGGCCATCACCGGAGGGTCCCGCGGGTGCCCAGGTAGAACGCCACGCCGATGAGCGCGGAGAGCGCGCCCACGATCCAGAAGCGGAGGGTGATCTTCTCCTCGGGCCAGCCGGACAGCTCGAAGTGGTGATGGAGGGGCGCCATCCGGAACAGCCGCCGCCCCTTCCACTTGAACCACAGGATCTGGGCGATGTCCTGGGCCGTCTCCAGCACGAACACGAGGCCGATGACCGGCAGCAGCATCACCTGACCGGTGATGAGCGCCACGACGGCGATCATGGCGCCCAGTCCCAGGGCGCCCGAGTCGCCGATGAACACCTCGGCGGGGTGCACGTTGAACCACAGGAACCCCAGGATCGCGCCAATGACGACCGCACACAGGATGGCGAGGTTGGGCTGCGGCAGGATGTTGAGCGCGGCGATGGCCATGAAGCCCACGAACGCGAACACCAGCAGCCCGCCGGCCAGCCCGTCGAGGCCGTCGGTGATATTGACCGCGTTGCTGCTGGCCACGATCGCGAACGCGCCGAACAGGATGTACAACCACGGCTCGATGCCGATGGGCCCCACGAAGGGCACGATGACCGCGTGGATGTCGTAGGTCTTCTGGATCTGCCATGCGACGATGAGCGCCACGACCGTCTGCCAGATGATCTTCTGACGCGCGCGGATGCCATCACCGGTGCGCGCGTTGAGCCAGTCATCGGCGGTACCCAGGCCGCCCACGAGGGCGAGCGTGGCGAGCGGTGCGAGCGTGCCCGCATCGATGAAATGGCATGTGATCGGATTCGACGGCGGACCGCAATCATGCGATTGGCCGCGGACCACCTCCAGCACCAGCGAGACCGCGATGACCACGAGGATGATGAGCAGCCCGCCCATCGTGGGCGTGCCTTCCTTGCTGTAGTGCGACTGTGGTCCGTCGACCCGGATGCGCTTGCCCATGCCCAGCCGCCGGATGGTCTGGATGAAGGCGGGCATGAGGAACACGACGAGGAAGAAGGCGACGAGACAGCCGATGACGAGCAGGCCACCGGCGGTCACGCTGATGCCGGTCACTGGCGGCCATCCGGGGGGCCACCGGCGCGCACCAGTGGCACGACCAGCTCGTCGAGCGCCCCGCCCCGAGAAGCCTTCAGCAGGATGGTGTCGGTCGGCTGCGCGATGGCGAGGACCAGTGCCAGTGCCTCGTCACGGTCTGCGACGAGGTCCACGGCCGAACCCGGCATCCCCGCGGCCACGGCACCTTCCGCGATGCCGGCCGCACCGGCGCCGATGACGATGAGCCGATCGGTCCGCGTCGCGGCACGGGTGCCGACCAGACGGTGGGCCGCGTCCGAGCCCTCGCCCAGCTCCAGCATCTCGCCCAGGACGGCCACGTGGCGGCCCGGCAGCTCCCCGAGGAGGTCGAGCGCCGCGACCATGGAATCCGGCGCGGCGTTGTAGCTGTCGTCGAGGATGCGCCACGTGCCGGTCTCGATGAGCGTCGTCCGGTGGGGCGCCAGCGCCTCACGGGCGAGACCGGCCGCGATGGACGGCGCGTCGAAGCCGACGGTGCTGGCGACGGCTGCTGCCGCCAGGGCGTTGTGGACCGAGTGGCGGCCAAGCGCGGGCGTGACGACCTCGACGTCAGCGGTCGGCAGCCGAAGCCGGAAGCGCATCCCGGCGACGCCGAGGGAGACGATGTGGTCCGCGCGGACGTCGGCGTCCGCCTCCAGCCCGTAGGTCATGACCCGGGCGACCGTGCTGGCGGCCATCCCCGCGACGAGCGGATCGTCGGCGTTGAGGACCGCGGTCCCCTCCGGTGGCAGCGCCTCCACCAGCTCCCGCTTCCCGGCCACGATGGCGTCGACCGATCCCGCACGCGCGAGATGGACCGGTCGGACGGCCGTGACGACGCCGATGGAAGGCCGCGCGACGGCACACAGCTGCGCGATGTCGCCCATGACATAGAGGCCCATCTCCAGCACGGCGGCGGCGTGCTCCGACGCGAGCCGGAGCACGGTCAGGGGCAACCCGACCTCGTTGTTCTGGTTGCCTTCGTTGCGCAGCACCGACAACCGGACACCGAGCACGGCGGCGATCTGCTCCTTGGTCGAGGTCTTGGCGAGGGACCCGGTCACGCCCACGACGACGGGGCTGAACCGATGACGCCAGGCGCCGGCGGCTGCGAGCAACGCCCGCCCGGGATCGGTGACCACGATGATGGAGACGTCCGCGGTGGCCGATCGTGCCGGCAGCTGGGCAAGCGCCCCCAGGTCGCTGATGACCAGTGCGGCGGCGCCCGCATCGATGGCCTCGGCGAGGTGACGGTGTCCGTCGGTCCGCTCACCCGGGAGCGCGAAGAACGCCACGCCCGGTCGGACCAGCCGTGAGTCCACCGCGCCACCGCGGATGGGCACGCCCCCGGCACGGACGACGAGACCCCCGACGGCGACCGCCAGCTCGGTGGCGGTGAAGCTGGTCGGATCGGCCGGCGGATGCGACAGCTGCCCCTCACTCACGATCGGCGGCATTGTCGCACGCGCGTCGCCGCCGACGGTCACCGGGCGTGACCCGTCGTCGAGGCGTGCTTCCGGTTGCGGACAGGCTGCATGGCGCGTGCCGCAGCACTCCCCGGCTCCGGCTTGCCCGCGTTCGGGTCGGATGACCGCTTGAGAACCTGGGTCCGGATGATGGCCACCGCGATCCGCCTGAACAGCTGGTACGAGGTCACGTTGAGGGTGATCTCGTCATGCGTCAGTGAGTTGGCCTCGTCGATATGGAGCGCCACCACGGCTTCCGGCGCATCGCCCCCGACATAGCCCACGAACGAGAAGTTGTACGTGTTCCGGTCCCACCCGATGCCGGGCCGCCAGATCTGCGCGGTGCCCGTCTTGCCGCCCACCTGGTAGTGCGGGATGAGCGCACCCTTGGCGTAGTACGGCACGGACGCCGTGACGTGATCGAGCATCGATCGGAGCTGGCCGGCAACCTTCTTGGGGAGCACTCGGCGGGGCGGTACCGGATCCTGGGACCGGTCGCTGATGGCGACCAGGAAGTGCGGCTGGACCCGGGTGCCGCCGTTGATCATGGGTGTGAACGCGGTAGCCAGCTGGACGGGTGTCACGGTCATGGACTGGCCGAAGGCGCGGTTGGCGAGGTCGATGGCAGGCCATGGCTGGACATGCGGATCGACCGTGATGCCGCGGACCTCGCCCGGCACGTCGACGCCGGTCCGGATGCCGATGCCCATCTTCTGCCACGTCTCGTAAAGGGCCGCGGCGGCCCTGTTCGTGGTCTGCCCGAGTCGGGCCGCGACGCGGGCGATGCCGATGTTCCGGGAATAGGCGATGACGTCACGGAGGGTGATGCGACCCATCCCCTTCCGGTCCCAGTCGTGGACCTTCGACACACCGAGCCGCAGGACGGCGTTGTCCAGGAAGCGGGTGCTCGGCGTGGCGACCTTGTTCACGAGTGCGCTGGTGGCCGTGAGCATCTTCATCACGGACCCGGGCTCGTACGGCTGGGTCACGATGGGGTCCTGGAGCAGCTTCGGGTCCGTCGACGCGACCACACCCGACTGGTTCGCGTCATAGCCGGGGACGGACGCCCATGCCAGGATCTCACCCGTGTCGGGGTCCATGACGAGGGCGCTCACGCGCCTCGCCTTGTCGCTGACCCACGTCGAGTACAGCTCCTTCTCCAGCTGCAGCTGGAGCGTGTAATCGATGCTGATCGTGACATCCTCGCCGGGAACCCCCGGGTCGATGATCCGCGCGGAGCTGTCGAGCGGGCGTCCGGCGTCCGTCGCCGTGGCCACGAGCCTGGGCTTGCCGGCCAGGATGGCGTCGTACTCGCCCTCGATGCCGTAGTAGCCCTTGTAGCCGGAGCCATCTTCTTTCGCCTGCACGAAGCCCAGGAGCTGGCTCGCGAGGGTCGTCCCGGGCTGGCCGCCGGCGTTGGGGTAGATGCGCACAGCGTGGGAGGTGAGCTGGAGCGCGTTCAGGGCGCCGGACGCGATCCCTGCCCGGATCTCGTCGCTCTGCTTCTCGCTGAGCTCGCGCCGGATGGGCGCGAACTCCATCAGCCTAGGGTCGTCGAGGGTCGTCGCGAGCTGCTGCCGGGCCTTGCTGTCCAGATCGAGGATGTCACCGAGGGTCTTGAGGTAGGTCGCGCGCCGCTTCGGGTCCATGGTGATGTACCGGGGGTACGCGGCCAGGGAATTGCGGTAGCCGGTCGTGGCCAGGATCTGGCCGTTGCGGTCGAGGATGTCGCCCCGCACGGCCGGCTCGGCCTGCGACGGATGGAGCTGCGCGACGGCGATCTCCTGCAGCCTGGGCGCGACGGCCACCTGCCAGAAGGCGAGGCGCATCACGGCCGCGACCGCGACCACGCAGATGAGGCCAAGGATCGCGACGCTTCGCCAGCGTCGGTCGGTACGACCGAGCATCGCGGTTCAGCGGGCCCGGACGCGAACGAGCCCGTCGAGCCGACTCAGCCGGCCGTCGCTCGACTGCGCCCACTGGGTGACCTGTGCCTCGGAGCCGGACATGAGGCTCGAGCCCTGCCGGGTCTTGAGCTCCTGGAGCATCGCCGCTCGTTCGACGAGCAACTGGTCCCGCTGGTATCGAGCGGAGGCTGCCTCGAGCGTCTGGCTCAGGTAGAAGAGGGCGACGAAGGTGAGGATGAGAACGACCCCGACACCGATGAGCGCCGTTCGCTGCCGCGGGCCGCGGACCGTCAGCAGGCGTGCGACGTGGGCGGCCGGCTCCAGCCGAAGCGTCGGACGGGGGGCAATGCTGCCACCGGCCGGTGTCGCGTGGCGGACCGGCCCGCGCGAGGTCGTCGCGCCACGGACGGGTGTCCGGACAGACGCCGCGGGATCCCGCTGGACCGGGTTGCGGACACGCGCCCTGGGGAGCGGCGTCCCTTGATAGACAGCCACTCAGCGGCCCGCGCCGACGGACTGCTCGTCCGCGGGCTGCTGATCGGACCGCGACGGGCTCAGGGCCGCCGGCCGGACCGGGCCCAGGTGCCACGCGCGCGCACGCGCCCACAGCTCGGGGCCATCCAGGTCGATGGCGGGCGGCGCTGCCCGGCGGCTTCGGACGTCCTTCTGGCGGCGCCCGTAGTCACGACGCCGGGAGGCGCGATGGCCGCTCATGCGGCGAGCCTCCGGACCGCGCGCAGCTTCGCGCTGCGGGCGCGCGGGTTGTCGGCGACCTCGACCGGTGTCGGCATCTGGGGCTGGGCACCCACGGCCGTCAGGCGCGGGTCCCGCCCGCAGACGCACACCGGCACGACGGGCGGGCAGACGCACCCGCGGCGCTCCGCGGCCACGAATCGCTTCACGATGCGGTCCTCCAGCGAGTGGTAGCTGATGACGACAAGCACCCCTCCGGGGCGCAGGACATCCATGGCGCCGTCGAGCGCCCGAGGCAGCACCTCGAGCTCCTCGTTGACGGCGATGCGCAATGCCTGGAAGGTGCGGGTGGCGGGGTGGATGGCGCGCCTGGCGCCGGGTCGGGGACCGGGTACCGCGGCCGCGACCACGGCGGCCAGCCGGTCGGCGGTATCGATGGGCGCCACGTCGCGCTCCCGGACGATGGCCCGGGCGATGCGTCGGGCGTGCGGCTCCTCGCCGTAGGTCCGCAGCAGATGCGTGAGCGCGTCCTCGTCCAGGGTCGCCACCAGCTCGCTGGCGGGGACGCCGGTGCTGGTATCGAAGCGCATGTCCAGGGGTCCCTCGGCGCGGAAGCTGAAGCCGCGGTCCCGTTCCGCGAGCTGGTAGGAGCTCAACCCCAGGTCGAGCAGGATCCCGTCGACCGCCTCGAAGCCGTTCGCCCGGGCGACGTCCCGGATGCTCCCGAAGTTGGAGTGCCGGAGCACCAGGCGGTCGCCGTAGCCGGCGAGTCGGTGGCGCGTGCGCTCGAGCGCCTTCGGGTCGGCGTCGAGGCCCAGCACCCGGCCATCGGGGCTGGCGGCCTCCAGGATCCGGAGGGTGTGCCCTCCGCCGCCGACGGTCCCGTCGATATGGAAGCTGCCCGGGCTCGGTGAGAGTGCCGTCATGACCTCCTCCACCATCACGGGCAGGTGCCCTTCATCCATCGATCAGACCGTCCCAGCGGTCCCCCCGGATCCCGGAGGCTCATGTGGTGCGACGACTAGATGCCCAACCCCTGGAGGTGCTCAGCGAGCACGTCCGGCTGATCCATCCGGGCGCTCCAGTCGTCCCACGCGGGTGGTGACCAGAGCTCCAGGTGATTGCGTGAGCCGACCATCACGGCCAGGTCGTCCAGCTTCGCGAACGTGCGAAGCACGGCTGGAACGACCATCCGGCCCTGCTTGTCGAGCTCGATCTCGAACGCTGTCCCATAGAGGAAGCGCGTGAGATCCCGAGCACTAGCGTCGGTGAACGGCAGCGGGTCGACGCGAGCGGCGACCTGCTCCCAGGCAGCGCGCGGATGAAGCGCCAGGCAGCCATCGAGCCACTTGCTGACCAGGCCACCGGCTGCGAACTCCGCACGGAACCGGACCGGGACGGCGATGCGCCCCTTGTCGTCGACCGCTACTCGGTACTCGCCGGTGAACACCTGGCCTTGTCGCCCTCTCCCTGCCGTGCGCCGTGTCGATCGGCGGCTTCGTGGCCCCACCGCGGATCTCCGGGGCCCCACTTGGTTGCCCGTTGACTCCCGGTATCACCACTGACCACCACTCAACACCACTTTGCGCCACTGGGCGCCATCTTAGCGGTGATTCCGGGCTCGTCAAGGCCGATTTCCGCAGGTTTCGCAGGGAGGAGGTGGGCCGGTGGCGATGCAGTCGATGCATCCCCCCGGTACCGAAGGGCCATTGAGCCTGGACCCATCCGGCGGCTAGGGTGGACACCCTTCCGGGACCATCTGTCCCGGAACACACCGGAGGACCCGTGGCTCTCGCTCGGACCAAGGCCGTCGCCGTCGCGGAACCGCTCCCCGAAGCGGTGCCGCTGGGCCGGCCGTGGGCGCCGCACTGGCTTGGACGGGCCCTGCCGATGGCCCAGGTCACCGAGCACGAGACGCAACTCCGCCGCTGCACCTTCCGGCGCCTGAGCATCACGGAGGGCGCGGGCCGTAGCCTCTCCAGCCGCTACGCCGCAGAATGTCTCTACGAGGGCCTCGAGCAGCCCATCCCGATGGGTGACCTCGACCGCGCCTGGGGCATCTGCCAGCGCTGCACGAACACGGGCATCTTCCGCGCCGACGAGGATTGATCGTCGGTCGGCCTGTGCCCGGATGACCGGCCTGGGCGCGGACGCGAACGCCGCTCGGCGAGTGACCGGCTGGTCCGAGGCCGCGGCCACCGCTGCGGCAAGGTCGGATCGGCCAGTCTCGCGACTACCAGTCGCGCAGCGGGAGCACCAAGCGCCCACAGGCACGCGGCCGGTCGCGTGCTTCGTCAGGATCAGAGCGCCAGCGAGACGGTCTGTAAGCCGAGTCCTGTACCGCCGCTCGCGCGGCGGCGACGGTCATCCATCTGGGATCGCGGTCACCCGCGACCTCGAGCGGCCGACCCGAGGACGGAGCGACGCCGCTCCACGCACGCACACCCGGGGGTGCCGTACCGGTCCTCCTATTTGGCCTTGCACCAGGTAGAGCTTGCCCGTTTCACCCGGTCGAACGGCAGAGCCGACCGACCGATTCGTCACTGTGGCGCTGGTCCTCGCCTCACGGCGGACGGGTGTTACCCGCTACCCTGCGTCGGGGAGCTCGGACTTTCCTCGTGACCGCTGGGTCACCCCACCGGTCCCGCGACCGTCCGACCGACTCGCTGGCCGACTGATCATATCCGGCCCGACCGAGACCGAGGTCGGATGGCCATCTCCTCGCCGCCGGCCCCTGTTTGGTGCCCGACCGGCCCGAGGTGCGGGGCATGAGCCTGTTCACGGTAGACGCACCGACCGCCCGGTCCCTGGCCGAGGCCGACCCGGCGGTCATCGCGGGACGCTTCGCCATCGAGGTATCCACCTGGACCGTGCCGGGACGGGTGATCGTCGCGGGCGACGGCCGACTGTCGCGGGCGATCGCGGACGTGCGCGCGGCGTCGCAACGGGACATGCGCGACCGCGCGCCGTGGGTCCGGCGCTGTTGCGTTGGTGCCCTCGACGCTCGGTCGCCCCAGGTCAGATCGCGCCTGCTCACGGGGCGGGCGATCCAGCCAACGAGCGTCGCGGCGCGGGGTCCGGTCGTGCTCGGTTGGCGTGGCTCGGTGTCCGAATTGCCCATCGGATGAGCATCTGGCCACGGAACCGGTCCTCGTTGTCCGGATCGCTGACGGGGTGGGCACCTGCGGGCCGGAGGGCCGGGCACCCGGCACGGCGCACGCGGGACCCCACGCGACTAGATGACGTTCACGACGCGGGCGATGACCAGGCCGACGATGACGAACGAGATGAGCGCCTGGGTGGCCATCGCGATCTTCGCCCAGTGGACCAGGGGCATCGTGTCCGTGGGGCTGAAGGCATTGCCGGTCGTGAAGCCGACGTAGAGATAGTCGATGAAGGTCGGGAACCAGCCGGGTGGCGCGATGTCCGGGTCGGCCTGCTGCGGGAAGAGGAAGTCCTTGTACGCACGTGGGCGGTGGAGTCGGGTAACCGGCCCACCCGAGTCGAGCTGCCAGTAGAGCAACGCGAATGCGATGTTGACGGTCAGCCACACCCGGGCTGCCCCCCAGACGAACTCGAAGGAGTCGGGCCCTGCCTCGGCCGACGGACGCGACAGCTGCTCGGTCAGCAGGACCGTCGCGATCAGGGAGCTGATGAGGATGCCGAAGACCAGCACCAGCGAGACCGTTCGGATGAGCGTGCTCTGCCGGTCGATGCGGCCCGGGTCGGCCACGATGAGGATGGCCAGCAGCACCCCCTCGATGAGCGGCCCGACCCAGACGGGCAGCACCGACAGCTCGCTGGACTGGAAGAGGCTGAGGACCATCACGGTGAGGACCGCAAGGGCCATCGGCCAGCGCGTCTCCCCCACCGGGTGGCGGGAGCCCCCCGCGGCCGTCGGGGTGCCCGGATCCGCAGGTTCGGTCAGGGGCGGGTCGGCGTCGGCCGTTGCGGGCTCGCTCATGCGGACGCGGCCGCAGCGCCGCCCACGCTCGCGACCTCGACCGGGGCCTCCGTCGTCCGGATGCGCAGCGCCTTCTTGACCTCCGCCACGACCACGATGGACAACGCCACCACGGTGCAGATGATCCACTGGTCGGCGGTCAGGCTGACCGTGCCCAGCAGCCGCTGGAAGACACCCAGCTCGGTGGCGAGGACGATCGCCGCGACGGAGAGCGCGGTCGTCTTGAGCAGCGTCGGGTTCTGGAGGATGTCGCCGCTGAACAGCGATCGCTCCTCGTCGGCGGTCTCGAGCGAGAAGAAGAGGTTGAACAGCGAGAACGCCGTGACACCCATGGTCCGGGCGACGGCGTCGCCGTACATGCCGGTCCCCCAGGAGATGATGCCGAGGGTACCCGCGGCCATGATGAGCCCCACGATGACGAGCCAGGTCATGAGCCGCCGCGGCAGGATGACCGCGTCCTTGGAGCGCGGCTCCGCCTCCATGAGCCCTTCGCGCGGCTTGCCATAGCCCAGGCCGATGGCCTGGAACACGTCCACCGTGAAGTTGACCCACAGCGTCTGGAGCGGCAGGAACGGGATGCCCGAGGCGATGTTGAGGATCGAGGCGCCCAGGAACGTGGCGATGAAGCCGAACAGGACGCCCATCTGGAACCGGATGTAGCGCATCAGGTTGTCGTAGATGGCGCGACCCACGCGGACCGCCTTGACGATGGTCGCGAAGTTGTCATCGGTCAGGATCATGACCGCGGCTTCCTTGGACACCTCCGTGCCCGTGATGCCCATGGCGACACCGATGTCCGCCTTCTTGAGCGCCGGCGCGTCGTTCACGCCGTCGCCGGTCATGGCCACGATGTTGCCCTTGGCCTTGAGCACATCCACCAGGTGGACCTTGTCCTCCGGTGCGACACGGGCGATGACGCCGATGTCATCGATGGCCGTGGCGACCTCGGTCGTCGCTCATCGCCCGGAACTCCGCGCCGGTGATCGCCCGACCCTCGATGCCCAGGGTCGTGGGCGATGGCCTGGGCGGTCACCGCGTGATCACCGGTGATCATGCGCACCCGGATACCCGCGGCGCGTGCCTCGGCGATGGACGCCTTGGCCTCGGTCCGCGGCGGGTCGACGATGCCCACGAGGGCGAGCAGCGTGATGCCCGAGACGAGCGGCAGCAGGTCGGCCGGCGGGTCGAACGTCGCCGGATCGAGGTCCAGCTGGCCGGTCGCCATGACCCGCAGGCCCTGCTCGCCCAGCCGCTGGTTCTCCGCGAGGTAGGCGTCCCGCAGCTGGTCGACCGGGACCGCCACGCCGTCCGGGCCGTGCGCGTTCGCGGCGCGCGCCAGGAGCTGGTCGGGTGCCCCCTTGACGTAGCACCGGATGACGTCCTTCGCCCGACGTCGTCCGCCATCCTGTGGAACGTGGCCATGAACTTGTAGGCCGCGTCGAAGGGGACCTCGGCGATGCGCGGATATCGCTCCCGGGTGAGCACCGGGTCCGCGCCGCCCTTGGCGGCGAGCACGACCAGCGCGCCCTCGGTCGGGTCCCCGACCAGGCTGCCGTCCTTGACGACGGCATCGGCGCACAGCGCCAGCGGCAGCATGTACTGGTCGAGCGGGCATGTCCGGCTCGCCCGCCGCATGGCTGATGGTGCCCACCGTGGAGTAGCCCTCGCCGCTGACGGCGTAGCGGCGACCCACGATGGTCATCTGGACCGCGGTCATCTGGTTGAGGGTCAGCGTGCCGGTCTTGTCGGAGTTGATGGCCGATGTGGAGCCGAGCGTCTCCACCGAGCGGAGCCGCTTGACGATGGCGCCGGCGCGGCCAGCGTCGAGGTGCCGGCGGCGAGGATGGTCGTGGTGACGGCCGGCAGGCCGGTCGGGATGGCGGAGACGGCGAACGCGACCGCGGTCAGGAACAGCTCCTGGAACGGCGAGGCCGCGGTAGAGGCCGATGAGCATCGAGAGCAGCAGCGCCACGCCCGCGATGACCAGGATCTGGTTGGTGAGCCGGTTGAGCTGCTTGGTCAGGGGCGTCTCCTCGACGACCGTCGACTGGAGCATGCCCGAGATGTGGCCGACCTCGGTGGCCATCCCCGTCGTCGTCGACCAGCAGCGTCGCCGAGCCACGTGTCACCTGGGTGTTCATGAACGCCATGTCGACGCGGTCACCGAGCGCGGCATCGGCCGCGACCTCCTCGACCTGCTTGGGCACCGGTGCGCTCTCGCCGGTGAGCGCGGACTCGTCGATCTCCAGCGTGGCGGCGCGCAGGATGCGCGCATCCGCCGGCACCAGGTCGCCCGCCTCGACGTTGACGATGTCGCCGGGTACCAGGTGCATCCATCGACGTCTCGATGAGCTGCCCGTCGCGGCGTCACCCGCGCCTTGACGACCATCATCTTCTGGAGCGCGGCGACGCTGTCCTCGGCCTTGCCCTCCTGGTTCATGCCCATCCAGGCGTTGAGCAGCGTCAGCAGGATGAGCAGGACCCCGGTCGGCGATCTGGCCCGGCAGGAAGAGGCAGATGATGCCCGCGACCAGGAGCACGATCTGCATCGGGTCCTGGTACTGGCGCAGGAACACGTGCCAGCGGGACTCCCGCGCGACCGCGGCGAACGTGTTGGAGCCGTACTCGCTGGGTGCGCGTCGTGACCTCGGCGGCGCTCAGGCCGGCCGCCTGGTCGACACCCTGCGCCTCGAGCGCCGCCGCCGGGGTCAGGGCGTGCCAGACGGGTTGCGTGGTCGAGTCCATGGCGCCGGTGCCTCCGTCCGTCGCTCGCCGGGCCCATGTCGGACGGCCGGGCCCGGCAGGGGGCATCCTCTCGCCGCCTCCCGTCGGTCCAGCATACGTCCCGGGGCGTTCGGCGGATGCCCGGGCGTGCCACCATGAGGGAGTGACCACATCGCGCCTGCCCGCACTGACGGCGATCGGCCGTCGCCTGCCAGGTGTCATCGTCGCGCGCAGCTATCAGCGGCCATGGCTCGGTCCGGACCTGGTGGCCGGCATCGTGCTCACGGCCATCCTCGTGCCAGTGGGCATGAGCTACGCGGAGGTCGCCGGCCTGCCGCCCATCGCGGGCCTCTACGCGACCATCGTGCCCCTGCTGGCATATGCGTTGCTCGGCCCCAGCCCCATCCTCGTCCTGGGCCCCGATTCCTCCCTGGCCGCCATCATCGCGGGTGTCGTGCTGCCGCTCGCGGCCGGGGACCCGGAACGGGTGGTGGCGCTCGCGGCCGCGTTGGCGGTCTTCGGTGGCCTCATCTGCATCGGGGCGGGCGTGCTCCGCCTGGGCTTCATCACCGACCTGCTCTCGATGCCCATCCGGACGGGCTACCTTCACGGCATCGCGCTCACCGTCATCGTCGGTCAGCTGCCCAAGCTGTTCGGGTTCTCGGTGTCGGGCGAGAACGTCATCGCGGAGGCCCGGGCGTTCCTGCAGGGGGTCCTCGACGGCTTGACGAACCCATGGGCGCTCGCCCTCGGCCTCGGCTCGGTCGCCATCATCGTCGGCTTCCGTCGCTGGCTGCCAGCGATCCCGGGCATCCTCGTGGCGGTCGTGGGCGCCACCGTCGTGACCGCCATCCTCGACCTCGCGGTCACCCACGGTGTGCCGGTCGTGGGACCGCTCCCCCAGGGGCTGCCGCACTTCGAGCTGCCGGGCATCACGCTCTCGGACATCCCGCCACTCGTCGCGGGCGCAGCAGCCATCGCCCTGGTCTCCATGGCCGACACGAGCATCCTCTCGCGGACCTTCGCGGCCCGTCGAGGCATCCGCGTGGACCAGGACCAGGAGCTGCTCGCGCTCGGTGCGGCGAACATCGCGACGGGCTTCTTCCAGGGCTTCTCCGTCAGCAGCAGCTCCTCGCGCACTCCGGTGGCGGAGGCGGCCGGTGGGCGGACGCAGCTGATCGGGGTGGTGGGTGCGCTGGCCGTGGCGGCGCTCATCATGTTCCTGCCCTGGCTGACCACGAACCTGCCGTCGGCGACGCTCGGCGCGATCGTCATCGTGGCCTGCTGGTCGATCGTGGACATCCCGGTCTGGACGCGCATGTGGCGGCTCCGACGGGACGAGCTGGTGCTGTCATTCGCCTGCTTCCTGGGCGTCGCGCTGCTGGGCGTGGTGCCCGGCATCCTCGTCGCGGTGGTGCTGGCCCTGCTCGACTTCGTCTGGCGCGCATGGCGGCCGCACAGCGCGGTGCTGGGTCGGGTCGACGGGCTCAAGGGCTACCACGACCTCGAGCGCTACCCGGATGCGCGGCTCATCCCGGGACTCGTGCTCCTGCGCTGGGATGCGCCCCTCTTCTTCGCCAATGCCGAGATGTTCCGGGACCGGGTGCTGGAGGCCATCGAGACCGCCGCGGAGCGGGCCCAGTGGGTGGTGGTCGCCGCCGAGCCCGTGACCGACATCGACCTCACGGCCGCCGACATGCTCGCGGAGCTGCTCGTGGAGCTGGAGGCGAAGGGTGTCACCTTCGCCATGGCCGAGGTCAAGGATCCCGTCGGTGACCGGCTCAAGCGCTATGGCCTCTACGAGCGCATCGGCAGCGAGCACTTCTTCCCGACCATCGGGTCCGCGGTCGACGGCTACGTCGACGCGAGCAAGGTGGACTGGATCGACTGGGAGGAGCGGACGGGCCCCGATCGCCGTCGCCTGACCGAGTGCCGGGTCAGCCCGCGTCGGCCCGGCGGCGCACCTCGGCGATGACCCGCTCCGCGCCGGTCGGGTCGTCGAGGGCCATGTTGGCGAGCGCATCCGCGGCCTTGTTGCGGGCCCGCGGCTCGTGGACCGCGCTCCAGCGCCGGAGCGTCCCCAGTCGCCGGATCGCCTCCGGGAACAGGCCCTGGAGCTTCACGTCCTTGACCCGCCAGCGACCGTTCAGCTGCTCCACGATGAGCTTGGAGTCGAGCCGCAGGTCGATCTCCCGGGCGCCGAGCCGCTCCGCCTCGCGCAGTGCGAGCACCAGCCCCGCGTACTCCGCGACGTTGTTGGTCCGGATGCCCAGGTCACGGGCGACGACGGCGACGGCCATCGCGTCGGGCTCGAACGCATCGGGTCGCGACGCGTCGATGAGCACCGCCCCCGCGGACGCCCGTCCGGGGTTGCCCCGGGACGCCCCGTCGGTCCGGATGACGAGTCGTTCGAAGCTGCGACGCGGGAGCGCCGAGTCCGGGTCCTCGAGCGCCTCCGGGTCCGGCCCGTCACCGGGCCCGAGGAGGCTCAGATCCCGCGCTCCGAGATGGCCGACGAGACCTCCAGGATGGCGCGCGTGATGTTGATGCCCCGCGGGCAGGCATCCGTGCAGTTGAAGATCGTCCGGCAGCGCCACACGCCGTCCTCGTCGGACAGGATCTCGAGGCGCTCATCGGCCCCCTGGTCACGGGTGTCGAAGATGAACCGATGGGCGTTGACGATGGCCGCCGGCCCGACATAGCTGTCCTGGGCCCAGAAGCTGGGGCAGGAGCTGGTGCATGCCGCGCACAGGATGCACTTGGTCGTGTCGTCGTAGCGCTCCCGGTCCTCCTGCGACTGCCGTCGCTCGCGCGCGGGCATGACCCCGTCGTCGATCTGGAAGGGCATGACGCTGCGGTACTTGGCGAAGAACTCGTCCATGTCCACGACGAGGTCCTTGATGACCTTGAGCCCGGGCAGCGGCGCGATCGAGATCTTCCGGCCCAGCTGGTCGACCCGGATCTTGCAGGCGAGCCGGTTGCGGCCGTTGATGAGCATCGCGTCCGAGCCGCAGACGCCGTGGGCGCAGCTGCGCCGGAACGTGAGCGAGCCATCCTGGTGCCACTTGACCGTGTGGAGCAGGTCCAGCAGCGGTGCGGTGGGCTCGCATTCGACCGTGTACTCCTCCCAGTGAGGCTTCGGGTCTCGCTCGGGGTCGTAGCGCAGGATGCGCAGCCGGACCTGCATCGACGGTGCTCTCCTAGTAGACGCGCGGCTTGGGCTGGAAGGTCGTGATGGTCACCGGCTTGTAGCGCAGCTCGGGACCCGCCTCCGTCCGATACGCGAGCGTGTGCTTCAGCCACTCCTCATCGTTGCGGTCCGGGAAGTCCTCACGGGCGTGCGCCCCGCGGCTCTCCGTCCGGGCCAGGGCGGACACCGCGGCGGCCTCCGCACAATCGAGCAGGTAGCCCAGCTCACGCGTCTCGAGCAGGTCGGTGTTGAACACGGCGCCCTTGTCCTGGACCCGCACGCTGGCGTAGCGCTCCTTGAGCACCCGGACCTTGGCCACGGCGTCCTTGACACCATCCCCGGTCCGGTAGACGCCCACCCCCTCCATCATCGTGTCCGCGAGGTCGGCGCGGATCCGGGCGGGGTTCTCGCCCCGGTCGCGGTCCCGGAGCACGCGCAGCTCGGCACGCACCGGCTCCGCGGCATCACGCGTGATATGCGGCAGCTGCACGCCCGCCACGTCCTGGGCCATCGACCGACCCGCCCGGCGTCCGAACACGAGGATGTCGATGAGCGAGTTGGTGCCCAGCCGGTTGGCGCCGTGGACGCTGACGCAGGCGCACTCGCCCGCGGCGTACATGCCCGGCAGCACCGTGCCGTGCTCGTCGATGACCACCCGGGATTGGACGTTGGTCGGGATGCCACCCATGGCGTAATGCGCGGTCGGCGTCGTGGGCACCGGCTGGGTGATGGGCTCCACGCCCTGGTAGACGCGCGAGAACTCGGTGATGTCGGGCAGCTTGGCGTCGATGACCGCCTTGCCCAGGTGGGTCAGGTCGAGGTGGACGTAGTCCTTGCCCCCGATGCCCCGCCCGGCACGGATCTCCATCGCGATGGCACGGCTGACCATGTCCCGTGGCGCGAGCTCCATGAGCTTCGGCGCGTAGCGCTCCATGAACCGCTCGCCGGCGTCGTTGCGGAGATAGCCACCCTCGCCCCGCGCCGCCTCCGACAGCAGGATGCCGAGGCCCGGGATGCCCGTCGGGTGGAACTGGAAGAACTCCATGTCCTGGACGGGGACGCCGCGTCGATACGCGAGCGCCACACCGTCACCGGTGAGCGAGTGGGCGTTGGAGGTCGTCCGGAACATGCGCCCGAAGCCACCCGTCGCGAACATCACGGCGCTGGAGCGGAAGACGTGCAGCTCGCCATCCGCGATGCGGTACGCGACCACGCCGCGCGTCTGGCCGCCATCCACGAGCACATCCACGACGTGGTACTCGTCGAAGAACCGGACGCCGTGCTTGACGCACTGCTGGTAGAGCGTCTGGAGGATCAGGTGCCCGGTCCGGTCGGCCGCGAAGCACGAGCGCCGGACCGGCCCCTCCCCGAAGTTCCGGGTGTGGCCGCCGAAGCGCCGCTGGTCGATGCGGCCGTCCGCGGTGCGGTTGAAGGGCAGGCCCATATGCTCCAGCTCGACGACCGTGTCGATCGCCTCCCGGGCAAGGATCTCGGCCGCGTCCTGGTCGACGAGGTAGTCGCCACCCTTGACGGTGTCGAACATGTGCCACTCCCAGTGGTCCTCCTCGAGGTTGCCCAGGGCGGCGCAGATGCCGCCCTGCGCGGCACCGGTGTGGGAGCGGGTCGGGTAGAGCTTCGTGAGCACCGCGGCCTTGACCCCGGAGCGGGCGAGCTCGAGGGCGGCCCAGAGGCCGGCGCCACCGGCACCGACGATGACCGCCTGGTACTCGTGGGTCGCGATGGACGGCGTGAGTCGGATGTCCTCGCTCACTCAGATACCCCCGCGAGGCTGGAGCGTGGCCACCACGATGGTGCCCAGCACGAACAGCAGCGCGGACAGGAGGTAGAGCGCCGACAGGGCGATGAGCCGGCCGCGCGGACCGTGGACATGGTCCCGGACGACGGTGCGCACCCCCAGGGTCGAATGGAGCAGCACGGCCATCAGCAGCGCCCAGTCGGAGGCGCGCCAGATGAGCTGGTTCCAGCGGTGCGTCGCGATCCATTCCGACGTCTGCTGGGACGGATCGAAGATGAAGTGCTGGATGATGTAGTGCGACAGGGCGAGCACGAACAGCGCCACGCCGGAGATGCGCACGAGGTACCAGATGCGTGTCTCGTGCTCGCTGCCGGTGGGCTTGGTGCGGCCGCGCGTGATCGGCGAGATGTCCGCCATCTACATGACCCCCGTGATGCGCAGCACACCCGTCACGCCGTCCAGGGCGTCCTTCCAGTACGGCCGCAGGATGATGATGGCGCCCGGGATGCCGAGTGCGAAGAAGATGACCCAGCTGCCGTACCACAGCTTCCGGTGGTGCACGGTCATCGCCGGCCACAGGTCGATGATGAGGATGCGCATGCCGTTGAGCGCGTGATACAGCAGCGCCGCGCCGAGCAGGATCTCCATCACCCGCCCGATCGGGCTGGCGTAGAAGTTCAGCAGCTCGTCATAGGCTCGCGGGTCACCGCCCGCGAGGTAGATGTCGATGATGTGCAGGACGACGAACGCCCACACCGCGATGCCGCTGATGCGATGGAACATCCATGCCCAGCTGCCCTCCTGCCCGCGGTAGGAGCGCATCAGACCCAGGTAGCGCATCAGGACTCCGTGCCAGGTGTGATGACCATCCGGCGCCCATCGCAAGCCGCGTCCTGTCCGCGTGGCAGGGGCTGCACGGCCGGGTCGGGCCGCTCCGGACGACCCGGGCATGCTACCCCAACGACGGCCCGTATCGCTGCGCTATCCTGAGGTCCCCGATCGAAGATCCAGAGGTGCCGGCGCGTCCGTGAAGCTCCAGGAGTTCGCAGCCAAGCAGCTGCTCGTCCAGGCCGGCCTGCCGGTCCCGGCGTGGTCCGTGGCGACCACCCCGGCGGAGGCGCGGACCCAGGCGGAGGGGTATCTCGCGGCTGGCGCCGGGCGTGTCGTCATCAAGGCCCAGGTGCTGGTCGGCGGTCGGGGCAAGGCCGGCGGCGTCAAGCTCGCGGGCAGCGCCGACGAGGCGGAGTCCGTGGCGAGTGCGATCCTGGGCATGGACATCAAGGGCATCACCGTCCGGCGGGTCCTCATCGGCCCTGCCGCGGACATCGTCAAGGAGTTCTACCTCGCCGCGGTGCTCGACCGGACCGCGCAGCGCATCCGGATGATGGGCTCCGCCGAGGGTGGCGTGGAGATCGAGACCGTCGCCGAGACCAACCCCGACGCCATCGTCTCCGTGCTCGCCCACCCCCATCTCGGACTGCTCGACCACCAGGCGCGGCAGCTCGCGTTCGCGATGGGCCTCGGTGACCGCTGGAAGGAGGCCGCCGCCATCGCCCAGGGCGTGTTCACGGCCGCGATCGCCAACGACGCGGACCTGGTGGAGATCAACCCCCTCGCCATCGTGCGCAGCGTCGCCCCGGACGGCATCGGTGACCGAATCCATCCAGGCCCTCGACGCCAAGGTCACGCTCGACGACTCGGCGCTCTTCCGGCACCCGGAGCTGGAGCAGCTGCGCGACCTCGACGAGGAGGACCCGGTCGATGTCGAGGCGCGGGGCCTGGGCCTGAGCTTCATCCGGCTCGAGGGCAACATCGGCTGCATGGTCAACGGCGCCGGGCTCGCGATGGCCACGATGGACCTGGTCAAGCGCGCCGGTGGCGAGCCGGCCAACTTCCTGGACATCGGCGGCGGCGCCCGATCGGACAAGGTCGCTGCGGCGATGCGCCTCATCCTCTCCGATGCGTCGGTGCGCGCCATCCTGGTCAACATCTTCGGCGGCATCGCCCGGGGTGACGAGGTGGCCCGCGGGCTCATCGAGGCGCGCTCGCAACAGTCCCGCGACGTGCCCATGGTCGTGCGCATCGTGGGCACCAACGCCGATCTGGCGGCGGACATCCTGCGCGAGTCAGGAGCGGGCATCGAGGCGGCATCCAGCCTCGACGAGGCCGTGGAGCGAGCCGTGGCGCTCGCGGGGGTCAGGGCATGAGCATCCTCGTCGACGAGCACACCCGCCTCCTGGTCCAGGGCATCACCGGCCGCGAGGGCCTCTTCCACGCCACCCAGATGCAGGCGTACGGCACCAACATCGTCGCCGGCACGACCCCCGGCAAGGGCGGCCAGACCGTGCTCGGCAGCGTGCCGGTGTTCGATACCGTGGCCCAGGCGGTCCGGGAGACCGGCGCCGACACCACGGTCATCTACGTCCCGGCGCCCGGGGCGCCGGATGCCATCCTGGAGGCCGTCGATGCGGGCATCGGCACCATCTTCTGCATCACCGAGCACATCCCCGTGCTGGACATGCTCAAGGTCGTGGCGGAGGTACACGCCCGTGGTGCCCGGCTCATCGGTCCCAACTGTCCCGGCGCGACGTCGCCGGGCAAGGCCAAGGTGGGCATCATCCCGGGCTCCATCCACAAGCCGGGCCACGTCGGCCTGGTGAGTCGCTCCGGCACGCTGACCTACGAGGTGGTCCAGGCGCTCACCGATGCGGGCATCGGCCAGTCGACCTGTGTGGGCATCGGTGGCGACCCCATCGCCGGCACCAGCTTCACGGACGTGCTCAGGCTGTTCAAGGACGACCCGGACACCCACGCGATCGTGCTCATGGGTGAGATCGGTGGTGGCGCCGAGGAGGCGGCGGCGGCATATCGCGCCGAGCATCTGCCCAACGTCCCGATGGTCGCCTTCATCGCGGGACGCACCGCACCGCCAGGCCGCCGGATGGGCCACGCGGGCGCCATCATCAGCGGCAGCGGCGGCACGGCCGAGGGCAAGATCGAGGCGCTGGAAGCGGCCGGAATCCGGGTCGCGGACACCCCGTCCCAGATCCCGGGGCTCCTCCGGCAGGCGGGTATCGGGCCCGACTGATCCGGGGCGTCGACCGTGACGCCTGAGGGCCGGGGCGCTCTCCCCCGCCCGCCGCTGGGATGGCGAGGACCACCCACCGTGTGACGGGAACGAGGCCGGCCGTGTGACCGATGGTGACCGTGGCGATGGCCGAATGGCGCGGGCGGGTCATGCCGATCGGGTGATGCGGCGGGCCTGGCGATCCCCCATACTGCGCAGCGCGCCCGGTGCTGATACGCACCGCGGGCCGCCCCGACCGCAGGGGCGACGAGGGTGCACGAGAGGAGCACGGGATGACAACGGCCACCAAGGTTCGCACGCGACCCAGGATCCCGTTCATGGAAGGGATCCTGCCGTTCGATCGCGCCAACCTGCCGGTGGAGGTCATCGCTGGGTGCACCCTGGCAGCGCTGGCCATCCCCGAGACCATGGGTTACGCGACGATCGCGGGGATGCCGGTCATCACCGGTCTATACACCCTGCTGCTGCCCATCCTGCTGTTCGCCTTCTTCGGTTCTTCCCGCCACCTCGTCGTGGGCGCCGACTCTGCGACCGCGGCGATCCTCGCGACCGGCCTTGCCGGCATGGGCCTCGTCGCCGGCAGCTCCACGTATGTCCAGATGGCGTCCTTCGCGGCCCTCATCGCGGCCTTGCTGCTCATCACGGCACGCGTCCTGCGTCTCGGGTTCATCGCCAACTTCCTCTCGAGCAGCGTGCTCATCGGCTTCCTCACCGGCGTCGGCATCCAGGTGGCGATGGGCCAGGTCGGCGGCATGTTCGGTGTCCCGAGCCAATCCGGCACCACCATCGAGAAGTTCCTCGAGACCATCAGGCTCATCCCCTCCGAGACGCAGGTGGACACCCTCCTCGTCTCCATCGCGGTCCTGGGCACGATCCTGGGGCTCCGCAGGGTGAACGAGAAGATCCCGGGCGCCCTCATCGCGGTCATCGGCGCCATCGTCCTGAGCTACGTCCTGGACCTCTCCGCCAAGGGCGTCACGACCATCGGTTCGGTGCCCTCGGGTCTGCCGTCGCTCGGCCTGCCGACCGATGTCATGACCACCAGCAACTTCTGGGACCTGCTGCCGATCGTCTTCTCGATCGTCATCGTCATCCTGGCCCAGAGCGCCGCGACCTCACGTGCGTACGCCATGAAGTACTCCGACAAATTCGATGAGAACGTCGACCTTGTCGGCCTCAGCCTCGCCAACGTGGGCGCGGGCATCACCGGCACCTTCGTGGTCAACGGCAGCCCGACCAAGACCCAGATGGTCGACAGCGCGGGCGGCCGGAACCAGATCGCCCAGCTGACGGCGGGGGTGCTCGTCGTGGTCGTGCTCCTGTTCCTGACCGTTCCGCTCTCCTACATGCCCAACGCGGTGCTCGCGTCCGTCGTCTTCCTCATCGGCATCGAGCTCATCAACTACAAGGGCATGTACCGCATCTACAAGCTGCGCCCGGGGGAGTTCGCCGTGGCTGCCATCACGGCCTTCGTCGTCGTCGCCGTCGGCGTGATGCAGGGCATCCTGCTCGCGATCATCCTCTCGGTCATCGAGCACCTGTACCACAGCTATGCCCCCAACGACTCGTTGTTCGTCAAAGACGACACTGGGCACATCCGACCGGCTCCGGTCGCCGAAGCCGCGCAGCTGGCGCCCGGGCTGGCCGCGTACTACTTCGGCGGCAGCCTCTACTACGCCAATGTGGCCCGGTTCACCGAAGAGGTCATGGGGGTCGTCGAACAGGCGCAGCCCGCCTTGCGCTGGTTCGCCATCATCGCGGCGACCATCGGCGACATCGACTTCTCGGGCGCCGATGCCCTCCGCCAGATCCAGGCCGAGATGAGCTCCAAGGGCGTGACCCTGGTCCTCGTCGATGTCGAGCCGACGGTCCGCACGGAGCTCGACGCGTATGGGCTGACGCCGCTCCTTGGAGCCGGCAACTTCTACGGATCCACGGACGAGCTCCTCGCGGCCTACGCGGCACTGCCCCCGCTGGCAGCGCCGGCGTCGGCCGCCACCCCGGCAGCTCCGGCACCCGGGGTCGCCTGAGCGGACCATGCCCAGCGCCGTCGTCGATCGTCAGGTCCGTCGGGCGGCAGGTGCGGCCGCCCGACGCCGTGTGCCACCGTCGGCCATCGCCGACTGGACGGCGGCGCACGACCGGCCTGACCCGGTCGACCTGATCCTGGGCCAGGCGACCACGCGCATCCCGGAGCTGGTGCCCGTCCGGCATGGTCGGATGAGCGCCAGCCCCTTCGCATTCTTCCGGGGCGGGGCGCTGACCATGGCCGCCGATATCGCCCCCCTCCATGTCAGCGGTCTTCGGGTCCAGGTGTGCGGCGACGCACACCTGGTCAACTTCGGCCTGTTCGCGTCGCCGGAGCGCTCCCTGCTGTTCGATATCAACGACTTCGATGAGACCCTGCCTGGGGCATGGGAATGGGACCTCATGCGGCTCTCGGCAAGCCTGGTCCTGGCCTCCCGTGCGCGGTCGTTCTCAGCCCACCAGGCTCGCCATGCCGTGCTGCAGGCGGCTGCGACCTATCGCGCCCGGATGGCGGAGTACGCGTCCATGCGCGCGATGGACGTCTTCTACGCGCGCGTCGACATCAGTGCCGTGATGGAGTTCGTGGACAAGCGCGCCAGGCCGTACCTCCAGGCCACCGTCCATGCGGCAGCCCACCACGATTCACTGCACGAGCTGCCCAAGATCACGACCGTCACCAACGGTGCACGACGGATCGTGGACCGTCCGCCCATCATCAGCCATCCAGCGGAGACCGAGCCTGTGACGGTCACCGCGGCGACCGCCAGCTACCGCGACAGCCTCCAGGATGACCGCCGCGTCCTCCTGGACCGATACCAGGTCGTCGACGTCGCGCTGAAGGTGGTGGGTGTTGGCAGCGTGGGTCTGGGCGCATACGTGATCTTCCTCGAGGGGGGTTCGGACGAGGACCCCCTGTTCCTCCAGACCAAGGAGGCCGAGGCATCGGTCTACGAGCGTTTCACGACTCCCAGCTCGTACGCCACGCACGGGCAGCGTGTGGTGGCGGGACAGCGTCTGCTCCAGGCCGCCCACGACGTGCTCCTGGGGTGGGGCGTCGGCAGGCGTGGCCGCCAGGCCTATGTCCGGCAGCTCCAGGACCAGAAGGGGTCGGCGGTCGTGGACGTGATGTCCCATGACGACCTGGTCAGCTGGGGCAGCCTTTGCGGCTGGGCCCTCGCCCGCGGCCACGCCAACTCAGGAGACCCGGCCGCGATCGCGGGCTACCTCGGTGACGACGATGCGGTCGACAAGGCCATGGCCGACTTCGCGGAGCACTACGCGGATCAGACCGAGCGCGACCATGCCGCGTTCCTGGCGGCCATCAAGAGCGGCAAGGTCAAGGCGGAGACCGGCGTCTAGCGACGCGAACGACCCGCTGGGCCGCGCGGCGGACGCTGCGTGGGGGCCGACCGCCAGGGATCAGCCCGCGAACGCGGTCGGCGGCCTGCCACGGACCCCCGGTCGGGCCACGTAGAGCCCGCCGGCGCCCGGCAGCGCGGTGGCCGGGTCGGGCCACTGGGCGGTCGTGATGAGGAGCTGGTCCAGGTCGGGCCCGCCGAAGGCGCAACTGCTGGCGCTCGCCGCCGGCACGTCGATGCGCGACAGCGGCTCCCCATCCGGGGAGAAGCGCACCACGCACCCCGCGCCCCAGAGCGCGACCCAGGCACATCCCTCGGCATCGAGGGTCATGCCGTCCGGGTGCCCGGCGCCATCGGGGATGGTCACCCAGGGACGTCGCGCGCCCAGATCACCGGTCGCGGCGTCGTAGTCGATCCGGTCGACGCGCTGGGTGCTGGTGTCGATGTACAGCATCGTGCGCCCGTCGTCGGTCCAGTCGAGGCCGTTGGCGATGGACACCGGGTGGAGCATCCGGGTCACCCGCAGGTCCGCGTCGAGGCGATAGAGTGAGCCGCCGTCGGGCCCCTCGTGGTCATACATCGTGCCCGCCCAGAATCGGCCGGCGGGGTCCACCTTGCCGTCGTTGGCGCGCGTGAGCGGGTCGTCCGCCTCGACGGCCGCGAGCAGGGTCAGCGTGCCGTCGTCGGGGTCCAGCGCCTCGAAGCCCAGCGGCGTGCATGCCACCAGGCCACCCGACGCGCGCAGCACGACACAGCCAGGGGGTCGCGCGACATCGACGGCTCGATCGCGGCCGTCGAGCGAGGTCGCATGGAGCTGCCTCCCCTTGATGTCCACCCACCACACGACGCCGTTCGCGGCATCCCAGGAGGGACCTTCGCCCAGCTTGGCGCGGACGGTCGCCGATGCGCGCTGCGGCGGTCGCCGGCAGGCTGGCCCAGTGGGCGCGGCCGGGGATGGGACTCGGTCACGGGACACCTCCAGCGAGCGAGCCGACGGTCGCCCATGCGGGTCCACCCGCAGCCTCGACCAGCTCCACGAGCACGCCGTGCGCGCTCCGGGGATGGATGAATGCGACCGGCCCGTCGGCGCCGGCCCGTGGCGCCCGATCGATGAGCTCCACGCCCTGTTCGCCGAGGCGGTCGAGGGCGGCGGCGAGGTCCGGGACCTCGAAGCAGACGTGGTGGAACCCCTCCCCCCGGGTATCCAGGAAGCGGGCCACCCCGGTCGTGTCGTCGGTCGGCTCGACGAGCTCGATCTTCGACTCCCCCACCGGCAGGAACCCGATGCGGACGCGATCGCTGGGCACGGGCAGGATGAGCTCCACGGGCAGGCCGAGCGTGTCCCGGTAGAAGCCGAGGGCCGCCTCGAGGTCGCGCACGACGACCGCGACATGGTGGATGCGGCCAAGACCCGCGAGTGGATGGCAGGGACGGTCATGCGCTACCTCCGCATTATCGAACGTCTGTGCGGTTCCATCAGACGGTGACCAGCTCGCGATGCCGGCCCCAGGTCTCGCGCAGCCGGTCGCTGACCTCGCCCAGGGTGCCACCGGCCTTGACCGCGTCGATGAGCGCCGGCACCAGGTTCTCGCTGCCGGCCGCTGCCGCGGTCAGGCGTGCCATCGCCGCGCCCCAGGCATCGGCATCCCGGCGGTCCCGGAAGGCACGCAGGCGGGCCACCTGGTCCGCTTCCGCGGCCGGGTCGATGCGCATGATGGGCGGCGATACGCCGGCGTCGTCCTGGTACCGGTTGACCCCGACGACGACCGACTCGCCCGACTCGATGTTGCGCTGCGCCCGGTATGCCGCGTCCTGGATGTTGCGCTGCTGGAAACCCGCCTCGATGGCCGCGATGGCACCGCCCATGGCGTCGATCTGGTCCAGGTAGACCTGCGCCGCGGCCTCGAGCTGGTCCGTCAGCGACTCCACGAAGTAGCTGCCCGCGAGCGGATCGGGCGTCTCGGTCACGCCGCTCTCGTAGGCCAGGATCTGCTGGGTCCTGAGCGCCAGCCGCGCTGACTCCTGGGTCGGCAGCGCGAGCGCCTCGTCCCGGGAGTTGGTGTGCAGGCTCTGGGTGCCGCCCAGGATCGGCGGCGAGCGCCTGGACCGTGGTCCGGACGACGTTGTTGTCGATGGACGTGGCGGTGAGGCTGCTGCCCGCGGTCTGGGTGTGGAACCGGCACATCATCGAGCGGGCCTCGCGCGCCCCGAACCGGTCGCGCATGATGCGCGCCCACATCCGGCGCGCGGCGCGGAACTTGGCGACCTCCTCGAACAGCTCGCTCCAGGATGCGAAGAAGAACGACAGCCGACCCGCGAAGTCGTCCACGTCCAGCCCGCGCGCGCGAGCCGCCTCCACGTAGGCGATGGCATCGGCCAGCGTGAACGCCAGCTCCTGGGCTGCGGTGGCCCCAGCCTCGCGCATGTGGTAGCCGCTGATGCTGATGGTGTTCCAGCGCGGCAGCTCCGCGGCGCAGAACTCGAAGATGTCGGTCACCAGGCGCATCGACGGTCGGGTGGGGTAGATCCAGGTGCCCCGGGCGATGTACTCCTTGAGGATGTCGTTCTGGACCGTGCCTCCCAGCGAGCTCGCGGGGGATGCCCCGACGATCCGCGACCGCGACATAGAAGGCGAGCAGGACCGCCGCCGTCGCGTTGATGGTCATGGACGACGTGACCTCGCCCAGGGGCAGGCCGTCGAGCAGCACCTCCATGTCCTCGATGGAGCTGATGGGCACCCCGACGCGACCCACCTCCCCCAGCGCCTCGGGTGCATCCGAGTCGTAGCCCGTCTGGGTGGGCAGGTCGAACGCCACCGAGAGCCCCGTCTGCCCTTGTGAGAGGAGGTAGCGGAACCGCTCGTTGGTGTCCGCGGCCGTGGAGAACCCGGCGTACTGGCGCATCGTCCAGAGGCGGCCGCGGTACATCGTCGGCTGGACGCCCCGCGTGAAGGGGAACTCGCCGGGGCGGCCGAGGTCGCGATCCTCGTCCAGCTCCGCGATGTCTGCGGGCGTGTAGAGGTCCGCGATGGGGATGTCCGACGTGGTCAGGAACGTCGGCCGACGCTCGGTCTGGCCGCGCATGGCCCTGGCGCGCGTCGTCTGGCGCCACCGCTCGCGGCCGGGGTCTGCGGGCTCGGTCATCCTCGGACCTCCGGTCCTGGTCGCGGCGACTGCCGCAGGGTGTGGATGGTATCGGGGCGCGGGGCGCGCGTCCCGGTCGCCGTCATCCGACGACCACCAGGTCGGCACCCAGCTCCACGCGGTCCCCCTCCGCCACCGAGACCGACAGCACCGTGCCGGCATGCGGTGCCCGGATCTCATTCTCCATCTTCATCGCCTCGATGGACAGCAGCCGTTCGCCTGCCGCGACCTCCGTACCGGGTGCCACCCAGATGCGTGCGATCCGACCTGGGATGCGTGCCTTGAGGGTCTGGGGGCCGGCGTGGCCGGCAGCAGCCGACAGGCGCGTGGCGCGTTCCCGGAGCGCTGCCCGCTCCGCGGACTCCACGGTGACCACGATGACCCAGCCGTCGACGGTGACCTCATAGCGGGCCCGCGCCGCAGCGCGATCCTCGGCGGTCGATGGCAGGAGCCGGGGGACCGGGCTGCGGTGACCCGTGGACGGGGGGCAGCTCGCCCGGGCACCAGGTCGACGACCAGGTCGTGGTCGACACCCACCGCGACAAGGCGGAGCCGTTCCTCGCTCATGGCCAGCGCTCCGTGGCTTCCCGCCGGGCCGTTGCGGCCCAGCCATCGGCGGTGCCGGCAGGGTCCCCGCCGGCCATCGACGCCCCACTGGCGACGGCCGACGCGGACGGCGTGGTCGACCTGGATGGCACGCCGGGGTCACGTGCCGTCGGCGACGCCCCGGCCTCGACAACCCGAGCGACTGCCTCGATGGCCCGACGGACGGCCACGGCATGGAGTGGTGTCGGCGCCCAGTCGCGGTCGACGAGGTCCGTCCGCAGTCGGCCGGCGACGAATGCGGGGTGCTCCAGGATCCAGGCATGGAACGGTGCGGTCGTCTGGATGCCGCCGGTGTCCAGCTCCGCTATGGCACGCCGTGCTCGGCGGATGGCGCCGTCGCGGTCGGTCGCGACCACGAGGATCTTGGACAGCAGCGGGTCGTAGTCGCCACTGATGCGCATCCCCTCCTCGACCCCGGAGTCGACCCGAACGCCCGGGCCCGCGGGGTCGCGCCAGCGACCGATGCGACCGGGCGTCGGCGCGAAGGAGCGCGCCGGGTCCTCGGCGCTGATGCGCAGCTCGATGGCGTGCCGGTCGGGCTCGACCATCGCCGCCGACGCCGCGAGCACCCGATCGGAGATCGGCTCGCCGGCCGCGATCCAGAGCTGCTCGTGGACCAGGTCGATGCCGCTGACCATCTCGGTCACACCGTGCTCGACCTGGAGTCGCGCATTGACCTCCAGGAAGAACGCCTCGCCCGTCGGCGTCAGGAGGAACTCGGCGGTCGCGGCGTTCCGCAAACCCACCGATCGCGCCACGCGGACGGCGAGGCCATGGATCCGCCGCCGGTCATCGGGGGTCAGGCCGGGTGCCGGCGCCTCCTCCACGAGCTTCTGGTGCCGGCGCTGGACGGAGCAGTCGCGCTCCCCCAGCGCCACGATGGTGCCGTGGGTGTCGCCCAGCAGCTGGACCTCCACGTGGCGTCCGCCCTCGACGTAGCGCTCCAGGTAGACGCTTGCCGAGCCGAATGCCTGGAGCGCCTCACCGCCTGCTGCCGTCACCGCGGCCGCGAGCTCCTCGGGGACGTCGACCCGGCGCATGCCGCGGCCACCGCCGCCGGCGGCCGCCTTGACCAGGATGGGATAGCCGATGTCCCGGGCGACGCGGGCGATCCGGTGCTCGGCGTCGGGGCCAGCTGACCTCGACCGGCTCGAAGGTGCCGGGCACGATGGGCACGTCGTTGTCCCGCGCGGAGAGCCGGGCGGCGATCTTGTCGCCCAGACCCGCGAGGGTCGCCGGGGTCGGACCGATGAACACGAGACCAGCGGCCTCCACGGCCGCCGCGAACGCCGCCTGCTCGGACAGGAAGCCATAGCCCGGATGGATCGGCGTCCGCGCCCGTCTCGATGGCCGCCCCGATGACGGCGTCCGCGACCAGGTAGCTCTGGACCGCGGGGGCGGGGCCGATCCGGCGGGCCAGGTCCGCGGCCCGCACATGCAGCGCATCCGCGTCCGCGTCGCTGTAGACCGCGACGGTCTCGACGTCCAGCTCCCGACAGGCGCGGATGATGCGCAGCGCGATCTCGCCCCGATTGGCGATGAGCACCCGGCGGAAGGGCGGCTGCGTCAGGTCTGCGCTCATCGGGCGGGGCCCGGCATCGCGACGCCGATGCCGGGGTGTCTTTGCGCAAAGACACCCCGGGCGCGCGGCCCGGCTCGACGACCTGTCGTGGTGCTCACAGCGGGATGTTGCCGTGCTTCCGGGATGGGTTGCGGTCGCGTTTCCCCTCCAGCATCCGGAATGCGCCGATGACGCGAGGTCGGGTCTCGGAGGGGACGATGACGTCATCGACGTACCCCCGGCCCGCCGCCACATATGGATTGGCGAACGTGTCCTCGTAGTCACGGGTGAGCTGCTGGAGCTTGGCCGCCTGGTCATCGGCCTGTGCGAGCTCCTCGCGGAAGATGATCTTCACCGCGCCCTCCGCGCCCATGACCGCGATGCGCGCCGATGGCCATGCCAGGTTCACGTCGCCCCGGACGTGCTTGGAGCTCATCACGTCATACGCGCCGCCGTACGCCTTGCGGGTGATGACCGTCACCTTGGGGACCGTCGCCTCACAGTAGGCGTACAGCAGCTTCGCTCCGTGGCGGATGATGCCGCCGTGCTCCTGGGTCACGCCGGGCAGGAAGCCCGGGACATCCTCGAGCGTCAGCAGCGGCACATTGAACGCATCGCACATGCGCACGAAGCGGGCCGCCTTGTCGGATGCGTCGATATCGAGGGCACCGGCCAGCACGGCTGGCTGTTGCGCCACCACCCCCACGCTTCGGCCGGCAAGCCGCGCGAACCCGGTGATGATGTTCGCGGCCCATGCCGGTTGCAGCTCCAGGAACGAACCGTCATCGACGACACCCTCGATGACCCCATGCATGTCATAGGGCTGGCTGGGGTCCTCGGGCACGATGCTGTCCAGCGCGAGGTCCCTGCGGTCGACCGGGTCGCTGGTCGTCGCGATGGGCGCCTCGGACAGGTTGTTCTGGGGCAGGTGGCCGAGGATGCGGCGCGCGACGTCGAGGGCTGCCACCTCGTCGGGGGCCGCGAGGTGTGCCACGCCGCTGATCTGGGTATGGACGCTGGCACCGCCGAGGTGCTCACGGTCGACTTCCTCGTGGGTCACGGCACGGACCACCTCCGGCCCGGTCACGAACATGTAGCTCGTGCCCTCGACCATGATGGTCACGTCGGTGATGGCGGGCGAGTAGACGGCACCGCCGGCACAGGGACCCATGATGAGCGAGATCTGGGGCACCACCCCGGACGCGAGCGTGTTGCGCAGGAAGATATCGGCGTAGCCGCCCAGCGAGACGACGCCTTCCTGGATGCGGGCGCCACCCGAATCGTTGAGACCGACGATGGGTGCGCCCACGCGCATCGCGAGGTCCATGATCTTGCAGATCTTCTCGGCGTGCGTCTCGGACAGCGATCCGCCGAACACCGTGAAGTCCTGGCTGAACACGAACACGAGGCGTCCGTCGATGGTGCCGTGGCCGGTGACGACGCCGTCTCCCAGGATGCGTTCCTCGTCCAGTCCGAAGTCACTCGAGCGATGGACGACGAACGCGTCGAACTCCACGAACGAGCCCGGATCGAGCAGCAGGTCCAGCCGCTCACGTGCTGTCAGCTTGCCGCGCGCGTGCTGTTGGTCGATGCGTTTCTGGCCGCCGCCCAGCCGCGATTCCGCGCGCATCGCGCGCAGGCGCTCCATGGGACCCTGCTCATCGACCACGCCGTCCTCCCCCCGAGATGCCCTCCCCGACCGCGGAATCCTACCGTTCTCCCCTTCCGGCCGCGGGATCTATCCACAGAAACGGTGGATGAACGGCCCGAAGTGTGGAAAACTCTCGCAGCCGTACCGGGGTCCGAGGGATAGAATCACCCCGCCCGATGGGCCCCATCCACCCCGAAGGAGGCCGAGTGGCCCGCATCATCGCAATCGCGAACCAGAAAGGTGGCGTCGGCAAGACGACCACCGCCATCAATCTCGCCGGGTCGCTGGCCGAGCAGGGCTACAGCGTCCTGTGCGTCGACATGGATCCGCAGGCCAATCTCACCGTGGGGCTGGGCCTCAATCCGCGGACCATCCTGCGGTCGATGGCGGATGCGCTCGTGGACGTCGACGTGACCATCCAGGACATCGTGCTGCCGACCCAGACCGCGGGCATCGATGTGGCGCCATCGGACATCGACCTCTCCGCGACCGAGAACCAGCTGTTCAGCGCCATCGGGCGGGAGAACGTCCTGCGCGAAGCGCTCGCGATGTGGGCCGACGACCAGTACGAGTTCATCATCATCGACTGCCCGCCGACCCTGGGCCTGCTGACCATCAACGCGCTCGTGGCATCGGACTCGGTGATCATCCCGGTGCAGACCCAGTACTACGCGCTCAAGGGCTTCACCGCCCTCAACAACGTCATCAACCAGATCCGCAACAAGGGCCTCAATCCACGGCTGCGGATCCTGGGTCTGCTGCCGACGTTCTACGACTCCCGCACCCTGCTCGGACGGGACATGCTCGCCGAGCTCCGGGAGCTGGGTGACCACCACGTGTTCCAGACCATGGTCAAGCAGACGGTCCGTCTCGGTGAGGCGCCCCTCGTCGGCCGACCGGTGACGACCTACGCCACGAATTCAGAGGCCGCCCGCGCATACCGCGGCCTGGCACGCGAGGTGATCGAACTTGGCTAGACCAGATTTCCGTGGCCAGGCAGCACAGCGACTCGCAGAGGAGCGGGACGAGCTCTCGCCCGCCATCATCAGCCTCCTCGGCAACGATTCGGGCAAGCAGTCCAATGGCATCCGCGACGTACCCGTCGACCGCATCGACGCCAACCCCAACCAGCCGCGACTGACCTTCGACGAGGACACGCTGCTCGAGCTCGCCGCGTCCATCACGGAGCATGGCGTCCTGCAGCCGATCCTGGTCCGACCGGGAGCGGCCGGGCGATACCAGCTCATCGCCGGCGAGCGCCGATGGCGCGCCGCGAAGATCGCCGGATTGCGTCAGATCCGCGCCATCATCGAGGAGATCGATGACGAGACGGCCCTGGAGATCGCGATCATCGAGAACCTCCAGCGCGAGGACCTGTCGCCGCTCGATGAAGCACTGATGTACGAGCGGATGACGACGGAGCACGGCTACAGCCTGCGCAAGCTCGCCCAGAAGCTGGGCAAGGACAAGGGCTACATCGAGAACCGGCTGCGGCTCGCGGACGCGCCGACCGAGATCAAGCAGCTGGTGTCTTTGCGCAAAGACACCCTCTCGCATGCCTATGAGCTGCTCAAGGTCGAGGACCCCCGCAAGCGGCGCAAGCTCGCCGAGCAGGTCGCCCGGGGCGAGCTGAGCCTGGTCAAGCTGCGCGAGCGCATCGACGGCAAGCCCGCCAAGGAGCACGTCGAGGGCATCGGCGCCGCCGATGACGTGGCGGACGACCAGCCGGAGGATCCCGGTCGGCCCCCCTGGCGCCCCGATCCGGCGAGGACGACCTGCAGCAGGCCAAGGAGCGGCTCGCCGAGGCGCTCGACGAGCTGTCGGTGGCGCTTCGGGGACAGGACGCCCTCCGTGGCGCGAGCACATCCGACCGCGCAGAACTTCGCCAAGTACCTGACCATCGCCAAGCTCAAGCTCGAGAACGCCATCGCGGTCGTGCGCGCCGGGGAGCCTCGCCAGAGCTAGGCCGGGGTCCACGCCCGCGGGCCGACGCGCGCACCAGGCGCCGGCCTCGGGCTCAGGCACTCACGGACGCCACCCACGCGACCGCCAGCAGCGCGGTCGCGGTTGCCTGGGCCACCCACCCCCCGATGCGCCGCTGCCGTCGGCTGCTGGCCGAGAGGCCGCAGCCGATGATCGCCAGCACTCCCGCCATCACCATACCGATGGCCGGCCACGCTGTGCCCTGCTCCGACGTCGCCACCAGACCTGCCGACTGCCGCGCCGAGGGCGACGCGATGACGAGCCACGCCAGCCCGTGGACGACACCGATGAGGACACCGAGGACCACCACCGATCGCCGGCGGCCGAGCCGGCTGGCGAGCCCGCCAGCGGGATCCCGCTCATCCGTGTCGACGTCGATGAGCGAATTCGACAGGTGGAGCGCCGGACCGACCGCCGCGGCGAGCGGCAGCAGCAACGGCCAGCCGGGGGCAGCGATCCCGCGGCGCCGAGCCAGGCATACACGAGCACCAGGGGGCATGCCGCCGCGTACGCGACCCAGGCCAGGCCGCGACGACGGAGCCAGAGGTCATAGCCGATGCCGCACAGGTAGCCGGCCAGTCCCACCACCAGCACGCCGGCGCCCAGCGTCGCGGACAGTGCCAGCCCCAGGACGCCGCCGACGACCGCCACGATGCGAGCCTGCCCTACCGTCACCTGACCGGCAGGCAGCGGCTTGCGGGTGTCGGATGCCCGGTCCCGGGGCAGATCGGCAAGGTCGTTGGTGGCACCGATCGAGACCTGGAAGCCAAGCATCGCGAGGGCCAGGGTGGCGATCGTCATGGGCGTGCCACCCGCGAGGGCCGCCAGCACGCCCACGAGCGCCGCGACCAGGAGCGAGGGGAACGGGTGGAGGATGCCCAGCCAGCCAGCCGGGTGGCCCGGGCGCGTCGGAGGAGCGACCGTATCCCCTCGGTCCCCTCCCGGACGCATCGGTCTAGATGTAGACCAGCTCCTCGAACGAGGCGACGAGGTAGGCGATGAGTCGTCGTCGTGCATCGGCGACCTCGCGCCGGAGGCCGGGCACGAGGTAGCGGAGCGAGATGGCCGGCACCATCAGCTGGCCATCGGCGGTATATCCGGCGGTCGCGGGGGCGCCACCACCGGCGCTGAAGACCCGCAGCAGGCCGGCCTCGTCGAGCCCGCAGGCGTGGCCGAACTCGTGCAGGACGCTGAGCACCCCGGTCCGGATGGACATGTCACGCATGAGCTCGGTCGCCCACGAGTCGATCTGCTCGTCGGGCTGCTCGTCGAGCCGGCGCTGGTATTCGGCGGGATCTGCTGACAGTCCGGCTGCGGTCACGGTCTCCTCCGGGGGACGGCGGGTGTCGGTCTGGGTGTCCAGGCCCCCGATGATACGGGTCGGCGACCGCTCGGGCGGCGCCGGACCGCCGGACCGGGCCAGATATCGAACGGATGTTCGGTATCGGAGCCTCGCGGGGTCGTGAACACGGTCTCGATGATGGCCCTGTCGCTGCCGATGGGCTAGCCGGGCGGGCGTATCATGCCACCCCTCCCCGGCGCCACCGCGACCGGGATACCGCCAATGCTCCGAGACAGCCAGGGAGTCCCGTTGACCCACCGTCGTCGCCTGACCCTCTTCGCGGGTGGCTTCGCGCTGGCATCGGCCCTCATGCTCGGCGGCTCAGCCACCCTGCCGGGTGCACCGGTCGCCGCGCAGATCGCGGACCCGTTCGCCACAGCGAGCCCGGCTCCATCCGCGAGTCCGGGGGCGGCCGCCAGCCCGGTGGCGGCTGCCAGCCCGGTGGCGGCTGCCAGCCCGGTGGCGGCTGCCAGCCCGGTGGCGCCGTCGGGCGGCACGGCCTCGGGCTGCCTGCTCGACACGGAGCCGAACGACACCCCCGAGACGGCCGCGACCGTCAGCGGACCTGCCTGCATCGCCGGTACGCTGCCCGATAGCGACCAGGACCTGTTCCTCTGGGATGTCGGCGAGGACCAGGCCTCACAGCCATGGGACATCACCGTGGATGGGATCCAAGGCACGGTCACGGGCGCCAAGCTCCTGGTCGTGACATCCGCTCCGGGCGAGACGCCGCTCGTCATCGGCAACCAGATCCTGGAGGTGTCCGAGGCGGTCGATGCCCTCGGCCCGGTGACCACTGCGGCTGTGCTGCTGCCTGCCGGCCGCTACCTCCTGGGCATCACCCGAAGCGCCACGGCGGACGGCAACCCACCCGGCGATATCGGGTACCAGGTCTCCATCGCCGCTGCCGCAGCGCTGCCGCCCTCCGGGGACGTCGAGCCGAACGACGACGTGACCACCGCCACCCCGCTGAGCGGGTCGTTCGCCATCAGCGGTGACATGCGCGACTCGCTCGACGACTACCGCTGGACCACGACGGCGCTCCCGCCAGGCAAGGCGTGGGACCTGCGCCTGGACGGTCAGCTGACCGCCGGCACCCAGATCTACCTCCAGGCCCTTGACGGGACGACCCTGGCCAGCGTCGCGCCGGACGCGCTCGGCCACGCTGAGCTCGATGACCTGGTGCTGCCGGCTGGCGATCACATCCTGGCCGTCTACCCGTCTGCGGCCGCGTCGACGCCATACGCCTTGACCGCGACCCAGGTCGATCTCGCGTCCGCCGATCCGGAGCCCAACGGTGACCCGACGGTGGCCGTGCCGCTCGATCCAGCCCACATGGTGGTCCGTGGGCGGCTGACCACGGGTGACTTCAAGGACTGGTACTCGCTCGACATCAACGACCAGCTCGCAGGGTCGCTCCTCGATATCCGCCTCATCTGGCGCGACGGACCCGCACGGCGGCTCTGCCTGGCGGACGCGACGGGCTTCGAGCTGCAATGCCGAACCGGGGATCGACGGCGTGTCGCTCTCGGGGCTGCACCTCCCCGCGGGGCCCATCACCCTGGAGGTGTCCGGCGACCCGAGCGCGTCGGCGACCTACCTGCTGCGCATCGACGCCACGACCGCGCCGGCTGCCGACTTCGAGTCGGAGCCCAACGACGACCCGCAGACCGCGAGCCAGATGACCGGGCTGAGCACGCGCGGCCAGTTCGCGGCGGACGACCGCGACACGTTCAAGGTCACGACCACCGGCGAGCCGCAGCTATGGCAGGTGGACGTCACCGGGACGGGTATCGGGGACCTGCTCTGGGAGTACCGGGATGGCACCGAGCTGGGGCACGGGGACGTCACGCCCGATCACACCAGTGCCCACATGACGGACCTCTACCTCATCCCGGGTGAGCACTGGCTGCGCGTCGAGGGGTCGGACGGCGACTACGCCCTGACCCTGACCCCGCTCGGGCCACCCGATCCGAACGGCGAGCGGGAACCCAACAACCAGTCCATCAACGCCGAGCCGCTGGCCGTCGGCAGCGATCGCACCGGTCGCCTGCCAAGCCCTCAGGACGCGGACGTCTACCGGCTGACGGTGGACACCCCGGACCATCTCAGGATCACGGTGACGCCACCCGCCGATGGTTCCATCAACATGCGTCTGGAAGGCGGCTCGCTGCGGGTCGCCGATATCAGGGGCGACCCGGGGACGCCCGTCGTCTCCGACGTCCTGTTGCAGCCCGGCGATTACGACCTGTGGCTCATCCCGGGCACGGCCAGCCAGGGCAAGTACGCATTGAGCGTGGAGCGCGAGGATCCGTTCCTGCTGGCCACGGACCAGGAGCCGAACAACGACTTCACGCAAGCCGGACCGCTGCCCGCGTCACTGCATATCGAGGGCGACTCCCCCACGAGTGGCGACCAGGACTGGTACACGCTGGGCAGCCTGCCCAATGGCGGCGACCTCATGGTCCGGACCACGGGCACGGACCTGCGCATCCGGGTCTCCGACGGCGTGACCGACTACGAGGGTGTCGTCGACGACAGCGGCCGATACGTCATCAGCGGTCTGCCGCCGAACGTCCCGCTCTGGCTGCGCGTCGACACCATCCGGCCCTACACGCTGGACATCGACCCGGGCACGACGGGACTGCCGGCGGCGATACCCGCCCCGGCGCCTCTGGCCGTGACCCTGACCCTTGCCACGGATGCGCCGGCGGTGGCCGCGTACTGGTCGGCTGGCCAGACGGTGACGGGCACGCTCACGCTGACGAGCACCGCCAGTGCGAGCCAGTCGTTGACGCTCGACTGGGCGACCAGCGACCCCGATTGGTCCCTGGAGCTCGCGCAGGACCAGGTGGACCTGGCAGCCGGCGCCACGGTCCAGGTACCCGTGACCGTCAAGGTCCTGTCGGACGCGGCGGTCGATGATGCGGTCCGCCTGACGGTCCGCGCCCGCGACGCGGCCGGTGGCGAGATCACCGGCGCGGCATCGGTCGCCTCGGACCCGGACGTGGCACCCATCGGCACCTACCAGGCCTGGCGCGTGCCGGACGCGCTGCTCGGCGGCCTGAACGTCGCCTCGGCAGCGCTCGGTGGCGCGCCCGTCGTGAGCATCGACCCCGATGCGGAAGCGCAGCTGTACGACGGCGTCACGCCCGCGGACCGTGGGTTCCAGACGACCATGACCGGCACTCCCCTCGCCCTCACCGTGGACCTCGCCGGCGATGCACCCATCCCGGTCGCAGGGATGAGCCTCGATCCGCTCGGAGGACGGCTCTCCATCCTGCCGGGTCCCAAGGCGATCGCGCTGCTGTTGTCGGATGACGGCTCGACCTGGCAGGAGGTCATGCACGGCGAGCTGTCGCCGCTGACCAGCGACCAGTACTTCGTGCTCCCGGCACCGGTCCCGGCTCGCTTCGCGCAGCTGCGCATCGACTCGACGTGGGGCGGCACGAACGGACAGGTGGTCCTGGGCGAGTGGAAGGTCATCGCCGCACCGGGTGCGACCCCCGACACGATGCCCGCCAACATCGCCGACCCGGTGCGCGGCGGACACGTGGTGTGGATGGATCCGCCTGCCTCGTCACAGGCAGAGGCGCAGCGGGTGCTGAGCGATGACCCGACGGAATATGCGCAGGACATCGGCGCCGAGGCAGGGACGGCGCAGACGATGGTGATCGGCTTCCAGGATGACCGTCAGGCCTTGCTCACGGGCATGGAGTGGGTCGACCCCCCGGACGGCAACCCGGCCGAGCGGATGCGCAACGTCCAGGTCGCCATCAGCACGACCAGCCCGGTGGGGCCCTGGCAGCCGATCGGGACGTGGGACCTGAAGCGGGCCGGTGACGGCTCCGTCGCCCCGTTCACGTTCGACACGCCGACGTGGGCCCGGTTCGTGCAGCTCACCGGCACGCCCCTCAAGAAGGGCCTCTACGCCATCGAGGAACCGGCCACGGTCCGGGTGCTCGAGGCATCGACCAGCGACACCCATCGGTCGGTCCTGGGCGAGTGGGGCTACGGCAGCCCGCTCGGACCCCGCGACTGGAGCGAGCCGCCCGATGTCGCGGTCTCCGCGGACCTCAACGACGATGACAACACCCCCGAGACCGCGAGGACGCTGACGCCCGGCACCACGGCTGCGGGCCGCGTCCACCGCGACGAGGACGTGGACTGGTACAGCATCGCGGTCCCCCAGGGCCAGAACAGCATCAGCATCGATGTGGGCGGCGTGCCGACCGTCGGCGTCAGCCTCAGCCTGTTCGACGACGCCGGGCAGGAGGTGCCGATGACCTTCGGGGAAGGGGCCAGCGGCGGCGTCCAGTACCAGGCGAACGTGACCGCGGGCGCGACCTATCGCGTGCGCGTGCAGCAGCCACCGTTCTCGGCCGTGTTCGGGTTCGACACCAGCGGCAGCATGGGCGGCTACCTGCCCTTCGTCTACCAGGCGCTGCGGGCATACACCGGGGGCGTGGTCAAGGGCGACGAGGAGGTCAAGGTCCAGCCGTTCGAGGAGGACCCCCTGCTGCCCGACTGGAGCGACGACGCGTACCTGCTCCAGGACGCGGTCGACCGGTACATCATCGGCGGTGGCTCGAGCAGCGCCGAGACGGCGCTCATCGATGCCTCCAAGCAGCTCGCCGGACGGGAGGGTGCCCGGGCCGTGCTGCTGGTGACCGACGCCGAGACGAGCAGCTACCAGCGGGTCCAGGAGCTGTGGTCGGCGCTCGCGAGCGTGCGGCCCATCGTCTTCTCGGTCCACGTCGGCAGCGACGCCACGCCCCAGGAATCCCGTCACTTCATGCAGGACTGGGCGGCGGCGGGTGGCGGGTTCTACCAGTACGTGGTGTCACACGGCGAGATGGACCAGGCATTCACCCGGATGGCGACCTGGCTGCGCCGTCCGGCCGCGTACACGCTGGACATGACCACGTCCGAGGTGGAGCTGCCGCCGCCTCCGCCGGGCACGCTGTCGGTCACGGCTCCGGTGGTCGGCGGTGCACCGACCCGGGCGCCGGCAAGCAAGAACGTGGCCGTGGACCTCATCCTCGACACCTCGGGCAGCATGCTCGACAAGTTCGGCGGCGAGAGCCGGATCACCATCGCCAAGCAGGTCCTCGCCGACCTGGTGACCAACCAGCTGCCGCTCGGGGCGCCGATCGCGCTGCGGGTCCTCGGCGACCAGGCCGACCCGTGCAGCACACGCCTGGCGGTGCCGTTCGGACCGCTCGACGCCACGTCCATGACCTCGCTCGTCGACCGGCTCAAGGTGGTCCGGGCCGCGGATACCCCCATCGGCGCCGCCCTCGAGGCTGTCCCGAAGGACCTCCAGGCTGCGAGTGGCACGAAGATCGTGCTGCTCATCACCGACAGCAAGGAGATCTGGCCCAACAAGGACCTGTGCGGCAAGAACCCCGAGGACGTCATCCGGAAGCTCAAGGCCCAGGGCATCGATGCCCGGATCAACATCGTGGGCATGGCCGTGAACGACAAGGCCGCGCGCAAGCAGATGAGTCGCTGGGCCAAGCTCGGCGGTGGGTCGTACTTCGACGCCCGCAACCCGAAGCAGCTGGGCGACTCGATCCGGGCGGCGGTCAGCGCCCCGTTCGAGGTGTTCGACGCGGACGGGGTGAGCGTGGCCAAGGGCACGGTCGGTGGGGCCGCGGTGAAGGTGCCGCCAGGGACCTACCGTGTCGTCGTGCTGAGCGACCCCGAGGTCTCGTTCGACGGCATCGTCGTCACGTCCGAGGGATCGGTGACCCTCACGCTGCCGTCGAGCGGCGACGGGTCGGCACCGTCCGGGTCGCCGGCGCCGGGCGGCTCAGCCGCGCCGGATGCATCGCCCGGACTTGGTGGCTCTCCCCTGCCTCAGGTGTCCCCGACGCCCTGACCAGTGCTCCTGGTCGTGATGTCGCCCAGGATGCCGGCGAGCTCCCGGGGCCGGGACCACATCGGCCAGTGGCTCGTGGGCAGATCGACATAGGTCACGTCGTGCAGCTCGGCAAGGCCGCCGATCCAGGCGTACCCCTTGTCGACGGCCGCCCTGACCTGCGCCGACGGGAACCCCGTGCAGATGACGGTCGTTGGCACATCCAGCCGTGCTTCGTTCGTCAGTGCGGCCGCATCCCGAAGTACGCCACCCGGCTCCGGGATGGCGCGTGACCGGAATGTCGCCAGCTGTGCCTCGCTCAGCCCGTCAAGGTTCTCGTCCACGGCGAGCTGTTCGCTGGACGGTAGCGGCAGCTCGACCTGGTCGAAGTCGGAATCGAGCGCACCGGTCGCAGGGCCGGAGTCCACGTAGACCATCGTGGCGATGCGGTCGGGGATGCGATCGGTGACGGCGTACCCGGGAGCGCCGGCACCGCTGTGCACGGCGAGCACGACGGGCTCGCCTGCGGCGATCACCGCCGCAGAGATGGCATCCACGTGGTCCGCGAGGGTGATGGACGACCGATCGGCATCCAGCGACTCGAGGCCCGGCAGCGTCAGCGCCGTGACCTGGTGGCCGCTCGCCCGGAGGAGGCCGGCGACCTCATCCCAGGCCCAGGCGCCCAGCCAGAATCCGGGCACGAGGAGGATGGGTGCGCCCCTGGCGGCGCCTTGATCAGCCATCGGTGGCCCTCCCACTGTCGAAGAAGTCCCAGCCATCCATCCCGGGTGGCTCGATGCCCAGCTGGGTGAGGATGGTCGCGATGTGGGTCCTGTGCTCGCGTCCATGGTCGATGGTCTGTACCAGCAGGATCCAGGCGGGCAGGGTCACGGCCCCGTCGTCGCCGCTGACCTCGACGGTGCGCGTCTCGGAGGTGCTCCCGGCGAGCTCGATGAGCTCCGGTCCGACCGCCTCCAGGGTGGCCCGAAGGGCATCGATGGGCGGCACCGGCGCAGCCTCGTGGTAGCGCAGCGTCCGGTCGCGGACCGCGAGACGCGACGCGTACGAGTCCTCCGCCGCGATGAGATGCCAGAGGGTGCGACCGATGGACCCGAAGGTGCCCACGGCGGTGGCCTCCAGCTGGTCAGGGGTGAGGGCGGCGCAGGCATCGACGATGCGCCGGTTCGCCCAGAGGTCGTGCCGGAAGAGCTGCTGGAGGTTCGTCGTCATGGGCCCATGGTGCACCAGCGATCGTGTCACGAAGGTGTCACGATCCCGGGCTAGACTGCCGGTCATGTCATGGTTGTCCCGGCGCTCCAGCGCCATGCCCAGCGCCGAGGATGCCCTCCCCGGCCGTGCCACGCCCATCCCTGTCACCACCCAGCACGACGTCCTCGGCACCCGGCTGACGCCGCCCTGGGAGGACGGCATCGAGACCGCGGTGTTCGGACTCGGCTGCTTCTGGGGTGCCGAGAAGGACTTCTGGTCGCTGCCGGGCGTCGTCGCGACCGCGGTCGGCTACTCCGGCGGGTTCACCCCCAATCCCACCTACGAAGAGGTGTGCACCGGCCGGACCGGTCATGCCGAGGTGGTGCTCGTCGCGTTCGATCCCGCCCGGATCTCGTACGAGCAGCTGCTCAAGGTCTTCTGGGAGCATCACGACCCGACCCAGGGGATGCGCCAGGGCAACGACGTGGGTTCGCAGTACCGGTCCGTGATCTACGTCGCGGACGAGGCCCAGCGGACCATCGCGGAAGCGTCCCGGGACGCGTACCAGGCGGAGCTGACCAAGGCCGGCTACGGCGCCATCACGACGCAGATCGCGTCCGTCGGGCCGTTCTACTACGCCGAGGCGTACCACCAGCAATACCTGTCCAAGGTCGCTAACGGGACGGTGCGGGGTAACGCCTACTGCCCCGACAACGGGACCGGGGTCGCTTGCCCGGTGGGGCTGGGCGTGTCAGCGGGCGAGTCGCCCATCCAGTACGCCTAACGGCGGAGGCTCGGGTCAGTACTCATCCCAATGGTCGTAGACCTTCGAGGGATCGTAGGTGGCACCGACCGGGTGCTCTTCGACGTCGACCGGGGGACGAGTCCGCCGGAATACGACCAGCGAGGCAACCGGCCACAACAACAGCCACAGGGGAAAGAAGACCAACACCGGCCAGCCATAGACGGTCCAGCCGCCAAGGGCCAGGATAACGAGCGCCAGACCGACGGCGACCAACACGGCGGGCACAAGGGCCAAGGCGAAACCCACAACCGCGGAGCCGAGAAGTCGCAGGAGGAGTGGCGCCCGAGGGTATGCCTCCATGCCCACATCGTATACATGCCTAGGGTCCCCAACGGCTATTGCCCGGATCTTGGCACGGGGGTCGCCTGCCCGGTGGGGCTGGGGGTGACGGCCACGGGCTCCCCGGCCATCGAGATCCTGTCCTAGGGACCTCCCTTTGGCCGCGCCGGGGGACGAGCCCGCCGAAAGACGACCAGCGAGGCAACCGGCCACAGCGGTCCCATGGCCGATCCGCGTGGGGATGGACCGGCACACGCCCCATGCGTGGAGCGGGTGAGCAGGACAACGAAACCGCCCACATGACCATCGACAGGGCCGAATCCGCAGTTCGGGCGCTGATCCATGCACAGCGCGGGTACGGCGGCCGCTGACGCGGTACTCGGTGGCTTCCTCACCCGCTGGGCGCATCACCATCCGGCGAGCGCCATCTCGCCGTTCGCGGTCGACCCCGTCGTGGCGTGCCTGCCCTTGCGGTCAGCAGGCCTGCCCGAGCTCCTGGGCGGCCGACCCGACCTGTCGGATCCGACCCGTCCTGCGCGCCTAGCCGACTCGAACGGATGCAGCGGGCCGCGCCAACCGGGCGTATCGTCGAGCGATGGCCCGCATATCTCCGCAGTCACGTCAGCGCACACGAACGTTGGCGACCGCGCTGACGATGGCACTGCTGGTCGTGGTCGCCGCCGGCCCGACCTCGCCCACCTCGGCGGTCACCCCGACCGCCGCGGCTTCCCCGGCGGCCGCTGCAGCGCCAAGCGCGCCGGCACCCGGAGACAGACCCGACATCACACCCAGGCCCGCCCCGATCCCGACGCCCGACCCGAGCGCGGTCGCCGTCTGGACCGACCCGACGCGCGCACCCGACGAGCGCGCTCGCGCGCTGCTGGGCGAGATGACCACCGACGAGAAGATCGGACAGATGACACAGCTGGAGCAGGGCTCCGTGGGACCTGCCGGCGTCACGTACCTGCTGCTCGGGTCCGTGCTCAGCGGGGGCGGTGGCGCGCCAGCCCGCAGCGATGACGCCGCGGCCTGGTACCAGATGGTCGAGGCGTTCCAGCAGGGCGCGTTGAGCACCCGCCTGCGTATCCCGATGCTCTACGGGGTCGATGCCGTCCACGGCCACAACAACGTCAAGGGCGCCACGATCTTCCCGCACGCCGTCGGTCTGGGCGCGACCAACGATGCCGCGCTCATCGAGCGCATCGGGCGGGCCACGGCCAAGGAGGTGGCGGCGACCGGCATCCGTTGGGACTTCGGGCCCGTCGTCGCCGTGCCCCAGGACATCCGCTGGGGTCGCACCTACGAAGGGTTCGGTGAGGATCCGGCGCAGGTGAGCACGCTGTCGTCCGCGCTCATCCGTGGCTTGCAGGGGGCCAACCTGACGGACTCCAGCGCGGTGGCGGCCACCGCGAAGCACTACCTGGGCGACGGTGGCACCCGGTACGGGACCTCGACCACGGACACCTACCTGCTGGACCAGGGTGTCACCGACGTCGACGAGGCGACCCTGCGCGCCATCCACCTGCCCCCGTACCAGGCCGCCGTCGACGCGGGGGTCCGCATCGTCATGGCGTCCTTCTCCAGCACCCGGGAGGGCAAGGTCCATGGCGACCGGCACCTGCTGACGGACGTGCTCAAGGGGGAGCTGGGGTTCACCGGCTTCGTGGTCTCCGACTGGGGCGCGGTCGACCAGGTCGAGCCCGACTATCCGACCGCGGTCGCCAAGGCCATCGACGCCGGCATCGACATGGTCATGGTCCCCTACGACGGACCGCGCTTCCAGGATGCGGTCCGCGCGGGTCTGGCGGCCGGCACCATCGATCCGTCACGTATCGACGATGCTGCCCTGCGCATCCTGCGTGTCAAGTTCGAGCTGGGTCTGTTCGAGCATCCGATGCCGCCTGCCGGGATGGAGGCTGTCGTCGGCTCCGCGGACCATCGGGCGCTCGCGCGCCAGGCGGTGGCGGAGTCACAGGTGCTGCTGTCGACGACGCCCGATGTGCTGCCCATCCGTCCGACCGACTCGGTCCTGCTCGCTGGCCCGGGTGCCGATGACATCGGGACCCAGTCGGGGGGCTGGACCATCACCTGGCAGGGCGCTCGTGGCGATATCACGCCCGGCACGACCATCCGCGAGGCGCTCGAGGCGCGCCTTGGCGATCGGCTCTCCTACGCCACGGCAGCGCAGATCCCCGATGTCGCCCACGCCGATGTGGGCATCGTGGTCCTCGCCGAGCAGCCCTACGCGGAGGGCAAGGGCGACACCCGGACCCTTGCCATCGGCGCCAGCGACCTGGTCACCGAGATGCGTCTCAAGGTCGACCGGCTCGTCGTGGTCGTCCTCTCCGGACGGCCGGTCATCCTCGATCCCGTCCTGCCGGTCGCGGACGCCGTGGTCGCGGCCTGGCTGCCGGGCACGGAGGGCACCGGGGTCGCGGACGTGCTCGTGGGTGACGCGCCATTCACGGGCACGACGCCCTATACGTGGCCCCGGACGCCGGCCGATGCGCCCCGGACCGGCAAGGCTGCATGCGAGGGCGCGGTCTTCCCGGTGCGCTACGGCCTCGACGCCTCGGGCCGGCTGCTTGGACCGGCGGCCTGCCCTTTGCCGTGATCCGTGCGTACCTGTGGCTGCGGTGGCTGGGTCGCCGGGCCACCGGCCGCGCGGCAAAGGTCAGGGGGTGACGATCGCCCCCGACGGTCTAGGCTCCCGGTGACGGGTCGCCCCAGACCCCGATTCGGAGGCCCAACGTGGCGACCATCGACACCATCGACTACCCGGATGCCCAGCTCGCGGCCGCTTCCGAGCACCTCCGGGCGCGCGCCCGTCAGACCCTCCGGTTGCTGGGTGCCACGGAGCTCGCGGCGTTCCAGGAGTTCGGCGGCGCGGACCGGCTGCTCGTCGCGAGCAACCTGGGCATCCACGAGTTCGGCTACCGCCCCTCTCCCGAGGATCCGGAGGCGAACACGGTCGGCCACTACCTGACCCGCTGGCCGAACGTGAAGGGGGTCGAGGTCACCCTCCGCTACCCGCGTGCGGACAGTACCCGCTTCGAGGTCCACGTGAGCCTCCGGGAGCCGAACTTCCAGGCTGCCGCGCGAGGCTCCTCGGACGCGGCCGTGCCCGCATCCGAGTTCGGCAGCGTCTGTCTTGCCGAGGTGGAGCGCTTCGCCAGCCGCTGAGCGCGGCCCATTCGTCGACGCGCTGAGTGCGGCCCGTTTGACGCGCCGGCGGACTCCGTCGACCATCACGGCGTGGATCCCCTGGACGATCAGCCCGACGCGCATGCCGTGGCCCGCGAACGACGCGAGGCCAAGCGCCGCCGTGGCATGCAGGTGAGCGGCCGCTCCACCAAGACCCTGCTGCCGGACGTCATCGCCAAACGCGGACGGGAGGCGGAGGAGCGCCTCAAGGACCGGCGGCAGACCGGGGACCCGGCTGCTCCCGACGACGCGGCCGGCTGAGCAGATGCGGCCCGGCTGCCCGATGGTGTCCGCTCGCGGTTCGTGCCTGGCCTGGGAACCTGGGCAGACCCGCTCCCACGGACTGATCGCCGGCACGACCCAGCCTGGACCAGGCTACGCCGCCCAAGACCACGAGGCTCGCGAGCGTGCGCTGACCGTCGCGAGGCGCACTCGTGACCGACCGGGCCGCCGTCTGGCGCGGCGATCAGTCCCACGGCGCGCTACTGTCCACGCTGCGATCACGAGCCCGGCGGCTGCTGTCACGACGTCCGCATCACCGCCGCCTCGGCACGGCGCCCCCGAAGTTCGATGGGCACAGGTCGAACATCTGTGCTATTGTTTGGGCTCGCCGTCTCTCATGGCGATGCTCCGCGTGGTCGACCCCCTTCTCGAACGGACCGTGCGCTCTGCTGTTCCTTGTTCGTGAAGCGTGGAGGTCATCATGACCACCGGTACCATCAAGAAGGTCGTCGCCGATCGCGGCTTCGGCTTCATCGCCGCCGAGGATACGAAGGAATACTTCTTCCATCGGAACTCGCTCGACTCGTCCCTCGACTTCGACCGCCTCACCGGCGGCGAGCGGGTGACGTTCGAGATCGAGGCGAGCCCCAAGGGCCCGCGCGCCGGACAGGTGCGCGCAGCCTGAGCTGATCGACCGAACGGCCCGTCTTCGGACGGGCCGTCGTCGATCCTGCTCGGAGAGCAGCACCGGCAGCGTCCCCAGCGCCGTTCTGGCTGGCTGCGCCCGAGCCCCGAAAGGGAACCGCACCGATCGGAGTAACGCCATGACACGCACGGCCTTCGTTGCCACCTACCCGCCGCGTCGCTGTGGCATCGCCACCTTCACCGCCGACCTCGGACGGGCGACCGGCGATCGGGAGGTCGTCGCGCTGCATCCGTCGACCGAGGAGCTGCGCTACCCCACCGAGGTCCATCACCGGATCGACCGCGACGTGCCGGCCGACTACATCCGAGTCGCCCGCTCGCTGAGTGGCTGCGTCGACGTGGTCTCGATCCAGCATGAGTACGGGATCTGGGGTGGTCGAGACGGTGCGGCCGTGCTCGACTTCGTCCGGGCACTGGACGTACCCGCGGTCGCGACGCTGCACACGGTGCTCCGCGATCCCACGCCCAACCAGCGCGCGATCCTCGTCGAGCTGGTGCGTCGCGTCAGCGCCACCGTCGTCATGTCCCGATCCGCGGCCACCCTGCTGACGGACGCGTACGGCGTCGACCCGAGCCGGCTGGACATCATCCCGCACGGCGTGCCGGACCTGCCCATCGTCGACTCCGCGTCGATCAAGCCGGCACTTGGCCTGGCTGGGCGCGACGTCATCCTGAGCTTCGGATTGCTGGGCCCCGGCAAGGGCTACGAGCTCGCCATCGACGCGTTGCCGGCACTCGTCGCGCGTCACCCGGCCGTCTGCTACGTCATCGTTGGCGCGACCCACCCGGACCTGGTGCGCCGCGACGGCGAGGCGTACCGCATGTCGTTGATCGAGCGCGTCGAGCGCCTGGGCATGTCCGGCCACGTCCGGTTCGTGGACCGCTTCGTCAGTCGCGTCGAGCTCACCCGCTGGCTCGAGTCCGCCGACGTGTTCGTGACCCCCTATCCCAACATGGACCAGATCGTCTCCGGCACGATGTCCTACGCGATGGGTGCCGGCCGAGCCATCGTCTCGACGCCGTACACATATGCTGCGGAGCTGTTGGCCAACGGTCGGGGTGTCCTGGTGCCGCCTGCCTCACCCGCGGCACTCACGGACGCGCTCCACACGCTCCTGTCCGATGACGACCTGCGACGAGCGCTCGGCCAACGGGCATACGACCACAGCCGACGGATGATCTGGTCCGAGGTCGGCGCAGGGTATCGACGGGTGTTCGCGCGCGTCGCCGGCGTCACCCCGCCCATGGTCGCCCCCCGGCTGATGGTGGCTTCCGTTGCCTGAGCTGCCACTGCCGCGCATCGACCGGACCCATCTCGAGGTGCTCAGCGACGGCACCGGCATCATGCAGCACGCTGCCGGCTCGACCCCCGACCCCGATCATGGGTACTGCGTCGACGATGTCGCCCGTGCGCTCCAGGTGGACCTGCTCCACGCGCGCCAGCTGGGCTGGGCGGCCCTGGAGCCAAGCGCCCGCAGGAACCTCGCCTTCCTGACCCAGGCCTTCGACGAGGCCACTGGGCGGTTCCGCAACTTCCGACGAGCGGATGGCTCGTGGCTCGAGGAAGCCGCATCCGAGGATTGCCAAGGACGTGCCATCCACGCCCTGGGGGATGCCATCGCGACGGCGCCGGCATCGGCGTTCGTGGCAGACGCCCGGGCATTGTTCGACCAGGCGCTGCCCGCGACCCGCGCCGATCCGTGCCCTGCGCGCCGTCTCCTCGGTGGTGCTCGGCTGCGAGGCCGCCATCCGGGGAGGCTCACGAGGTGCGGCAGAGCGGACGCTCGGTCGGATGGCGGACCGTCTCCGGGCCGCGTTCGAACCGACCATCGGGTCCGAATGGCCATGGCCCGAGTCCCAGGTGACCTACGAGAACGGTCTGCCATGTCGGGCGCTCATCGTGGCCGGTCGACATCGCGCCGACGCACGCATGGTCCAGGCGGGCATCGGGGCCCTGGAGTGGCTCATCGCCGCACAGACCGCACCTGACGGCCACCTCACCCCGATCGGCAACGGCTGGTGGCCGAAGGGTGGCGTCCGATCCCGGTTCGACCAGCAACCCATCGAGGCGACGACCCTCATGCTCGCCGCCGAGGCCGCGTACCAGGCCACCAACGACATGCGATGGCGCACGGTGATGGACCGGGCGTATGGCTGGTTCCTGGGCCAGAACGATCTGGGCATCCCGGTCGCCGATGCCGATCGAGGCGGCTGCTTCGATGGCCTGATGCCAGACGGCGTCAACCTGAACCAGGGAGCCGAGTCGACCCTCATGTGGCTGGTGGCGCTGGAGCACATGCGGGCCATCAAGGTCGACCGACCGCGACCGCCCGCGAGCCCGCGGGCGATGGCGATGGCGTTCGTGCGATGACGCGCATCCATGACGCGATGCTGTTCCAGCGGTCAAGTGACAACCCGATCCTGAGTGCGGTCGACCTGCCCTATCCCGCGAACTCGATCTTCAACCCGGCGGCGGCACGGGTGGGCGACGAGACCGTCCTGCTGGCCCGCGTCGAGGACCTGCGAGGCATCTCCCAGCTCCAGGTTGCCCGCAGCAGGGACGGCGTCAGCGACTGGCGCTTCGATGACACCGTGCTGCTCCGCTCGGACGTGGAGCGATATCCCGAGGAGATCTGGGGCTGCGAGGATCCCCGCATCACCTGGCTGCCGGAACGCGATGCATGGGCGATCCTGTACACGGCCTACAGCCGCCGCGGGCCGCTCGTGTCGCTGGCGATGACCCGCGACTTCCGGTCGGTCGAGCGGATGGGCCCGGTCATGCCGCCGGAGGACAAGGACGCTGCCCTCTTCCCGCATCGGTTCGACGGCCGCTGGGCGATGATCCACCGACCATCGCCGCTGCGCGGCGGCGCCCACATGTGGATCTCCTACTCACCCGATCTGCGCCATTGGGGTGACCACACCCTGCTACTGGAGGCACGCGACGGTGCCTGGTGGGACGCCGGCAAGATCGGGCTCGGTCCCCCACCGCTCCAGACCGCCGCGGGATGGCTGGTCATGTATCACGGCGTGCATGCCACCAGCGACGGACCGATCTATCGGGTCGGCCTCGTGCTGCTGGACCTCCAGGACCCCCGGATCGTGCTGCACCGGACGGACGAGTGGGTCTTCGGCCCCATCGAGCCGTACGAGCTGGCGGGCGACGTCGGCCGGGTCGTCTTCCCCTGCGGCTGGACTCTCGATGCCGCCGGTGAACGGCTCAGCCTCTACTACGGCGCGGCGGACCTGAGCATCGGCGTAGCCTCGGCGCGCCTGACGGACGTCCTGGAGCGCGTGCTGAGCTCGCCGATCCCGGGCTGAGCCGCGCCTCGGGACGCGCTCGCCTACTTGGCCGCTGCTGCCGCTTGTGCGGCCTCTCGTGCCGCGATGCGTGCCCTGACCTCGGGTCGCCGGAGCGGCGGCATCGTCGACGGTGGCTGCTTGCGCGGCGGCAGGTCGGCCAGCAGGTGGCCGGTGGCATGCGCCACCTCGGCCACGGCTGCCTCGAACGCCGCCCGATTGCTGTCGGTGAGGGCATGGATGCCACTCACCTTGCGCACGTACTGACGGGCGGCCGCCTCGATCTCCTCGGTGGTCGCGACGGGCTCCAGCCCGCGAAGCTCGGTGATGTTTCGGCACATCCCGACAGGATACGTGCCGGCCGCGTATGGCGGCAGGAGCGCCCAGCGACCCTCATCGGCACCCCTGACTAGACTGGGCGGTGCCGCCGGGCACCACCAGACACCCGGCGTCAGGAGGTCCTGCTCATGCGTGTCGTGGTCGTCAGCATCCTTGCCATCCTGCTCATCGGCGGCAGCGTGGTCGCCCAGTCACCCCAGGCAAGCCCTGTCACGCCGGTCGCCTCGCCGCTCCCGTCACCGGCGGCAAGCCCGCTCTCCAGCCCGCTCGCCTCCCCCATCGTGGGGCCCGTGCTGACGTTCGGTGCCACGAACCGGCGGACCTGCAAGGCCGACACGATCTGCACCTGGTACCTGACCATCATCGACCCGCTCGCGGTCACGGCCGACATGACGACCCAGCTGACGCCCGGCGTTGGCAGGGCACTCACGCCGACGACGCCGCTGCCCGCCAACCTCGCGCCAGGCACCTACCTGGTGGAGGCGTCCGCGTGGGTACAGCCATCCGCGACGACCCCTGCTGACGAGAAGGTCGGCCGGGTCGCGAGCTGCGCGACGATCCTGACGGTCAGCGCCGATCCCGCCGTGACGGCCGTCGACATGCGGCTGGCGTTCCGGAAGAAGCTCAAGGGCTGCGAGATCGCGGTGACGTTCCCGACCTGAGTCTGTCAGCCCGACCTGGCCCTACCGCGAACCCCCCGCAGCAACCGCACCACGCCAAGGGCGGCGGCGACGAGCACGACCGTCATGAGGATGACGACGCCGAGCGAGCCGAAGCGGCCGAAATGGAGGCCGATGGCGTCCAGCACCTGGCCACCGACGGTGTCGTAGAGGTACACCGCAAGGCAGAACATGACGAACGCGAGGCCCGCGACCTGCCAGGTGAGCCACGCCTCGAACCTCGCGAGCCCCGGGAACCGCTCCACCAACGGGTGGCCGTCATCCGGTTCGTCAGCGTCCTCCGCCAGGTCGATGTCCCACGGCGCGTCATCCGCCAGCTCCGTCCCATCGTCGGGCGGCCGCTCCGGGACCGGCGCGCCACCCGGATGCCGGCGCGCCCGTGCGAGGCCTCGGTCGTAGTCGTAGCGCGCGAGCGGATCGAGGAGCGTGTCGCAGATGTCGTTCACGGTCCGGGAGAGCTGCTCGCGCTCCAGTCGATCGACCTCGTCCGTTGCCAGGTCGGGATGGACGGCCTTGAGCATGCTGCGGCGTGCCGAGGCGACCTCGTCCGGGGTCGCATCCTGGCTGATACCCAGGATCTCGTAGTACGTCTGCGCGGCGTCAGACATCGGTCACCGGCTACCAGACGTCGCCGGGTCGCCAGTCGCAGCTGATCGGCGCCGATGGCCGCAGATCACCGGTCGTGGGCGTCCGGAGGATCATGATCCAGCCGTCCTCGTTGGACGTGGCGACCAGCCCACCGGGTGTCCGGACGCCGGACGGTCCAGCCCATCGCTCCCAGCCCAGGCGCTCATAGAACGTGAACCGGCCGGTCCCCAGGGCACCCAGCTGGAAGCCGTGACGGATGACGTCGCCCGCGGTAGCCATGACCGCTGAGCCGTATCCCCTGCCCTCGAGCCCGGGCCGCGTGGCGACCGCCTCGACATAACCGGTCCGCAACGGGCGACCGTCGACCTCCAGGGTCCGCTCCACCACGGAGGCATGTGCGACGATGCCGCCGTCCACCTCCAACAAGAGATGGGTGCCGCCGATCGAGTGCGTCCAGTCCTCCTCCGAGAACTCACCATCCTCGTCGTCCGCGAACGCCGCCCACATGAGCGACCTGATCGCGTCGATCTCGCCTGCGGTCAACTCGCTGGTGGCGGCACGACGAACCACCAGTCCGGTCATGGGCGGTCGCTCGGGCACGTGCCTATCTTCGTCGGATCGACCAGCGGTAGGCTGTGGCCATGGCAACACGGGCGCAGGCGCCACCGTCGGTGCGGCTGCGCTGGGTCGGAACGGCCCTCGCTGCAGTCGGGTACGCGTTGGTGGGTGCCTTCTGGGCCGGGTACCTTCCTCGGCGACACCCCGGCGCCGGGGACGGACCGCTGGCCCCTCGTGCTGGGCTCCGCGGCTGCCGGCGTCGTCACCGGTGCCATCGGCGGCTGGAGCATGCTCCGCGCGCCCCGGGCAACGGTCTTCGTGTTCGTCATCGGCCTCCTGACGCCGGCGTTCCTGGTCCTGTGCGGCGGCCTGCTCGTGGCACCATTGATCCCTCCGCGGACGACAGCGGATCCCGAGCAGGAGCAGACGATGGCGACACCCCAGCCGACGCCCGAGGGAAGCCCGCGCAGCGAGCGGGCGTGTCCGGTCTGCGGCGCGCATCGGCTTCGCGCCGTGGCACCGCCCAGGATCGATGTGCAGGGCGTCCAGCCGTGGCTCGACCTCTACGCCATGGGTGACATGGACCCGCACGTGCCGCCGGAGATCGTGTGCGAGGCATGTGGTTCGAGCTGGCCGAACGTCGACGCCTTCGAGGCAGCCGGCGGGTCATCCTGAGCGCGCAGGGGGTAGCGACCGTCACCGGGCGCAGCGACCGTCAGGAGGTGAGGTCCCGGTCCTCCAGCTCCCAGGCGTGATCCATCAGGTGGTGCGCGGTGCGCCGGATGAGGAACTGGATGGGCCACGTTCGCGCCGGCTTGCCGGCGGCGTTGTAGGCGCGCATGGCATCGAGGTATGCCTCCCGGTGCGCGGCACGACCGTCGGGTGTGAGCACGACCTCGCGCGGGGTCCGGACCTCCACCTTGCGCGACATCTGGTCCGGCTCGCTCGCGTAGGTGTGGCGGATGATCTCGTCCCGGGTCCGCCCGCCACCACGCGGCTGCGGTCGGAGCTCCGCCGAGACCCGTGCCGCGACGTCGTCGAACCACGACCAGCAGGCGCGCAGCAGGACCAGCCGCCGCTCCAGGTCGACCGCGGACAGGACCTCGCGCTCCGTCTCCGACGGGACATGGGCGATGCCCCAGAAGTCGGTGGAGCTGGACCCCGGGACGCGCTCGATGACATCGGGCTCCCGCGACCCTGCGAACTCAGCGCCCAGACCAGCACGCTCCGCCACGGCCACAAACCGCGGCAGGTACGCGGACAGCCTGGCCACCGCCGTCTCCTCCGAGGTGCCCCACCGGTCGAGGCCGGGCCAGTCGAGGGCGCCCGCCACCACCCTGCGCTGCTTGCCAATCTCGAGGATGACCCGGAGCCTGTCGCTCATGGCGACAGGGTACGGCCCGACCGCGCATCATGACCACCCTCATGACCGAACAACGGCCGTCCGTCCCCGCCGCCTCGCCGCTCGTGCCCGCCTGGGCTCCGCGTGCGTTCCATGCGATGGCCAAGCCGTCGGGCGCGACCTGCAACCTCGACTGCGACTACTGCTTCTTCCTGTCCAAGGAGATGCTCTACCCCGGCAGCCGCTTCCGGATGGCCGAGGAGCTCCAGGAGACGTACCTGCGACAGCTCCTCGAGGGCCATCGCACGGTGCCCGAGGTCATCGTCGCCTGGCAGGGCGGCGAGCCGACGCTCATGGGCCTCGACTTCTTCCGCCGCTCGGTCGAGCTCGTCGAGCGCTACCGGCGGCCGGGCCAGCAGGTGCTCCACACCCTCCAGACGAACGGCACCCTGCTCACCGACGAGTGGGGCGCGTTCCTCGCCGAGCACCGGTTCCTCGTGGGCATCTCCATCGACGGTCCGCGGGAGATCCACGACACCTACCGCGTCGACAAGGGCGGCAAGCCGACCTTCGAGCGGGTCATGCGCGGCCTCGACGTCCTCCGCCGGAACCAGGTGGACTTCAACATCCTGACCACGGTCCACGCCGCGAACGAGGCACGCGGCCGGGAGGTGTACCGGTTCCTGCGCGACGAGTGCGGTGCCTCGTTCCTGCAGTTCATCCCCATCGTCGAGCGGGCGACCCCCGAGACGCTCGCCGCCGCCAACGCCGGCTGGGGCGACCGGGGCAGGCTGCGGCCGCTGTACGTCCTCGACGGCAGCCTCGTCACCGACCGGACGGTGAGCCCGGGGGGCTACGGCCGGTTCCACATCGATGTGTTCGAGGAGTGGGTCCGCCGGGACATCGGCACCGTGTACGTCCAGATGTTCGATACCGCGCTCGCCAACTGGTACGGCGAGGGTGGCGGCATGTGCGTCCACGCCGAGACCTGCGGCACCCAGATCGCGGTCGAGCACAACGGCGATGTCTACTCCTGCGACCACTTCGTGGAACCGCGCTTCAAGCTGGGCAACATCCGGGAGCTGCCGCTGCTCGACATGGTCGCCTCCCCGCAGCAGCGCGACTTCGGGCTGGCCAAGCGCGACACCCTCACCCGCCAGTGCCGCGGCTGCGAGGTCCGCTTCGCCTGCCACGGCGGCTGCCCCAAGGACCGCTTCGCGCTGTCGGTCGACGGCGAGCCGGGCCAGCACTACCTGTGCCCCAGCTACCTCGCGTTCTTCGGGCACATCGGCCCGGTCATGCGCCGGATGTGCGACCTGCTGCGGGCGGACCGGCCACCGTCGGAGGTCATGGCCGCCTACGCTGCCGAGGATGCCAGGCGCGGCCGCAACGATCCCTGCACCTGCGGCAGCGGCCGCAAGTGGAAGGCCTGCCACGGGGCATAGCTCCCGCGTGGTCGGCCCTCTATGCTCCCGGGATGGACGGCTTCCGCACCATCATCGAGCCCTTCCGGATCCACTCCGTGGAGCCCATCCGCATGTCCACCCGCGAGGAGCGCGCGGCCGATCTGGCACGGGCCGGATACAACCTGTTCGACCTCCATGCGGAGGACGTCGATGATCGATCTGCTCACCGATTCCGGTACCGGCGCCATGAGCCGCGATCAATGGGCAGCCATCCAGCACGGTGACGAGTCGTATGCCGGCTCACCGTCCTGGTTCCGCTTCCGGGACGCGGTCCACGAGCTGTTCCCGTTCCGGCACATCATCCCCACCCACCAGGGGCGGGCGGCGGAGCGGATCCTGTTCTCGGTCATCGGCGGTCCCGGCAAGACGGTCCCGTCCAATGCCCACTTCGATACGACACGGGCGAACGTCGAGTCGACCGGTGCCGCGGCGGTCGACCTCACGCCGGCCCACCTGCCCGGCGAGCTGCTCCCGTTCAAGGGCGACATGGACGTCGCGGCGCTCGAGCGGCTCATCGAGGAGCGCGGCGTCGAGCACATCCCGGTCGTGATGATGACCGTGACCAACAACTCGATGGGCGGCCAGCCCGTCTCGCTCGCCAACCTCATGGCGGTGCGCACGGTGTGCGACCGCTACGGGCTGCCACTGTTCCTCGACGCGTGCCGGTTCGCGGAGAACGCGTGGTTCATCAAGCAGCGGGAGCCAGGCCATGCGGAGCGGCCGATCCCGGACATCGTGCGCGAGATGGCGGCGCTGGCGGACGGCATGACCATGAGCGCCAAGAAGGATGGCCTCGCGAACATCGGCGGCTGGCTGGCCATGGACGATGATGGCCTCGCCGAGCGGTGCCGTACCAGCCTCATCCTGACCGAGGGTTTCCCGACCTACGGGGGTCTTGCCGGGAGGGACCTCGAAGCCATCGCCCAGGGGCTGACGGAGGTGGTCGATGAGGACTACCTGCAGTACCGCATCCGCTCCACGGAGTACCTGGGCGAGGCCGTGTTCGCGGCGGGCGTGCCCGTCGTGCGCCCCATCGGCGGGCACGCGGTCTACCTGGACGCGAAGGGGCTGCTGCCGCACATCCCACCGCTCGAGTATCCCGGCCAGGCCCTCGCCTGCGCGCTATACCTGGAAGGCGGTATCCGCGGCTGTGAGATCGGCACCGTCATGTTCGGGCGACACCCCGATGGCACGGAGTCCCCGGGGCCGATGGAGCTGGTGCGCCTGGCCATCCCCCGGCGGACGTACACCCAGAGCCATATCGACTACGTGATCGAGGTCATCGGCCGGGTCGCGGCCAGGTCCGCGGAGCTGCGCGGGTACCGCATCGTGAGCGAGCCGCCCGCCCTGCGTCACTTCACCGCACGGTTCGAACCGCTGGGCTGAACCCACGGCGGCTTGGACCCAGGCCGCGCGCCCGCGATGCCGTTACGGGAACTCCTGACCCTCCGGACAAGGGCATCATCACGACTATCGCCGGGAACGGCACCCAGGGATCGGGTGGCGACTGCGGTCCGGCGACCTCGGCCCGGCTGAACCAGCCGATCGGCCTCACGGTCGCGAACGGCTACGTCTATGTCGCGAATGCCGGCAACGACCGGATCCGGGTGATCGCACCCTAGCAACGAGCGCCCCCGGTCCATCGCTGGGCGCGGGCTCAGCCGAAGGTGAAGCAGTAGGCCGCGACGCTCGGGTCGAGGAACTCGATCTCGAAGGTGCGCTCCGCGATGGGCCCCGGCTGGCGGATGAGCTGGTACGTGCGTGGCTCGGCGACCGTGCCCCGTCCGTCCGCCTCGACATCCGATCCGGGGGCCCCGATGGCCGGTCGGCCGTCGAGCAGGACCCGGAAGGCGATGGTCGTGCCGCGATGGAGCGGACCCATGACGAGGTTGACATCGCGCGCGCGGGAGCGGAACGCGAGCCGTCCGCCGGGCTCTGCGAGCAGGGCGGCGCGGTTGGTGATGGTCGGCGCCCACTCGTTGAGACCCAGACCCTCCGGCGCTGGATAGGCATACGGACTGTCGGGTCGGAGCCCATCCGGCGATGCGAACCCGACCGCCCGGTCGTAGCCCAGGTAGGTCTCCGGCGACCGCAGCGACCGGTGATCGGCAGCCACCTCCAGGCCGCGGGGTTCGACCATCACGAAGTCCTGACCGGCCCCGGACGAGCCCCGCTCCACGAGCAGCTGCTGGATCGCCATCTCCGTCATGGCGTATTCGCTCTCGCCGAAATGGTGGTAGCGGATGCGACCCTCGGCGTCGGCGAGGTAGATCGCGGGCCAGTAGTGATTGCCGAATGCCCGCCAGACACCGAAGTCAGCGTCCAGCGCGATGGGGTATGAGACCCGCAGCGCGCGCGCCTGGGTCACGACGTTGTCGACGTCATGCTCGAAGTCGAACTCGGGCGTGTGGACGCCGATCACGGTCAGCCCGTGCTCGGCGTACGTCGATGCCCACGCACGGACATAGGGCAGGGTGCGCAGCCAGTTGACGCAGGTGTATGTCCAGAAGTCGACGAGGACGACCCGACCGCGGAGACCCTCCGGTGTCAGCGGTGCCGAGCCCAGCCACCCGGTCGCCCGTTCGAAGGATGCCAGGTGGCCCTCGATGCCCAGCTCTGCCGGGTCACCCGGGAGGCGATGGGCGACCGGCCCGAGCAGGCGACGTGTCACGATCCGCCCAGGGTGGCCAGGACCCGGCGCGCCGCGATCACGTCGGCCGTGGCGAAGCCCTCGGTGAAGGTGTCGTAGATGGGGCGCAGCGTGTCGGCCGCGGCCTCGGGATCACCAGCGGCGATCTTGAGCCTGGCGAGGCGGGTCGCCGCCCGGAGTACCCTCACGGGCCAGGGCAAGTCCATCACGATCGACGAGATCCGCGAGCGGTTCTTCCAGTACTGGGGGAACGTGGACGCTTCGCTCGGCGAGGCGCTGCGCCGCACGGTGCCCGCGGGGGTCTGAGTCCACGAGCGGATGCTGCGAGGCGGGGTTCGCCCCCTCGCAGCATCCGCTGATTCCTGGCCCACGTGACGAAGTTGAAGGTCACCGGGCCGATCGGTCGGCCCGGACGGATGCGACGAATTCGTCTGCGCGCTCAGGGTTCAGCGCCACCCGCCCCAGGGGCTCGTAGCGGGCGTTCTCGATCAGCGCGCCGATGCGATCCGCCTCGGTCCACGCTGCGGACGCTCGTTCAGATGCACACATCTCACCACCTCCTGGATTTCGAGCCCCGCTCAGGCGGCGACGTACTCCTGGCGGACCTTTCCGTGCGTGGCTGATTCGATGAACCCGAAGTCGCGGTCGGAGTTCAGGATCACCGCATCATTGGCGACGGCGTACGCCGCGATGAGGCAGTCGAAGGCGGCTGCAGCTCTCACGAGGCCAGCGTCCCAGAGCGCTTGCTGAATATCGAGAGCCTGTCGCTCGTCGGGATGCTCCCACGCGGGAAGCAGCTCCTCCATGTCGCCGCGCAATTCGGCGTACTTCGACGGGTTCCGCGCCGAATGACAGTACTCGAGCACCTGCGGCGGGCACGTGATGATCAGGTGATTCGGGGACAGTTTCTCGCAGCCGTCTCGACGATGACATCACTCGCACCGGCCTTCTGCCAGATGCTGTTGTCGACGAGATACGTCGTCACTGCGGCGTATCCGCCTGAGTCAGGGGCGGAATCGTCGGAGCATCGATCTGGTCGGGACCGAACCGGCGCGCGATGATCCGTTCGACGGCGGCGGGCTGGCGGCGGACGGCGATGAGGGTGCGCAGCGCGAGGTCGACCGTCTCACGGTTGGAAGTCGTGCCCGCGAGCTCCTTCGCCTGACGCAGAGCGGGGGGATCGATGTCGATGGATGTGACGGTCATGGCGCCTCCTGCCGTGATTGTATAGAGCAGTATATAACTCATCGGGGCCAGAATGGATGCCGTGGCCGTCCCTCTCTCCGACCTGACCAGCATGCCCGAACCCCAGCAGGTGTACGCCGCCGACGGCACCCGCCTCGCGACCTACACCTGGGGAGAGCTCGACGCCCCGGTCGTGGTCGACCGTGCACGGCTTCGCCTCGAACGCGCGCGACAACTGGGTGCTCACCGGGTGGGTGCGCGAGCTCACCGCGCGCCGGCTACCGGGTGCTCGCGCTCGACCAGCGCGGCCACGGACACAGCGAGAAGCCGCATCAGCCCGAGGACTACCGCATCCGCACGCTGGCGACCGACGTCGAGACCGTCATGGACGCGTACCTCGTCGACGACGCGTTCTACGTCGGCTACTCGCTCGGCGCGCGCGTCGGCTGGGAGGTCGTGCGCGATCTGCCGCAGCGCATCGGCCGTGCGGTGCTCGGCGGCGTGCCCGACGGCATCCCGCTCGCCCGACTCGACCTCGACCAGGTGCGGGCGTACATCGCCGACGGCACCCCGGTCAGCGACCGACCACGCAGAACTACATCACCCTGACCGAGCGCGTGCCGGGCAACGATCTGCGCGCGCTGGTCGCGCTCGCCGAGGGCATGCGGTCGTCCGGCACGATCGACCCCGACCCGGCGGATGCTCCGGCCCGCCCGATCCTGTTCGCGACCGGCTCGAAGGACGCGATCATCGAGGGCTCGCGGGCCCTGGCATCCGCCGCCCCTGACGGGCGCTTCTTCGAGATCCCGAACCGCAACCACTTCAACGCGCCGGGCTCGCGCGACTTCAAGGAGGCCGCGCTGGCGTTCCTCGCCGGGAGGCTGACGACGGCCTCTGTTGCTGAGCCGTCGAAGCACGCCCTTCGCGAGCTCAGGGAGCAGGTCACTAGGCTCGGACCCTTCGAGCTCAGGGAACGATGCCCCTCGGGTGCTGCGTAGGCGCTACGGCTCGAGAGAGCGACGCTCAGCGGCCGACGTGACGCGTCAGACCGCGGCGCTCTCCTCGCGCTTCGGCAGCACCCATCCCGCGCGCGGGAAGTGGCAGGTGTAGCCGTTCGGGTACTTGATCAGGTAGTCCTGGTGCTCTTCCTCGGCCTGCCAGAACGGGCCCTCGGGCTCGATCGTGGTGACGGCCTTGCCCGGCCACAGACCCGAGGCGTCGACGTCGGCGATCGTGTCGCGCGCGACGGTCTCCTGCTCGGGGGTGAGCGGGAAGATCGCCGAACGGTAGCTCGACCCGCGGTCGTTGCCCTGACGGTCCTTGCGTCGACGGGTCGTGGATCTGGAAGAAGAACGCCAGGATGTCGCGGTACGTCGTCTTCGTCGGGTCGAAGACGATCTCCACGGCCTCGGCGTGACCGGGGTGGTTGCGGTACGTCGCGTGGTCGTTCGATCCGCCGGTGTAGCCGACCCGGGTGTCGAGCACGCCGGGCTGGCGGCGGATCAGGTCTTCCATGCCCCAGAAGCAGCCGCCGGCGAGCACGGCGGTCTCGGTGCCGGGGGTGCGGGTGATGGTTCCGGTGTCTGGTCATGACTGCTCCTCAGAGGTGGTCGGTGGTGGTCGGTCGCGCCGGTGAAGAGGTGACGGTAGCGACCGTACCCCTCATCCTCGAGGCTGTCAGCCGGGATGAAGCGCAGGGCGGCGGAGTTCATGCAGTACCGCAGGCCTCCGGCGTCGCGGGGTCCGTCGTCGAAGACGTGCCCGAGGTGGCTGTCGGCGCCGGTGGAGCGCGCCTCGGTGCGCGTCATCAACAGCTTCCGGTCGGTGCGGGTGGTGACGGCATCCGCTTCGATCGGGCTTGGTGAAGCTCGGCCATCCGGTGCCGCTGTCGAACTTGTCGGTCGAGGAGAACAGGGGCTGGCCCGAGACGACGTCGACGTAGATGCCGTCGTCGTGGTTGTTCCAGTACGCGTTGCGGAAGGGCGGTTCGGTGCGCGTCCTCCTGCGTCACCTCGTACTGCAGGTGGGTGAGGTCGCTGACGGCCTCGGGGGTCTTGCGGTAGTCGTTCGACATGATGCTGTCTCCTTGTCTGACGCGGCTGGCTGCGGCGTCATGAGATCACAACCGATGGGCGGCCCGTTTTGGTCCCGCAGGGCTGGGAGCGGGCTGTGAGTTTCTGCGGACCATCCGGATGCCGCGGGCATGAGACGATGCCGGAGATGGATGCCGTTGACGAAGAACTCCGCACGCTGCGCGCGCGTGCCTATGGTCCGCATGCCGACATCACGGATGACCCGGCGGCCGTCCGACGCCTCCACGAGCTGGAGGCTCTGCGCTCGGCACGCCGCTCGGAGTCGATGAGCGCGGCGGCCGCGACACCGGTGGGGACCAAGGTCGCACCAGGGACGAGCGGATGCCGGACGCACCCGCCGCACCGCGCCGCGGCCCGACCGACCTCGACGCGCTGGAAGTCAGGGATTTCTCCTCGAGCGCCTCCGACTCGGCTTCCTCCGCGGCTGCGACTCCCGGATCGGGGTCGTACCCTCCGGGCGAGATCAGCGCGACGCGCTCCACGAGGCCGGGGTGCGCCGCGGTGTACGCCTCGACGATGTATCCACCGGCGGAGAGCCCGTCAGACGGTCCGCGTCGCACCGAGCCGCTTGGATCGCTTCGGGTCGCCACCGAGCGCTCGGTGGTGTACTGGCCACCGGCAGCTCCGACGACAGTCCGGCACCCGGCTGGTCGTAGATGTAGACGTCGTGCCCGGTCCTCGCCAGCGTCCGGAAGTAGTCGATGCTCCCTCCCGACGCGTACGCGCCCGGCCCCCACGAACGCGATCGATGTTCCGCCGGGTTCATCCGCCGGGAAATGCCGGTACGGACCGGATTCCGGTTTCGAGTCCCATGGAAGCTCACGCTCTTCCTCGGCGTCGGTTCATCGGCATCAGCGGTCCGGCCACTCCGGACGCCGCCTGCCTCATGGTCGTCACCTCGGATCGGATTCCGGCGGCCGAGGAATTCACCGCTGACTCGTGGGGCGTCGAGGGACCCATCTACTCGGGGTGCCAAGTCGGGGGCTTCCCCGGCACCGTCGAGATCCCGCTCACGGCTGATGCGCCGGACGAGCTGCGCGAGGCGTTCCCCGACGCCACGGCGCTGCAGTTCGTGCTCGACGGCGACCGGGTCGGCGTCTTCCTCGACAGCGAGTAGCCGACGCCGACGGCACCTCCGCCGACGCACGATGTGGATAGAGTTTCTCGTCTGCACACTCAACCAGGGGGACGCACATGTCGGTTGGTCTGCTCGCCGTCGTCGACGACATTCTGAGCGCCGCGATGAAGGCCTCGGCCAAAGCCGCCGGCGTCGTGATCGATGACGCCGCCGTCACTCCGCAGTACGTGCAGGGCATCACGCCCGCGCGCGAGCTGCCGGTGGTCGCGCAAGATCGCGCTCGGGTCGCTGGCGAACAAGTTCGTCATCATCATCCCGATCGCCCTGCTGCTCACGGCCTTCGCGCCCTGGGTGCTGCCGTACCTGCTGATCCTGGGCGGCGCGTACCTCTGCTTCGAGGGCGCCGAGAAGGTGCTCGAGTGGTTCGGCGTGCAGCACGGCCATGCGGACGAGGGCGACCGCGACGAGAAGAAGCTCGTGCTGGGCGCGGTGCGCACCGACCTGATCCTCTCGACCGAGATCATGCTCATCTCGCTCGCGAACCTCGAAGCGGGGCTCGACATCTGGACGACGCTCGCGATCCTCGCCGTCATCGCCCTGCTCATGACCGGTGTCGTCTACGGAGCGGTCGCGCTGCTGGTGAAGATCGACGACATCGGCCTGAAGATGGCGAAGAGCCCCGAGAAGCGCGTCCGCCACACCGGCACGCGGATCGTGCGCTCGATGCCCGCGGTCTTCCGGTTCATCAGCATCCTGGGTACCGTCGCGATGCTCTGGGTCGGCGGCCACCTCGTGCTCGTGAACCTCGGCGAGGTGGGCTTGCACTTCGGCGCCGACGTGCTGCACGGCATCGAGCACGCTGCTCGACCCGCCGGAGCCGTCGATCGTCTGGATCGGCGACACGATGTTCTCTGCGATCGCCGGCCTCGCTCGCGGGCTCGTCATCGTCGGCATCGTGCTCGGCATCGGACGGATGCTGGGCAAGAAGGCGAGCTTCCACGAGGGCGAGGAATCCCCCGCCGACGTGCACGTCTGAGCCGACGCTCCGGGCAGTCGCCCGGTGCCGTAGTCTCATCGCCATGTCCGCAACACCCAAGGGCCGCAGCGCGAGGCGCGACGCCGATCGCTGGTTCCGTGAGCAGGGTCTTCCGACCTTCGTGCCGCTCCGCCGCTGGTTCACCGACCTCCCACGTCGCGTGGCGCCGCTCATCGTGTGGGTGGCGATCGTCGTCTACCCGCTCGGCGGCAGCATCGATCTCGCGGTCGATGCCGCCGAGGAGACGACGGGCGGGGAGGCGACGTTGCTGGTCGCGATCGTCTTCTTCGTGCTCGCGGTCGCGATCGCGGTGACCTGGGGCGGGTACTTCCTCGTGCGCGCCCTTCTGCGGCGTCTCTCCGTCGGGATCGGGACCCTCGTCGCGCTCCTCCTGATCATCGCCTGCATCGCCGGCATCATCAGCGACGGCTACGACACCAACCCTCGGGCGACCGTCGGACCCGTCTTCACCGCGCTGGCCATCGTCGCCCTCTGCGTCCTCGTCACCGGCATGGGCGGCGGCGCGCTGATCTCCTGGGCTTCGCGCCTCGCCGTGCGCAACGCCTCGGCGATCGGCCACATGGCCTCGATCGCCCTCCCCGTGATCCTGATGCTGGTGGTGTTCGCCTTCTTCTCTGCGGAGGTGTGGCAGATGGCATCCGCCCTGCACTGGGGATCGATCGCCCTGGTCGGTCTCGTCGTCGCGATCCTGGCGGGCATCGTCGTGCTCCGGGTCAGCGCCTCCGAGATCGACGACGACGCCCAGGCGCCGACCGAGGTGCAGCGGCGGGCGATGCTGCGTCGACACCCCCGCCGAGCACCGCACAGCGGTTCGGCCGCGCACCAGCCGCTGCGCGCCCCGCAGCGGCTCAACATCCTGCTCGCGATGACGTTCGCCCAGCTCGTGCAGGCATTGTTCTTCGCCCTGCTGCTGGCTGCCCTGCTGATCGTGATCGGGGGCATCGCGATTCCCGTAGGCGTGGCCGAGATCTGGCTCGGGCCCGGCAGCGAGTCGCAGCCACTGGCCATCGAGCCGCTCGTGATCGCCGGCGTCGAGCTGCCGCTCACGGTGAATCTGCTCAAGGCCGCGATGCTGCTCTCCGTGATCGCCACTCTGCCGTTCGTCTTCTCCGCCGTGAGCGAGACCCGCTACCGCGAGCGCTTCTTCGACCCGATCATGGCCGACATGCGACGTGCGATCCTCGTGCGCGATGCGCTGAGCGCGACAGCGCAGCGCTAGGAGACGATCAGCGAGCGAGGCCCAGGAAGACGAGCACCGAGCGCTCGATCTCCGCCAGCTCGGAAACCGTCATTCTGCCGACACGAGTCACCACGTTCTGGCGACGAACGGTGGTGATCTTGTCGACCATCGCGTCACTGTCCCGGTCCAGCCCGTTCAACTCTCCCGCCGCGATGCGGATCCGTAGCAGTGGAGCAGAGACGAGGTTGGACGTGAGTGGCAGCAGTGTCACCGAATCGGTTCCGGCGAACACGTCGTCCTGCAGAATCAGCGCCGGCCTCGGCTTGGTCGCGTAGACGCCCCCGGCAACGGTCCAGAGCTCGCCTCGGCTCACTCGTCGTCCCACGAGGCGGATATCGACTCGACATAAACCTGTTCGTCGCCCGCGTGATGACCGGTCGCGACGATCCTGCTCTGCCGAGCGGCTTCGACGGCGAACGCGGGCGTACGCACATCGGGGACCCACACCTGAATGGGCCGTAGTCCGCGCTCGCGCATCCTTCGCCGATATTCAGCAACGCGAGTTCTCACGGTCATGCCCCAGAGTGTTACATGTAACGGCGATGATGGCAAGGGCCGGGGATCGGGGTGCATTGCACCAGTCTGTCCAGATCTGTCGACATCCACCGCGCGAGACCGGGTGAGACCCGCGGGATGTGCACAACCGCCGCAGGGGCGATCCGGTGCAGTACGTGACGACCCCGGCATCCTGCTAGCGTCGGCCATGCGCACCCGAAGCCGCGCAGACGCAGGAGACCCCGCCGATGACCGACCAGTGCAGATCAGGGATGCCGAGGCTCGCCGACCTCGAGACGATCACCGAGATCCACAACGACGCCGTGGTGCACACCACCGCGATCTGGAACGAGGATGCGGTCGACATCGACGACCGCGCGGCCTGGCTCGGCCGAGCGCACCGCGCGCGGATTCCCGGTGCATCGTCGCCGTCGATGACACGGGCGTCGTCGGCTACGCGTCGTTCGGCGACTGGCGTCCGCACGGCGGGTTCCGGCACACCGTCGAGCACTCCGTGTACGTGCGCGGCGACCAGCGCGGGCGCGGCATCGGCAAGACGCTCATGGTCGAGCTCATCGATCGGGCGCGCGTCCCAGGGCATGCACGTCATGGTCGCGGCGGTCGAGAGCGGCAACGTCGGCTCGATCGTGCCTGCACGAGCGGCTCGGCTTCCGCGAGGTCGGGCGGATGCCGCAGGTCGGCGCGAAGTTCGGCCGCTGGCTCGACCTGACCTTGCTGCAGCTCGTGCTCGACGAGCGCCCCGCTCCCGACGCCGCATCCTGAACGGGACACGATGGATGCGCTGCAGTGGCTCGTCGATGCCTTCAACTCGCAGTGGGTGCTGCCCGGCGGGCAGACGCTCCTGATCCGCGAGGTCGTCGGCAACGTCTTCGGCCTCGCGAGCGCGATCGGCGGCATGCGGCGCAAGATCTGGGCGTGGCCGGTGGGCATCGTCGGCAACCTGCTGCTGCTCACCGTGTTCCTCGGGTCGATCCTGAGCCCCGACCACGAGCTGCCGCATCTGCTCGGCCAGGCGGGCCGCCAGATCATGTTCATCGCCGTCGCGATCTACGGCTGGGTGCGCTGGCGCAACGCCTGACGGGCGGACGCGTGACGCCGCGGTGGGCGCCGACGAGCGCCCGCATCGGCTCGTGCTCGTCGATGATCGTCGGCACGGTCGCCCTCACGCCGCTGTTCCGCGCGCTCGGCTCGTGGGAGCCGGTGTGGGCGGACGCCTGGACCTTCGTCGGCTCGCTGCTCGCGACCTACGGCATGGCGAAGGGGTGGACCGAGTTCTGGCTCGATCTGGATCGCGGTCGACGTGGTCGGCGTGCCGCTGCTGTTCAGCTCGGGGTTCTACGCCACCGGGCTGATGTACGTGTTCTACGGCGCTGTTCACCGCGACCGGGTTCGTGATCTGGTGGCGCGCGCAGGCGAAGGCTCGCGAGCGTCCGGTCGTGATCCTGCCGCCGGATCCGAGTCCGCGGCGCGCGCGAGGACGATGCCGACGAATGAGCGATGGGGTCGAATCCGGTCGATAAATCCCAGGTCGGCAGGCACAGGTTAAGCGCGGCGTTATCTTCGCATGAGAAGTCGAACTTCCCGCTTATGTGCCCCGCGGAGATAATCGATCCGAAGGGTTCCAGTTCCACCCCCGACCTTCACAACCCGACGAGCAACGGAGCCGTCGATGGTGACACTCCGTGATTCGTGACATCTCGAGCGATGGTGCCCGGCACCATGGAAGGACTCTGTCATGCCCACTTCACAGCGCTCACGCCCGGCACGGCCGCCGGACCTCCCACCGCTGGATCGGCGCTGTCGCGTTCGGCGCCGCCTCGATCCTCGTCCTCGCAGGTTGCGGCGCCTCATCGGACTCCGGAGGCACCGGAGGTTCAGGGGGCCCGCAGACACTGACCTTCGGCCTCTCCGCGGAGCCCGCCACCCCGATCACCGGCATGCAGCAGGGCGGTGCGGTCGAACCAGCTGCTCACCATGGTGCACCGCGGTCTGATGACCTACGACGAGTCGGGCGCGGTTGTTCCGGGCGTCGCGGAATCGGTCGACACCACGGACCCGATGAGTTACGTGTTCACCATCCGCCCCGACCTCACGTTCCATGACGACACCCCTCTCACCGCCGAGAACGTGAAGAACTCGCTGGACTACTACCGCGACCCGAGAACGGCTCGCAGCTCGCCGCCGGCCTCAAGGACATCACCGACATCACCGCCGACGGCGACACGGTGACGATCACGCTCGCACAGCCGAACACCGCGTTCCTGCAGTACCTCGCGCTGCCGTTCGCCGCGATCGTGCCCGACGCCTCGCTCAACGCCGACACCCCCAACTGGGTGGGTGCCGGCCCTTCGAGATGACGGACCTGGAGGAGGGCATCGGTCTCACGGTCGAGAAGAACGACGACTACTACGACGCCGACGACGTCGCGCTCGACAGCATCGAGGTGAAGTTCTACGCCGATGGCGAGGCCCGCACCGAACGCCCTGCTCAGCGGTGACGTCGACATGATCGAGTACGTGCCGTGGGAGAACTTCCAGCGGGTGGCGGATGCCGGACTCACCGTCGACGCGCAGCAGGGACCGTTCCAGTACGTGCAGTTCAACGTGACCGACGGCCCGTTCGCCGAACCGAAGGTGCGCCAGGCCGTCGCCTACGCACTCAACCGCGAGAACGCGTGCTCGCGGCCTTCCAGAGCAACGGCGCCCCGCTCGACGGCATCGTCATCCCCGAAGACGACCCGGCCTACGACCCGGCCGCCGCGGAGCTGTGGAGCTACGACCCCGAGAAGGCGAAGGAGCTGCTCGCCGAGGCCGGGTACCCCGACGGCTTCTCGGCCACGCTGCTGTCGACCTCGCAGTACACCTTCCTGCAGGACAACGCCCTCTCGGTGCAGGAGGATCTGCGCGCGATCGGCATCGACGTCACGCTCGACGCACCGGACTGGTCGACCCGCGTCAGCAAGGGCAACGCCGGCGAGTACGACATCGCGGTCTCCGGTGATGCCGGCGTGTCACCGACCCGTCGTACCTGCTGAACTGGGTCGTCGACAGCCGCAACTTCAACGTCGGCTGGGGCTACTCCAACGACACGCTGCGCGGGCTCATCGAAGAGGGGCTCCGCTCCAGCGACGACGACGCCAAGCGCGACATCTACGCGCAGGTCGCCGAGCTCTGGGCCGAGGAGGTGCCGTTCGCCTCGATCAACACGCGTGAGCAGGCCTACGCGTACAACGACAGGGTGAGCGGGTTCGAGACCCTGCCAGGGTTCCTCGTCTTCTACAGCTCGCTCAACCTCGCACACGCCTCGGTGGAGTAAGTCCTGTGCTGTTCTTCATCCTGAAGCGGGTGGCGATGGGGGTGGGGCTGGTCCTGCTGGTCCTCACCCTCATCTTCTCCGCACTCCAACTCGTTCCGGGCGACCCCGCCGTGCTGCTGCTGAGCACCGGCGACGGCGGGGCGCCCAGCCCGGAGGCCGTCGAGAAGCTGCGCGAGCAGCTGGGACTCGACCAACCTCTGCTCACGCAGTACTTCTCGTTCCTCAGCGGCGTGTTCACCGGGGATCTCGGCGAATCGTTCCGCACCTCGCAGCCCGTGCTCGAGGCCATCGGTGCCCGACTCCCCCGCACCCTGATGCTCGTCGTGTTCGCCACCGTGCTGTCGATCGTGATCGGCGTCGCGATGGGCGCCGTCGCCGCACGTCGGGGCGGATGGGTCGACACGCTCGTCACCGCGCTCAGCTCGATCGGCGTCGCCCTCCCCGTGTTCGTGTTCGGCGCCGTGCTGATCCTGCTCTTCTCGATCACGCTCGAAGTGGTTCCCGGCAGGAGGTTATGTGGACCCCTCCAAGGACCTGCTCGGCTCGCTCGCGAGCCTCACCCTGCCGGCCATCGCCCTCGCGGTCGGGTTCGCGGCGCAGATCGCCCGGATGACGCGATCGGCCGTGCTCGAGGTGCAGACGCAGGACTGGGTGCCGCACCGCGAAGTCGATCGGCCTCGCCCCTCTCACGGTGTTCCGCCGGCACGTGCTGCGCAACTCGCTCACCCCGGTCGTGACCGTGGTCGGCATCGGTTTCGGCACGCTGCTCGGTTCGACGGTCCTGGTCGAGCGGGTCTTCAACTACCCCGGCCTGTCGAGCCTGCTCGTCGACGGCGTCACCACCCGTGACTACCCCGTGGTCCAGGGCGTGGTGATCGTGATCGCGCTGCTCTTCATCGCGATCAACATCGTCGTCGACATCATCTATGGAATCCTCGACCCCCGAGTGAGGCGAGCATGAAACTCAGCCCCCGTATCCGCCAGGCGATCACGCCCCTGCGGACCGTCATGGTCGTCTATCTCCTGGTGATCATCATCCTGATGGCGTTCGCGCCGCTGCTCGCGCCGTACGACCCGATCGCGCAGAACGTCGCCCTGCGACTGCAGCCGCTGTTCAGCCCCGGCCACCTGCTCGGCACCGACGAGCTGGGGCGCGACATCCTCTCGCGCATCATGTTCGGTGCGCAGGTCGAGCTGTTCATCGCCCTCGGCGCCACGCTCCTCGCCACCGTGCTGGGAACGCTGCTCGGCCTGCTCGGCGGCTACTTCAACGGGTTCACCGAGGTCGTGACGATGCGGCTCATGGTCGACGTCATCCTCGCCTTCCCGCCGATCGTGCTCGCCCTCCTCGCCGTCACCCTGTACGGCCCTGGACCCATCACGCTCATCATCGCGATGGGTGTGCTGTTCGCCCCGATCTTCGCCCGCATCACCTACGGCCAGGTGCTGTCGACCAAGCGCGAGGAGTACGTCGACGCCGCGCGCACCTTCGGCGCCCCGACGATCGTCGTCCTGTTCCGCACGGTGCTGGCGAACGTCTCGGCACCGATCATCGTGCAGTTCTCGCTCACGATGGCCGCCGCGATCCTGATGGAGTCCGGACTCAGCTACCTGGGTCTCGGCGTGGTGCCGCCCACCCCGTCGTGGGGCTCCATGGTCGCCGCGGGGCAGCGGTACCTCACCACCGATCCGCACGTGCTGCTCGTGCCCGGCACCGTCATCGTGCTGACGATCCTCGCGTTCGGCATCCTCGGCGACGCCCTGCGCGATCTCCTCGACCCGAAAGCGAAGAAGCGCTCATGAACGAACCGCTGCTGCAGGTCGACGGTCTCTCCGTCGAGTTCCAGACGCCGGACGGCTGGCGTCAGGTCACGTACGACGTGTCCTTCAGCGTCGATCGGCGCAAGACCCTCGCCCTCGTCGGCGAATCGGGGTCGGGCAAGTCGGTCACCGCGATGTCGATCCTGGATCTGCTCCCCGCCAACGCCCGACGCACCGGACGCATCCTGTTCGACGGCATCGACCTCGTGCCCCTGCGCGACAAAGGGCTGCGGCCGTTGCGCGGCTCCCGGATCGCGACGATCTTCCAGGAGCCGATGACGGCACTGAACCCGGTGTACACGATCGGGCATCAGCTGGGAGAGGCGCTCACCAGCCACCACGACCTCGATCGCAAGACCGTCAGGGACCGCGCGATCCAGTTGCTGCGCGATGTGCACATGCCCGACCCGGAAGAGAAGGTCGATCACTATCCGCACCAGCTCTCGGGTGGGCAGCGCCAGCGCGCCATGATCGCGATGGCGATCTCGTCCGAGCCCGATCTGCTGATCGCCGACGAGCCGACCACGGCTCTCGACGTCACCGTGCAGGCCGAGATCCTCGACCTGATCTCCGAGATCCAGGAGCGGATGGGGATGGCGGTGCTGATCATCACCCACGACATGGGCGTGGTCGCCGACATCGCCGACGACGTCGTGGTCATGAAGGACGGCCGCGTCGTGGAGGGCGCCCCGTCGGCGGAGCTGTTCCGTTCGCCGAAAGAGGAGTACACGCAGGCGCTCCTCGCCGCCGTGCCGCACCTCGGCAAGGCCGACGACTTCCTCTCCGCCGCGCGCAACAAGCTGCGCATCGACGGGGTCACCGCCGCGACGCCGCTGCCCGAGACGGTGCTGCGGCTGCAGGATGCCGTCATCCGCTACCCGGGTCGTTGGCGGCGTCCGGGATTCCAGGCCATCAACGGCATCGATCTGGAGGTCGCGCGCGGGCGAGATCGTCGGCCTGGTGGGCGAATCCGGGTCGGGGAAGTCGACGATCGGCAAGGCCGCGATCGGCCTGCTGCCCGTGACGGAGGGCGTGCTGGAGGTCCGCGGCGAGCGCATCACCGGCCGACCGGGTCGAGCGCTGCGGCAACTGCGGCGCCACGTGACGATGGTGTTCCAGGACCCCGCGTCGTCGCTGAACCCCCGGCGCACGATCGGCCAGGCCATCTCCGACCCGCTGCTCTGGCAGGGGCTCGTGCGTGACCCCCGCGCCCGCCGGAAGCGCGCGAGGGAACTGCTCGAACAGGTGCAGCTCAACCCGGACTGGTGCGACCGCTTCCCCCACGAGCTGTCGGGAGGTCAGCGCCAGCGCATCGGCATCGCCAGGGCGATCGCGACCGATCCGGTGCTCATGATCGCCGACGAACCGACCTCGGCGCTCGACGTCTCGGTGCAGGCGCAGGTGCTCGACCTGTTCCTCGCGACTGCAGCGCGAACTCGGCTTCTCGTGCCTGTTCATCAGCCATGACCTCTCGGTCGTCGAGACGCTGTCGAACCGGGTCGTGGTGCTGCGGCACGGCGACGTGGTCGAGGAGGGACCGACCGAAGACGTGCTGCACCATCCCTCCGACGAGTACACGAAGCGCCTGATCGCCGCCGCACCGGTGCCGGATCCCGAGATCCAGCAGGTGCGTCGCGCCGAGCGCCTCGCGCTGAGGAGGGGGTAGTCATGGAGACCCGACGACTGGAGATCTTCGTCGCACTGGTCGACGCCGGAGGCTTCAAGCAGGCCGCCGCGAGCCTCTTCATCACGCCGCCCGCACTGTCGCAGCAGATCTCGCGGCTCGAGAAGGATGTCGGCGTCGCGCTGATCGACCGGACGATGCGCCCGATCGTGCCCACCGAGGCGGGTCGGGAGTTCTACTTCCGCTGCCGTCGAGTGCTCGAGGCGATGCAGCACATCACCCAGCTCCTCGACGATGAACGCAGCCACGAGTTCGGCCGCGTGCGCGTGGGCATCGTGCCCGCCATGATGTACAGCACGCCGGCGAAGGCGGTGCGGCGGTTCATCCGCGCGCATCCGGCCGCCAACGTGCAGGTGCGCAGCATCGCGACCTCGCTGCTGATCGACGAGCTCGAGCAGGGGTCGATCGACGTGGCGGTGCTGCTCACCCAGCCCGATCTGAAGGATCTCTCCTCGACGACGCTGTTCAGCGAGGAGTACCTCGCCTGCCTGCCGGTGGACCACGCCCTGGCCGATCAGGAGGAGATCAGCTTCGCGGAGCTGCGCAGCGAGCGCATCCTCCAGGGTCCTCGCGTGGCCAATCCGGCCGGATACGACGCGGTCGTCGCCGCGTGCATGCGTGCCGGCTTCTCCCCCCGCACGCTCGAGGTGATGGGTTCCTACATGGATCACGCCGCGATGGTGTCGGCGGGCATGGGCGTGGGGTTCATCCCGGAGTCGCTGTCCGACATCCACCCGCACGACGTCGTCTACCGGCGACTGGTCAATCCGTCCGTGGGTCTCACGGCGTCGATCTCGTGGTTCGAGCGCCGCCTCGATTCCGTGGGGCGATCGTTCGTCCGCCACTGCATCACCGAGCTCTCCGATCCGGAGGGCCTCACCCCAACCGAAGGAGAATCATGAAGTTCGCGATCGGCCAGATGGTCTCCGGCGCAGACAAGGCAGCCAACCTCGCGGAGATCGCGCGGTTGACCGAGGAGGCGGCCGCCGCCGGTGCGCGTCTCGTGGTCTTCCCCGAGTTCGCCATGTTCGACGTGCCGAAGCTCGACGAGGAGTTCATCAAGGAGGGCGAGAAGCTCGACGGCCCCTTCGTCTCCGGACTCGCCGCGCTCGCGCGCAGGACCGGCGTCGCGATCGTCGCGGGCATGCTCGAGACGATCGACGGCGAGGCCCGCGGGTACAACACGCTCGTGCTCGTGACGCCCGAGGAGGGCCTCACGCGGGTCTATCACAAGCTCCATCTGTACGACGCGTTCGGATTCCTGGAGTCGGACCACATCCGCCCCGGCGACATCGCAGGACCGGTGACGTTCACGATCGACGACATCACCGTCGGGATGCTGACCTGCTACGACCTGCGCTTCCCCGAAGTCGCGCGTGAGCATGCGGATGCCGGTGTCGACCTGCTGCTGTATCCGGCGGCCTGGATGCCGGGCGCCCGCAAGGAGGACCACTGGAACACCCTCGCCCGCGCACGGGCCATCGAGAACACCCTCTACGTGGCCGCCGTCTCGCAGGGACCGGCGATCGGCACCGGCGGCAGCATCATCGTCGATCCGATGGGCATCACGCTCGGCGAGATCGGCGAGCGGAGCGGCATCGCGGTGGCGGATGCCACGCCCCAGCGCGTCGCCGAGGTGCGCTCGGTGAATCCCTCACTCGCCAACCGTCGATTCACCGTGGTCGCCTCGGCCTGACGCCGTCACCACAGAACTGAAAGGAAGAACATGTCTCACACTCTCAAGCAGGGCGCCTGGCTCTCGGATGGAAGCAGCGCGATCGGCGAGATCGTCGCCGGACTCGGCTACGACTTCGTCGTGCTCGACATCGAGCACGGCTCCTTCGACCTCTCGATCCTCGAACGCTTCATCCCCCTGCTCAAGGGTCTCGGCCTGGAAGTGCTGTCGAAGGTGCTGGTTCCCGAGCGCGGCGCCATCCAGCAGGCGCTCGACTTCGGTTCGGATGGCGTCATCATCCCCCACATCGAGAGCGTCGAGCACGCGAAGCGCATCACGGACTTCGCGAAGTTCCCGCCGCTCGGCTCGCGCAGCCTCGCCGGTGGGCGCACCATGAGCTACCGCGGGTACTCCGACGAGTGGATCGCGGCGCAGGATCGCGACATCAAGGTGTTCCCGATGGTGGAGGACCCGGGTGCGCTCCGCGACGTCGAGGCGATCGCCGCGCTGCCGACCGTCGACGGCATCTTCATCGGCCCCGGCGACCTCGCCGCGATGAGCGGGCGCGGCGCCTACCGCCAGACCGAGGCGGACTTCGACGACTTCCGCAAGGTGATCGCCGCCGCCCGGGCCAACGACAAGCCCTGGGTGCTGCCGGCCTGGACCACGATCGAGAAGGAGTTCGCGATCGCCGAGAACGCCGACTACGTGCTGCTCACGATGCAGCACGCCGCGATCTCGGAGGGATACGGCAACGCGCGTTCGCTGATGGACGACCTCATCGCGACCGCATCGGCGCCGGTCGCCTCCGATCCGCCCGGCGGCGGCCGACGACGCCCTCTGCCTTTCCGGCAGGGGGCGTCGTCCGTGAACGGGGTCGATCATCCCGTGTGTGTCCGTGCATTTCGCCGAGGATGGATTCCTCGGGCCCGTTCCCGTTTCATGGGTTTCATGACTCGACAGATCCGTTTCAACGCCTTCGACATGAACTGCGTCGCCCACCAGTCGTCCGGGCATGTGGCGGCACCCCGACGACCGCTCGCGCGCACTACAAGGACCTCGAGCTACTGGACGGAGCTCGCCAAGCTGCTCGAGCGCGGCGAACTTCGACGGCATCTTCATCGCCGACGTGCTCGGCACCTACGACGTCTACGGCGGCACGAACGAGGCCGCGATCCGGCACGGCGCCCAGGTGCCGGTGAACGACCCGATGCTGCTGGTCTCGGCGATGGCCGCCGTGACCGAGCACCTCGGGTTCGGCATCACGGCCGGCACCGCCTACGAGCATCCGTATCCGTTCGCGCGGCGCATGTCGACGCTCGACCACCTCACGAAGGGTCGCGTCGGCTGGAACGTCGTGACCGGCTACCTGCCGCAGCGCCGCGCGCAACATGGGCCACGACGACCAGCTCGAGCACGACGAGCGCTACGACATCGCCGACGAGTACCTCGAGGTGCTCTACAAGCTGTGGGAGGGGTCGTGGGAGGACGACGCGGTCATCGCGACCGCGAGACGCGGCGTCTTCACCGACCCGTCGAAGGTGCACGAGATCGGCCACGAGGGCAAGCACTTCACGCGTTCCCGGCATCCACATCTCCGAGCCGTCGCCGCAGCGCACGCCGGTGATCTACCAGGCCGGCGCGTCGCCCGCGCGGCATCGCAGTTCGCCGCGGGCAACGCCGAGGCGATCTTCGTCGCCGCGCCCGACCAAGGCGGTGCTCGAAGAGCACGGTGAGCGACGATCCGCGACGCCCTCGAGGCGGCGGGTCGCGACCGGTACTCGGCGCAAGATCTACACGCTGCTGACGATCATCACCGACGAGACGCAGCGAGAAGGCGAAGGCGAAGCACGAGGACTTCCTGCAGTACGCCGAGCCACGAGGGCGCGCTGGTGTTCATGTCGGGCTGGATGGGCATCGACCTGTCGCAGTACGACCTCGACGAGCCGGTCGGCAACGTCAAGAGCAACGCCATCCAGTCGGTGCATCGCGCAACTACCAGGAGGCCGCCGAGCACGGCCGCGAGTTGACGGTGCGCGACATCGGCCGCCTCGGCGCCATCGGCGGCCTCGGCCCGCACGCTCGTCGGCTCGGGCGAGGAGATCGCCGACCAGCTGCAGGAGTGGGTCGACGAGACCGACGTCGACGGCTTCAACCTCGCCTACGCGATCACCCCGGCACCTGGCAGGATGCCGCTTGCTGTCCTGGCCTTAATTCACCTTGAAAATTTACTTTGAGCTGCTGTCCTGCATAAAGCTCGTCGCGCAAAATAACCTTGATATTCAGTTCCGAAAGGAATTGATGCATTTCTTCAAAACACCCTCTTGGCATTGCAATATGATTAGGATAATCTTCTGCGCAGCTAATAATGCGGGGGATGTCATAGGTTGGGAACCTCATGGCTTGTGCTTTATAGAATTCCGGATTCTGAAATGCAGCAATGCGAATCAATCTATTCCGAAGGAGGGAGACAACTTTTCTTTAGAAATATATATTTGATTTCCCCTCACCAATTCCAAAGTATCTGGAACATTTCCAATGGGTTGATTTTTACCGCGGTGTGATGCAGGACGTTTCCATGGAGTCTCATCCTCTTCATCCATGAGATTCAGACGTATGCCAATAACACGACCTTTTGCATCGGCTCGATTTACGATATTCTCGACTTCCAATTGACTAATCTTACGAAGATTTGATAGGTATGCCCACTGATCCTCATAGGGTATTAAGTTTTCATCGACAAAAACGCTATTACCTAAGGCGCGGGCCTTTTTTTGTAGAGGCAATGCGATTAGATTTCCGAATCCCCCTTGAGGCAAGGTATCTTGATTCGGGGGAATAGTCTGTCATAAGAATCTAGACCCACATCAGGACGGCTCTCCATTGTCTCCGTAAGAACATGACAGCCAAGCTTCCGGGCCAAGGCGGCACGAATAGGTTCTGCAAAGAAAAGCCAAACATGAGCCCCTTTTCCAGAACGGGAGCGTTCCAATGCGGCCGACAAACCCATTTGCTGGCAAGTTTTCAAAAATGCGGTGGCATCCTCAGCCCAACTCGTTTTGTCAAAATCAGCAGCCAGAAAGAAGCAAGTTTCGTCTAACAACATCGGATATACTCCCATCACGAAATCATTCCCACGGTTATCATGGCCCGATAAATGCCAATGAATGATATCATCTGAGATAGGGACTAGACGACGATGTTTGCAATCAGAACATTTAATTTTTGGCTTTTCACATATACCTCGAACCCATTCATTACCACATACAAATACGTAGCCGGATTTTCCGGATTTCTTGTTTTCAAATCTGCGAGGATAAACATCTTCACGACCACGAAATAAGGAACGGAATAAAGCTATTTTTGCTTCAGGCGAGGATTGATTGTTTGCGCGAAGACAATTGTCCATTGCAACATGCCTGTAATCAATTCATATGAGAATGCGTTTTTTTCTGAGTTGTTAATCGGGTCTCCATTATTCACCCACACTGTCTTGGAGATAAAATCTTTATCCATTACAACATACATTATCCATTGATTAACGAATAAAATAAAAAAAATGAGGCAACCTGGACTTGAACCAGGACCAGCGGGTTATGAGGGCGGTGGTCCGCCATATAACCCAATACCATCCAACCGCTATGAGTAAGAAGATAAATGGTTTGAAGTTAAAATACTACTGGATTTTATTGGTTTTTGATGGTAGAATCGCTTATTCATTGCACCGCTAGTGAACCAAGTCTCAAAAGCAATTAAGCAAAGGAGTTTACATGCAATCACAAATCGTATCTTCATATATAGGTGATCACGCCAGTAAAATTGTCTCCTCTTATTTAGGAGAGGATATCGCATCTAGTCATATACAAAAATATGTGGGAAGCTATGCTACTAGTGATGACTTTGTTTTTCAAGAACAAATAAGAACAACCGATCTTGCAGTTAAAGCATTGGTTAAAAAAGCTTTAGGTAATTCTAAGGCCGAATCTTTTTTTGTTAATGGTTGGGGGCAAGTTATCAGTGCTGCATACCTGTTGGAAAAAAATCCAAGCCAACTAAAAGTCTCAATTGAATTCAATAAATTTTTAATTGGAGAGCTTGAAAAGGCTGTTGTTAAAGGCTCAGATATAAATAACCCTTTTGCAAGCCTAAATGTTAGAGGTTTTACAAAACCAATTATGATGCACCCTACGCACCCTACCCATCCTGGCAAGTATTTTGATTGGAAAACGGTGGAAATTGAAAAGCCTGTTTTATACCTCAATGAATTTGTAAAAGAGGCAAGCATAGAATTTACTCTTTTTGATGGCAAACTTTACTTAAAAATTAATCCTGAAGATGAAACAAATATTTTTAACAAATTATGGAGAACTGATTTTTCTCAATTATTAGAGGAGAATGGATATACTGAGCTTGAAAAAAATAAAGAGTGTCCTCATGTAACTCTTGTTAACTCAAACGTGATTGCAAAAGTTCGTGAGCAATTTGATATTAAGTATGGAAAAATAGATGGTGCAAAAAATTTCGAGTTGTTTTTTGAGAAAATTCTTATTTTATTGAATAAAGAACTAAAAGAACAAGAACATCCTATTCAATTTACTTCTCTTGCTTCAACTTATTCGGAAGATTATTCTCCATTTGAAGAAGTTGTTGTGGCTAAATTGAAAGCTCCATATGTGGAAAAAGCATTAACAATTTTATTAGAAGAAGTAAGAAAAGAACTAGATATTCAGATTCCAGTTCAACCTACATCTTCATTTCACTTAACTATTGCTACTAAATACAGAAAGCCAAATCCTTCTCTTAGTGAGGGTATGGAAGATGTCCTAAGCGCTACAGGGAAATATTCAAACGCTCTTAATTCTTACTGGCAGCAACTTGTAAAAATCTAAATTACAGCAATCTAGTCATATAATTTATGGCTAGATTCTATTTAAAATTGGCAATCAATTTATTTTTTGTAGATAAATTTTTACTTGTAAACATTCTCAATGTCCAACATCTTTGCAGTCGCATAACTTCTGAAGCTGCAGAAAGTAAATTTACATTTATCATGGGTAGAAAATTCATGTTTATTACCCATGATGAGTTTTTCATGTCCCTATTTTGCATATTTTTACTCGTGAGACGACTTCGTATTGGGAATTTGCAAGGTGTATGCCTGCGAACCAAAATCTTATTAGAGTTACATAAAATATGGGTCACCTACTATAGTTTTCCCTGGGAAATAGTCAAATTTAGAGCATTTTCAGGCTTTTCAGTTACATCGCGTTACATAAAATTAAGCCCAAAAGGGAACATATTTTGCTGCTTTTTTGGAATTTTGTTCACCGTAGGGTTTAATTAGCCCATCGCCTATCGAATCCTTAAGAATTCTCGAAGCCATTGGATAATTTGAATCCTTAATACCTAGACGTTTACGTAAAGAACTATTTGACATTTGTGTTCCAGAAACCCATTGAAGGCAAGCGTGTTGATAGCATGCCCGAACCTTCTCTTGTCTTCCCATTTCACTTAAATTTACGGGTTGGAATAAAACAGCGATAGTGCTTCCATCTGTAACTCTAAAATCGGGAGGAGGAAGCTGATACAATTCTATTTGGAAAATAACTTTATCAATACCACTTCCTCGTTCTTCACAAATGTTCATACGACGCATTAAGGCCGCCAATTCTTCGTTTCGAGATTGTGGCGGTTCATCTATAAAACGAAGCGTATCAATAAGTGGTATCCCTGGATTTGTAATTTCTATTCGATTGTCAAAAATTTCAACAGTCGGTCCATTTCCAGTGAGGTTAAAATCTTGGTGAATTAATGCATTGGCTACGAGCTCTCTAATCGCTATTTCGGGATATACTCTTACCTCTCTTCGAAGAGCTTGGCCAATTTCCTCACTTCTTGGTAGCTGATCATTAATGTATTCGACTGCTTCTTTAAAAACTGCCGCATAGCCTTTTTTAAATATATGCTCCTTCATAGTGTTAATACGATTGACTCCTCGATAGATGATGACTCGAAGAGCCTTTCTACCTAAACGACCAAATCGACTCAGCTCATTTGCAAAAAGAAGAACCCCAATGTTTGTAATGGAATATTTTCCTCGCAATGACTCTTTGATTATCCCTTCGGATTCTAATCCACGGGTAATGGCTGAACGATTATCAGGTACAGGTTGCTCAGTTAACTGAAAATAAGCAGCATAGTCGATCTCAAGAAGGACTTGATCATCTGTAAGAGATTCGCGAGCAGTAGACTTTTAAAAAGATTCGGTTCGAAATGTCCCATAGCCTGCGTTCTTTTTCAGGATAGTCTTTTAAATTTTTCTTGTATGTTCCAATGCGGATATACTCAAGACTTTTAAACCTGACAGGATGCGAAAATGCGGCCTGAATTTCAAAAACAACCACAGGTTTTTCGTCAATTAGTCCCTCATGAAATTTAATCTCTATGCCAGGAGTCAGATGGTTAATAAGCCAGCTTTCGAGTTCTTGATTTCCACTTTTTCCTTGATTACTCACCATCTTTTTTCTTGGCTGAAACTTGGTGCCTATGATAGCGTGGCTTTTATCATCAATACCCCAAACAAGATAGCCTCGAGGTTGGGTCCATAGAGCTGCTCAGTTCGACAAAGCTGAAATATATTCTCCGATTTCTTCGGGATATCATAGTTAAACTTAAATTCTACCCACTCGCTCTCCCTCGAAAAGACCTTAAGCTCTCGACAAGCGTTTGTAAATCCTCAGGATTCAATGTCATATGATCAAAACCTCTATTAGGTAAAACTCTTGTGGATTATATTAAAGGATTGCTAGTCAAAAGGCCATTGGATTATT
>CAWJKF010000018.1:0-640211 GCA_963843335.1 uncultured Chloroflexia bacterium
TTTTCCTGCCGCCTCTTCGGCTCGACTACGTATTGCTACTCCCGGGGCTACGGGCGCCAGAACCGGCGTGCCGCCGGGGCCGAGGATCAGGTGCAGGCATACCGGGTCCTCGGGGCGGAAGGGATGCAGGAGGGCGCCGATGGCCGAGAGCCCGATGCTGGCCGGGTTTGCCCGGTTGATGAACATCTGGCTTATCTTTTCCGTTTCCCAGACGGCCCGCGATCCCACGAACAGGTCCTGGTACACGGCGATGTCCACCAGGGCGATGTCCTTCACCTCTTCGTCGACGAGTATTTCCAGCTTGCTCGATCGATAGGTCGATTCGGGAAGCGGCACCAGATTGCGCGCCACCAGGCCAGCCGCGATGCCGGCGAGCGTACCCTCGATCATGAGAGGAAACACGTTGTTGGTACCGGTTGAGAGAGGGAGGAGGGGGACGTTCAGGCTCCCCTTGGCCACAACGCGGTTCGTGCCGTCTCCCCCCAGGGTAATGATGCATGCTGCGCCGCTTTCCTGAAGGATATGCGCCGCGAGAGTAGAGTCGTCCTGGTTGTTTCGGGCCTTCATCGCAATGGGCCGGACCACGGCACGCGGGGTAACCTGAAGCAAGGCCCGCTCAACAATTCCGTAGTACTCGGGCATATAGGCTATCTCTTCGACTCCCAATGCATCGATTCCCAACAGAACGCGGCGGACGATGCGAACCTTTTCCTGATTGTCGAAGATACTGCCGTATGCTACGAGTCGCCGGATGTCCTTCCCCGAAGCCGGATTGGCAATGATCCCTATGAGCGCCACCTGAATTCCCCGAATAATAAGGTGTACTGCGGAAATCGTGGCCGTCGAAGCGGTTCACCTATCGGAACCCGCCAGACCCTTGGCCGTCACCCCGGCGAAAGCCGGGGTCCAGAAGCAATTGAAATTACTGGATTCCGGCTTTCGCCGGAATGACGAACGCTACCAAAGTACTGTTTTTCAACACGCTCGCGGGTTCCCCCATCGGGAACCCGCACCGGTCAAGGTGTGTTGCGGCCGAAATTACTATGCCTTTCCCAGGACGGTTTTCACCGCTGTCATGATCTGTTCCTCGCTCGGCACGAAAAGGTTTTCGAGTGCCGGAGAGAAAGGTACGGGGGTATACGGGGCCGCCACCCGCAGGATGGGGGCGTCGAGGTCGTCGAATGCCTTTTCCGCCACCATGGCGGCGATTTCCGCTCCCGATCCGGCAAACTTCACTTCCTCGTGTACGATCACCAGCTTGTTTGTTTTTCGGACCGAATTCAGGATCAGGTCTTCATCCAGGGGGGAAAGCGTTCGCGGGTCGAGCACTTCCATGCTGATGCCTTCCCCGGCCAGCTTTTCCGCCGCGCTCAATGCGAAATGCACCATGCGTGCGGTAGCCACCACCGTTACGTCCGTTCCTTCCCGCTTGATGTCGCCCTTGCCGAGCGGCACCACGAATTCCCCCTCCGGCACTTCCCCTTCGAGGGCATACAAATGTTTGTGTTCCAGAAAAACGACGGGATTGTCGTCGCGAATCGATGAAATGAGTAATCCCTTGGCGTCGGCAGGTGTGCTGGGCATGACCACCTTCAAACCGGGAACGTGCATGAACCATGCTTCCAGACACTGGGAGTGCTGTGCCGCGGCGTTCATCCCCGCCCCGCAGGTTCCGCGCAGCACGAGCGGAATGCGGGCTTTCCCGCCGAACATGTATTTCATCTTGGCTGCCTGGTTGTAGAGCTGGTCCAGGGCCACTCCGATGAAATCGATCATCATGAATTCGATGACCGGGCGGAGTCCCGCCAGCGCCGCCCCGACGGCGGTTCCCATGATGGCGCTCTCGGTAATGGGGGTATCCCGGACGCGATTGGTTCCGAACGCATCCAGCAGCCCGGCGGTAACGCCGAAAATTCCGCCGTACAACCCCACATCTTCACCGGCCACATACACGTCGGTGGCTCCAATCGTAGCGGAGGCGGCGGATGAACCCGAACAGGACCTCAGCCTCGTGATGTGACAGGGCCGCGGTCGGTTCGTCGAGGATGAGCAGGCGGGCAGAGCCGGACAGCGACCTAGCGATCTCCACGATCTGCCGCTCGCCCACCCGGAGCGTGCCCACGATGCGGTCGACGTCGAGGTCCACACCCAGCTGGCCCAGGATCCTCCCGCGCTCGTCGGCGCATGGCTCGCCACGATACGAAGCCGTGGGCGTTGGGGATCCGGCCGAGGGAGATGTTCTCGGCGACCGTCAGCGTGGAGGCGTCCTGGAACTCCTGGAAGATGATGGCCACGCCCAGATCGCGCGCCTGACGCGGCGTGAGGGCTCCATATGCCACCCCGTCCACCTCGATCTCACCGGCGTCCGCCAGGTAGTCGCCGGCGATGATCTTGACGAGCGTCGACTTCCCCGCGCCGTTCTCACCGAGCAGCGCGAGGACCGAGCCACCGTCGGCGTCGAGATCCACCCCATGGAGGACCTCGACGCCGCCGAAGGACTTGCGGATCTGGCGAGCCTTGAGCGTGAACGTCACAGGCTCGCCGTCAGCTTCGATGTCGCTGGGCCTGCTGGCTAGCAGGGCTCCGTGTCGGGATACAACGTTCGCACGTTGTCCTTGTTGACGGCCTCATGGACCGTGAACAGGTTGCTGGGGACGGTCCCTCCGGCACCATCGGCCGTGACGGCCTTGCCGTCCAGGATGTCGATCATCGCGGGGATGAGCGTCTTGCCGTATCGCTCCGGGAAGTAGGCCACCGACGCGATGTATTGGGGATCGCATGCGATGGTCTTCCACATGTTGGGCTCGGCGCCCTGGCCGCTGTAGATCAGGTCGCTCTGGCGGCCGGCCGTGGCGGCCGCGCCCATCGCTCCGCGGATGCCATCCTCGTTGATGGCGACCACGACGATGCGATTGCCCGGCAGCGCGGTCAGCTTGTCCGACATATATGCGAGGGCCTTGTCGTCTCGGTCCGCGTCAGCGCCGATCGTCTCGTTGATGATCGGGCAGTATTCCTTGAAGCCATCGCGATAGCCACCCATGCGGGCGTCGCTGGCCGCCTTGGCGCCGGTCGACTCCAGCGAGACATATGCGGTGTAGTCGCAGTTCCAGGTGTCTTTGACGTACTTGCCGATGGCGGCCCCGCCAAGGCGACCTGCCTCGTGGTTGTTGGCACCCATGAACGCCACCTGGCAGGGCGGCTGGATGATGTCGATGGCGATGGTCGGCACGCCGTTGTAGGCCGCGCAGATCTCGGGCGAGGCCTTCTCATCCACGTTGAAGTTCAGCACGCCCTGGACGCCCTGGACGGCGAACTGCTGCGCGCACGCCAGCGCGGTCGGGGTGTCCAGCTTCGAGTCGCAGAAGACCAGCTCAGCGCCGGCCTTCGTTGCCTCCTCCTTGATCCCGTTCGACACGAGCACGGCGAACGGCACCTGCTCGCCCAGCGAGATGTATCCGATCTTCTTGCCTGTACCGCTGCCGGCCACGGCACCGGTCTCGAAGTAGGGGTTCACGGGCACAGCTGCCGCACTGGCTGCGGGTGCCGGGGAACCGGATGCATCCTGGGCCATCGCGGCTGCCGGCGCGATCACCAGCAGGCCCATGACGGCGAGTGCCGCCAGGCGCGGCCGTGACGAGCGCGTTCGATCTGTCACTCCGGGACTCCTCCTCATCCACCGGCAGACGCGCCACAATCCATTCTGGAAACGTTCGTCAGCCGTGTCGCCGGACTCTAGGGTCGGCGTCCATCCGGTGTCAAGTCGGTGCCCTGACGGTGGCGCGGGATCTCCTCAGCGACATGCACGGCGCTGCGGGTCCCGGGTGCTCACGCAGCGAGCGATCCATCCTGCGATATCCGCAGTGCGCCCCGGAAGCGTCGCTCGAGCGCCTGGCAGGCAGAACGGGATCACCGCCCACGGCCGCGGAACGTGCCGTGCCGCGAGATCGTGGTCACGAGGCGGGTGGGCTCCACAACGAGGACGCCCGCCCAGCCCTGGTCATGCGGCAGGAGCGATGGCCCCCCGGAACAGCGGCATGCCCGCGACCCCGACCTCGACGCGCCACAGCCGCCCGTCCATCGGGGCCGCCGCGGTGAGCTCGGTGATGTCGCCCATGTCGGTGATGATCAGGTCGCCGTCATGGAAGACGCAGTTGAGGACCGTGCCGCCGGTCTCGAGAAAGTCCTCGATGGTGCCGTCCGGCCGCAGGATGTCCACGCCGCCGCCCATGAACGTGGTGACCCAGAGGCGGCCGTCGGCGGCGACCTTGAGGCCATCGGGCACGTGCCCCTCCGGGAGTTGCGCGATCTGCTCCGACGGGACGCCCGGCCGGCGTCGGTAGACCCCCCGGTCATATGACTCGACCCACACGATGCTGCCGTCCGACTCGGCCACGATCCCGTTGGGATACGCCGCAGAGAGCTCCTCGAGGCATTCGCCCGTCCCGTCCGCGTTGAGCGCGAAGACGCGCCCCGGCCTCCGGTCGTTGGGCAGGTAGTCCGCGGGGTCGGTGAAGTAGAGCCGACCGTCAGGACCGAAGGTGAGGTCATTGGGTGCCTGCAGCCGGATGCCGTCCACCTCCGTGACCACCGTCTCGACCCGCCCGTCCGGCCACGCCTTCTGGATCGAGGGCTCCTTCATCACGGCCGCTCGCCAGGCGCCGACCGTGCCGCCGTTCTGGGTGATGTAGACGGCACCGTCCGCACCGAGCATGCACGCGTTGGGGCCGCCGCCGCAATCGGCGTAGTCGTGGATGCCACGCGCACGTGACCAGGCGATGATCTTGCTGGTGTAGGTCTCGACCATGACGATCCGGCCGTCGGGCAGGATGTCCGGGCCCTCGGGGTGGCCAAGCCCACGCGCCAGCGTCTCGATGGGTCTCCGCATCGGTGTCCTCCGCTACCTGTCCGCCAACGGTACGACTCGCGGGCATCATGCCACCCGAGTCGGCACAGCGAGGCTGCCGTCGTCGGTTCGGAACGCGACAGACCGCCGGCTGCTAGGCCGGCGGTCTGAGCCCGGGAAGGAGGTCCGGGGCTACTGGAAGTCGATGGAGTCCATGACCTGATCCGTCTCGGAGACCTCGTCCAGCCTGGACCCGATGGTCCAGCCGACGATCTGGACCCGGGTGCCGTTCACATCGAGGACCACGATGCGCTGCTCGGCCCCCGCGAGGCCTTCGCCGTTGGCCTCGACGACTGGCCCGGTGGCGGCCGAGTCGAATGTCCATTGATGCAACCAGGGGTCGCCCGAGCAGGTCCGGATATCGATGTTGTTGTCCAGCCGGAACTCTTTGCCGTGGTAGCCATCGACCGTCACATCCATCACAGGGCCGGACCGCATCCCCGCGGCGTGGATCAGCGCCTGCACCAGGTCGTCCACGGTGGGCCCCACGGCCGGTGACATCGGACCACCCTGTGCGTGGCACGGATCAGCGAAAGCGTTGATGGGGATATACACCGTCACCCATGAAGGGGTGGAGTCGGGGCCTCGGGTCAGCTTCGTGTCGACATACCCGCGGCTGCTGCCAGCTGCAGACCAACGGGTGGGCAGGTCCAGGGTGAATGGGATCGGGAACACAGCAGGAGAGGTGAATGTGGTGGTGGTGGCCACTGCGGCGGAAGGACTGGGTCCTGGCGGGACCGATGGGGCAGCATCGCTTGGTCGGGGCGTGGCTTCGACCTGTTGGCTCCCCAAGGTCAGGCGGTAGATCGTGTCGTTAACGAGCGATGCGACGAACACGGATCCATCAGGCGCCACGGCGACGGTGAACGGGGTGTCGGGGCCTTCGGCGTCCGGCGGCTTCCAGGTCGTCAGCGGCGACCGATCCGCGCCGAGGATGTGGATGCCGGCGCCATCAGTGACGTACAGGGTCCCGTCGGCGGCAGCGGCGACATCCAGCGGTTGGCTCACCGGACCACCATCGGTGGCGGTCGCCTGTGACCACAGGTAGGTCCTGGCGGCGTCCCACGCTTGGATCCGCTGGTTGTCGTAGTCGGCGTTGAGGATGGTGCCTGCCGCATCCACATCGACGCCACCGGTATTGGCCAGCTGGCCCGGCTTGGCGCCGTGGCCGCCGATGGTCGCGAGCCAGGTTCCGTCAGACCTGAACGTCTGGATGTCGTCGCGCCGGTCATCGACGACCGCCAGCGTGCCGTCCGGGCCGACCGCGACATCGATCGGCTCCAGGAACTGGCCGTCGTCGGGCCCGAAGGTTCCCCACTGGCGGATGAACGTGCCGTCGGATGTGAACTGCTGGACCCGGTCGTTGACGGTGTCCGTGACAGCTACCGAGCCGTCCGCGCCGACCGCCACTCCGCCGATCGCGGAGAACGGATCGGTCGCATCGCGCAGGAAGTCGAACTGTGCCTCACCGGTGCCTGTGGTCCCCCAGCGCCGCACGAGCGTGCCGGCAGGACTGAGCACCAGGACCTCGTTCGCTCCGGCGTTCACGACGTACAGCTGACCATCCGGTCCGACGTCCATGAAGCTGGGCTTGGACAGCCCGTCGATGGCATCTGGGCCCCAGGTGTCCTGGAGCTCGAGCTTCGGAATGGTCACGAGGCCGTTCAGGTAGGGGTCGGGCGACGGCCCTCGGAGCGCGCCCGCGATGGCCAGGCCGGCCATGATCGCGAGCGTGACGGCCGCGACCGCGAGGAGCCTCCAGGTCTGGCGCCACGTCCGTTGCGGCGCCCGCGGGCGCGACCGCGCCCCCGGATGTGCGATGAGTGCCATGGGAATCCACCTTTCGGGGAAGGTCCAGGCTGGCCGCTGCCGCGTGCGGGCGACCCGCCGGAGGATGTCGTCGTGGTAGTCGGGAGCGGCGGTCCCGACGAGGTCGCTGAGACCGCTCGTCAGGCGCTCCGGGGTGGTGTCGAAGGTGTTCATGCGAACCGCCCCTGCGTGATGGGTGACTCGGCCACCAGCTCATCGGCGGCGACGTTGATGCGCATCTGGGCAAGGGCACGGTGGAGCCGGGACTTCGCGGTCCCCAGCGGCACGCCAAGGGCGTCCGCGGTCTCGAGCAGGGAAAGCTCCAGGTAGAAGCGGAGGACGATGACGGCGCGCTGCTCTGGCTCCAGCCGTTGGAGCGCCCGATCGAGGAGGTCGCGATCCGCGACGAGCGTCGAGGAGTCGGCGACGGGTGGGTCATCGAGCGGGCTGAGCGCGACCTCGATGACCCGTCGCCGCCGATGTCGTGCGACATCGATGCATGCATGCACGGTGAGGCGGTGCAGCCACGCGTCGAACCGCTCCGGGTCGCGCAACCCGGGCAGGTCCCGCCATGCCCGCACCATCGCCTCCTGGACAGCGTCGCGCGCGAGCTCGGCGTCCCGGAGGATGAGTCGAGCGGCCGCGTCCAGGCGAGCCAGCGACCCGTCGAGGAGCTGGCCGAAGGCGTGCTGATCGCCCCGGCTCGCCCGCACCACGAGTGCTCGCTGGTCCACGGTCCCCTCGTCCCTCGGAGCGATCAGTCTGATCGCCCGTCAATGGGTATGGCGACCACGTCCGCCGGAAGGTTCCCCGCCGATGTGCCCGATCGCGGCCCTCAGGGACCGGGCGCCTCCAACTGGAGGTCCTTCGACGTCCCCGCATCGATGACGACGTCCTCGAGCACGATCGACCGGATCGGTGAGCACCTCGACCCGGTAGTGCCCCGGCGGCAATGGCACACGGTCACCGCCGACGAGGCCACTCGCCACCAGGCGGCCATCCTCGTCATATACGTTGAACGGCGCCCGGAGGGCCGTCGCGATGCCGGCGGCCAGGTCGTCCCTGCCCTGCGCGTCGAACGCCTGCCCATTGCCGACCGCTGCCCACTCCTGGAGCTGCGCCTTGAGCTTGGCGTCATCGATGGCGAATCCGACGATGTTGACGTGCACGTCGAGGCCCTGGGCGACGAGGTCCCGGATCGCCTGCGCCGGGTTCCCCTTGCAGCTCTCCTGACCATCGGTCACGAGGACGATGATCTTCGGTCCCGCCGACCCTCCCAGGTCACCTGCGACCTGGGCGAGGGTGGCGGCGAGGGGTGTCCGCGTCCCCCTGGTCACCTTGAGGGCCTTGATCATGGCCGACATCCGTGCCTGGTCCAGGGGAGCGAGCGGTGCCAGGAGCTTGCTGTCACACCGGCGGACCGGGTCGAAGATCCGGAGCGCCACCGGAAGCCCGGACGGCAGGGTGTTGCCCACGAGGTCGGTGAGCACGGCCTTGGCGATGTCGATGCGCCGCTGCTTGCCGATCTTCTCGACCATGCTGTATGACGTGTCGAGCAGGATCTCCACCCCGACCCCGGTGCCCGCGACGACGGACTTCGCGCCATCCGGCCCAGCCGGCTGGCGGATGGTCAGGCTGCCCGGTTCGTGGGAGACGAACCCGGCACCGTAGCCGATGGTGTAGCTGGCCGGTCGACGCATCCACGCGGCCAGCCGGTCGAAGGCGTGGTCGATCTGGCCATGCGAGGCGGCGTATTCGTAGTGGCCGCCCCAACTGTGCGACCAGTCCTGCATCAGGTTGGTGGTCAGCTGGGGGGCGCCGCCGCCCGCGACGTGGACCGCGAACACGACCGGGCGGACCGATGCGAAGCTCGACCAGAGGTCGCCCATGAGCGGGTAGGTGGACGTCTCGGCATCGGTGACCACGAGGATGGCCCGGGCACCCTTGCGTCCCTGGAGCTCCTCCATCGCGGCGAGGAGCGATGCCTCGGCGCCACTGGAGCCGCTGACGCTGGCCACGCCGGCCACGGCGTCCTGGATGGCGTAGACATCGTCACTCCACTCGCGGAGCAGCGGCGGGTCCTCGAAGGGCGAGATCCACACCGCCTCCTCACCGGGGGTCAGGTCATTGGCGAAGCCGCGCAGGGCCGACGAGATGTAGCTCAGGTAGGAGCCCATGCTGCCGCTCGTGTCGTAGATGAACGCCGTCGAGAACGGCGGCTGCTCGACGAGCACCCGGTACGTGGCTCCGGGCACTACCTCCGCGGTGTAGTGCGCGGTGCCCGGATCGGTCGAGATGCCCTCCGTCAGCTCCACGACCGCACCCGTGCTGTCGTGCAGTGTCGGCACCAGGCCGGCGGAGGCGGACGAGCTGATGGCAAGGTCGAGCGTGTTCTGGCCGGCCGGCACGGTCAGCTGGTACCAGTCGACGTCCTTGCCGCGCTGGATCCGCGCGTCCTGGGTCACGTCGACGACGAGAGGGGTCGCGGTCTCGGCCGTGTCGTTGCCATCGGCAAGGTCCACGGTCGTCGAGACCGCCGAGAGGTCCGGCGGTTCCAGCAGCTCGTGGATGGCGTTCGGATCGTTGCGGCCCCAGGCACCCACGATCGACCGGTAGGAGGCATCGGTCAGGCGCTCGATGACCCGGATCGTGGTCGGCATCTCCCGGTATCCGGTCTCGGCGGGCCCGGCACCGGCGAATCGGACATACCGAGCCCAGGTGGATCCCGGCAGCACGAACGGCGTGACGCTGCCGTCTGCGGCGCGGGTCAGGTCCCAGGTGCCCACGTCCTGCCACGGCCCGAGCGGGGTCTGCGTGCTCAGCTGGACGGTGACCCGATCGAACCGTTGCAGCGGATCGGTGTCCGGAGGGTCGACCCACTGGAGCTCGGTGACCTGTGCGGCACGTCCATCGCGGAACCCGATGGCCCAGGACATCTCGAGCCCACCATCGACATAGGGCTCCCAGTGATACGCGTCCGGCGAAGCGTCGAGCACCGCCTCTGGGTCGCGCGGGTCGGTGGCGCCCGGGACGGTCCACACGATGTGGCCACCCAACGCCGGGTCGGCGATGTCGAACGCCGCCGGCGGCGCCCATCCCGGCGTCGCGACGACCTGCCACTCGCCCATCTGGAGGGTGCTCCGGGTACCCGACCATGTGGACCGGACGCGCAGCTGCGCGAACCGCGCCGGGACCGGCGTTTCGAGTACGAAGTACTGGTCCTCGCGGCGCGGGCTCAGCTCGCCCGACAGCGCCACGGCCCAGGTCACGCCGTCGGGCGACAGCAGCAGGTCGAACAGGCGCGGCGACGCATCCCGGCCGTCGCGGCCGGCGAGCGGGTCGATGACGACGCCGCTGACCGGCACCAGGTCGTCGGTGGCGAGGTCGACCGTGAACGTCACGGGTGCGTCCGCGATGGAGCCCACGAACCCCGTCCCGTCGAGGGCGAGGCCATCGTGGAGCGATCGCTCCGAGTCTTCGCTGAAGGTCGGTGACACGATCGTGGCGCCGAGGGCCTGCGAGGCGACGTCGAGGCCGCCCAGCAGCGCATCCGGGACCGGCCACGCCTGTTCCGCACCCGCGGGGACCGCATCGCGTGTCGCGATGATGTCCGTGGCTGCGGTCGCGACGCGGCCATCCTCAGCCGATGCGCGAACCGTGATGCGCGTCGACACATCGGCCCACGCGTCCGGGGCGACCGCGATGGTCATCGGTACATCCACGCTCGCGCGGGCGGGTACCTCGACCGTCGGCTGGCCCAGCTCGGCGGTCCAGTCCGTGTCGCTGGCACGGGCGTCCAGGGTCACCGAGAGGGAGATGTCGCCCGTGTTCGCGAGGGAGAGCATCCCGTCGACGCGCTGTCCGAAGGTCTCATATGCCGCGACCTCGGAGACCACCGGCGACAGCACCATGTCCAGCGGCAGCGCCGGCAGCGGGTCACGTGCGATGAGGCCGCCGCCGCTCACGTCAAGGGAGTAGTCTCCGCCGCTCGTGACGTGCAGGTACAGCGGCACGCCCGCGGGCAACGCGCGCGAGGTCCAGGTGGTGGCCGTCGCGTCCGCGTCGATGCCGACGCCATTGACCCCGTCGGTGAGCTCCATGCGGGTCACGAGGCCGCTGGTCGTCACCACGATGGGCTGGGTCGGGTCGGGCGGCGCCTCCATGCGGTACCAGTCGTCATCCTCGCCACCGCTCCCCCAGCCCGTGCCCTCCACGTGGAGAGTCGGTGGCAGGTCGCGGGCCTCCGCGGCGACATCGTTGGGCTCCAGGTCCGCGGGCAGCGCGAAGGGGTCGCCACGTTGCACCTGGAGTCGGTATGGCAGGACGCTGCCAGAGTCCGACTGCAGCGTCAGCTCGTAGTCCCCGACCGGCAGCTCGGCATCGTAGGCGAAGGGCTGTCCCGGGACCGGCTGCGAGAGGCGCATCAGCTCGGTCCCGGCGGCGACCAGCTTGACCTTGACGCCCCCGTCGGCGGGTGGATCGAGCCGGATGGTCACGTGCTCCGTGGCATCGAGCGAGAACCGGAACACGTCCGTGTCCGCCGCACCCGGCAGGCGACCCGATCGGGGCCGGTCCAGGTCCAGCGGCTCCGCGTTGTCGCTGTCGTTGTTGGGCTCCAGCTCGGCACCCGCGGCCAGCGGCCCCAGCGGGGTCATGGTCAGGGTGTAGTCGTCGCCCTCGGTCTCGATGCTCGATCCAGTGCCGCCCGGGAACGAGGTACATGTCCCAGAGGGATGCGCGTGACCCATCGGCCGAGATGTCGGCCGTGCCACGGACCTCGCGGTCCGGTTCCAGCCACAGCAGGGAACGGATGTCGGTGCCGGTGGCATCCAGGCGCCAGACCTGGGGCTCGCCGGTCACGGTCAGCACCACGTTGTCTTCGTCGTTGTTGACCGAGCGGCCGCGCATCACCACGGCCGGGTCCCACGGGGATGCGCTCAGGGTGGTGTCGTTCGGCTCGACCTCGCGGTCCGCGACGATGGGTCCGATGTCCGCCACCTTCAAGCGGTAGTGGTCCCCAAGGTCCTCGTCCCCGGAGACGTCGATGCGGTACTCACCGGCCGCCAGCGAGAGGTTCGACAGGCTGATATCCCCCTGGCCCTGGCGGCATTGGACCTCGACGCGATCGGACGTGACGAGACACAGTCGCCGGTCCTCCGTGGAGCCGACCTCGAGGCTGATGTCGGTCTGGGTGGCCGCTATCGTCTGGGGGATGGTCAGCGCGAAGTAGTCGAAGTCACGAGGACCTGCGAGCCGGCCCGTCCGCTCCTCGCCGATGGCGATGGGCAGCGCGCGTGTCGGCGCATCATTGGGCTCCGCATCGGCCACGCCGTCCGCCGATGACTGGCTGGTGAGCACGTAGGGCAGCGGCCCGGTCGTGGTCGATGCCAGCTCGATGAGGTAGTCCCCCGCGGCCAGGGCCAGATCGTACAGGTGCGCGCCGCCATCACGGGGCATGTCGGTGTCCGCGAGGACGTCACCCGCAGCGTCCATCAGCCGGATGGCCAGGTAGTCACCCACGACGCCTCGGACGTCCAGCTGCCAGCGGGTCGTGGCCTCGTCCGGCGCGATCGTCCAGCGGTAGGTGTCCACCGACCCGTCGGCGTTCCCGATGAGCGAGATGGGGTTGCGCACCGGCGTCGCGCTCGTCGCGTCGTCGTTGGGCTCGATGTCGCCGTCAGCCGGCAGCGACTGCTCCCGCTCGATGGTGACCCGGTACTCCCCCGGAGGCGCCGGCGGGCCCGCAGCGGGGTCGCCGCGCGAGATGCCCAGCACATAGGTGCCGGCCTTGAGCGAGACGCCGGTCGCCACGCCTGGCACTTCGGTGGTGGCGTCGGAGTCGACCCGCAGGGACTCGCGGGCATCGATGGGTGTGACGCCCGGCTCGGACACGATCTGCAACAGGTGGAGGCTGGTGATGGTGGTGGGTATCCCCTCCACCGTGATGCGCCACGTGATGAGCGCCTCGGCCGGCTCGACCGTCCACAGCACCAGGTCCTGGTCACGGAGCTCAGGAAGCGTCCCGGTGAGGCAGACGGCACTGGACGCGGCGAGTGCATCGGGAGGCTGGTCGTTGGGCTCTTGCTCAGGACGACAGGTCGATGCAGGCCCTGGCAGTGCGCTCGCCGGGGCCGTCGCCGGCGAGGCATCGGCCCCGGCGACCGTCATGGCGGAGGCGACCAGACCCGCGGCCGCGATGATGCACGCGATGAGCATCCCCGGGAGACGGCGCGATACGACTGGCCAGGACAACCGGGAACCTCCGCTCGACTCGTGAGACGACGATGCTACGGGCGAACGGTCGAGGCGTGCCTCGGCCGAATGTCCTGGACTCCCTTGGACGTTCTGCCTGAGATGCGGGACGGGCCGTCTCAGGCGCCGGGACGTTTCTGGAACAGCTCCACCGCATAACCGTCGGGATCGGCCATGTAGCACGACCGCGCGCCCGCGTTCGGGCCGGCCGTGATGTCCACGACCTGTTCCGAGCGAGCGTGGAAGCCGAGCGAGACCAGGTGCGCGTGCATCGCCTCCACATCATCGACATAGAGGCACAGATGGCCAGCGCCAAAGTCGCATGGTCGGGACGCCGCCGAGAGTCGCTCGATGCCGCGATACTCCAGCAGCTCCACGAAGCCGCCACCGGGGATGCGCAGGTAGATGGCCCGGATGGCGTCGTGGTCGAGGCCGAGCACGGCACGTAGGTACGGCCCGTCGAGGATGCGGTCGAACTCCAGCTCCAGGCCCAGGCCGTCCCGATAGAACCGGAGCGAGACATCCATGTCCCGGACGGTGATGCCGCCATGGAAGAACCCGGTGATCGCCGCCACGGCATCCCCCTCTCTGCGCGTGTCGCCGCCGCGGCCACGGGATCCGGCGGTCGACCAGCGGACACGATACGGGAGGTCGGTCGGCGGCATCGACACGCCGTGCTAGTATCGTCGTGTCAACAGTCAACACGGACGGTCGGCGACACGCCTGGTCCGGCTGACGTGTGCGACGGAAGCGCGGGAGAGGCGTGTGGCAGCACCGACGACGCTCGGGTTCGGGGTCAACCTCAACAACCGGGAGCCGCTCATCGCGCCCGGCTACGGCATCCCGCAGCTGCTGGACCTGTCCGAGACGGTGGAGGGCCTCGGCTTCGACTCCGTGTGGGTCGGCGACAGCCTCTTCTCCAAGCCCCGATACGAGTCGATGGCGCTGCTGTCGGCGCTCTCCCAGCGCACGAAGCGGGTGAAGCTGGGCACGGCCTGCATCGTCACCTCGCCCCGCAACCCGCTGTACCTCGCGCTGGAATGGGCGACGCTGGACGTCCTCTCGGGTGGCCGGACGATCTTCGGACCCTGCGCCGGCAACCCCGAGCAGGGCGTGCGGCGCGAGTTCGAGGCGCTCGGCCTCGACTTCGACAAGCGCTTCTCGATCTTCGAGGAGGGCCTCGAGGTCGTGCGCCAGCTCTGGACCGAGGGGACGGTCACCCACCACGGCGACGCAGTACGACTACCAGGACATCTCGTTCTACTCGGGCACCGAGATGGGGCCCTTGATGCCCATCCAGCAGCCGCCGCCGTTCTGGATCGTGTCCAACCCGCGCCTCGTCACCGACGCCGCCGACGAGAAGATGGTGCGTACCATGAAGACGCGCCTGCCGTCGGCATCCTCAAGTACGGCGACGGCTGGATGACCTGCTGCCGGGCGCAGCACCCCGAGGAGCTGCGTGGAGCAGCTGGGATACCTGCGCGAGGTCGCCGCCGAGACCGATGACGACGCCGGCCGGCTGACGGTCTCCTACCAGGTGACGCTCAACATCGGGGACTCGGAGGACGGACGCGCGACAGGCCTTCGGCGAGTACATCGGCCAGTACTACCCGGAGCTGTCCAAGGCGACCCGCCTGGACAACTGGGGCCCCGTCGGATCGCCCGACCAGATCATCGAGTGGTTCCGGACCTTCGCGGCGGCGGGGGTCCACCATTTCATCTGCCGCTTCGGCTCGCTCGACCAGTTCGGGCAGGTGGAGCGCTTCGCCCGCGAGGTGCTGCCGGCGCTCCGCGAGGTCCAGCCCGGCGTCAGCCGAGCGTAGGGAGGTTCACGCGATGGTGACCCAAGGCAAGCTGCGCGAGCACGCGGAGCTCATCGTCGACACCTGCTTCACCGTGGAGCAGGGGGACGTCGTGACCATCATCACCGACGACGATCACGCCCACCTCGCGAAGGTCGTCGCGGAGGTGGCCGCGGAGCGGGGCGGTTGGCCCGTGATCATGAACAACGAGACGCAGGTCGCGCGCGGCCTCGCGGACACGCTGTTCCCCATGGCGCCGCCCAAGAACCTCCATGACGCGATGCTCGCCGCGGACGAGATCATCATCATGACCAACCTGGAGTGGGCGAACCGATTCGCCCACGTGAACGCGGTCCGGGAGTCCTGCGCCAACAACGTCAAGATCGCCTCCGTCGAGGGCGGCATGGGCGACTGGGACATCACGGTCGGGGACATCATCGCCTCGACCGACCGCGCGGTCGCCGCGATGCACAAGCTCGAGGGCGTCAAGACCTGCCGGGTGTGGACGCCCGAGGGCACCGACGTGATGGTGTCCATCGAGGAGCGGCCGCCACTCCAGGTCACGCCCATCCGCCAGCGGGGCTGGATGATGGGGCCCTTGCCGCTCTGGGGCGAGGTCGCCTACGCGTCGGTCGAGAACAAGACCAACGGCGTCATCGCGGTCACCGGCAACATGCTGGGCATCGGCGTGGACGTCGTGTCGTCGCCCATCTACTGGCACGTCAAGGACGGCAAGGTCGTCAAGATCGAGGGCGAGCGCGACGCGCAAGGAGCTGGCGCGCGTCATCGAGGGCGTGCCCAACGTCGACATCGTGGCCGAGTTCGCCTTCGGCACCAGCGCCATCTCGCCCTTCGGCTCGCCGTCCGAGAAGGGCCGCATCGGCAACGTCCACTTCGCCATGGGCGACAACAAGAACGCCTATCCCGGCGGCCAGAACTCGTGCCGGCTGCATCTCGACGGCGTGGTGCGCAATGCCACGCTCGAGATCGTCGAGGGCGGCAAGGGTGGCTACATCGTCCGGGACGGCACAGTGGGACGTGTGAACGAGGCCCACGGCGTGGCGGTCATCCCGCTCGCCGACGTCCCGCCCATCGAGCTGCCCGGTGGCAGCTGGAGCCGGGTGCTCCTGACCGGGGACCGGGTCGGCTCGGCGACGGCGCTCGGGCTACTCCAGCTTCGCGCCGGGCACCGCGACGGCGATGCTGTCGCATGCCACCGAAGAGCTGGCCTACGTGCTCAGTGGCGTCGGTGAGCTGCGACTGGACGACGGCGGCGGTGCCTTATGCGGCCGGCTCGGCGCTGTACATCCCGGCGGGTGTCTGGCACGCGGTCGTGAACACTGGCAACGAACCGGTGACGATGGTGTTCGCGTTCCCGCATCCGGACTACCCTCCCACCGAGCGGCGGGTCGAGGCGATCGTGACCACGCTGGACGAGCTCCGGGAGCAGGTGGCCATCGCCTGTCGGGTCATCGCCCTCGAGGGGTACGTCGACCTGACGCTGGGCCACGTCAGCGGCCGGGAGCCCGGCAGCCGGACCATCTGGATCAAGCGCAAGGGAGTCGCGCTCGACGAGGTCGAGGCCGGCGACGTCATCGCGCTCGACCTCGACGACCCGGCGGCGCTGGCGTCACCCGACTACCACCTCGAGTCGGTCATGCATGCGGAGGTCTATCGTGCGCGCGCCGACGTCAACTCGGTCATCCACGGCCATCCGATCGTATGGCACCGCGCTGGGCGCCACGGATGCGAGCCTGGAGTTCCTGACCCACGACGCGGTGCTGTTCACCGATGGCCTGGGCGTCTACGACGAGGGGCCGGCGCTGGTCACGGAGGCGACCCAGGGACGGGCAGTCGCGGCGGCGCTCGGGGAGCGGCGGGCCGCGCTGCTGCGCAACCACGGGGTCGTCATCGCGGGCGAGGACGTCCGCTGGGCAGTGCTGACGGCGCTCACCCTGGAGCGTGCCGTCCGCTTCCAGTCCATCGCCTCGACCCTGGGCGACCGCCGCGCCCATCCCCGCCGGGTCCGCGGTGGTGCTCCGACCGCAGAAGTACCAGGACCGCTTCCTCGACGAGTACTGGGCGGCCTGGGTCCGGCGCGTCGACCGGGCCCGGGTACGCATCGCCGGCGGACTCGCTGATGCGCATCGCGCCAGTGCTCAACGGACAGCCCACCACGATCGACGTGGAGCCGCAGGAGCTGCTGCTCGACGTGCTCCGCGACCGGCTGGCGCTGACGGGCGCCAAGCGCTCCTGCGACGTCCAGGTGTGCGGCACGCTGCACCGTGCTCGTGGACGGCCTGCCGGTGAGCGCCTGCACCTATCTCGCGCTCGAGACCGACGGTCGCGAGGTGCTGACCATCGAGGGGCTCCGGGAGACGCCGGCGTTCGATGCCATCAGCGAGCGCCTTCAGCCGTCACGCGGCGGTGCAGTGCGGCTTCTGCACCCCGGCCATGGCGCTCACCATCCACGCGCTGCTGGCGGCCGGCGAGCTGACCGACGAGGAGGCCGTGCGTCATGGCCTCGCCGGCAACCTCTGCCGATGCACCGGCTACCGGGCCATCATCGATGCGGCCGGCGAGCTCGCGGGCGTGCGCCACGCATGACCATCGAGGCGCCCCGCAGGCCGGCCATCGCGACCCCCCAGGTGGGCCGCTCGATGCGCCGCGTGGACGCGGACGAGAAGCTCCGGGGCGATGCCCGGTACGTGGGCGACATGAGCGTGCCCGCGCATGCTCCACGGCAAGGTCCTGCGCAGCCCGGTGCGCGCACGCCCGGATCGTCGCCATCGACACGGCCGCTGCCGCTCGCGATGCCCGGCGTCGTGGCCATCCTCACGGGCGCGGACCTGCTGGACATCGACCCCTACTGGGGCCACGCCATCAAGGACCGGCCCATCGTGGCCATCGACCGGGTCCGTTTCGCGGGTGAGCCGGTGGCGGCCGTCGCGGCCGTCGACGAGGCCGACCGCCGAGGCGGCCGTCCGGGAGATCGTCGTCGAGTACGAGGAGCTGCCGGTCGTGGGCACGCTCGACGAGGCGCTCGCGCCGGATGCGCCGCTGGTCCACGACGGGGCCCTTCGACCGGGTGCTGTTCCACGGCCTCGGCACGCTGCCGGAGCGTGACGGCAACGTCTGCTATCGCTACGCCATCGATCGGGGCGACGTCGACGACCTGTTCGCGACGGCCGACATCGTGGTGGAGGGCGACTACACGTTCCCGGGTGTCTACCAGTACGCGATGGAGACCCACATCGGTCATCGCCCAGTGGGACGCCGACGGCATCACGATGTGGGCGACCTGCCAGCACCCCTTCCTGGTGCGCGCCGAGATCGCCGGCCTGTTCGACGTGCCCCTGGGCAAGGTGCGCATCATCGTGCCATACCTCGGCGGCGGCTTCGGCAGCAAGTCGTACACCAAGATGGAGCCCATCACGGTGGCCCTGGCGCGCAAGGCCGGCCGGCCCGGTCAAGATCGTCAACAGCGTCGCCGAGTCGATGGTCACGACCCGCCGCCACGGCGCCCAGATCCGGATGCGCACCGCCGCCGACAGCACGGGCACGGCTGCTCGCGCGCGACGTCGTCATCTCGCTTCGATACCGGCGCGTACGCCGACAACGGTCCACGGGTGACCGCGACCGGCGGCGATGCGGCACCCGGGCCGTATCGCTGGGACGCCGTCCGGGTCGATGCCCTGTGCGTCTACACCAACACCGCACCATCCGGCTCGTACCGGGCGTTCGGCGCCTCGCACGTCCAGTGGGTCGGTGAGATGCAGGTGGACGAGGTCGCCCGACGGGTGGGCATCGACGCCCTCGAGATGCGGCGACGCAACCTGCTCCGACCCGGCGAGCAGGTCCGGCCCGGCGGCAAGCCGCTCGACGCCGACCTCATCGGCGACATCGAGAAGGTCGCGACGGCGCTCGGCTGGGACGACGCCAAGCCCGCCGACACCGGTCGAGGGCTGTCGGTCGGGCCTGCTCGCGGCCGGCGCCCATCCGGTGTCCAGCGCGGTCGTGCGGCTGGAGGCGGACGGCGAGGCGATCGTGCTCGTCGGCTCCACCGAGATGGGCCAGGGCCAGCGCACGGCATTCGCCCAGATCGCGGCGGAGGTCGCTGGGCGTCCAGGCGGAGCGCGTCCGCTGCATCGGCACGGACACCCGCTTCACGCCCTACGACCGCTCCACCGGCGCCAGCCGCTCCACGACGCTCGCGGGCCTGGCGGTCGCAGCGTGCCGCCCAGCAGGTCCGTGCCGACCTGCTGGACATCGCGGCACGCATCTGGCCCGGCCGCGCGTCGGACATCGAGCTGGCGCGAGGGTGCCGCCTGGTGCGGCGACGAGCAGCGGACGTATCCCGCAGCTCATCGCCAAGCGGTTCGGGCTGTCGGGCGGGCAGCTCATCGGCGAGGGTGGCGTCCACCCCGAGGGCACCGGCTCATACGCCGAGGGCCCCGTCTTCTGGGAGGTGTGCATCGGCGCCGCCGAGGTGCGCGTCGACCGCGAGACCGGCGCGGTCACGGTGACCCGGACCGCGACCGTCGCGGACGTGGGCAGGGCCATCAACCCCCAGCTCGTGGAGCGCCAGGACGAGGGCGCCACGATGCAGGGCATCGGCAATGCGCTGTTCGAGGAGATGGTCTTCAGCGAGGGGGTGCTGCTCAACGACGACCTGCTCGAGTACCGCATCCCGAACACCGAGGACCTGCCGGCCCGGTCCACGTGCGTCATCGTCGAGAACGGTGACGGGCCGGGCCCGTTCGGCGCCAAGGGTTGCGGCGAGGGCGCGTTCGCCGGCATCATCGGTGCCCTCGCCACCGCGGTGGCCGATGCGGGCGTGCCGATGCATGAGCTGCCACTCACCCCGGAGCGGGTATGGCAAACGGATCACAGCAACTGGAGGAGGTACCAGCGATGACCCGATTCAAGCACGGTCGCGGTGATGGGCACCGGGACGATGGGACCCGGCATGGGCGCGGTCCTGGCACGGGCCGGCTACAAGGTCGCCCTCTATGACACGAGCACCGAGGCGCTCGAGCGCGCCAAGGCGGGCTACGAGCTGGCCTGGGGCGTCCTCGACCGGCTCGAGACGCCCGACCGTCGAGGGTGGCTCGGTGCGCTACGCGAGCGATGTCGCGGATGCGCTCGCCGGCGCCGAGTTCGTCATCGAGGCCATCCCCGAGAACCTCGAGCTCAAGCAGCGGGTGTACGCCGAGTACGAGCAGCACATCGGCCCGGAGGTCATCATCGCCTCCAACACGTCGGGCATCCCGGCGACCAAGATCGCGGCCAACCTGGCACACCCGGAGCGGGTCATCGTCACCCACTGGTCCAACCCGCCGCACCTCATCCCGATGATCGAGATCGTGCCCGGCGAGCGGACCAACCAGGCGACCATCGACGGCGCGACCGCCGTGGTCAACGACATCGGCTACTACCCGTGCCTGCTCAAGAAGGAGGTCCCGGGCTTCGTCGAGAACCGCGTCCTGTACGCGATCATGCGCGAGTGCCTGGCGCTCGTCGACGAGGGCGTCGTGGGCATGGAGGAGCTGGACCTCAACGTCAAGTGGGGCATCGGCTACAAGCTCGCGGTCATCCCCCCGATGCAGCTGCTGGACATGGCGGGCATGGACATCTACACCGCCGTCGCCATCGTACCTCAATCCCGACCTGTCCAACACCGCCGAGGTCTCGCCGACCATCGGGGCACAGGTCGCCAAGGGCCGACTGGGCCTGAAGACCAAGGGTGGCCTGTTCGACTACACCGACGAGCAGGTCGGCCGCGCTGCGAGCCCAGCGGGGCGCGTCGCTGGTGAAGGTGCGCAAGGCGCTCAGCTAGACGTTCGTGGACAGCGCCCGGGCCGCCCCGGGCGCTGTCTCCAAGCAGCGGAAGGGAGCCTGGCGTGAAGATCTATCTCCTGGACCTGGGTTCGCTGGTCATCGACCGCTCGGACGTCCTGTGGCACATCGATGTCGGGACGCCCGTCCGGTTCCCGGTCTACGGCGTCTACATCGACCATCCCGAGGGGAAGTTCATCTTCGACACCGGGTATGACCTGGACCACGTCAACAAGGTGCTGCCGTTCGAGCTGCCGGAGCAGACGCCGCAGCAGACGCTGCCGGCCCAGCTGGCGCTGATGCGGCACGACCCCCGACGCGATCGACTACGTCATCAACTCGCACTTCCACTTCGACCACGTGGGCGGCAACAAGTACTGCACCAACGCCACGCTCGTGACGCGCAAGGACGAGCTGCGCTCGGGCCTCGTGCCGGAGCCGTTCGAGCGGCTGGGCTACTCCGACCTCAGCTTCCAGTGGCCAGGCCAGAAGCGCGAGTTCATCGAGGGTGACACGCAGATCGCCAAGGGCCTGACGCTGTTCGACACGCCGGGCCACACCGTCGGCCACTTCTCGCTGCTGGCGGAGCCGGAGGGCCGCCCGCCGATCGATCTTCTGTGGCGACGCCGTGCTACACGTTCGAGACGCTCGAGCGGATGATCATCGGCGGCTTCCACCTCGATCCGGTCGAGTCCATCAGCGCCCTCAAGCGCATCAAGGCGATGGCCGAAGCAGCACGACGCGGAGATCTTCCCGTCGCATGAGATGGCGCCCTGGCTGGGCTGGAAGCACGCACCCGACTTCTACGGCGTCTGACAGCAGGAGGAACGGAGATCCATGAAGCTCCAGGATCGCGTCGCGATCGTCACGGGCAGCGCCCAGGGCATCGGCCGAGCCATCGCCGACAAGCTCGCCGCGGAAGGGCGCCAAGGTCGTCGTCGCGGATATCGACGGCCCTGGCGCCGCAGCTGCGGCTGCCCAGATCCCGGGGGCCATCGCGGTCACGGTGGACGTGTCGGACCCGGCGCAGGTGACGTCGCTCATCGAGCAGACCATGGCCGCCTTCGGCACGCTCGACATCCTCGTCAACAACGCCGCCATCGTGCCCTTCACGGCCTGGGACGACATCGACTTCACCGAGTGGCGTCGGATCATGGCCGTCAACCTCGATGGCGTGTTCCTCACCTGCCGCGCGGCATCGGACGAGATGCGCAAGCACGGCTATGGGCGCATCGTGAACATCGCCTCCAACGTCATCGTCGCGGGCACGCCGAACCTCGCCCACTACGTGGCCTCCAAGGGTGGCGTCTTCGCGCTTCACCCGGGCGCTCGCCACGGAGCTGGGCAAGTACGGCATCACCGTCAACTCCGTCGCGCCTGGCCTGACCGAGACCGAGGGCACCCTCGCGTCGCCCCATTCGGGCGCGTTCGACTTCGTGCAGTCGCTCCAGGCCATCCCGCGGCGCGGCGTGGCAGCCGATATCGCGCCGTCAGTGGCATTCCTCGCGTCCGAGGAGGCCGCCTGGGTCACCGGATCGATGCTCGTGGTCGACGGCGGCCACACCCGACACTGATGGCGGGCTTTCCAGCCACCCGGATCGGGACCATCCTGGCAGTCTCGGATGTGTCCCGGTCGGTGGCGTTCTATCGCGACCATCTGGGCTTCGTGGTCGAGGCGACCTACGACGATCCGGCGTACGCCACGCTCGTCCGTGACGGCGTTCGGCTGTCGCTGGCAGAGCAGGGCCACGCCTCGCCGGACCGACCCGGGGTGACCCTGGCGGTACCCGTCGACCCCGGGCAGCAATCGGTTGTGCTCGTGCTGGAGGTGGCAGACGCCCTTGCCGCGCATGCTGCCCTCGCGGCCGAAGGCGTGCCGTTCCTGGCCGCGCCGTACGCGCCGCCGTGGGGTGGCCTGCCGGTTCTTCGCGGTCGACCCGGACGGATACCTCGTGGAGGTCGAGCAGCCATGAGGGCCGTCGTGCTCGCTGGACCGGGCGACCTGGCCGTCCGCGAGGTCCCCGATCCGGTCATCGGCAGTCCCACCGACGCCGATCGTGCGCGTGACCACGACCGCGCTGTGTGGCGCTGACCTCTTCCCGTTCCATGGCCATGTCCCCGGCTTCGAGGAGGGCACGATCCTGGGCCACGAGTTCGTTGGCGTCGTCGAATCGGTCGGGCTCGGCGGTCACGTCCGTGGCCGCCGGGGACCGGGTGGTCTCCACATCGACCATCTCGTGCGGGCGCTGTGCCCACTGCCGCGCTGCTCGTTCGTCGCAGTGTCCCGACCGGGCGCTGTTCGGCTACTCGGGCGTCTACCAGCGACTCGACGGCGGCCAGGCGGAGCTGGTCCGGGTGCCGATGGCCGACCGCTGCCTGCGGGCCCTGCCCGATGCGGTCAGCGATGAGGCCGCAGTGTTCGTCGCGGACATGCTGCCGACCGGCTACAGCGCCGTTCGGCGTGCGGACCTGTCGATGGGCGACCTGGTCGTCGTCGTCGGCTGCGGCACGGTCGGCCAGATGGCCATCATCTTCGCGACGCGCGTGGCGCGCACCGTCATCGCGGTCGATGGCATCGCCGCACGACGCGCGCTGGCGGAGCGGTTCGGGGCCACGGCCGTGACCCCGGATGCAGCCGCGGACGCCGTCGCGGCGGCGACCGATGGGCTGGGCGCGGACGGGGTCATCGAGGCGGCCGGGAGTGCTGGCGCCCTGACGGCGGCGCTGACGTTCGCGCGTGGCCAGGGCACCGTCTCCGTGGTCGGCGCCCACTTCGAGCCCGACTACCCCCTGAACAACGGGCTCATGTTCGAGCGGGAGCTGACGCTGCGCGTCACGTGGGGTCACCCCTTCAACGACCGCGACCGCATCCTGGCCTTCATGGCCACGGGTGCGATCGACCCGACGCCAGCCATCACCCATCGGTTCGCGCTGGCCGACGCCGCGGAGGCCTACCGGGTGTTCGACGCCCGCGAGGCGGTCAAGGTGCTGCTCACACCCTGAACTGGCGTCGCCGCTGCCTGGGCCGATGCCACCACCCACTCAAGCAGGTTGCGCCGGGTCATGTCCACCGCGTGAGGATACCCATGACGATGCCGGGGCCCGACGGACCCCGGCATCGCGAAACAGGAGCGCCGTGTCCCTAGCCGATCTGGATCGGCCCCCCGTCACCGGGGTCCGTCGCCGTTCCCTCGATGGTGCCCATGGTGCGGATGACCACGGTGTGCTTGCCGTACACGATGGTCACATCCACCGGCACCTGACCCGGATTCTCCGTGGCTGACACCGGTACCCATGCCCGTGCCAGCAGGAGCTGGCCGCGACGATGGCGGAACTGCACCCGGGCGTGATGCCCGCCGTGGCCCCACCGGTCGGCCTTGGTCTGCAGTGTCACGTTCACGTCGCCGGACGTGAAGTGCACCACGGCGGAGGCCGAGAAGGCCGCCCGACCGTTGGCGCCGAGCACCACGGCGTCCACCCGAAGGCTGCCGCCCTGGCTGGCCGTGCCCGCGCCGGCGCCGAATGATGGGGCGGCCCGGGGACCGCCTCGATCGTGGGCGCTGACCGTCCCGCCGACCAGCGTCACCAGCATCAGGCTGAGCGCTGCGACAAGTACCCCTCGTCTCATGTCTCGATCCCTCCCTGCGTTCCACTCACTGCCCCGGACCGAGGACCATCCCTGGGTGGATGGCCGCCCCGACCCTTCGGCCCGCGAACGACGAACACGCTGGCCGTTGCGAGAACGTATCGGGGGTCGTCGCCCGGTCAAGGCCACCGAAGGTCCTGCGCGGTGCGAATGAACAACAGCCCCGGGTACCCTGACCCGCGTACTTCAGGTCTCCCTCGGGAGACGGTCGTGGCCGATGGCAGCGAGTGCGGAGCGGTTCGTACCGGGGCCTCAGGACCCCCCGGTTGGGGCCCGCCGCCGACGACCGATGACCACCTGCAGGGCACCGGTGACCAGCACCACGATGGCGACGGCGAGCCCGGCCATGATCAGTGACCACGCTGCCAGTTCGAGCGTGGTCCGGTTGGACACGCCACCCCAATGACCACCCACGTCATAGAACAGTCGGACCGTCGTGGGCCCTGGCACACCCAGCAGGTCGAAGGTCACCGTCGCCCGATGACCGCTCTCGCCGGGGTCGGTCGCCTCACCCGGCTGGACGAACGCCGACACGATGAGGGAGTGGGTGGCCGCAAGCCCACGCGTCCGTGCCGCGGTCACCGTGTCGTGACAGACCTGGCCATCGAGGGCCGGTGCGCAGGTGACGCGCAAGGGCGCGAGACCGGACGCCAGGGACGCCAGGAGCGTCACGCCCAGGATGCACGCGAGGACTGCGATGAGCGCGAGCAGCGGCCTCGGTGTGGGCCGACTGGGGCCGCTCAACCGGGTCAGTGGGGGGCGGTCAGCCGGACCGCGGCGAGGGCCAGGACCTCGGCGATCCCGAGGCCGCCGCGACCCCCTCGTCCGATCCGAATTGCTCCTCACCGGCTGGCGTGTGGAACGCCCAGCCGCCCGCTCGGCCGACGCCGACGAGCGAACCGGGCACCCGGCGGGTGACGGAATCCGAAATCGGTCGCGAACGGGAGGGGACCGGGGTCCTCGTCCGGCTGCCGACCCGCGGCCCGCAAGGCATCGAAGACGGTCGCTGTGACGTAGGGGTCGGCCTCGATGCCGGGTACCACCGGACCCTCGCTCCAGACGGCGGGCAGGGCGGTCCGGAGCTGATCAGCCAGCGTGGTGAGGCCTCCCGAGTCCGGCGACCAGATGAGGAACCGCGCCGAGACCACGAGTCCGCCACCGTCCTCGACATCGCCATCGAGGGTCAGCTGCTCCAGCATCACCGTCGCCCGCGGATGAGCGCCAGCGGCGTTCACGGCGGCGACGACCGCGTCCATCACGAGCTGCGGGGCGCCGTCATCGAGCAACCGTTTGCCGACCACACGGGCGGTATCACGCCGCATCCATGCCGTGCGGGTCCATGCGGTATCGACCGGCTCGGGATGCGCGTAGAGCGCGGCATCGATGTCGTCCCAGGCTCCTGCCTCGGCGCTGAGCGTCTTGCCGCTGCCACGCGCCACGGTGCCCGGAGCGTGGATCTCGTCAGCGGGGCAGCCCATGACCACGACACGCCCGGCGAGCTCGTCGCGCACGGTCGCAAGGGCCGCGAGCGCACCCACGACGCCACCGGAGATCTGTCCGTGCCCACAGGAATGGACCGCCTGGATGCCCCCCGCCGGTGGCACCGAGGGGACAGCGTCGTAGAGCGCCACCATGCCCACGGAGCGCCCTGGTCGACCACCCTCGAGCGTCGCTCGGAAGCCGGTGACCATGCCACCCAGCCCGGACTCCACCTCCAGCCCGAGGGTCGTGAACGTCTGCCGGAGATGTGCCGCGCACAGATGCTCCTCGTGGGCGAGCTCAGGATGGGCATTGACGAACCGGACGGTGTGCTCGATGAGGGGCCGACGCGCGGCGACCGCGGCCCGGAGGGTCTGGTCCATGGTGGTCACGCCCTCAGGCTGCTGCGAGATGTGGGTCGCTGGCTCGCGCGGCAGCCTCGCGGATGGCCCGGCCGACCATGACCTGGACCAGGTGATGCTTGTAGTCAGCCGAGCCGTTCGAGTCCGTGACCGGTGCCGCAGCGTCGGCGGCGGCAAGCCCACAGGCGTCCAGGGTCGTGCGATCCGCCGATCCGGCCGGCTGGCCGACGACCAGGGCCTCAGCGTCCAGGGCCCGGATGGGGGCGACGCCGACCGAACCGACCGCCACCCGGACCTCGCTGATGAGGCCCTCACGGACGCGCACCAGGCAGCTGACGGTCGCGGCGGGCCGCTCATGGAACGCGAACCGATGGTGGACCATGGCCGCGTCAGCGCCGATCGCCGGCAGCTCCACGGCCACGAGTACCTCGCCGGCCGCAAGGGCGGTCGCGTACGGACCCTGGGTGAAGCTCGCCATCTCGACGGTCCGACGGTCATCGCCGGTCCCGATGATGACGCGTGCATCGGCGGCCAGCAGGAACGTGGCCGGGTCCGAGTGAGGATCCGCGAACGCGAGATTGCCCCCCAGGGTGCCGACGCTGCGGACGCGGATGTTGGCGAGGTGGCCCTCCAGCCGCGCGAGCTCCGGCCAGCCGGCGCCGATGAGCGGCGAGCGCTCGATCTGACGGTGGGTCACGGCGGCGCCGATGCGCAGCACCCCGTTGGCGACGTCGACGCCGTGCAGCTCGTCGATGCGCTTGACATCCACGAGATGGCCGTACGCGGCGAATCCCAGCTTCATGAGCAGCAGCAATTCGGTCCCGCCGGCGTAGATGACGGCGTCGTCGCCCAGCTCGGACATCAGGCCGGTCGCCTCGGCGACCGAACGCGCGACGTGGACCTCGAACGGCGCCAGGGTCGTCATGGGGTGGCGAGCGAGGCCATGGCGGCCGCGAGCCCGGCGCCGAGGTCGAGGTCGACACCCAGATCACGGAGCGACTGGCCGATGGCGGCAAGACCGGCCACCATCCAGATCGGTCGGGCGGTGTTGCCCATGTGGCCGATCCGGATGATGTTGCCGGCGTTCTGGCCAGCGGACAGCTGGACGTTGTAGCGTGCCCGCACATGGTCCCGAACCTGGATGTCGGTCAGCCCGTCGGGGACCGCGATGGACGTCACGGATGCGGCGGCGATGTCCTCCGACGCCGCCCAGACCCGAAGGCCCATGGCGCGTACGCCGGTCCGGCAGGCGCGGGCCACACGCTCATGGCGTGCCTGGACCGCCTCGAGGCCTTCCGCGAGCATCAGCTTGGCGGCCGCCGCGACCCCGTTCACATCCGAGACCGAGGGCGTGAACGGGAACCGGCCACCCTTGTGCCACGTATCGCGCCAGTCGGTGAGCGACAGGAACGAGCCCTTGGGTGCCGTCGGATTGGCGTCGATGGCCGACCAAGCCTGCTCGCTGACTGCCATGAGCGACATCCCGGGAGGGCCCCCGAGGCACTTCTGGGGACCCGCCACGAGCAGGTCGAGCTGCCACGCCTCGCTCTCGAGCGGGATGCCCCCCAACGATGCGACGCAGTCCACGACGGTCACGACACCCCGTCCACGACACAGTCGACCGATCTCGCGCACCGGGTTGAGCGTCCCGGACGGTGTCTCGCAATGGACCACGGACAGCACCCGGATCTCGGGATGTGCGTCGAGGTAGGCACGTACCGCGTCGATGGTCACCGACTCGTTGTAGGCGACGGTGATCTCGTGCAGGTCCGCCCCAAGCGCGCTGAGCCAGTAGCCGAAGCCCTTGCCGAAGACCCCTGACACCAGGTTGAGCACCGGCGTCCCCGTCGTCACCAGCGCCCGCGCCGCCGCCTCGAGCCCCAGCACCGCCTCGCCCTGCATCAGGATGATCTCGTGGCTGGCGGTCCGGAAGATTTGGGCCAGCATCGCCTCGGTCGCCCGGAACTGCTCGCCGAACACCGGGTCGTAGTGGTACAGCACGGGTGCGGCGAGCGCCGCGCGCACCTCCGGGAACACGTCGTTGGGACCGGCGCTCAGGGTCAGGTCGGCGGACTGCATGCTCAGCTCCTTGCAGGATCGTTCGTGGGCGTCGAATGTGCAGCCGGATCGTGGTGCGTGACGAGGCGTGCCGTGCGGGCCGCGCGCACGTCCGGGGACACCGGGTCGGGCCCGAAGGTCATGGTCAGGTCGGCGGGCTCGACCATCACCCCTCGTCCCCCCCGTGCTCGACGTCGGTGTGCGCGTCGGTATCGCCACGCCGCCCGAGCCGTCGGATGGAGCCACCCAGCTTCGCGGTCACCACCGAAGCCATCAGCCCAACGCCGCCGACGCTGCCGCCCACCGGCAGCGTCGAGGGGTCGACATCCGGTGGCGCAGACAGGCGGGCCTCGATGCAGGTCGCGGCCTCACGGACCAGCTTACGGCTGACGTCGGCGATGATGCCCGCCCCCATCTGAGCAGCCCGACCCCTGATGTCCAGGTCGGTGGTCATGCGCACCCGGGAGCCGGTGCCCTCCGGGAGCACCTCCATCAGCGCGCGGACCTTGGCCGTATCAGCACCGCCGGTTGCGCGCCCCTCGCCCTCGATGACCGCGGTCCTGGCCACGGCGTCCTGCTCCGCGATCCGAAGCTTGCCCTTGTACACGAACTTCATGGGCCCAAGCTTCACGGAGACCGTTCCCGGATACGAGCCGTCCGGCTCCGGGGCGCCCAGCTCGGCACCAGGGACGCAGGGTGCCACGAGCTCCAGGTCCAGCAGCGCGACGAACGCCTGGTCGGGCGGCGTGGTGATGGTGAACTCATCGGTCAGGTGCATCAGCGGCTGCCTCGCAGGTAGGGCAACCCGAGCGCCGAGGGCAGATGCGCGTTCCGCGCGAACAACACCAGGACGAGGATGACCGAGATGAACGGCAGCATCTGCACCACGTCGATGGGGATGTCGACGCCGATGAGCTGGAGTGCCGTGGTCAGCGATAGTGACATGCCGAACAGCAACGCTCCGCCAACGACCCACCATGGTCGTCCTCGCCCGAGCATCGCGATGACGATCGCGATGAAGCCGAGGCCATTGGTGAGCAACGGCACGAACGTGCCGGCGCTGACGATCGCGAGATACGCACCACCCACACCGGCCAGGAAGCCACAGGTCATCTCCGCGAGGGCCCGCGTGCGGACGACGCTCACGCCCGCGGCGTCGAGCGAGTCCGGGCGCTCACCGGCGGCGCGGACCTCAAGGCCTGCGCTGGTTCGGCGGAGCGCCCAGCCGATGACCGCCGCGAGCGCCAGACCGACGTACACCGGCAGCGGCTGCGTGAACAGGCTGCCGCCCAGGACCGGGATATCCCGCAGCAACGGGATGGCGACTTCGGGTGCCGCATCCAGGCGGGGGTAGGTCTGGCCGAACCAGGTCGTGTGGAGCAGGCTCGTGGCGCCCTCCACGCAGAGCACGATGCCGATGCCCACGACGATCTGGTCGAGACCCAACCGGACGCAGAACAGGACCATCACGAGCGACAGCAGCATGCCGGCGATACCGCCCGCCACGAGGCCCAGCCACAGGTCACCGGTGGACAGGGTCGCGATGAAGCCCAGGAACGCGCCCACGAGCATCATCCCCTCGAGCCCGACATTGAGGATGCCGGCCTGCTCCGCGATGGTCTCCCCGAGCCCCGCGAACAGGAGCGGCACGGCCGACAGCAGCCCGGCACCGATGAGCGCGGTCAGGAAGGTCGGCGTCAGCAGGTCAGGCATGGGGAGTCGCCGCGGCATGGCTGGAGCGTCGCCATCGGGTGGGCAGGATGGGCTCGCCGCGTGACCGTCGGTCGCTCAGGAACTGGGTCACGACCATGAACAGCAGGATGAGGCCCACGACCAACAGCAGGAACACGTTGGGCACGTCCGCCTTGCGGGCAGCGTACTCACCACCGATGGAGAGGACCCCGAAGAAGGCCGCGAAGGGGATGACAGCGATGACGTTGAGGCGCGCCAGGAAGACGAGGGGCACGACCTTGAGCGCGTAGTCGGGATCCCAGTCGGCGCGCATGTAGCCGAAGATGCCCAGCATGTCCACGGCGGCCGCCAGCCCGATGAGAGCGCCGCTGATGAGGAACGTGACCACGATCATCCGCGGCACGTCGATGCCCAGATGCAGCGCGGCACGGGGGTTGGCGCCCAGGACATCCAGGCGCGTCCCGAACGAGGAGCGGGTCAGCATCAGGTGGACGAGCACGACCACCACCAGCGCCACCACGACCCCGATGTGGATGCGTGTCCCGGGCAGGTTCACGAACATCAGGCTGGGGTCGACCACGAGCGTCTGGGGGATGACCGTGGGACCCCGGAAGGGACCCTTGATGAGCAGGTTGGCAAGGCTCACGCCGATGAAGGTCATCATCAGCGAGGTCACGATCTCGTTGAGGCCGTAGCGCACCTTGAGCAGCGACGGCACCAGTGTCCAGGCCGCCCCGACGACCATCGCCACCAGGCACAGCACCACCCAGCCAAGGACGGTCGGGAGGGCGGACAACACCCCGGGTGCGATGCCCGCGATGACCGCGAAGGCAAGCAGGTACTGGCCGTTGCCGCCGAGGTTCCAGAGGCTCCCCCGGAATGCCACGATGAGCCCGGCGCCGATGAGCAGGATGGGCGCCATCCGGGTGACGGTGTCCTGGAAGCCGGACTTGCTCAGCAGGCCCGCCTGGACGATGTCCCGGAAGAAGGCGACCGGGTCGCGGCCGATGAGCGCGAGCAGGACACCGCAGGTCAGCAGCGCGAGGATGATGGGGCCCACGGACAGGGCGATGCTGTCCACCGGCCGGGCCCAGCGGCCGCGCGGCGTGCGGTAGTCGGCGACCTCCTCGATGCGGGCCGTGGTCGGTTCGCTCACCCGGTCACCGCCATCGGACTCGCGACCGCCACCTCACCGCCCACGATGAGCTCGCCGATGCGTGTCTCGGCGCCCGGGCCGTTGTCCACGATGCCCGCGATACGGCCCTCGAACAGCACCGCGACTCGATCGGACAGGTCCACCAGCTCGTCGAGGTCAGTGGAGATGACCACGGTCGCCACGCCCCGGTCCGCGAGGCTCCGGATGCGGTCCCGGACCATCGCGATGGTGCGCACGTCCAGGCCGTGCGTGGGCTTGTTGAACACGACCACCCGGGGCTCGAACGACAGCTCCCGCGCCAGCAGCGCCTTCTGGATGTTGCCGCCGCTCAACTTGCCGATGCTGGTGTCGGGCGATGGGGTCCGGATGTCGAACTCGCTGATGAGCTCGTTGGCCGTGGTATTGATGGCCGGTCGATCGATCGATCCGCTGCGCCAGTAGGGGGCGTCACCGATACGCTTGAGCACCAGGTTGAGGCCCACGGAGTACCGCCCCACGACGCCCTCCCCCAGGCGGTCATCCGTGACGTAGCGCAGACCCAGCCGCTGCCGGTCGGACACCGCCAGCCCGGTGACGGAGGCGCCCTCCAGCCTGATGTCGCCAGAGGCGGCCCGGCGCTGGCCGGCGATGACCTCCGCGAGGGCCCGCTGGCCGTTGCCATCGACTCCCGCGATGCCCAGGATCTCGCCACCCCTCACGCTCAGGCTGACATCGCGGATGCCGTACTGGCCGCTGGCTCCCGTCGCGGACACGCTGACCAGCTCCAGCATCGTCTGCTCCGAGAACTGCCGCTGGTGACGGATGCCGTCGACGTCACCGCGGAGCTCGGCAACGTCGGAGACGGCGGCGGCGGCCTCGCCGAACATGATGGCCACGATGCGGCGCTGGAGGTCGGCGGGTGTGGCGCCGACCATGTCCGCGGGCTCCAGGGCGCCCACGACCCGGCCCTGCTTGAGGATGCTGATCCGGTCGCCGATAGCGACCGCCTCGTGCAGCTTGTGGGTGATGAAGATGATGGCCAACCCATTGCCCTTCACCGCCAGCAGCACTTTCTGCAGCTCGGCGATGCCCTGGGGTGTGAGCATCGAGGTCGGCTCGTCGAGGATGAGCACCCGGGAGCCCTTCCAGAGCGCCTTGATGATCTCCACGTGCTGCTGCTGGCCGAGCGACAGGGAACCGGTCCGGACGTCGGGGTCGACCGTGACACCGAGGGTGGCGGCGATCTCCACGAGGCGCCTCCGGGCTGACGCAGCGTCCAGCACGAGGCCCTTGTTGGAGCCCAGCATCAGGTTCTCGAGGATGGTCAGGGTGGGGATGAGGCTGAGATGCTGGTAGACCATGCCGATGCCCAGCTCCCGCCCGTCGCGCGGGGAGCGGATGGTCACGTCGTTCCCGTCGACGCGGATGCTGCCGCTGTCGGGCTGGTACAGCCCCGACAGGATGCTCATGAGCGTCGATTTGCCGGCGCCGTTCTCGCCCAGGAGGCAGAGCACCTCGCCGGGCATCGCTCGCAGGCTGATGTGGTCGTTGGCGATGACGCCCGGGAACGCCTTGGTGATATCGATGAGCTCGACCGCGGGGAGGGTCACCCCCGCGGTCGACGTGGCCGGCACGGCCGGTCCGGGATCATGCATGGCAGGACACCTTGGACCTGGGGTCGCCGGTGCCCTGCCGAACGCTCGTGGTTACTTCGGCAGGAGCGCCGAGACCTCGTCAGCCGTGGCTGCCACGGGCACCGTGATGGAGCCGTCGCTGATGCCTGCGAGCGCGGTCGCCACCGCGGCGGCTGCCTCGGGCGTGATGTTGGGGGTGTTCAGGAGCGAGATGCCACCGTTCGCGACATCGAGGGTGTAGACCGAGGTGCCGAAGGTGCCGGCGTCGATCTGGGAGATGGCGTCCTCGAACGCGCCCGTGAAGTTCCACAGGACGGACGAGAGGAGCACGCCGTTGGAATCGACCTTCGGGTCCGACTTGTCACCGATGACGTCGATGAACCAGACCTTGTCCGCACCTGCCGGGGGCGTCGCGGTCTCGACCGCCTGGAGCATGCCGAAGGACGACCCGTCGCCCATCCCGAACACGATGTCGGCGCCGGCCGCGATGACCGATTCGGTGGTGCTCTTGCCGCCCGGCGCGTCGCCGTAGCCCGCGGGCCCGATCTGGGCCGGTGCGAACTTGATGTCGGGCTTGGTGGCAAGGGCGCCGGCGATGAAGCCGCCTTCCTGCTTGTGCCAGTTGGTGTCATCGGCGGAGATGACGATGCCCAGGGTGCCGGTCTTGCTCATGGTCGCCGCCAGCACGCCGGCGAGGTAGCCACCCTGCTGGCTGTCGGTCGCGATGTCGCCGACGAGGTTGGGGGAGATGAGGTCCGGCCGGTCGTAGACGATGACCGGGATGCCGGTCTTCGCGGCGTACTGGGAGCCGGGGGTGCTGTACCCACCAGCTTGCGCGATGATCAGCTGTGCCCCGTTGTCACCCAGCTGATTGAGGATGGGCGTCGGGTCGTCGTACCCGGAGCCATCGGCCATCTCGAGCGCGGCGCCGATGGAGGCCGCCGCAGCCTTGGCGCCCTCGGCACCCTGCTGGTTCCAGCCGTAGTCGTTCGCCTGCTCGGGCGAGATGTAGGCCATCTTCGTGATCTTGCTGGCCTTGACGCTGGCCGCCGGGCTCTGGGCGAGGGCCGGGGCGACGGCTGCGAGCAGCAGTGACGCCGAGACCAGGCCTGCGGCGATGACCGCGGTTCGGGAGCGACTCGATCGCTCGGACATGGACGTTCTCCTCCTGCTGGTGCGCCCTACGCGACGATGGACAGCGGCGTCATCGAGCCGAAGAACAGCCTGCGGCCATTCTCGCCCAGGACGCCGGTTGCCTGATCCGACGACAGGCCGCTCACGCGCACCTTCGCGAGCTCCACCGTCGGGTGATGGAATGGGGTGTCCGAGCCGTACAGGACCCGTTCCGGTCCGACCCGCTCCACCGCTTCGCGGATCTTCGAGTGCATCGGCATGCCGGACGTCTCAAGGTACACGTTGGGGTTGCGGGCGGCGACATCGATCGCGGCGTTGATGTACACGATGTTGCCGTGGCCCATGTGGCCGAGGATGATGCGCGCCTCGGGGTACCGCCGGACCAGCTCCTCGATGCTCCAGGGCAGCGAGAAGATGGGATGGCCGCAGTGGATGAGCGCCGGGAGCTGGCGCTCGATGAGCAGCTCGATGATGGGATGCACCATCGGATCGTCCGGGTGGTAGCCATCGAGCAGCGGATGGAGCTTGACACCCCGGAACCGCGATCCGGGCTCGTCGAGGAGTGCCGCCGTGGCGGCCGGAGCCCCCGGCTCGCGCGGGTTCACCCACACCAGCCCGTACAGGCCGGGCGTGTCGGTGACGATGTCCCGGACCAGGGCGTTGTCCGGGTGGAACACCATGCCCACATCGATGCCGTGCTCGCGCATGGTCGCGACCAGCCCGTCACGGTCGATCGACACGTTGAAGTACGGGAAGTCGCCCACGTGCATGTGGCTGTCGAGCAGCATCCGTGTAGTATGGCGGCGGGCATGTTGACAGTCAACACGGACTCCCTGGAGACCAGGATGGCGATCACGCGACACGCAGGCGGGCGATGACACGAGGCGTCTCTGGACCCGTCGACGGGTTCGATACCACGACCCTGCGCGGCCGTGTGTACCAGCATCTCCGGGAGGGCATCCTGTCCAACCGCATCGCGCCCGGGACCGTGCTCCAGGAGGTGCCCCTGGCGGAGTCGCTGGGTGTCAGCCGCGGGCCGATCCGAGAGGCGCTCGGCGACCTGGCCGCCGAAGGGCTCGTGACCATCACGCCGCGCCGGGGGGCGGTCGTGACGTCACTCAGCAAGCGTGACTTCCTGGAGGCATACCAGGTTCGTGAGGTGCTGGAGTCACTGGCGGTCCAGCTGGCCGTCCCGGTCATGACGGAGGACGCCTTCGGCGAGTTGGAGCGGCTCCAGGAGCGCATGATCGAGGCGAACGATCGCAACGACTTCCTGGGCTTCTTCGACGCCAACATCGAGTTCCATGACTCGTGGGTCATGGCCGCCGGGAACGGCAAGCTGCTCGATGTCTACCGCCGGCTCATCGGCCAGATGGTGCCCTACCGACGACCGTCAGCCCTCCTGCGGGGCGGCCTCGATCGCTCCATCGCCGAGCACCGCGACATCATCGAAGCGGCTCGGGCGCGTGACCCGGAACGGGCCAGCGTGCTCATGCTCCGACACATCCAGGTGCCGCAGCGGCGGCTCCTCTCGCTCACCGAGGAGGAGTTCGCGCGCGAGACGCAGGGCGCGATGGAGACGATGGCCGCAGGGACGCTCGGCGGCTCGAACGCGGTGATCGGCTAGCCCGGTCGTGGTCCCCGGTCGATCGACCGCTGAGCGGTGCTTCTCACCAATGAACGGCAGTCGAGCCGGCCACGAATGTCTGCCAAGGGCGCTCACGTGCCACACCGACCGCTCACAGGTCGAGCCGACGGCCGAGCGAGGTGCCCCACCCGCCTCGTTGGCCGCAACGCCCGCTACCCGGTCGAACGTCGGAAGCAGCCACCGGGGAATCGACGGGACCGCCGTCCGATCCCGGCCATGACGCCTGACCGTCCTCAGCTTGGTCCGGGCTGGCTCCGTGGCGGAGCGGTGGACGCACGCGCGATGATCTCCGGTGCATCGTCGATCATCAAGTCATCGACGGGCTTGCCGGCGAATGCCTCCAGCAGCATCCGCACGGCTTCCTGCCCCATCTTGAAGTTGGGCATCCGGACGGTCGTGAGAGGCGGAGCGGTATGGGCCGCGAACGGATGGTCGTTGAAGGTCACCATCGACATATCACCGGGCACGGACAGGCCGGCATCGGCGAGGGCGGCCAGGGCGCCGATGGCGCTCATGAGGCTGGCCACGAACAGCGCCGTGGGTCGCGACGCCGGGGTCGCGCGCAGTAGTGCCTCGACTGCCGAGCGTCCGCCATCCTCGGTCGGCGGTCCCGCCGCCAGCCAGCGCGGGTCGATGCGGATGCCGGCCTGGGTCATGCCCGCGCCGTAGCCGGTCAGCCGTCGGCGGGCGGTATCGGTGTCCGCGTCAAGCCCAAGGTAGCCGATCCGCCGGTGGCCGAGCGATACGAGATGCTCGATCGCCATCCGGCTGCCCCGTTCGTCATCCACGACCACGGAGCCACGCACCCGTGAGGTCCGACGGTTCACGAGCACCAGCGGGATCTCGCGTTCGCCGAGCTGCGCCACCATGTCGTCCTCGAGGGACGCGAACGCGACGACCAGCCCATCCAGCCGCCCATCGCCGATGAGCCGCTCGTAGATGGGGTGCGCTCTGCCTGCGACGGCGTCCGCCTCCACCACCATCACGAGCTTGCCGGCCTGAGCGGCCGCCGCCTGGATGCCGTGGGTGACATCCGCGAACCCGAGGTTGTCGAGGTTCGGGATGATGAGGCCCAGGGTGTCGGTGCGGCGGGTGCGCAGGCCCTGAGCCAGTGCGTTCGGGCGATACCGAAGCTCCTTCGCGGCGTCGAGGATCCGTTGCCGGGTCTCCGGACGGACCTGCTGGCTGGGATCATCACGCAGGACGCGCGAGGCCGTGGATGCATCCACCCCTGCCCGTCGCGCGACATCCTTGAGGTTGGCCAAGCGCGTCGCTCCATCTCCCTGTCGGGCACGCCCGCGGGCGACCCACATCGTTGGCAGGGATAGGAGCGAGACGCGAGCCGTCGGCGCGACCCATCCCCTGGCTCACCCTCGTTGGCCATCCGGTCGTCGAGGCGGCGCACGTCGCGCGGTCACGTGCGTGCGCCGGTGACTATTGTGGCGACGAGACAATCGATTGGCAAGCGCAGCATGGTCAGGTCGACACGACCCCATCTCGTGCCACGTGGCGAACGGGTCGGTCGTCAGCGTCGAACAGGCTCACGGTGAGCCAGGTGTCGTGCACCTGGCCGGGCTCCAGGCGATGGGCGTCGCCACGCTCGATGGCCGCGGCGAGACCGAGCTCGGTCGTGGTGGTGTGCGGCTCGATCGCCAGGATCCGGCCGCGACCGTGCCATGGGTGTCCCGGGCTGCCGATCTCCCACCACGTCCAGGCATGGGGGAATGTCGCGACATCCCAGCTCATGGCGACGCCCAGACCAGGTGCCACCCCCCGGATCGCCGCCCATCCCGCGCCGTCCACGAACCCGGAGAGGTAGGTGAGCCGATGGGTCGGCCCAGCCTCGACATGGTCGATGGACACATGGCCACCAGCCCGGCAGGGTATCTGCGGCCAGGCGGCGGCCGATCCCTGGACCAGGTCCGCATGTGGGCCGTCATCCACGGCGTCGACATCCACTCGGATCCCCTGGGGCATGTCGATGCGAGCGCCGTCGGTCGCCAGGAAGGCAGGGTGGTGGCCCCACAGGTAGGGCACGCTGAGGTCCGCGTCCAGGCGCACGGTCTCCTCGAGGAGCAGCGTCGCCTGGTCGGGAGCCAGCTGCATCCGGCGCTCCAGGAGCAGCGGCAGACGAGCGGGGGTCCGTACGGTGACCGTCTCGTTGGTGTGGTCGCTGACGCGCCAGCGAGCCGTCGAGACCTCACCGTGGAACGGCATCGGCACATCCATCACCCGACACGCTGCTCCGGCATTGGGGAACAGCTCCTGCCAGCCACCTCGGTACTCCGAGAGCCAGTCCTCGATGGGGTCACCCCAGGTGGTGGAGCGGCTCGCCGGCAACGGCGAGACCCAGTCATAGGTCGCCAGGACGTTCGGCCCATCCGGTCGTCGGATGGCCAGGATGTCCGCACCCCGGTCCGGGTCGACCTCCACCTCGATATGCGCGTTGGCCAACCGAATCACGCTGCGCTTCTCCTTGACCCTGCCAGTCGGAGCCGGGCAGGGTGCGGCGACCCGTCGGGTCGGACCATCCTGCCATCATCGCCGTGGGCTGGACCACCGGCGACCATTCCCTGACACTGGGACACCGGCCCGGCGGAACGTGGGGAACGGTGGCACTCAGGCCGCGCCGGTATGGGAGGCGACAGATGCGCCGCTACGGTCAGGTCATCGGGGTCGATCCCGAGCGCTACGACGAGTACGTGGCGGCGCATGCCGCCGTCTGGCCGTCGGTGCTGGCGACGATCCGCGCGTGCAACATCCGGAACTACACCATCTTCGCTCGTGGACAGCAATTGTTCGGGTACTTCGAGTATGTCGGCGACGACTACGACGCGGACATGGCCCGCATGGCCGCGGATCCCGAGACACAGCGCTGGTGGTCATGGATGAAGCCGATGCAGCAGCCGCTCGGCGACCGCGGCCCTGGCGAATGGTGGGCAGCCATGGGCGAGGTGTTCCACACCGACTGACCTGATGTCCGGGTGCGGCATCGCACTCAGGCGGCAGCCGGCGGTTCGCCCCGTAGCGCGGCGATCTTGTGCGGGGGCGGTTGGAGCAGCTCCAGGTGGACCCCGTCGAACCCCTTGAAGTAGCAGCATTTGCCACCCAGGTTGACACCGGCCGTGATGGCGTTTGGCGGCGACAGGAACTCCACGCCGAGGGCAAGCAGCCGCGCGTATTCCGCGTCCGCGTCCTGCACGGCGAAGGCGAGATGCGCCTCACCCGGATCCTTGATCTCGATGGGCCGGGTGACGCCCTCCGGATAGCGGTAGTGGACGAGCTCAAGGTCGTGCGTGGAGATGCCCCGGTGCTGACCGGGGATGGCCAGCTGCGCGACCTCGATGTCGGCCCCCGGATAGCCCACGAGGCGCGCCGTGTACTCGTTGTGCTGGGTCTGTCGATGGACCAGCTCCCAGCCCAGCACGTCCCGATAGAACGTGATGGCGGCCTCCATGTCGGAGACCGTGAAGCTGAAGTGCCAGACGCCGTAGCGTTCCATGGATCGATCTCCCTCCCCTGACGCATCGTCATCGGCAGCCTGGTCCGACGCCGAAGGGCGGCACACAGATGACTCAAACCACTGGCTCAAGCCCGATCTGGCTCACGGGCCTGGTCAGGTGTTGGGCTTGCCGTCGAAGGTCAGGGCGGAGGTGATGAACTCCACCCGGATGCCATCGGGATCGATCATGTACACGGCCCGCCCGCCCTTGTTGGGACCGATGGTCGGGATGACCGGGGGCGACACGGAGCCGACGCCCTTGGCCACCAGGTCGGCATAGAGCGCGTCGCAGTCGTCCGTGAAGAACGCGATGTGGGCGGTGCCGGGGTTCGCGGTCCTGGTGTCGACAGCCGCCTTCTCCACGTTGCGGTACTCCATCACCTCCAGGAAGACGCCTGTGTCCCCCGGCATGCGCAGGATGGCCGCGTGGATGTCCGCATCGGGATAGCCCGTGATGGTCCGGATGTATTCCGCCTGGGGGTTCCAGCGGAAGACCACCTCGAAACCGAGGATGTCGACGTAGAACGCGAGCGACCGGTCGAGGTCAGCGACCTGGATGCCCATATGGTGCGGTCGGGAGATGGTGGCCATGGATACCTCCGGGGAACTACGTGGACGGTGTTCGAGGCGGATCGGCAGCGCTCGCCCTAGAGGTCGTCGAGCAGGCCGTCAGGGTCGGTGACCTGTGCCTGGGCGGCGATCCACGCAGGCTCAACGAGCGTGCCGAAGCCGGGCAGGTCGGGCAACGGGTCCATCAGACCATCCCGGACGACGGGCTGGATGAGCGGGTCGTCCATGGGGTGGACGCCCGTGTTCGGGATACCCCATTCGATGGGTGCCTCCGTGTATCCCAGCGCTCCCAGCACCTGGGAATGGATGTGGGGGTACATGTGCGTGGTGATCCCGTTGCCGTGCGCCTTGACGGTCGCGAGGATGCCCCGCAGCCGCGTGATGCCGCCGTTGGTCGTGGCATCGAGCCGGTTGAAGTCGACCGCGTCGAACTTGAGCAGCGCCTGTGGATGGTACGAGCCGCCCTGCTCGTCGCCCATCGCGACCGGGGTGGCTTGATGCCCTCGCGGATCTCGCGCACCATCTGGGCGTCGCCGGGCGGCACGATGTCCTCGAACCAGCCGATGTCCAGGCCATCGAGCCGCTTCCCGAACTCGATGGCATCGGCGGATGTCTTGTGGAGGAAGTTCGCATCGATGCCCAGCCACGCATCGGGGAACGCCTCGCGGGCCGCCCGCAGTCGATCGATGGAGGCATCCAGGGTCAGGGCGATGGGCAGCTTGAAGCGGCGCCATCCCTGGTCCCAAAGGCCCCGGATCTGGGTCACCGTCTCGTCGGGCGTGATGGACGGGGGATAGCCCACGATGCCCGTGACGGGCATCCGCCGACGCTCGCCGCCCAGGTATGCCGTGATGTTCTGGCCCTTCGCCTTGGCCGCCAGGTCCCAGGCGGCGCAGTCGACGACCGACAGGGCACGCATGCCGATGCCCGCGGCATGGACCGCGTTGTTGGCCCAGAGCGCCTTGTGGAACGAGGCGCTCCGGGTCGCTCACCGGCTGCTCCAGGTACTGCGGTGCGATGGTCCGGTCGACGATGGCGGCCAGCGGGCCCGTCACGCGTCAGCCCATAGGCGAACCCGGAGAGGCCGCTCTCCGCGTCGACGCGCACCAGGAAGAACTCCCGGTGGCGCATGACCCAGGTGCCGAAGACGATGGGCACCGCGAGCCGATGCAGGATGGTGGCGGCGCGGACCCGGACGATCCGGTCGACCTCGGACATGTCTCCCCCAGGACGCGTGGACTAGGCGACGAGGTAGCCGTCGTCGCACATGATGGTGTGGCCCGTGACCAGCTCGGCGGCATCGCTGGCGAGGAAGATCGCGGCGCCGATGAGCTCGCGAGGCAGGCCCAGCCGAGGCCGCAGCATGCGCGCCTTGATGAAGTCCGCCGTGATCGACGTGCGCTGCGCGGCGACGCGCGTGAGCGGCGAGTCCATGAGCGTCGGGCCGATGCCGTTGACCCGGACGCCCCGGTCACGCCACTCCAGCGCCAAGCCCGCGCGTGATGCCCAGGACGCCGCCCTTGGACGCGAGATAGGCGCTGGCCCAGGGGTAGGCGATGAAGCCACCGATCGAGGCGAGGTTGATGATGCTGCCCTTGCCCTGGGCGAGCATCTTGCGCCCGAACGACTGGCAGCAGAGGTAGGTGCCCTTCAGGTTGAGGTCCAGGATGAAGTCGAGCTTCTCCTCCGGGAAGTCCTCCGCCGGCGAGCGGAAGGCACTGCCGGCGCTGTTGACCAGGATATCGACGCGGCCGTGGTGCCTCGACCACGAGGTCACGCGAGAGCATCGACCTCGGCCTTGACGGTCACGTCGAGGTGGTGGGCATGGCCGACGCCGCCCTGGTCCGTGATGCGGGATACGGTCTCGGCGCTGCCGGCATCGTTCACATCGGCAACGATGACCGTCACTCCGGCCTGCGCGATAGCCCGTGGCGATGGCCTGGCCCAGCCCGCTGCCACCTCCCGTGACGACGGCCACACGGCCAGCAAGGTCGAACAGGTTGGCGACGTAGCCCGGCAGGGACGCGCAGCTCCGCGTCGTTCTCCGCCCGCTGCTCGGTCATGGCACGACCTCGTCGGGAGTGCCTGCCCAGCTGGGTGGGTCATTCGGATGAGCACCGACCGCATGGACCTCCGCGTCCAGCCACGGGAACATCGGCAGTGAGGACAGAGCCGCGTGCAGCTCCGTGGGGCTGGGTGCCTCCCATAGCCCCCAGTTGGCGCGGCGACCCGGGATACGCCACAGCCGCCGGAGGATCCCCGCATGTGCCAGCTCCACCGCGCGGGCGTGCTCGGCAGCGGTGAGACGCGCCAGCTCGGCCGGGTCGCCATCGCTCGGCCAGTTCACTTGCAGATGGACGATGAACTCCACGACGCTCTCACTCCCTCAGTCGATCCGGTCGGCACATGTCCCCAGGCCGGGGTAACGATGGGCAGCCCCCACAGCTGGCCACGATAGTCCGCGGCCGCGGTGTCGGCTTCGGCCGCAGCAGCGTCAGGATCCCGCACCCGCGCTGTGGGCCCATGCACCCTGGGCCAGGAAGCCGCCGTCCACCGTGAGGTAGCTCCCGGTGATGAAGCTGGAACGCTCGCTCGCGAGGAAGAGTGCCGCCTCGGCGACATCCTCCGGCTGACCCAGGCGACCGAGCGGGTGGAAGGCGCCGTACCGCTGGAGCGTCGCGTCAAGGTCACCGCCCTCTGCCCGTGCTGAGGCCCGGACCATCTCCGAGTCCATGGTCCCCGGACAGATGGCGTTGACCCGGATCCCCTCGGGGGCATAGTCGAGTGCCATGTTCCGGGTGAGCGACAGGAGGCCGCCCTTGCTGGCGGCATACGACGGCACGCGGGGCATCGACTGGACGCCCTGGACGCTCGCGATGTTGATGACCGAACCGCCCGGGCCAGAGGCGCGGATGACGGGCATGGCGGACCGGGACATGAGGAAGGGCCCTCGGAGGTTGACGCCCAGGACGCGGTCCCACACCTCGACCGGTGTGTCCTCGATCCGGCGATTGGCCTCCAGGGGCTGGATCCCGGCGTTGTTGACGAGGACATGCAGGCCACCAAGCCCGCTTGCCGTCTCGGCCACCATCCGGGCGGCGTCGTCCGGCTCCGAGACGTCGCCGATGGTCGCGATCGCCCGCGACCCCGCCGCCCGTAACTCGGCGACCAGGACCTCGGCGGCGGCGGTATCGATGTCCGAGATGGCGACCGCTGCGCCCGCACGGGCGAACCCACGAACGATGCCTCGCCCGATGCCCTGTGCCCCGCCGGTGACGAGCACCACCCTGCCGTCGAACTCCCCCATCTCGAACCCCCTTGGTCGCTGCAGTCGCCGAGCGTGCGGAGCGATCGTCATCTCACGGGCGTCCCGGTCCCAGACGTACGTGAGCGTACCGCCCGTGCTCCGTCCGCCCCGGGTGCGTACGGTCGCTATCATGCTGGAAACGCTTGCGCCGCCGGCCGCGACCCGTCCGGCGCCCCTGAAGCATGGCGATCCCGATCATGGCGGGGCCGGGATGGCAGCCGTTCCCGACCGGACGACACCACGGAGGCTTTGATGGCACGCATCCCGATCGAGATGCCCAAGCTGGGCTATGACATGGAGACCGGCACCATCGCCGCGTGGATCAAGCAGGTCGGCGACACCGTCGCCCGCGGCGATGTGCTGGCGGAGATCGAGACCGAGAAGTCCACGGTGGAGATGGAGGCACTGGCCGGCGGCACGCTCGTCGAGCAGACCCTGGCGCCCGGCCAGGAGGTGCCCGTCGGATCGGTCATCGGCTATCTCGAGGACGGTCAGTAGCGCCAGGGCACGAGCGAACGGGGTCGGACGGATGGTGGACCGCCGTTGGTACGGAGGGCTACTGTCGTTCGCGCCCGCCGCTGCGGACCTCCTGCGAGAGACATCCCTGGAGCTGCTCGCGACCCTCGTCTGGCCAGTCCGGTGCAGGGAGGACGCATGACCGATCGACCGACCCGGACCCTGCCGGACCTCGCGTCCGCGATAGCGCTCGCCGACTCGCGACGACGGGCGCTCCGGACGGACCTGGCACCCCGGCGGGCGCAGCTGCCGTTGCGCTACTGGCGTCAGCAGGCCCACTTCACCACACCCGCCGAGGAGACCATCGCGCGCAAGGCGGTGGAGGGCGGTACCTCGCCCATGGGCCGCATCCTGGAGCGGTTCGGTATCGGGCCGATGGGCCTCGCGGAGCGGTTGGGGGTGGATGTCGCCCTCGTGGAGCAGCTCCTCGCCGCTCCCCGACGCGCTCCGCTCGTGATGCTCGACGCGGAGGATGCCCTGGCCCTCACGGATGCGGCGGCCGAGCTTGGCCGACGCGGCGCCGCGGACGTGCTGGCCACGGCCGACTGGAGCGGTGGCGGCCCCCCGAGTCTTCGCTTCTACCGGCCGCCGGGGCTCAACCTCGAGACCACGGCGCGTGAGCTGTACGGCCTGCTGTGGGCGCTCGTCGAACGCTCCGCCGACGGCACCATCCCGCTCGATGGCATCGTCTTCCCCAAGGTCGAGCATCCCGAGGAGGTCGACCTCATCCACGGCATGCTGACCGAGGCCGAACGGTCCCTGGGCTTGCCCGTGGGCGGCATCCGGGTCGCCTATCTCGTGGAATCGGGATGGGCCGCGGCGCAGCTGCCGGCCATCGCGGCGCGCGCCGCGGACCGGCTGTGTGCCCTGGTGTTCGGTCTCGCCGACTACTCCGCGGACCTGGGCTTGCCGACGATCGCCAATGAGCACCCCATCGCGGACTGGGCACGGGCCACCATCGTGGACGTGGCAGGTGCCGTGGGGGTGCCCGCCATCGATGGCATGACCCTCGACTACCCGGTCGCGGACCCGGCTCTCGACGGCCCGGCCAACCGATCCCGCTTCCTGGACCGGATGGAGCGCGTCTATCGCGATGCTGTCCGCGCGCGCGACTTCGGGATGCTCGGCAAGTGGGTCGGGCATCCGGCCCAGCTGTTCGCCGTGCTGCTGGCCTACGAAGCCGGCCTCCAACCAGCCGCCCTCGAGGCGGAGGCGGCCAAGCTGGCCGCCTATGACGTCGCGGTCAACGCGCAGGGCAAGGGTGCGACCATCATCGGGGGCGTGATGTCCGACCGGGCGACCGACCGGCACGCTCGGGTCGTGCTGCGCCAGGCGACCGCGCTCGGACGCTTCGACCCGCAGCGGGCCCTGGCCCTGGGCATCATCGACGCGTCGGAGCTGGCTGACGTGGCGCCGCACGCACACCGGGAGGCATGACGACGTGGCCAACGACGACGCCAACGCGGCCGACCGACGTGTCGTGACTGGCTGGGAAGGGCGGTTCCTGGACGACTTCCGCGTCGGGGATGTCTACCGACACGCCCACGGTCGGACCATCACCCAGACCGACAACACGTGGTTCACGCTGCTCACCAACAACACCCATGACATCCACTACAACGCGGACTACGCCGCACGGACGGAGTTCGGCAGACCGCTCGTGGTCTCGACCCTGACCCTCGCCATCGTCACCGGGCTGTCGGTCCCGGATGTCTCACAGAACGCGGTCGCGAACCTGGGCTGGGAGGACGTGCGTCTGCCGGCGCCCGTCTTCGCCGGCGACACCATCTACGCTGAATCGGAGGTGCTCGAGGTCCGGCCCTCGCGTTCTCGACCGGGCCAGGGCATCGTGCGGGTGCGTACCCGGGGCTTCAACCAGGATGACGTGACGGTGCTCGAGTTCGAGCGCAGCGTCCTCGTCTACTCGCGGGCGGGACGTCCCGGGGCATAGCAGCGCGGCCCACAGCATGGGGCCGCGACAGAAGGGTCTGCCGGCCACACCGTCCGGGCGCCTGCTGGCTGTGCTAGCCCGGCGGGATCTCGCCGGACCCTCTGGCCACCAGGCGCGCCGGGATGATGCACCGCTGTGTCGGCGCATCATCGCCGTCCATCCGCCGGAAGAGCAGCTGCGATGCCGCGACCCCGATGGCAGTGGCATCCTGGGCGATGACCGTGAGACCCGGCTCCAGCAGGTCCGCGAGCAGCACGTCGTCGAACCCCACGAGCGCGACACGGTGCTGGCAACCAAGTCGGCGCAATCCTGATAAGGCTCCGATGGTGACCATGTTCTGGCTGGTGAACAGCGCGGTCGGCGCCGTCCCGGCGGGGAGGGCGAGCAGCTCCAGCACCGCGGCCTCCGCAGCTGCCGGCGAATGGAGATCCTGGCGGACGAGCCGTTCGTCCACCGCGACCCCCGCGTCCGACAATGCCCGTAGATACCCGGCGTACCGCTCCCGGGCGGTGACGATGCGACCGAGGTCGCCCAGGTAGGCAAGCCGTTGGTGGCCTCTGCGAAGCATATGCCGGACGCCCTCGTACGCTCCTTCCTCGTTCGCAGTGAGCACCGCGTCCGCGTCCAGGAACAGGGGCGGTCTGTCGATGAACACGATGGGCATCCCAGCCCGCCGCTCGTTCAGCAGATAGCCGTGGTCCGCGCCGGCTGGCGCGAGGATCAGCCCATCCACCCGCCGGGAGACGAATGCCGCGACCAGTCGCCGCTCGCGCTCCGGATCCTCGTCCAGGCTGCCCGCCAGGACGGCGATACCCCGGTCATGTGACGCGTCCTCGATGACCCGGTGGATGGCGGACGAGAAGGGATTGGCGACGTCCTCCAGCAGCAGGCCGATGGTCGCGGTCTTGCGATCGGAGCGCCGGAGGCTGCTGGCCGCCAGGTTGTGCTGATAGTCGAGCTGGTTCACGGCCCGCTCCACGCGACCGACGAGGTCCCCAGAGACACCCGGCTCACCATTGACCACGCGGCTCACGGTCTTGAGGCTGACACCCGCCAGCGCCGCCACATCCTGCATGGTCGCGCGCCGACGCGACTGCGACCGAGGTGGCGATGACAACCTTGTCCGTGGCGACATGCGGCAACTGTACCCGAGCGGCGAACCGCAGTGGCAACCGGCTTGACACCCTTCGGTCGTCTCGGCTATACCAACAGACAACGTTGTCAGAGTACAGCGAAGGCGAGGAGGCAGACCGATGACCGGTGCTCCCAGCGCGGCGAAACGAAGTATTCGCCTGGGTTCCTTCGTGAGCGTGGCGGCGATCGCCGTCTTCGCCGCGAATGGCGCCCTGGCCCAGAGTCCGTCCGCACCAGCGCTCGATGGCACGGGCGTGACCATCACGCTCATCACCAAGGACAACACGAACCCGTTCTTCGTCAAGATGCACGAGGGCGCACAGGCCGAGGCCGCCAAGCTTGGTGCGACCCTGGACTATGCGGCCGGGACCTCGTCGGCCGATGTGGACTCGCAGATCGCGGCCATCGAGGACGCGGTGTCCAAGGGATCGAGCGGCATCCTCATCACCGCCAGTGGTGATGCCGTCGTGCCGGCGCTCAAGGCCGCCGAGGCCGCCGGCCTCCTGGTGATCGCCCTGGACACGCCGCTCAACCCGCCGGATGCCGCCCAGGCGACGTTCGCGACCGACAACTTCGAGGCAGGAACGCTCATCGGCCAGTGGGCCAAGGGCACGCTGGGCGACGCGGCGGCCTCGGCCAAGATCGCGCTCATCGACGACTCTCCGACGCACGCTTCGGTCGACGTCCAGCGCGACCAGGGCTTCCTCTCCGGCTTCGGGGTCGATGTGGTCGACAAGACCGTCATCGGCGACGAGACGGACCCGCGGATCGTGGGCCATGACACCAGCAGCGGCCAGGAGGCGGGTGGCCTCACGGCCATGGAGAACCTGCTCTCAGCGCATCCCGACATCACCGTGGTCCACACGATCAACGAGCCGACCGCGGCGGGTGCGTACACCGCGCTCAAGAACGCCGGCGTGCAGGACAAGGTCCTGATGGTCTCGGTGGATGGCGGCTGCAAGGGCGTCGAAGCCGTGCAGGCAGGTCAGCTCGGCGCCACCGCGATGCAGTTCCCGCTGCTCATGGCCTCCGATGGCGTCGACGCCATCGTGAAGTACGCGAGCACCAAGACCGTGCCGCCGGTGTCCGAGGGTCTCACCTTCTTCAACACGGGCGTACAACTCATCACCGACAAGCCCGTCGACGGCGTGCCCTCCAAGGACACGACGTGGGGTCTCGAGAATTGCTGGGGCGACAAGTAGGCGCCTGATCCGGGACGGGGTGGTCCGAACAGGGCCACCCCGTCCTTTGCTATGTGAGACGATCGACCTCTCTGAGGGAGGAGGATCAGGGTGGTGAACCCAGCGTCCGCGGGCCCGGATCCGAGTACGACCGACGTGGCAGAGTCGCTCGCGACGCGCGAGGTCGGAGAGTCGCTGGCCCCGAGCCTCGGGGCCCTGCAGCGCCTCCAGCACCTGCTGCACAGCCAGCCGATCATCGGACCGGCGTTCGTGCTGGTCATGATGATCGCGGCCTTCTCGCTGCTGTCGCCGCGGTTCCTGCTGCCCAACAACCTCTCCCTCATCGCGCAACAGGTCATGGTCGTCGGCACACTGGCCATCGGCCAGACGATCATCATCCTGACCGCCGGCATCGACCTGTCCGTGGGCGCCATCATGCTGCTCGCGACCGTCTCGATGGGCAGGATCTCCGCTGAGCTGGCGATCCCCGGGCTGCTGGTCCTCGGCATCGGCCTGGTCATCGGGCTCGCCTGTGGCCTGCTGAATGGGGTGCTCATCACACGGCTACGGCTGCCGCCGTTCATCGTCACCCTGGGCACCCTCAACATCTTCTTTGCCCTGGTGCTGTACATCTCCCGGAGCGTCACCATCGCCGGCGAGAAGCTGGATCCGCTGCTGCTCTCCATGGGCAACAGCGTGAGCATCCTGGGCGCAAGGGTGACCTACGGGACCCTGGCCATGCTCGCGATGTACGGCGTGATGGCGGTCATCCTGCGCACGACCGCGTGGGGAAGACACATCTACGCTACCGGCGACGATCCCGAGGCGGCACGGCTGGCGGGGATCGGCACCCGCCGCGTGATCATCAGCGTCTACGCCGTGGGCGGCATCATCTACGCCATCGCGGCGTGGTTCCTCATCGGAAGGGTCGGGTCCGCCAGCCCGCTCTCCGGGGCAGAAGCGAACCTGGACACCATCACCGCCGTGGTCATCGGCGGTACGAGCCTGTTCGGCGGTCGTGGCCGGATCCTGGGCACGCTCCTCGGGGCGTTGATCGTGGGCGGCGCCCGCAACGGCCTGACGCTCGTGGGCGTCGATCCCCTGTGGCAGGACTTCGTGGTCGGCGTCCTGGTCATCGGCGCCGTCGCGATGGATCAGTGGGTGCGGAGGGTCTCGGCATGACCGAGCCGCGGCCGATCCTGGAAGCGCGCGGACTGGTCAAGACCTACGGCCGTGTGGTGGCGCTCGACCATGCCGACTTCGAGCTCTACCCAGGCGAGGTCCTGGGGGTCATCGGTGACAACGGCGCCGGCAAGTCGACGCTCATCAAGTGCCTGTCGGGAGCCGTGATACCAGACCGAGGGGACATCTTGCTCGACGACCAGGTGGTGCATTTCAGCAGTCCCATCGATGCTCGAGCCGCGGGCATCGAGACGGTGTACCAGAACCTGGCGGTCTGTCCCGCCCTGGATATCTCTGCCAACATGTTCCTGGGCCGAGAGCTCCGCCGTCAGGGCGTGCTGGGCTCGGTCTTCCGGATGCTCGACCACGCCGGGATGCGCGAACTGGCGAAGCAGAAGCTGACGGAGCTCGGGCTCCTGACCATCCAGAACATGGGCCAGGCGGTGGAGACGCTTTCGGGCGGACAGCGCCAGGGCGTGGCGGTCGCCCGAGCAGCAGCGTTCGGAAGCCGGGTCCTGATCATGGACGAACCGACGGCGGCCCTCGGCGTCAGGGAATCGGGCCGGGTGCTCCAGCTCATCCGCGACGTGCGCGACCGCGGGCTCCCGGTCATCCTCATCAGCCACAACATGCCCCATGTGTTCGAGGTCGCGGACCGCATCCACATCCATCGCCTGGGGAGGCGAGTCGCCGTCGTCACGCCGGCGAGCCACACCATGACCGAAGCCGTCGCCATCATGACCGGCGCGATGACGGTGGATACCTCTGTGCTCCCGCCCCGGTCATCGAGCGCGCCGGGGGGTTCCGCGACACCCTGACCCGGTGCCGCCCGCAGCCTGGACCGGGGGCACCGCCGGGATGGGTCAGGCGACCGCGCCGACGCTCAGCCGCTCGTCGGGGTCCGACAGCTCCAGCGCCAGCGGCTCGACGTGGAGCATGCGCAGGATGTCCGCCGCGTCCAAGGGCGCCGAGAAGAGGTAGCCCTGCCCGTAGTCGCACCCGAATGCGCGCATGAGCCGGAGCTGATCGGGTCGCTCGATGCCCTCGGCGATGACATGCAGGTCGAGACCGTTGCCGATCTCGACGATGGCCCGCGCCAGGACCGCGCCCTGCTCGGTCGCGGCGTCCGCCACGAATGCGCGATCGACCTTGAGCACATCGATGGGGAACCGCTGGAGATAGCTGAGCGAGGAGTAGCCGGTGCCGAAGTCGTCGATGGCAACGCGGACACCGCTCGCGCGCAGCCCGCCGAGGACATCCATCGTGCGCTGCGTGTGCTGCATCAGGACGCTCTCGGTGATCTCCACGATGAGCGACGCTGGCGGCAGGTCCGCCATGCTCATCGCCTCCGACAGGATCCTGCCCAGCGATGGGTCCTGGAACTGGCGCGCTGACAGGTTGACGCTCACGTAGAGGTCGTCGCGCTCCGTGACCCGCTGCCACGCGCGCGCCTGCCGACAGGCCGCCTCCAGCACCCAGCGGCCGATCGACACGATGGAGCCGCTCTCCTCGGAGAGGGCGATGAAGTCCTGTGGCATCCGGCGCTGCATGCCCGGTGCATCCCATCGGACGAGCGCCTCCAGACCAGCCACGACACCGTCGCCGAAGCGCACGATGGGCTGGTACTGCAGTCGAAGCTCTTCGCGCTCGACCGCCTTGCGCAGGGAACGCTTGAGTGCCCGACGCTCCGCGACACCCCGCCGAAGTGCCGGGCTGAACACCTCCACGCGTGCCTTGCCGGCGCTCTTGGCGCGATACATGGCGGTGTCCGCCTCCCGGAGCAGCATGTCAGCTGTGCTCTCAGGGCTGCTGAACGCGATGCCGATGCTGATGCCGATGGTGATCTGGGAATCCCCTATGAGCAACGGCTCGGCGATGGCCTCGACCATCCGGCGCGCGACGTGCTCCGCCTCATCGGAATCCTCGAGGTCCTCGAGCAGCACCGCGAACTCGTCACCCCCCAGTCGCGCGACCGTGTCGGCAGCGCGCACGCAGCCTCGCAACCGGTCCGCGACGGCCAGCAGCACGTGGTCGCCACGAACGTGGCCCAGCTGGTCATTGACCGACTTGAAGCTGTCGATGTCTGCGAACAGCACCGCGATGCGTGCCGGCCCTCGCTCCCCGCGCACGAGGGCGTGGTTGAGACGGTCGGTGAAGAGCGCCCGGTTGGCGAGTCGCGTCAGGCCATCATGGAAGGCCTGTCGGCGAAGCTCCTCGTGCAGCCGCGCATTCTCGAGGGCCATCGCCGCTTCGGCCGCGAACGAGTCGGCAAGCGCCACGTCGGCGCTCCCGAAGGGTCGCCCATCCCGGGTGATCTCGGCCAGGCCGATGGTCTCGCCGCGGGCCACGAGGGGCACCATCATGAGCGCGCTGGAACCTTCCTCCCGAAGCACGGCAACCTCGGCCGCATCCGCATTCGGATCATCGATATGGAGTGTGGACGGCTCCTGGTCCTCGACCACCCGGCGGGTCAGCGGGAAGTCCGCGAGCACATAGCTCGACTGGTCGTTCGCCGCGTAGCCCGGCGGCCACGAGGCATAGGTATGGACCTCGCCCTCGTCCGCCCGGTAGACCGAGATGACACACAGGTCCGAGCCGGTGGTCTCCTGGAGATGCCGCGCCAGCAGCTCCGCGACGCGGGCCGGGTCGAGCGTTCCGGACACGTCCCTGGAGAGTCGCATGAGTCGGGCCAGGTCGCCGCTCGATGCGAGCAGCCGTTCCCGATAGCCCCAGAGCAGGTAGAGCATGAGCGCCGTCGCCACCGCGGTGTCCACGAGTCGCAGGAGGGCCATCTCGGTGGGCATCGGCGTCGTGCTCGCACCGACCGAGAAGATGGCCACGAAGGCGATGCCCAGCGAGATGCACCAGCAGCAGACCGCGAGGCGCCGGAGCGCGCTGGTCCGCAGGTAGGGCAGCGCGAGCAGGAAGGGCACGAACGGGGCCACCGTGACGCTGATGGCCGCGCTCGGCACGATGATGATCATGCCCACGACGGTGGTCAGCACCACGACCACCATCCGGCTCGCGAACCACGCTGCTCCGCGGGTGCTGATGCGCGCCCGCGCCCACGTCATCCAGACGGCCCCACTCGCGAACAGGAGCGCCTGGAGCACATACGCCGGGGCAGCCGCCATCGCGGCAAGGGCCATGGCCTCGATCGCCATGCCCAGGTAGAGCCATGTCACGATCCTGATGGCCCGCGCGAGCCGGGTCTCGTCCAGCGCGGGATCATGTCGGACCAGTGCGATGGGATGCGCGATGAAGGGATCGATATCGGACCCCACGGAGCCTCGCGTCCTGGCCGCGGACTGGTAAACCCCCCAGGCGGCGAACCGCCATGCTGGTGCCTGCCAAGGACCTCCAGCCACCCGACGAAAGTACCGGTCAGCGCGTGGGCGGCGCAGTGCCCTGAGGACGCCCGCGCGATGGCGCGCCTCGACATATCAGCCCGTGTTCTGGACCCCGGCTGCGACGCCGCTGACGGTCAGATGCACCAGGCGCGTGATCTCGGCTCGCTCGGGATGCCCGGCCGGGAGGGCTCGCAACCGGGCGAGCAGTCGCACCTGGAGCTCGGAGAGCGAGTCGACGTACGGGTTGCGCAGCTCGATGGAGCGCTGCAGGACGGGCAACGCGTCCATGATCCGCCGGCGCTGGTTCACGGCCAGGATGGAGTCACGGGTCAGGCGATACTCGCGTCGGATCCGGCGCCAGATGGTGCGTGCCTCCGGGATGGGCGCCAGACCGGCATAGCGCCGCGCGACCTGCATGTCCGCCTTGGCGATGCTCATCTCGGCCGTGTCCAGGACGCTCGCGAAGAACGGCCATGTGCGGTAGAGCTCGCGCAGGCGATCGAGGCCATGGTCGCCGTGCTCGTCCATGTAGCCCTTGAGGGCGCTCCCGACGCCGTACCAGCCGGGCAGGTTGGCGCGCGACTGCGACCAGGCGAACACCCAAGGGATGGCCCGCAGCTGCTCCAGGCCGCCCGGCGCACTCCCCGCCGCACGGGCCGCAGGCCGGGAACCGATGGCCATGCCCGCGAGCTCCTCGATGGGCGTCGCGGCCCGGAAGTATGGCTCGAAGCGGGGATCGTCCCAGACGAGCGCCCGATAGGTCCGACGGGAGGACTCCGCGAGATGCTCCATGATCGCCGTGCCGGCGGCGCCCACCGATCGTGATCGCTCGTCGTGCTCCGGCCCGGACGCCACCAGGACCGCGTTCGTCACCTGCTCCAGGTGTCGCAGGGCGATCCACGGGTTGGCGTAGCGGTCGGCGATGACCTCCCCCTGCTCGGTCAGCTTGAGGCGGCCCTGGAGCGACCCGGGGGCACCCGCGAGGATGGCCCGGTTCATGGGACCGCCACCGCGACCGATGGCCCCGCCGCGCCCATGGAAGATGGTCAGGCGGACGCCGTGTCGACGCGCGACGTCGGCGAGCTGTTCCTGGGCCCGGTAGAGCATCCAGGCCGCCGCGAGGGGTCCTGACTCCTTGGTCGAGTCGGAATAGCCGAGCATGACCTCCTGGCCACCACCGCGCCGCTCCAGGTGCTCCCGGTAGCCTGGGTCGGACAGCAGCCGGTCGACGATGGCCTCGCAATCCGCCAGCGCATCCGCGGACTCGAACAGGGGCACCACGTCGAGGGTCCGCGGGCCACCCGCGATGGCCGCCAGCCGGAGCACATCCAGGACGTCCTGCTCGCCATGCGTGAAGCTCACGACATAGCGATGGCAGGCATCCTCGCTGAACGCGCCCTGGAGCTGCCGGATGGCCTCGAAGGTGCCCAGCACCTCGCTCAGCGGTACGCCCGCCGACGCGTCCTGTGCCAGCAGCTCCGGGGGCACGAACGCTGCATCGACGCCACCGGTGGGGGCGGCACCCGTGACACCCGCCTCGGTGAGCATCTCCAGGGCCCGGCGATGGACGGCGCTGTGCTGGCGCACCTCGAGGCTGAGCGCATGGAACCCGAAGGTCTCGACCTGCCAGCGAAGGTCGAGGAGGTCCCCATAGGCGACCCGCGCCAGGCCCTGGCCAACGAGCGCATCCCGAAGCTCGTCGAGCACCCCGATGAAGACCCGTGGCGAGGCGAAGCCGCCATCGCTGGGCGCCCCTGCGACCAGGTGCCGACGCGTCCGTCGCAGCCGCTCCTCGACGAACGCGAGGCGTTGGCGATAGGGCTCCTCCGGGAAGCGGCGCCGGACGTCCGCGGCCGTCTCTGGCAGCTCCCGCTCGTCCCGCGCCAGCTGGGACCGGAATCCGGGGCCGAGCCGCCCCGCGGCGGCCGTGGCCGCGATGGTCTGCGACAGCCGGTGGACCACCGCTTCGTATCCCCGGAGCACATGGTCGGCCTGGATCCGGAGCGCCTCCCGGGTGATGGCGGCGGTGACGTTGGGGTTGCCGTCCCGGTCCCCGCCGATCCACGATCCCCACTCCATGAAGGCGCTCATGCGCGGCGGCCGGGTGCCGGTCATGCCCGTGTCACGCGCCGCGGCGACCGGCGGGGCAGCGTGCCGGTCGAGTGCCCGGTCGAGTGCCCGGTAGAGGCGCGGCGTGACCACGAACAGCGACTCGTCGAAGAACGCCATCGCGCTCCGGACCTCGTCCAGCGGCGTTGGTGCCAACACACGGAGCGGCGAGGTGTGCCACAGGAGGCTGATGGCTTCCCGCAGCCGACGTCGGATCTCCGCATCCTCGGTGGGGGTGAGGCGCGGATCATCGAGCTCATCGAGCAGTCGATAGCATCGTCGGAGTGCGATGAGCAGGGTGCGTCGACGCGCTTCCGTGGGATGCGCTGTGAGCACCAGGCCCACGGACAGCTGCTCCAGCGAGGCGCGCGCGCGACTGAGCGGCACGCCCGCACGACGGAGCACCTCGACAGCTTCCGCGACGGAGCCATCGAGGATGCCATGGGGCGACTGGCGCGCCCACGACCGAAGACGCCGGACGCGCTGCTTCTCCTCGGCGAGGTTGATGAGCTGGAAGTAGAGACCGAAGGCGCGGATGAGCACCTCGGCATGCGGCAGCTCGATGGCATCCATCTCCGCCGCCAGGGCTCGGCGGGCGTCGGGGCTGTCCGAGCGTCGCAGCGCGATGGTCGCGCGCCGGATGCGCTCGACGAGGTCGAGCAGCTCCTCGCCTTCCTGCTCCACGATGACCTCGCCCAGGAGCGCCCCGAGCAGCTTCACCTCGCGGGCGAGTGGGTCGCGGGCACCCGCGGTGCCGATGCCGCGTGGCTCGGCCTTGACGGCGGCATTGGGACGTTGGTCGGCGTGGGACATGACGTGCAGGCTAGCGCGCTGCGGTCAGTCGCGGGTACCGTGGTCTGCACGACGTGGCAGCGTGGGGCATGCTGCGCGTCGACGAAGGACCCTGCTGTGGAGGATCGAGCGCGTGATCATGCTGTCCATGCGTCGGGTCGGGACGTTGCTGGCCCTCACCGCGGTGCTCGGTGGGTGCGTCAAGATCAGCAGCGCGCCCGCGCAGACCCCCGTCGTGCCGCGATCGCCAGCGCCCGTCGTGGCCGCGACACCCACCCCGACGCCACGGCTGACGATCACGCCCATCGCCTCCCCGACTGCCACGCCGCGGCCGACCCTCAGCCGCCCTTCCGCCAGTCCGGCGCCGACGGCGACACCCGACGATGGCAGCCAGATCGTGCCGGTCGAGCTCGCTGACAGCCTGACCATCACGCCTGGCAAGATCAACGTCGTCGCGGGGACACCCGTCAGGTTCGTGGTCACCAACACGGGTGCCCTCGAGCACACGTTCTTCATCGGCAGCGACAAGGAGCAGAAGCAGCGGGAGGCCCAGACCGGCGAGCCCGGCAAGAACCGGTTCATCACGGTGCCGCCCGGCGAGACGGTGGAGCTGACGATGACCTTCGCGGAGCCTGGCAAGACCATCGCGGGCTGCACCATCCCCGGGCACTACAGTGGTGGCATGAAGGCAGCGGTGACCATCAAGGCACCCTGAGGCGCGTCCGCGGCAGCGCTGCGAGCGGGCCGGAGACGTCGGACGTCCGGTTGCATCGTGTCACCGGTACCGGACTTTGGGGGGTGACCCCCAGTACTTTGGTCCGTATCCTTGGCGCATGAGCCGCGTCGCACGCACCCTATCGACCGTCATCGCCACCCTTGGCCTGGCGCTGTTGCTGCCGCTCGGCACGACCAGCGCCGCCGACTGCACGCTCACCGCGTCACCCCGGTCAGGCGCCCCGAACACGACGTTCGTGTTCAAGGGCACGGGCTTCACGGCCACGACCTTGAGCCTTACTCGCGGCAACGAGGACCCGAGGGTCATCGACGTGCTCAGCGGGCCGAACACATTCAAGGTCTTCGCGGAGGACACCGATGTCGGCAAGTGGACCGCCGTCGCGGAAGGCTGCGATGCCTCCGTCAGCATCCGGGTCACGCTGCCGCCCACGACGACCGCTGCGACGACCCAGGCACCGCCGTCCGACGAGAACAACCAGCTCGCCGGTTTGGTGCTCGTGGGTGTCCTGTTCCTGGGCGCAACGGCATTGCTCCTCCCCCGGCTGACACGAGCCGCCCGCTCGCGCTAGCCTTGGGGGGCCGTGCAGAGTCAGCGCCCCGTCATCCGCACCTACGCCGGACCCGACCGCCAGGCGGCCGAGGCCGCCTACCGGGCGGATGTGCGGACCGCGCGGGCCGCCGGCTGGGCCCCGGTCGCACATCGATGGCGGGCCGAGGGTGATACCCACGAGCTGTCGGTGGTGTTCGAGCCCCGGGAAGCGGATCCCGCGGAGGCTCCATCGACGCCGGCCATGACAGCGGAGGTCTCCGAGTCACCCGAGGAGGTATCGGTCGAGCCGACGGATGCTGCCGAGGCCCCGGCGATCGAGACGGACGAAGAGGATGCGGTCTCCGGTCGGAGCCCGACGCCCGTCATGTCGGGTCTCGGTGCCGCGCGGGCGCACGCCCGGGCCATCATCGAGACCATCGACCTCCACGCCGGCGGTGAACCCATCCGGCTCATCCGCTCGGGCTATCCCCAGGTCCCCCACGCACCGATCCTCGAGCGGCGGCGGTGGGTGCTGGAGCATGCCGATGGAGCCCGACAGGCGCTCCTGTTCGAACCGCGCGGCCATCGCGACATGTACGGCGCGGTCCTGCTGCCGCCCCACCGTTCGGATGCCGACATCGCGGTCCTGTTCATGCACAACGCGGGCTACAGCACGATGTGCGGTCACGGTGTCATCGCACTCACCACGGGGCTCATCGAGGAGGGCCTCTACCCGGCGACGATGCCCGGGACGACGATCCGCTGGGAGACCCCGGCGGGCCTCGTGACGGCGGTCGCGGCCGTGGGGACGGGCGAGGACGGCGGTCCCGAGGTGGACGACGTCCGGTTCACGAACGTGCCCTCGTATCTCCATGCCTCGGACCTCCGGATCGTCATCGACGGACACCCACCGCTCACGGTCGAGCTCGCCTTCGGGGGCGCGTACTACGGCATCGTGGACGCCGCCCACCTGGGGTTGCGTGTCGTGCCGGGGTCCATCGATGCCCTGACGGCCGCCGGCGCCGCCATCACGGAGGTGCTCCGGCGTGACCACTCGCCGACCCATCCGACCGACGCCGACCTCGGCTTCGTCTACGGCACCATCATCGTGGACCACGAACCGGCCACGGCACCGGATGGCCGCGCCACGGACGCAACGCTGCGCAACGTGACCGTGTTCGCAGACGCGGAGGTCGACCGGAGCCCGTGCGGGTCGGGGACGAGCGCATTGCTCGCCTGGCTGTACGCCGCGGGCCGGCTGGAGCAGGGCCAGGACATCCGCAACGCGAGCATCACCGGCGAGATCTTCGAGGGTCGGGTGGAGTCGACCACATCGCTGGGCAGCCACGATGCCGTCATCACGAGCGTGGCCGGACATGGGTACGTCACGGGCTATCACACGTTCGTGGTCGACGAACGCGATCCCCTGGGAGACGGCTTCCTGCTCCGGTAGCAGCGGGGACGGGCGATGCGCGACGTGGATGCGTGGGCCGAGGTCGAAGGCCCGATCGGACCCCTCTTCGTCGCCTGGGGTCGGGCCGGCATCAGCCTCGTGGAACGGGCCGGCGACGCGGCCGGGTTCGAGCTGGACGTGATGCTCCGAACGGGCCGACCCGTGACCCGTATCGACCGGATGCCCGCCGCGCTCGCCGCCGCCATCGCGCGCCAGCTCGCCGGGGAGTGGCAGCCAGACCTTGCGCTGGACCTGTCGTCCCTCACCGCGTTCGGTGGCGCCACCCTGCGCAAGACGATGGAGATCCCGTGGGGCGAGGTGCGACCGTACTCCTGGGTCGCACGGGAGATCGGTCGACCACGCGCAGTGCGCGCCGTTGGCTCCGCGCTCGGCAACAACCCATTGCCATTCCTCGTCCCCTGCCATCGGGTCATCCGTGCCGACGGGTACATCGGCGAGTACGGCGCGGGTGGACCCGCGGCAAAGGTCGCGATGCTGCGCACGGAGGACATCGATGCGGAGGCCCTCGAGGCGCTCGCTGACGACGGGATCCGATACCTTGGCAGCGGGCGATCGATGGTCTTCTGCTTCCCGACCTGTCGGCATGCCCGCACCGTGGCCGCGCCCGACACCGTCCGGTTCCGGCATGGCGAGGACGCCATCGATGCCGGCTTCGTGCCCTGCGTCGACTGCCGGCCGTTCGAGGGCCCCGTCTTTCGCGTCTGAGGACCAGCCTGGGGATCTCAGGCGGGTCGCCGAGCCACGATCGAGACGACGGGCGTCCGCCACGTGAAGGCGGCCGCGGGGAGCGCCCGCAGCCGGTCGCGCGCGAGCTCCCGGAGTCGGTCGGCATGACGTCCAACGAGCAGCTCGAACAGGAACGCGTCGTCGTAGTGCTCCTTGAAGGCCAGGTATGACGCTGGCGTCCAGGTGTGCTCCAGGGTCTCGCCGCGTGCGCTCACCCGCTCGAAGCCGACCCGTCGTAGCTCGTCGGCGGCGGCGCGACGGCTCCGGAAGTCCCCGGAACGCTCCTCCTCGTCGTCGTCCGGTTCCGGGATCCCCAGGTCGATGACCGCCTCGTCGAACTCCGTGGCGGGCGCGAACTCGGGCCCGCCCTCGAGCCACGTGACTGCCGCCAGGTGACCACCCGGCCGAAGGACGCGCAACATCTCGCGCAGGGCCGCCGCGCGGTCGGGCACGAGCTGGAGCACGAACGAGCTGAGCACGAGGTCGATCGAGCCGCTCGCGATGGGGATGGCCCCAGCGTCGCCTTCCAGCCATCGAAGCCCGGCATCATCAGCGCTGATACCCGACGCGGTCGCGCGTCGGGCGGCCATGGCCAGCATGCCCACCGAGGGGTCGACGCCCATGACGGCGGCATGGGGCCACCGCTGGCGAGCCGCCAAGGCCAGGACCCCCGACCCGGTGCCCAGGTCCACGATCCGCGGCCGGACCGACGGACCGGTGCCGACGACGCCATCCACGCGGTCCAGGAGGCGGCGCGCGCTCGCGTCGAGGACCGGCGCCCAGTACCGCTCGTAGGCCTCGGCGTCCCGGTCGTACCGCTCCACGATGCTGCTCATCACGCCCGATCCGTCGCGCGGGGCACTACCTGGGCTTGGCGACGATGTGGTAGATGCCACCACCGATGGACACCACGTACAGCTCACCGTCATCGCCCTGGCCCAGCGACACGAAGCTGGTGTGCACCTTGGTCAGGAGCCGCTTCGGCGTCAGGTCGGCACCCGCCTTCGCCTTGCTGGCGTCGATGCCGTAGATGGTGCCCGAGCAATAGTCCGCGAAGAGGTAGGCCCCGTCCAGGAGCGGCTGCTGCGTGCCCCGATACACGTACCCGCCGGCGACCGAGCAGCCCTTGACGCCATGGGCGTACTCGGTGACCGGGAGGGTGAGACCCTTGGTCGAGCAGTTGGGGCGCTTGTGACAGGCGGAACCCTCCATCGTCGACCAGCCGAAGTTGAGGCCGCCTTTGCCCTTGGGCTGGATGTCGATCTCCTCGATCCGGTCCTGCCCGACATCACCGATCCAGAGGTTACCGGTCTTGGTGTCGAAGCTCGCCCGCCACGGGTTCCTGAGCCCGTAGCTCCAGATCTCCTTGCGACCGCCGCCCTTGGCGAACGGATTGCCCTTGGGGATGGCATACGGGTTGCCGTGGTCAACGTCGATGCGCAGGATGTTGCCGAAGATGTCCGTCTTGTCCTGGCCATTGCCAAAGGGGTCGCCAGGCGAGTTGCCACCGCCGTCGCCGAGCGCGATGTAGAGATAGCCATCCGGCCCGAAGCCCAACCAGCCACCGTTGTGGTTCCACTCCGGGCGGGCGAAGTCGAACAGGGTCCGCCCCGACCCGGCGGCGACTTCCTGGCCGGCCTTGCGCTGCTTGTACTCCACGATGCGGGTATTGCCGGCCGGCGTGTTGTAGTGAACGTAGAACTTGCCGTTCTTGTCGAAGTTCGGGTGGAACGCCACGGCGTGCATGCCTCGCTCACCGTCCACGCCGACGCGCCCGCGCAGGTCGAGCAGCGTGCCCTGGATCTTGCCCCCCTCGGTCATGACCCGGATGCGACCCGCTCGCTCGACGACGTAGAGCAGGCCGTCACCAGTGCCGTCGCCGGTGAGATACACCGGCTGCAACCCCTCCAGGTCAGCGACCTGCTCCAGCTTCAGCTGGAGCTTGCCGGGCTTGAACCCGAGCTTGGTGCCCGGCGTGCGGCTCGGCCGTGCGGTGGGGGTGGCGGTCGGCGTCGGCTCCGGGGTCGCGACCGGGGCGATGGTCGGCTCCGGGGTCGCGACCGGGGCGATGGTCGGCTCCGGGGTCGCGACCGGGGCGATGCTGGCGAGAGGGCTGCTGACTGCCGACGGTACTGCCGGCGAGCCGCCGGGGGATGGGCTGGCAAGCGGGATCAGGGTGCAGCCGCTGGCGATGAGCAGCACGGCGGCTGCCACTGGGATGGTCCTGCGCATCCGGGCATGGTACGGGTGTGCGCCACGTGGCGTTGACCGGGGTGGCTCGTGGACGACGCCTACGGTGTGGCGGCGGTCACCCGCAGGATCCGGCCGCCGAGGTCGACGAGGTACAGCTCGCCGTCGTCACCCTGTCCGAATGCCGACGGATTGCCATCGATATGACCCACCAGCTCCGGGGTGGCGCTGCCGGTCGCGACGGCATCGGCTGCGGACAGCAGCCAGATGTTGCCCGAGCAGTCATCGCTGTAGATGTAGGCACCCGTCAGCGCTGGATAGGCGTGCCCTCGGTAGACATAGCCGCCCACGATGGCACAGCCGCCCTCGCTGTCATGACCGTAGGTCGCCACTGGCCCCGTCTTGCCGGTGACGTCGCAGCTGTCTGCCCCAAAGCAGTCCGGGCCTTCCATGATGCTCCAGCCGAAGTTCGCGCCGCCCTGGCCCGCGGGCAGGACATCGACCTCCTCCCAGGAGCCCTGGCCAACGTCCCCGATGAACACGTCCCCGGTCTGCCGATCGAGGCTGTAGCGCCACGGATTGCGCAGGCCCGTCGCTCGGATCTCCGGGCGTGCATCAGGACCCAGCAGCCCATTCGGGTCGTTCTCGGGTGTCGTGTAGGGCTGGGCACCGTTGACGTCGATGCGCAGCAGCTTCGCCAGCAGCTGGGTCACATCCTGGCCGTTGTGCTCCGGGTCTCCCGCACCACCCCCATCGCCGGTACCGACGAGCAGCATCCCCTCGGGGTCGAAGGCAAGCATGCCGCCGTTGTGGTTTGCCGCGAAGTCGGGCATCTCGAGGATGAGCCGCTCCGATGCCGGGTCGACGACACCGTCCACCGCGTGGAACTCCGTCACCACCTGGGAGGCACCGCCCGCGAGCGTGTAATAGACGAATAGTCGCCCGTTCGTCGCGTAATCGGGGTGGAAGGCGAGGCCCAGGAGGCCCTGCTCGCCACCGGACTGGACCTTGTCGCCCAGGTCCAGGAATGGTGTCGTGGCGACGGTGCCCTCGGGGCTGATGGCGCGTACGGTGCCTCCCTGCTCCACGGCGTAGAGGACGCCATCGCCGGTGCCGTCGGGTGTCAGGAACACTGGCGCGTTGAGCCCATCCGCGAATGGCTGCAGCACGATCGAGACGGTCCCGGGCTGCCAGCCCGTTCCCGGCGATCCGGACTGGGCGACCGCGGTCTGGGCAGCCCAAGCGAGGACGATGAGGAGGGCGAGGGCGAGGCGAACGGTCCGTTCCATCCGTGCAGCGTATCCCCGCTGTGGATCGGGTGATGTCCGGCCGGAGCCGCCCACGGCGAAGGACATGCTCGTGCTCAGTGGGTGAGCGAGAAGGGTGCCTCCGGATCGACGCCCAGTTCGCCGAGCGCTCGTTGGGCGACCTCCATGGGCACCTGGCCGCACCGAGCCAGCTCCGAGAGGGACGCCGCCACGATATGGGCGGCATCCACGCCGAAGAAGCGCCGCAGCGCGGCACGCGAGTCGCTGCGCCCGAAGCCATCCGTGCCCAGGCTGCACCACGAGCCGCCCGGGATCCAGCGCGAGATCATGTCCGGCCACGCCCGGATCCAGTCGCTGACCGCGATGATCGGACCACGCCCGGCGGCCTCCCCCAGCAGCTGGCTGACCAGCGGTACGCGCGGCGCCTCACCGGGGTGGAACAGGTTCCAGCGGTCGACCTCCAGCGCCTCGTTGCGCAGCAGCTGGTACGACGTGGCGCTCCACACCTCCGCAGCGACACCGTAACGCTCGGCAAGGATGGTCTGCGCCTCCAGAGCCTGGAGCATGATCGAGCCGCCGGACAGGATGGTCGCCCGCGGCGCTCCCCGAGGCAGCTCCGGCGCAGCCCGGAAGCGGTACAGGCCGCGGTTGATGTCCTCATCCGTCAGGTCGTCCGGCCGCGCCGGCATCACGTAGTTCTCGTTGTAGAGGGCGATGTAATACAGCAGGTCTTCCGGCTCAGGACCGTGCATCCGGCGGATGCCGTCGCGGATGATGGCCGCACTCTCGTACGCGAACGCAGGGTCATAGACGCGCGCCGTGGGCACGACCGACGCCAGCACCAGGGTGTGGCCATCCTCGTGCTGGAGACCCTCCCCGTTGAGCGTCGTGCGGCCCGCCGTGCCCCCCAGCAGGAAGCCCCGGCCGCGGGCGTCCGCGAACGCCCAGAACTGGTCGGCAGTCCGCTGGAAGCCGAACATGGAATAGAAGATATAGAAGGGGATCATCGGCTCGCCATGCGTGGCGTACGAGGTCCCCGCCGCCTGGAACGAAGCGGAGGAGCCGGCTTCGGTGATGCCCTCCTCCAGCACCTGGCCATCGGTCGCCTCGCGATAGGACAGCACCAGGTTGGAGTCGACCGGATCGTACCGCTGGCCGAGCGCGGTGTAGATGCCGACCTCCTTGAACAGGGGGTCCATGCCGAACGTGCGTGCCTCGTCGGGGATGATGGGCACGATCCGCTTGCCGATGCCCTTGTCCCGGATGAGGTCGCGCATGAGGCGCGCGAAAGCCATCGTGGTGGACGCTTCCTGGGTCCCCGAGCCGGCGTCGAAGCCGCCGAACACGTCTGCAGCCGGCAGATCCAGTGGCTTGCTGATGACCACCCGGCGAGGCGATGGCCCGCCGAGGGCAGCCCGTCGCTCGGCGAGGTACCTGAGCTCGGGCGAGTCGGCGGCCGGACGGAAGTACGGCGCCTCCTTGATCTGCTCATCGGTGATGGGCAGCTCCAGCCGGTCGCGGAAGGCGCGCAGCTCCTGCTCGTTGAGCTTCTTGGCCTGGTGGGTGATGTTCCGTGCCTCGACACCCGGGCCCAGCGTCCAGCCCTTGACCGTCTGGGCCAGCACGACGGTCGGGCGACCCTGGTGCTCGACCGCGGTGCGATACGCGGCGTACAGCTTCCGATGGTCGTGCCCACCGCGGCGGAGGGCCTTGATCTGGTCGTCGCTGTAGCCCTCGACCATGGCCAGCAGCCGCGGGTCCGTGCCAAAGAAGTGCTCCCGGATGTAGGCGCCGGTCTCGACCGCGTACTTCTGCGACTCACCGTCGAGCATGTCGCCCATCCGCTGGACCAGGACGCCGTCGATGTCCCGGGCCAGCAGCGGATCCCACTCGCGGCCCCAGATGACCTTGATGACATTCCAGCCCGCGCCGCGGAAGACCGATTCCAGCTCCTGGACGATCTTGCCGTTGCCGCGCACCGGGCCGTCGAGTCGCTGCAGGTTGCAGTTGACCACGAAGGTGAGGTTGTCCAGACCCTCACGAGCGGCGATCGACAGGGCGCCCAGTGACTCTGGCTCGTCCATCTCGCCATCGCCCAGGAATGCCCACACCCGACTGCCGCTGGTGTCCTTGATGCCCCGGTTGTGGAGGTATCGATTGAAGCGGGCCTGGTAGATGGCCGACAGCGGACCTATGCCCATGGAGACCGTGGGGAACTCCCAGAAGTCGGGCATCAATCGCGGATGGGGATACGAGCTCAGACCCTGACCGGGCACGACCTCCTGGCGGAAGTGGTCGAGCTGGTCCTCCGAGAGCCGACCCTCGAGGTACGCACGGGCGTAGACGCCCGGCGCCGCGTGACCCTGGTAGAAGACCTGGTCGCCCATCCCGGCCGCGTCCTTGCCCCGGAAGAAGTGGTTGAAGCCCACCTCGAACAGGCTGGCCGCGGACGCGTACGTGGCGAGATGGCCACCGATGCCGGGCGAGGTGGCGTTCCCCCGCAGGACCATGGCCACCGCATTCCAGCGCAGCATGCGCCGGATCCGGCGCTCCATCTGCTCGTCACCCGGGTACTCCGGCTCCTGCTCTGGCGAGATGGTGTTGATGTAGCGGGTCTGGGTGAGCGCCGAGAGTCCGATGTTCAGCTGGCGGGCACGCTTGAGCAATCGATACAGGACGAACTGGGCTCGCGCGACTCCCTCCGTCCTGACGATGGAGTCGAGCGAATCGACCCAGTCGTCCGTCTCCGCGGGATCTCGGTCGGGCAGCTGCTGCTTGAAATCGGGCTCGCTATCGGTCATGTCGGGCGACAGTGTAGGGCGACGGCCGGTTACGGGGTGGTTTCGATCATGCTGATCGAGGAGGTCGATCACGATGCCCACCGTGATCGATGATCACGGTCCCGACGGGGGGAGTCCCAGGGTCGCGCGGAGGAGGCAATGGTCGCTGCCGCGCGGCGTGCAGTCGGGTCCGATGGCGATGGGCTCGATGCCGTTCGCGCTCCACACGTAGTCGATCCGCAGCAGGCCGAATGGGAGCCATTCGACGCTCTCGGGTCGCCAGGTGAGTCCGGGGCCCAGTCCGACCGCCCGCTGCGCGTCGATGAGGCCGGCCGCGAGCTCGCGGTAGCCGACCTCGCGATCCACGATGTTGAAGTCGCCGAGCATCACGAGTGGCGTGCCGGCGGCCAGGATGGGGTCGATGGTCTGACGTACGACCGCAATCGCGCGATCCCGGCCAGCCGTGTCGTAGCTGGGCAGCCCGACGGGCCCATCCACGAGGATGCCGCGGTAGGGATGTGCCACCACGACCGCGACGCTCCGCGCAGGCTCGGGGGTCACCGTCGCCGACATGATCGGCGGGTCGAAGTCGAACGTCCAGCCATCGGCGATCGGCCAGGAGCTGAGCAGCCCGAGGCCGTCGGAGGCCTCGCGTGGGCGCAGGACCTGGTAGGGGAACCTGCGGCGGATCACCGGATCGGTGGCGATGGGATCGGCATGCCGCTGCGTGAGCTCCTCGAGGCCAACGATCCCGGGTGGCAGCTGCCGGATGGCCTCCAGGACCACCGCGGGATCCGCCTGGCCCAGCTCCAGGTTCCAGGTCGCGACCGGGAGCGCGAGCGCGCCGGGCTCGAGGGACCGGGGTAGCGCCACGCTACCCGGCAGGAACCGGACCAGGAAGACCACGGCACACGTCAGCAGCAGCAGTCGCAGTGCGCGCGCCTGCGCGCTGCGCTGGAGCGCGAGGGGCAGGAACAGCAACAGGCCCAGGAACAGGTAGGGCGCGAAGACCTGGGCCAGCGCCAGGAGGCCGTCGCGCCGCGGCGCAAGGACGCCGATGACGTTGAGGCCCAGGACCGCCACGCAGGCCACGACCCCCACCGTGATGCAGGAGCGGCGGATCACGCCAGACAGGCCATGTGGCGGGGTCTCCGATGGGTGATGGCGGACCGTCGACATCGAACACGTCGCATGACAGGGACGCCGCACGTCGTATCCTGCCGTGCATGACCGAAGAGCATCCAGGCGAAAGGACCGCGACCAGTGTCGAGGGGGTCGCGATCGATCCCGATGCGCGTCCCGGTGGCGACCCGCAGGTCCCCGTGCCAACGTCCCATCTGTCTGGCCTTGCCCTGGGCATCGATGTCGGGGGCACGGGTGTCAAGGCGGCGCTGGTCGACCTCGCCACCGCACAGCTGGTCGGCGCCCGGTTCCGCGAGCGGACGCCCCAGCCATCGACCCCCGAGGCGGTCGCCCAGACCATCGCATCGGTGGTCGCCAAGGTGCTCGACGGCCAGGACGTGCCGGACACGCTGCCCGTCGGCTGCGGGCTGCCGGGGATCGTCAAGGACGGGCGACTCGCTAGCGCAGCCAACATCGACCAGCGCTGGATCGGCTGGCCGGCCACGGACAACATCAGCGCCGCCATCGGCCGCCGGGTGCTCATCATCAACGACGCGGACGCGGCCGGCATGGCAGAGCTGGCCTACGGCGCGGCGGCCGGCCGCATGGGCACGGTGCTGCTGCTGACCATCGGGACCGGCATCGGCAGCGCGCTGTTCATCGACGGCCACCTGGTACCCAACACGGAGTTCGGCCATCTCGAGTTCCACGGCCAGGATGCCGAGACGCTCGTCAGCGGGGCCGCCCGCGAGCGTCGGAAGCTGGGCTGGAAGGTCTGGTCGCGCCAGTTCAACGCGTACCTCGGACGCGTGGAGCTGTACTTCTCGCCCGACCTGTTCATCTTCGGTGGCGGGGTCAGCAAGGAATGGCCCAAGTGGGGTCGCCTTGTCAAGACCAAGGCGGACGTCGTGACGGCCCGGTTCCTGAATACCTCGGGCATCATCGGCGCGGCCTGGGCCGCCGCGGCCGTGGCGGGTGGCGGGGTCGTCGTGCCCTCCGGCGAGATCAACGGGGACACCCTCGCGAGCACCGACTTCGGTGACACGACCCCCGGCAGCGGAGGCTGACCGGAGCGTGCAGCTCCACCTCCTGGACGCCACGTACGAGCTGTTCCGGGCGCACTTCGGTCGGCCGCCCCATACGGCAGCTGACGGGACGCCCGCTGGTGCCACCGTCGGGGTCATCGAGAGCACCTTCTCGCTGCTCCGCGAGGACGGTGTCACCCATCTGGGCGCCGCAACCGATCACGAGATCCGCTCCTGGCGCAACGACCGGTTCGCCGGCTACAAGACCGATGCAGGGATGCCGCCCGAGCTGCTGGCGCAGTTCCCGCTCGTCGAACTCGCCCTGGGGGCCATCGGCGTGGTGCTCTGGCCGATGGTCGAGTTCGAGGCGGATGATGCGCTCGGAGCCGCCGCCGCCCGCTGGGCGGAGGACCCTGACGTGGAGCGGGTGGTCATCCTGTCGCCCGACAAGGACATGGCCCAGTGCGTCCGCGAGGATGGTCGGGTCGTGACCTACGACCGCCGCAAGCGGTCCTTCGTGGATGCGGATGGGGTGCGCGAGAAGTTCGGCGTCTCACCCGCGAGCATCCCCGACTTCCTGGCCCTGGTCGGTGACGCCTCCGACGGGTATCCAGGCATCCCCGGCTGGGGAGCCGTCTCCAGCGCGGCCGTGCTGCGGCGGTATCCCCATCTGGAGGACATCCCGGATTCCGTCGGCCGATGGGACGTGAGCGTGCGGGGGGCGGCCACGCTGGCGCTGGCACTCCGGGAGCGCCACGAGGAGGCGCTGCTCTACCGCGAGCTCGCCCTGTTGCGCCTCGACGCGCCGATCCCCCAGCGCTCGGTCGAGGAGCTGCGGTGGCGGGGCGTGCCCCGGGCCCCGTTCGAGGCGCTCATCGAGCGGCTCGCGGCGCCGGCCCTCCGTGGCCGCGTGCCGCACTGGGCCGACTGACCGGGCGCCCTCAGGCTCGCGCGGCGGGCCGGCTCCAGCGTTCCAGCTCCGCATCCAGGTCGAGCGGACGGACCGTCCCGCGCTTGTCGTAGTCGCCCCAGTAGAGCCGGGGCACGGCCCAGGTGATCTCGAACTCGATGCCGTCCGGGTCACGGCCGTAGACGGACTTGATGGCGCCATGATCACTGGCGCCGGTCAAGGCACGCATCGCGGACAGCGCCGCGGCCGCGGCCGCGAGCTCGTCGATGGTCCACACCTCCCACGCGAGGTGATACAGGCCGACCGACCCCGACGGCGGACGATGAGCATCCTCGCCCACCGCGAGCAGCGCCAGGTCGTGGTGGTTTGTGGAACCTACGGCACGCATGAGCGCGATGGGCCCGTCCCGCCAGGTCTCCTCGAGGCCCAGCGCCTGGTGGTAGAAGTCGACCGAGCGCGCCAGGTCCGTGACATACAGCATCGCGTGCTGGAGCCGGGCGACCGCGGTCACCGGAGCAGTCCCTGGAGTGTCGCGTGGTCGGCGCCCGGCGCCGCCACGAGCCCGGTCGCGCGGGTGGCCCGGGTGAGATCGAACCAGGGGTCGCCCTCGACCGTGGTCACGGTCGCGCCACCCTCGGCGGCGATGAGACCCGCCGCCGCGATATCCCAGAGGGACAGACCCCGCCACTGCACGTAGGCATGGAAGCGTCCGTTGCCGACCCACGACAGACCCAGGGCGGCGCTGCCCATCGACCGGGCGACCCGCACGGCCTTCCGGACCGCCAGCTCACGGCGCGCGAAGCCGCCGGTTGGCAGCGCGAGCGAGATGACACCATCACCAAGCGCGCCGTTCGAGGCATGGATGGGCACGCCATCCAGCGTCGCGCCGTGTCCCGCGACCGCGCTGAACAGCTCGTCGAGCAGCGGGTCGAGGACGACGCCCACGGTCGGCTGGCCGCCGACGACGAGGCCGACGCTGGTACAGAAATGAGGGATGCCGGCGGCATAGTTCACGGTGCCGTCGAGGGGGTCGATGACCCAGATCCGATGACCCGCCCCGACCGGTGCACTGGAGCCGGACCCGTCGACAGGCCCCGTCCCGGCCCGGGCCCCGGAATGGCCCGACTCCTCGGCCAGGACTTGATCGTCCGGGAACGCCCGCCGGATGGTCGCGATGATCGCCTCTTCCGAGAGATGATCGGCCTCGGTGACGACGTCGCGGGCGCTCTTCTTGACGATGTGTTCGAGACGCTCGTAGTGCTCGATCTGGATGGCCGCGGCGGCCCGGGCGGCCTCCGTGGCCACGGCGAGCTCGGCGGCATAGGCAGGCGCGACGGCCGATGAGATGGTGGTGGACACCCCGCGATCGTACCGGGCGCGCCCCAAGGACGTGTGCCGCGCACCTCGTCGCGTACCATCGATGAGGTGTCGAGCGCAACCGGGACCCAGGCGCGGTGGATCCTGCTGGCGGTGGTCCTGGCGTCCGGGATCGTCTTCCTGGATTCCACGATCGTCAACGTGGCCCTGCCGACCATCGCGAGGGACCTGCCGGCGACCCTGGTAGGTACGCTCGAAGGTCAGGCGTATGTCACGAGCGGCTACCTCGCCACGCTGTCCGCGTTCCTCATCATCGCCGGCGCGCTCGCCGACCGATATGGCCGCCGGCGCATCTTCATCCTCGGGCTCGCCTCGTTCGGTCTCACCTCCGCCCTCTGCGGCCTGGCGCCGACGATGGAGTGGCTGGTGCTCTTCCGATTGGCACAGGGCGCGGCGGGCGCCCTGCTGGTGCCCGGCCCGCTGTCCCTCATCACGGCTAACTTCGAGGGCGCCGCGCGGGCGCGGGCGTTCGGCATCTGGTCGGCCGCGACGAGCGCCCTGACCATCCTCGGGCCACTGTTCGGGGGCATCATCGTCGACTCGTTCTCGTGGCGGCTTGCCTTCCTCGTCAACGTGCCCCTCGTGCTGCTGGCGCTCTATGCCGCCATCCGGTACGTGCCCGAATCCCGCAATCCGGAGGCGCCCCGCCACCTCGACTGGCTGGGCTCGATCGTCATCGCGATCGCGGTCGGCGGCATCACGTTCGGGCTCATCCGGGGCCAGGAGCAACGCTGGACCGATCCGGCCGCGTTCATCGCGCTGGCCATCGGCGTCCTGGCCGCGATCGCGTTCCCCGTCCTGATGGTCCGACGGCGGGATCCGCTCGTGCCACCCGCCCTCTTCCGGATCCGGCCGTTCGCGGTCATCAACCTCTCCACGCTGCTCATCTACGGGGCCCTGTACACCTATTCGTTCCTGTCCATCGTCTTCCTGCAGGGCGTCCTGGGCTACAGCGCGCTCGCGGCGGCGGCCATCAGCCTGCCGACGGGCGTGCTGTTGACGCTCTTCTCCACCCGCGTGGGCACGACCGCGGCGCGCATCGGAGCCTGGCGGTTCCTGGTCATCGGGCCGACGCTCATGGCCCTCGGGGTAGCCTGGTTCGCGCGCATCAGCGCCACCAGCACACCCTGGGCACTGGACCTCGGCGCCGGCATGACGCTGCCGCCCACCGACGCGCTCGTGGACGTGCTCCCCGCCGTGCTGCTGTTCGGCGTCGGCATCACGCTCGTCGTGGCGCCCCTGACCACGACGCTCATGGGCTCGGTGCCGGTCGGCAATGCGGGTCTTGGCTCGGCCATCAACAACGCGGTCTCACGGGTGGGCTCGCCGCTGCTGTTGGCGATGCTGTACATCGTCATCACGGCGGTCTTCTACGGACAGCTGGGGCGCCTGGCGCCATCCCTGGACACCGGCTCCGAGGCGGTTCGCGCCGCCGTGCAACCCCTCAACCCCCCGCCTGACGGCACCGACCCCGCGACCGCCATGGCCATCGACGAGGCCTCCACTGACGCGTTCCGGTTGGTGATGCTCGTGGATGCGGCGCTGCTCCTGGCCGGCGCTGGGGTCAACGGCTTGGGGCTCCGGCGCGGCCGGCCACCGACCACGGCCTGAACCACCCGAACCTCTGGGACTCGATGAGCGTTGCGCAGGTCGGGCGCCGGCCGGGTCAGAACCAGTCGGTGTCGGACACCGGCTGACCGTAGCCGGCCAGGAACGCGACGACGACGCGTTCGGCGAACCGGGCGTCGAGGTCGCCACCGAACATGAAGCGGAAATAGACCGGGCCCACGAGCAGCTCCGTGGCGATATCGACGTCCGAATCCGGGCGCAGGTCGCCACGCTCGATGCCGCGGGCCAAGATCCTGGCCACCTCGGCACGTCGCGCGCCAACGACCGTGGCACGGAAGCGATCACCCAACCGGGGGTCCATCGCGATCTCCGACAGCAGGGACCGGATGACCGGTCCGAAGGACGTCTCGGTGAGAGCCCGGACCGGGCTGAGGACCGCTGCCAGCAGCTCCTCCCGTGTGTCCCCCGTCTCCGCCACCGGGATGTGCGGTCCGGCAAGCTCGAGGAGCAGCTCCAGCGCGAGCTCCTCCCGACACCCCCACCGGCGATAGATGGTCGCCTTGCCGACACCCGCCCGGGTCGCGACGTGCTCGAGGCGCAGCCCGGAGAACCCCTCCTCGACGAGCAGCGCCTGGGCGGCATCGAGGATCGCCCGATGCGCCCGGTCACTGCGTGGACGGCCACGCCGGGGCGCTCCGGCGTCGGATGTCGCTGATGCGGGATGATCGACGGTCATCCCGATAGATTACGGAACGGCGCGTATCAGTGCACGCTCGACGTGCCCGCTCGCTCCCCTCCTCCAGGGGCCCGCGACCCACCGGAGCCGTATCGGCTCAAGCGGCGATGGCGACGTCGTGGGCCAGCAGCTGGCGCTGGTGCAGCACCAGGCGCACACCGCTGCGCAGCCATGAGAGGCGGCCGGCGGCCGGTTCCTGGAACGTAGGGCACTCAAGGTAGAGGCTGGCACCCTCGGCATCGACGGTCATGAGCTGACCGCACACACAGAAGGGGGTCTGGCGCAGGGCGTCGTCGATGAGCTGCAGCATCTGCAGCCGGTCGTAGACCTCGGGTGCGCTGGGTGCGCTGATGTCGGGCATTGGTGTGGTCATCATGACCTCCGTTTGTGATACGAACTGTCTCGTATCATACGCCGCGGAGCGTCAACTGACAATACGGTGCGTATCGTAAATCGGTGTCGAGCACGACACGATCGGGACGCGACCGGGAGCCGATCAGGTGCAGGTGGCGGACACCCGGTCGAGCAGGAACGGCGGCTGCTTCTCCGTCGGCGGCGGGACGTCGCGGGTCAGCGTGGCCGCGGCACCGGGTGCCAGCCGCTCGGTGCGGAAGGTCACATCGTCCGGACGCGCCGAGCCATCACGCGTGATGCGGCACGTCGCGATGCCCTCATTGGTACCGGTGTTGGTGACCACGACCGCAACGGTGATGCCGCCGTCCGCCGTGCTGGCGCGACCCGCGATGGTCGCCTGGTACGGGCCGCCCTGCGACACCGCGATGCGCATCAGCAGGAAGAACCCCACGAAGCCCAGGACGACACCGGCCAGGATCGTGGCGTGGAGCTGGGTCGCGCTGGGTGCCTTGATGCGCCCCGGGTTGTCCGCCTCGCACATCGAGACGCCCGGCGGCGTCTCCTTGCCGCAACGGATGCAGTGGCTGACGGGATGCCCCTCGGGTGCGGGCGCGAGGAAGCCGTGCGGCTCGCGGACGCTCGGCGCGGCGGGGGTCGGCACCGGTTCGGGGCTGGACACGACCCGTAGCCTACGCCGCGGCGCGTTCTCCAGCTGCGAGGACCGCCTCCAGCTGGTCGTCATGGATCCAATGGAGGACCAGCTCGTCCGCGCCGCGTGCCTGCCACGCCGCTGTCGATGCCGCCAGCTCCGCGAGCAACGGATGCTCGGCAGCCGCGGCGCCACGCGGCACATCCGTGCCGACCACGATGGTCACGTCCGACCGCCGACGGCCGGCCGCCGCAAGTGCCTCCAGGTACACCGGCATCAGCCGGTCCAGGTACCCCTCGAAGGTGATCCAGCCGTCGCCGGCGCGTGCCGCCAGCTGCGCCCCGGCCGGCGTCTCGGCCGCCACCAGGATCCGCGGTGCCGGCGTTGGGACGGGCGCGGCGTAGGCATCGGCGAGCTGGAAGTACTCCCCCGCAAGGTCCGCCGGACCACCCGCGAAGAGTGCCCGGATGACCCCGATGGACGCTTCCAGGCGAGCGGCCCGCTCCCGGGCTGGCGGGAAATCGATGCCGTACGCGACATGCTCCGCCGGATGCCCGCCGATGCCGATGCCCAGGTCCACGCGCCCAGGCGCAAGGTCGGCGACCGTCATCGCGATGCGCGCCAGGACGGCGGGATGGCGGTTCATGACGTTGGTCACGAAGCTGCCGACGCGAAGACGGCCGGTGGTCGCGGCTGTCGCGGCGAGCGTCGTCCAGCACTCCAGCAACGGGTCCGTCCGGCGTCCACGGCTGACGAAGTGGTCCCACGACCACGCCGTGGAGAAGCCGGCCGCCTCGACCCGGGCGGCGGCGTCCAGCCACCAGCTGGACGTGACGCCGATGGTCGTCAGGTTGACCCCGACCGGGATGGCTAGTCCCGACGCCCGGGCACCGTCGACCGCGATCCTGCCCGCCGCCGTCATCGCGAGCGGACGGAGCCCGCCTCGAGGGCGACGCGGATCATGGTGTCGGTGGCCCGCTCCAGGTCCTCGAGGCTCAGGTACGTGCCCTCAGAGGTCTCCTCCTCGGACAAGGTGTCGGAGACGGTGAGCGCGCAGGCCGCGCGGACGTCGTGACCGGAGCCCTGCTCGCGGCCCGCGAGCAGGAACAGCGCGGCTGCTTCCATCTCGAAGCCAAGGATGCCCCGGCCGCGCCACTTGGTGACGTAGTCGGCATCCGGGTTGTAGAACACGTCGACGGTCGCGACGGGGCCCACGAAGGCCTTCGTGCCCGCCGCTGCGGCCGCGTCCACGAGCGCCCGGGTCAGCTCGAAGTCCGCGGCGGGTGCGAACGGGTCGCCGTGCAGGTAGGTGCGCGTCGATCCATCGACGGGTGCGGCCGCGGTCGCCACCACGAGGTCGCCGGTGTGGATGCCCCGCCCGATGCCCCCGCAGGTACCCACCCGGATGAGACGCGTGGCACCCAGCCGCAGGAGCTCCTCGACCACGATGGAGAACGAGGGCGTGCCCATGCCCGTGGTCTGGACGCTCACCGGGACGCCCTGGTAGGTGCCGGTGTAGCCGTAGAGCGCACGGTGGTCGTTGACCTTGCGAACGTTCTCCAGGCCGCCGTCGAACATCGCTGCGATGCGCGTCGCGCGGTTCGGGTCACCGGGCAGCAGCACGAGCGGGGCATAGTCGCCGGGCTCGGCGCGCAGGTGGATCTGGGGCATCGTGGGGACTCCATGAAGCGGTGGTCGACAGGGCGGCTGCAAGTCTACCCGCGAGGCTTCGCGGATGACAGGCACGCCCTGCTCGGGTAGGGTGCCGCGATGACCGCACCGCAGGGGACAGAAGGCCAGGTCCCGACCTCGGGCGCGCCAGGCGCCAGCGTGGTGTTCGAGCACGTGACCAAGCGCTATGACACCGGCGGGACGGGGCCCGGGGCCGTCAATGACCTGTCCATGACCATCCCTGCTGGCCGCATCTGCGTCTTCGTGGGGCCGTCCGGCTGTGGCAAGACGACCAGCCTCAAGATGGTCAACCGGCTCATCGAGCCGACCTCGGGTCGCGTCCTCATCGACGGTCGCGACATCCGGCACGAGGACCCCATCCAGCTGCGGCGGCGGATCGGCTATGTCATCCAGCAGGTCGGTCTCTTCCCCCACAAGACCATCGGCGAGAACGTGGCGGTCGTGCCGGGCCTCCTGGGCTGGGATGCGCGGCTCCGGCGTGCTCGGTCGGACGAGTTGCTGGCGCTCGTCGGTCTCGATCCTGCGCGCTATCGCGACCGGTACCCCGGTCAGCTGTCGGGAGGCGAGCGGCAGCGGGTCGGCGTCGCACGGGCGCTCGCGGTCGACCCACCCGTCATGCTCATGGACGAGCCGTTCGGTGCCGTCGACCCCATCGTGCGTGAGCGACTGCAGGACGAGCTGCTTCGCCTCCAGGAGCAGCTCGCCCGGACGATCCTGTTCGTGACCCACGACATCGATGAGGCCATCCGGCTCGGCGACGTGGTCGCGGTGTTCCAGTCGGGGGGCATCCTCGCCCAGTTCGACACCCCGGACGCGATCCTGGGCTCGCCCGCCTCGGAGTTCGTGGCCCGCTTCGTGGGTACCGACCGGGGCCTCAAGCGCCTGTCGCTCAGCCGCGTGGCGGAGCTGGAGCCGCGTCCGGCGGTGACCGGGACCGTCGGCGCGGACGCCGCGGAGGCACGTACCCGGACACTGGCGGATCCGGCGTCGCCATGGCTGCTGCTGCTGGACGTCGAGGGACGGCCCCTTGGCTGGGTCCACGAGCGCAGCGTCCCGCGGACCGGCGTCCTGACGGCCGACCTCGCGGACCCGGCAGAGGCGGTCCTGACCCGCCGGATGTCCCTCCGCGATGCCCTCTCCCTGATGCTCGCTGCGGACGTCATCACGGGTGTGGTGGTCGACGACCAGGGTCGAGCGCAGGGCGTGCTCACGGTCGATCAGGTGGCGAGCGCACTACGATGAGGCACGGCGCCACGCCGCAGGACCCGCGGGCATGAGCGGCCAGCCGCTCATCGATTGGGCCTGGATCGGCGGCCACCTCGACGATGTCTGGTCCCTGACGGTGGAGCACCTCGTGCTCGCCTTCCTGGCCGTGCTCATCGGCTTCGCGATCTCGTTCGGGCTCGCCCTCGTGAGCATCCGCTGGCGCGCGCTGTATGGCCCCATCACGGCCGTGGCGGGGCTGCTGTACGTCATCCCCAGCATCGCCCTGTTCGCGGCGCTCGCCCCCATCACCGGGCTGACCTCTGTCACCGCGCTCATCGCGCTCGTCAGCTACACCATCCTCATCCTCGTGCGGAGCACCGTCACGGGCATCGATGGTGTCCCCGTCGAGGCCAAGGAGGCGGCCGATGGCATGGGCTTCACGGGCCGGGGCCGACTCTGGCGGGTCGAGATCCCGCTGGCGCTGCCGCTCGTCGTATCCGGGTTGCGCATCGCGGCCGTGACGACCATCGGCCTCGTGACGGTCAGCGCCCTCATCGGCCTGGGCGGTCTTGGCCGGCTCATCAACGAAGGGCTGCGAACCTCGTTCCCGACCAAGATCATCACGGGCGCCGTCCTGTCGGTGGCCCTGGCCGTCGTGGCCGATGTCGCGTTCGTCCTGCTGCTCCGGCGACTCACGCCCTGGACCCGCGCCCGTGGCGGTGACGGCTGATGCTCCAGGACCTCGCCAGCGGCATCGCCGCCATCGGCGGCTGGTTCGCAGACGCCGCCAACTGGAGCGGCAATGACGGCATCCCCAACCGGATGGTCGAGCACCTCGTGCTCTGCCTCCTGTCCATGGTCGCGGCATTGCTCGTGGCGCTGCCCATCGGGCTGTATATCGGACATACCGGCCGCTTCTCGTTCATCTCCGTGCAGCTCGCCAACATCGGCAGGGCGGTGCCGTCGTATGCGGTCATGGCCCTGCTGTTCCCGCTCTCCATCGCCTTCAGCCGGGCCGGTGCGGCCGGCGGCCTGGCGTACTTCGCCACCTTCGCGGCGATGGTCCTGCTCGCCATCCCGCCGATCGTCACCACGACCTATGCTGGCTTGCACGGCGTCGACGGTGACCTGCGCGAGGCGGCTCGCGGCATGGGGATGCGCGGCAGCCAGGTCCTGCGCCAGGTGGAGCTGCCACTGGCCCTGCCGGTCGTGCTCACCGGCGTCCGCGTCGCGGCGGTCCAGGTCATCGCCACCGCGACGCTCGGGGCCGTCTTCGGCGGCGGCGGCCTGGGTCGCTACATCATCCAGGGCTTCGCCCGCCAGGACTACACCCGGATCTGGTCGGGCGTGCTGATGGTCGCCATCCTGGCCATCGGCACGGAGGTCCTGTTCGCGTGGCTCGTCAAGCGTTCGAACCGGCGAGCCACGGGCAGCATCGTGCCGGCCGACCTCGACCGACCGCTGCCACCGGCGTTCCCGTCGGGTGGCCCGCACGACCCTGGACGCCAATGAACGGTCGTCACCCAACTGCAACGTCCGGTGGCATCGCTACGGCGTAAACCTGACGGAGATAGGCGATCCCGATGGTAGGGTTTCGGAGTCCCGAGCGTCGCAGACCGTGGTCGCCGGGGAAGCTATTGGAGGACGACCCGATGCGGATGCACCGCACGCTGGTCCTTGGGGCATCGCTGCTGATGGCGTTGAGCACAGCAGCGGTGGGAGAGGCCAGCTCGCCATCACCCGATACCGCGCAGGCGTCACCGGGCGCGCTGCCCTCCGGTCCCGTGGGGGACGGAGCCATCAAGATCGGCGCGAACGCCTTCTCCGAGTCCGACGTCATGGCCGAGCTGTACGCTCAGGCCCTCGAGGCGGCCGGGCAGACCGTCTCCCGGAAGCTGGACATCGGCCCCCGGGACGTGACCTGGGCGGCGATGCAGGCCGGCAAGGACATCAACATCATGCCGGAGTACATCGGCAGCCTGCTCGAGACCATCAACAACCATGCCGGTGAAGCCAGTGGTGACGCCGATGCGACCCGCACGGCGCTCGCGGCACGGCTCGCGCCGCTGGATATGAGCGTGTTCGCCCAGACGGCGGGCGTGGACACGAACGCGTTCGTGGTCACCGCGGACACGGCCGCCAAGTACTCGCTCACCAGCATGAGCGATCTCGCGAAGGTCGCTGACCAGCTCACCTGGGGCCTGCCGCCCGAATGCGCCACGACACCGCTGTGCTCGGGTGCCCTGCTCAAGTACGGCATCGATATCGCCAAGCTCCAGGTCACGGAGCTTGGACCCTGCGGTGGCGAGATGGCCACCGCGATCGTGAATGGCGGCGTCCTGGTCGGCGAGCTCTGCTCGACCCAGGCCGACATCGCCCAGAACGGCCTGGTGGCCCTGACCGACGACCTGGCCACCCAGCCCGCCGACGCCATCGCACCGGTGGTCCGCAACGACCTGCTGCGGGCGCTCCAGACCCAGGGAGTGGATATCTCGGCCATCCTCGACCCCGTATCTGCGGCCATCACCACCGATGACCTCACGTCGTTCAACCTGCGCGTGGGCGTCAACCACGAGGACGTGGATGTGGTGGCCCGGGAGTTCCTCACCTCCAAGGGTCTGGTCCCCGGCGCTCCGGCGGCTTCCACCACGCCCTAGGCGTCCATCTCCCTCGCGCCACCCCAGGGCGGTCGCCGAACGGCGGCCGCCCTGTCGTTGCGGCGGCGGTCTGCCGGCGTCCCTGGATGCGCGGGGCCCCAGCCCACTATCGTTCCGTGCAACGGTCAGGTAGCCCAGAGCCGGAGGTTTCGACTGGACATGCGATCAGCGCGGGTGCCTGCCATGGGGTTGGTGGCCATGCTCCTCATGGGCGCCATCGGCGCGGGCACAGCGGCCGCTGGGACGAGCACCAGGCCCTCCGCGGCCAGCATCTCCATCGGAACGAGCGATCAGGACGCCTCCCCGGCAGCGGTCGTGGCAGGCCAGCCGACGGCCGCCTTCAGCGCCACCGACTGCCCGGCCGGCCTGACGCCTGGATTCCTCAGCGGCCGGCCCGTCGACTGCGGCCTGGTCAGCGTCCCGCTCCGACACGCCGACCCCAACGGCACGCACATCCAGCTCGCTGCCGTGCGCATCCGTTCGGGCAGCGACGCCCAACCCTCCCGGGCCGTGGTCATCATGGGGCTGGACTCCGCCGGGCGCGCCCTGGACGTCGCGGCCGCGGCACCGGCCCTGGTTCGTGGCGCATTCGGCCCCGATCTCATCCTGCTCGACCAACGAGGCAGCGGCGCATCCGTGCCGTCCCTCCACTGCGACGAGCACGATCCGGTCGCGCTCGCCATCCTGGCCGGGCAGACGTCGCCCGCGGACGCGCTGGCTGCGGAGTCCGGGGCGTATGCGGTCTGCGCGGCCCGTTTCGCGGCGGCGGGGACCGACCTGGCGGCCTTCGGGACCCTGGAAAGCGCCGCGGATGTGCCGGACGTGGTGACGGCACTCGGGTATGCCGACTTCGACTTCGTGGGCGCCTCGGAGGCCACCCGCACGGGCCAGGCGCTGCTGCGAGATGCCCCAGTCGGCCTTCGGAGCGTCGTGCTGGACTCCGCGATGCCCGCGAGCGTGAACACTGGTGCGCTGCGTGCCACATCCGCCGAGGCCGCCATCCACGCGTTGTCCGGCGCGTGCGCCGAGGATGAGACCTGCGGTTCGAGCTATGCCGACCTGGAGCGGACGCTGATCGATACCGCCGCGCGGCTGGCGGCATCGCCGGCCCGGATGTCCGTCGCCGCCGGCGACACGAACGTCGATGTCATGGTCACCGGCGAGGGCCTCCTCCGGAGCGTGGTCGACCGTTTCGAGGGCGGCGCGTCGGACATCGCGGCGATCCCGGCGTTCGTTGGCCAGGCCGCTGCCGGTGACCTGTCGGCGGTCGCCACGGCGCTGGCCCAGTCCGCCACGGACCACGCGCGTGCCGACGGACGCGTCCTCGCGCAGCGGTGCACGGAGGACCTGCCGGGCGCCACGGGATACCAGCTCGATGGCGTTCCCGAGGCACTCGTGTTCCTGAGCGGCAAGGTCGCCGACCGCAACGAGCTCGTGGATCGCTGCGCAGCGATGGGCATCGGCGATGCGGGCGGCACCATCCACGATCGGGTCACGAGCGACGTCCCGGTGCTGACGCTCAGCGGCGAGTTCGACGCGCTGACACCGGCGAGCAGTGCGGACACGGTCCGGAGCACGCTCACCACGTCGTACGGCCTCCAATTCCCGGGCGTCGGCCATGGGGTGCTCCGGGCGTCCAGCTGCCCGATCACGATCGTGGCCAGCTTCCTTGCCGACCCGGCCCAGGAGCCCGATGCGTCCTGCATCGCGGAGATGCCCGAGTTCACGACGGCGACCAGCCAGGGCACGCCCGGTCCCTCCGATCCGCCAGCGACGAGCCCGGGTCCCGACGGATCCTCGGTGCCGGACGCGACACCCAGACCGGGCAAGGCGTCCAAGGCCCGGCCCGTCAAGCTCGGGCTGCAGCAGGTCGCCGACGGCTTCGAGAACGCCAATGGCATCAACAACGCGGGCGACAAGCGATTGTTCATCAGCGAGCAAGAGGGCTACGTGGAAGTGCTCAAGCCCAACGCGGATGGCACGTTCCGCGATGGCGGCAAGTTCCTGGATATCCGCAGCCGGGTCATCTGCTGCGGCGAGAAGGGCTTCCTTGGCATCGCGTTCCCGCCCGATTACGCCCAGACCGGCTACTTCTACATCACCTTCGCGGGCACCGGCCACACCTGGAACCTGGAGGAGCGACGGGTCTCGGCCACCGATCCCGACCGGGCGGATTCCGACTACAAGCGTCGACTCATCCGGGTCTACAAGCCGCTCGACTACCACTGGGCGGGCGACATGCATTTCGGGCCGGACGGCTACCTCTACGTGACCGTGGGCGATGGCGGCTTCGGGGGCACGACCAAGGATCCGGGTGACCCGGAGGACCGTGCCCAGGACCTCGGGGTCATGTTCGGCAAGATGCTGCGCATCGATCCGCGCGGCAGTCGCAAGGAGGGCGACCGCTACCGGGTCCCGGCATCCAACCCGTTCGTGAAGACCAAGGGCGCGCTGGGCGAGATCTGGGCCTACGGCTTGCGCAATCCGTGGCGCTGGTCGTTCGACCGCCTCACCCACGACCTCTGGATCGGCGACGTGGGGATGTGGACGTACGAGGAGATCAACCACGCCACGGCTCCGAGCGCCGGCAAGGGGCTCAACTTCGGCTGGCGGCGGATGGAGGGGCCGACCTGCTACAACCCGACCCGGAAGTGCGACGACAGCACGCTCACCACACCGTTCTCCTGGTATCGACACCAGGACGGCATGTGCGCGGTCACGGGTGGCTACGTCTATCGCGGCAAGCGCTACCCCGCGCTCCGGAGCTGGTACGTGTTCGGCGACTATTGCACCGGCCGGCTGATGCTCCTCGACTCCGCGGGCAAGCCGGGTCGGAAGCCCAAGGTCGCGCTCGACACGAAGGCGAACATCAGTGCTCTTGGCGAGGGGGCCGATGGTGAGCTGTATGTCGTGGACTACGGCGCGGGCGATACCCTGTACCGGATCACCGGCACCAGGCGCTGACGGGGTTCGGCGATGCGCATCACGGTCCTTGCCGGTGGCACCGGTGGTGCCAAGCTCAGCCACGGCCTCGCCCTGGCGTCCGAGCGTCGCCTGGCCGGCGGCGGGCAGGGCCTCGACCTGGCCATCGTGGGCAACACGGGCGATGACCTGGAGCTCCACGGGCTGTCGGTCTCACCCGACCTCGACACGCTGCTCTATACCCTCGCCGGCCTTGCCAACGAGCAGACGGGGTGGGGGGTCACCGATGAGACCTGGTCCAGCGCCGGGATGCTCGCGCAGCTCGGCGCACCCACCTGGTTCCAGCTCGGCGACCGGGATCTGGGCCTCAACCTCTGGCGCACAGCGCGCCTGCGCGAGGGGCAGCGTCTGACGGAGGTCACGGCCGGGCTCGCCACTGCGCTCGGGGTCCGGGCGCACCTGCTGCCGATGACGGACTCGCGCGTCCGGACCGAGCTGCTGACCGCTGACGGCTGGCTGGAGTTCCAGGAGTACTTCGTCCACCGGCACCACGCGGACGTGGTCACCCAGCTCCGGTATCAGGGCGCCGGGTCAGCCGCCCCGACGAACGAGGTGCTCGAGGCGGTCGGCGCCGCGGGACTCATCGTCATCGCGCCGTCCAACCCATTCCTGAGCGTCGGGGCCATCCTCGCGGTGCCCGGGATCGCGGCGGCCATCATCGAGGCACGCGCGCCGGTCATCGCGGTCAGTCCCATCGTCGGTGGCCTCGCTCTGCGTGGCCCGGCCGACCGGCTGTTCCGGACGCTGGGTGGCGAGTCCTCCGCGCTCGGCGTGGCACAGCACTACCAGCAGCGCTACCCCGGCCTGCTCGACGCCCTGGTCATCGATACCCGCGACGTGGACGCCGCCGACGACATCGGGGCACTCGGCCTTGAGGTGCTCGTGACCGACACGGTCATGCGCGAGCATGCCGACCGCGAGCGACTGGCGAGCGCGCTCGTGGCACGCTGGGGCATCGCCGACTGAACCGGCCAGAACGACGTGACCGGCCGGCTACCATGGATGGGGTGAACGCCACTGGGCCGGAGCGGCCCCTGCGCACGACGCTCGAACCGCTGCACGCGGTCGTGCCGCTGCGGACGCTCGCCGGCGGCAAGGCACGTCTGGGCGGCGCGCTCGACGCCGAGGAGCGGGAGGAGCTGGTGCTGGGCATGCTGACCCAGACGCTCGGCATCCTCGCGGCCTGGCCGCCCTGCATCCGGGTCCACGTCGTGACGCCGGACCGGATCGTCCTGCGTCTGGTCGCCACGCCGACCGTCGATGCCATCGGGCAGGTGGGCGAGGGCCTCAACGAAGGGCTGACGCTGGGCATCGCGGCGGCCACCCGGGAGGGTGCTCGATCGGTGCTCATCCTGCCGGCCGACCTGCCGTTGCTGGGCCGTGCGTCGCTCGATCGGATGCTGGAAGCCGCCGACGCGGCGCTCGCGGCTGGATCGGGACGACCGCTGGTGACCATCGCACCTTCCGACGCGCGGGACGGTACGAACGGCCTGCTGCTGTTCCCGACGGATGTCATCGCGCCGGCCTTCGGCTCACGCAGCTTCGAGGCGCATGTCCGGGCGGCCGCAGCCGCGGATGCCACCCTCCAGGTGGTCACCGACAGCGGTCTGGGCTTCGACCTCGATACCCCCGAGGACCTCGAGGTGCTGCCGCACGGCCTGCTGGGTGACCTGCTGCATCTTGGCCAGTCGGCGCTCGTCGCCGCGCCGCGAGCGGATGGCACCGCCGCCTGATGTCCCTCGACGGGCGCGTGCTCGCGGTCTGCCTGCCCGCGATCCCGGAGGTCCGGCCCGGTGACGACCTGGGTGGCCATATCGTCGATGCGTGGCACACGCTGGTCGACACGGAGCCCGATCTCGCGCCCCGGACCGGGGACGTACTCGTCGTCACCCAGAAGGTCGTCTCCAAGGCCGAGGGCCGCATCGTCCAGCTGGCCACGGTGGTGCCGCGGCCGGAAGCCGTCGCCTTCGCGGAACGCTGGGACCGCGACGCGCGCCAGGTGGAGGTGGTCCTGCGCGAGTCCGTGGCGATCGTGCGCATGGAGCGGGGCGTCATCATCGCGCGCACCCGCCAGGGATACGTCTGCGCCAATGCCGGCGTGGACGCCTCCAATGTCGGTGCCCACGACGAGGTGACCCTGCTGCCGGACGACTCGGACGCCTCCGCACGGGCGATCCGGGCGCGCATCGCCGCCGACCTCGGCGTGGACGTGGCGGTCATCGTGAGCGACTCCTTCGGACGCCCCTGGCGCTGGGGGATCGCCGACATCGCATTGGGCGTGGCGGGGTTCTCACCTCTCGATGACCAGCGTGGCCGCCCGGATGCCGCGGGGCGCACCATGCACGCGACGGTCGTCGCGGTCGCGGATGAGATCGCATCGACCGCGGAGCTGGCGTCGGGCAAGACGAGCGGCCGGCCGCTCGTCCTGGTCCGTGGCGCACGCCTGCCACCTGGTGACGGGTCGGTGGTCGGCGACGTCGTGATGCCCATCGCGGCGGACATGTTCCCGTAGTGTCGGTATACGGCGTATATCGATAGACTCCGCCCATGAAGGTCGGACTGCAGATCAGCTCGTTCACCTGGCCTGGCGGTGACGGGGCGATCGGGCCAACGCTTGCCCAGGTCGCGCAGCGGGCCGACGAGGTGGGCTTCGACTCCATCTGGGTCATGGACCACATGTTCCAGATCCGGAGCGTCGGAGCGCCCGACGAGCCGATGCTCGAGGGCTGGACCACCCTGGGATACCTGGCGGCTCTCACGCGGCGCGCTCGTCTGGGGCTCATGGTCGGTGGCATCCACTATCGCCAGGCCGGCCTCTGGCTGAAGGCCGCGACGACCCTCGACGTGCTCAGCGGTGGACGCGCCTGGTTCGGCATCGGGGCGGCCTGGAACGAGGAGGAGTCGCTCGGCCTGGGCTTCCCCATGCCACCCCTCGCCGACCGGTTCGTGATGCTCGAGGAGACGCTCCAGCTGGTGCGCAACGGGTGGACAGGGGAGCACGGGACACAGGAGGCGTTCCGAGGCCGCAGCGTCACGGCGACGCGGGTGCTCAACAGTCCCCAGGCACTCAGCCGGCCGCACCCGCCCATCCTCATCGGCGGTGGTGGGGAGCTCAAGACGCTGCGGCTCGTGGCGCGCTACGCGGATGCCTGCAACGTCTTCGGCAGCCCGGAGCAGGTCGCCCACAAGTACGACGTGCTGCGCGGCCACTGCGAGACCGAGGGTCGCGACTATGGAGGCATCGAGAAGACCAACCTGACGAGCGTCTCGATCACGGCGGACGGCAACCACGGATCGCTGACCCCGTCACGCCTGGTGGACCGACTCGGGGCGTGGGCCGAGGCGGGCTCGCAGCACACCATCTTCAGCGTCCGAAACGTGTGGGACCTCTCCCGGCTCGAGCTCATCGGACGCGACGTGCTGCCGCAGGTCCGGGCGCTCGGGACGCCGAGCCCGCTCGGCTGAAGGCGGTACATGCCGGACTCGACGGCCGCGACGGGATCCGGTGGCCATCTCCTCGGACCAAGCCCGGCCTGCACATCAGGCGTGCACCCGTGGCGCATTCGGCCGGGATCCGGTGGCCATCGCGGCGGACCAGGCCCGGGCTGCACATCAGGCGTGCACCCCTGACGCGTTCGGCCCCAAGGCGCGAGCGGATCCAGCGCGCGGGTCGTGGGTGCACGCCCAGCGTGAATCGCAGGCCTCGGTCGGGCCCCTCGGGTCGTGGGTGCACGCCCAGCGTGAATCGCAGGCCTTGGCCGGGACCGCGCTCGCGGATGCACCGCCTGCGGCACGGCGCTCCGCACGCGACCGCACCGAGCGCCGGTCGCGCCCGAACGGCGCTAGGATGGCCCCGATGAGCGACCTGAAACTGGCCTTCCCGGCCATCTCCATCATCGACGGCGGGACCACCGATGATGCCCAGCCGATGCGTCGCGATGACCAGCCCGGCGGGGAGGCGTCCCACGGCGGCCACAGCCAGGTGGTCATCGTCGGCAGCGGCCCGGCCGGCCTGACCGCCGCCATCTACGCCGCGCGCGCGGACCTGGAACCCATCGTCATCGGTGGCAGTGCGCCGGGTGGCCAGCTGATGCTCACCAGCGACGTGGAGAACTTCCCCGGCTTCCCGGAGGGCATCCAGGGTCCCGAGCTCATGGCCCGGATGCGCGAGCAGGCGGTGCGCTTCGGGGCCCGGCTCGTGGACCTCGATGTCGACCGGGTCGAACTCAGCGGCCCGCCATTCACGCTTTGGGCCGGCGGGGCAACGTACACCGCGGGATCGGTCATCGTGGCGACCGGCGCGAGTGCCCTCTGGCTGGGCCTGGACAGCGAGACGCGGCTGCGGGGTCGGGGCGTCTCCGCCTGTGCCACCTGTGACGGCTTCTTCTTCAAGGGCAAGCGCATCGCGGTCGTGGGCGGCGGCGACACGGCGCTCGAGGAGGCCCTCTTCCTCACCCGGTTCTCGCCCGATGTCCTGCTCGTCCATCGACGCGACCAGTTCCGTGGGTCGCGCATCATGCAGCAACGAGCGATCGACCATCCGGGCATCGATGTGCGCTGGAACACGGAGGTCGCTGAGGTCCTCGGCGACCAGGTCGTCGACGGCTTGCGGCTGCGGGATACCGTCACCGGCCGCGAGTGGGACGAGCCCATCGGCGGGCTGTTCGTGGCCATCGGCTACCGACCCAACACGGAGGTCTTCCGGGAGTGGCTGTCGGTCGACGCGGGCGGCTACCTGGACATCGTGGGCGAGGCCGGGTCGGCCATCGAGGGTGTCTTCATCGCGGGCGATGTCCACGACCACCACTACCGCCAGGCGGTGACCGCGGCCGCTGATGGCTGCAAGGCGGCCATCGATGCCGAGCGGTGGCTGGAGGCCACACAGGTCACCCAGGCCGCGCGTGCGTCGCGGACCACCGCCTCGTGACGGCAGGCGGCTCCACGCGGCCGGGCAACCGGCGCGACACCGGTCTGCGGGCACGCATCGGACACGAGCTGGGTCTGGAGCCCACGACGGCGGAGGTCGTCACGGAGTGGCTCGACGCGGCGCTCCCGGCAGCGGACGGGACCGCCCTTGACGCCGGCTGTGGCCGCCTCTCGCACCTCAAGCAGTTCCGTCGCCGGCTGACCCGGTTCTCGGGCGTCGACATCCATGCTCCGGCCACGCCGCTCGGCTGGCTCGATGAGTTTCGGGTGGCAGACCTGTGCGTCGACGCGGGCGCGTTCGAGCCCGAGTCCTTCGACGTCGCGCTCTCCAACTTCACGGTGGAGCACTTCGCGGACCCTGTGGCGGCCTTCCGGATGATCTACGGCTGGCTGCGACCTGGCGGCACCCTGATCATCACCACCGTGAACCGTGCGCATCCATTCGTCGACGCGTATTGTTCCCTTCCCGCTGAGGTCCGCGGACGGCTCCAGCCGGTCGTGAAGATGAGCGCTGCCGACGCTCATCCCGTGGTGGGTGCCTGCAACACGCCGCGGCTGATCCGGGATGGACTTGTCGCGGCCGGATATGAGGACATCCGCATCGTGACCACTGACCATCTCGCCCGGGCGTGGGGGCGGACGCTGCCAACCTGGGCCCTTGGCCTCATCGGCGATGTCGCGGCCCATTCGATGCCCGCCCGCCGCTCCACGATCGTGGCCCAGGCTCGTCGGCCCATCTCCGAAGCCGCGCCGACCAGCGCCTCGAACTGAGCATGACCGCCGCCTCACCGTCCTTGCCTGCCGCTGGCGCGACGCCGCTCATCGTCCGCACCGGACGCCTGTCTGGCTTCTTCCGGCCTCTGTCGGGCAACGTCACCCGCCTCTGGCTCACGAGCACGACGCTCCTGTTCGTCGAGCTCATGCTCATCCGCTGGGTGCCCGCGGAGATCCGCTACATCGGGTTCTTCAGCAACTTCCTGCTGATGGCCAGCTTCCTGGGCATCGGCCTGGGCATCCTGCTGGGCCGGAAGGGCGCGCGCTGGTCGCTCATCGCCTTCCCGCTGCTGCTGCTGGTGGTCGTGACCATCGTCACCCAGAACCAGCTCAACGTGGACATCAAATCCCAGGACGAGCTGTTCTTTGGCCTCGCCGAGCACAGCGCGGACACCAACCCCACGATCCTCATCCTGGCCGTGGCCCTCGTGACCGCGGTGATGGCCGCGCTCGCGATGCCCCTGGGTCCGCTGCTCAAGTCGATGCCCCCGCTCAAGGCGTACGCGGTGGACATCATCGGTTCCATGACCGGCATCGTCGCCTTCGGCCTGATGTCCTACCTGGGCACCTCGCCCATCGTCTGGTTCGGCGTCCTCGCCGTCCTGGTCCTGCTGCTGATGCTCGGCTCGCGGGTCTCGCTCGGGAGCATCGTCACCGCCGGCTGTCTCGTGGCTTCCCTGTTCCTCATCGCGGGCGCCAACCAGAACGACCAGTGGTCTCCCTACTACCGCATCACGGTGCTCAACAAGGGCATCCCCGGCTATCTCGAGGCCATCAACGTCAATGGCATCCCCCACCAGGGCCTGCATTGCGTGGAGTGCCAGAAGGAACCCTTCTACGAGCAGATCTACAAGTGGTTCCCGGACCAGAAGTACCAGAACGTGCTCATCGTGGGCGCCGGCAGCGGATCGGATGTCGCGCTCGCCCTTGCCCGCAACGCCGGCACCATCAAGCACGTCGACGCGGTGGAGATCGATCCCAAGATCCAGCAGATCGGCGCCTCGGACCACCCCGACAAGCCCTACGCCGACCCGCGGGTCACGCCCCACATCAACGACGGACGGGCGTTCCTGCGCTCGACCGACCAGAAGTACGACCTCATCATCTTCGCCCTGCCCGACTCGCTGACGCTCGTCAGCCAGGCCGCGAACGTCCGCCTCGAGTCGTTCCTGTTCACGGAGGAGGCCTTCAAGTCGGTCGCCGAGCATCTCAACGATGACGGCATCTTCGTGCTCTACAACTACTACCGCGAGCCGTGGCTGGTGAACAAGCTCGCGACCATGGTCGGTGATGCGTTCGGCACGCCGCCGCTGCTCAAGACCTACAGCCAGGTGATGGCGGCGATCGCTGACGGACCCCTGGTCGCCAGGCTCAACGGTGCCCAGCCACCCGGGGATTCCTCCGATCCAGTGCCAGCCGTCGGCGAGCCAACGCCCAGGCCGGCCACCGATGACTGGCCATTCCTGTATCTGCGCACCGGATTCGTCGCCGACTACTACCTCCTGGCCCTCGCCATCGTGCTCATCGGCGCCTTCATCGCGGTGGCCGTCGCGGCCGCTGCCACGGGTACCAGCTTCCGCCGGTTCAGCCCCCACTTCTTCGTGCTGGGCACCGCGTTCCTGCTGCTCGAGACCCGCAGCCTCGTGAGCTTCAGCCTCCTCTTCGGCACGACCTGGCTGGTCAACGCACTCGCCTTCTTCGGCGTGCTCGGCAGCGTCCTGATCGCCATCTTCATCAACTGGAAGTTCCCCATCCGGCGGCCGAACCTGCTGTACGCGCTGCTGTTCGCGTCGCTCGCGGTCGCCTGGCTCATCCCGCCGGAGCAGCTGCTCGTCGATCCGCCCGAGCTGCGCTATGGCATCGCGGTCCTGCTCGCGTTCGCGCCGGTGTTCTTCGCCAACCTCGTGTTCAGCCACTCCTTCCGGGATACCCGGACCGCCGATATGGCCTTTGCCAGCAACCTCCTGGGAGCCATGGTCGGTGGCGCCCTCGAGTACCTGGCGCTCATCACCGGCTACCAGGCACTGCTGCTGCTCGTCGCAGGCCTGTATGGCCTCGCGTGGCTGTTCGCGACCCGCTTCCGGCGGCTGGCCGACCGCGACCTCGAGTCGGACACCGTGGTGGGCAACCCGATGGAGATGGCCGAAGCCTCGGCAGGCTGACGCCGGTATCGCACCGTGAGGGGTGGCAGCGGGATGCGCGGATCCCGGCAGATGGGCAAGACGCTCGACCCCACCGACCAGCGCCTATCCCCCGAGCAGCGCTCCCGGACCCTGCGGCGGATCGCTGGCTTCTTCCGGCCGTACCGCCTCGCGGTCGTGGTCGTGATGAGCACCATCGTGCTCACAGCGCTCATCGGCACCATCAATCCGTACCTGCTCAAGGTGCTCATCGACGATGCGCTCCCCAATCAGGACTTCCAGCTCCTGAACCTGTGCGTGGGGCTGATGATCGTGCTGCCCATCATGAGCGGGCTCATCGGTGTCGGCCAGACGTACCTCAACAACGTCGTGGGCCAGCACGTGATGCAGGACCTGCGCAACGCGCTCTATGCGCACCTCCAGCAGATGCCGCTGCGCTTCTTCACGGAGACCCGCACCGGCGAGATCCAGAGCCGGTTGTCCAACGACGTGGGGGGTGTCCAGAGCGTCGTCACCGACACCGCCAGCTCCGTCTTCAGCAACCTCATCACGGTCGTCGTCACGCTCATCGCGATGGCCTGGCTCAGCTGGCAGCTGACGCTGCTGTCGCTCGCGGTGCTGCCGTTCTTCCTGTGGTTGACGCATCGTGTGGGCAAGATCCGGCGGGGTATCAGCACCGAGACCCAGAAGAGCCTTGCGGACGTGACCGCCATCACGGAGGAGACGCTGAGCGTCAGCGGCATCCTCCTGTCCAAGACCTTCGGCCAGCAGGCAGCATCGGTCGGTCGCTACCGGGTGGCCAACGCGAAGCTCGCGGCGCTCTCCATCCGCCAGAGCATGGTCGGCCGCTGGTTCTTCATGATCGTGGGCACGATCTTCAGCATCATGCCCGCGTTCGTCTACTGGCTCGCGGGCTACCTCGCCATCACGGGGTCGCCCGACCCACCCACCGTGGGCGACATCGTCGCCTTCACGACACTCCAGTCACGGCTCTTCTTCCCGCTCGGCCAGCTGCTCAACGTGCAGGTGGAGGTCTACGGCGCGCTGGCACTGTTCGACCGGATCTTCGAGTACCTCGACCTCAAGCCGGGCATCGAGGACGTGCCGGACGCGGTGATCCTTGACAGGGCGAGCATCCGCGGCAGCATCCGACTCCGCCATGTCTCCTTCCGGTACCCCGAAGCGCCGCCCGCGACGGCAGGACCCGCTGACGGGACGACCCAGGACGCGGCGACCGGCGCTCTGGCGGCGCCGGAGGAGGTCGTCACCTTCGACGCGGCGGACGGAGCCGCGGAAGGACCGGCCACGACGCGCATCCCGTTCGCGCTGGAGGATGTCGACTTCAGCGTCGAGCCCGGCCAGCTCGTCGCCCTTGTGGGCCACTCCGGCTCCGGCAAGACCACGACCACGTATCTCGTGCCTCGGCTGTACGACGTGGACGAGGGTGCCGTGGAGATCGATGGCATCGATGTCCGCCGGGTCACCCAGGCGAGCCTCGGGGATGTCATCGGCGTGGTGACCCAGGAGACATACCTGTTCCATAGCACGGTGCGGGTGAACCTGCTCTACGCCCGACCCGAAGCCACCGATGACGAGCTCCACGCGGCCGCTCGGTCGGCCGCCATCCACGACCGGATCATGGAGCTCCCCGAGGGCTACGACACCGTCGTCGGCGAGCGTGGTTACAAGCTATCGGGTGGCGAGAAACAGCGGATCGCGCTCGCACGGGTGCTGCTCAAGGACTCCCGGATCCTCATCCTCGACGAAGCGACGAGCGCCCTCGATACGGTCAGCGAGCGGCTCATCCAGGCAGCCATCGAACGCACGATGGCGGGGCGAACGACGCTCGCGATCGCCCACCGGCTGTCGACCATCCTGCGGGCGGACCTGATCCTGGTCTACGAGCGAGGCCGTGTCGTGGAGCGCGGCACCCATCCCGAGCTGCTCGCCCGGGACGGGGTCTACGCCCAGCTCTACCGGGAGCAGTTCTGGTCGGAGGATGCGCCGGCCGGGGAGCCCCAGACCGGGGAGGCGGGCGCCCCGGTCCAGGCCGCGCTGGCCACATAGGTCATGGCCCAGACCAGGACGCTTCGGCGCCTCCGCGACCGTACGCTCGTCCGCCTGCATCTCCGCGCGCCACGCGTCCGGGTCAAGCCGGACCGATCCCTGACCACTGCCGCCTATGTGGGCATCACCGGCGCGCGTTGGGAACTCGTGCGGCCGGCCGAGACGGTCGATCGACCGCCACCGATCCGATTCGGCCCGCGCGCCGCGGACCTTCCGAGTCGGATGGAGGACATCCCGGACCTGGGCGTCCTGCACGCCTCGAGGGTCTCGATCGTGGGACCCAACGGGCTGGCTGTCACCGATGACGGCCACGTGCTCTCCGACCTCTCCTTCTGGCATGGGTTCCCCGAGGGGCTCGTCCGGAGCGAGGCGACCCCGGTCCGGCGGGTGCGTGGCACGCTCATCTCGCTCGCATCGGATCATGCGACGACGAACTACGGCCACTACCTCCTGGATGCCCTGCCCAGACTCGATCTCCTGGAACGTGCCGGCATCGCGCTCGCGGACGCGGACCACGTCTATTGCGCGGTCCCGGGTCGGCGGGCGATGCGGTTGCTCGACGCCCTGGGCGTGCCAGACGGGCGACGCATCTACGCCCAGCCGGGTGTCGCCATCCGCGCCGACCTCTCGATCCTGCCGAGCTTTCCGGGGGCCCGTCGCAACTATCCGCCGTGGGTCGTCGACTTCCTGCGCGAGCGGCTGGGCGTGTCGGCGGGCCCGCCGACACGGCGTCTCTACGTCCCCCGATCGACCCATCGGCGCATCAGCAACATCGAGGAGCTGCGACCCATCCTCGAGGCGAACGGTTTCGAGACCTTCGACGCTGGCGCCGACGAGGATCCCCGCCATACGTTCGCGGAAGCAGCGGTGGTGGTGGGGGGACACGGGGCAGGGCTGGCGGACCTTGCCTTCTGTCGTCCCGGGACCCGCGTCCTGGAGCTGCTCCCGGACAGCCACCCGATGCCCTTCTTCGCCACCCTTGCTGGCTCCGGCGGTCTTCGCTACGGCTATCTCCTGGGCGAGGGCATCCCACCGTCCGAGCGACTGCCCCGCAGCCGGTGGGACTTCCGGGTCGACCCCGAGCTGTTCCGAAGCGCCCTGGAGGACACCATCGGGCCCGCAGGGTAGCCATCGGCCGTTGGCCACCGCCCCTGTACCATCGCCGGCAATGGCAACGAAGCGCGCGCTCATCACGGGCATCACCGGGCAGGACGGCAGCTACCTCGCGGAGCTGCTGCTCGCCAAGGGATACGAGGTCCATGGCCTCATCCGCCGGTCCAGCTCGTTCGCGACCACCCGCATCGACCATCTGTATCACGATCCACACGAGCCCGGCCCGAGTCTCACGCTCCATTACGGAGACCTGACCGACCCCAGCTCGTTGTTGGCCGCCGTCCACAAGGCGCGACCCGATGAGCTGTACAACCTGGGCGCCCAGAGCCACGTCAAGGTGAGCTTCGAGATGCCCGGGTTCACCGCCGAGACCGCGGCCATGGGTGCGCTCCATCTGCTGGAGGCCATCCGGACCGTCGACTGGCCCATCAGGTTTTACCAGGCGGGCTCGAGCGAGATGTTCGGCAGGGTCCGCGAGAGTCCACAGAACGAACAGACGCCGCTGGACCCGCGCAGCCCGTACGCGGCCGCGAAGGCATTCGCCCATGCGCTGACGAGGCAGTACCGGGAGGGCTACGGGCTGTTCGCCGCGAACGGCATCCTCTTCAACCACGAGTCGCCACGCCGCGGCGAGACCTTCGTCACCCGCAAGATCACCCGTGGGGTCGCGGCCATCGTGGCCGGGACGCAGTCCGAGCTGTACCTCGGCAATCTCGACGCTGCCCGCGACTGGGGGTATGCCGCCGAGTACGTGGAGGCGATGTGGCTGATGCTCCAGCAGCCGGCCGCCGACGAATACGTCATCGCCACCGGCGAGATGCACACGGTGCGGGAGTTCGTGGCCAGTGCCTTCGGGCTCGTCGGTCTCGACTGGGAGCGGTACGTGCGCACCGACTCGCGCTATCTGCGCCCCAACGAGGTCGATGAGCTGCGGGGTGATGCGAGCAAGGCCGCACGTGTGCTGGGCTGGACGCCCCGGACCCGGTTCCCGGAGCTCGTGCGCATCATGCTCGAGTCGGACCTCCGGGCAGCAGGGGTCGAGCCGGACCTGCCCGCCGCCGGTCCGGTCGGCTGATGCCGCGCATCACCTCCTGGTCGGGGGTCCGGGTCATGGTCACCGGGGGCGGCGGCTTCCTGGGTCAGGCCGTTGTCCGGGAGCTGGCGGGGAGTGGCGCCGACCAGGTGTTCGTGCCTCGCAGCCGGGATCATGACCTGCGCACCCGCGAAGGTGTCCTCACTGCGCTGCGGGCCGGCCGGCCGGACGTCGTCATCCATCTCGCCGCGGTCGTCGGTGGCATCGGGGCGAATCGGGAGCATCCGGGCAGCTTCTTCTACCAGAACGCGATCATGGGCATCCAGCTCATGGAGCAGGCCCGGCTGGCGGGCGTCGCGCGCTACCTCACCGTGGGCACGGTCTGTTCCTATCCCAAGTTCACGCCGGTGCCCTTCCGCGAGGAGACGCTCTGGGACGGCTATCCGGAGGAGACGAACGCACCCTACGGGCTGGCCAAGAAGATGCTCCTGGTCCAGTCGCAGGCGTACCGCGACGAGTACGGCTTCGACGCCGTCTATGTCATCCCGGTGAACCTCTACGGCCCCGGCGACAACTTCGACCCAGCTTCGTCACATGTCATCCCGGCGCTCATCCGCAAGGTCGTGGACGCGCACGAGCGAGGTGACCCGCAGGTCCCGGTCTGGGGCACGGGCTCCGCGTCGCGTGAGTTCCTGTATGTCGATGACGCGGCGCGGGGGATCGTGCTCGCGGCTGCCCGGCTGGACTCTCGGGAGCCGGTGAACCTCGGCGTGGGCCACGAGACCACCATCCGGGAGCTCGCGGAGCGCATCTGCGCGCTGGTGGGCTACCGCGGGACGCTATCCTGGGACGCGACCAAGCCCGACGGTCAGCCGCGCCGGGCGCTGGACACCAGCCGTGCCCGCGAGGCGTTCGGCTTTGCCGCGCAGGTGCCCTTCGAGGAAGGCTTGCGCCGGACCATCGATTGGTGGCGACATGCACGCATCGCCCCGTCCCCTGCGGAGCCCCGCGGGGACTGATCCAGGTCAGCCGGCGGTCGTCCCCGACAGGTGGCGCTCGGCGGGACCGATGTAGCGCACGTCCGGTCGGATGATCTTGTCCACGGCCGCCTGCTCCAGCACGTGCGCGGTCCAGCCAGCGTGTCGGGCGAGCGCGAAGGTCGCCGGGAAGAGGTCGGGCGGCAGGTTGATGCCCTGGAGGACCGCGGCGGTGTAGTACTCGACGTTCGTCTTGAGGGCCCGGTCCGGATACCGTTCGCCGAGCTTGCGCAGCGCGATGTCCTCGACCACCACCGCGAGCCGCAGCCAGTCAGCCATGTTCGCCTGGCCCTCCGCGACCTCGCGCAGCGCCGCGGCACGCGGATCATAGGCACGGTAGACCCGGTGCCCGAAGCCCATCAGCTTCTCCTTGCGGTCGAGGGCATCGTCGATCCACTGCTCGGCGCGCTCCGGGGAGCCGATCTCGTGGAGCTGGCTCACGACCTCGGTCGGGGCGCCGCCGTGCAGCGGCCCCTTGAGCGCGCCGATGGCACCACAGACGGCGCTCGCGATGTCGGAGCGGGTCGCGGTGATGACCCGGGCCGTGAAGGTCGAGGCGTTGAAGCCGTGCTCGGCGGCGACCACGAAGTACGCGTCGAGCGCGCGGGTGGTCGCGGCGTCCGGAGCCGTGCCGTTGAGCTGGTAGAGGAAGCCGTCCGCGGTACCCAGCGAACCATCGGGCTGGATGGGCTCCTTGCCGGCCCGGATGCGCGCGAACGCGGCGAGGGCAGTGGGCGCCAGTGCGGTCAGCTCACGCGCCTGGTCGACGGTCGGCGGCCAGACCAACGGCTGCTCCGCACCCCAGTTGGAGACGGCGGTCCGGAGCGCATCCATGGGGTGGGCGGTCACCGGCAGGTTGCGCAGGGCCGCGACGATGCGGTCCGACAACGGCTGGCAGGGCAGATGCGCGGATGTCGGCCAGTCACCGGTCCAGAGCAGCTCGGCGACCTGCGCATACGTGCCTTCACGGACCAGCTCACCGATGGGGTAGCCGCGGTACAGCAGTCGGCCGGCCTCACCGTCGACGAGGGCGATCGTGGTCTCCCCCGCGAGCACGCCTGCGAGGCCGGGAGAATAGGGTCGAGTGTCCACCAGCTGATCCATGTCCGGGAGTCTAGACGGCAGCGTCCGACGCCGCTGGGTGACAGCAGGTCGGACGCGGGGCTTCGAGGAGGGAGGGTCGCCGCACGTCGCGGCGACCAGACGGACGAGTGGTGGGTCAGGGCGCCGTGGACGCAGCCGCGGCCGGCGGCAGGAGCACGCCGTCGAGCAGGTAGACCGTCGCGTTGGCGGTCTGGACGTTGCCGCAGATGATGTTGGAGGTGCCGTTGACCGTGTAGGCGTCGCCCATGCCCTCGACCGTCAGGTCGGAGCCCTGGAGGGTGGTGTGGCTGCCCACGAGCGCGTCGGGTGCGATGCGCCCGGCCACGACGTGGTAGGTGAGGATCTGCGTCAGGTCGCCGGTCGGGTCGGCCAGGAGCGAGTCCAGGGTGGCCTTGTCGATCTTCGCGAACGCGTCGTTGACGGGCGCGAAGACGGTGATGTCCTGGGTCGTGTTGAGGGTGTCGCCCAGACCGGCGGCGGTCACGGCCGCGACCAGCGTGGACAGGAGCGGGTTGTTGGACGCGGCGGTGGCGACCGGGTCAGCGGCCATGCCCGCGAGGCTGCCGGCGCCGTCGGCCGGGATCGCGCTGCAGGCGGGGCCGAACACGCCGGCCATCATGCTCGCGGCGGGCGATCCCGACGGAGCCGGCGGCAGGAGCACGCCGTCGAGCAGGTAGACCGTCGCGTTGGCGGTCTGGACGTTGCCGCAGATGATGTTGGAGGTGCCGTTGACCGTGTAGGCGTCGCCCATGCCCTCGACCGTCAGGTCGGAGCCCTGGAGGGTGGTGTGGCTGCCCACGAGCGCGTCGGGTGCGATGCGCCCGGCCACGACGTGGTAGGTGAGGATCTGCGTCAGGTCGCCGGTCGGGTCGGCCAGGAGCGAGTCCAGGGTGGCCTTGTCGATCTTCGCGAACGCGTCGTTGACGGGCGCGAAGACGGTGATGTCCTGGGTCGTGTTGAGGGTGTCGCCCAGACCGGCGGCGGTCACGGCCGCGACCAGCGTGGACAGGAGCGGGTTGTTGGACGCGGCGGTGGCGACCGGGTCAGCGGCCATGCCCGCGAGGCTGCCGGCGCCGTCGGCCGGGATCGCGCTGCAGGCGGGGCCGAAGGGCGCCGAGCCCATGCTGGCTGCCGGGGACTGGGCCGAGACGCCCGTGGCGCCCATCAGCAGCGAGCCTGCCGCGATGACGCCGAGGAACATGTGTCGACGAGACATTCCTACCTCTGTACCTGGATGATGCAGGGAGATGTGTCCGTCCCTGCTTCGGACTTGACGGCGGCGGGCACGACCACGGCGGTCACGCTCCGGTCACCGTGAAGACACTCGAGTACCAACCGGTGGCACCCGAGGGGAATGGCTCCGCGCGTGCTTCCGTCTGCACCGTCCCGGTGCCGTCGGTCGCGCGGACCTCCAGTCGATGGGATCCAGGCGTGGCATCCCAGGCCAGCGACCACTGTCGCCACGTGTCGTCGGACGGCACCGCGGCCAGCCGCGCCGGCTGCCAGGCACCGTCATCGGCACGCACCTCGACCGCCGTGATGCCCCGGTGCTGTGCCCAGGCGACACCCGCGACCATCAGCCTGCCGGCCGGCACGCGCGACAGGGGCCTGGGGGTGTCGATGCGGGACATCGTGACGACGGGTGCTTCCTGGACCCAGCCCCGCTGGACCCAGTAGGCGTCGAAGGCGTCGAAGGTGGACAGCTCCAGCTCCGTCAGCCACTTGGTGGCCGAGACATACCCGAAGAGACCGGGGACCAGCATCCGCGCCGGATAGCCGTGGACCGGCGGCAGCGGCTCGCCGTTCATGGCCACGGCGATCATCGCGTCGCGGCCATCCATGACTGCCGATGTCGGCGTCCCGATGGTCATGCCGTCGACCGATCGCGACACGAGCTGGTCGGCGCCGGCGCGTATGCCTGCTTCCTCCAGCAATCCGCGGAGGGGCACGCCGATCCAGGTCGCGTTGCCGACATATCGGCCGCCCACCGGGTTCGAGACACAGCTGAGGGTGATGACTCGCTCGATCGGTCGGCCGGGCCAGCAGCTCATCCATGGTCAACGTCAGCTCCCGGTCGACCATGCCGTGGATGCGCAGCTGCCACGTGGCGAGGTCGATGGTCGGGATGACGAGCGCGGTATCGACGCGGTAGAAGGACCCGGCGGTGGTGATGAACGGGCTCTGGTCGGTGATGGCCATCTCGACCCCTGACGGCAGCAGGCCAGCGGGATCGTCCGGGACGGGCACGGCCAGCAGCGGACCGCTGCCGGCGGAGGGCGCCATGGCGCGCGTGGCCAGACCTGCGAGCGCGGCCACGACCAGCGTCGCGCCCGAGAGGACCAGGAAGCGACGTCGCGGCGACCCGGGGACGTCATCGGCCGGGATCGCTCCCCCGGCCCGCGCGGCCGTCGACCCTGGCGCAGCCGGCAGCAGCACCGTGAGGGCGAGCAGCCCAGCCGCGGCGCCCAGCAGCGACGGAAGGGCGTCGATGGGCATCGCGGTGGGCCGGCTGAGCGCGGCGATGGTGCCGACGAGGCCAAGCCCTGCCACACCCAGCCAGCCGACCCAGCGCCAGCGGGTCGCGACCATGCCCAGGATGGCCGCTGCCAGGAGCAGCGTGCTGCCGATCCCCAGCAGCAGCGCATCCTTGTCCCGTTCACCGAACGTTGCGATCGCGAATGACTTGAGCCACTCGGGCGTGGCATCGATGAACGCGCCACCGACCACCACGATGGGCGACGCAGCACGTCCGATGATGGCGGCGGCCAGCTCCCCCACGACCAGGGCCACGATCGCCGCGATGACACCAGCGGTCGCGCCCATGAGGAGGCGGGACCTTGGCGAGATCGACGCGGGTGCGGTGAGCGCCTGGGCTGGCTGCATACCCTCCCGTACGCGTCACCCACCGGTATGGATGACGACCGACGGAACGCGGGTCGTCCGTTCGCCTCGGCTACGGGTGGGCCGACTCCTCCAGGCGGCGCCGGTCGGCTGTCTCGAGCTGGATCGTGGAGTGCTCGATATCGAAGTCACCCGACAGGCAGCGACAGACGTCGTCGAGGACCCGTGACGGATCGGCACTCGGCGTCAGCACCACGTGCGCGGAGATGACCGGCTGACCACTGGTGATGGTCCACGCGTGCAGGTCATGGACATCGTCCACGCCATCGGCGGCGAGTAGATGCTGGCGGACACGGTCCAGCTCCAGCCCGCGGGGGACCGCTTCGAGGAGCACCTCCGCGGCCTCCCGCAGCAGCGACCAGGCACGCGGCAGGATGAGCACCCCGATGAGCGCGGAGGCGACAGCATCCGCGACGCTCGATCCGGTGAGCGCGACGATCACGGCCGCGACGACGACGGCCAGCGACGCCAGCAGGTCGCCGAGCACCTCGAGATAGGCGCCGCGCATCGTCAGGCTGCGTCCCCCCGGGGCACGCAGCAGCCAGACCGAGAACAGGTTCCCCGCGGCGCCCAGCACAGCCACCGCGAGCATCAGCCCACTGGCCACCTCCGCCGGGGCGCGCAGCCGCTGCCACGCCTCGTACAGCAGGAAGCCGGCGAGGGCGATGAGGAGGATCGCGTTGAGGGCCGCGGCGAGCACCTCGGCGCGATACCAGCCGAACGTGCGCGTCCCGGTCGGTGGTCGATCGGCGAGCCGGATGGCGCCCAGGGCGAGGGCGATGCCGGTCACATCCGCGAGCACGTGGCCCGCGTCAGCGAGCAGCGCCAGGCTGTTGGCGGCGATGCCCCCGACGAACTCCACAGCGAGGATGCCGAGCCCGACACAGAGCACGATCCCGAGTGGTCGTCGGTCGGCACCCGCCGCGGAACCGCGGTGCTGGTGGCTCATGGCCCCAGGGCCAGCGGGGGCACGCTACATCGAGGGGACGTAGCCCGGCGCCAGGTAGGTGCCGGGATCATCCCGGAACTCGAGCAGGCATCCGCGTCCGCAGAAGCCGTACTCGATACCCTCATGCTCGAGCACGAGGCCGGCCGTCCGCGCCGCGGCCAGGGCCACGGCCATGCCACAGACCGGGTCGCTGACGGTGTCGGGGTCGTTGTCTGGTCGTTCCATCGCTGTCTCCTTGCCTGCACGATACTCCATGGGGGTATGGTCCGCCAGGACCTCAACCCTCCATCAGGACGCCCGCGGCGAGCATCTCGTCGATGGCCCGCTGGCCGTCGCCCGGCGCCAGGTCGACCGCCCGGATGAGGCCCCGCAGGACCGTGGTGGCCAGGCCCAGCTGCCGCGCGTCGAGTGCGGTCGCGCGGACGCAGTAGTCGGTGGCGAGCCCGCAGACGACCACCTGCCGGATGCCTCGCTCTTCCAGCAAACCCGCGAGCTCGGTGGGCAGGGTCGAGCCCGTGACCGGGTCGCGCATCGTGAATCCGCTGTAGCCGTCCTCGCCGTGCACGCCCTTGCGCACGACCGGTCCCCGGATGTCCAGCGCCGGGTGCAGGGCGGCACCCCAGGTGTCGCGAACACAGTGGACCGGCCAGGTACCGCCGTCCTTGGCGAAATGGGGTGTCGACGGCGGATGCCAGTCCTGGGTATAGACCACGAAGGCACCCGCGCCGAGCGCCTCGGTGACGATCCCGTCCACGGGCACCGGCACCTGCTCCCCGCCGGGCACGTGGAGGCCACCCGCGACGTCCGCGAAGTCGTTCTGGACATCGACGACGACGAGCGCCGTCCGTGGGTCGAACCCGGCCATGCGTGCCATCCTAGGCGCGGTCCCCTCCCGATGCTGGCGACGGGAGGCCAAGGTGCCCACCGCGCCCCATGCTCGCCCGCGCCCCACGACGGACCTCCGTGACCCAGCCCTCGACGCCCGCGACACCGCATGCGCGCCCCAAGGGCGAAGCCGTCATCTGGGGCCTCTTCCTCTCCCTTGCCCTCATCTGGGGCTCGTCGTTCCTGTTCATCAAGATCGGCCTCGACGCGGGGATGCCGCCGTTCACGCTCGTGACCTGGCGGATGATCATGGCCAGCCTCTTCCTGGTGGTGGTGCTGCGGCTCAGTCGGGGCCGGCTCCCGCGCGCCTCAGGCGCGCCGCGACGACTGGTGATCCTGGCGCTGGTCAACGTCGCCGTCCCGGGGCTGCTCATCAGCTGGGGTGAGCAGTCGATCTCCTCCGCCCTCACGAGCGTGCTCAATGGCCTGACGCCGCTGTTCACCATCGGCATCGCGGCACTTGTGCTGCGCGACGAGCCGATCACCCTCAACCGGTTGGCGGGCCTGCTCATCGGCTTCGGCGGTGCCGTCCTGCTGGCATCCCCCAACCTATCGTCATCGGACGCGAACGTGTCCAGCATGGCAGCCCTCATCGGGGAGATCGCGGTCGCCCTGGGCGCGCTCTCGTACGCCGTCGGCGCGGTCTACTCGCGCCACCGCATCACCGGGGTCGCCCTCGTGGACGATCCCGTCGTGGGCAGCCGACAGGCGAGCCCGGTGGAGATCGCCCTCCCCCAGGCAGCCATCTCCGGCATCGCGTGTGGTGTCATGGCGCTCATCTTCGAGCGGCCCTCGGGCGGTGTCCTCTCGCTGCCGCCCGAGCCAGCAGCGTGGCTGGCGGTCACCTGGCTGGGCATGCTGGGCTCGGGCCTGGCGTACCTGCTGTTCTTCCGGCTGGTGCGCGCCTGGGGCGCGACCCGCACGACGATGGTCACCTACGCGATGCCCATCGTGGGCATCACCCTGGGAGTCATCGTCCTGGGAGAGCAGCTCCACCCGGCGGAGATCCTGGGCACCATCCTCATCCTCGGTGGCCTGGTGCTGGCGAACTCATCCCTTGGGCGCCGGGTGCTGTTCCAGCGGCGCCTGCCGGCCCCCTAGATGAGATGCGCTATCATCTAGCGCATGGTCCAGGCTGCACCCATGATCGCCGCGCTCGATGACGCCGGGTATCGGTTGACCGGCCGCCGCCGCGAGGTGACGGAGCTCATCGCCGCTCGCGAGGGGCACTTCTCGGCCGCCGACCTCATCCTCGATGCCCGCTCCCGTCGCCTGGGCATCGGACGCGCGACGATCTTCCGCGCGTTGGAGCTGCTGACCGAGCTGAAGCTGCTGGAACGGCTCGACCTGCCGGAAGGCGAGCACGCGTATGTCACGTGCGAGCCGTCGCATCATCATCACGTCGTCTGCTCCTCGTGCGGACGGGCCCGCGAGGTCAAGGATCACGGGCTGCAGCAGGCGCTCGATGAGATCGAGCGGCACACCGGCTACGCCATCGACAGCCATCGGCTGGAGCTGTACGGCCACTGCCCACGCTGTCGGCAGCGCAACCACTGACGGATCACCGGTGGCCCAGCCAGCCACCGCTCCCCTCCTGGAGTGACCTCCGTGACGACGATACGCGACTCGCAGTGAGACACAGTCCCGATCTGCGGAGACGGCATGGTCAGGCCAGGTTGGCCACCGGATTCGCCGGCCTGCTGCTGGCGATGCTGCCCGGTGGCGCGACGGACGCGGCGTCGCCGCCCGCCTCCGCGGTGGCGCCTCCGAGCGTGGCGGGGGCAGCCATCAGGGTCGTGGCCACGACCACCGTCTTCGCGGACATCGTGCGCAATGTCGCAGGGGACCACGCGACGGTGGTCTCGATCATCCCGGCAGGCGTTGGTCCGGAAGATTACGAGCCGACCCCGGCAGACGCCCAGCTGCTGGCCGACACGGACCTGGTCGTCTCGAACGGCGCGGGCCTCGATGACTTCCTGCGCAAGCTGCTGGGGTCGGGGACCGGTGGTCAGGTCACCCAGCTCGTCCTTGGCGATGCCGTCCCCGCGAGCGAGGTCGACGCGACCGGGAACCCCCACTTCTGGCTCGACCCGACGCTCGTCGCGCACGACTACATCCCCGCCATCGTGAGCGCGTTGAGCACCATCGATGGGCCCCATGCCGACGCGTACGCCGCGAACGGGGCCAGCTACATCTCGCAGCTGCTGAGCCTGGACCAGGACCTGATGGCCATCGTGGCCACCATCCCCGTGGGGCAGCGCAAGCTGGTCACGTTCCACGACGCATTCCCATACCTCGCCCGCCACTACGGATTCCAGCTCGTTGGGGTGGTGCTCCACAACGTCGGCGCGGAGCCAGCGACCGGCGACCTCGCACGACTCGTGGACAGCATCAAGGCGACCGGTGTCCGGGCCGTGTTCAGCGAAGCGCAGTTCAGCCCCGACCTCGCGCGGATCCTGGCCGAGGAAGCGGGCATCAGCGACATCGTGACCAACCTCTACACCGATGCCCTGGGCGACCCGCCCGCCGACACCTACCTGGGCATGATGCGCACGGACATCACGCGCATCGCCGAGGCCCTCCGATGACCGTCGTGGCCGTGGACACGACCAGCGCCCCGGCGGCCATCCTGCTCGACCACGTCTCTGCCGGATATGGCGAGCGCCTCGCCCTGACCGATGTCAGCCTGCGGGTCCAGCCTGGCTCGCTGCTGGCGGTGGTCGGTCCCAACGGTGCCGGCAAGAGCACATTGCTCAAGGTGATGGCCGGCCTCCTGCAGCCGAGCGCGGGGCGGGTCGAGGTGCTTGGGCAGGCCGTCGGCCGGGCCGCTCGGCGCGTCGCCTATCTGCCACAGGCAGAGGTGGTCGACTGGGGCTTCCCGGTCGCGGTGGCGGATGTGGTGATGATGGGCCGCTATCCGCTCATCGGTATCGGCCGCCGCCCTTCGCGCGTGGACCAGGAGCATGTCGACGCGGCGCTCGACACGGTCCACATGAGCAGGCTCCGGGGGCGTCAGATCGGCGCCTTGTCCGGTGGCCAACGGCGTCGCGTGTTCCTCGCCCGCGCGCTCGCGGCGGAGCCGGACGTGTTCCTGCTCGACGAGCCGGTGACGGGCGTCGACGCCACGACCCAGGAAGAGCTCATGGACGTGCTGGAGGCGCAGGCGCGTGCCGGACGCACGGTCATCGCCTCGACCCACGACCTGCTGTGCGCCGCGCAGCGGTTCCACCAGGCGGCCTTCATCAACGGTCGCGTGGTGGCCACCGGACCGGCACAGCTGGTGCTGGACCAACGATTGCTCGCCGAGACATACGGCGGTCACGTGCTCATCCTGCAGGGAGAAGGCGGCACGGCCCTCGCCCTCGATGATGCGCATCATCACGATCAGGCGCCAGGCCACGAGCAGCACTTCCACGACGGTGCCGGCTCATGAGCATCGTGGATGTCATCACCGGACCGATGGCCTATGGCTTCGTGCAGCGGGGCACGATCGCGGCTCTCATGGTGGGCATCGTCTGCGCGGTGATGGGCACCTTCGTGGTGCTCAAGGGCCTCGCGTTCATCGGTGACGCCGTCAGCCACGCCGCGTTCCCGGGGCTCGTCATCGCGTTCATGGTCGGTGTGCCGCTGTACCTGGGGGCGTCGGTCGCGGCCGTCAGCACGGCGCTGGCCATCGGCTGGGTCGCCCGTCACAGCGGGCTCCGATTCGACACCACCGTGGGGGTCCTGTTCGCGGGCACGTTCGCGTTCGGGGTGATGCTCCTGTCGTCCATCCACGACCGGTCGACCGGCGACCTGATGGGCTACATCCTGGGCAACGTCCTGAGCATCTCGGCCGACGACGTCGTCCAGATCGCGGTCCTCGGCCTGGGCGTCCTGGCCGTGGTGGGCGTGCTGCGCAAGGAGCTGCTATACGCGACCTTCGACCCGCTCGGTGCGGCCGCTTCGGGCCTCCGCGTCGGGGCCCTGGAGTACCTCCTGCTCGCGCTCCTTGGCGTGACCATCGTGGTCGGCATCCAGGCCGTGGGCATCATCCTCGTCGTCGCCATGCTGGTGACACCCGCCGCGACAGCCCAGCTGCTCGTGACGCGCTTCGACCGGTTGATGCTGCTCGCGGTCGCGCTCGCCGTGTTGTCGGTCATCGCGGGGATGTACATCTCGTTCTATGGCAACTTCGCTGCGGGGCCCACGATCGTGCTCGTGGAGACGCTCCTGTTCGCGCTCGCGCTCATGCTCGGGCCTCGGACAGGGCTGCTCCACGTGCGCGCCGAACGCTCGGCACTGGCGAGGGGCGAGGAGTCGCCCACCGGCTGAGCGTGGCGCTGCTACCCTCACGTGCGTGATGGACGTGCGCGATCCCGCGCCGGTGGGGCGATGACGTTCGAGGACTGGATGGAGGGCGCCGTCCATTCGTTCGAGGCGGCCGGCGTCGCCGTCATGGTCATCGGCTCGGTGGTCGTCCTGGCCCGGGCGCTCATGGCCATCACCCGTGGCAACTCCGGCAAGGTCTACGAGCCGGCGCGGCAGGGCATCGGGCGGGCCATCCTCATGGGCCTCGAGATCCTCATCATCGCGGACATCATCCAGACCGTCACCCTCGACCCGACCTTCGAGTCCGCCCTCTTCCTGGGGACGATCGTGCTCGTGCGCACCTTCCTGAGCTTCTCGCTCGACATCGAGCTCACGGGCCGTGTCCCATGGCGCCAAGCGGAGGCGAACGCTCGGATCGACCCATCCGGGCTGCTCGCGCCTGACGACGGCAGCCCCTGACACGGTCGAGCGCGGCGTTTACGCTGGCGGCATGACGAGCGTCGCGCCCGGCACCCTGTACGTGGGCACGTCGGGCTTCGCGTATGCCGCGTGGATGCCCCGGTTCTATCCGCCCGGTACCCGGCAGGCAGGATTGCTGCCCGCCTACGCATCCAGGCTCAATGCCGTGGAGCTCAACAACACGTTCTATCGCCAACCGACGCCGGCCGCCATCGCGTCATGGTTGGCGGCCACCCCCCCAACGTTCCGGTTCGTGGTCAAGGCGCAACGGGGAGCGAGCTGGCGGGCCTTCCGGGGGGACGCGGCCGAGAGCATCCCCTGGCTGACGGCGGCGTACACGCCGTTCGGCGAGCGGCTCCGATGCGTGCTGTTCCGGGTCGACGATACGACCCCCCGCGACGACGAGAAGCTGGCCCGGCTGCTGGATGCATGGCCGCGGGAGCTGCCCATGGCGCTCGAGCTGCGCCACGAGTCGTGGCAGGATGACGAGGTCCACGACCGGCTGCGGGCCCATGGCGTGGCTCTCGTCATCACCGATACCGACGACCTGGAGGACCCGCCCATCATCCGCCGCACCGGACCGCTGCTGTACCTCCGGCTGCGTCGCTCGAGCTACTCCCCCCGCGATCTTGATGACTGGGCTGCGCGCCTCGCCCCATTCCTCGACGACGGCGTCGATGCCTGCGTCTTTCTGCGCCACGATGCGGACGGCACCTCCGCCCTGGCCGCAGTGTCACTCCTCCATCGCCACGTGACCGACTCGTGACGACGGTCGCCGGCGGCACGGCCATCAGCGTCACGGAGCTGCGCAAGCGCTACGCCGAGATCCAGGCGGTGGACGGCGTCTCGTTCGAGGTCGCCCGGGGCGAGATCTTCGGGATGCTCGGTCCCAATGGCGCGGGCAAGACCACCACCGTCGAGATCCTCGAAGGACTGCGACAGCCGGACAGCGGCTCAGCCGTCGTGCTCGGCTTCGACGTGGCGAGCCAGGCCGCCGCCCTCAAGGAGCGCATCGGGGTCCAGCTGCAGGCCGCGGCGATGTATCCCAACCTCACCGTGACGGAGACCATCGACCTCTTCCGGAGCTTCTATCGACACGCACGACCGACTGACGAGCTCATCGCGGCGCTGGACCTGGGCGAGCGTCGCGACGCGCCGACGAAGGCCCTCTCGGGGGGTCAGCGCCAGCGGCTCTCGGTGGCCCTTGCCCTGGTCAACGATCCCGAGGTGCTGTTCCTCGACGAGCCGACGACCGGCCTCGACCCGCAGGCGCGCCGGTCGCTGTGGGATGTCGTGCTGTCACTCAAGGCAGGTGGCACGACGGTGCTGCTCACCACCCACTACATGGAGGAGGCCGAGCAGCTGTGCGACCGGCTGGCCATCATGGATCACGGCAAGGTGCTGGAGATGGGCACCGTGCCAGAGCTGGTGGCGCGTCGCTTCTCGGAGCTGGCGGTGCGCTTCGATGACATCCCCGGCATCCCGGACGAGTCGCTCGCGAGGCTGCCGGCCGTCAGCCGCGTCGTCCACGAAGGGCAGAGCACCGCGCTCTACACCCAGGATGTCGCCGGCACCATCGGCGGCCTGCTGGTCGCGGCCTCGGCCATCGGCACCGAGCCCAGCAACCTCGCGGTCCGTCGGGCGACGCTCGAAGATCTGTTCCTCGACCTTACCGGTCGGGCACTGCGGGACTGACTGATGCAGGCACTCCGCGCGCTCACCATCGCGAACCTGCGGAGCTTCACCCGGGACCGCGCCGCGCTGTTCTGGACGCTCGCCTTCCCCATCATGTTCGTGCTCCTGTTCGGCACCATCTTCGCGGGCGGTGGCTCGGTCTCCTTCAAGGTGGGCTGGGTGGACCAGGATGGGACCCCGGCGGCCGCCCAGCTGCGGGCAGCGTTCGGATCGACCATGGTGTTCGAGCTGACGGACGGCACGCTCGATCCCATGCTCGCCCGGATGCGCACCGGTGACGTGAGCGCTGTCATCGTCGTGCCCCAGGGTCTCGCGAAGGTGGTGAGCGACCCCTCCGCGGCAGGGGGCTCGCCCCTTGCGCTCGACCTCTATGTCGACCCCAGCCAGACCACGCAGAGCCAGACCATCACGCAGCTCGTGGACCAGGTGGTGGCAGCCACGAACCTTGCCATCGCCCGGACCCCCGCCGTGCTCGCGGTCGCGTCCCGGGCGGTCCAGACGCAGACCCTCAACGGCGCCGCGTACTACGTGCCCAGCATCCTCGCCATGGCCCTCATGCAGCTGGGCATCTTCAGCGCCATCCCGCTCGTGGAGCAGCGCGAGAAGCACATCCTCAAGCGGCTGTCGGCGACGCCATTGCGACGCTGGAACCTGGTCGGCAGCAACATCCTCATGCGCCTCACCATCGCCGTGCTCCAGGCGGTGCTCATCGTGGGCATCGGCGTGATGGTGCTGGGCGTGACGGTCGTGGGCAGCCTGCTGCTCGTCGCAGGGTTCGTGATCCTGGGCGCCGTGACGTTCATCTCCATCGGCTATGTCATCGCGTCCTTCGCGCGCACCGAGGAAGCCGCCAACGGCATGACGAGCGTGGTCCAGTTCCCGCTCATGTTCCTGTCGGGTATCTTCTTCCCCATCGCGCTCATGCCCGCGTTCCTGCAGCCGGTCGCCGCGCTGCTGCCGCTCACGTATCTCGCCGATGCGCTCCGACAGGTGATGGCCGGCGGCGTGCCCTACGCGCCGCTGTGGGCGGACGCCCTCATCCTCGCGGCCTGGATGGCCGTGAGCTTTCTCATCTCGGCGCGCTACTTCCGCTGGGAGTAGGGCTGCTCAGCCTGACGGGAGCGTGCCCCGGATCATCCAGGTCGCGCCGTCGACGCCGCGGTAGAACAGGTACGTGGTGTCACCGCGGACGGCGATCCACTGGCTGCGTACCGGGTCGATGATGGAGCCCACGGGCCCCGCCCACGGTCGCTTCCAGCTCCGAGTGAGCCACGTGTCGGGACGTCGTGCCCGCCACGACAGCTGCTCGTCGGCACGCAGGACGCTTGGCCGCCCCGCCGCATCGATGTCGAACACCCCGAAGCCCGCCCCGGGGACGGCCACGTCCGTCCATCGCCCGCCGACCGACCGACGGACATGGAACCCGAGGGGGATCTCGCAATCCTCGAAGCAGAGGGCGTCGGGGTAGCGCGCCTTGACGCTCGTGTACCCGATGCGCACGGCGCCGTCGGCCCCGACCACGATGCCTGCGAGGATGCCCGATGGCCGGGCGACATCTTCGACCCGCCACTTGCCGCCCTGCTTGTGGGCATAGCTGACCCAGGCCGGTGACCGTTCCTGCCCGATGGCGATGTGCGGGCGTCCGCGAGCGTCCACGGCGATCATCGGGATCGTGGAGTCGAGGGTGGCGCGCACGACCTCCGTGCGCCAGCGGCCCGACGCGTTGGTCAGGTACAGCAGCTCGGCATAGTCGACCATCGCGAGATAGGTGTGACGACCCCTGGTGACGACACTCGGCCGGTCGCCGGCGCGCGCGACCTGCTTCGTGGCCCAGGTGCCGTTCCGCAGCGTCGCGACCGACACGCCGTGGTGCTCCCAGCAGGGTCCCGGCGCGCAGTCCCCCGAACCGATGGGGTCGGCTCGTCGATCCTCGTAGGCGATGACGACCAGACCGTCAGCGGCGCTGATGGACGGTTGCCCCTCGTACATCGGCCGTGACGTGGCGTCCTTGTCAGCGTGTCGCGTGACCGGCGACGAGGTCCACCGACCGCCCAGGTCGGTCGTGTATACGAGGCCGGTGTCGGTGGCCCTGACCGCGTGGACCACCCCGGCGTCATCCACGGTCACGTCGTCGAACGCGACCCTCGCGACCTTGACCGGATCTGACCACGCCGGCATCGGCGGAGCAGCCGGGAATGTCCCGGCGCCGCCGATGAGGACCTGTGCCGCGACCCAGCCGTTGCGCTTCGTGCCACCGACCGCACGCACGCGATACCAGCGATAGTCCGCCGCACCGGTGCAGCTCGAGTCATATGACGCCCCCGCGCTCGGCACGGGATCGACCGTGACGCGGTCGCCGGGCTGCAGGGCGACCACCTTCGTGGTATCGAGGTTCCCCGTCGCGCCGTTCCTCGGCAGACCCCGCGGACCGGGCCCACGTAGCACTGCCGCCTGGGCGCATGCGGGCCTGACCCGCAGCACGATGGGCGTGTCGGATGAGGTGCCGATGGGCGCCGGCCGAAGGAGGTCCAGGCTCGCGAGCGTCTGGTGCTCATCGTTGCCACCGGCCACGAGCACCGCACCGTCCGCCAGAGGCGTGACCGTGGCCTCGTAGCGCGGGCCCGGCGCGGCCGTCGCGGGCGTGAACGTCTCGGCCGCAGGGTCGTACAGCTCCGCGGTGGCGAGCGGCTCGCCGTCGGGTCCGGTGCCACCGCTGATGTAGACGCGACCATCGGAGAGTGTGGTCGCGGAAGGGCCGGCGCGCGGGCCGGTCGCGAGGTCCAGGTCCGCCACCTGCAGATCCGTGGATGAGTCCCAGACGAGCGCCGTGCCCATGGCCGACTCGTCGTCCGGCTGGGTGCCACCCGCGATGAGGACACGACCGTCGGTGAGCCTGGTCGCCGAGGGCGAGGCGCGCGCTGGCAGCGGCGGCAGCACGATCGCCTGGCCGGTGACCGGCTCGTACAGCAGGTCGGACTGGACGTCGTTGCCGCCCGAGATGAGGACCTTGGCATCCGGCGCGGCACCGAGGCGCACGGCTGCCGCGCCAGCCATGTCCCCAGCGAGCGCGGGAACGGGGCTGAACGTCCGGGCTGCCGGATCGTACAGCTCGGCACCGACGGTCGGGCCGTCGGCGTCGGAGCCACCGATGACGAGCACATGGCCGTCCCCCAGCACGGGCACGGCAAGCTGATGCGAGCGGCCCTCTGCCAGGTCGCCCACGGCGACCACGGTGGCTTGGCCGGCCGGGTCCGCCGATGGCGTCACCAGCTCCGCCGAGGGAAGTCCGGCGGTGTCGGTGGTCATGCCGCCCACGACGAGCACGCTGCCGTCCGGCAGCAGCGTGGCGGTCTGATCGGCACGCGGCTGGATGAGCTCACCGGCCACGGTGACGGTCCCGGTCGTCGGGTCGTATCGCTCCACCGATGCGAGCGCACCGACACCCTGCGCCCAGCCACCGATGAGCAGGACCGAGCCGTCGGCCAGGACCGTGGCCGTGTGCCGCTGGCGTGCCTGCGCCATCGGGCTCAGGGGCGCGACCGGGCCATGCACCGCGACCCGAGCGGACGGCATGGGTGACGCCTGTGGGCTCTGCGCGCTGGCGGGGCCGCCCGGCAGCGTCAACATCGCGACCAGGGGAGCGACTGCCAACCACCAGGTCGTTCGGCGTCGTCGACGCCCGGACACCAGCCGCATGACGGATACCTCGGTAGGGCGTTCGACAACGGTCGAAGGATACAGATGGGGATATGGGCCGGATGGTTGTGCGACCATCGGCCGATGGGGACGGCACGCGACGACGCTGAACGGGTCCTCGCCGAGTCGGCCGACGAGTGGGCGGCGTGGCTGGCGGCCCATCACACGCGTCCCACCGGGGTCTGGCTGGTGACGTGGCGGGCGCGGAGCGGACGACCCAGCCTGGGCTACGAGGACTCGGTCATCGAGGCACTCCGCTACGGCTGGATCGACAGCACCGGCGCCAGGGTCGATGACGACCGGAGCGAGCTCTGGTTCGCGCCCCGGAAGCGTGGCAGCGGCTGGGCGCGCACCAACAAGCGGCGCATCGACCGGCTCATCGCGGAGGGACGGATGGAACCCGCCGGCCAGCGGGTCATCGATGCCGCCAAGGCGGACGGCTCGTGGACGCTGCTCGACGAGGTCGAGGACCTCATCGTCCCCGACGACCTGGATGCCGCGTTTGGGGCGTACCCCGGGTCACGGACGAGATGGGATGCGTTCCCGCCGTCCACCCGACGGGCGCACCTGGGATGGATCGTCCAGGCCAAGCGACCGGACACCCGCTCCAGGCGCATCGATGAGGTCGCCAGACTCGCGCAGGAGGGCAAGCGGGCGAACGAGTGGGTGCCTCGCGACCAGCGGGCCTGATGGCTACATGCCGATCGGGTGCCAGACCGTCTTGATCTCCAGGAATGCCCCGATCCACTCCGGGCGCTGAGCGCGATCGTCATCCAGCCAGTCGAAGCCATCCACGCCGGATCGCGGCGGGCGGGCGATCCGCTTCATGTTCTCGACCGCAGCCTGCTCCAGGGCGACCCGCAGCTCGGCGGGCACGCCGAAGGCATCGATGGCGTTGACGTCCATATGCCCCGCCAGCCAGGGCACGAGCTCCGCTCGCTGGCCCGAGATGATGTTGATGACACCGCCCGGCACGTCGCTCGTCGCCAGGATCTCGGCCAGGGTCACGGCGGGCAGTGGGCGCGCCTCGGACGTCAGCACGACCGCGGTGTTGCCGCCAACGACCACCGGCGCGAGCCGTGACACGAGTCCCAGCAGCGAGGACGCTTCGGGGGCGATGACGCCCACGACCCCGGTCGGCTCCGGGATGCTGAAGTCGAAGTAGCTGGCGCTCACTGGGTTGACCGTGCCCAGGACCTGGGACAGCTTGTCTGCCCAGCCGGCATACCAGACGAGCCGATCGATGGACCGGTCGACCTGCTCCCGGGCGGCAGGACCGTCAAGCCCTTCGGCACGCTCGACCTCGTCCGCAGCCTGAAGGCGACGACCTTCCAGCAGCTCCGCGATGCGATACAGGACCTGGCCCCGGTTCATGGCCGTCTTGCCGGACCAGCCAGGAAAGGCCGCCCGGGCGGCACGGACCGCGTCCCGGAGGTCCTTGCGTGAGCCGCGGGCCGCGTTGGCGAGGGGCGCCCCGTCCGGCGCGCTGACGACGTACGACCGACCCGATTCGGAGCGTGGGAACTGACCGCCGATGTACAGCTTGTAGGTCTTGCGCACCTCGATGCGCCCGGCATCCCGGCTCACGGGTCAAGGTCCAGATAGGCCAGCAGCCCGTGGAGTCCACCCTCCCGGCCAAAGCCGGACTCCTTGTAGCCACCGAATGGGCTCGTGGGATCGAAGCGGTTGAAGGTGTTCGCCCAGACCACGCCAGCACGCAGCCGGCTGGCCATGGCCAGGATGCGGCTGCCCTTCTCGGTCCAGACACCTGCCGAGAGGCCGTAGGTCGTATTGTTGGCCTTCTCGATCGCCTCCTCCGGGGTCCGGAAGGTGAGCACGGACAGCACCGGCCCGAAGATCTCCTCGCGCGCGATGCGGCTCGACTGGCTGACGTTCGTGAACAGCGTGGGTCGCACGAAGTAGCCGCGGGCGGGCAGCTCGCAGGCCGGCTGGAACATCTCCGCGCCCTCGGCGACCCCCGCCGCTATGAGCTCCTCGATGCGGGCCAGCTGGGCGGCGTTGTTGATGGCGCCGACATCCGTGTTCTTGTCCATCGGATCGCCGACACGCAGCGTGGAGAGACGTTCCTTGAGGCGTTCCACGAAGCGCTCGGCGATGGATTCCTGGACCAGCAATCGACTGCCTGCGCAGCAGACCTCGCCCTGGTTGAAGAAGATGCCGTTGATGACCCCCTCGATGGCCTGCTCGAAGGGTGCGTCGTCGAAGACGATATTGGCCGCCTTGCCGCCCAGCTCCAGGGTGAGCGCCTTGCCCGAGCCCGCGATGGCGCGGCCGATCTCCTTGCCCACGGCCGTGGACCCCGTGAACGCGACCTTGTCCACGCCCGGATGCGAGACCAGGGCAAGCCCGATCGCACCGGGACCCGTGATGATGTTCACGACACCCGGCGGCAGCTCCGCCTGGCGGCAGACATCCGCGAACAGGAGGGCGGAGAGGGGCGTCGCCGAGGCCGGCTTGAGCACGACCGCGTTGCCGGCGGCCAGGGCCGGGGCGATCTTCCACGCGAGCATCAGGAGCGGGAAGTTCCAGGGGATCACCTGCGCCGCGACACCCAGTGGCCTGGGATCGCGGTTGGGGGATGCATACCCCAGCTTGTCCGCCCAACCGGCGTAGTACCAGAAATATGCCGCCGCGAGCGGCACGTCCACGTCCCGCGACTCCTTGATGGGCTTGCCGCCGTCGAGCGTCTCGAGCACCGCGAACTCGCGGCTCCGCTCCTGGAGGATGCGCGCGATGCGGTACAGGTACTTGGCACGCTCGCGCCCGGGCATCGGCCCCCAGGTCATCTCGAATGCCCGCCGCGCCGCGGCTACGGCTCGATCGACGTCGCGGGCGTCGGCGAGCCCGATCTCGGCGAGCGGCTCCTCGGTGGCCGGATCGAGCGTGGTGAAGGTCCTGCCCCCGTGTGGCCGCACGTCGTCGCCGCCGATGAACAGGTCGTAGCGCGGCGCGATGCTGACGACGTCGCGCGACTCGGGCGCGGGCGCGTACTCCCAGGGGATCGCCTGCCCGTCGCCCAGCCCCCAGCTCGATGGCGCGGCCGTACCGCGCCCGACGTCAGCGGAACGCCCGCGGGTTCCCGCCACGGCCGAAGCTTGGCCTGGTGTCGGGGTCGATGTCGTGCGGCGAGCCACGCTCGGGATGCTACCACCCGCCCCATGACAACCACGACGACAACGGCGGGGCGGCCCGTGTCGTAGTCTTCGCTGCCAAACCTTCGGCCGCGGAGGATACTCGCTACGGGAGGTGCCACAGATGCGTGTCGGCCAACGCTCGCCCATCCTGGGTCTGGTGCTGGTATCGGTCATCGGCGTGCTGGGCCTCTGGGGCGGACCATCGATGGTCCTGGCCCAGTCGGCTGCAGCGTCCCCGACGTCGACCACGGCCGCGCACCTGTTCGGGGTGCCGACCGCTGCCGCCCTGACCACGGCCGGCTCGCTCTCGGTCATCGACGCGCCCGCCGCGCTGCCCGACACCATCGACCTGGCACCGGTCATCACGGCAGCCGCGGAAGCCGTCGCGGCACTGCCAGCCGCGGACTGGGAGGTCGAGGCCCTCGCGAAGACGGTGACCGATCCGACGGCCGCCTTCGATCTCGTCCGAGACAGCATCCGATCCGACCCCTATCCGGGTGTCCTGCGGGGCGCCGAAGGCACGCTGGCCGCACGCGCGGGCAACGCCTTCGACCGGGCGCTGCTGCTCAAGGCGCTTCTTGATGCGCAGGGTGTCACCAGCCGGTTCGCGTTCGGGCGAGTCGGTGCTGAGCACACTGTCGCGCTGGTCGGCCGCGCGTTCGACGGACCGGCCGTGGCCCTGCCGTCGGCGGGCTTCTCGCCCTTCGACGACGCGTTCGAGCAGGCCGTCAGCAACAGGGCGCATCGCGACCATGCCCTGTTGAGCGAGGCCTTGGGAGACCGCCTCGCCGGACTGGCCGCGGATGCGACCGCCGCCGCCATCACCGATGCGGGGAGCCACGCGTGGGTGCAGCTGCAGCAGGCCGACGGCTCGTGGCTGGACCTCGATCCGTCGATGGCCGATGCCCAGCCGGGCATCGCCCTCACGACCGCCGAGACGACCGCGGACATCATGCCCGACGAGGCGTACCAGACCTTGACCCTTCGGGTCATCGCGGAAACGCTCGCGGACGGTTCCCTCAGCGAGGTCACGGTGCTCGAGGCGGTGCTACCCGCATCCGTCGCTGCCGGGCAGCAGGTCCTGATCACATTCCAGCCCGCGTCGGGTGGAGGCGGGATGTTGGGCGGCAGCCTCTTCGGCGGCAGTGCCGGCACCGGCGCCTACGCGCCCATCCTCATGATCGATGGCGATGCCTGGCACGGCGATCCCATCGTCATCTCGGGCACCGATGGTGGTGGCGGTCTGATGGGCGGCGGCGGTCAGGTGGACCTGGCGAGCCTGTCGCTGGAGATCCAGACGGACGCGCCCGGCGCCACCCCGCAGGTCGTACGGCATCTCATCGCCGACCGGATACCCCCGGCCGTGCGCGCGAGTGGCGACATCACCCCGGACGACCTGCTCGCTGTGCAGGATTCGGACGGCACTCCCGCCATCTTCGCGACCATCCTCCACGTGATGTCGTCCACGGGTGGCTCGAGCCCTCTGGCGTATGCGGCAGAGCAGGGCTTCGCGGCACAGATCGCGGGTTGGTCGGCCAACGCGGCAGACATCGGCGAGACCGGTCTTGATCGCGTGTTCGCTCCTGCCGCCGTATCCGATCGGATCCTGGTGGTCGCCTCCGAACAGCGCTTCCTGACCGCGCTCGATGATGCCGAGGTCCGGGCGTACGTGGCGGCGCCCCGGGTGTATCTGACCACTCGCGCAGTCGACGCCAACGACCCGACGGTGGGTACGGTCATGAGCGACCTCCTGATCGACGGCATCCGGACGCTGCCGCGTGCCGGTGCCACCCAGGATGCCGCGGCGCGCCACCAGCTCTGGTACGGGGCCCTCCAGGGGGCGCTGGAGACCGAGTACGCGCTCGTCAATGCATCATCGGCCGAGCCTGAGGGCAGGATCCTGGCAGGAGTCAGCCTGGAGATGGGCCAGCCGCTGAGCGTGCTCTCCGCTACGGACACGACGCTGCCGCGTGCGGCTGACGAGACCCTGGCCGAGGCCCTGGCCGCTGGTGGCCTGGCCGTGGTCCCGGGGGCCGTCGCGGATGCCGGGTCCTGGTGGCTCATCAGCGCCGATGGCTCGGCCCGCTCGATCCTGGCCCCCCGGCTCGGTGGCAATGGCATCTGGTCGAAGCTCCCCAACCCATTCCGGCGCGTCGTGCCCGTTGTGCCCTCGGAGCCGGGCAACAACGGCAAGGGCGGCGGCAACGAGTACATCAACAACCTGAAGGTCGAGAAGGAGGTGACGCCCACGGTCGAGGCCGGCGGTCAGATGGCGAGAGACGCCTTCGAGGACGGCGCGGTGGCGGTCAGCAGGGCGGCGGCGAAGAAGCTGATCGGCGGCTGATCCGCGGCGGGCAAGGCTGACACGGGACCCGGCGGCGAGGTGCGGCGGGAGCCCGCTGAAGGGACGTCGCTCCTTCGCGACGTCCGGATCGACCCTGGGGCCGGGGTGTCGACCTCGACCGCCGGGCGTGCTGTCGTGCCGGCTATGCGCCTGGGTGTATCGCTCCGGGCCCTCGACGGAAGACGCGCAAATCCACCGCGCGCGGCAGGTGCCACTCCTGGCTGTACATCACGCGGTTGCCATCGGCATCGAAGTCGACCTGGTCCAGACGCTGGAGCAGGGTGCCCGGCTCGCAGCAGAGGACGCGGGACGACCAGGCATCCGCGATCGCTGGCGCCACGGCCGCCTCGCCATGGTGCACCGGATGGCCGAGGGCGCCCAGGAGCTCGTAGATCGATCGCTGCAGCCGCTGCCGCCGGAGCCCGACACCGATGACCTGCGCGGCGATGTGGTCCACGGACACGATGACAGGCACGCCGTCGGCGGTGCGGACCCGCTCCAGTCGGACCACCGGGTCGCCGGGCTCCAGCCCCAGCCGCTCCGCCACGGCTCGCGTGGCAGGCACGCGGCGGGCGCTCAGGCAGCGGGCTCCGGGCACCCGGCCGCTGGCCGCGATGAGCTGCATGTAGCTGAAGTTGACGTCCAGGGAGTGGCGCAGCGGCGGTCGGGGCGCCACGTGGGTGCCGACCCCACGAACACGCACCACGAACCCCTCCTCGACGAGCACCCGGACGGCTTCCCGGACCGTCACCCGGCTGACGGAGAAACGCTGGCACAGGTCCGCCTCGTTGGGCAGCCATCGACCCGGCCGGGTACTCGCCGCCCACGATCGCGGACCGCAGGCCATCCCGGACCACGTCGGTCAGCAGGGGCCGGCGCGACCGCGGTCGCGTCATGGTCGTCACTCCAGCGCCCCGGAGATCTGCGTCGGCCGACGGTTGCGGCGCGTGCCCACGAGCCACGCCGCCACCAGGGTCACGACCGTCACGCAGAGCAGCACGGTCGCGATGGCGTTGACCACCGGTGTCACGCCCCGGCGGATCTGCGCGAACAGGAAGATGGGCAACGTCTGGTCCTGCCCGGACGTGAAGAACGCGACGATGAAGTCATCGAAGCTGAACGTGAAGGCCAGCAGGAAGCCCGCGATGATGGCCGGCCAGAGCTGCGGCAGCGTGACCTGGCGGAACGTGCGCCAGGGCGTGGCATAGAGGTCGGATGAGGCTTCCACCAGGGATGCATCCATGCCCGACATGCGGGTCCGGACCAGGACGTTGACCACCGCGGTCGTGAACATCGTCTGGGCCGCGATGATGGTCAACGAACCAAGACCCAGCTGGGGTGGCTTGCCCGGCCAGAATGGACTTGAGCAGCGGGTTGACCCAGTCGAACACCGTGACCATGAGGATGAGCGTCGAGATGCCGATGACGATGCCCGGCACGATGATGGCGACATAGGTCAGCTGCTCGAACAGACGCCGGATGGATGGTCGTGCGGAGGCCATGGCGAGCGCCGAGCTGGTGCCCAGGATGGTGGCCAGGGTGGCGGACGTGACCGCGATGGTGGCGCTCGTGCGCAGCGCCCGGAGCACGAACTGGTCGGTCCAGGCTTCCTCGTACCAGCGGAACGAGAGGCCCGTGAGCTCCGCTACGTGACGGCCTTCGTTGAAGCTGAACAGGATGACCACCGCGATGGGCGCGAACAGGAAGATGTAGACGACCGCCGCATAGCCGCTCAGCAGGCGACCCGAGAGGCGCTCCAGCCTCACAGCAGCTGCGCGTCCGGGCGCGACCGGGCCAGTCGCCTGGTCAGCCGGTCATAGACCAGCACCACGCCCAGCATGATGACCACGAAGGCGGACCCGACAGCCGCTCCGAATGGCCAGTTGCGTGACTGGAGGAACAGGTCGGCGAGCGCGTTGCCCAGGAAGTAGGTCTTGCCGCCACCCAGGAGCACGGGGATGAGGTACTCGCCCATGGCCGGGATGAACACCAGGAAGCAGCCCGCCACGATCCCCGGCATGGACAGCGGCAGGGTGATCTGGCGGAACGTCGCGAACGGACCCGCTCCCAGGTCGCGGGAGCCCTCCAGGAGCGACTTGTCCAGTCGTTCCAGGCTCACGTACAGCGGCAGCACCATGAGCGGCAGGTAGTTGTAGACGATCCCCAGGACGATGGCAAAGGGCGTGTTGAGCAGCTGGACGCGGTCCCCGAAGCCCAGCTGCTCGGCGATGCGCGGGATGCCGTTGCTGCCCAGCAGGAACATCCAGGCGTAGGTCCGGATGAGGAAGCTGGTCCAGAGCGGGATGATGACCAGCGCCAGCAGGATGGTCTTGCGGGAGCCGGCGCGTGTCGCGAGGTAGTACGCCAGGGGGTACGCGACGAGCAGGCAGGCGAGGGTGCCCAGGAGGCCGTACCAGATGGTGTTGAGGAACGGGGTCAGCCGGGTGCCCACCTGCTGGTACTGCTCCAGGGTGAAGGCCGGCTGGTAGCCGCCGTTCGGCGACCGGACCCCGAACGAGAACACGAACAGGACCGCGAGGGGCGCGACGAGGAACGCCAGGTACCAGAGTCCGGCTGGCAGCAGCAGAGCGAGCGTCGGCCCCGCCAACGCATCGACCCGTCCCTCGTCGGTCGCCCCTCGGTCGTCAGGAGGACTTGATCCGAGCCCAGGTCTCCGCACGCAGCGGGCTGTTGTAGACCTCGGAGGTGGCGAAGGTCAGCTTGGCCAGCAGGTCAGCCGGCGGGTAGATGACCGGGTTGTTGGCAACGTCGGGCGTCAGCAGCGGCAGGACCGCCGGGTTGGCATGCGGGAAGAGGATGGCCTCGGTGTCCTTGGCACTCATCTCCGGCTGGAGCACGAAGTCCAGGAAGGCATACGCCGCATCCCGGTGGGGTGCGTCAGCAGCGATGGACCATGAATCCACCCACAGCTCACCACCGTCGCTGGCCACGACATAGGCAGCTGTGTCCGGGTTGTCGCGCACCACCTGGACGCCGTCGCCGGTCCACGCGATGGTCTGCCACGAGTCGTAGTTGCGGAGCGGCGGCTGGACGTCACTGGTGATGGCGTAGAGCTGGGGCTTGAGGGCGACGAGCATCGCCTCGACCGCCGCCAGCTCGGTGGGATCGATGGTGTTGAAGCTGTAGCCCATGGAGACAGCGGCGGAGCCCAGCCCGGAGATCTGGTGGTCGACCACGACGGTCTTGCCACTCGCCGACCCGCTGGCCATCTGGAAGAACTCCTTCCAGCTCGTGGGCGGCGGAATCCATCTTGTCCGTCCGGTAGGCGATCCCGGTGGTGCCCCAGTTCTTGGGGATGGTGTAGGTGTTGTCCGGGTCGAAGTCCTGGTCCACGAACAGCGGGTTCCAGGCGCTGAGGTCGACACCCGGCAGCTTGCTGTAGTCGAGCGGCTCGATGAGCCGGTCCGCGGTCCAGCCCTGGATGGCGTAGTTGCTGGGCACGACCAGGTCGATGCCCGAGTTGCCGGCGCGGAGCTTGGCCTCCATCTCCTCGGTGGAGCCATACACGGTCAGGTTGACGGCGACACCCGTCTGCGCCTGGAACGCGTCCAGGGTCTCCTGGCTGTGATAGTTGGGCCATGTGGCCAGGTTGAGGGTGTCACCGAGGGCGACCTGGGTCGCCGCCGGCGACTGCGCCCGCACCGAACCAGCGCCGGCCAGCATGGCCATGCCCATGGAGCTGCCGGTGGCGATCAGGAAGCGTCGGCGGTCCAGCTGGGTCCGCAACAGTCGCCGCATGCCAGCCTCGATGGGGGCTTCGGCCTGGTCCGGGGTGTCGTGCCCGCGCTCGCGGGTGTGCTCATCGGTCATCGAGTGCAACCTCCTCAGTGTCTGATGCCGGCGGCCTGCCGGTCGACCACGATGCGAACCGAGTCGCGTGTCCAGCCGATCACCACCTCCTCTCCGGGATGCAGGGTCGGCTGTCCAGCCGCGTCACCGGTATTGCTGTGGGTGATGATCACCGTGCCCAGCTCGGCGGCATCGACGATGTGCTCCACCCGATCGCCGAGGAACACCGAGCGCACCAGTCGGCCCTCGGCGCGCACCTCGTCCGCTCGTGTCGGGTGAGCGGCCAGAGCCGGGTCGGTCGAGGCCCGCATCCAGACGCGCTCCGGGCGTACGGCCACCAGCGCCGTGGCACCCACGGGGATCGGGCTGAGGGGCAGCGGGCCTTCGGCCACCCGGCCACGCTCCAGCCGGACCACGGTCGTTGCGGCCACGGCCTCCACCGTACCCGGGAAGAGGTTGATCTGACCGATGAAGCTGGCCACCCAGGGGTCGACCGGGTGGTCATAGATGCCTTCTGGTGGTCCGTCCTGCAGGATCCGGCCGTCGCGCATCACGGCCACCCGGTCGGCCATCGAGAACGCCTCGTCCTGGTCGTGGGTCACGAAGATGAACGTGATGCCGACCTGCTCCTGGAGCTGCTTCAGCTCCAGCTGCATCTCGCGCCGCAGCTTGAGGTCCAGGGCACCCAGGGGCTCGTCCAGGAGGAGGACCGTGGGTCGATTGATGAGGGCCCGCGCGAGGGCTACCCGCTGCTGCTGGCCGCCGCTCAGCTCCCACGAACGACGACGCTCGTAGCCCGTGAGCCGGACGAGATCGAGCGCCTCGGCGACCCGCCGCTGCTGCTCCTGGCGACTGGGTGTCGGCTTCCGCTGCCGCAGGCCGTAGCCGACGTTGCTGGCCACGTCCATGTGCGGGAACAGAGCGTAGTGCTGGAATACCGTATTCACCGATCGGCGGTATGGCGGCACATCCGCCACCGGTCGCCCGTCCAGCAGGATCTCGCCCGTGGTCGGTGTCTCGAACCCGGCCAGCATCCGGAGCAGCGTGGTCTTGCCGCAGCCCGACGGGCCCAGGAGCGCGAAGAACGTGCCCGGCTCCAACCGGAACGACACGCCTGCGAGCGCCTCGACGTCTCCGAACCGCTTCGTCAGACCCACGACCTCGACCACACCGGCGCGCGGCTCCGATCCGGACACTCCTGCCGACTGGGTCATGAACGCATGGCTCCCGTCAGTGTCGTCAAGACATGTGATGACTAATGACTTGCGAGTCTAGGGACCGACGCCATCGCGTGTCAATGCGCCGGCAGCGGGCGGCGCAGCCCGGCCCCCTTCCGCTACCCTCCCGGACGTGAGCCACGAGCCCGCCCGCGACCCGCGTGCCCTGCCCTGGATCCGCCTCGGGGCATACGGGGTCGTGTCGGACGCCACCGGCCGCCTGCTGGCCTGCCGCATCGCGCCCGGCTACCCATGGGCCGGCACCTGGACACTCCCGGGTGGCGGCGTCGAGTGGGGCGAGCACCCGGACGATGCAGTGCTCCGGGAGCTCGCCGAGGAGACAGGTCTGACGGGCCGTGTCGAGCGCATCCTGGGCATCGACTCGCACACCGTCGACCGGCCTGTCAGCCGTCCCGGCCCTGCCCACGTCGTGGCGGTCCTCTACCTGCTGCGCGGCGTCCAGGGCGAGCTGCGGGTGGAAGAGGGCGGCTCCACGGACGCATGCGCCTGGCTCTCGCCCGGGGAGCTCGCCGACCTGCCGCATGTGCCGCTCATCGACCGGGCGATGGCATGGCTCGACGAGGAGCACGTCTGACGACATCGCCCCACGTACGATGCCTCGTGCGCCGGCGTCCCATCCCGCCGGGAGCTGGCGCGATCAGGTCCATCCGGCGGCACCGGCTATGACGCCACAGGCTGCACCACCAAGGAGCAGCCAAACGGTGCCAACGTGAAAGCGCCAGCCCAGGATGGCCGCCGTGAGCGCGATGAGGATCCCGGGCACGCCGAGGAACGCGCCACGCGCCAGCTCCACCGCCACCGCGACGAGCAGGCCGATGGACGCCGCGTTGATGCCGTCCATCGCCGCACCCAGCGTCGGCGACGCGCGCATCCGGGCCAGCCAGGGATGCGCCAGCGCCACGAACACGAACGCCGGCACGAAGATCGCGACCGTCGCGGCGACGGCCCCCGGGATGCCCTCCAGCAGGTATCCGATGAAGGTCGCAGTGGTGAACAACGGCCCCGGTGTGAGCTGGCCGATGGCGACCGCATCGAGCAGCTGGCCGTTGGTGATGAGCCCAGGCAGCACGAACGCCTCGCGCAGGAACGCGAGCAGCAGGTAGCCGCTGCCGAAGGTCAGGGCACCGATGCCCAGGAAGACCAGCGACAGCGACACGAGGCCGCCGCTCGCCACGGCGACGACAGCGGCTGTGGCCGGTACCTTCCAGCCGGCCATCAGCGCGATGTGTCCGGGGGCCACCAGACGGCGCCCCAGCAGCATGCCCAGCGCGGCGAGGGCGAGGATCACGACCGGATGCACGGCCAGCAGCCCCAGGACGCAGCCGCCGATCGCGATGCACCACGCCAGTGGCGCCGGCAGGGCGGCAGGAGCGAGCGCCATGGCAGCTCGGATGATCACGACCACGACGACCGCCTGGATCCCCTGGAGCGCCCACTCCGTGGCCGCGAAGGCGCCCAGTCGCTGGTAGAGCACCGCGAGCAGCAGCACCAGGAGCGCCGCGGGAGTGATGAAGGCGATGCCGGCCACGAGCATCCCCCGGGTGCCGGCACGCTCCCGGCCGATGCCGATGGCCACCTCGGTCGAGCTGGGTCCCGGCAACAGGTTCGCGGCGCTCAGCAGGTCGAGGAATGCCTGGTTCGTGAGCCAGCCACGCCGGACCACGAACTCCTCCCGGAAGAGAGCGATGTGGGCGGCCGGCCCGCCGAATGCCGTGGCGCCCAGCCGCAGGAAGATACGCGCGAGCGCTCCCAGGGACGTGGGTCCGAGCGGCATCACACGGGTCGCGACGCGGGTCCCGGGCGGCCCGGCGGCGAGTCAGTCGAGCGTGACGTAGTCGGGCCCGGAGTACCGCCCGGTCCGCTCCTTCTGGAGCTGCTGGAGGACGTCGTTGAGCAGGCTGCTGGCGCCGAACCGGAACAGGTCGGGGGTCATCCAGCGTGGCCCGAGCGTCTCGTACAGCACCACCAGGTAGCTGATGGCTTCCTTCGCGGTCCGGATGCCGCCCGCGGGCTTCATGCCCACGACGCGGCCAGTGCGACGATGGAAGTCACGGATCGCCTCGAGCATCACGAGCGTCACGGGCAGGGTCGCGGCGGGGGTCACCTTGCCGGTCGAGGTCTTGATGAAGTCGGCTCCGGCCGCCATCGCCAGGACGCTCGCGCGGCGCACGTTGTCAAGGGTCTCCAGCTCGCCGGTCTCGAGGATGACCTTGAGATGCGCCGGGCCGCTCGCCGCCCTGATCGCGACGATCTCCTCGAACACGGTGGCATAGTCACCCGACAGGAATGCGCCGCGATCGATGACCATGTCGATCTCGTCGGCACCCGCGGCCACGGCGGCACGGGTCTCGGCAAGCTTGATGTCCGTGAACGTCTGCCCCGACGGGAACCCGGTTGCCACGCTGGCGACCTTCACGGTCGTGCCCGCGAGGGCGGTCCTGGCTACCGGCACGAGCGCGGGATAGACGCACACGGCCGCCACGCTGGGGATGGCGCTGTCGCCCGGCTCGGGACGGATGGCCTTGGCGCAGAGCGCCCTGACCTTGCCTGGCGTGTCCTTCCCCTCCAGCGTGGTCAGGTCCATCATCCGGATGGTCAGGTCGAGCGCCCACACCTTGGAGGCCTTCTTGATGGACCGCTTCCTGAGGGCGTCGACCCGCTCGTTGACCCCGACCTGGTCCACGCCGCCGATGCGGTCGAGCAGCGCTCCGGGCGACCCCTCCCGCCCCACCCATGCGCGAACCAGCCCGGCGGCCGTGGAACGGGCCGCCTCGTTGGCGGCGGGGCGATCGAGGACCTCGCTCATGCGCGCATGCTAGCGGCACACGAGGGGGATAGGTACCGCATGGATCGTCTGGCCGACGCGGCCGAGCTGCTCGACGGACCGATCGACCCCGATCTCCTCGCGGGCAACCTCCGCGATCTGTGCCGGGTCAACCGCTGGTTCGGGGGCGTCGACATCTCCCGCCGGGCCATCGCCGACCTGCGTCCCGCCGCCGATCCAGGGCGGGTGCTCCGGGTCCTGGACATCGGCACCGGTGCGGCGGACATCCCGGCCGCGCTCGTCGTCGATCCGGGGCTCGAGGTGCTCGCGACCGATGTGCGACCGGAGATCGTGGCGGCGGCCGACCGGCTCCACGGTGGCCGGCCACGGCTGCGTATCGCGCTCGCGGCGGGGTCCGTGGGCGGCGAGCGCTCGACCGACATCGCCCATGCGTCGCTCGTGCTCCACCACCTGGGACCGGAAGCGGCGCTGGCGATGCTCGGCCGGATGGCCGGGGTCGCGCCGCTGGGGGTGGTCATCAACGACCTCGATCGCACCCGCCGCGGCTGGCTGGGCGCCTGGCTGACCCTCCACGCGATGACCCGCAACCGGTACACCCTGCACGACGGGCCGCTCTCGGTGCGCCGAGCGTGGCGACCGTCGGAGATCGTCGCGATGGCCGCGACCGTGGGCCTCGAGCCGGTGTCCCGCCACGACGCGCTGCTGCACCATCGGTACGCCATCGCCTTCCGCCACGCACGGGTGCGAGCGTGATCGTGGGCACGTCGGCCGACTCGGAGGTCGCCATCGTCGGCGGCGGGCCGGCCGGTGCCGCGCTCGCCATCCGGCTCGCCGGGCATGGACTCGCGGTGACCCTGTTCGAGCGCCATGCATCACCCCGCTGGCACGCGAGCGGCGTCTATTCCTCACCCCGGACCAGGGGCCAGCTCATCGACCTGGGGCTGACCTCCGACCACGTGGAGCGGCTCCTGACGCCCATCTCGGCGATGGAGATCGTGACCCTCGACGGCGCCCGCTGCGTCCTTGACCACGCGGCCCCGGGAGCCTGTGGTGTGGACCGGGTGCGCCTCGAACGGGCCCTCCTCGACCGTGCCGCCGCAACGGGAGCGACCATAAGGGAAGGCGTCGTCGTGCGCTCGGTCGACCTGCAGCGGGGCGTCCTGGAGACCTCGGGAACGACGACGGATGGGATCGCGACACGCCATCGGTCACGGCTCATCATCGGTGCCGATGGCCCTCGGTCGATGGTCGCGCGCGCGGCCGGGGTGGACCACCCTGTGCGGGCGCTGCGGCGGGCCGGCATGACGTTCCACCTCGCGGACCCCTGGCCTCGCCTGCCAGGGGTCCCCATCGTCGCGCGGATGGTGGTCGGTGACGGCTGGTACTGCGGCATCGCGCCGGTACCGATGGGTCGCGTCAACATCGGCGTGGTCGTCGGGGAGCGGATGCTGCGGAGGACGCGACCCGGGCATGATGGTGCGCTGCTGCTCGTCCGCTCCATCCTGGGGCGGTTGCCGGGGGGTCTCGCGGACTGGCGCCACGCGCCCGCGACCGACGATCTCCAGGTGGCACTGCCGCTGGCCCATCGGCCGCGCCGGCGGGGCGGTCAGGGGTTCCTGCTCGTCGGCGACGCGGCCGGCTTCCTCGATCCGCTGTCCGGTGAGGGACTCCATCGGGCGTTGGCGTCTGCGGACCTGGCGGCGGAGGCGACCCTCCGCTGGCAGCGCGGCGACCGCGGCGCGCTGGGCGGCTACGACCACGCGATGTCGGTCCGTAGCACAGGCAAGGATGTGCTCTCGGGGCTGCTCCAGCTGTTCCTTGCCCGACCCGTCGTCGCCGGCTATGCCGTGCGCCGGCTCGCGGCGCGTCCGGACCTGCGCGACACGTTCGGGCGGGTGCTGGCCGACCTCGAGCGGCCGTCCCGGGTGCTCGATCCACGGTTCCTCGCCCGGCTGCTGCTGCCCTGATGGACAGCCACATCGCCATCCGCATCGCGGCACCTCCCTGGCGTGTGTTCCAGCTTGTCCGCGACCTCGAGCGATGGCCAGAGCTGCTGCCGCACTATCGTCGGGTCGAGGTGCGCGCACGCTCCGGAGGACGGGTCCTTGCCCGCATGGTCGCGGATCGGCAGTTCGGACCGGTCGCCCTGCCGGTGACATGGCGCGCCATCTGCTGGTCCGAGTCGGGCGACCCGGACGACCTGCGGCTGCGATTCCAGCACATCCGCGGCGTCACGAGCGGCATGGATGTCACGTGGCACATCCGTGCAGCGGATGGGGGTTGCGAGGTGACCATCGAGCACCGGTTCCGGCGCCCGCTGCCGGTGCTGGGTGACGATGCCCTGCCACGCATCATCGACCACTGGTTCACCCGTGTCATCGCGGGCCGGACGCTGACCCGGTTCTGCGAGCTCGCCGAAATCGACGGAGGAGGTGCCATGAGAGTCCTGCGGCGGGTATGGGTGACGGGGGTCGGGCCGATCACGCCCATCGGCATCGGGCGGGATGCGTTCTGGGCGGGGCTCCAGGCCGGTCGCTCAGGGGTCCGCGCCATCGACCGGTTCGACCCGGCCCAGTTCCGGTCGCGGGTCGCGGCGCAGATCGATGGCTTCGAGCCGACCGAGTGGCTGGATGCCAAGGCGGTCCGCTCCACCGACCGGTTCAGCCAGTTCGCGCTGGTATCGGGTCGCCTGGCGGTCGAGGACGCGGGCATCCGTCCCGGCACCCGTGGTCATCCGCGGGCCGACCGGGTCGGCGTCTATGTCGGCTCGGCGCTGGGTGGCATCGCGTATGCCGAGGCCCAGCACGAGCGATTCGGGCAGCGGGGCATCCGGAGCGTGGCGCCCAACCTGGCGCTCGCGGTCTTCGGTGGCGCGGCACCCGCGAACCTGGGCATCGCGCTGGGCGTCCATGGTCCCGTGCTGTCGACCGCCAACTCCTGCGCAGCGGGCGCCGTCGCCATCGGCGAGGCATTCCACGCCATCCGCGATGGCCGTGCCGACGCGGTCGTGGCGGGCGGCGTGGAGGCGCCCCTCAGCCCGCTCGCCTTCGGGGCGTTCGACATCATCCGGGCACTCGGCGCGGGTCACAACGAGTCACCCGCGGTCGCGGCCCGACCCTTCGATGTCGGGCGGGATGGGTTCATCATGGGCGAAGGCGCCGCGATGCTGGTGCTCGAGGAGGCCGGGATGGCCGCCGCGCGAGGTGCGCGGCCGTACGCGGAGATCCGGGGCTACGCGGCCACGAGCGACGCGTACCACATGGTCCAGCCGCGACCGGACGGACGCCAGGCGGCGCGCGCGACCCGCCTCGCGCTCGCTGATGGTCGCCTCCGGGCCATGGACATCGACTACGTCAACGCCCACGCGTCATCGACACCGCTGGGGGACGTCGCCGAGGCACGGGCGCTCCGGCTCGGCCTTGGGCCGCGTGGTGCGACGGTCCCCGTCGCTGGCACCAAGGCGTACTACGGCCATCCGCTCGGGGCTTCCGGAGCGATCGAGGCGGCCATCTGCTCCCTGGCCATGGCACGAGACTGGGCACCCGGCACGCTCAACCTGGCATCCCCGGACGCCGACGCGCTCGCCTTCCTGCCGAACATCACCAGACAACCGGTTGTTGGTCCGTTCCGGGCCATCCTCTCGACCTCATTCGGATTCGGCGGTCTCAACGCCGCGCTCGGCTTCGGACGCCCCGGTCGCGCCTGACCCGACTCCCGGGCGGGCCGGCGGTCAGGCCTCCACGCGGTCCGGTTGCAGGTCGCGCGACGCCATCCCCAAGCGCTGGCTGACGCGTTCGACCGATGCAGCGAGGCGTTCCGGCTGGCCATGCTGGAGCGCGACGATGCCCACGAGCATGGCCAGCCCGTGGAACCACAGTGTCGGCAGCGCAAGCGTGGTCGCGACGACGACCGTCCAGCGCCGCTCGGTGCGAGCACCCCAGGTCACCAGCAGCAATGCCGCGAGCAACCGCACCGGGAGCGGGATGGGCACCTGGTTGCTGCCGGTCGCCGGACCGGTCACGGTCAGGGACACATACCAGTCATGCCACACGCCCGGCGAGACCGAGCAGCCCGGCGACGACGACGACACCCGTCGCGCCGAGCGCGATGGACAGCGATCGCCACTCCCGGCGGACGACGAACCACCAGAGGCCGATGCCCGGGGTGATCTTGGTCAACAGCACGAATGCCCAGGTGGCCGGCCACTGGAACCCCAGCACCACCGCGAGCGCAAGCAGCAGATGGATGTTGCCCAGGTAGAACTCGAACAGCACCGGCACGAACACGAGCAGCGGCCACGTGTCGTCGCCCGCCATCCAGATGTAGATGCCCACCAGGAGCCCGATCCAGCCGACAGCGAACACCGGCCACGGGACCATGCTCGCGACCATCAGGAAGGGCACGAACGCGGGCGAATAGCGGTAGACGCCGTAGCCGTCGTCCGTACCCGGCCCTGGATACAGGGGCATCCGGGGACCCCAGTAGGACCGGGTGTCGTAGCCGAACCCGGTGAGGCCGCCGGGCTTGGCGGGGCCTGCCGCCATGACGGCCACGACGAAGCCGCAGGCGAGGAGGATCGCGACCACGACCAGGGCAGCGCGCAGCACGGTCCGCCAGCGTGCCATCGCCCGCGGCGCCCACAGCCGTATCCCGGCCTCGGTATCGATGGGCAGGTCCATGCGCTCCCACGGTCTGGACCCGGTGGGGGTCGTCAGTCGCTGTCCATGATGCCCCGTCGGGCCTCTCGTCTGCAGGGCCGACGTGCCGGCGTCTCAGCCAGGCGGCCAGGCGAGCTCGTCCGCGACATCGGACGTGGCCGCCAGGAGGGCCCCTTCCCGCAGTCCGGCGTCGGAGACATCGGTGACCCGGAGCCCGTAGCGACCCATCAGCGCGCTCACGAGGGCGATGCCTGCTGGCAGCTGGCGGACGCGTCGCTCGGTCAGGCCCGTCTCCAGGGCGATCGCTGCGGCGGGCTGCCGGGCGAGACGCGCGAGGCCTGCCTCCAGGCTGTCCAGGTCCACGGGCGTGGTCCGCTCACGACCCAGGAGGCGGGAGACATTGGTGCCGGAGCCGCCCGAGACGATGCCCTGCTCGGGCGTGCCCGTCGGCAGGGACGCCGCGAGTCCCATCGCCGCCTGCCGCAGCTGCGCGATCTCGGCCGCGCTCGGCGGGTCGTGCCGGACGAGCCCGGCAGCGAGCCGCGCGGAGCCGACCGGGAAGGCGCCCACGACCGGGTCCGCGTCCGGAGCGATGAGGATGATCTCGGTCGAGCCACCACCCACGTCGATGACCACGAGGGGAACCCGCACGGGACGCCCACCAGTGACCCCCAGGAGCGTGAGCGACGCCTCCTGCTCGTGGCTGAGCACGACCAGCTCCAGTCCGCACGCATCCCTGATCTCGCGCCGCAGCAGCGACCGGTCGGCGGCCCGCCGCAGGGGCTGGGTCCCCATGAGCAAGGTCCGGCCCGCACCCCCCGTCGCGGGCCTGCTGCGCGTAGCCCGTGACGATCTCCGTCGCCGCCCGTCTGGCGCCGGCTCCCAATCGACCCTGCTGCTCGACGATGAGCCCCAGACCCAGCTGCGCGCTCACGTCCAGGCGGGCCTCGATGGACCGGTCCGGATCGACCGCTGCCAGGAGCAGGTGGACGCTGTTGCTCCCGATGTCGATCGCGGCCGCGACAGTCATGCGGGCGGAAGCCCTCGCTTGCCGTCGATGAGGTAGTGCACGAACCAGTCCCGGATGCGCTCGACGTTCTCGACCCGGCGAAACGGCGCGCCGCTCCGCGTCAGCTCGTGGGATTCGTCGGGCACCCGCATGAGCCGCACGGGGCGGCGGTGGGAGCGGAGCACCGTGAACAGCTCCTCGGCCTGCGTGATGGGGCAGCGCAGGTCATGCTCCGAGTGCTGGATGAGCAGCGGCGTATGGATGTCCCGGGCGTACGTGATGGGACTGTGACGGCGATACAGCTCCGGGTCCTCCCAGGGGTTGACGCCGTACTCGTACTTGCCGAACAGCGGACCACCCATGTCTCCGCTGAGCATCTCCGAGGTCAGGTCATAGACACCCCGACAGCTGACGGCTGCCGCGAATCGATCGGTATGCCCGATCATCCACGCGGTCAGATAGCCCCCATACGAGCCACCGGTCACGCCCAGCCGGTCCGGGTCCGCAAGGCCGTCGGCGATGAGTCCGTCAACGCCGCCCATGACGTCGCGCATCGGACCATCGCCCCAGTCCGCCAGGTTGGCATAGGCGAAGTCCTGGCCATATCCCTGCGATCCGCGTGGGTTGCAGGCGTAGACGCTGATGCCTGCCGCGACCAGGCACTGCCACTCCCACATGAGCGACCAGCCATACAGCGTGGCCGGGCCACCGTGGATCTCGACCACGAGCGGGGCCGGTCGACCATCGCGACGCGGGTGCCTCCAGGAACCAGCCCTGGATGCGCCGCCCGTCCACCTCGTGCCATCGGCTCACCGGGGGGACCGGCAGGACCTCGCCCCACGTGTCGGCGTTGAGCTCGGTCAGCCGTCGCGCGGCGATCCCATCGGAGCTGACACCGCGCCGGGTCGGCACCTCGAGGACGGCCACGTCCCATGGCCGGGCTCCGTCGCCGATGACGACCGCGAAGCGCAGACCCGAGCCGCGCGCCGACACCGTCAGGTCGGGTGATGGCGTGCTCGCCTGCGGTCAGCTGGTCGATCCGGCCATCCGAGCGACGGACACGCCACAGCTGGTACGACCCATCGATGGGTGCCCCGAAGATGAGCGAGCCGCCATCCGGCGCCCAGGTGATGCCCGGTTCGGGGATGCCCGCGAGGTCGGAGTTGAGGGCCGCGCCGAGCTCCCGGCCACTGCCCGCGGTGAGGTCCTCGCCAGGCTGCTCGGCGCATCGACCGGAAGAGCCAGAGGCCGTTGCGCCGACGCATTGCCGGCTGGGAACCGATGGCCGACGGCTGCGATGGTGCTGCCATCCGGACTCCACGTGGGCTGTCCGAACGCGCGATCGCCACGGCCGCCGGTGACCCGCGTGACCGGACCGCCCTCAGCGTCCACGAGGTAGACGTCGGTGCGCCAGCTGAGGTCCGGCGCCGGGTGTCGATCGGACACGAACGCGATGCGTTGGCCGTCCGGGCTCCACGCCGGCTGGATATCCCGCGCCGTACCCGACGTCAGCCGCCGAGCGTTGCCGTCGGCCACGTCCACGACCCACAGGTTGGGCGGCCGGTCGAAGGTGAAGCCGGCCCCATTGAGCTGGTAGAGCAGCCGGTCGATGATCCGGGCATCCCGGGCTGGCGCGGCCCTCGGGTCCCGTCGCGGGGGCGGTCGGCGAAGCGAGGTCGCGGACGAGGTGATGCACAAGCGGCTGCCGTCGGGGTTCCAGGCCAGCTCCTCGACATCCTCGGGCAGGCGCGTCAGCTGCGTGGCCTCGCCACCTGCCATCGGCAGCAGCCACACCTGGGTGGTGCCGCGATGCATCCTTGTCCCCGTCCGGGCCAGGCGGCTCGTCACCGGCACCGCCGGCGGACAGGACGCCGGATCGGTCGCTCAGGAAGGCGAGCGTGGAGCCGTCAGGGCTCCAACGCGGGGAGGTGTCGCGTCGAGCACCCAGCGTCAGCCGCCGAGCCGGAGCGGAACCGTCGCACGGCACCAGCCAGACGGACAGCCGGTAACCGTCCTTGCCAGGAGCCACCTCCTTCACCACCGCGGCGACCCGGGACGCGTCCGGGGAGATCCGCACCTCGACGGGCACGCTCAGCGAGTACAGGTCCTCGGGACGGGGCGGACGGGGCATGTGGCTCCTCGCGGTGGCGGCGGATCGGGGCGGCGTCGGCGGTCCCAGTCCCACCCGGCGTCATCGGTCGCCAGTCTAGATGGCCGGCACGAGACCAGGCCGGGGACGGCGAGGACACCGTGGTGACTGGCGCCGGGCGTCCCGACCCGGGTGTCCGATGGAGGGCTGACCGATCCGGGCGACAGGTGCGAGAATCACACCGATGAGCAGCTACACCTCGGGCAACGAATACCTGATGCCCGTCCGGATCCATGCTGACCGGGCGGGGGCGGTGCTCGAGATCGACTGGGCTGACGGCCATCGGACCAGCTATGACTTCGTGACCCTCCGTTGGCTGTGCCCGTGCGCCTTCTGCCGGGGCGAGGCCGGTCAGCCTGGGTGGCTCGATTCCGACCCGACCCTGACCGAGGCGCAGACGACGCTCTCGAGCATGGAGCTGGTCGGCCAGTACGCCGTCGCGCCCACCTGGGCCGACGGGCACCACACCGGGTACTACACCTTCGCGCGTCTCCGCGAAGAGTGCCCCTGCGCCGAGGACACGGCCCGTCGCGGCGCCGACCCGCACGCCATCCACCGGTTGGGGTAGAAGGTTCGCCGTGCTACGCTTCGGCTCCTGTCAGGCCGACTGACCTGAGCACGAGTCCAGCCAACGTGACGACCGCCCATCGACCGTCGCGGCGCCGCGCCGCCAGCCGCCTCATCGGCCGACTGCCGTACATCAACCGCGAGCTGTCGTGGCTGGAGTTCAACGCCCGCGTGCTCTACGAGGCGCAGGACGAGCGGAACCCACTCCTGGAGCGGGCGCGCTTCCTGGCCATCTTCGCGAGCAACCTCGACGAGTTCTTCCAGGTGCGCGTCGCGGGTCTCAAGCAGCAGGTCGCCGCGGGGCACTCCTGGCCATCGCCCGATGGGATGGCTGCCGCCCAGGTCCTGGAGAAGGTTCGAGACCGGGTGCTCCAGCTCCAGGCGGCCCATTCGCAGACCTACCTCCACGTTCGCGACCGGCTCGCCGACGAGGGCATCCGCATCGTGCAGTACGAGGAGCGCCCAGAGCGACGCCTCGAGCTCCGACAGCGATTCCTGGATGAGATCTTCCCGGTCCTGACGCCGCTCGCGGTCGATCCCTCGCACCCCTTCCCATACATCAGCGATCTGTCGCTGTCGCTCGCGGTGACCGTCCGGGATCCGGGCGAGGACGAGGAGCGCTTCGCGCGCATCAAGGTGCCCCCGGTGCTGCCTCGGCTGTGGGAGGTGGGGACCCGAACCTATGTGCTCGTGGAGCAGATCATCGCCGCCAACCTGGACACGCTCTTCCCGGGCATGGACATCCTCGATCACCACCTGTTCCGGGTGACCCGCAACGCCGACATCTCCATCGAGGAGGACGAGGCGGACGACCTGCTCCTGGCCATCGAGGAGGAGCTCAGCCGCCGGCGGTTCGGCAAGGTCGTCCGGCTCGAGGTGGAGCGTTCGATGCCCTGGTCGACGCGGGCGCTGCTCCAGAAGGGCCTCGGCCTGGAGCTGGCGGACGTCTACGAGATCTCGGGCATGCTCGACCTGCGCGAGCTGACCACCATCGCCGACCTGGATGTGCCGCATCTCCAGCCGCGCCCCTGGCATCCCGTCCAGCCTCCGCGACTCCAGCCCTCGGAGACGGACGAACCGGATGTCTTCGCTGCCATCCGGGCGGGTGACCTGCTGCTGCATCACCCGTACGAGTCGTTCGGTGGATCGGTGCAGCGATTCATCGAGCAGGCGGCCGAGGACCCGGACGTGCTGTCCATCAAGATGACCCTCTATCGCACGAGCGGCGACTCGCCCATCGTGCGGGCGCTCATCGACGCGGCGGAGCGGGGCAAGCAGGTCGTCGCGATGGTGGAGCTCAAGGCCCGCTTCGATGAGCGCGCGAACATCGTCTGGGCCCGCGCCCTGGAGCGCGCCGGGGCGCATGTCGCCTACGGCCTGGTGGGTCTCAAGACGCACTGCAAGGCGGCGCTCGTGGTCCGCCGGGAGGGACGCGGGCTGCGCTCGTACGTCCACGTCGGGACCGGCAACTACAACCCCAAGACGGCCCGCATCTATACCGACCTGGGGTTGCTGAGCGACGACAGCTCCCTGACCGCGGACATCACGGACCTGTTCAACGTGCTCACCGGTGTCGCCCGCAAGGATCGCTATCGGCGGCTGCTGGTCGCGCCGGTCAGCCTCCGGACGGGCATCCTGGCGCTCATCGCCGCCGAGGCGGAACGGCAGCGGTCGCATGCTGACGGCCGCATCGTGCTCAAGGTCAATTCCATCGTCGACCCGGGCATCATCGCCGCGCTCTACGCTGCCAGCCAGGCGGGTGTGCCCATCGAGCTCATCATCCGGGGCATGTGCTCGGTCGTGCCGGGCGTGCCCCACGTGAGCGAGTCCATCACGGTCCGCTCGGTCGTGGGCCGATACCTCGAGCACTCGCGCATCCTCTGCTTCGGCCAGGGTGACCGGGAGCGGTTCCTCATCGGCTCCGCGGACATGATGGAGCGCAACCTGGACCGTCGAGTGGAGGCACTCGTGCCGGTCACCGAGCCGGGGCTCCAGGACCGGCTGCGTGAGATCATCGCCGTGATGCTGCGCGACGACCGACGCTCCTGGTGGCTCGACCACGAGGGCGACTGGCGGCGGGTGGAGACGCGCACCGAGGACCCGGCCGGGGTCGATACCTTCGAGACGCTCATGGCCCTGGCCGCCGCCGGCCCGGACCCGCAGGCCCGGGTCGCATCGTGATGGACGGGAGCGACGACCGATGACGGATGCCGGCGTGCGACACGAGGTGGAGCTCAAGTACCGGGTCACGGACCTTGCCGCGATGCAGGCCTTCCTCGAGGGCCCCTGGACCGCGGCGCTCCCCGATGTCGTGCTCGCCGAACCGACCCTGAAGATCGTCGAGGACCGCTACTTCGACACCGGCCGCGGCGCCCTCCGTCGCCATGGCTTCGCGGCCCGGCTCCGGTCCAGCGGCGAGACCGTGACGCTCACGGTCAAGTCGTTGCCGCCGGAGGAGCTCGGGGATGACGTGCCGGCTGATGCGCTCCGGCGGCGTATCGAGCTGGAGGGTCTGGCCAACGCGCGGCTGGACCCGGATGGCTGGCCATCGAGCCCGGCGCGCGAGCTCGTGGACGAGCTTCGAGGTGGTGGTCGCCTGCGGGCCCAGTTCACGGTCCGCCAGCGACGCGCCGTACGAGACATAGAGGCAAACGATGGTTCCGCCGAGATGTCGCTCGACGAGGTCGAGGTGCTCCTGGGTCGCACGGTGGTGGGCAACTTCGCGGAGCTCGAGATCGAGTCGACGGCTGGCGGGCCATCGCTCCTCCGACGGCTCGCGGCGGAGCTGGAGCCGAGCGGCCTCGTGGGCCCTGCCGCGGGATCGAAGGAGGAGCACGCCCGGCAGCTGGTGGAGCGCGACCACGCGGCGGAACGCGAGCGACGGCTGCCGCGCGTGCCCAGGACCCCCGGGGTCACCGCGGATGACCCCCTCGCCGAGGCAGGCCGGAAGGTGCTCCGGATGCATCTCGCGCGGATGCTCGCGGAGGAGGCCGGCACTCGCGCCGGTGAGGACATCGAGCGACTCCACAAGATGCGCGTGGCGACCCGGCGGATGCGCTCCATGTGGCGTGTCTTCGATGGGGCCTATCGACCACGGGTCCAGGAGCGCTACGTCCGGGAGCTCAAGGTCGTGGCGGCACAGCTGGGCGCGGTGCGCGACCTCGACGTGCTCATCGAGGGTCTCGACGCCTACATCGCCGAGCTCCCGCCGCCCACCCTCGACGCCATGGCGCCGATGCGCTATCAGCTCACCGAGCAGCGGGAGGCGGCACGGACGGCGCTCATCGAGCTGCTCGACTCAGGCCGCTACCAGGACTTCGTGAGTGACTACCTGGAGTTCGTGGAGACCGCCGGGGCCGGCGAGCTGCGACCCGCGCCCGGCCTGCCGGTGCTCGTGCGACACACCGCGGGTGGCCGCATCTGGCTCGCCTATGAGCACCTCCGCGCCCACGAGACGGTGCTCGGCTGGGCCGATGTCACGGCCCTCCACGCCATCCGGATCGATGCCAAGCGGATGCGCTACACCCTGGAGTCGTTCCAGGAGGTGCTGCCCGAGCGGGCAAGTGCCGTCATCGCCCGCATCGTGGCGCTGCAGGATCACCTCGGGAACCTCAACGACGCCGATGTCGCCTCGACCATCGCGCGGTCCTTCCTCATGACCAGCGGGGCGCGCTCCGCTCCGGCGACCCAGGAGGCGGTCAGCCAGTACCTGATGTCGCGGGAGGCGACGGTGGCGTCCCTGCGCAAGGCCCTGCCAACCGTGTGGCGGCCCATCGTCGCGCTACCGATGCGGCGCGCCATCGCGAGCATCATCGCCGCGATCTAGGGCATTCCCCGCACGCGGCACCACACGCTGGCTCAGCGCGTGGTGTTTCCCTTGTCCTTCGACGCGGAGCTGGTGCGACCTCGTCCAGTCTGCGGCTCGTCGGGCGTCCATCCTTGACGCAGCTGCCTGCCCCCCTTCGGGTCGTCGACGACCTGCCACTTGAAGGCCTGGCCCTCGGTGTCGTCCTCGGACGCGATGTCAGCGGGGGTGGTCTCCGGCTCGTCCATCATCGTCTCCTGTAGCTGCTGCCTGGGACGCGAGTGTGCCGAATGCCAGCCTCGCCCAGGGCCCAGCGTGCGACACGGAGTCTGTCATCTCCGCGACCGCACCTCCGTTAACGTACGACCGGCCCGGACTCGCGGTCTGGGTCGACCGCGAGAGGCGGGGGATGGTCATGCTCGGGAACAGCGATGACGTGCCCCGGGTCTCGGTACGACCGGGACCCACCGGTTGACGGTGCCGCGGGCCGCGGAGGTTGGGGTCGGCGGACGCTACGTCTCTTGCTGCGCTCGCGCTAGTCCAGTTGGTCGACGACCGACTCGACCTCGATGTCGGAGGACGCTCGCTTGCGGGTCTTGCGACCCTTGGCCGCCGGGGCCTCCTGGGCCTCGGGATCGACGTCGAGGTCGTCTGCCGGGGTCGGCTTCACCGTCCGAGTCTTGTTGGCTGGCGCGGGCGTTCGTCCCGTGGTGGCGGCAGCCGGAGCGCTGACGGCGCGCGCGGCGGCATCGGCCGCATCACGGCGCGCGTCCCGGGCGGCGTCCTCGGTCTCGGCAGCCGCGATGGCTGTGCCCAGTTGCTCTGCGATGGCCTCCAGCGCTTCGAGCCGAGCCTGCGCCTTGTCCCGGCGATCGCGGGCACGCTCCAGGTCCGACTGCAGGTCGACGAGCTCGCGCCGGAGCGTCTTGACCCGAGACGTGCCGTGGTGCGCTGGCCTGTTGCCCGCGTCCTTGCCCTTGCCTTGCCCTTGCCCTTGCTCATGCGGTGTCCCATCCCCGAACGTCCGGCGCGACATCGGTGGCCGGTCCCGATGCTCGTCCCGAAGGAGGGCATTGTCGCAGGTGCTGACCCGGAAGGCACCGCGTCCATGAGCACGATCACATGCCGTTAACGTGGCGGCAATGCGCCGTTGACGAGGCATCTTCAGGGTCCGTCCATGCATCCCCAGGGTGGCCGAGCTGTCCCCCAGCATGTGTTGGATGACTCGGACGTAGTGATCGTCGGTGAGACCGGGTCGTTCGTCACGGCAATGGCGCAGCGCGAGCTCCGCGTGGCGCGGCTCGCTCCCGGCCCGTCGCTGGAGCGACGCCTGGGCGCCATCCGTGCCGAAGTGATCGTCGTGGCGTTGCCTGCCGGTGGCGTGGAGTCCATCACCGCAGTGGCGCGACTGCGTCTCGAACGACCCGGGATCCGGGCCGTGCTCGTCGACCCGGCGGAGGACCCGACGCACCGACTCCTGGCGCTCAAGGCCGGATTCGATGAGGCGATGCGCCTGGAGCCGGATGACCCTGAGGTCGCGGCCCGAGTGGCCATCCAGCTCGACCGTGCCCGGGGCGCGGTGCCGACCCGGCTACCGGTGGGCACGGGCGTCGAGCTCGACCTGACCTCCCGGGCGCTTCGGCGTGGTGGCCGGTTCGTCCACTTGCGGCCGCTCGAATTCCGGCTGCTGGAGGAGCTGGCTCGTGCGCCGGGCCGACCCCTGAGTCGCGCCTTGCTCATGGACCGGGCGTGGGGTGCGGCGCCGCCCGTGGGGTCGCGAACCATCGATGTCCACATCCGCTGGTTGCGGGAGAAGGTTGAGCGAGACCCGGACCGACCGGTCCATCTGCTCACCGTTCGTGGCGTGGGCTATCAACTGGAACCGATGGATCCGGATGAGCCCGTCGTCAGGTCCGCCGCGGCCGGCCAGTAGGCCCCGACTGGGCGGTTAACCGTCCGTTAACAGCCCGGCAAAGCCGTGTTCATGCGCCGGGCTGACGCTGCCCAGGCCACACGCACGTGAGCGCCGGCACACCTGTCGCCGGATCCACCACAGGAGGACACCCCCAAATGACCCGCATCTTGCGACGCCCGGCGGTCGCCGGGAGTCTCATCCTTCTCGCCACGATGGCGACCGGTGGCGCGGCCATTGCGCAGTCACCAGCCGCGTCCATGGCTGCTCCGGCGATGCCGGCCGCGCCGACCGACTTGAACGGTTCCATCAACATCTCCGGCTCGTCCACCGTCCAGCCCATCTCGACCGCCGTCCAGGAGGCGTTCAACGTGGGCTCGCCCGGCGTGGCGATCACGGTCGACGGTCCCGGCACCGGCGACGGCTTCGCACTGTTCTGCAACGGTGAGACGGACATCTCGGATGCTTCCCGCGCCATCAAGGACACGGAGGCCCAGGCCTGCAAGGACAAGGGCATCGAGTACGTGGAGTTGAAGGTTGCGCTCGATGGTCTTTCGGTCATCACGTCCGCCTCGAATGCGGACCTCTCGTGCCTCAACTTCGCCGATCTGTATGCCCTCATCGGACCAGAGTCCCAGGGGTTCGACAACTGGTCTCAGGCCCAAGGGCTGGCCACCGAGCTGGGCTCCACGACAGCCTTTCCGGACGCACCCCTGACGATCACGGCCCCGGGCGAGGAGTCAGGAACCTACGACTTCTTCGTCGAGAAGGTCATCACGCCCATCGCCGTCACCCGCAACAAGCCCGAGATCCTGGACAGCACGGGCAAGGCGTCCTTCACGCGGCCTGACTACCAGGCGTCGGCCAACGACCTGACCATCGTGGAGGGCGTGACCGGTACTGCCGACAATCACACCACTCTCGGCTGGGTCGGCTACGCCTTCGTGGAAGAGAACCTCGACAAGATCAAGCCCATCGCGGTGGACGGCGGCAAGGGCTGCGTCGACCCCAGCTACGACACCGTCTCTGATGGCTCGTACCCCATCTCCCGTCCCCTGTTCATCTATGTGAACAAGGCCGCGGCCGCGTCGAAGCCTGAGGTCGCCGCGTTCGTGGATTACTACCTCACGGACGGCGTCGTGAGCACGGTGCTCGACACGGTGCCTTATGTGGGCCTGAGCGCTGACGAGTTCAAGGCGACCCAGGCTGCCTGGGCGGCTCGCTGACTCCCAGCCACCCTGACAGACCGGGCGTCCGAGGACGCCCGGTCTCGTCTATCGTTCGAGCCCGCACGCCGACACCGTGAGGAGAGTCACCAGCCATGACCGCGAGCCCGGTGCCTGTCTCTCGCCTCGGCGGCGATCCGGCGCGCCGTCGGCGGGAACGCCTGGTGTCCCGGATCCTGGTGTTGTCCGCACTTGTCTCGATCGTCATCAGCGCGTTCATCGTCCTGTCGCTCCTATTCCAGGCCATCGACTTCCTTCGGTCGATTGACCTCGGCGACCTGTTCGGGGCAGGGTGGTTCCCACGGCGCGGTCAATACGACCTGGTCACGCTCATCCTCGGCTCGATCATCATCACCCTGATCGGCATCCTGATCGCGGCACCCATCGGACTGCTCTCCGCGTTGTACCTCGCGGAATACGCATCCCTGCGGGTCCGCAACCTCGTCAAGCCGATCCTTGAGGTCCTGGCGAGCATCCCGAGCGTGGTCCTGGGCTTCTTCGCACTGACCTTCATCAATCCCAGGATCGTCCAGAACATCTTCCCAACCGCCACGGTCTTCAACATGCTTGCCGCAGGCATCGGTGTCGGCATCCTCATCGTCCCGCTCATCGCCTCGATCTCCGAGGACGCGCTGCGGGCCGTGCCGCGGAGCCTGCGTGAGGCGTCCTACGGATTGGGCGCTCGCAAGCGGACGACGACCCTCCGGGTCGTGGCCCCCGCTGCCGTATCGGGCATCGTGGCGGCGCTCATCATCGGTGTCTCGCGTGCCATGGGCGAGACCATGGTGGTGGCCATCGCGGCCGGCGGGACCGGAGGGTCCCTCCGGACCGTGAACCCGCTGGGACCCGGCCAGACCATCACCGCGGCGATCGCCTCCCTCGCCACGGGCTCCGATCAATCACAGGCTGGCGCGGCCGCATACCTGAGCCTGTTCTTCCTGGGCCTCGTGCTGTTCATCATCACGCTCGCCCTGAACCTCGTGGGCGACGTGTTCGTGCGCCGCACCCGGCAGCGGTACTAGGGAGACAGCCGTGAGCGTGCAGTCCCCCACCGCTACGACGGGCGCGGTCCAGCGGAGCCTCCGGAAGTCAGGGACCGATTGGGCGAGTCTCATCTTCCAGGGCCTGATGGCCTTCAGCCTGCTATTCACATTGCTGGTCCTGCTGTTCCTGCTGGTCGATATCCTGAATCGCGGGTTGCCCGTGTTGCAGGAGCGCGGCGTCGACTTCCTGACCGCCCCGCTGTCCTCCGATCCCAACAAGGCCGGCGTCGGCCAGGCGCTCTGGGGCACGTTCTGGATCGGGGTCATCGTGGCCGTTGTAGCGTTCCCGCTCGGCGTCGCCACAGCTGTGTACCTCGAGGAGTACGCGTCGGGATCGAAGCTCACCCGTTGGGTCGACGTCAACATCCGCAACCTCGCAGGCGTGCCCTCGATCGTGTATGGCTTGCTCGGCCTGGCGGTCTTCGTCGGCTTCTTCAAGGCCATCGGCAGCGGTAACGGACGGAACGTCATCGCCGGCGGCCTCACGGTCGCGGTCCTGGTGCTGCCCGTGGTCATCATCACGTCCGCGGAGGCGATCCGGGCGGTGCCGCAAGCGATCCGGGAAGCAGGCTATGGGGTTGGCGCCACCCGCTGGCAGGTGACCCGAGACCTGGTCCTGCCAGCCGCGTTCCCGGGCATCCTGACCGGGGTCGTGCTGTCACTGTCCCGAGCACTCGGTGAGACCGCCCCACTCATCCTTGCCGGCGCTGTACTGGGTTCCTTCTCCAGTGGCAATGCCGATCTCGTCGGATCGCTCCTGGGGCCGTACACGGCGCTGCCGATGGTGGTCTATCGCTGGACGACGTTGCCCCAGGAGGAGTTCCGCCAGCTCGCGGCGGCCGGCATGATCGTGCTCCTGGTCATCACCTTCGCCGCGAACCTGTTCGCGATCTATCTCCGCAACCACTACTCAAGGAGTTGGTGATGGCCGAGGCACCTACCCCGACAGCCGAGGCTCCGGGGCCAGCGCCCAACGCGGCTGAACCCGTGTCCGATGTCGAATACATCATCCGGCTGGAGGACGTCAGCCTGTTCTACGGCTCGTTCCGAGCCGTGCGCAACATCTCGTACCGGTTCCAGCGGAACGCCATCACGGCCCTCATCGGACCGTCGGGGTGCGGCAAGTCGACGCTCCTTCGGAGCATCAACCGGATGAACGACCTGGTACCCGGGGCACACGCGACGGGCCGGATGCTCTACCACTCGGAGGACATCTACGGTCCTGCCGTGGATCCAGTCGAGGTTCGGCGGCGCATCGGCATGGTGTTCCAGAAGCCCAACCCGTTCCCCAAGTCCATCTACGACAACGTCGCGTACGGCCCTCGCGTCAACGGCTTGAAGGGCAACATGGACGACCTGGTCGAAGCCAGCCTGCGTCGGGCGGCGATCTGGGATGACGTGAAGGACAAGCTCAAGCAGTCCGGGATGGCGCTATCCGGTGGGCAGCAGCAGCGCCTGTGCATCGCCCGCGCCATCGCCACGGAGCCCGAGATCATCCTCATGGACGAGCCGTGCTCCGCCCTTGACCCCCGCTCCACGCTCCAGATCGAGGAGCTGATGCTGGAGCTCAAGCAGCAGTACACCATCATCATCGTGACCCACAACATGCAGCAGGCCGCCCGGGCCTCTGACGAGACCGTATTCCTGACCATGGGCGAGGATCGCGCGGGGTACATGGTGGAGTCCGGGGTCACCAGCGAGCTGTTCACCAACCCCAGGAGCCAGTTGACCGAGGACTATGTGTCCGGCCGGTTCGGCTGAGGGAGGACACCATGGACCCGAGCGATCCCCTCGACACACCACAGCACGACCCGGTCACCGTCGCTGAACAGGCGGCCGTGACCACCATCGGCGCTCCGGTCGCTGAGGTGTCGGAGGTTGGACACCCGCCACTGCCCCATCTCGGCGCTCGCGACACCCTGGACCGCGAAGAGCGGGAGATCAAGGACAACGTGCTGCGTCTCGGCAGCATGGTCGCGGACCAGATCCAGCGTGCCGTCGAGGCGCTTGAGCGCCACGATGCCGACCTGGCCCTCGAGGTCATCACGGGTGACGGCCGGCTGAATGAGGCGCAGCGGTCCATCACCGCCCTCGTGGCACGTACCATCGCCACACAGCAACCGGTTGCCCGCGACCTGCGCTTTCTGCTGGCTCTTGACCACGTGGCGTATGACCTGGAGCGGATGGGCGACCACGCGTCATCGGTCGCCAAGCAGGCCCGCAAGCTGGCACCGGTCGCGAACATGGACGCCACGGCGCGGCTGGCCCAGATGGGACGGCTCACGTCGCTCCTCACGCGCGAGGTGCTGCGGGCCCTCGTGGACCAGGACGAGGCGCTCGCCCGGTCGGTGGCCGCTCGTGACGATCAGGTCGATGACCTCTATCACGCGATCTTCGACGAGATGTTGACGCTCATGCGTGCCGATCCGGGGAACGTCGACCAGGGCACCCGGGTGCTGTTCGCAGCCCACTACCTGGAGCGCATCGGTGACCGGGTCACCAACGTGGCGGAGGACGTCGTGTTCCTGGCCACCGGCGAGACCGAGGACCTCAACCCTTAAGGTCACTCACGCGGGGCTCGCGCCGGATCCCCGTCACGTAGCCGCTGACTGCGTCATCATCCGCGCATGGACCAGATGGCTCGGCTCCGTCGGAGCGAGCGGCTGCCGCGCCCACCGGCCTCGCCCCACGAGAGCCCAGCGGCCGCGTTCCTCCGCCCCGCCGTCTTCGGTGCCAGCGATGGCCTGGTCTCCAACCTGGCGCTCGTCATGGGCGTCGCGGGGGCGTCATCGGACAACCAGGCGATCGTCATCGCAGGTATCGCGGGCCTGCTCGCCGGGGCATTCTCGATGGCGGTCGGCGAGTACATCTCGGTACGCTCGCAGCACGAGCTGTTCGACGCGCAGCGGCTGCTCCAGGAACGACAGCTCCAGCAGGACGAGGCCGGCGAGCGCGCCATCCTGGTGCGCATCTACGAGGACCGCGGCTTCTCGTTCGACGAGGCCCACGCCATCGTGGACACCCTGTTCGCGACCCCCGAGCGCGCCCTCGAGTCGATGATGCGCGACGAGGTCGGGCTCGACCCGCGCAACATCGGCGGGCCGTGGATGGCGGCCGGCAGCTCATTCCTCGCCTTCGTGGCGGGAGCCATCATCCCGTTGCTGCCATTCCTGCTGCTGACCGGCACACCTGCCCTCGTCAGCAGCGTCGTCATCTCGCTCACGGCGCTGTTCCTGCTGGGCCTCGGCGTCAGCCGGCTCACGGGTCGGCCACCCATCCGCTGTGGCCTTCGCCAGATGCTGCTCGGTGGCGCCGCCGCGGCCACCACCTACCTCATCGGGCAAGCCATCGGCAGCACCCTCTGACCGCCTGGCACCATCCGCCATTCAGGCCGTAGCGTCTGGCGCCCGATCACCGGCGCCATGCGGCGCGATCAACGCGACGACCACGGCTGCCACGAGCAGCATTCCCGCCCCGAGCGACAGCGCCCCGGTCACACCATGCACGAACGCCTGCTCGGCCTGCATCACCAGTCGCTTGCCGACGTCGCCCAGCTGGGTGATCAGGGGTGACGACGTGAATGCGATGGAGCCGAGCACCCGCTCCGCGATCTGGGGTGGCAGACCCGCGACGGCATCCGCCATGCCGCTGCGGTACTGCTCGTTGAGCACGCTGCCCAGGATGGCGATCCCGAACGCGCTGCCTAGCTCCCGGGCGGTGTCGTTGACGGCGGAGGCGACCCCTTGCTTGCCCATCGACAGGGAAGCGGTGATGGCCGTGGTCGAGGGAGTGCCCGCCAGCCCCATCCCCAGGGCGAAGCAGACGATGCCCGTGGCGAATACCCAGTAGGGCGTGTCCACGTCCAGCCGGCTGAACACCATGAAGCCGACCGCCATCGCCACCAATCCCAACGGCGCCACCCGTCGGAAGCCGACGCGCTCGGCCACGATGGGCGCACGACGGGCGACGGGCAGCAGCACGATGGGCAGCGGCAGCAACGCGATGGCCGCCTCGAGCGGCGAGCGCCCCGTGACGTACTGCAGGTACTGGATACAGACGAAGAAGAAGCCGAAGGCCGCGAGGAACTGGACGGTGATGGTCAGGCTGCCCGCGCTGAAGCCCCGCATCCGGAAGAGCCGAGGGTCCAGCATCGGCTGGGTCGTGCGCAGCTCCCAGCCGATGAACCCCAGGCCGGCCACGACGCCGGTCACGAGCGCCGCGAGCGTGACCGGGTCGGCCCAGCCACGCGACGGTCCTTCGATGATGCCGAACACCAGCGTCGACACCGCCACCAACGAGAGTGTGGCGCCCACGAGGTCAAGGGCGGGTCGCTCCGGGTCGACGGAGCTGGGCACCACGGCGAGCACGCCCACGACGGCCACTGCCGCGAGTGTCACGTTGAGACCGAAGAACGAGGTCCAGGGGAACCATTCCAGCAGCAAGCCGGTCGCGAACAGGCCCAGGATGGCGCCGCCGCCGGCGATGGCCACCCACACGCCGATGGCCTTCGGGCGCTCCGACTCCGGGAACGACGTCGTGATGACTGACAGGGTGGTGGGCATGATGGCGGCCGCGCCAACGCCCATGAGCACTCGCACCAGGATGAGCTGGCTCGGGGACGTGGTCATGAGTCCGACGGCCGCAGCCACGCCGAACGTGATGAGGCCAACGACGAGCAGCTGCTTGCGGCCGTAGCGGTCGCCCAACGCCCCGGCGAACAGCAGCAACCCGGCGAACACGACGGTGTACGCGTCCACGATCCAGGTCAGCTCCGTCTGGCTGGCGCCCGTATCCCGGGCCAGGCTGGGCAGGGCGACGTTGAGACCGCTGACCGCGGACACGACCGCCATGAGCGCGAGCGCGACCACGAACAGGATGGCCCGCCGATGACGAGCCGTGGGGATGTCGGGTGCGAGCGCGGCTACCTCTGCCATATCCGTGACTCCATCTCGGCTGCAATTCACCAGTGGGAGAAATGATATTCTCCGATCGAGGACATGACAACACGACGAATGACGGACCGGACACGCGGCAGGCGTCCTGCCGGCAGCGGAACTCGCGAGTCGATCGCGGAGGCCGCTCGCCGCCAGTTCGCGGAGCGCGGCTATCGCGACACCACCCTGCGCAGCGTCGGTGCCGCGGCGGGGGTCGATGCGCGTCTCGTGCTCCACTATTTCGGGTCCAAGCGCCAGCTGTTCGCCCAGACCGTGGAGCTGCCGCTCGACCCGGAGCTCGTGCTCACGCTCCTCTCAGGCGTCGATGCGCGCGACATGGGGCCACGCGCCGCCGAGGTGGTCCTGTCAGTGCTCGACGATCCGGAGGCCCGGCGTACGCTCGTGGCGCTCGTGCGGGCGGCAGTATCCGAGCCCGAAGCCGCAGAGGCGATCCGTGACGTCCTCACCGAGCGGCTCCTGACTCCCCTCGCGCGCCAGGTCGGTGGCGATCAGCCCGAGCTGCGGGCGGGTCTCATGGCGTCCCAGATGGTCGGGTTGGCCATGGCGCGTCACATCGTGGCCATCGAGCCACTCGCGGCAGCGACTCGCGACCAGCTCGTGCGAGCGCTCGGCCCGGCGTTCACCCACTATCTCGCGGGGGACTGGGTGGCGCAACGCCCGACCAGCGACCCCGCCGGTGCCGACGGTCCCTGACCGCCGGCGAGGCGGCAAGCCGCGTCGACCGCAGCGGGTCGGATGACGTCCGCCGGTCCAGCAGCGCCTGGCGAGCGCGGACCACCCAGGGAGGGGGGTGGGTGGTCCGCAGGTCGTTGCTGCCGGGGACCGGTCACGAGGAGGAGTGACCGATCCCGGCGCCACGAGTGCCGGGGAGGAGGCACGTCGGGATGCTGGCAGCCGAGGGACAACCGGTGATCACCAGCACGTTAACGTCTGTGTCGGACCGCGATGGTGGCGGCCGCGAGGGACCCGGTCTCTGATGAACTGCGGCGATGTCGATCTGTTGCAGTGGCAATGACCGTGACCCAATGCTCACGGGGTGATAACCGGGCGTTGATGGCGGAGATGCATCGTCCCCAATGGCTTCGTCACCTCAGCGGACCGCTCGGCTCCGGACGTACGGCCGCAGGGAGAGGATGCATATGGCTGCTTCGAACGTGGGACTTGGACGGGTTGCTCGGGCGTGCGCTCTGGCTGGCGCCGCAGCGTTGTTGATCGCCGTACCGGTCCTCGCCGAGGATGCCGACTTCGGCATCGGCACGCCGCTCGCCGAGTCGGGCACCGGGGTCACCGCGGCACCCGGCCTGGAGGCGATCAAGCTGGCGTCGGGGCTCACTGCCACGCTGGTCTCCGACAAGGTCGCGTATGCACCGGACATGATCGCCCTGTGGCCGGACACCGCTGCCCCGACGCACGCGGTCATCTGCAACGAGGAGAACCCGGAAGGCGTCGACCAGGCCTCCGTCCAGCTCGTCGACCTGGCGACCGGTGATGTGACCGACATGCTCACCGGTATGAGTTCCTGCGACGCAGCCCATACCACGGCGTGGAGCACGGTCATCGTGGGTGAGGAAGAGGATGACGGTCGCGTCATCGAGATCCTCGACCCGCTGCACACCACTGGCATCACGTACGACCGCGCCGCCGGCACCACCAACGATGCGACGAAGGCCGCGGTCCGCACGGCCCTCGGTCAGCTCGCCTTCGAGGGCATCGTGGTCCTCGATGACGGCACCATGTACCACAGTGATGAGCGTCGCCCGCTGGCGGGCCAGCCCGGCGGTGGCGTCCACAAGTTCGTGCCCACAACGCCTGCGACGGCCGACACCACCATCACCGATCTCGCAGACTCGCCCCTCGCGGCGGGTCCTGTGTGGGTGTCCCGGCTGAGCATGCGAGCCAACGATGACGTCCCCAACCAGGACTACGGCCAAGGCACCGAGACCGGTGCCGGTGTCTGGGTCGCGCTCGAGACGCCCGCTGATCCGACCACCTTCGGCCTGTACGATGCCGGCGTCGCTGCGGGCATGACAGGCTACTACCGACCTGAGGACATGGCCCGCGATCCCAAGTTCGAAGACGTCAGTGTCTGCTGGAACGACACCGGCAATGATGGCGCCCAGCATTGGGGCGAGACCATGTGCATGGTCGACGCGCCTGCCGACGATGTCGCTGCGAACCCGGCCGGCACGTACCCGGTGGTCAGTCGGTTCCTCGAAGGGAATGCTGACCTGCGGATGCCGGACAACATCGACTTCGACCCCGTCACTGGCAACATGTGGATCAACCTCTACGCCACCACCAGCAGCGCCGACGACCCGACGCACGCCAACGACGACGTGTGGGTGTGCCTCCCGGAGGGCAGCGACGTCGACGCCCAGTCCGACGGCTGCGCCCGGGCGGTCACGCTCCTCGACGGTGGAGCGGAGTTCAGCGGCATCAACTTCCTGGCCGACGGCTCCGGCTTCTACCAGGAGCTCCAGCACCGGACCCAGGAAGGCGACGCCACCCCTGGCACGTCCCAGATGATCAAGGTCGAATTCGCGAAGTAGCCTCTCTCCCCGACCGCCTGCCGGGATCGACCGGCAGGCGGGCTCCTGTCCCGTGCAGGGCCGCCGGATCTCCCGGCGGCTCTGCTGCATCTCGATGCGGCGGATGGCATCCTGAGTGGCATGTCAGCCAGATCCGCCTCCGAACGCCGTCTAGAGACCGTCCACCTCGTCCGGCACGCTCATGCCGGGGATCCCGGGGGGTGGGACGGGGACGATGACCTCCGGCCCCTCACGCTCAAGGGTCGACGTCAGGCGGAACGGCTCGGTGGCTTCCTTGTCCGCACGGGCGTGCGGCCCGATCGGCTCATCACCAGCCCCAAGGTGCGAGCCCTCCAGACCGCCGAGCTCGTGGGCGACGCTCTGGGCATGGACCTCCACATCGACGAGCGGCTGGCGGAGGGCTGCTCGCTCGACTGCCTCGACGCCGTGGTCGCCGACGCCGACGTGAGCGCCCCCATGGTGTTCGGCCACGATCCGGACTTCTCGATGCTGCTCTCGGAGCTCATCGGGGGCGGAGGCCTCGAGATGAAGAAGGGTGCCCTCGCGACCATCGATGTGCGCCGCCCGCTGCGGCCGGGGACCGGCAGGCTCCGTTGGCTCATCCCGCCGGATGCACTGGTCGGGCTCCCCGACGACGAGGTCCCGAACGCCACCGGCCCCGTCTGACCGTTCTTGATGCGCCCGGGCGTCGACCTGGTCTCAGAGTGCCCGGCCGACCGCCAGCCCCGCGAACACGGCAAGCAACCCAAGCAGGACCGAGCCACCCAGGTTGGCGGCCGCGAGCAGCCACGCGCCGCCCTCCATCAGACGCATGGTCTCGAGCATCCATGTCGAGAACGTCGTGTACGCACCGATGAAGCCGATCATGACCGGCGCGCGCAGGTCGGTCGGTAGCGCTGTTCGCTCGATGATCAGAGCGAACAGGAGGCCCAGGAGGAAGGAGCCGCTGAGGTTGACGATGAGGGTACCCATCGGGAAGGCCCCGCCGACGAGTCGCGTGACGAGGTCGTCCACCACATAGCGACTGACGGCTCCGGCGGCCCCCCCGACCGCGATGAACAGGTAGATCGATCCGGCCACCCCGACCGCCTCGGCACCCGCGACGGGCAGAGCGACGAAGAACGTGGACCCCCGCCCATCCTCGCTCTGGAACCAGATGCGGCCACGGTGACCTTCCGCGATGTGGCGCGCGATGGCAAGCCCCAGCCCGGTGCCGCCCTGGCCCCGCTCCCGGGCCCGGTCGACCTTGAAGAAGCGCTCGAAGATCCGCGGCTGGTCCGGCACTGGGATCCCGACGCCAGTGTCCGCAACGCTGACCACGACCTCCGACTGCTGCCGTTCGGCCGCGAGCGTCACCCGACCGCCCGAGCGCGAGAACTTGATCGCGTTGTGGAGCAGGTTGAGGAGCAACTGACCGAGGCGGTCGGCATCTCCCCAGACCGGCGGCAGTGGCACGTCGGGCAACTGGACCTCGATCTCCACCAGCTGACGTTCCGCGAACGTGCGGAGCCGCGCGGCGCTCGCGGTGAGGAGCGGGCCGATGGCGACGTCGTCAAGGTGGAGCTGGGTCGCAGCCTGCTCGATGCGCGACAGGTCCAGCAGCTCGTTGACCATCTGGACGAGGTGCCCGGTCTCGACATCGATGGTCGCGACCCGGTCCCGGACGCGGGCCGGCACATCGAGCGTCGCCAGCTCGTCCGTCAGGCGTTCCGTCAGCAGCCGGATGGTGGTCAGCGGCGTGCGGAGCTCATGGGACAGGTTGTCGATGAACTCGGTCCGGATGCGCTGGAGCCGGCGTAGCTCGGTGACATCCTCGACGAGCACCCAGATGTGTCCAGGTCGGGACCGATCCGACCGGGCTCGGATGACCAGCCGCCTGCCCTCCGGCCCATCGACCTCCGCTCCGCCCGACAGACCAGCCGCGGCGCCCATGATGGCTTCCTCGGCCCGGTGGTCCAGGAATGTCTCCATCGATCGAGCGACCCGCGATGGTGCCGGGGCGCTTAGCCAAGAGCACGTGCGCGGCCTCGTTGGCCTGGTCGATGACATGGTCAGGCGTCACTCGCAACATGCCCAGCCGCAGCTGGTCGGCGAGTCGGGAGAGGTCCTCCGTGGCGGCATCCACCGACGGAGGATAGGCGGTGACCGACGTCCGTGCGGCGTCCGGTGCGCGGCCGAGGCGCCCGCCCGTTTACAGTACGTTGACACCCAAGCGCTGGTCGAGGCCAACAGCGCTGCACGGCCTCCAGGCCGCAGTCGTCAGGTCATCTCGGAGGCAGTCCTCGCGTGCCCGAAGGGTTCACGATCAGCCTGCTCATCGTCGTCGGGCTGGCCGTGGTGTTCGACTACATCAACGGCTTCCACGACACCGCGAACGCGATCGCCACCTCGGTGGCGACGCGCGCCCTCCGACCCCAGGTCGCGGTCCTCATGGCGGCAGCGTTCAACTTCATCGGCGCGTTCGCAGGCACCGCCGTGGCCAAGACCATCGGTTCCGGGCTCGTGGACGATGCGACGACGACCCAGGCCATCGTGGCTGGGGCACTCCTGGGCGCCATCGCATGGAACCTCATCACGTGGTGGTACTCGCTGCCCAGCTCGTCCAGCCACGCGCTCATCGGCGGCCTTCTGGGCGCCACCATCATCGCGGCCGGGGTGGGGGCGCTCAACATCCAGGGCATCGTGGACAAGGTGCTCATCCCGATGGTCACGTCACCCCTGTTCGGGTTCCTGGGCGCGTTGTTGCTCATGGCACTCATCGCTCGGATGTTCCATCGCACCGCGCGCAAGCCGATGGCCATCCGCTTCCGGAAGCTCCAGGTGCTCTCGGCCGGCTACATGGCGTTCGCCCACGGATCGAACGACGCCCAGAAGACGATGGGCATCGTGACCCTCGCGCTGTTCGCGGCGGGCGTCATCCCCACCAACGATGTGCCGTGGTGGGTCATCGTCGTCGCGGCCACGGCGATCTCGCTCGGTACCGCCGTGGGTGGCTGGCGGATCATGAAGACCATGGGCCAGCGGGTCGTGGAGCTGGAGCCGGTCCATGGGTTCGCGGCCGAGTCCACCGCCGCGACGGTGCTCCTGGCGACCGCCCACTTCGGCATGCCGGTCTCCACGACACACGTCATCTCCAGCTCGATCATGGGCGTCGGCACCAGTCGCGGGGTCCGGGCGGTCCGCTGGGGCGTGGCCCGCAGCATCCTCGTGGCCTGGATCGTCACGCTGCCCGCCGCCGGCATCCTCGGAGCCGTCGCCTGGCTCATCATCCATACCCTCGGGCTCGTCGCTTGAGCGCACCAGGAGTCTGCTGATGTCACCGCTTCGGCTCATGCCCCGCGATGAGCGGTTCTTCGAGCTGTTCATCGCGGATGGGGAGAACCTCCTCGCTGCGGCGCGCGAGCTGGAGGCCCTGCTCACGACGTACGACCGGGTCGAGGAGCGGGTCGATTCCATCCGCGACCTGGAGCACCGTGGTGACGAGATCGACGATGAGCTTGCGGAGCGGCTCGAGCGCGCCTTCATCACCCCCTTCGACCGGGGCGACATCCACGAGCTGGCGGCGCGGCTTGACGATGTCGTCGACGGCATCCAGGAGGTGGCCGAGACGTTCGTGCTGTACGGCATCGCACAGCCGACGGAGGAATCCGTCGCGCTTGCCCGCATCCTCACGGCACAGTCCGAGCACCTGCTGGCGGCGCTTCGGCTGTTGGAATCGATGAAGGGTCTCGATCCCTCCCTCAAGTCGGTCCATGAGCTCGAGAACCAGGCCGACGGGATGTCCCGGTCAGCGATCGCTGGCCTGTTCCGGGGTCAACCGGACGCGGTCGAGATCATCAAGTGGCGCGACGTCTATACCTACCTCGAGGAGGCGATCGACGCCGCCGAGGATACCGGTGAGATCATGGAGCGGATGGTCCACAAGGCCAGTTGACCAGGACCCGACGCTGCGGTCGGGTGCGGTCCGTGGGCATCCGGTCCACAGGCGGGGACAGGACCCTCTAGCCCCAACGACGCATGGTGGGCACCTGCGGTGCCGCCCAGGATGCACCCATGCGACCGACACCGCCCGTGCGTCTGCCTCGTCCCGCGATCGTCCTCGCGCTGGCCGCCGGCCTGGTCATCAGCGCCGGCGCGCCGATGGAAGCCGCGACGGCCGTGCGCATCCCGGGCGCCTCGAGCTGCCGCATCTTTCCCTCGACGAACGTCTGGAACAAGCGCGTGGACACCTTGCCGGTACGCGCCGACTCGGACACGCTCGTGGCGTCCGTCGGCGTCGGTGCGGCGCTGCATCCCGATTTCGGCTCGTACCGCGGCTACGGCATCCCCTGGAACGTCGTGTCGTCCAGCACCCCGCGTCGGACCGTCACGTTCCAGTGGCCGAGGGAATTGGACCGGGTCAAGTACCCCATCCCCTCGAAGCCCCGCATCGAGGGTGGCAGCGATCGTCACATGCTGCTCATCGACAAGAGCGCCTGCAAGCTGTACGAATTGTTCGCAGCACGAAAGACCAGCAGCGGCGCGTGGAAGGCAGGTTCGGGAGCGGTCTGGGACCTGGACTCCAACAAGCTTCGGCCGAGCGGGTGGACAAGCGCGGACGCGGCTGGCCTGCCCATCCTGCCGGGACTGGTGCGCTACGATGAGGTGGCCGCCGGCGCCATCCTCCACGCCCTCCGCTTCACGGCACCGACCACCCGGACGTCCTACCTCTACCCGGCACGCCACCAGGCGGGCGACGGGAGCTCGATGGACCTGCCACCGATGGGCCTCCGGGTTCGGCTCAAGGCCTCCGTCGACATCAGCGGCTACCCGAAGCCGGCACGCGTGCTGCTCACGGCCCTCAAGCGCTACGGCATGATCCTCGCCGACAACGGCTCGCCCTGGTACGTCACGGGCGCCCCGGACCCCCATTGGAACGACGACGCGATGCACACCCTGGGTCGTCTCCACGGCTCCGACTTCGAGGTCGTCGACACGAGCGCCCTGCGCAACGGCTGACGGGATCCGCCGCCGCACGTTCGCGCCGGGATCAGGGCTCGTCGAGCCGGAGGACGTAGCCCACGCCACGCACCGTCTGGAGGTAGCGCGGGTTCCCCGAATCCTCCTCGATGTGGGTGCGCAGCCAGTGCACGTGGACATCGACGGTGCGTGTCTCGCCCGCATAGTCGTAGCCCCAGACGCGCTCCAGGAGCTGGTCACGGGTGAACACCTGGCCCCTGTTGCGCAGCAGGAAGGCCAGCAGCTCGAACGCCTGCGGCTTGACTGGGATGGGCGTCCCTGACCGCAACAATCGATGGCCTGCCAGGTCCACGGTCACCGCGCCAAGGTGCGCCTCGGTCGATGGGCGTGACGCGAGGGCGACCGCGTCCTGTCGCCGGAGATGCGCCCGGACCCGCGCCTGGAGCTCACGCAGGCTGAAGGGCTTGGTGACGTAGTCGTCCGCACCGACCTCCAGGCCGACGACCTTGTCCACCTCGGAGTCGCGGGCCGTGAGCATGATGATGGGCACCGCCGACTCGCGGCGGAGGATGCGGCAGACCTCCATCCCCGACAGCTCCGGCAGCATCAGGTCCAGCAGCACCAGGTCCGGCCGCTCGGACCGGAAGCGCTCGAGCGCCTGCCGTCCGTCCGCCGCGGTCACGACCCGGAGGCCGTCCGCGGTGAGCGCCTCGGCTACCGTCTCACGCACCGTGGGCTCGTCCTCGACGACCAGCACCGTCCGCTGGGCCGGGCCGTCCGTGGGTATCGATACCGTAAGTTCCGCGGTCACGGGTGCCACGGTACCCCAGGTGCATCAGGGGGCGGCGTTAACACCCGCCTCGGCCAGGGCGGTGGCGATCGCCGCCTCACGGGCGCGTCGCGCGAAGGCACGGTCCTGGATCCACCACTCCGTGAACGAGGTCGCCTGGCCCGCGTCATCGAACTCGACGAGATAGATGTTCCAGTACTCGTCGCGGAGCTCACCGGTGGGGGTGAAGTACCGACTCCAACCCCGGGCGACATGCGCGGCACCGTCGATGGCCAGGGGTTCGTAGTGGGCGTCGTAGGTGTCCTTCGGATCGGCGCCATCGAGCCAGTCGGCCACGATGGCGTCCCTCCCCACGACGGGCTCATCCTTGGGGTGATAGCGGTACCTGGCGTCATCGCTGAACAGGGCGCCGATCTGGGCCGCATCGTAGCTCCTCCAGGCGGCCACGTATCGATCGAGCCATGCCTGGAACGCCGGTCGGTCGAGCGTCATCATCTCCCTCCACGTAGCTGGTCGACAAAAGTCTCCTGGACGGTCCTGACGCCTGGTGTCAGGTTGCTCAGCCGGGACTGAGCGACTCCCGGGCGCGGTCGAGGCGATCGAGCGTCTGTTCCGGACCGAGCGCCACGAGGATGTCGAACAGGGGCGGGGTGGCGGTCCGCCCGGTCACGGCGACGCGGATGGCCATGAACAGGTCGCCCACCTTCCAGCCTCGTGTCTCGCACACGACCCGGAGGCTCGCCTCCAGCTCCTCGGCCTCGAAGCTCACCGCGGCCAGCTGGCCGATGACGCGGCGCGCCTCCGTCAGGCCGTCGAGCGCTGTCGCGGCGTCCCAGCGCTTGGGCACCAGGAGCGCCGGCTCGACGGACAGGTCCTCGCGGAAGAGGAAATCGACGAGGGGCCCGATGGCGTCGAGCCGAGGCAGCCGATCGCGCACCATGGGCAGGATGGCCAGCACCTCCTCCGTCGCCGGCGGCCGGACGACGGCACCGGCCGCGGCCTCGGCCTGGAGGTAGGCGGCGAGGAACGGGAGTGTCCGCTCCACGAGGTCCGCGTCAGGCAACCGGCGGATCCACTGGCCGTCGAGCCAGTCGAGCCGCTCCCGGTCGAAGACCGCGCCGCCCTGCTGGACCCGATCGAGGTCGAAGCGCTCCACGAGCTCCTCGACCGTGAACAGCTCCTCCTGCGTACCCGATGACCAGCCGAGCAGCGCGAGATGGTTGATGAGCGCCTCTCGCACGTAGCCCTGGCCGATGTAGTCGGACACCGCGGTCTGGCTCTTGCGCTTGCTCATCTTGGTCCGGTCCGGGTTGAGGATGAGGGGCAGGTGCGCGAACTCCGGCACGCTGGCACCCAGCGCCCGGAAGAGGAGGACGTGCTTGGGCGTGTTGGAGAGATCGATCCTCGCCCCGGATGACATGGGTGATGGCCATCGCCGTGTCATCGACGCAGACCGTGAAGTGGTAGAGCGGCGTGCCGTCCGAGCGGACGATGACCAGGTCACCGCCCAGGGCGCTGGTGTCGATGGAGACGTCGCCCCGGACCAGGTCGCGGAAGTCCACCCGGCCGTCGCCGACCCGGAACCGGATGACGGGCGCAGGGTTGTCGGCCCGGCGCTGTCGGCGCTGCTCGGGCGTCAGGCGGGCACACCGGCCGACATATCGGGAGGACGCATGTGCTGCCTCCTGCGCCGCTCGGTCGGCGGCGAGCTCATCGGCGGTGCAGAAGCACTCATAGGCCTTGTCCTGGGAGAGGAGCGACTCGACCGCCTCGCGGTACGTTGCCAGGCGCTCCATCTGCCGATATGGGCCGTACGGGCCACGCTCACCCAGGTCGCCGACGGCCGGCCCCTCGTCCCAGTCGATGCCCAGCCACTGGAGCCCGTCAAGGATGTCCCGCTCGTAGCCGGCCGTGGAGCGGGCCACGTCCGTGTCCTCCAGCCGCAGGATGAACGTGCCGCCATGGCGACGGGCGAACAGGTAGTTGAAGAGTGCGGTGCGCGCGGTCCCGATATGGAGCGGCCCCGTCGGGCTGGGAGCGATCCGGCAGCGGATGGTCATGCGCGCAAGTGTGCCAGAGGCGACATCGCACTCCGGCCCTGCTGCCGGCCCGTCCCCGGACGCCGTGCGACGCGGCTCGGACTCAGCTCCCCCCGAGGAGCTTCCGCAGGCGCGCCATGAGGCCCGCACTCCCAGCGGCATCCGCAGGCTGGGACGGGACCCGGGCGGGTGGCGCAGCCGGCGTCCGGGGCCCTGGCGGCGGCATCGACGCACGACGGGCTTCCGCTTCCGCATCCTTGCGCGCCTCGCCGCCGGTGACGACCTGGGTGCCCCGATACCGGAACGCGCCGCCGCGTGGCAGGTCCACGTCGTCCTTTCGGAAATGTCGTCGGGCAGCGCTCGACCAGGCCGCCCCGCTGGAACGGGCATAGATGTCCCCAGCACCGGGGCCCTGGCTGGCTGGTGGGCCACCGCTCGGCGGCAGGCCGCTGTTCGGCGGCTGTGATGCGAGGTTCGGGCGCCGCGAGAATCCGGTGCCAGTCAAGGGCGGCTGGTTGGCGGCCCTGCCGGCGGTCGTGCCACTGCTGGTCGTGCCGGGGCCGCCGGTCGGTCGGCCACCCGGCGCGCCGGGCCACCCGGCGCACGGCCAGCGGGCGCCGGGCCACCCCCGGTCGGCGCGCTTCCGGTGCGGTTCGAGCCGTCGGCCCGGAAGTCCTCCCACCACGGGACACCCCGCGCCGACCAGGTCGCGCTGCGGGTACCGGGGTCACGACCGCTCATGGGGTCAGCGGTGGCTGCCCGCGGCTCCGCGGGCCGTGGGGGCTTGCCCGCGTAGTCCTCCGGTCGTCGGGGCGGGGAGCCCGTGTTCGGTGCCCCGGGCCGTGGCGGCGGACGAGGCGTCACGGGTCGTTCCGCCGCTCGCACCGGGCCGGGCGCGTGCCGCGAGTCCCAGTCACGCCGACGGATGGGATCGGACAGGAGCAGATACGCCTCCTGGACCGCCAGGAACCGGACGGGATCGCCACCGCCCGCATCGGGGTGGTATCGCTTCGCGAGCCGGCGATGCGCGCCCTTGATCTGCTCGTCGGTGGCGCCACGGGGCACGCCCAGCTCCCGGTATGGGTCAGCTGAACCACGCATGCCGCTCACAGGGCGGACGCTAGCTCAGCTCGGAGATCGGCGCCAGTTCGAATGCCGGGACGGTCTCGGCGATGATGTCGCCCGCGAGCGATCGGGTCACGGGCCGATGCTGGGCGGCCAGCGGTCGGCGTGAGCGCTCGTCGATGACACCCAGCTGGCTCAGTGCCTCCATGGACACGGCTCGATTGGCGCGCGCGAAGCCATCGCCATCCTCGATGCGCACCGCGAGACCCGCCGCCGGCCGACCCGTCCCCCTGGCTCCCGGCAGGATGCCGATGCCTCTGAGCCCTTCGGCGCCACCCTTGGCCACGACCTTGCCCCGGAGGTGCTGCATGAGCATCGTGTCCAGCGAACCCTCGGTGCCGCCCACCATCTCGGGCGCGCCCATCATCGCGTCGCGGACACGCACGAGCGCGGGCGCCATCGCTGCCCGGACGGGGTCTGACGCAGCGGCGGGGTCAGCGAGCAGCGCGAACGCGCGCGCGATATCCACGAGGGGGAAGGCGTAGGTCCCCAGTCCGCAGTCGTCCTCGGCGACCTCGAGGTCCTGTGGGCGGATCCCGAAGACCCGCGCAACGGCATCCCGGACGGCCACCTGGCTGGGATGCGCCGGGCGGTCGTACCCGTCGAGCGGCCAATCCGAGAAGCGGCTGAGCAGGATGCTCGCGGCATGAAAGCCGGAACACTGGTGACGGATGGCGCCGGGCGCCTCGCCATCACGCGCCAGGCGCATCGCGGTGACCTTGTCCATGGGCATCCCGACACTGCCGCAGGCCAGCAGGGACTGGCTGACACCGGCCCGCCGGAAGACGGCCTGAAGCGTCCGGACGTGCTTGTCCTCTCCCATGTGGGATGCCGCCATGACGGCCAGCTCGGACCCGGACAGCCGCAGGTCATCCGCGGCACCCGACTCGATGAGCGCCACCAGCGCGAACGGCTTGACCGCCGATCTGAGGGTGACGGACATCTCCGGATCGCCGATGGCTCGCTCCACCTCGCCCGTGACGGACACCTGGACCACGTGGCCGCGATGACGACTTTCCACGATCGACCCGCGACGGGCCTCCGCGAGCACGGGCGGCGCCACGTTCCGGGGATACCTGGCGGCGCGGGTCACGGGCTTGCGGGTGGCGCGCGCGGACGCGACGCCGGCTGGTCTGGGCACCTCGCGATGGTACCGCGCCCGCCGACCGCCGCCCGACCTCGTGGGGCGCCTGAGTGGTGGGGAGTCCGGCAGTGATCGTCGAGCGTGACCGAGGCGACCCGGTATAGCATGCCGAACGTGGCTGCACATCCCGACTTCCCGACGCTCCACGTCTCCCGCCATCCTGCCGTCCAGCACAAGCTGGCGCTGCTGCGGGACGAGACCACCGAGCCCAAGAAGTTCCGGGAGCTGGTCCGCGAGATCAGCTGGCTGGTGGGCTACGAGGCCCTGGAGGACGCACGTACCGCGCCCATCGAGGTCCAGACACCCCTGGAACGGATCGAGGGCGCTCGGCTCGCTGACCGGATCGGCTACGTGCCCATCCTCCGGGCTGGCCTGGGCATGGTGGACGCGATGCTGGAGCTGATGCCCACGGCCCAGGTCTGGCACCTGGGGCTCTTCCGTGACGAGCGCACCCTCCGGCCGGTCGAGTACTACAACAAGCTGCCCGACCAGGCGACCGTCGACCTCTGCCTCATCCTCGACCCCATGCTGGCCACGGGCGGCTCCGCCACGGCCGCCATCGAGGTGCTCAAGCAGTGGGGCGCGGTGCGCATCAAGCTCATCAACCTCATCGCGGCACCCGAGGGTGTGCGCGCGGTCGCCTCGGCACACCCGGACGTGGCCATCTACACCGCGGCCCTCGACCGCCAGCTCAACGAGAAGGGCTACATCATGCCCGGCCTGGGCGACGCTGGCGATCGCCAGTTCGGCACCGGGCACAGCTAGCCGGTCAGCGCCGCAGGTTTCCTCGCTCCGCGGTTTGACCACGGGGGGAGGATCGATGACGCGGGCGGCATCGACGCGCGGCCCAAACCTCAGCCGCCGGGACCGCGCTGAGCCACTGGCGAGACTGGCCCGCCTCGACCCAGATCGAGGGGTGTCGCATGCGTGCCAGGGGATGTGCCGGCTTGATGACGGCCGGCGTGACCATGCTGTCACTGCTGGGTGATGGAGGCGCCATCGCGGCGCCACCGACCGCGGCACCGACGACCGAGATCACCGGCTTCAGCATCCGGCCATAAGGGCACCTCGACCGAGCCGATCATGACGTCGTGGACGGAGCAGACGTACGCAGCCAGGGGGACGGAGAGCATCGGACGTCGCGTGGCGGGCCGCCTATCGACGCCCACCCGGCGGCGCCCTCCTGACGCACATAGCGGGGCCGTCCTACCAGGTCGCGGTGACCACGGGGCTGTAGCCGGACGTGGCACCGGTGGTCGCGTCCTTGACCGCCGACCGGAACTGGTAGGTGCCAGACGTCGAGGAGGTGAACGTCACCGACTTCGCGGTGGTGGTAGCGATGGTCGTCCAGGCGGACGACCCGGGCTTGCGCACCTGGACCTTGTTGCGCCACCTGGTGCCCGAGGTCGGGCCGCTCGCCACCTTGATGGTGAAGGCACTGCCGCTCCGGGCCACGTTGATGGGCACGACGACCTTACCCTGCATCCCGTCGTATCGATGGAGCCGGCAGACGTAGCTGAACGTGCCGGCCTGCTTGAACGTCCTGGAGAAGGTCGGGTGCGCCCCATCCTTGCGCATGCCGCCGATGCCGCCCGGGCTCGTGAAGTACCCCGATAGCCCGGACTTGACGTCGTGGGGCGTCGCCGCCTTCACGCGCCACCGGATGGTGTCGCCACGGGCGGCTGTCTGGGTCGGTGCGTGGAAGGTATAGCCGCCGTCCATGTCCACATAGCGAGTGGTCGCGGCTGTGGCCCCCAGGGGCGCGAGGGCCATGAGGCTGATGATGACCGCCAATGCGGTCCCGAGGCGGGCGGGAGAGCGACGACGCAATCGATGGTCCTCTCGGTCTTCGTGGTGTCCCGTGGCCGACTCGATGCCGGACGCTGGCCCCTGACCCGCTGGACCGGCAGGTATCAAAGAGCCGGCCCAGGACGGGCCGGCTCTGTCATCCGTGTCGAGTCCGAGGGCTATTCGCCCTTGGGCGTCACCGTCACGGTGCCCTTGACGTAGCTGCTGCCCGTGGTGTCACCACCCACGAGCGCCCGGGCGGCCTCGGCGAGGTCGGTCCGGTACGCGGATGCCGGCGGGTCGGCCGTCAACAACTTGGCGTCCTTGGCGATCTGGACCGTCTGCGCCCAGGTGTCGACCGGCATCGCGCCGATGCCGTCGGCAGACGGCCACACGAGCGAGTTGATCTCGTTGAGCTGCCAGGCCTGATGACCCGCGCCCAGGGTGGAGCCGGCATCGAGGACGATCTGGACGCACTCGTCGGCGTTATCGCGGCAGTACTGCCAGCCCTTGAAGGATGCGGCGAGGAAGCGGGTCGCGATGTCCTCGTTCCCCGGCTGGGCCAGCCACGCCTCGCGTGCCCACAGGGCGTCCTGGAGCATCGCGGTACCGACCTCGTTCGTGTCGATGACATTGAGGTCCGAGGGCTGATACAGCGCACCAGTGTCCGGGTTCGTGGCCTCGAGCACCTGGGCGTATTCGTTGTAGATCATGGCCTCGGCGGCGTCGATCTGGCGCTGGAGCAGCAGTGACATGTCGAACGGCTGGATGACCCGCTCGTAGTCCGTGCCGGCCTCCAGACCGACCTTGCGGCCGGCCGCGATGATCTCGTAGTCGTTGCCGAAGTCCCAGACGCCGATCTTCTTGCCCTTGAAGTCCTCGGGCTTGGTGATCGACTGATCGACCGCCGGCGAGGGGCCCTTGCCCGGAGCCCAGGAGACCTCCCGGGTGCCCGAGCGCTGGAAGACCTGGGCGATGTCGACGAGGTCCGACTGGCCCTGGTCACGCAGCACGAGGACCTTGGGCACCCAGGCGACCGTGAATTCCGGGCCATTGGGGTCGGACCCGACGGTCTGGTTATCCACGGTGGGTCCGCCGGGCAGCACGTTGACCGTGAGCCCCTGCTCGGCGTAGAAGCCCTTGGCGGCCGCCGCGAGGTATCCCGCGAACTGCGCCTGGGGGGTCCACTGGAGCTGGAGCGACACCGTAGCGGGCGCCACCGACCCCGCCGGGGCCGCGGGCGACTGCGCCGCTGCGCCCATCGTTGCCGCAAGCATCAGGCTACCCGCTGCCACCGGGATGACCGTCCGATAGGAACGTCTCATCTGCTCTCCTCGCTATGCCGGCCAGCTATCGGCCGGTCGTCCTCCGGCGACAGTGGCAGATGCGCCCCTGTCGACGCGAGGCTGCACGATAGCGCACAGCGGCGCGGCGGTGTACCACGATGTGGGTGCCGGATCAGTGGCGAGTCAGGGCGCCGAGCGTGCCCTGGACCGTTCGCGACACGTCAGGCGTCCTCGCCCCGGAGCGCCGCATACCAGGGGATGGTCGCTCGCTCGACGAGGACCACGATGACGTAGCAGGTCATCGCCGCGACGGCACCCAGCAGGATGGCTGCCCAGGCGAGGTCATACCGCCCACCGCTGATGGAGGTCAGGACCACCCGGCCCAGGACGTCACTCGTGCCGCCATAGAACTCACCCACGATCGCCCCGATGAACGCGAGGGTCGTACCGACCTTGAGGGCCGTGAACAGGAACGGCAGCATGTTCGGGATGCGCACCTTGCGCATGACCTCCCACTCGCTGACCGCATAGGAACGCATCAGCTCCAGGGCCGCGGGAGTGACCTCGACCAGGCCGCGGGTGACGTTGATGGTCACGGGGAAGAACACCAGCAGTGCGGCCATCATCATCTTGGAGAACGGGTCCAGCACGCCGAACCAGTTGTTGAGGATGGGTGCGACCGCGATGAGCGGTACCGCGCTGGCACCGATGGCGATGGGCAGCAGCACCGATCTGGCGGTCACCCAGCGCGCGGTCGCGAAGGCCACGATGATGCCGCCGACGGTGCCGATGAGCAGTCCGCCAAGCGCCTCCGTGAGCGTGGCGAGCGCAGCCTTCTGGAGCTGGGCGTGGCCGCCGCCCATGGCTCCCACGATGGAGCTCGGTGGTGGGACGACGCGGCGACCTGACCCCGACGTGGCGATCTCCCAGATGGCGATGACGGCCAGGAACACGACCAGGGGCGGGACGGCGTGGCGCAGCCGCGTGGCCCAGACCGAGCGATCGGCGGCGCGGTTGGGGACCTGGTCAGCGACGCCCGTCATCCCACGGGTCCCTCGGCGCGGACCCGTGCCGTGGATCCCGAGCCACCGTGGAGCGCCTCGCGTACCTGCGTCACGAGCTCGAAGTAGCGGTCGCTCTCACGGGTCATCTCGTTCCGGGGCTGGGGCAGGTCGATGTCCACGACGTCGCTGATGCGTCCGGGTCGAGCGCTCATGACCACGACCCGGGTGCTCAGGAAGACCGCTTCGGGGATGGAATGGGTCACGAACAGCACCGTGGTACCGGTCCGGGCCCAGATCTTCAGTACCTCCGTGTTCAGCCGCTCGCGGGTCATCTCATCGAGCGCGCCGAAGGGCTCGTCCATGAGCAGCAGCGCAGGCTCGAAGACGAGCGCCCTGGCGATGGCCACCCGCTGCTGCATGCCACCCGAGAGCTGATGCGGATAGTGCCTGACGAAGTCCGTCAACCCGACCAGGTCGAGCTTCTCCTGGGCGCGCTGCCGTTGTTCGGCGCCGGGGGTCCCCATGATCTCCAGGGGCAGGCGCACATTGGCCTCGACGGTGCGCCAATCGAACAGGACGGGAGCCTGGAAGACCATCCCGTAGTCGCGGTCCAGGCGCGCCTGGTGGGCGGGCTTGCCATTCACCTCGACGCTGCCCGTCGTTGGCGCGATGAGGTCGCCGACGATGCGCAGGAGCGTGGACTTGCCGCACCCGGAGGGACCGATGAGGGACACGAACTCGCCCTGGACGATGTCCAGGTCGATGTCCTGGAGCGCCACCGTCTCGCCGCCGCCGCGGACCGGGAAGGTCATGCCACCGCCGGAGACCCGGACCGCGGGGCGGCCCTGGCCCGCTCCCGTCGCTCCGGCCGCGCTGGGTGCTCCGGCGGCGCTCATGCCGCTGCCCGTCCGTGTCGACCGACCACGATGACCTCCAGGAGACGGACCAGCACGTACGAGACGATACCCACCCCCGCGGCGATGAGGATGGTCGCCCACAGCTTCTCGGGGCCCGAGATGTACTGCTGGTTGAAGTTGACGATGGCCCGACCCAGTCCCTCCGCCGTCCCGGCCGGGTCCTCGCCGATGATGGTCCCCACCACGGCTGCCGTGGCAGCGACCTTGAGCGCCGTGAACAGGTACGGGATCGACGCCGGGAATCGCACCTTCCACATCGTGGTCCATCGGCCGGCCGCGTAGGAGCGCATGAGCTCCAGCGCCCTGGGATCCGGCGAGCGCAGGCCGCGCATCTCCGCGATGGTCACGGGGAAGAACGTGAGGTAGGCGGCGATGAGCACCACGGAGACCGTGCCGCGCCCAAGGCTCACCACGATGATCGGCGCCAGGGCGACGATGGGGATCGTCTGGGTACCGATGACGTACGGCACGAAGGCACGTTCCACGACCCGGAAGTGGACGAAGGCGGCGGCGAGCAGGATGCCCGTGATGGTGCCCACGGTGAAGCCCAGGAGAGCTTCGCGCCAGGTGAAGAACGCCGCGCCCAGCAGGAACTGACCCAGGCTCTGGTGCTGGTTGCGCTGGACCGGCTGGACGAGAGCGGCCGCGATATCCCAGAGGTGGGGGAGCTGCAGGTCGGAGGCCTGCAGCAGGTGGAACGGCGGCTTGTGCGTGTATCCGATGGCGGACAACCGCCAAGGGTCGCCCGCCAGCCACTTGAACGCCTCCCAGATGACGGCGACGACGATCAGGAACAGGACGAGGGCGATCGTCGTCCGAAGCAGCTGGCGCGCCGGCTCCCGTGGCTGACCACCCTCCGTGGGCGGACGCGGGCTCAGGAGTGCCTCGGCGGGAGCGATCCGTTGGCTCATGGCAGGCGCCGAGCGACGCTCGTTGCCGTCAGGCACGCACCCCCTGGTCGGCAAGATCGAGCGCGGCATCGATGATGGCGAAGCCCTCGGCCAGCTCGTCTTCGGTGATGGTCAGTGGCGGATTGGTCATGATCGTGTTCCAGCGCACGAACGTGTACAGGCCATGGTCCCGGAGGTACCTGGCGACCGCCTTGGTCTCCGCGCTCGCGCCGTTGAAGGGTGCCAGCGGCTCATACGTCGCGCGGTCGCGCACCAACTCCAGGATGCCGAACAGGCCGATGTTGCGGATGCCGCCAACGCTCGGATGCTTGGCATAGAGGGCCTCGTGATGGCCGCGCAGGACGCTGCCCATCCGCCGGGCGCGCTCGATGAGCCCGTCCTCCTCGTACACCGCGATAGTGGCCAGGGCAGCCGCGCAGCCGACGGGGTGGCTGTTGTACGTGAGGCCGCCGTAGAACACCTTCTCCTGGAAGGCGTCCGCGATCTGACGCCGCATGCCAACCGCACCCAGCGGCACATAGGAAGCCGTCAGGCCCTTGGCCATCGTGATGAGGTCGGGCACCACGTTCCAGTGGTCGACCGCGAACCAGGCACCTGTCCTCCCGAACCCGGCCATGACCTCATCGGCGATGAGCAGGATGCCGTGGCGGTCGCACAGCTCCCGGAGGCCCTGCATGTAGCCGTCGGGCGGGATGAGGAGGCCATTGGTGCCCACGACGGTCTCCACCATGATGGCCGCGATGGTCTGGGGACCCTCGAACATGACGACCTCCTCGAGGTCGCGCAGGCTCTGCTCCACGGGCTCCGGATCCTTGCGTGCCCAGCGATGGAAGTCGGGGATGCGCACGATGCCCGAGACACCCGTCTCCGCTGCCCAGCGGCGCGGGTCGCCGGTGGCCACCATGACCTGGCCCGTCGCACCGTGATAGGAGCGATACCGGGTCATGATCTTCTGGCGGCCGGTGAACTGGCGGGCGAGCTTGATGGCGTTCTCGTTCGCCTCGGCGCCGCCGTTGGTGAAGAAGAAGACGTCGATGTCGCCGGGGCAGATCTCCGCCAGCTTGGCGCCGAGCCTGGCACGGGGCTCCGTGGCCATGAACGGATTGGCGTAGGCCAGGCGCTGCATCTGGGCGTGGACGGCATCGATCACGCGCCGGTCACCATGACCGATGTTCACGGACATCAGCTGGCTGTTGAAATCGAGATAGCGGCTGCCGTCGGGCGAGTAGAAGTAGACGCCGTCCGCCCGATCGACCGGGATGGGATCGACGGCCCCCTGCGCGGACCACTCATACAGCGAATGCTCGCGGCACAGCGCCACGATCTCTTCCGCGCTCATGTGCTCTGGCGCGACCTGGATGGCCATCTCTCTCCTCCGTGCTGACGGTCGCGGCAGTGTCGCACGGAGCATCGGCGCGCGTGCGAATGGCGCCCGCCGGCGGGCGCCCGGCTGGTCAGACCGCCCCGAGGCGTTCGAACAGGCGCCGGTACACCCTGCCATTGGCCGCCCACGACCGCTCGGTCGCCACCCACCGCCGGCCGGCGGCGCCCATCCGCTGGCGCAGGTCCGGATCGCATACCAGCGTGTCCATCGCGTCCACGAGCTGCTCCAGCGAGCCCGGGTCCACGGCCAACGCGGTCTCCCCCTCGACGATGCCCTCCAGCATGGCCGGGATGCGGCTGACGATCAGGGCACGCTCCATCGCCAGCGCCTCCAGCGGCTTGGTGGGGCTCACGAGGCGTGACACGCGATCGCCGGTCCGGACGTTGACGACGATGTCCATCACCGAGTACCAGCGCTGGATCTCGGCGTGGGGGACCGTTGCGACGACCGTCACGCGGGAGCCCAGGTCTCGCTCCGCGATGCGTGCGCTGATCGCCTCGCGCATCGATCCGTCCCCGACGATGAGTGCCCGGACGTCCCGACCACGCTCCACGAGCGCACCCACGGCGTCCACGAGCCTTGGCAGGGTCTCGTACGGCTGCAGGCCACCGACGTATCCGATGATCACCTGTCCGTCGTGCACGCCCAGTCGCTCGATGAGCGCCTCGTCCCGGGGTCGCGGCGTGAACAGCTCCGTATCCGCGGCATTGGGCACGACCGTGATGTGGTCCTCCGGCAGGCCGCGTGCGACGAGCTCCTGTCGCATCACGCCGCTGAGGGTCACGACCGCGTCGGCTGCTCGCATCAGCCAGGTGTCGCAATCACGTGTCATCCGATAGAGCTGGGATGCCTCCCGGTCGGCGGAGCCACGGGCAAGCCACGAATCCTCGCGGAATCCTCGCACCTCGAACACCATCGGCAGGCCGCGGGCGCGCGCGAGGGCGAGACCGACCTGGGCCATCGGCCGGCGCATCGTGGCGCTCTCCGCGGTGTGGATGAGCGCGGGCTGGAGTGGTTGCTCGACCCCCGCGGCACGGCGCAGGAGGGCCTCCAGCGTCCGATCGAGGGCAGACTCCGGAGGTCCTGGCTCGAGGAGGTGGTACGGCACCTCGTCCACGATCCGCTCCCCGGGCCCGGGCGCGGCGCCGTCAGGGTCCTGCGGCGGTGTCACCACGTGGGTATCCATGCCAGCCGAACGCTGCGCCCGCGCGACGGCGTGGGTGCGCAGGCCGAAGCCACCAGATCGGTCAAGGATCGAGTCGCTCACGAGCATCATGACCCGGCCCGCCACCGGCGACGCGTCGCGCTCGGGCGCTGACGTGGCATCCAGCGGCCCGACCTCAAGGTGGCTCCCCGATGCCTCGCCGGGAAGCCAGCCGGGAGTCGTGGCCCGGAGGGTCCCCTCGATCGAGACGGCCAGGGCTTCGAGACGGCTGGGGTCCTCGCTCCCCGGGGCTGGGGCACGTGCCTCGGCCAGGGCACCGTCCAGGTCCCCATCACGGAGCGCCCGCCGGACGTCCCTGACGGCCTGGAGGTCACCGGGACGAGCACCGGGCGCTCGGCCGACCGGCGCGGGGCGTGCACTGCGGAGGACACTGGATGCCGCTTCGACCATGGACCGGATACGTCCTGGCATCGACCGAGCGTAGCGTCTGACCGGCGCTCGTGCGCGCCCGGGCCCGTACCCGGGAATCGAAAACGAGCGGAACGCCCCAGAAGCGCTCCGCTCGTTGCTTGATGATCGCTCGGCGGCCGGGATACCCCGGCCGCTTCTCCGAAGATGAGAAACCGGCCTCCGAGCCGGACCATTGAGGATGAGTCCGTAGCGCCGTCCGTCCGCCTGCCTGGACGAACCGGCGCGTGCTGCACACCCTATGCCTCCGCGCGTCGCTGCGCATCCGACCCAGGACCCATCACCCTGCATCTGGTCGTACCGGGGACACTCCACCCCATCCCACCGGTGTCCCCCATAGCCATCCGAAACGATGTGGACGACCCGGACCTTCTGCGGCATACCGGCCCGCTTGCAGGGCATGGTACGTTCGCTGTTGCGGGGCAGGTCCGGGCCGGGGTGAGGGTCGATCCCGCGCCTCGACCGTAACCCGTCACGCTGTCGCCGATGACGGTCCAGCCGTCGCACACATCGATCCACATGACACGCCAGGTTGCGGAGGAATCCATCGATGTCCGAACCGCGGAAGACCACCAAGGCCCGCGCAGCGGGCGCTGACCCCGATCCGGCCGTGATCGACTCGGCCGCTGCGGTGCCGCCACCTGCGGCTGCTGCACCCCCACCGGCCCCGCCGGTGGCCGCTGCACCCCCGCCGCCACCTGTGGCCGCTGCCCCACCGCCGGCGCCGGCTGCAGAAGCCAGTGCGCCATCGGCTCCGACACCCGGCGCACCGGCACCCACCGCAGCGCCGGCACCGGCCGGACCGCCCGCCGGTGCCCAGGTCGCGGCTGCCATCAGCGGATTGACCAGCTCCCTCAAGGAGCGCCTGACCGGTGCGGAGCTGCTGCTCGGCGGCGGTGCCCTGCTCATCCTCGGACTGTCGTATCTGGTCTTCGGCTTCCTGTTCGATTCGGTCCGGCCCACCGAGCTGGCCGTGGTGACCTCCGCGGCCCTCCTCCTCTTCATGGGCCTCGAGCGAATGCAGGTCGAGGGCTTCGGGAGCTGGTACAAGGTCATCCTGGTGCTGCTGGGTGCCGTGCTGCTGCTGGGTGCTGCCTATAGCTTCCTGAACGTCCTGCGCAGCGGCTTCCAGTCCTTCGACCTCTGGGACTGGCTGTCGCTGATCTCGTGGTGGTTCGGCGGCGTAATCGCCGGGCTCGGCTCCTGGAGCGCGTACCGGGTCAAGCGCTGAGTCTCGCGATGTTCCGGGCAACAACCCGGGGCGTCGCAACAGGAACCTCGAACGACGGGCGGACCCATGTGGGTCCGCCCGTTTCGTTCGTCGGCTGACCCAGGGCGGGGTCGCATCCGGCTGATCGGCCAGGTCTCGCATGATCCGACGACGTGCGGTCGTCACCAGAGACGGCCGCAGCAGCTGTTGGGGCCCTGCGGAACGTACCCTGCCGTGGCCGTGGCCGCTTCGGTCCGGCGTCGCTGCGTCCGACATCGTGACGGACTGTCGCCCCCGGACTGGCCGCCGGTACCCCACTGGCATATCCCTTCACCGGGACTCATCGGTCGGGTCCGACAGTCGGCAGGCGTTCGTGGCCGGGGTTCGCTCAGAGGTGGCCGCATGCCGGGGCGTCCAACGCAGCGCCGTCGGGATGCGGCGATCGGTCCGCTCGGGCGAGTCTGTCGTCGGCACCCGGCCACCGTCGGGCGGTCCCCGTTGGTCCTGGTCGGGATACTGGTCGCGGTGATCCGTGCCGCCGCCAGCCGGCCTCTGCTTGATGGGCTTCCCATCACGCTCACCGGCTCGCCGAGCGGGCTGCAACCGACCCTGCAGACCCCTCTTGGCAACGCCCGAGTGATACGCGCGCCGGTGTACCCTGCCCCCTCACACGTCATCCGGAGGAGTCGTCGATGTCCCAGATCGTCCGTGCCGCACTGGTCCAGGCCACCTGGACCGGCGACAAGGAATCGATGATCCAGAAGCACGAACGGCACGCCCACGATGCCGCCAAACAGGGTGCCCAGGTCATCCTGTTCCAGGAGCTGTTCTACGGGCCCTACTTCTGCCAGGTCCAGGATCCCCAGTACTTCAGCTACACCGAGCTCATCCCAGACGGGCCCACGACGAAGCGGATGCAGGACCTCGCGAAGCAAACGGGCATGGTCGTCATCGCTCCGATGTACGAGGAGGATTCGACGGCCTCGGGCATCTACTACAACACCGCCGCGGTCGTCGATGCCGACGGCACCTATCTGGGCAAGTACCGCAAGACCCACATCCCGCAGGTCAAGGGCTTCTGGGAGAAGTACTACTTCCGGCCCGGCAACCTGGGCTACCCGGTGTTCCAGACTGCCGTGGGCAGGGTCGGGGTCTACATCTGCTACGACCGCCACTTCCCGGAGGGTGCCCGCGCCCTTGGCCTCAATGGGGCCGAGATGGTGTTCATCCCCAGCGCCACATCACGGGGCCTGTCGGAATACCTGTGGCATATCGAGCAGCGTTCGCACGCCGTTGCCAACGGCTACTTCGTGGGCACCATCAACCGGGTCGGCATCGAGCCCTTGGGTGACAACGACTTCTACGGCCAGAGCTACTTCGTCGATCCCCGGGGCCAGTACATCGGCGCCATCGGCGACGCGCACGATGAGGAGCTGCTGGTGCGCGACATGGACCTGTCGCTCATCGAGCAGGTGCGCCAGACCTGGCAGTTCTTCCGGGATCGACGGCCCGAGGCATACGGTGACCTCGTGAAGCCATAGGGCTCAGCCGTTCGCGCCCGGATGCTGGGCGCCGCAGGTGACGGGGAAGGTCACTGTGACGACGGCAGCCGCCGGCGGCAGGCCCGGCACGAACCCGAGCGGCACGCTGGCTGCGGACGCACCAGCCAGGGACGCCTCTCGGACCCCGAACGTGCTGACCAGGGATGTCTGGCCGGTGCGACGACACTGCCATGTGGCGGCCAGCCCATCCGTGTCGGCCTTCGTCGGGACGACATCGATGCGCTCCGGGTAGCCACCGCCGAAGCGCCAGTCCCCGTTGAACGCCGCGGCCGCGGCCGCGCCGGTCTGTGTCACGAGCGACAGCTCGAGCTCCACGGGCATGCCGTTGGCCAGCTCGTAGCCCGGGCCCCAGATCGCCTCGGGGCCGTGGATCCGAGCATCCTGGAGGGTGACGATGACGGTCCCGAACCGCGACAGCCAGCCGGAGACCGCGTAGGCGCCGCCCACGACATCGACATGCGGGTCGGCCAGCCACTCCCAGGGGCCCACGCCCGGCTCGGCCGTGGACGCCAGGCCTAGCCAGACCAGGTCGCCGTCGGTGGCCGGGGGCAGGCCCGTCGGGTCGAGCTGCCAGGTCGCCATGATGGGTCCGGGGAGCGAGATGTCGCGTGGCTGCAACTCGTACGCGGCGACAGAGGGCACGCTCGGATGCGCCACCGTCGCGGTCGGCGTGACGCCCGGGGGGATGGCCGACACGGGCAGCTCCAGGGTCAGCCGACCGTCATCGCTCACGACTCGCTGGAAGGCCGGCCCGACGGTCGATGACGGGACCTGGCTCGGCCCCGCTGCGCTCGCGGGCGTTGCCCACCCGGTCGCAGCCACGCCCAGCACCATGGCCGCGATGGTCGTGCATACCGCCCTCGGAATCATGGGGATAGGGTACGACCCCGTCACCCGCAGGCCATCGGCGCACCCGGTGGCGCCGGCAGCGTGATCGGCGGTGTACCCTGCCGGGCCATGGACTTCGGCTTCACCCTCAAGCCCGACCACACCATCCAGCGGACCATCGCGCTCACCCGACAGGCGGAGGCCGCCGGCTTCAGCTATGGCTGGCTGTTCGACTCCCACGTGCTGTGGCAGGAGGTCTATCCCCTGCTGACGCTGATGGCGGTGAACACCACCGGGATGCGTCTCGGAACCTGCGTCACGAACCCCGCGACGCGAGAGCCGAGCGTGACGGCGAGTGCGCTCGCGACCCTCGATCTCATCTCCGAGGGCCGGATGGACCTCGGCATCGGTCGGGGCGACAGCGCCCGCCGGGTCCTCGGCAAGCCGCCCACCACGATGCAGACGCTCGAGGAGGCCATCGAGCTCATCCGGGACCTCGTCGAAGGCCGCACCCGGAACTTCGAAGGCACCGACCTGACATTCCCCTGGACCGGGTCGTGGAAGCTACCCGTCTGGGTCGCTGGATATGGTCCGATGGCCATCGCGATGACCGGCCGGGTGGCGGACGGACTGATCCTCCAGCTCGCCGACCCCGACCTCGTGAGCTGGCTGGCGGGGATGCTTCGGGACGCCGCGGCATCCGCCGGCCGCGACCCAGCGAGCATCAGGATCCAGGCCGCCGCGCCCGCCCATGTCGGTCGGCGCGAGGATGTTCGCGACAAGGTCCGCTGGTTCCCGGCGCTCGTCAGCAATCACGTCGTCGACCTCGTCAACAAGTATCCCCGAGAGCAGCTACCGGAATCCCTGACCGGCTACATCCGTGACCGCACCGGATATGACTACCTCCACCACGCGGAGGTCGGGTCCAGCAATGCCGGCTTCGTCACCGACGACGTCGTCGACCGATTCTGTGTCATCGGCACCCCGGAAGAGCACGTCGAACGGCTGGCCGAGCTGGCCGACGCGGGTGTCGACCAGTTCAACCTCTACCTCATGAATGGGGACGAGGAAGCGCAGCTCGAGGCATATGGCAAGGACGTCATCCCCATGGTGAACGCGGCGCGGCCGCGCTGATCCGCCGCACCGGATCCTCAGCGACCGGCGGGTTGCGGGAACTCGACCTCACCTTCATCCGGGCAGGTGGCCGGACTGTGGCACCATGCCCGCGATGAGGATCTCCGGACGGCGAGGCGCGGCCGCTGCGCAGCGGCCCATGCAGTACCCGCCGATCGATCATCTGCCCCGTGTGTGGGTTGCGCAACGACGTCACGGTCAGGTTCTGTCGGAACTGCGGCCTGCCGCTGGGCGCGCCCCGCGATCCGGTCCGGGGCACCACGACCAAGCGCGCGGACCTGCCCAGCGACCGGGGCAATGGCATCGCGGCCATCATCGGCCTTGTGGCTGTGGTGGGCATCGTGGGTGTCGCGGGCTTCATCGATCTTCCGCGGCTTCCAGGCGAACGCCGGCGGCAACCCCGACCCAAGCGTCGTCGCTGTGGCATCCATCGTGCCTCGGGCTACTGCTGGCGGCGCATCGGCGGGTGCGTCATCCGGGCCGGGACCTTCGCTCGTGCTCCGGACCGACGCGCCAGAGACAACCGATGGTCCAGGTGCCAGCGACGTGCCGGCTGCGAGCCCTGTGTCGACGCCCCGACCGACCAGGAGCCCTGGCGCCGTGTCCACCCTCTCGGCCTGGACCTGCAAGTCGTCGGCGATCGGCGACCCGCTCAAGGGTCGCTGGCGGATCGTCCGCGCCAGCTGGAACAAGGGTGTCACCACGGATCGGCTGACGCTCGCCCTCACACGCATGAGCGGCGGCAACAAGAACGGCACGAGCATCGAGATGGCGTTCATGTCGCCGGCGAAGGCGGCCTCCAAGTTCGGGGTCACGCGGCCGATCGGTGATCGGGCGATCGTGCTCACGTTCGACGGGCCCATCAACGCGGGCAACACCATGGTCGCGTCGCCGGGCCTCCAGGCGCTCGAGACCATCGACGTCCGCAAGGACGCGTCGGGTGTGACGCACGCGGTCATCGGCGTCAGCGGCACGGGCTGCGCCCGCCTGAACGTCCCTGACTGGCGGTCTGGCTCGGACAGCATCACATCCGCCGACCTGCTGCTCGATATCCGTCGCTGACACAGCCATCCGTCGACCGCGAGCCGCGCGCTAGACTCGGGGCCACAGCAGGGTCGGGAGGAGCTCCGGGATGAGCGAGCGGGTCACATGCGCCAACTGCGGCTTCCTCAACGAGGCCGGTGACGAGTTCTGCGGTGACTGTGGCACGTACCTCGCCTGGAGTGGTACCCCGGGGACCGACGCGTCGGCGACGACGGGTCCCGCGGGGCATGGGGTCCCCGCCTCCGCCGGGTCGGTCCCACCGGCGCCATCGCCAGTACCCCCGCCTGCATCCGGACCGCCCGCCCGGCCGCTACCGCCTGCGCAGCAGCCGCCGACCCAGCCCGCGTATCCCCAGGGTTATCAGGTCATGCCGCCGCCGGCCATGGGCGGACAACCATGTCGCAACTGCGGACTCGTCAACCCGCCCGGCCGCTCCTTCTGCCAACGGTGCGGTCAGCGCCTCGATCCGGCCGTGGGCACGATGGCGGGCGCGCCCCGGCCCGCCCCCACGGCGGCGACGGCCGGCGCCGGCGCATCCGGTGGTGGTGGCAAGCGACTGGCCATCGCGGGCATCGCGCTCGTGTTCATCGCCGTCGTGGCGGGTGCGGCGCTGTTCCTGAGCGGAGCCCTGAGCTCCAACAAGCCCGCGACCCCCACGCCGATCACGGCCCAGGCGACCGGGTCTCCCGCTGGCACTGATACGCCACCCGCCGCGACTGACACCCCCGCCACGCCGGAGCCCACGGCCGAGCCGACTCCGAACGACACGGTCGCACCCGGGCCCACCGAGCAGCCGACACCGGCTGCGACGAAGACACCCAAGCCCACCAAGGCCCCCACTCCCAGCCCGGCAACGCCCTCCCAGGCGCCGCCGCCGACAGCCTACGTCTGTGGCACGGACTCCACCATCGCGGATCCGCTGAGCGCCGGCTGGAACATCCGGCGCATCGACTGGCGCAACATGGGCAAGTTCGACCGGCTCATCGTCACGCTGGATCAGAAGGGCGCCGGAGGCAACGGCACCCAGGCCATCGTCCACGTCATGCCACCGCACGACGTGCCCGGGACGCTCAAGGTCGGGGCACCCCAGGCGGGTGACGTCGCCGTGGCCCTCGGGCTCTTCCAGGACGTCCGACTCACCTGGACGCTCGACCGTGCGTTGACCCTGCCCTCGCTCAAGTGGATCACCATGGAGAAGGACGACAACGGCTTCCCGTGGATCGTGCTCGGCGCCAAGGGCACCGGCTGCTACTCGCTCCAGGTCCCCGACTGGACCGCCAGCGACCCCCAGCCCGCATCCACCATCCTCGTGACCATCGACGTCCAGCACTGACGGACGCCGGTCAACGCCGGTAGATGACCCCTCCAGGATCGCCCGCTCCACCAGGTGGCTGGCCCGAGCCCTCGGTCACGAGGTAGTTCGCGGTCACGCCCGGGTAGGCGGCCGGGTCGGTCGGGGTACCGGCCGTCAGGACCCTCGGCCCTGGGATGTCATGCGGGAGCAGGAAGACGCTCGCGCTGAAGGTGCCGTCGGCACCCACGGTCGCCTCGACGGGCGTCGCGGCCGTGATGCCTCGATCCCAGGTGAGCGTCACGGTCGTACCCGGCGGGAAGTCAGCACCTGTCACGAGTGTCGCGTAGCCGCCGGGACCGGATGGCGGCGCGATGGTCAGGACGGGCTCCACGCAGGGCACGGTGAAGGTCCGCGAGGCGCGCAGCACGGTGCCGCGGGCGTCCCGCTGGCGCGCCGTGATGGTGTACTCGCCCCGGTCCCGTCCGGTGCCCTGGAGCCGGACGTCGAACGTGCCGTCGTTCCGGACCATGGTCTGGAGCGTATCGGGTGTGCCCTGTGGGTCGAGCAGCACGGTGACCGCGCCGGGATAGAAGCCCCGCCCCCGTACGCGGATGGAGTAGCTGCCCGCAAGTCCCGGGGTGATCGGACCGCAATCGGGCTGCAGCGGTCGGATGGCGGCGGTCGGCTTGTCGCACGGGATCCGGAAGGTGCTCGCGATGACCAGTTGCTCCCGTTGGAGGATGGCCACCTGGTACTCGCCAACGGGACGAGCCAATGGCGTGATGGTCATCGGCGCCAGGGCACCGTCCTTGCCCACCTCGCCCGGGAAGTGCTCGGCCGGCGTGATGTCCGTGGCTACTCCGCCAGCGTCGAAGACGACGTCCACCGATCCCGGGACCAGTCCTGAGGCGGTGACCGCGATGCTGTATCGCCGGTCGGCATCACCCACGAGCGCTGGCGTGTCGCAGTCGGGGTCGAGCGCCATCACGGGCTTCGAGGTCGGTCGGCAGGGCACCCGGAAGCTCGCCTCCGCCACCCGCGGTGGCCGCGTCGCGAGCACGTAGCTGCTGAGCTCGGAACCTTCGGGCCTGGGGAAGGTCTGGGTCACGCGGACCGTGATGCGACTGCCCCGGGACCGTTGCCACGGGTCGACCTGGACGCTGAAGACACCGTTGTCCGCGATCTGGTCGATGTGGAACTCCTCGTCGGATCCGCCCACGTCCCAGGTGATGACGGCGGCCCCGTATTCGAAGCCCTGGCCTGCGATGGTCACCGCCATGTGATCGGGTGGCGAGCCGGCCGGCGCGCAATCCGGGTCGAGGGTGATCGCGGGCGTGACGCAGGGCAGCTCGATGGGGGTCTGGGCGGCCACGGCACCGCGCCTCGCGGCGATACGGGCGCTGGCGTTCTCGTTCTGTACCGCCGCGGCCTGGTAGGTGCCAGCGGGCAGCGGCCCGATGCCCCGCATCGTGTACTCCAGGTGACCTTGCCCATCGGTGGTCTGGGGATCGGAGACGATGCCGTCCGGGGCCACGATGATGCCCACCCGGATGGTCGTGTCAGGCAGGAAGCCATCGACCACGAACGTGAGGTCGAACGGGGCATCGGGGGTGCCGCACGTGGGGCTCACCGACACCGTCGGTGGACAGGGGGCATCGATGGTCATGGAGCCGTTGATGCCCTCACCGCCCCGGGTCACGGCGGAGATCGCGTACTGGAGCGACTCGGCGGGCTGCAGCAGGCTCACCCGACCCTGGAACACGCCGAGGTCGCTGACCTGCACGGTGTCCGAGGGTTCGGGGAAGGACTCGACACCCGTCACGTTCACATAGATGTCGACCGTGGTGCCCGGCTCGAAGCCATGGCCCTTGATGGTCACATCCACCGAGTCGGGGGTCGACGGGTCGCGGTCGAGGTCGACACAGCTGCGGCTCGCGCTCAGGCCGGCGAAGCCCGAGGGTGCGGCGCGGACGGTCTGCGGCGAGGATGTCCCGAGGACCGCCACCACCGCCAACAGGAGGGCGAGCAGGGCGGCGACCGGCCGCCGACGCATGGCTAGCGCTCGTACCCGGAGTAGTAGAGGCCGGCGTTCTCGCAGGGACCATCACATGGCAGCCGCAGCTGTTGGCCCTTGCCGACGACGATGGGCGTCACGAAGTGGAAGTCGAGGTCACGGAAGTTCTCGAGCCGCAACAGCATCAGGTCCTGGTTCGCACGCCGCAGACGGATCTCCCCGGTCGATCCGTCCGGATTGGAGAACACGAGGTCCGTGATGTAGAGCGTGCGCCCGGCGCTGGGCGTGACCGGGTCGCCATTCACGGGCAATCGACCGTCCCGAGGCGTCTCGACCCCGGCGAGGCCGGGTGTGGGTGTGGGCCCCGGTGGCGGGTTCGTGGCACCCGGCGGAGGCGTCGGGGTCGGTGTGCCCCCGTTGCCGTTCTGGCCCTGACCCTGGCCCTGGTCCGATGGGGGCTGGATGCCGGCCTGGACCAGTGCTGCATCCGTTCGCTCCTGGGCGGTGGACTGGATGACCGGACGCAGGAAGAGGAACCAGATGAGCACAAGGGCGATGAGCGCCGCCAGGAGGAGCAGCAGCGCCTTGAGGAACCAAGAGGGCAGGATGGACTCCTGGAGCATCGTGCCGCCGACCATGACCGGCGGCTGACCCGGGCTGTCGAGCTGCAGCTGGAACGCCCGCGTCCTGGGTTGGCCCCGCCAGAATCGCTTGCGGGGCTTGACACCCACCTTGGCGAAGGCCGCCTGCCCTGGGTCCGCGACGATGCTGGGGGGCTTGATGTCGAACGCGACGATGCGGTCCGGGTCGAGCCCCGTGATGGTGGCGTTCAGCGGGATGTTGCCGCGGTTGTCGACGGCCAGGTCGTGCGAGGCACCGGTCCGACCGCGGGACGTGCGTGGCGCGAGCTCGGCGCTCGTGTCAGCGAAGGCGCCGACCTGGAGCACGCCCTCCTCCACGACCGAGCCCTGCGGGTCCTCCTGGGACGCGACACGGACACCGAAGGGCATCGGCCCCGCTGGCACCTCCGGCGTCCGCGGCGGGCGGAAGGTGATGCGCGCGGTGCCCTCTGCTCCCGGGAACAACGAGATGACCGGCGGCTCGGCAACCGACCAGCCACCGGCATCGCCCAGCACCGCGAGCGAGAACTGGTCGACGACGGTGCCGTTGTTGCGGACGCGGATCTCCGCACTGGCCTGCGCCCCGGGCGCGACGGCGATGGCTCGTGTCCCGAGGTTGGCGATGGCACCCATGGCAGCGCAGTCTAGGAGGCGAGCATGCCCCGCGGCTACCCCTTCGCGCGATCATGCGGGCGATCACGCCGCACGGGCGACCCGCGTTCAGTCGCCGTTCAGTCGCCGGCAAGTGCCCCAAGGCACCCTTCTGGCCACGAGATCTGCCCGAAGGATCGACCGATCGATGGGCAGGCCAGGGGGGACACGGATGCTGGTGATGGAGAGCCGCGCCACGGAGCGCCCGATCATCGACGCCATCGACGTCTACATCGCCGCCGCGGATCCGGTCTCCCGGGCAGGTACCGCGTCCCAGCTCCGGGCGGCACCCGGCATCCGGGTGGTGGAGGAGGGGCGGGTCACGGTCTCCACGGTGGTGCTCGTCGTCGCCGACGAGGTGGACGACGACGCCGCCCGACAGATCCGGTCGCTCCGCCGCCAGGGGGTGGAGCGCATCGTGCTCCTCGTGGCGCGCCTGGACGACCAGGGATTGCTCATCGCGGTGGAGGCGGGCGTCTGCGGCGTGCTGCGGCGCAGTGACGCCACCGCCGGCAACATCCGGAGCACCATCCGCTCGGTCGCGGCGGGTGAGGGCACACTGCCGCCGGATCTGCTGGGCCGACTGCTCGATCAGGTCGGCCGGCTCCAGCGCCAGGTCCTGGCGCCGAGGGGACTCACATTCCGAGGCCTCACGGAGCGCGAGGTGAGCGTGCTCCGGCTGCTCGCCGATGGCCTGGACACCGCCGAGGTCGGCCGTGAGCTGTTCTACTCGGAGCGAACGGTGAAGAACATCGTCCATGACATCACGAGCCGGCTCGAGCTGCGCAACCGCACCCACGCCGTGGCATACGCCATCAAGCAGGGCCTCATCTAGAGCGGCAGCGGCTCATGCGGGTTAGTTGCTGCTGCTAACGGTCAGCCGAGCACATCCGTGGGTCACCCCGGCGCCCGCAGCGCGGCCGGCCTGGTCAGGAGGTCCCCGGGCTCCTCATCCTCCTCGGGCATCTCCTCACGCTGCGCCGCGAGCCCCGCGTCGGCCGGCTGCTCGGTCTCCTCGTCCTCAGCGCGCTGCGCCATCCGGCCGGCACCTATCTCCTCGTGCCTCATCGTCGTCGGCGAGCGTTCTCGACCGGCGATACCCCGCTGGGCGACAGGCTGCTGTGCGGCCTCGTCGTGATCGATGTGGCGTTGGGCGGCAATGGCAGGTGCCGACCCCGCGTCGGCCATGATCCGGTCAGCGGTGGCGGATGCGTCTCGCTCGAATCGGTCCTGCGGGTGGCTCACCGCGATGCCGCCCCCGATGTCGCTACCGCTCACGGCGCCATCACGCTGCTGGACCACGTGCGTCAGCTCATGGGCAATCGTCCGCTGCCCGTCGGGGCTTGCGGGATCGAACTGCCCCGACCCGAAGACGACGTCGTTGCCCACGGTGTACGCCCGCGCGTTCACGGCGCGCGCGGATTCGGCCGCGGCGCCACCCTGATGGATGCGCACGTCGCTGAAGTCCTCACCGAACTGGGCACCCATCGACTGCGCCGTCGCTGGATCCAGCCGCTCGCCGCCGCCCTGACCGACCAGCGCCTTGACCTTGTCCGGCGCTTGCTCGTCCTCGATGAGACGCGAGACGCTTGCGTTGCCGGCCATCGACTGGAGATGCATGACCGATGGGCCATCGAGCGCGGCAGCACGACCATCCGCGAGGACCCTGGCCGCGAGCTCCGGGGCGTGCGTCGGAATCCCCGCCCCGTCGGGCACCCGGTCGGGCTGGGACGCACGCGTCCGGCCCAGCATCTCCAGGTCCAGATCCTGGCCAGCCATGTCCACCCCTCGACATCAGGGCCGATGGCGCATCGACCACCACCGTGCATGCTGCACCGTCACCGGGGCGGGGCAAGGTCCCCGTGCGCGGCCGCCGGGGAAGCCCCGATCACCCCATCGGGCACCATCGCCGACCCGAACGAGCGACCGCCGGGACGTTCCGGTCGACGGCCTCCGACCGCAGCATCGCTCGATGGCCAGGCAACGGATGGAGCGGACCGGCGCGCCCGCCGGCGGGTCCGTAGACCTGGACCCGGTCGACAGCATGATGGCGGCCCTTGATCGTGAGGCGGTCCGCGACCCGCATCGACTGCGCTCAGGGCTGGAACGCATCGATGGGCGCGGCCGCGAAGGTGCGATGCATCGGCTCCAGGCCGGCGTCGGCAACAGCGCCCTGGGCGGCCTGTTCGCGGGGCGGGGCAACGGAGGACCGCCGAGGCGTGTCCTTGAGGTGGCGGGGCCGTCCGTCGTCCAGCGCGACGGTGATGACCCGGCAGGGGACGGCGACATGCCGGTCGGGGACGCCCAGCAGCTCGATGTCAAGACCGGCGCTGGCGGTGGTGCCACGGAGACGATCGGACCGCCGTCGTCCTCGACGTACGCTATCACCGCGTCGAGCCTCGACGACGTCTCGGCGGTCATCAGCGCCCGGGACGAGGCCGGCCATGTGGGCTGGGTGGAGGATATGGCCGCGTCGGGCAGCAATGGCTCGACCCTGGACATCGTGTCGGTCACCGTGACCATCTCGCTCGAGATGCCGTCGTGGACGCCGCCAGCCACGATGCTGCCCAGGGCACGCGCGGAGTGGAGCCGCTGGTACGCAGCGCTGGAGTCGCACGAGCAGGGCCACATCAAGCTCGTGCACGACGTCCATGATGGGCTGGCGAGGAAGCTGCTGGGCAAGACGCCGCGAGCCGCGAACACGCTCTTCGATGCCGCCAAGGCCTCGCTCACCGCCCGGAGCAAGGCCTACGACACGGCGACCGGTCACGGCCTCAGGACGGGCACGATCCTCGATGTCGCCATCGAGCAGCAGGAGCTCGCCGACGAGCAGAAGAAGCAGGACGACGCCGCGAAGTCGAAGAGTCGCGACAGCGCCGTCCCGTCGGTCCCCGACGACGAGTGATACCGACACCGCTCGTGATCGCCGCGGCCTGCCCGCGCACCCGTCTCGGCATACGATCGGCGCGTGACGATCGACGCAGAGCAGCCGTACGTGCTCATCCTCGAGGGCCTCATCTCGCCGCCCATCGCCTACCGCCGGATGCGCCAGCGGCTGCTCGATCATGGGGCCGTCGGCGTGGACCTGGCACCCGTCCACGTCCATGACTGGATCCTCGCCGGGTTGCGAGGATTTGGATCGCTGCAGGTCCGGGCCGCCGACGCTATCGAGCGAGCGCACGAGCGCGGGGGTCGACGACCGATCCTCGTCGTCGGCCATTCAGGGGGCGGCGTCCTGGCACGGCTGGCCATGGCCGATGCTCCATACCGTGGCCGGGCGACCGCCGTCTCCCCGCTGGTCGGCTGCCTCGTGACGCTCGGCACTCCCCACGCGCTCCATGCGTCCCCGACGGCGGTGCGCCACGCGGGCATGCAGCTCAGCGGGTTCCTGGCCCGTCACGAACCGGGTGCCTGGCACGCGCCCACGACGGGGTACGTGACGGTCGGCTCTGACGCCGTCCGGCCGCGAGCGGAGCCGGGATCAGGGTCACCCGGCCATCCGGTCGACCGGATACGTCGGGCGTTCTTCGGCCGCATCGTCGGCCCTCTGCTGCCGTCGGGCAGCGACGGGGTGGTGTCGCTGGACTGGGCGCATCTCGAGGGTGCCACGAACCTGACCTATCACGACGTGCTCCACGGCGTGGTCGGCGGTCCGTGGTACGGCGATGACGCGGTCATCGATCGATGGTGGCCGGTCGTGGTCGGGGCCTGGCGACGAGCGCTGGATGCCCGCGCAGCGGGGCCGGTCGTCCAGACCCAGGGGGCGGGTCAGCTCGTCAGGCGAGCAGCTCGATGAGGACAGGTGCCACGGTGGCGGCATCGAACGCCGCCATCGGCGCGTTCAGGGTCATGTAGCTCGCGTCGGGGATCGACGCGGCGACGCTCCGTGCGGCGCCCCTGAGCCATGACGGGCTGGCGGCGTTGTCCAGGATGGCCACCGGGATGGTGATGCGCTCGAACCGGTCGGTGGGGATGGTGCAGTCCCCCATGATGGTCAGGTCATGCGTGATGGTCGACGCCACGGCCTCCATGGCGGCCCATCCCTGCCTTCCCTGCAGCTGCACGACGGCGGCCGGCGAGAGACCCGCCGCCTCGATGAGGTAGCGCTCGACGGCGTCGGCGAGTCGACCGTTCGCGACCATGGCACGAACACGCCCGGCAAGGTCCGCTGGCGGCCGCGGTCGGCTGTCGCCCACGATGTAGGGCGGCTCGTACGCCACGACGGCGGTCATGACCACGCCATCGGCAGCCGCACGCAGGGACAGGGCGGCCCCGGACCCGATGCCCACCACCATCGCCCCGCCAGCGGTCCGCGCGATGAGCTCCTCGATGTCCTCTACCTCCAGCTCGACCGAATAGGGCGGGGTGTCGCTGCTCGACCCTCGACCCCGGCGGTCGTAGCTGTAGACGCTGAACCTGGGAGCCAGCAGCCGCACGAGATCCCGCACCGACGCATGGTCGGTCAGGGCGCCACCGACGAGGACGAGCGGTACGCCCTCGCCTGCGCGCTCATACGCGATGACGGTGCCGTCACTCGACTCGAACGTCTCCATGCATTCACCCCAGGGTGCGGGCGGGGCCGGGGCCGCTTCGGACAGGGACCTCGCAGATGTCCATCATGCGCCGTTGCGTGACCCCCGGGTCACGGACCCGGCTGGCCTATCCGGCGACCAGACCGAAGTACGGGCCGAACTCCGATTCGACGCACATGCGACCGAGCTTCTGGTACTCCCGCGCGGTGCCGTGGATGAGGTGCGCCATAGACAACGGTTTGTCTTCGGCCGCTGCGAGATAGGCGCCGGCCAGTGCGATGTTCCGGATGTTGCCGCCCGCGAGCTTGAACTGGCGCGCCAGGAAGTCCAGGTCCAGGTCCGTGCCGCGTGGTACCCCGAGCGGCAGGTGTGTCTGCCAGAGATGGAGTCGGCCGTCGTCGTCGGGCACCGGGAAGTCCACCACGGCATCCAGGCGGCGGGTGAAGGCCTCGTCGAGGTTCGCGCGCAGGTTCGTGGTCAGGATGGCGACCCCGTCGAACATCTCCATCCGCTGGAGGAGGTAGGCCACCTCGACGTTCGCATAGCGGTCGTGGGAGTCCTTGACGTCCGAACGCTTGCCGAAGACAGCATCAGCCTCGTCGAACAGCAGCACCCCATTGACCCGGTCAGCCTCCGTGAAGATGCGGTCGAGGTTCTTCTCCGTCTCGCCCACGTACTTGTCGATGACCGTCGAGAGGTCGATGACATAGAGGTCCAACCCGAGCTCGGCAGCCATGACCTCCGCCGACATCGTCTTGCCGGTCCCCGAGTCACCCGCAAACAGTGCCGTCAGGCCGCGACCCTTGATGGAGGTCCGGCCCATGCCCCAGGTGTCGAGCACGACGTCCCGGAAGCGGGCGCGTGACGCGAGCTCGTGGAGCTGCTCCGCGACCTCCGCCGGCAGCACCAGGTCCTGCCACGTCACGAGCGGCCGCACGCGTCGGGACAGCCGCTCGAGACCGGCCGCGTTCTGGGAGCGGGCACCGGCCTTGAGGTCATCGACGGACAGCGGGCGACCCTCCGCGGCTGCCTGCCGACTGGCAGCGCTCGCCGCCCTGACCGTCTGCTCGGGGCTGAGCCGGAAGTGGATCATGCTCCCCGCTGGATCGATGTCGCGCTCGACGGCACCGAGCGCGTCGGTCCAGACCCGGGCCCGGTCCGAGATACTTGGCATCGGGCCGTCGACGACGACCGGCACGCCCCGCGACCACGCGGGGTCCCAGGGCCGGCTGCCGACGAGCGCCACCGTGCAGGCCACCTCCGCAAACGCGCGCACCGCCGATGCGCCCCGTTCGGCAAGCACTTCCACGGGTCCCACGACGAGCGACGTGTCGATGAGCCGGCATTCGCGAGCTGCGACCGCGGCGATCTCCGCGGCATCATCAGCAGGCGACATCCGCGCGAGGTCAAGCACGATGGGCGGGGCGCCACCTGCCGACAGGGCGGCCACGACCATGGCGGACCCCGCCGAACCGAAGCGCTCCCGGACATAGAACAGCGTCACGCCATGCTGGCGCGCTCGCTCGATTGCCACCCCTTCGGGCAGTGCGAGCGGGTGAGGCTCGACCTCGAGCGTGGCAAGGCGCTGGTCGAGCGCGTCGTCCAGCAGCAGGTGACCAGTCACGCGATCGGGGACCCGCAGCGACCGGGTCAGGTACGGCCGGTCGCCCTCCTCCACGAGCAGCAGACCGCCGCGGATGAGGGGCGCGGACGGGTCCAGGCGGGCACGCGCGGTCGCCACGCCGGGCGCACCCGTGGCAAGCTCCAGTGCCAGTCCCGTGCTCGCGCGTCGCCGGGAGACATCGTCCTGGAGGTATGCGTACAGCCGCTCGAAGCGGGGATCGAGGATCCGGAGCCAGCGCGACGAGCAGGATCCCGACGTCGACCGCGTCCAGCCCGAACGTCCGTGCCACCCGACGGAGCCGGATGATGCCGCCAGCTGACTCCAGCTCATCAGCGGCGCGCTCGGCCTCAGCGACTGCCGCCGAGGTCTGTCCCGATACGCCGGCATCGAGCAGTGACCGCGGGCCTGCCAGCAGCTCGTCCACCTGTGAATCGGGGATGTACAGACCCCGGAACCGGTCGTCCGGGTCGGGGTCCTGCGCCCGGCGTCGATCGACGGCGTGGCGGACCCGGCCCTCCACCTCGCCGAGGCGCGCGAACAGGTACGCCAACGACGGGTCGACGCTCGCCGTGCCCGGTCGGCCCGACGGCTCGTGCGCAACGGCCATCAGGGTCGACGGACGCCGCGGATGATGAGGCGGCGCCCCGGCAGCTGGGCGGCCGGCGACGCGGCAGGCTCGTGTGGCGCCGTTCCCTTGCCCTTGCCCTTCCGGGGCGTGTGGGCGCTCGCGTCATCGACTGGCGCCGGGTGGCGCGCGCTGACCGTCTCGAGCTGGTCCGCCGGGTCACTGGGCGACAGTGGCCCACGGGCGGTCCTCGGACGACGTCTGCTGCCGCTTGCCTCGTCCGACGTCCCATCCGGGCGCATCACCCGGATGGCGAGTGGCTCGAGCACCGGCGGGGCGGCGCTGATGGGCGCTGTCGCGTCGAGGGGCGCGGTCACGACCAGGTCGAGCGACGGCTTGAGCTCACCACCGAGCGCCGACCAGACGTCCGCGATGGAGCGGTCGGCAGGCGGCGGCAGCGCGATGGTCGTCGTCAGTGGCAGATACGCCTCCGGCAGCGACCCGGCGAGGACGTCGGCCGGCAGGACCGGGTAGCGCAGGAAGCACGAGAGCATCGCGGACAGCAACCGATGCTCGTCCTCGGGCCGCTGTGTCCAGCAGGTGATGAGATACGACAGCCGGAACCGGCGCGGCGGCTGGCGGTGGACGGTCGCGATGCCGTCCGGGCCGCGCACGGTCTCCCACGCGACCTCACGCCTTGAGACGTCCTCGCGGATGTCGTACAGGTAGAGGCTGACGGTCGGCGTGTTCTGACGGCTCGACCACTCCCGGGTCGGCGCGTCGAACGCGATCTCCACCTTGGAGCCGTTGAGGGCCTCACGGCGGACCAGGGTGCGCAGGGATTCATCGACGTCATGGATCATCGCGCGCGCAGCGTCTCTCCATCGGAGTTGGCGGGCCAGCGGTCCGCGTGCGGCCGATGGGGCGGCGGGGATCGCCTCTTCGGGCAGCGCAGCCTCTTTCGGGTGGAACGCGCGACTGTCAGTCGCCGCGTCGGCACCCATGACTGATCTCGCGCCGACCAGTCCCCTCGAGAGCCCGACGCGTGACGCAGCCCGGTCCCGGTGGTCAGACTGGGCCATCTCGCGAGTACCAGTCGCGCCGGTCGCGCCTGTGGTGCCGACCAGCACCGGGCGGCGCCGAGCGCGGGCAATGGCGGGCCAGCGCGGCCGAGCGCGGGCGATCGCAGGTCCCCTGGCCGCTCAGCCGGGTCGCGCTGCCCCATCGGGCACGGTTCGCTTCCCTGACACCGGTCCCTGCGGCACTTCCGTGCGCCAGCCGTCAAGCGGACGCTTCGCGGGTCCGTTCCGAATACCGGAGGCCGTCCCGCATGCCGACATATCTGTCGCCCGGCGTCTACGTGGAGGAGGTCGAGGCTGGGTCACGTCCCATCGAGGGCGTTGGCACGGCCGTGGCCGCATTCGTGGGGCTCGCCGCGCGCGGGCCGACGAACACCCCGACCCTGGTCACCAACTGGAGCCAGTTCGTGACCGCCTTCGGCGACTTCACCGAGGGTGCCTATCTGGCCCATGCCGTGTACGGCTATTTCCTCAATGGCGGCGGTGCCGCCTACGTGGTGCGCATCGGCGGAGACGCGCCGGCGGCCACCGCACGGGCGGAGATCCCCACCCAGAAGGACGCCAAGCTGAGCGGCTACCGCATCAGCGCCCTGGAATCCGGGACCGGGTGGCAACCAGATCAGCGTCGAGGTGAGCGAGGCGACGACCGCCGCGGAGGACACGTTCAAGCTGGTCGTGCGTGCCCCGGGTCGACCCGAGGAGGTCTACGACGACGTCTCCACCAAGCGTGGCAAGAACAACGTCGTGACCATGGTCAAGGAGCTGTCGAAGCTCATCACCGTGGAAGAGGTCGGCGCCGCCGCCATCGAGCGGTCCCCGGCTCGGGGACGGGTGACGCTCGCGGGTGCCGAGAACGCCAAGCCGATGCGCCTCACCCCGGACGACTACGTGGGTGACCCGGCGGACCGGACCGGGTTCGGCGGCCTCGAGGCCGTGGACGAGGTCACGATGCTCGCGGTCCCCGACCTCATGAGCCTCTACCAGAAGGGTGTCATCGACGCCGAAGGCGTGCAGGCCGTGCAGTCAGCGATGATCGGCCATTGCGAGCTGATGGGCGACCGGGTGGCCATCCTCGATGCACCTCCGGGCCTCAACGCCCAGCAGGTCAAGGAGTGGCGGGTCGACAAGGTCGGCTACGACTCCAAGTACGCCTCGCTCTACTGGCCGTGGGTCAAGGTCCTGGACCCGCTCACGGGCAAGGGCGCCTTCGTGCCCCCGAGCGGCCATGTGGCCGGCGTCTGGGCCCGCAGCGACGACACTCGGGGCGTGCACAAGGCCCCCGCCAACGAGGTCATCCGCGGCGCGCTCGGCCTGGAGTTGATCATCACCAAGGGTGAGCACGACCAGCTCAACCCGGAAGGCATCAACTGCATCCGCGCGTTCCCCGGCCGGGGCATCCGGATCTGGGGCGCCCGGACGCTGTCCAGCGACCCGTCGTGGCGCTATCTCAACGTTCGACGCCTGTTCAACTACATCGAGGAGTCGATCCTCGAGGGCACCCAGTGGGTCGTCTTCGAGCCCAACGACATGGATCTGTGGGGGCGTGTCAAGCGGACCCTCAACGCATTCCTCACCCGCACCTGGCGGGATGGCGCGTTGTTCGGAGCCACCCCGCAGGAAGCGTTCTACGTCAAGTGCGACGCGGAGACCAATCCACCCGAGGTGGTGGATGCCGGCCAGCTCGTGGTCGAGATCGGCATCGCACCCGTCAAGCCCGCCGAATTCGTGGTGTTCCGCATCGCGCAGTTCTCCGGCGGGGCATCGCTGAGCGAATAGGAGGGACTGACCGATGGCCGGAGGCCTACCGAACCTGCCGTCCGATGCGCTTGCGTCGTACCTGTTCGCCATCGAGATCGATTCCATCGAGATCGCCCAGTTCACGGAGATCAGTGGCCTGGCGTCGGAGATCGATGTCATCGAGCTCAAGGAGAACACTCGCGACGGGAAGCTCGTCATCCACAAGTCGCCGGGGGCCATCAAGCCTCCGACGATCACCCTCAAGCGTGCCAAGAACTCCTCCAAGGCGCTCTGGGACTGGCACGAGGCCATGGTCCAGGGCAAGGTCAGCGAGTCGCGCAAGAACGGCTCGGTGATCCTCAAGAGCTACGACGGCACCGAGGTCGCGCGCTACAACTTCACCAATGCCTGGGTGTCGAAGATCAGCACCGGTTCGCTCAAGGCGGGTGCCAACGAGGTCCTGATGGAGGAAGCCTCGCTGGTCTGCGAGAGCTTCGTGCGGGCGTAGGCAGGCGCACATGAGCGCGCTTGCGATGTCGGGGGCCGGCCCGGGGCCGGCCGCACGGCCGACCCCCACCGGGCTCCGGACCGAGTTCGCGTTCGTGCTCCCGCGGGGCTATGTCGACGGCAACGGTGCCGTCCACCGCGACGGGACGATGCGCCTGGCCACGGCCAAGGACGAAATCGTCCCCCAGCGCGACCCCCGGGTCCGCGAGAACGAGGCATACCTCACGGTGCTCCTCCTGTCGCGGGTCATCACCCGCCTGGGTTCGTTGCCCGAGGTCCATCCGGGCATCGTGGAGAACCTGTTCGCGTCCGACCTGGCATTCCTTCAGGACCTGTACCGCCGGGTCAACCAGGAGGGCACGAGCCAGGTCGCGGTCAGCTGCCCGGCCTGTCAGCACGAGTTCACGATCGACCTGGGGGCGGACAGCCTGGGGGATCGTGACGTACGCCGCCGACCGACTCTTCGAGGAGGTCGCGTACGTGGCCTATCACTTCCATTGGTCGATGGACGAGATCATGGACCTGGAGCATGCCGATCGGCAGCGCTTCGCGGCCGAGATCTCGGGCATCAATCGTCGTCTGACCGAAGAGGAGTAGCGCGTCATGCGTCTGCCGTGGCCATCCCGTCGCGCCACTGGTCGTCCGACCGGTGATGCCGCCGCTTCCGCGGCAGCGGGTCCTGGTGCGCAGCCGCCGTCGCCACCCGTCGGGCGATCCGAATGGCGCGGGGTCGGCAGGTTGCAGCCGACGTTCGCGGCAGACCCGGGCATCCGGGTCCAGCGGTTCCGGGGCGAGCTCGCGGGCAGCCAGCTGCCGCCACCCATCCTGCGGCCGCTGGGCCACCAGCGCAGCGCCGACGGGCCCGCCGGTCTCGTGTCCGGCATCACCCGACCAGTCATCGCCCGAGTGGTCGAAGGGCAACAAGGCACAGGGTCGTTGCCTCTGGCACACAAGCGGCGCGCGACCCCGATGGAGGATGCCCCCGCAGCCGAGGCTGCCAGCGCCAGCGCCGAACCTCTGCCGACGCTGCCATCCGTGGCTCCCCGTCGAGCAGCCGCGGTGACGGGGACACCCGTGGTGGCGCGATCGATGGTCACCGCGCCAGTTCCGGTGGGTGGCGCCGGGCCCGTCGGGCCCAGCGCGCCCACGAACCACATCGCGGGCCAACGTCCGCGGACCCCGGATGCGCCCCTCGTGGCGCACACCGGCCCGCTCGCGTCGTCCATGCCGGTCCCGGCCGCGACCGCGAGCGGTCCCACTGTCGCGCCACCAGTGCGGACGATCCTCCGGTCGCCCGGCGGCTCCCGGGTCCGGCTCGGACCACCCATCGCGCGTGACGCAGGGACGCCCCAGGCCGCAAGCGCTGCGGTCGCGGCTCCGGCGACGTCGGCGGCGGATGAGCCCGCCCGTGCGACGGTGGCCCGGACGGTGGATGCGGAGCATCGAGCCGCCGGAGCCGCATCGGACGCTCCCCTCGCCGGCCGCCTGCAGGCGAGCTCCCCAGCGCTCGGCGTCACCACGGCCGTCACCACGGGCGTCGCCCGGCCGAGTGACAGCTGGGCCCCGCCGGTCGGTCGCGTGCTGGCCCGCGTCACGGTCGACCCACCCGGGCCCATGTCCGGCGCGCCAGACGCACCCGGCTCGAGCCCCGACGCTCCGGCGACGCTGGCACCCACCGTGGGCAGCCTGCCGCTGACCCCCACGAGCTGGCCATTGACCGCACGGACGGGGTCGACGACGCCGGAGGCGAGCGCCATCCGAGGCCCGTCGGCCACGTCGGCCGCCTCTGCCGCTGGTGATGCGCTCACGACGAGTGCACGGGCCAGCTCGGCGACCTCGTCGGGGACCGCCCGAGGCCGGGCATCCCTCCAGCGATCAGCGAACGTCGGATCGGCGGCGTCCGCTGCCCCGGGCGCATCGACGGTGTCGAACGCCCGCCCGGTCCGTGGCATGACCTCGGATGGCCGAGTGGCCATCCCCGCGTCGGCGGGCCCGCTCGACCGGGGCGAGGGACGCGCGGTGCTCGCCCATGAGCTGGTGCATCTCCAGCAGCAGCGGAGCCTCGGCGTCGCGATGCCACCCGCCGGGAGCGAGTCGGCCCATCGCCTGGAGGTGGCAGCGCGCACGGCGGAAGCGCACGCATCGTGGCAGGACCTGTCCCTTGCGCGCCCGCTGGGCCGGTCGGTGAGCGACCCCGGGTCCGTCGCGGTGGCGCGGCCCGTGGGCGCCGTGACCGCGCCAACCATCCACACCACGCTGCAGCTGGCGGAGGGTGACCCGCCGCCCCCAGCCCCGGACTCGTCCGGGACCACGGCGGCAGCCGGCAGCGCTGCCCAGGCTGGCGCGGCTGCCGCGGGAGCCACCGGCCTCGCCACCCAGCTGAGCGACCGCGACATGGACGAGATGCTGCGCAAGCTGTATCCCCGGCTGCGTCGCCACCTGTCGAGCGAGCTGCTCGTCGCGCGCGAACGCGCCGGCGTGCTCGCCGACCTGCGCTAGGGGATCGAGATGCTCGAGAACGCGCTCACCCTGCGCTTCGAGGTCATCGTCGATCACCAGGTCGACCTGGGCAACTGGACCAAGTGCGAGGGGCTCACCGTCGAGTGGGAGATCCAGGAGTACCGCGAGGGCGGTCTCAACGACTTCGTCCATCGCCTGCCCGGTCGACGCAAGTACCAGAACATCAAGCTCACGCGTCCGGTCGACGCCGCGTCCCGGCAGGTCGCAGCGTGGATCTCCAGGGTCGAAGGGCCGACCGCCGGGCACACCGCGCAGATCGCCATCCTCGACGCGTCCGGGGAGCCCGTGGCCGTCTGGAACGTCATCGACATCTGGCCGACACGATGGACCGGCCCGAACATGGACGTCAACGGCAAGGACATCGCGTTCGAGACCCTCGAGCTGGCCCACAACGGCTTCAGCGTGGCCTGACCCATGGCACTCCCCGGATCGGCCGGCCTGTCCAAGGCGACCTTGCGCGTGGTTGCCGGCACGCCCAGCCGCACCGAGCTCAAGTTCCTCTACAACCCGACCGAGTACACGGTCACCAAGGGCGCGACCTGGAACCGGCCCCAGAGCACCGGGGCCAAGTCCGCGACCAAGCCCCAGTTCGGCGGCACGAACCCCCAGACCGTCCAGATGGAGATCTTCTTCGACGCCTTCGAGACCGGCGGCGGCTCCATCGGCGAGGACGTGGCGACACTCCTGGAATGGACCAAGCCAACGGCGCAGTCGGTCCAGCAGAAGAAGCCCGAGCCGCCGATCCTGACGCTCGACTGGGGCAGGAACAAGGCACTCGCCGAGTTCCATGGCTACCTCAAGTCTGTGAGCGCCAAGTACACCATGTTCGACGGGTCAGGCAATCCTTTGCGCGTCAGCGCGAACGTGACTCTGGAAGAGGTGCCCAACGATCCTCCGGCCAGAATCCCACGTCGGGGAGCCGGGCAGGCAGGGGTCGGCATGTCCTGACCGAAGGCGAGACGCTCCAGTCCATCGCGTGGAGCGAGTACCACGACGCCACCCTGTGGCGGGCGCTTGCTGCGTTCAACGGGCTGGATGACCCGCTGCGCGTGCCCATCGGCACCTCGATCCTCATCCCCACCCTCACCGAAGCGACCCGGTTGGGCTGACCGATGCTGGCACCCGGGGTCTTCTCGCTCCAGGCGACCATCGAGATCGATGGCACGCCGCTGAGCCACGCGCTCGAACCGCTCATCGAGGCGGTCATCGTGGACGACCATCTCCACCTGCCATCGATGTTCGTGCTGGCGTTCCGGGACCACACTCGGACCGTGCTTGCGGACGCTGGCATCAAGATCGGGACCCGCATCGTCATCCGCGGTCCTGCCAGCGCGGGCAAGCCCGACCTGCCACTCATCACGGGCGAGGTCACCAGCATCGAGGCGGAGTACGACTCCCTCGGCGCCCGGGCCGTGGTCCGGGGCTACGACCCATCGCATCGCTTCCATCGCGGTCGTCGGACCGCCACGTACATCAACGTCACCGACGCCGACATCGCCCAGACCGTGGCGACCCGTGCGGGGGTCGATGTGGGCACCATCGAGTCCACGAGCACGACCTACGAGCACGTGTCCCAGGCCAACATCTCGGACTGGGAGTTCCTCCAGTCGCGTGCCCGGCGCATCGGCTATCACGTCGCCTTCGAGGACGGCAAGTTCCAGTTCCGGCGGCCGACGAGGGCGGCCGGCGCGCCCGGCGAGGGTGACTTCGAGTCGAAGGACCCGGTCCAGATGGTCATGGGCCAGGACCTGCACGAGTTCCGGCCGCGGATCACGTCCTCGGAGCAGGTCGACGAGGTGGAGATCCGGGCCTGGGACCAGGTGCTCAAGGAGGTGATGGTCGTCAGCAAGCCGGCATCCGCCCTGAGCGCGCACCTCTCCACCGACCCGGTCCGGGTCGCGCACACGTTCGGCACCCACCGCCTGGTCGAGACCGGGGAGCCGTTCGCATCCGAGTCCGCGGTGGACGCGGCCACGGGCGCGCTCGCGGAGCGGACCGGATCGGCCTTCGCGGAAGCTGATGGCGTCATGACCGGCACGACCGCGTTGCGGGCCGGGACGCCCTTCAGCGTCTCCGTCGTGGGGCCGGACTTCGCTGGCGGCTACGTCGCGACCTCCACCCGGCATGTGTTCGACCGGGACGGCTACCGCACGGAGTTCGCGGTCAGCGGCCAGCAGGACCGCTCGCTGCTGGGGCTGGTCGGTGCCGGCGCAGCCGGCGGTGGCGCGCCACCCGGTCGCGTCGAAGGCGTCATGGTCGGCCTGGTGTCGGAGGTCGAGGACGACCAGCATCTGGGTCGGGTCAAGCTCAAGCTGCCGACGCTATCCGCCGACTACGTCTCCGACTGGGCCCGGGTCGTCCATCCGGGAGCCGGCAAGGCCAGCGGTCAGGTGTTCCTGCCGGATGTCGGCGAGGAGGTGCTGGTCGCCTTCGAGAACGGCGACATCAGCCGACCGTACGTGCTCGGTGGCCTCTGGAGCCAGCCCTGCCCTCCGCCGCTCGGCGATGGCCTGTTCGACCATGGCCACAACCTGCGCCAGGGGATCGTCTCCCGCAAGGACCACAAGCTGGTGTTCTTCGATGGTGACAGCGACAACGGCGTCGCGCTCATGACCAGCGACAAGGGGCTGCGCATCGCGCTCAACGCCACGGGCACGGAGATCCACGTCCATTCCGACGGGACCATCAAGATCGAGAGCAAGGGAGAGCTGGAGATCAGCAGCGAGGCTGCTCTCAAGGTGCGCTCGGCGGCCCAGCTGACCCTCGAGGGCAGCAGTGGCGTCACGCTCAAGAGCTCCGGCGTGGTCGAGCTCTCGGGCGCCCAGATCAAGCTCAACTGAGGGCCGAACGGATGCCAGCACCCGTCATCGTCATGGGCGACACGATCACCGGCATGTGCCCGCTGCACCAGGTCCCGGGACCGGTGGGCAACCCCCAGCCAGGTCCGCCGATGCCGTTCTCGGCGCCCCTGACCACGGGCCTGTGCACCACGGTCCTGGTGGGTGGCAAGCCCGCGGCCGTCATGGGCGCATCCGGCTACAACACGCCGCCGCACGTGGGGCTGCACCCGGCGGATCCGTTCATGGTGCCGACGATGCAGGTGGGCCGGGTCGTCTCGGGGAGCCCCACGGTGCTCTTCGAGGGCAAACCGGCCGTGAATGCGACCGCGAGCGCGACCTGCTGTGCGACGCCGGGCAGCCTGGTGCCGACCGTGGCCAACGTGATGGTGGGCTGAGCCATGTCCGAGTTCATCGGGCGTGGCTGGGCGTTCCCGCTCCGGACCGACGCCACCGGTCGCATCGGGCTCGTGGAAGGTTCGTCGGAGCTCGAGGAGTCCATCCGGCTCATCCTCGGCACGGCGTTCGGCGAGCGGCCGATGCGCCCGGACTTCGGGTGTGGCATCCACGACCTCATCTTCTCGACGCCCGACTCCACGAGCGCGGGACGCGTAGCCTTCGAGGTGCGCGCCTCGCTCGCTCGCTGGGAGCCACGCATCGAGATCCTGGGCGTGGACGTGAGCTACGAGGCGATCGACCAGGGCGCGCTGCTCATCGACATCCGCTACCAGGCGGCGCGCTCGAACGACCCCCGCAACCTCGTCTTCCCGTTCTATGTCATCCCCGAGGAACCCGTCACGAGTGACCTCGAGACCAGCGATACACCCGCCAGGAGCAGCCAGCCATGAGCCTGCCCGTCCCCAACCTCGACGACCGTCGATTCCAGGATCTCGTGGACGACGCCAAGCGGCTGGTCCAGCAGCGTTGCCCCGAGTGGACGGATCACAACGTCTCCGATCCGGGCGTGACGCTCATCGAGGCGTTCGCCTGGATGACCGACCAGCTGCTCTACCGGCTGAACCGCGTGCCCGACCGCGACTACGTCAAGTTCCTGGAGCTCATCGGCGTGCGCCTCTTCCCGCCTACGGCGGCGCGTGCGGATGTGACCTTCTGGCTGTCCGCGCCGCAGCCCGAGACCGTGCGCATCCCGGTCGGCACCCAGGTCGCGACCGTGCGCACGCAGACGGATGTCGCGATCGTGTTCAGCACCACCCGGGAGCTGCCCATCATCACATGCTCCCTGGGCCGCGCGGCGTCAAGCATCGCCCGCAACCAGGTGCGCGATCATTCCGACCAGCTCGCGCTGGGCACCGGCTTCTTCTGCTTCGACTCGGTGCCCAAGCCCGGCGACATGCTCCTCGTGGGGCTGACCGAGGCGGTCCCCTCGTGCGCCGTGAACCTCCGCTTCGGCTGTCGGATCGAGGGCGTCGGCGTCGACCCGACCTTCCCGCCGCTCGCCTGGGAGGCCTGGGACGGCGAGGTCTGGGCAGCCTGCGAGGTCGACTCCGATTCGACCGGTGGTCTCAATCGCGATGGCGATGTGGTGCTCCACGTGCCGGATGGGCACGTGGCGTCCGTCGTGGACCGGGTGCGCGCCGGCTGGATCCGGGCGCGGGTGACGGAGCCGGTCGAGGGCCAGCCGCGGTACAGCGCGTCGCCCGAGATCCGGACACTCTCGGCGTTCACGGTCGGCGGGACCGCACCCGCGGTCAACGCGGAGCTCGTCGCGGACGAGACCGTCGGGATCGCCGAGGGAGTCCCGGGCGGCCGGCACCTGCTGCGCGACCGGCCCGTCGTCCCGGGTGACCAGCCACTGACCATCGAGCTGTCCGGCGAGGACGGCTGGGAGGAGTGGCGGGAGGTGCCCAACTTCGCCACGAGCGGCCCGACCGACCGTCATTTCACGCTCGACAGCATGGCCGGCGAGCTGATGTTCGGCCCTGCGGTCCGTCTGGGCGACGGATCGCTCCGTTCCTATGGCGCGGTGCCCCGCAAGGGCGCATCCATCCGGGTGCCCGCGTATCGCACCGGTGGCGGTCGACAGGGGAACGTCGCCCGGAGGACCCTGTCCGTGCTGAAGTCCTCCATCCCATACGTGTCACGCGTCGAGAACCGTCGGCCCGCGGAGGGTGGTGTGGATGGCGAGGACATCGAGTCGGCGAAGATCCGGGGTCCCATCATGCTCCGGACCCGCGACCGCGCCGTGACCACGGAGGACTTCGAGCAGATCGCCAGGGAGGCGGCACCCGAGGTGGCACGCGTCCGATGCGTGTCGGTGACCGCGGCGGACGCCGGCAATGCGGTCCGGGTGCTCATCGTGCCCGCGGTCGCCAGCGAGCGCGGCCGTGTCCGGTTCGAGCAGCTGCTGCCCGCCGAGCCGACGCTCGAGAAGGTGACCCGGCGACTGGACGAGACGCGCCTGGTGGGCACGCGGGTCATCGTGGAGCCGCCTGTCTACCGGGGGGTCACGGTCGTGGCGCGATTGCGCGCGCGACCGCGCATCGACCCTGTCCGGCTCCAGGAGGAGGCACTCCAGGCGCTCTACGCCTGGTTCCATCCCACCGAGGGGGGCCAGGACGGTACCGGCTGGCCGTTCGGGCGGCCGGTCCAGAGCGGCGAGGTGTACGCGGCGCTCCAGCGGTTGCGGGGCACGGAGCTCGTCGAGGATGTCCGGCTGTTCGGCGCTGACCCGGTCACAGGCGAGCGTGGCAAGGCCACCGATCGCCTCGATGTCGAGCCGCATGCCCTCGTCTTCTCCTATGAGCACCAGGTGCTCGTGGAGGCCAGCGCATGAGTCGCGCGGGGGTCGCCGGGCTCGCTTCCCCGCGGCCGTTCATCGGGACGCTCCCGGCCCTCTACCAGGAGGACCCCTTCAGCCAGCGCCTCACGGGGGCGTTCGATGATGTGCTGGCACCCATCCTCTCGACCATCGACAACATCGGGGCCTACCTCGATCCGGCGCTGACGCCGCCCGACTTCCTCGACTGGCTGGGTGGCTGGGTGGCGGCCCTGCTCGATGAGACCTGGCCCATCGAGCGCAGGCGCGCGTTCGTGGCCAACGCGGCAGACCTGCACCGTCGCCGGGGCACCCTGGCGGGGCTCACGGACCACATCCGGATCTTCACCGACGGCGATGTCCAGGTCGTCGAGAACGGGGGCGCGGCCTGGTCCCGGGCCACGGGCAGCAGCCTGCCAGGCTCCGCTCGCCCGGGGCTGCACGTCCGGGTCGCGGTCCGCCGCGCATCGGACGTCGATCCGGCCCGCCTGGATGCGCTGGTGGCGGCTGCCAAGCCGGCCCACCTCGGGCACACTGTCGAGGTCGTGGTCGCCGGTCGCGCACCGGATCCGGCCTGACGCACGTCCAGCGCCCTCGGGGCAGCAACGAGGAGGTCGACGTCAGGTGATCCTGTGCCGGAAGTGCGGCCACCAGAACGCTGACGACGAGTCGTTCTGCACCCAGTGCAAGAGCTACCTCGAATGGAGTGGCGACAAGGTCACGCCCCCGGCGGGGGCACCTCCGCCACCGCCGACCACCGCGCCGGTGGCGCCCATGCCGTCACCACCACCGACGGGACCGCTGCCAGCGCCCCGGCCGTCAGCCCCGGACCCCCTCCAGACCGCCTCCACAGCGACGCCCGCGCCACGCGCGGCAGCACCACCCCCCGGACCGCCGATACCTGCGGGGTCGTCCGCAGCGATGCCGGCGACACCGGCGTCCTCCGCGGCCCAACCTGCTGCCCGCCCTCCGACCGCTGCGGCGCCGCCGGCGCGACAGCCCGTGGCGGCTCCCAGCCAACCCGCGTCACGACAACCGTCCGCGGCAGCGACGGCCGGGGCACGGCCTCGGCCGACGCAGCCGACCCGGACCGAGGACCTCGCACCCAAGCCTGGCGATCGCATCTGCCCCACGTGCGCGGCCGGCAATGATCCTGCCCGCAAGTTCTGCCGGCGCTGTGGCAGCAGCCTGGAGCTTGCCACCGTGGCGGCGCCGGCAGCTCGCCCACCCTGGTACCGGCGGCTCTTCCGACGCAGCCAGACTGTGTTCGAGGCTGGCGCGCGGCCCCCGTCGATGGCCGACCCTGGGACCTCGATCTCGTCGCTCCTGGGCAAGGTGCTGCCGTTCGCGGTCGTGGTCCTGATCATGGGCGCTATCGGCAGCTACGTGGTGGTGCCCGACATCCACAGCTCGGTGGACCGGACCATCGCGCAGGTCAAGCGCCAGTTCCTGCCGGATCTCGCGAGCGTCACGCCGGTCGCGACGGGCGCGGCAATCAAGGTCATCGACGGCAACACTGCGACCGCCTGGCAGAGTGGCGGCAACAAGCCGTCGCTGACGCTCCATTTCGAGCCCATGGTCGACCTCGGCAACATCATCGTCACGGGCGGAGCTCCGGGTGATGCCTTCGCGACGGAGCGCCGACCGCTCGAGCTCGGTCTCATCGTCGACGGCAGGCAACAGGCGACCCTCACGCTCGCCGATACCCGCGATCCACAGTCACAGCGTATCGACCTCAGCGATGTCACCGACCTCAAGATCGTGGTCACGAAGAGCACCGGGCCGGATGGCGAGCCGGTCGCGATCCGGGAGCTGGAATTCCAGTCCATCCGCTGAGGCGGGTCAGGCCTCCGCGGTGACGCCCAGCTCCACGAGCACCCGGTCGTACCCCAGCCGGGCGCGGCGGGCGGCACCCTGGTCACCGGCACGCTCCCGGACCGCGATGAGCAGCCGCCACAGCGGGTCGTGGTAACGATCGATGCGCAGGCCCTGGGCGCACCAGCCAGCTGCCTCCTCGAGCTCACCCCGGGCATGACAGGCCGCGGCGACCGCCTCCGCGGCCTCGACCGCGTGCTGTCGACGCCGCTCGCGGGGCTCCTCGAGCCATGAGGCCGGACCCTCGTCGGCCAGCAGATCCCCCCGATATTCCGCGATGGCTGCCCGCCAGGCGGCTTCCGCGGCGATCGCATCGCCGTTGCCCCGTGCGGAGCGCGCCGAGGCGATCGCCCGGTCGAACTCGAGCAGGTCGACGCGACTCCCCGCAGCGATCACGAACCGGTAGGCACCTCCATCCCTGACGACCACCCGGAAGCCGCCCCGGGCGACCCCGGGCTCGACCAGCCGGCGGAGTCCGGCCACGGCCGCGTGCAGGTTGCGTGCGCCAACCTCGGGCTCCGCGTCGGGCCAGAACGTCTCGGCGATGATCTCGATGGTGGAACGCCTCGCCGGGGTCGGACAGCAGCAATCGCAGCAGTGAGCGGACCCTGGGACGGGCGCTCACGAGATCGACGGGCTGGCCATCGATGATGAGCTCGAGCGAGCCCAGGCAGCGTGCCTCGACGAGGCCCGAGGGGCGAACCACGTTGGGGCCGGACGAAGGCCGGGGCTCGTTCTTGACCGGGGCCTCCATCGGGTCGAGGTCGTCCACACCAAGGTCAGCCCAGGCGGGTGCGACCAGGCCTGCGTCCGCGAGCGTCGAGCGGGCCGACAGGGCCAGCTCCCCGGAGGGGTCGCCCCTGACCCAGGACAGGGCGAGCTGGGCGAGGCCACGCGCCGGCAGGACGCCGGTGGTGCGAGCCAAGGCATCCGCTGCGAGCGCGGCCTGCTCCGCCTCGGGATGATCGATGCGGCCGAGGCTGAGCGCGAGCAGCGCGCGCGCCCATGCCTCCAGGACCGGTGCGCCGAGGCGTCGGAACCCGGTCGCGGCAGCGCTCAGCAGCTCCGGTCGTGCCTGTGCATCGGCGGTGGCCCATCCGGCAAGGCATCCCGTCAGCGCCGCGCCCCAGGCGTCAGCAGATGCAGCGGCTGCGTCCGCGACGAGGCGCGCCTCGCGACCGTCGGCGCCGGTCAGGGTGAGGCACGCTCGACCGATGCGTTCCAGCCACTCGATGCCGAGCCCCTCGGCGGCCGCGATGCCGGCCTCGATGTCGGACGCGCCACCCGGATCGCCCCGGAGCGCACGCGCGACACCGGTCCCCAGCTGCGCCGCCACGGTGATGAGCCCGGGTGCGTCGGACAGCTCGGCCAGGGTCGAGAGGCACGCCTGCGCGCGCGCCGGATCCCCCGCCAGCAAGGCACCCAGGCCTGCCACCAGCCGGTCCGTCGGATCGGCGCGATCCGCGAGCTGGCTGGCGATCGTCGCCGGATCGCGGATGGTAGCCCCTCGGAGCGTCGCGGAGCGTCCACCGGCACGGTCGAGCGATGTGGCCCATGGGAGCACTCGTGGGGGGTCGGGATCGAGCCACGGCATGAGGGGCGCCCGTTCCTCGCCCGCTCGGGCAGCACCATCCGCATCACCGAAGGCGGCCTCCGCGTCCGAGTACGCATCGATGGCGGCGCGCAGATGTCCCTGCGCCCGCAGCGACCGGGCACGCACCAGGATGAGCCAGGGGTCGTTGCGGAGCATCGTGGGTGGGACCGCGGCCATCCATGCCGCGGCGCTGTCCGCCAGGGCTGAGCCGTCGCGGCCCAGCAGGTTGGCGACCTCGGTCCAGGACTCGGCGCGGCAGAGGGCGTCGAGCGCCTCAGGGATGGCGCCAGCCTCACGCAGCAGCTCCCCCGCCCACTGGTGGCGCCGACGCGACTCCCGCTCGCCGACCGTGTCGACGAGGACGCCCAGCAGGTGCAGCCGGAACAGCTCGTGATAACGATATGCGCCGGGCTCTGCGAGGGGCAGCGTGAACAGGCAGCGGGCCTCGAGGTCACGCAGCACCGCTGCGCTGTCGTCCCGACCCAGGATCCGATCGCAGAGTGGGCCGGTGAGCCTGCCGAGCACACTCGTGCCCACGAGGAAGTCGCGCAATCCGTCGGGCAGGTCGGCGATGACGTTCCGGGACAGATAGTCACCGGTGAGACGCGAGGCCGGTCGCGCGAGGCGATCGAGGAGGCGCCGACGTTCGCTCGGCGGCTTGCCCTGGGTCGCGAGGTGGAACAGCTGGAGACCCGCGGCCCAGCCCTCGGTCCGGCGTGTCAGCGTGGCGAGCTCCTCGGGGGGCAGCGGCTGGCCGTAGAAGTCCCGGTAGAGCTGCTCCACCTCCCAGGAGCGGAACCGCAGGTCGTCGACGCCGATCTCCAGCAGCTCGCCCGCGACCTTGAAGCGTGGCAGGTTCATGTCCGGCCAGACCCGGCTGGCCGCCACGACGGTGAGCGCCGTGGGCACGAGCTCGATGAACCGCTCCAGGCTTCGCTCCGCGTCCGTCGACTCCAGGGTGTGGAGGTCGTCGATGACCAGGAGCGTGTCGTCGGGGAGCCGCTCCTCGAGCGCCGTCACGGCGTCCTCGACCGTCTCCCAGCCGCCACGCAGCCCGGGGACCGCAGCATGGAGCGCCTGTTCCAGGTGTCGGAGCATCCGGACCGGGTCCCGATCCCAGCCGTCGGCGCGGTACCACGCCACGGGACCGGGCGCGGCGCTCGCGAAGCGTCCGAGCAGGGTGGTCTTGCCGGCACCCGCGGGTGCGATGACAAGGGTCAGGCGGTGGTCCCAGGCGAGGTCCAGGGTGGTGTCAAGACGCGCGATGGGCAGGCCCCGGGACCGGGGGATGCGGACCCGACCGGGGGACGAGGGCAGGGACACGACGAGCGGAGCCGCGGCACGGGAGGATCCCTCCCCGGCCCCCAGGCGCGCACTCGCCATCGACCCATCGACCGGCTCCCCTGAGCGCACGCCGACGAGATCGGGTCGAGTGCCGTGCTCCGGCGGTCCGTCCGTCATCGCGAACTTCATCCATCGGCGCGCTCAGGTGCTGACAGGCCAGCGGCGGCGCGAAGGGAGATGGTAGCCCGACCCCGGTGGCCCGTCCAGAGTCATATGACGACCGGATCGGTGGCACCGCCGATGGTCCGGCAGGGCATCGGTCCACCGGGCACGGCGGTAGCATGGGCGGCGGTCGGCGACCGCCCGACCCGGAACGATCGCCATACCCCCGCGACGGAGGGACCCATCCAGATGCGCACGCTCATCGTCAACGGCACCGTTGTGAACTCGGACGGTTCGCAACAAGCCGACGTCCTCGTCGACGGCGAGACCATCTCGGCCATCGGTGTCGGTCTGTCGGGGGTGGCCGAGGGGATCGACCGGACGATCGATGCCAGTGGCAAGTACGTCATACCGGGCGGCATCGATGTGCACACGCACATGGAGCTGCCATTCGGCGGCACGTTCGCCAAGGACACCTTCGAGACAGGCACACGGGCAGCGGCATTCGGGGGCACGACCACGGTCATCGACTTCGCCGTCCAGTCGATCGGCAAGTCGCTGCGGGAGGGCCTCGACACCTGGTATGCGAAGGCCGAGGGCGAGTGCGCCATCGACTACGGCTTTCACATGATCATGAGTGACGTCAACGATTCGACCCTCGCCGAGATGGACACGCTGGTCGCCGAGGGAATCACCGACTTCAAGCTGTTCACGGCCTATCCGGGGGTCTTCTACTCCGACGACGGCGCCATCTTCCGGGCGATGCAGCAGAGTGGCCGCAACGGCGCCACGATCCTGATGCACGCCGAGAATGGCATGGCCATCGACGTGGTGGCGGCCCAGGCGGTGGCGGCCGGCGAGACCGATTCCTACTACCACGGGGTCGTGCGCTACCCCATCTTCGAGGGCGAAGCGACGAACCGGGTGATCCGGCTGGCGGAGGCCGCCGACGTGCCCGTCTACATCGTCCATCTCTCGTCGCAGGATGCCCTCGACGCGCTGCGCCAGGCGCGTGATCGGGGTGCCAGGGCGTATGCCGAGACATGTCCCCAGTACCTGTTCCTGTCGCTCGAGGACATGGGCAACGGCTTCGAGGGTGCCAAGTACGTCTGCTCGCCACCGCTTCGACCCGCGGAGCACCAGGTCGAGCTCTGGAAGGGGATCATCAAGGACGACCTCCAGGTCATCTCGACGGATCACTGCCCATTCGACTTCCACGATCAGAAGCAGCTCGGCCAGGGCGACTTCCGGAAGATCCCGAATGGCCTGCCGGGGGTCGAGGACCGGATGGACCTGATGCACGACGGCGGCGTCGTGTCGGGTGGCATCAGCAAGGAGCGCTGGGTGGAGATCTGCTCGGCGGCGCCGGCGCGCATGTTCGGGCTGGCGGGGCGCAAGGGCGTGGTCGCGGTGGGAGCGGACGCTGACCTCGTGGTGTACGACCCGGCCCGGACCCACACCATCTCCGCAGCCACGCATCACATGGATGTCGACTACTCCTGCTACGAAGGGCGGACCGTGGCAGGCGGCTCGGACGTCGTCCTGTCGCGCGGCAAGGTCATCATCGACAACGGGGCCTATACGGGCACCAAGGGCGACGGTCGCTTCCTCAAGCGTGCCGTCGCGCGAGACTACCTCGTGTAGGGCGCGCCACTCCCTCGCCCGCTCCGTCGAGTGGCGCCTGTCGTTGACCGGGGGGCATCGCGCGACCTGGTGCTCGGCGACCACTAGCCATGCACGCCAGCGGTGCGTACCATCCGCGTGCCGACCCGCGGCCCGGACAGAAGGGCCGCCATCCACCGTACACGAGGAGCACCCGTGACCAAGCGTCGAAGCCTGATCCCGCTCATCGCCGCCGTGCTCGCGTCCACCGTCGCGGGACCCGCAGGGGCCCAGTCCCCGAGCGCTCCCGCCGCGCCACCGGCCGCATCCGTGCCTGTGGGGCCTGCGATCACGGTCGTCGCGAAGGACTACCACTTCGAGGGACTGCCCACGACGGTCCCGGTGGGCACTGTCCTCACCCTGGACAACCAGGGCACCGAGGTGCATGAGCTCATCGTGGTGCGCCGGAACGACGGCGTCAGCAAGACCTGGGACGAGCTGCTCGCGCTCCCGGGCGAGGAAGCATTCCAGTACATCACGGTCATCGATGCCGATCCGATCGTGGCCGCGCCTGGCCAGCCAGCCGAGGGCAGCATCGTCATCCCGCAGACCGGCGACTACTTCGCCGTCTGCTTCGTGCCCCAGGGGACGACGTCCTTTGACACGCCATCCCTGGCGCCCGGTGCCAGCGCGCCACCACAAGGGCTCCCGCACTTCATGCTGGGGATGCGCCAGACGTTCACGGTCACGGAGGCCGGCACCGCGCCTGGTCCGTTGCCCAGCCCTGCACCCATGGCGTCGCCGATGACATCTGCCGCCCCCTGATCCAGGTACGCACGCCCGGGCGGTGCGCTACGGTGCGCCTCCCGGGCGTTCCTGTGCCCGCCCAAGGTCCGAGGAGATGGGATGGCTGTTCGACTGGTCCATATCCACGTGAAGCCGGAGCATATCGATGCGTTCCTTGAGGTGACCCGGCGCAACCATGAGGGTTCCATCGTGGAGCCCGGGAATGTCCGGTTCGACGTGCTCCGCTCCGCGGACGACCCGACCCGGTTCCTGCTCTACGAGTGGTACGCCACGGACGAGGCGGCGCTGGCACACCGTGAGACGCCACACTTCCAGGCCTGGGCGGCCACGGTCACGGACTGGCTGGTGGAGCCCCGCCACGCCGATGTCTACCAGCCCCTCTGGCCCGAGCAGCGCGTCTAGCCTCGACCGATGGCCCCGATCCAAGCACCCTTCACCGTCGCGCGAGTGCCCAGGATCCGGTTCGGCGCCGGCGTCGCGAGCGAGCTGGCACGCATCGTCGCTGGGCGAGGTGAACGATCGCTGCTCGTCACTGGCGAGCGATCGTTCGCGCCCGAGCGACTGCGCCAGCTCCGGGAGGACCTCGCCGCCGCCGGCGTCGAGCTGGTGGGTCACGTCCGCTCCGGTGCCGAACCCGGGCCCGACAGCATCGACCAGCATGTCGCTGTGGCGCGTCAGCTGGACCCTGATGTGGTCCTGGGTATCGGCGGTGGCAGCGTCCTGGACACGGCCAAGGCGGTGGCCGGGCTGGTGCGCAGCGGCACCGCGGTCATGGACCACCTCGAAGGCGTGGGTCGTGGCGTCCCGTATCCAGGTCCATCGGTCCCGTTCATCGCCGTGCCGACGACCGCCGGGACGGGCAGCGAGGCGACCCGCAACGCCGTGGTCACGGTCCGGGGCGAGCGCGGCTTCAAGCGCTCGTTCCGCGACGACCGGCTCATCGCCGCCGACGCCGTCGTGGATCCGGACCTGATGGCTGGAGCCTCGCCGGCGCTCATCGCCGCCAACGGCCTCGATGCGCTGACCCAGCTGCTGGAGGCATGGACCTCGACCGGCGCCAACCCGATGACCGACGCCCTCGCCCTCGACGGGCTCCAGGCGGCCCGTGACGGGCTCCTGCCGTGGCATGCCGATCCGTCCGGGCCTCAGGCGGCCCCTGCGCGCACGCGGATGGCGTGGGCGGCGCTGCTCTCGGGCATCTGCCTCGCCAACGCCGGCCTCGGGGCGGTCCACGGCCTGGCTGCGCCGATCGGTGCCCTGTTGCCCATCGCCCATGGCGCCGCCTGTGGTGCGATCCTGGGCGCGACGGTCCGCGCGAACATCCAGGCCCTCACGTCCCGGGAGCCGGACGGCGTCGGTCTGGGTCGCTACGCGACGGCCGGTCGCCTGCTGGCCGGCCTCGACACCCAGACCACGGATGTGAAGGCGCGGGACGCGCTGGTCGCGCTGCTGCACGGGTGGTCCGCCACCCTGGGCGCGCCGTCGCTGCGCGAGCTGGGACTCCGATCCACGGACGTCGACCGAGTGCTGGCGGGTGTCAGCACCAGCTCGATGCGCTGCAACCCCGTCAGCCTGACCGAGACGGAGCTCCGCTCGATCCTCCTCGACTGACCGTTCGCTGCTGACGCGCCGTCAGCCAAGCAGCGCGGCTGTTCAGCGCGTCCGGGGAAAGCCCAGGTCCACCTTGCTCGTGCCGGGGTCCGGCCAGCGTGAGGTCACGACCTTGCCGCGCGTGTAGAACTGGACTCCCTCGGGGCCGTACATGTGCAGATCCCCGAACAACGACCCCTTCCAGCCCCCGAACGAGTAGTAGGCGACCGGGACCGGGATGGGCACATTGATGCCCACCATGCCGGCCTCGACCTCGAACTGGAACTGCCGGGCGGCGCCGCCGTCGCGGGTGAAGATCGCTGTGCCGTTGCCGTACGGGTTGTCGTTGACGAGCTGCACCGCCTCGGTGTAGGTGCCCACGCGGACGACCTCCAGCACCGGTCCGAAGATCTCGTTCCGATACGAATCCATCGTGGGGGTCACTCGGTCGAGCAGCGACAGGCCAAGGAAGAAGCCGTCGCTCTCGCGGAACAATGGATGGTCTCGACCGTCGGCGATGACGATGGCGCCCTGTGCGGTGCCCGACTCGAGGTACGAGGCGACCTTGTCGCGATGCTCGCGGGTCACGAGCGGCCCCATCTCGGCGCTGGGGTCGCTGCCCGGTCCGACCTTGATGCGCGGCAGACGCTCCTTGATGGCATCGACGAGCGGGTCTGCCACGTCACCCACGGCCACGACCACGCTGATGGCCATGCAGCGCTCGCCGGCAGAGCCATACGCCGCCGAGACGGCCGCGTCTGCCGCCATCGCCACGTCCGCGTCGGGCAGCACCACCATATGGTTCTTGGCGCCGCCGAGCGCCTGGACACGCTTGCCGTTGCGGGTGCCCGTCTCATAGATGTAGCGCGCGATGGGCGTCGAGCCCACGAACGAGACCGCCTTGATGTCCGGGTGCTCCAGGATCGCATCGACCGCGACCTTGTCACCCTGGATGACATTGAAGACACCGGCAGGGACGCCAGCTTCGTGGAGCAGCTGCGCCAGGAACAACGCCGCGGAGGGGTCCTTCTCCGAGGGCTTGAGCACGAACGTGTTGCCGCATGCGATGGCATTGGCGAACATCCACATCGGCACCATGGCCGGGAAGTTGAAGGGCGTGATACCGGCCACGACGCCCAGCGGCTGTCGGATCTGGTAGACGTCCACGCCCGAGGACGCCTGCTCGCTGTACGAGCCCTTGATGAGCTGCGGGATGCCACACGCGAACTCGAGGTTCTCGATGCCGCGGGCGATCTCACCGAGGGCATCGGAGGGCACCTTGCCGTGCTCCGCGGTCAGCAGCGCCGCCAGCTCTGAGCGTCGGGCATCCACGAGGTTCCGGATGCGGAACAGGATCTCGGTGCGCTTGGAGATGGACGTCGCGCGCCACGCGGGGAACGCAGCCTTCGCGGCGGCCACCGCGGCACCCACCTCGTCGGCGGCCGCGAAGTCGACCCGACGTGCCTCCTGTCCGGTCGCCGGGTCATAGACGACGCCAGATCGGCCGGACGTGCCGGCGACGATGGCGCCACCGATCCAGTGGCTGACCCGGGCGCCGCTGCTCGTGGTGGTCGCCGGATGCTCTGCAAGCTGTGTCATTGGTGTGTCCTCGCGAGACGGGGCGCGTCGGCCGCGACGCGCATGTGGCCGACCACGATACCCCGTCGGCGCCGCCCGAGCGACCCGCTGCCCTGCTGCCGGCAGGATGCTGCGGGAGCGGCATGACGAAGGGCCGACGCCCGGGTGTCCCCGTGACGTCGGCCCTTCCCCACCGTGGTGGGTCAGTCGGTCATGCGCTCAGCCCTTGGCTCAGTCCTCGCCGGGCTGGGAGCCGTCGTCCTCGCACAGCGGGGAGTCGTTGCCGTTCACGATCTCGCACTGGTCGTCGTGGCCATCGCCGTTGGCGTCCCCATCCTCACCGTCCTTGACGCCGTCGTCGTCGGTGTCGGCGTCACCGGGGTTGGTGCCGTCCTCCTGCTCGGTCTCGTTCTCGACGCCGTCGTGGTCGGAGTCTTCCTGGCCGTCATCGACGCCGTCGTTGTCCGTGTCGGCATCCTTGGGGTTGGTGCCAGCCTGGAACTCATGGTGGTTGTCGAGGCCGTCGTGATCGGCGTCTTCCGCGCCATCCTTGACGCCGTTGTTGTTGGTGTCGCTCTTGAGCGGGTTGGTGCCGACCGTCTGCTCCTGCTTGTTGGTCAGGCCGTCGTGGTCGGGGTTCTCCTTGCTGTCCCTCAGGCCGTTGTGGTTGCTATCGGCCTTCCACGGGTTGGTGTGGCTCTTGTACTTCTCGAACGCGTTCGTGAGGCCGTCGCCGTCGTGATCACGCGAGGTCGGGTGCAGCCCGCTGGCGCTCGCGGCGCCGGGCACGAGCAGCGCGCCGACGAGCGCGCCTGCGACGACGCTGACCCGAAGCATGTTGCCGAGTCTGAGCTTGTCCCTGTTCATCCGCTGGTCCCCTTCCATCCCTGAGCCGCCTCGATGATTCCGTTCCTGAGCCCTGGCTTGCCTCGCAGGCTCCGGCCGATATACACACGAGAGGCATCGTCGCCCGGAGAGGTTGCCCACTCACGCGGGACCTTCGGCCCACCCGAACCATGACGGTGGTACCAGGCCGGCCACCATGACCCCACCTGACCACATCGAGCCATCGGGCGACTCGGTCTCGCTCGTGCCACCCCCATCACCGTGTCCATCGCCGCCGTCCGGCTCCGGCGTCTCCGTCGGCTCCGGACGATCGGTGGGCTCCGGTCGCTCCGTGGGGTGCGGCGTCCTGGTTGGCCTCGGTGACCTCGTCGGCTCCGGGCGCGGTGTCTTCGTTGGCCTGGGGGTCCTCGTCGGGTGGGGCGTCGGGCCTGCGTCGTTGCCAGCGTCGGTCCCCGGCTTCTGGGTCCGCCCAGGTCGGTCCCCCGGTGCAGCCGGCGCCCGCGTCGCGTCAGGCGTTGGCGTCGGACGCGCGAGTAGCCCATCGGCGTGTGGGCTCGGCGACGGCGACCGGTGGTCTTCCGTGGGTCGCGGGCTCACGCTCGGCGCCAGCGTCGGTCCATCCGTGGGTGCGGGCCGAGTCGGCACCGGATCGGTCGGCACCGGATCGTGGCGCTCGGTGATGACCCGCTGGACCGATGCCGCAGCGCCCACACCCAGCGCCACCGCGCTCAACGCGGTGACCAGCACCAGGCCGAGGGCCTGGGCACGTACCAAGGCCGGGAAGCTGCCCCTGCCGCCTGCGACGCGGATGAGCTGCCGGAATGCACCGAGCGCGGTCAGGAGGCGGAGGTGGACGACTGCCCGCAGGAAGCGGCTGGTCGGCGTCCGGTCAGGCTCCTGGGCGATGCGCGCCTGGATGCGCGACGCAAGATCGGGCGCTGGCGCAAGGGCGGTACCGGCGAGGTACTCCAGCAGGGCGTCCACGGCCGGGTCGTGCTCGCCACGCGCCTCCTCACCTGGCCCGGGCCGACGCGGGGTGTTCACGCCATGCTCCGGTCGATGGTCCGTCGCAGCCGTTCCAGGCCGCGGTGGAGCTGTGCCTTGACCGTGCCCATCGGTCGGTCCGTGACGACGCAGATGTCGGCGAGCGAGAGCTCCCCGAAGAAGCGGAGCGTCAGCACCTCGCGGTACGGCTCCGGGAGTGCCGCTACCGCCCTGCGCACCCCTTCCCGTCGCTCGGCCGCGAGGGCGTCGCGAGCGGGGTCGCCAGGTCCGGGGAGGGTCGCCGCCAGGACGTCGTCGAGCGGGGTCGCGAAGGCCGCCTGCCGCCGAATCGCCGCCGCCCGCCGCCAGCAGTGGCGAGTGGCGATGCGGACCAGCCACGCACCCGGTCGGCCGTCGCCGCGGTAGCTGGCCAGTGATCGGTGGGCGAGCACGAATGTCTCCTGCGTGGCGTCCTCGGCGTCCTCGATCCGACCCAGGATCCGGTAGCACGTCCGGAAGACGCTGGGTGTCTCGAGATCTACCAGGGTGCGGAATGCGTCCTCATCCCCAGCCGTGAGCGCCACGGCCAGGGCAAGGTCATCCACGAATCACAAGAGACGGCACCATGCCGATAGGTTGCGTCCGCTGGTGAGATTGGCTAGGGGCCGCCGGTACCGGTCAGGCCGGGACCCTCTGGTACGGTCTGGTGCCCTGACGCCGGGGCGATCGGGGCACGCCACGCGGCGACCAGCCCGATGAGTACCACCAGCAGCACGACCAGGGTGGCCACCGTCTCGGCGCCCATCGGCCCTGCGAGCGGTTCGTCCCTCCAGGTGAGCCCGACCGCGACCCGACCAGCGAGCCACCAGGCCAGCGCGGTGAGCAGGGCCATGCCCCGGCCGCTCCGGCCACGACGCCGCAGGGCGGCCTCCCCGACGAGCACCACCGGGATGCCCAGCAGGGCCCAGCCGCCCTCGAGCGCCTGCGATGGCCAGGCCGGGGTGGCGGCGTCGAGGGAGCGCCATGGCCCAGGACCCGTGAACGACAGCCCCGCTGGACCGTAGGTAGCCGAGCCCTGGCCACCACCGCCCAGCAGCAGGCCGAGCTTGCCCAGCCCGATGGCGAGCAGCAGGGGCACCGCGGCGGCGTCGGCCCAGACGCCGATCCGGCCACCCATGAGACGACAGATGTAGGCGGCACTCAGCGAGCCACCCACCACGGCGCCGACCAGCGACGAGCTGCCATGACCCAGGTCCAGCATGGTGAGGGGCCGCAGCAGGTACCCGTCCCAGTAGTCCAGGACGTGCACCAGCCGACCGCCGACCACGGCGCCGGGGATGGCCCCGAGCAGCACGAAGCTCACCTCGTCGAATCGCAAGGTCGAGCCGAGGGACTCGTGCAGCCTGACCACCCAGACTCCGATGGCGACGAGCAGCACCCCCACGAGCGCGAGCGCGTCCCAGCGGATGACCACGCCGCCCACGGAGACGAGCGGGTCGAACGACAGCTCCAGCCCCGCGGTCATGCCGGCGGGCTGCCGACCGACGACGCCTGGACCCCGGGCGCGGTCCGCAGAGGCAGACGACGACGAGCAGCCCAGAGCGCGGCGAGCACGGTGGCCCCGACGGTCACGATGCCCGCCAGGAGCAACGTCGCCGCGACACCCAGGCGGCTGGCGAGCCCGCCCGCGAGCAGGCTGCCGATGGGCGTCGTACCCGCGAAGACCGTCGTGTAGACGCTCATGACCCGGCCCCGAAGGTCATCGGGGACGGTGAGCTGGATGATGGTGTTCGTGGTCGCGCCCATGGCGACCGTGGACCAGCCCACGATGCCCATGAGCAGCAGGCTCACTGGCAGCATGGATGAGAGGCCGACACCGGCCACGGCCACGCCCAGCAACCCGGCACCCACGAACACGCGGCCCAGGTTCACGCGACCGCCGAAGGCCAGCGAGAGGGCACTGATGAGGGAGCCCACGCCGGCTGCGGCCATGAGGAAGCCGTACGTCTCCGCGCCACCCCCCAGGACGTTGCGCGCCACGAGCGGTCCGAGCACCGGGAAGTTCAGGGCGACCGCCGAGACCACGCCGATCATCACGATGCAGATGAGGATGGCCGGGGTGGTACGGACATACCGCAGCCCCTCCACGAGCGAGCCGACGACGGCGCCCACGGTCTTGTCCACGTGGGTGCGCACCACGGGCACCAGCTCCCCCACGTTCATGCGCAGATAGCCCACGATGGGCAGCAGGTAGCTCGCGGCGTTGAGCAGGAACACCGGCGCGATGCCGATGATGCCGATGAGGAGCCCCGCGATCGCCGGCCCCACGATGCGGGCGGCATTGAACGCGGCGCTGTTGAGGGCGACCGCCGATGCCACGTCCGAGCGGCCGACCATCTCGACCACGAAGGACTGGCGGATGGGCATGTCGAACGCATTGACGATGCCCAGCAGGAATGCCATCGCCATCACCTGCCACACCTGGACATGGCCCAGGAGCACGAGCAGGCCAAGGACCAGCGAGAGGCTGAGGGAGGCCGCCTGGGTGCAGATGAGCGAGACCCGCTTGGGCAGCACGTCGGCGGCAAGGCCCCCGAACAGGCCCAGGACCATGACCGGCACGAACTGCGCCGCGGACACCACGCCGAGTGCCACGGGGTCGTTCGTCAGCTGCAGCACCAGCCAGTCCTGGGCCACCGCCTGCATCCAGGTGCCGGCCAGGGAGACCAGCTGGCCGAAGTAGAACAGTCGGAAGTTTCGATGCCGGAAGACGCGCAAACCAGCGGGCAAGCGTTTGCTCCGAGGCGAGACCCCCGAGCTCGTCATCCCGCCGCGCACCTCATCCCTGGGCGGCCGCTGCGCTCCACGCCCCGGCAGCGATCGTGGACCTGCCGGTCGTCACGGCAGCGGATCCGCGGGTCGCATGGGCCGGAAGCCATCCGGGTCGTGACGCCGCGCCGCGAGTTCGATGAGGTCGACCGAGACCTCCACGCCCATCGACCCGGTATCCACGGAGAGATCGTAGCTTTCCGGGTCGAGCCACTCCTTGCCGAACATCCGCTTGATGTACCCGGCGCGCCGGGCATCGAAGGTACGGCACAGCTCGCGCAGCGAGTCCTCGTCCGGGCGGGTGTCGACCGGATCTCCTCCACGCGCGTCAGGAGATAGCGGATACGTGCCTCGAGCGGGGCGTGGAGCTGCACATGGAGCACGCCCGGGCCTCGTGGCACGATGTAGGCACCACCGCGGCCCATGATGACCGCGTTGCCGCTTGCGGCAGCCTCCTCGATGACCGCGCGGGTGAGCTGGGCCAGCCGTTCGTGGACCGCGGTCGCGGGCATCATCTCCGCCGGCAGGGGTGGCAGCGACGGGTCTGGGCCGCCCAGCGCGAGCGCGGTGACGATGCGCTGCCAGACCCCCGGCAGCCGCTCGTCGTAGCCCTCGGCCTCGGCCTCGCTCAGGCCAGCACGGGCCGCCACCTGCGCCACGATCTCCCGATCCAGGAACTCCGCGTCGAAGCGGCGAGCGAGCGCCTTGCCGATGGGCCCGCCGGCCGCCGCGAACTGTCGGGAGATGGTGATGACGGGCATCAGGCGTCAGCCAGCGGGGCTCCCGCTGGCCGCCGCCGCGGCGAGCTCCGCCATCCGCGTCACCAGCCCACGAACGGCGGCGGCGGACGCATCGAACGCGGCCTGCTCATCGGCAGTCAGGTCGATGGTGATGGTCTCCTCGATGCCCTTCCGGCCGAGCCGGACGGGGACGCCCACGTACAGCCCGTCGACACCGAAGGGTCCGTCGAGGTATGCGGCACAGGGTAGGATCATCTGCCGATCGTTGAGGATGGCATCGACCATCTGGTACACCGACGCGGCCGGCGCATAGAACGCGCTGCCTGTCTTGAGCAGTGCCACGACCTCCGCGCCGCCATTCCGGGTGCGATCGACCAACGCCTCGATCCGCTCAGGCGACAGCAGCTCCGTGATGGGCACTCCACCGACGGTGGAGTAGCGCGGCAGTGGCACCATCGTGTCCCCGTGGCCGCCCAGCACGAAGGCGTGCGTATTCGTGACGGACACACCCAGCTCTGCCGCGATGAAGCTGCGGAAGCGGGCCGAATCCAGCACGCCGGCCATACCGATGACCCGCTCCGGGGGGAACCCCGACGCCTCGAGCGCCACGTGGCACATGGCATCGAGTGGATTGGTGACCACGATGATGATCGCGTGAGGTGACGCGGCCGCAGCCCGCGACACTACCGACCGGACGATGCCCGCGTTCCTGGCCAGCAGGTCGTCGCGGCTCATGCCCGGCTGTCGGGCCAGCCCGGAGGTGACCACGATGACATCCGATCCGGCCGTGTCGGCGTAGTCGTTGGTGCCCCGGACCGAGCAGTCATGGCCAAGGACCGGGGCGGCTTCGACCAGGTCGAGAGCCTTGCCCTGTGGCAGCCCCTCGACGATGTCGATGAGCACGACGTCCGCCAGGCCTGCCTCCGCGATCCGTTGTGCGGTGGTCGCGCCGACGTTGCCGGCGCCGATGACGGTGACGAGCGGATGGGACATGAGGGGCTGGACTCCTGATCCGGGGAGGGTGCCGCCACTGCGGGCCGGTTCGGGGCCCATTCTATCGGTGCCGCCGTGGTCGCCCGGGCCTGATGCCCGTCAATACGTCTCGATGCGCACCGGCGTCAGGGCGAAGTCCTTGACGTTCCGGGTCAGGACGGCTGCGCCGACCGAGTGGGCGGTGGCTGCGATGAGGGCATCGGGAAGACCCAGGTGGCGCCCGGAGGCGCGTGCCCGCATGCGCCAGCGCCCAGCCATGAGCGCGATCTCGCGATCGGCGGAGACGATCTCCATCGGCTCCAGCAACCCGAGGAACGTGGGCATCTCGCCGTCCCGAACACCGGACCGGACCTCGCAGATAGCCACCGGGTCCACCAGGATCTCGTCGCCGTCCGAGAACATCGCGGCCAGTCGCAGGGCCGCTTCGGGCGCCGCTCGCATGTGATCGATGAGGAAGGTGGAGTCGAGCAGGATCTTCATGCGTCTGGCCCCTGGCGCGCTGTCAGACGGCCGTCGGGTTCGGGACCAGAGTCCGTCTCCTCGGCGCGAGCCTCGCGGACCCACTCCACGACCTTCTCGGACGTGGACCAGTACGGATAGTCCTCAGCCTTCAGGATGCCCGCCGATCGTTCGAAGGCGAGGCGCAGCTGTTCACGCTTGATCGCCTTGCGCACGGCAGCTTCGACGAATGCGCTGCGATTGCCCTTGCCGGCGACCGCATCCAGGTCCCGGACCAGATCTGCCGGGAGGCTCAGGTTGGTGGGGATGCGCACGCCCATGCGCACATCGTTGCGCATGATCGGCCGGCTGTCAATGACCGATGCGTCCGGCCGCGTACCATCCGCTCCATGAGCAGGCACCGCGACACCGACTGGCGACCCGGCACCCTGACCGTCCACGCCGGACAGGAGCCGGATGCGGCCACTGGCGCGGTCGCGCCACCCATCTACCAGACGAGCACGTTCGCACAGGAAGGCGTGGGCCGTCCCACGGGTGGCTGGGAATATGCCCGGACCGGCAATCCCACCCGCGAGCGGCTCGAGGATGCGGTCGCCACCCTGGAGGGTGGTGAGCACGGCCTGGCGTTCGCAAGCGGCTCGGCGACCGCGGCCGCCATCGCGGGCCTGGTCCGTCCCGGCGAGCGGGTGCTCATCAGCGACGACGTCTACGGTGGCACCTACCGGCTCTTCGAACGCGTGCTGCGCGAGCTGGGCATCGACGCGGTGTGGGTCGACCTGAGCGCGGATCCTCCGGCACCCTCGCCCAACGGCTCACGCCGGACACCCGGATGGTCTGGCTGGAGTCTCCCAGCAATCCATTGCTGAAGCTCGTGGATATCGCCGCCGTGAGCGCCTGCGCCCGGACGCACATCGGTGCGCGGGGCGAGGCGCCCATCGTGGTCGTGGACAACACCTTCGCGTCGCCGCTCGCCCAGCAGCCCTTGCGGCTGGGGGCGGACATCGTCTATCACAGCGCCACGAAGTACCTGTCGGGCCACTCCGACACCATCAACGGCGTGCTGGCAACGACTCGCGACGACCTCTTCGCCCGGCTGAAGTTCCTCCAGAACGCGGTCGGTGCGGTGCCCGGGCCCTTCGATTGCTTCCTGGTGCTGCGCGGCTTGCGCACGCTCGAGCTCCGGATCGCGCGTCACTCCAGCAATGCCCTCATGGTGGCCCAGGCCCTTGCCGCTCGCCCTGACATCTCGCAGCTGCGGTATCCCGGTCTGGCGGACGGCCCCCACGCGCATCCCCAGGCGTCGCTGGCACAGCGCCAGATGCGCTACGCCGGGGGCATGATCTCGTTCCAGCCGGCTGCCCTGGAGGACCGCTCGGCCGAGGAGCGGGCCGTCCGCATCTGCGAGGCGACCACGATCTTTCGGCTCGCCGAGTCGCTCGGCGGGGTCGAGTCGCTCATCGAGATCCCCCACGGCATGACCCACGGCGCGGTCCAGGGCTCGGCGCTCGAGGTACCCCGCTCGCTGGTCCGGCTGTCGGTGGGCATCGAGGACCCGGACGACCTCGTCAGGGACATCCTTGAGGCGCTCGACGCCGCCTGAGCCGCCCGCGCAGCGGGCTATGGCCACGAATGGGACGGCCCGACGGTCGTCCCTGGGAAGGAGCTGAGATGCGGGTCGGCATGATCGTGCCGCAGGGGTGGACCGGCGAATATGACGGCTTCGAGCCCGAACGCGCATGGGCACGGACGGTCGCCGTCGCACAGCAGGCTGACCGGCTGGGGTTCGAGTCGATCTGGCTGTTCGACCACTTCCACACGGTGCCCCGACCGTCCAACGAGATCACGTTCGAGTCATTCACCAGCCTGGCGGCACTCGCCACCCTCACGAGCCGGGTGCGCATCGGCCATATCGTCATCTGCACCGCGTTCCGGAACCCGGCGCTGACGGCCAAGATGATCTCGACCATGGACGTCATCAGCGGCGGCCGGATGGAGCTGGGCATCGGCGCGGGCTGGAAGCGCGATGAGTGGATCGGCTATGGCTATGGCTTCCCCGAGACCAGAGAGCGGCTGGCGATGCTGCGGGACCACCTCGAGGTCATCTCCCGGATGCTCGTCCCTGGTCGCGATGTCCACGCGTCCTTCGATGGCACATATGCCTCGGTGGAGGACGCCATCAACGTCCCCAAGCCGCTGCAGCAGCCGCGAGTGCCCATCATGGTCGGCGGCAACGGCCCGGACGTCACCTGGCGACTGGCAGCGAGGTACGCCGACGAGCTGAACCTGGACGGCATGTCCCCGACCGAGCTCGAGACGGCTCTTCCGGTCATCCGTGGACGATGCGAGGAGATCGGCCGTGACCCGGCCACGCTGAAGATCAGCGTCCACCTCTGGTGGGGACGTGCGACGGAGGGCCCGACGGTGGCGCCCATCACGGCCGGCCCGCAGCGGATCGACGAGCTGGGCAGGTTCCGGGAGCTGGGCGTTTCCCGGGTGATGGAGCTCCTCCGGGCCTCGGCCACGTCGGACGAGGCCCTCGAGCGATACGCGGAGGACGCCCGGGCAGCGGGCGCCACCCTCGCCTGAGGATCAGGCCGCGTCAGTCTCCGGCGTCAGGAACTTGAACACGCCCCAGCCGATGAGGCCACCGATGACCGGCCCGACGATGTAGATCCAGATGCCGGTGAGGTCGCCACCGACGATGGCCGACGCGAGCGAGCGGGCTGGGTTCACCGAGGAGCCGGTGAACGGCACGATGGCGAGGTGGATGACCACCAGCGTCAGCGGGATCGCGAACGCGGCGTGGTTGGGTGCCTTCTTCGTGACCGTCAGGATGACCGCCAGGAAGATGGCCGTGAACACGGTCTCGATGATGAGTGCCTGGATGTCGGAGACGCCGCCGCCCGGATGGGTCTCGGTGCCGGCCACCGCGGACTGGCCGAAGATCGCGGCCACGACCAGTGCGGCAACCACGCCGGCGACCACCTGGGCCACGACGTAGGCCACGCCGTTGACCGGGTCGAGGCGCTTGTCGGCCACGGCCGCGATGGTCACGGCCGGGTTGTAGTGACCGCCGGACACGTGACCGGCGATGAAGATCGCGGCAAACAGGCCGAAGCCGAAGCCGAGTGCGATGACCAGCAGGTCCTGGAGCGGGTTCGGTGACGCCGGATACCCAGCGTTGTTGAATGCCTTGCTGGACAGCACCGCCATCAACCCGATGAGGAAGAAGACGAAGGTGCCGACCGCTTCTGCCGCGATCTTGCGCGTGTCTATCTGCTGCATCCGACTCCCTCTCGTGCGTTGGTCGACGATCCCGGGCTGGCTCGCCGTGGCTCTGACCGCAGGCCAGGGCGGCCGTTGACCCTCCGCCAGCGAACAGGATAGCGGCCCGGTGCATCATCGAGGGCCCGTCTATGGCGGTATCTGCTGGTTGACGGAGGCGACAGCAGATCTGATACCATCGCCCTCAAGACCCGACCGACTGGTCGGTCGGTTTATCGGAGGTCGACACGGTAGCCAGCCGTGAACTGCGGGCGGTGAGGCATGGACGCAAGCCGCGGACCCCCAACGACGAGCGGACCCGGAAGCGACGCGAGCGCATCCTGGACGCGGCGTTCCACGTCTTCAGCCGGACCGGCTATCGCGAGGCCGCGGTCGATGACATCGCGCGTGAGGCGGATACGTCCAAGGGTGGCATCTACTTCCACTTCCCGACCAAGGAATCGATCTTCGTGGAGCTGCTCGACTCCACGGCCGACCGGCTCATCGCGAAGGTCGTGCGCACGGTGGACCAGGAGACGGAGCCGGTTGCCGAGGCGAGCGCCGCCATCGCGGCGATGCTGGCGATCTTCTCCGGACACCGGTCGATGGCACGCCTGCTGCTCATCGACGGCCTCGGGGCAGGGGCGATGTTCCGGATCGAGACCCTCCGGCTGCACGACCGGTTCACGAGCCTCATCGCCTCGTATCTCGATGGCGCGGTCGCCGACGGTGCCATCCCGCCGGTCGACACCCGGGTCGCCGCTGCCGCCTGGTTCGGGGCCATCCACGAGCTCGTCGTCCGCTGGCTGGTGACCGACCGTCCGGCACCGCTCGACGACGCGTTCCCGACCTTGCGGCTGCTGCTGCTGCGCAGCGTCGCGGTCCCCGAGCCGCGCATCGCCGCCCTGACGGCCTCGACGGCGCCACGATGAGGACCTCCCTGATCGCTGCCGAACGACTTGAGCCGATGTGGCGGCACGGGTCGCCATCGGAGACCTGCTCGCGGGCCTCCGGCCCGCGGGCGTCGACGGTGCCCCGGGCCGGTGCTCGACTGCTGTCGGTGTGCGTCCCCATCGATGAGCTTGACCCGCTGCGGCTGTTCGGTGCAGCACGTGCCGCGGCGGAGGACGTCACGCTCTGGCAGCAGCCGGCGAGTCGCCGCACGTTCGTGGGCATCGGGGCGGCGGCGGCGATCGACTGCTGTCGGGCCCGGGGCGTTTCCCGAGCGCCGCGGCCGGCTGGCGTTCGCTGCTGCTCGACCGTCGGACCGTGGGTCCGGCAGCCGGGCTGACGGGGCGCGGGTCCGATGCTGCTCGGTGGCGCCACGTTCGCCGAGCGAGCCTCGACGGATGGCTGCTGGACGGGGTTCGAGCACGGCCGCCTGGAGGTGCCGACGCTGCTCCTCGGCTGCGTGGACGGCTCGAGCGTGCTGACCCTGAGCATCGTCATCGACGATGGTCGGGAGCCATCGGTCGCGGCCCGGTCCGCGCTCGAGCGTCTCGATCGGGTCATCGATGGCGGCTCGGCCGCCCTCGGATGCCGGACACGATGTCAGGGACGCGACGCTGCGCGAGGTCGGTGCTCGCCCGGGTCGTGCCGAATGGGCAGCCTCCGTGGCCCGGTCATCGGGTGCCGTCGGTCGTGGCCGCATCGACAAGGTCGTGCTCGCCCGCCGGGTCGACATCGAGACGTCTCCACCCGTGGATGCCCTGTCCGTGCTGGAGCGATTGGGGCGCCGTGCGGATGCCGACGTCACGGGTCCCCTGACCGTGTTCGCGTTCTGCCGGGGTGAGCGGACGTTCCTCGGAGCGACGCCCGAGCGATTGGTCGAGGCACACGGCCGTGCGTTCCGGACGATGGCCCTCGCCGGCACCACGGCCCGCGGTGACGACCCGACGTCGGACACGGCGCTGGCCACCGCGCTGCTGTCATCCGAGAAGGACCGCGAGGAGCACGCGGTGGTCGTGGAGATGCTGCGGGAGACCCTGACAGCCGTGGCGGACCGCCTCGACATCGAACGGACGCCGCACATCCGGCGACTGCCGACCCTGCAGCACCTGGAGAGCGAGATCTCCGGTGAGCTGCGCGACGACCTGGGCATCCTCGACCTGGTCGACCGGCTCCATCCCACGCCGGCGGTGGGGGGCTGGCCGCGAGCCGCGGCCCTGGAGCTGCTCGAGGAGCAGGAGCACCTCGATCGGGGCTGGTACGCCGGACCGGTCGGCTGGCTGGACGCGCATGGTGACGGCGAGTTCGTGGTCGCCATCCGGTCGGGGGTGATGGAGGGGTCCAGAGCGAGCCTCTTCGTGGGCTGTGGCATCGTGGGCGACTCGGAACCGGACCGGGAGTGGGCGGAATCGGACATGAAGCTCCAGAGCCTCGCCTCCGCCCTCGGGCGGCCGGAGCCATGACCGACTACGTGACGCCTGCCGCTCCCCTGCGGGCGTTCGTCGCGGAACTGGTCTCGACTGGTGTCCGGGACGCAGTCGTCTGCCCAGGCTCCCGTTCGATGCCGCTGGCGCTGGCGCTGCGGGCGGATCCCCGCATCCGGGTGCTCATCCACCTCGACGAACGTGCGGCCTGCTTCTTCGCCCTCGGCCTGGCCAAGGCGAGCCGCCGCCCGGTCGCCGTCCTCGGCACATCCGGCACCGCCGTCGCCAACTTCCTGCCCGCGATCGTGGAAGCGCATCACGGCCGCGTGCCGCTGCTCGTGCTCACCGCCGATCGGCCGCCGGAGCTGCGTGACCGCGGAGCCGCACAGACCATCGACCAGGCGCACCTCTACGGCCGCTTCGCGAAGTGGTACGCCGAGCTGCCGGTGCTGGAGCCCGGCCCGCTGGCAGAGGCCCTCGTGCGCGACGTGGTCAGCCGCGCCGTCGCCACTGCCGCGGAGGCGCCGGCAGGCCCGGTGCACCTGAACCTGCCCTTCCGTGCCTCGCTGTTGCCGGATGGTCCGCTGACGCCACAGCCGTTGCCCATGGCATCGACACGACCGCGGCTCGTCACGGCCCGTCGACTGCCGTCCGACGTTGACCTGCGCGCAATCCGCGAGGAGACCGCCCACGCTCGCCGGCCGCTCATCGTCGTCGGGCCACTGGACCAGGACGGGGTCCCGGCCGCCATCGCGCGGCTGGCCAGCGTGCTCGGCGCGCCCATCGTTGCCGATGCCCTCGCCAACCTCCGCCTCGGTCCCCATGACCGTTCCCATCTGGTGGCACGGGGCGACGCACTGCTCCGCTCGCCGACCTTCTGCGCCACGCACGCAGCGGACCTCATCATCCGCTTCGGAGGGACGCCAACGTCGGCTGCGACGCTCGCCTACCTCGAGGCTTCACCAGCCGACCAGCTGCTGGTCGACGACGGCGGCTGGAATGAGCCGACGTTGCTGGGCGGCACGCTCGTCCACGCGCACCCGGGTGCGTTCGCCGACGCGCTCGCCGACAGCGTCGAGTCCCCGCGCGTCGACGCGGCGTGGCTGGACGGCTGGCTGGCCGCGGGCCGTCGCGCAGATGACGCCATCCGGCAGGCGCTGGCGACCATCGATGAGCCGTTCGAGGCAGGGGTCCCCGCTGCGCTCGAGGGCCACCTGCCCGACCACGCGATCCTGGTCGTCGGCAGCTCCATGCCGGTGCGGGACCTCGACGGATACCTGGCTCCGGGCGCGACACCGGTGCGCTGCCTCGCCAACCGGGGTGTCAATGGCATCGACGGGGTGGTCTCGACCGCGCTCGGCGTGGCCGCCGCCGCCGTCGGTCCCGTGCTCCTCCTCGTCGGCGACGTGGCCTTCGTGCACGACCTCAACGCCCTCGTCGCCGCGCGTCTCCATGGGCTCTCGGCGACCATCGTGGTCATCGACAACGATGGCGGCGGCATCTTCTCGTTCCTGCCCCAGGGCACCGCCGAGCGCCCGGATATCGGATTGCCAGAGCACTTCGAAGAGCTGTTCGGGACGCCGCACGGCATCGACATCCTCGCCGTCGCCCGGGTCCTGGGTGCCGAGGTGGTGGACCTGGAGCCTGGCAGCGTCGGTCATGTCATCCGGGACTCGATGAGTCGCCCTGGCGTGCGGGTGCTGCGACTGCGTACGGACCGTGCGCGGAACGTCGAGCTGCATGCACGGGTCGCCACCGCGGCCGCCCGGGCCGTCGGATGAGCCGCATGGTGCTTGCCGACGGGGTGGCCTACGACGTGTCGCTGGCAGGGAGCGGCGCTCCCCTGCTGCTGGTGCATGGGTTCGCCGGTAGTGGTCGTGACTGGGACATCTGGCAGGCGGGCATGGCACCCGACCACCGGCGCCTCGTCATCGACCTGCTGGGTCACGGCGCCTCCGACGCACCCGCCCCGGAGCGGCATGCCGTCGAGCGTCAAGCCGCGGATATCGCCACGCTCCTCGAGCGTATGGGCGCGGCGCCGGCGGATGTCCTGGGCTACTCCTTCGGCGCACGCATCGCCCTACGTCTGGCCATCGACGCCCCGGGCTCGGTCGCACGGCTCATCCTCGAGTCGCCGTCGGCCGGCATCGAGGATGCCCCGGCGCGAGCGGCGCGGGTAGCGGCGGACCGGCGGTGGGCCGAGCAGCTCGATCGCGGCGACCAGGCTGGCTTCGTGCGCGATTGGGCGGCACAGCCCATCTTCGCCAGCCAGCGCTCGCTGCCGGCGACCGTGCGGGATCGGGTCGCCGCCGAGCGGCTGGCGAATCGCCCGGCTGCCCTTGCCGCCAGCCTGCTCGGCGCGGGACAGGGCGTGATGCGCGCCAATGCAGGACCAGCTGGCTGGCGTCCATGCGCCGACGCTCGTCATCTCGGGGGCCCTTGACCCACGCGGCACGGAGCGTGCTGCCGAGGTGGCCGCGCGGGATCCTCTCGCGTCCCACGCAGTCGTCGACCAGGCGGGTCACACCCCGCATCTCGAGGCACCCGGCCGGTTCCGGCAGCTCATCGACGACTTCCTGGCCATCCCCATCCCGCGACCCGTCCCAGTCACCAGCAGATGAGGCCCGCCATGTCCGTCACCTGGACCACCGTTCGCGAGTACCAGGACATCCACTACGAGCACTCAGGCACCGGCATCGCCCGGATCACCATCGATCGGCAACACGTCCGCAACGCGTTCCGGCCCCAGACCGTGACCGAGATGCTGGAGGCGTTCCGGCACGTTCGCGACGACGCCTCGGTCGGGGTCGCGCTGCTGACCGGGGCCGGCGACGTGGCGTTCTGCTCCGGCGGTGACCAGAGCGTCAAGGTCCGAGGTGGCTACCAGGACGCGGACGGTGTGGCGCGCCTCAATGTCCTCGATCTGCAGCGGCTCATCCGGTCGCTGCCCATCCCCGTCATCGCGCTCGTCAACGGCTACGCCATCGGCGGCGGGCATGTGCTGCACGTCATCTGCGATCTGTCCATCGCCTCGGAGAACGCCATCTTCGGCCAGACCGGACCGAGGGTCGGCTCGTTCGATGCGGGCTACGGCGCCACGATGCTGGCGCGCATCGTGGGTCACAAGAAGGCCCGCGAGATCTGGTACCTCTGTCGCCAGTACGACGCCACCCAGGCCCTGGAGATGGGGCTCGTGAACGCAGTCGTGCCGCTCGCCGAGCTCGAGGCCGAGGGCGTCCGGTGGGCGGACGAGATCCTCGAGAAGAGCCCCACGGCGATCCGGTTCCTCAAGCGCGCGTTCAACGCGGATGTCGATGGGCTCGCCGGTCTCCAGGAGCTGGCGGGCGATGCCACGATGCTCTACTACACGACCGATGAGGCGCACGAGGGCAGCCGGGCCTTCCTTGAGAAGCGCAAGCCTGACTTCTCGCGCTTCCCGCGTCGTCCCTGATCCCAGCCACCTCATGACCGCCACTGTGCCGAGCTCCAAGGCATACATCTGGTTGCTGGCCAGCCGGCCCCAGACCCTGCCCGCGGCCCTCGGGCCGGTGCTCGTGGGATTGGGCGTGGCGGTGGCCCAGGGCGCGTTCGACGCGATCGCCGCGGTCGCGTGCGTGGCCGTGGCCCTCCTGCTCCAGATCGCAGCCAATCTGTCCAACGATCTCTTCGACCACCGGTCGGGGGCGGACTCGACCGACCGCGTGGGGCCGACCCGAGCCGCTGCGAGCGGCCTGCTCTCGGAGCGGGAGCTGGCAGCGGGCACGGCGATCGTGCTGCTGCTCGCGGCGTGCTGCGGTCTCGTGCTCGTGGCCATCGGTGGACCGATGCTGCTCGTCCTTGGCGCGCTCGCCATCGTGGCGGCCGTCGCCTACACGGGTGGGCCGTTCCCGTATGGCTACCGGGGCCTGGGGGAGGTCGCTGTCTTCTGCTTCTTCGGCATCGTGGCGGTCGCAGGCACGGCATACCTGCAGACGGGCACCTGGAGCGCGCTCGGGTTCGCGGCCGCCGTCCCGGTGGGCCTGCTCGTCACCGCGATCCTGGTCGTCAACAACCTGCGCGACGTCGCGCCCGATGCGCGAGCCGGCAAGCGGACGCTCGCGGTCATGTTCGGGGACGGCTTCGCCCGCTGGGAGTACCTCGCGATGCTGGTCATCGCGTACCTGGTGCCGGTGGCCCTGCTGTTGAACGGCTCCGCCAGGTACCCGGTGCTGCTGCCGCTGCTGTGCCTGCCGATGGCCGTCCCCCTTGTCCGGGTCGTCTTCGCGAGTGGGGACCCGCGACGCCTCAATCCGGTGCTCAAGGGCACGGCCCGCCTCCAGCTGGTGTTCGCGGCGTTGTTCGCGACGGGCCTTGCCCTCTACCGGGTCGTGGGCCCGGCGTGACCCGCATCGCTGGCCTCACGCTCACCCGCGCCCGACTGCGCTTCCGCACGCCGCTGCGCTCCGGCACCGAGTCGTTGACGGGTCAGGACGTCGGCTTCCTGCGCCTGAGCACGGACGACGGCTTCGAAGGCGTTGGTGAGGTCGCAGGTCCGCGCCTGCCCGCCGATCTCGAGTCCACGGTCGCTCGACTGTCCCGGCGACTTTCCGGCACCGTCGCGGTGGCCGTGGACGCGTCGGATGCCGGCATCCTCGCGGCCGCGCTCGACACCGCCCTGCTGGATGTCCGAGGCCGGCTCGAGGGCCGGAGCATGGCCGATCTCCTGGGCGGCGGGGCGCCGGATGTCCGCGTTAACGGGCTGTTGACCGTGGACGTCGGGGCGGCGACCGACGTCGTTGCGGCGGCGCAGTCCATGCTGGCGTCCGGGTTCCGCACCATCAAGGTCAAGCGCGCCGTGGGCACCCCGGAAGACCGCGTCGGTGATGGGTTGCGGGCGATCCGCGATGCCGTGGGGCCCACCATCGCCCTGCGGCTCGACCTCAATGGTGACCTCACCGAAGGGGCTGCCATCAGCTGGCTGTCCTCGCTCGACGAGCTGGGCCTGGAGTACGTGGAGCAACCGATCCCCGCCGCTTCGGGACCCATGGCGATGGCCCGCGTCCGGGCTGCCATCCCGATGCCGCTGGCGGCTGACGAGTCAGTCACGGACGTCGATGCGGCGCGGGTGCTGCTCGAGGCGCGTGCGGCTGACGTGCTGGTCGTCAAGCCGTCGCGCGTCGGTGGTCCACATGCCGGCATGCGCATCGCTCGCGCCGCGGCGGCTGCCGACGTCGCGGTGACTGTTTCGACGATGTATGACTCGGGCATCGGCCTTGCGGCCGCGCTCCACGTCGCGGCGACCGTTGGCGGGGACCGGGCGCACGGCCTGGGCACGGCGGCGCTGCTGGAGTCGGACCTCATCGGTGGTGGGCTGCCCATCGTCGAGGGGCGGATGGCCGTGCCGATGGGCGGGGGACTGGGCGTGACCCTGGCCGGGAGCGCTATGGCCGAGGAGCGAGCGCGCGCATGATCGACCCACTGGTCTCAGCCGCTGGCCGGCACCCTGGGTCGGTCGCACTCGTCGATGCGTCACGGCGCTGGTCGTGGAGCCAACTCCTTGCCACTACGAATGACATTGCGCTGCGGCTGCATGGGTGCGCAGGTCAGCGGGTCGCGCTGCTCTCACACGACACCGGAGCGGCCGTGGTGGCCATCCATGCCGTGCGGCGTGCCGGCGCCACGCTCGTGCCGGTGCACCGGCGGCTGACGGCCGCCGAGGCTGGACCATTGCTGGCGAGGTCTGGCACGACCTGGCTCATCCATGACGCCGTCCATGCGGCCCTCGCTGCAGCGTTGCTGGACAGGGACCCGAGCCTGCGCCTGCGATCGATCGGTGACTCCGGCGGTGACTCCGGTCTGACCGACGGCTCCAGCCCGGGAGCGGATCCGCATCCCGATCTCGACGAGACCGCGGACGGTGCCCTGGTGTTCACCTCAGGCACCACGGGGACGCCACGCGGTATCCGCCTGACGCACGGCAACCTGCTGTCCAGTGCTCGATCCTGGAACGCCTTCCTGGGCGCCCGCGAGGACGACCACTGGCTCGCGACCCTGCCGCTGTCACATGTCGCGGGCCTGGGCGTGGTGCTGCGATCGATGGTCGCCGGCGCGCGTCTGACGGTCCACGATCGCTTCGATCCGAGCTCGGTCCGGGCCGCCATCGCCGACGACGGCGTGACCCATCTCTCGCTCGTGCCGACGCAGCTCGAGCGGGTGCTGGATCTCGGACCGGTCGTCGGACCCCGCCTCCGGGCGATCCTGCTCGGGGGTGCACCCACGTCCCCCGACCTGGTGCGGCGAGCCCTGGCGGCGGGGCTGCCGGTCGTCACCACGTACGGCATGACCGAGGCCGCGTCCGGGGTCACGGCGCAGCCACCGTCCGAGAGCGCCGATCACCCCGCGAGCTGCGGCAGGGCGCTGCCGGGCATGCGCATCCGTGTCGTCCGGGACGACGGGTCCGAGGCACCAGGAGGCATCGGCGGAGCCATCGAGGTCTCCGGACCAAGCGTGTTCCGGGGGTACGACGACGATCCTGATGCCACGACCGAGGTCCTCCGCGACGGCTGGTTCAGCACCGGCGACCTGGGCATGCTGGATCCGGTCGGTCGCCTGACCGTCACGGGCCGACGCGACGAGCTCATCATCTCGGGTGGCGAGAACGTCGCGCCTGCCGAGGTGGAAGGGGTGCTCCTGTCGCATCCCGACATCGAGGATGCCGCCGTGGTGGGCCGAGCCGACGCACGCTGGGGCACGGTGCCCGTCGCCGCCATCGTCCTGCGTCCCGGGCGCGGGCCTGTGGCGGCCGAGGACGTTCGGGCATTCTGTCGCGCGCAGCTGGCGGGCTACAAGGTACCGGTCTCGATCGAGCAGGTCGGAGCCATCCCCCGGACCGCGTCGGGCAAGATCATCCGGCGCGATGTGGCCCGACTCCTTGCCTCGTACGCCAGTGACCTGTTCGTCGGTCGTCCTGATGGTGCCCGGACCCACGTCCGCCGACACGGCTTCGGACCGGTCGTGGTGCTGCTGCACGCCACCCTCTCGAACGCGCGCGAGCTGGACCCGCTGGCGCTGGAGCTGTCGGTCGCCCGGACGGTCCTGGCCATCGACCGGCGCTCGTCGGGTGGCAGCACGATGCCGGCTGATGATGTCCTCGGCCCCATCGATGCGCAGGTCCACATCGACGACATCCGGGCCGTGCTCCAGGAGCTCGCTCCGGGTGAACGGGTCGACGTGGTGGGCCACTCGTACGGTGGGTGCGTCGGGTTGGAGCTCGCGGCACGGCACCCGGACCTGGTCGGGGGCGCATTCCTGTTCGAGCCGCCCTACCTCTCCGTGCTGCCGGACAGCGCCGCGGACGCAGCACGACTGGGTGCACGCATCGCCGGGATCGCTGGACATGCCGGCCTGGGCGCCGCGGCGCTCGCGTTCCTCGAGGCCGTCAACGGCCCGGGCATCACCCGGCGGCTGCCACCGACCACCCTCGAGCAGTACCAGCGAGAGGGTCGTGCTGCCGTCGCCGATGCGGCGCTCGCGGGGTTCGACCCCGCCGGGCTCCAGGACATCCAGGCACACGTGGTCGTCGGTCTCGGGGGACGCAGCCGGGGACCCTACGAGGCCGTGGCTGCGGCGCTCGGGCGGCGCATCGACAGGTTCGCGACGCATCCGTTCCCGACCCTCGGCCACGGCGGACCCATTGGCCGACCGGGCGTCGTCGCCCCGGTCATCCTCGCGTCTCTTGCACCGGCCGACGCGCCCGCATCGCCCAGCGTCGACCCGCTCGACACCGCTTCTGGAGGCCCTTCGTGACCGGCAACCCTGTCGAGCCCGACCGGATCCGCGACATGTTCGACACCATCAGTGGTGTCTACGACCCCATGAACACGTTCATCAGTGGCTTCCAGGAACCTCGCTGGCGCCGTCGAGCCGTGCGCGCGGCCGCGCTGGGGCCCGGGATGCGAGCCCTGGACATCGCGACCGGCACCGGCAAGGTGGCCCTCGAGCTGTGGCGGCAGGTCCAGCCCGGCGGCGAGGTGGAGGGCGTCGACTTCGCCGACGGCATGCTGGCGGTCGCCCGGAGGCGCTACGCCGATCGCGCCGGCCTGACGTTCACGACCGGGGATGCCCTCGCCCTGCCGGTACCGGACGGCACCTTCGACGCGACGACCATCGCATTCGGCATGCGCAACCTGGCGGACTATCGCCAGGGCTTCTCGGAGATGGTGCGGGCCGTCCGGCCTGGTGGGCGCGTCGTCTGCCTGGAGATCGCCCGTCCGCGGAGTCTGCTGGCGCGGGCCGCCCAGGCGTGGTTCGATCGGATCGTGCCCATCATCGGCCGGCTGGCCGGCCAGCAGGCCGCCTACTCGTACCTGGTATCGAGCACCCAGGACTATCCCGACCCCGCGCGCGTCGCCGCGATCATGCGTGAGGTGGGCTTGATCGAGGTGTCCTGGCACCCGATGACGTTCGGCATCGTCACGCTCCACGTCGGTCGACGGCCCGTCTGACCCGCGCTATGCGGGTGGGCCGGCCGCGGCGACCATCCGCTCCGATCCCGGCGTGACCTCCCGGGTGTCGGGCAACAGCAGGCTGCACAGGAGTCCCAGGAGCACGAACCCGAATGCCACCATCCCCGTCAGGCGCGCCGCGTCCACGAACGCGGACTCGATCGCGGGCACGACCGCCTCGGCGCCCGGTTGGGTCCTGATCGCCGCCAGCGCCTGACCGGCGGACGATTCGATGGCGGTCGCGATGCCGTCGGCGGCCACAGGTGGGAGGCCTGGGACGGTCGCGAGATTGGTGCGGGTCTGGCTGCCCAGGGTGGTCAGCAGGACGGTACCCAGGATGGCGATGCCCAGGGCCGACCCGATCTGGCGCATCGTCGAGTTGGCTCCCGAGGCCAGGCCTGACCGCTCGACGGGGATATCGGACAGCGCGATGTTGGTCAGCTGCGCCGTCGCGAAACCGACCCCGATGCCGTAGATGAACAGGGGCGCGACGAGCACGAAGGCACTGATGCCCGCAGCCAGGGGCAGGGTGGTGGCCAGGATGCCGACGGCTTCCAGGGTCATGCCCAGGGTCACCACCCGGCGCGGGCCGAAGCGACGGGAGAGGTTGATGGCCAGGGGCGCGGCGAGGAATGCCCCGACGGCCAGGGACAGGAAGACCAGTCCCGTCTCGAACGCCGTCAGCTGCAGCACCGCCTGGAGGAAGAGGGGCAGCACGAACAGGAGACCGAGCTCGCCGAGGGAGACGATGGTGCCCGCGAAGTTGCCGTATCGGAAGGCCCGGAAGCGCCAGATCCCGAAGTCGACCAGGTAGAACTTGCCGGCTCGCAGTCGGCGGGTCTCCACCCACGCGAAGAGGCCGAGCGCCAGCAGCCCGCTGCTCATGGCCAGGGGCACGATGGAGATCTGATCGGTCGGCCAGGACAGGCCGGCCAGCTCGAGTGGTTGCTCCTGGGTCCACCAGCCGTACGTCTGGCCCTCGATGAGCGCGAAGATGACGGCCGCCAGCCCATACGTGATGAGCAGGAACCCCGGCAGGTCGAAGCCTGGCTTCGCGTCCTCGTCCCGTGACTCCCGGATCCAGCGGAGCGTGCCCAGCGCCGCCACGATGCCGATGGGCAGGTTGATGAGGAAGGCCCAGCGCCAGCTGAGATTGGTGGTCAGCCAGCCACCCAGCAGCGGACCGAGCGCTGCCATGCCGCCGATGACCGCGCCCCAGATCCCGAACGCGACGGCACGGTCACGACCCCGGAAGTTGGTGTTGAGGATGGACTGGGTGGCGGGCAGGATCATCGCCGCGCCAGCACCCTGGACGAACCGGGCCAGGACAAGCAGCTCGCCCGTGGGTGCGAGACCAGCCAGCATCGAGGCGCTCACGAAGACGATGAGGCCCAGGACATACATCCGCCGGCGGCCGATGACGTCCCCGAAGCGACCGACCGTCACGAGCAGCGCCGCGAATACCAGGGAATAGCCGGTGTTCACCCACTCCGCGGCGGTGGCCGAGAGCCCCAGGTCCCGGATGATGCTGGGCACGGAGACGTTGACGATGGTGGCGTCGACGATGATCATCGCCACGCCGAGGCTCAGGACCGCGAGACCCAGCCAGCGCCGCGGATCCGCCGCGATATCCGGGGCTCCGATCGCTTCGGTCCGGGCAGCGCTCGTCATCGGCTCCAACCTGTGATGGCCTCCCTGGGGGGAGGACTCCAGTATCGGTGTACGTGGCGATCGATGATGCGGATGACCGGTCGCTGACGCATCTGCCGGTCGACGGCCGCTAGGCCCCGGCGACGACCGGCACAGCGGTGGGCGGCGGGGCGGGCGCTGGTCGGCTCCGTCCGCGCCAACCCAGGTAGCGCACCGGCACGATGCGCACCGCCTGGCTGTAGGTCCGCACGTACTCGTCGCGCGTCAGACCGATGTCCGCAAGGTCCTGCGCGTACTTGCGCCAGTGGGATGCCGGCAGGAACTCCGCCGCTGGCGTCTCCAGGAGCTCGGCACGCGCCTCGATGAGCCCCACATCGAAGTCGTCTTCCGCATTGCCGAGCGCGACCATGACCCGGGAGTCCGCACGCATGTCCTGGACCTTCTCGGCATTCGGCTTGCTGACCACGTGGATCGCCTCGCCGTCCCAGCTGAACCAGAGTGGTATGAGGCCCGGGAACCCGTCCGTGCCGAAGGTCGACAGCCAGAGGACCTCTTCGGTGCGCAGGAAGCGCTCGATGCGCTGCGGCGCCGGGCCGGCGTGGGTCGTGTCCATGAGCGGATGCTGCGCGATGGCTGCAGCAGCGACCACGGCCGAACGTCCGGATGCCGGTCGGGACGGACGACGTACGCCCCGGATGCCCGCGGGCGGCTGTGCGGACGAGCTCAGTCGACCCGTGGACCGGCGGCGGCGACCGCGGGTGCGACCCGGTCCGCGAACCGCTCGAAGTTGTCCCGGAACATCCGGGCCAGCCGACGCGCCTGGGCGTCGTAGGCATCGCGGTCCGCCCAGGTGTCACGCGGTGTCAGCACCTCGGCGGGGACACCCGGCACGGACACCGGCACCTCGACCCCGAACACCGGATCGGTCACCGTGGGGACGTCGGCGAGCGCCCCGTCGAGCGCCGCCCGCACCATGTCGCGGGTCTGCTGGATGTTCATCCGCACGCCCACGCCGAAGGGACCGCCCGTCCAGCCGGTGTTGACCATCCAGACGGGTACGTCGTGCCGGTCGAGCCGGTCGCCGAGCATCTGCGCGTAGACCGCCGGGTGACGGGGCATGAACGGCGCCCCAAAGCAGGTCGAGAAGGTGGCCGTGGGCTCACGCACGCCGACCTCGGTGCCAGCGAGCTTCGCGGTGTAGCCGCTGATGAAGTGGTAGAGCGCCTGGTCCCTGTCGAGGCGGCAGATGGGCGGCAGGACCCCGAACGCATCCGCGGTCAGGAAGATGACGTTCGACGGGTGGCCGGCGAGGCCGGCCGGGGAGCTGTTGCTGATGTACTCGAGCGGGAAGGCGCCGCGCGTGTTCTCGGTGAGCGCTTCCGAGTCGAGATCCAGCTCGCGGCTCGCGGCATCGATGACCACGTTCTCGAGGATGGTCCCGAAGCGCCGGGTCGTGGAGTAGATGTCGGGCTCGTAGACATGCGACAGCCGGATGGTCTTGGCGTAGCAACCACCCTCGAAGTTGAACACGCCATCGGGTCCCCAGCCGTGCTCGTCATCACCGATGAGGGTGCGCTGCGGAGTCCGCCGACAGGGTCGTCTTGCCGGTGCCGGAGAGGCCGAAGAAGATGGCCACGTCACCCCGCGAGCCGACGTTCACGGAGGAGTGCATCGGCAGCACGTCCTCGTCCGGCAATCGATAGTTGAGGATGCCGAAGGCACCCTTCTTGATCTCGCCCGCGTACTCGGTGCCGCCGATGAGGATCTCCTGGCGGCCGAGGTGGACGAGGATGACCGTCTCGCTGCGGACGCCATCGCGCGCCGGGTCTGCCCGGAAGCTGGGCGCATCGACGATGGTGAAGTCGGGCACGAAGCCGGCGAGCTCCTCCGCGGCGGGCATCCGGAACAGGTTGCTGCAGAAGATGCTCGCCCAGGCGGTCTCGGTGTACGCACGCACCGAGCGTCGCCAGCGGGGATGGGCACCCACGAAGCAGTCGCGCACGAACACGTCACGCGTCGCGAGGTGGTCGACCATCCGCTGCCGAAGTGCGTCGTAGCGCGCCTCGTCGATGGGCTGGTTGAAGCCGCCCCACCAGACGCCCGCGTGGGCATCGCCGGCGTCGACGAGGTACTTGTCCTGGGGCGATCGACCGGTGTGTCGGCCGGTACGCACGAGCATCGGACCACCCTGGGCGATGACCCCTTCCGACGCGCGGATCGCGTGCTCATACAGCTCCGGCACCGACAGGTTGCTGTGTCGCGTGCGACCCAACGACGTGAGCGGTGGGGGCGGAGCTGCGATACGCGTCGCGGTCATCGGCGGCCTCCAACAGGCGCGACGAGCCGCGTCGTGCCTGAGCGCCGGACCGGCCGCGCGTGGGACACCCATGAGTGTCGGAGTCGGCTTCCGCAGTCCGAGGATAGGTTGTGGTTCGGTCGCTTTGGTTGCGGATCGGTTGCGACCGAGGACGTTGCGAGGATGCTACACCACCGCGTATCGGCCGCGCCACCCACTGACCGGGGCGACACGCCGGGTGACGGTCAGCTGCCGGGGCGAGCCAGGTGGGCGAGATGCTCCAGCAGGTCGAGCTTGGTGACCACCCCCGCCGGACGCCCGTCATGCACCGCCACGAGCGCGTCGGCACCGCTCGACAGGGCATCGAAGGCCTCATCGAGGGACGCCCCGATATCGATGGTCGGCAGCGGGCGCTCCATCAGCTCGCCGACGGTCCGACGGACGGTGGTCGGGTCCCGGAAGACACGCTCCAGGAGACCCTTCTCGTCGACGGAGCCCACGATGCCCTCGATGGCATCGTCATCGCGCTCGGTCACGGGCATCTGGCTGATGCCCCAGCGCTGCAGGGTCTCGATGGCGTGCGCGACCAGGTCGGTGGTCCGGGCAAGCACGACCGGGGGCAGCTCGGGACCGTGATGCCGCCCGGTGAGCACCGCCCGGACCCGTTCCCGTCCGGTGCCGCTGCCCACGAGACCGTTCTTGCGCATCCACTCGTCGTCGTACAGCCTTCGAGAGGTACGACCGACCGCCGTCGGGCAGCAGCACGACGACGACCGCCTCCGGGCCGGCGTCGCTCGCGGTGAGCTCGCGGCTGACGGTCAGCGCAGCCACCAGCGCCGTGCCGCAGGACTCACCCGCGAGGATGCCTTCCTCACGGGTGAGCCGCCGTGCCGCAGCGAAGGCATCCACGTCGGACACGCGCACCCAGCGATCGACCACGGTCGGGTCGAAGGTGCCCGGGAAGAAATCCTCACCGACACCCTCGGTCAGGTACGGGCGAGCCGTGTCGCCGGACAGCACGCTTCCCTCGGGGTCGGCGCCGACGACCTGGATGCGCTGGTTCAGCGCCTTGAGATGGTGGCCGACGCCGGTGATGGTGCCGCCGGTACCGGCAGCGACGACCACGTGCGTGACACGACCCTCCGTCTGGCGCCAGATCTCAGGGCCGGTGGTGCGCTCATGGGCCATCGGGTTCTCGAGGTTGTGGTACTGATCGGGCTGGAAGGCACCCGGGATATCGCGGGTCAGGCGCCGCGCCACGGAGTAATAGCTCTCGGGCGACTCCGGAGGCACGTTCGTGGGGCAGAGCACGACCTCTGCGCCGTATGCACGCAGCAGGTCCTGCTTCTCCTTCGACTGCTTGTCGGCCATCACGAAGATGCAGCGATAGCCCTTGAGCACCGCGGCGATGACCAGGCCGTGGCCGGTGTTGCCGCTCGTCGGCTCGATGATGGTGCCACCCGGTCGCAGCAGACCTGCCCGCTCCGCGGCCTCGATCATGGGCAGCCCGATGCGGTCCTTGACCGACCCGCCAGGGTTGAGCATCTCGAGCTTGGCGAGCACGATAGGCTGGCGCTCGAGCGGTCCGAGGTCCCGGGTCACCCGAGACAGTCGCACCAGGGGCGTGTCACCCACCAGCCCCAGGATCGAGTCGGCATAGTCCATCAGTGCGGTCGAGTATAGGCGGCTCGTCCTCGCCCACGCTGCGGCGCGTGACAGCGGGGTCCTCCGGACGTCCGTCTGGCGTGATCCGAGTATCTTGGCCGCCCATGTTCCCCCTGTTCCCGTGGGCCGGCGCGGTCCTCAGCCTGCTCGTCGCGCTCATGTCCGGCCTCCCGCCGGGCGTGCTGACGCACCCGACGGACGGCGCCCGGGGCTTCGATGCGGCGAGCGTCCGCCAGTCGGGCACGGCGGCGGCGGCCGATCCGCCGTGTCCTGTCGGCTGGACCGACGCGGATACCAGCTACGCGCGCTCCATCCTCGCCTCGGTCGTGAGCAGTGGGACAGCTGCCTGGGCGATCGGCCTGACCACGGTCGCCGAGGACCCCCGCTATCCGCTCGCGGTCCGCTGGGACGGTCAGGACTGGGTGGACATGCCCATCGAGGCGTCGAGCGCCGAGCGGGCCCTGTTCGGGCTCGATCGGTCGCCCACGGGCCGGATGTGGGCGGCGGGCTATCGCGCCAAGTCGTCGCTCTACTACCCGATGATGATGCACTGGAACGGCACCTCCTGGGTCGTGTCGTCACTCGGTGGCCTCGGCCGCCGCGGTGGCGCGCTCCTGAGCGTCCGTGCGCTGAGCGATGCGGTGACCTGGGCCGTTGGCTACAAGGTGGGCACCTCCGGGCAGCGACCGGTCGCCGTCAGGCGTGTCGGGACGGCGTGGCGGGAGGCCAGCCCGTCCATCGCGAAGGACGCGACCGGGGTGCTCATGGATATCGACGCGTTCAGCGGCACGGACGCCTGGGGAGTTGGCTGGGTCGCCGATCGCGGCGCCCCACGTCCGTACCTTGCGCATTGGGATGGCCGCCGATGGACGAACGGGACACCCGTGCACTCCGGATCCGAGGGTGCCCTGACCTCCGTGGCCATCGCCGCCGCGGATGATGTCTGGGCCGTGGGCTACCACGTCGTGGGTGGCGTCTATCGGCCGTCCGTGCAGCACTGGGACGGTCATCGGTGGCGGATGGTGGCATTCCCCAGGATCCAGTCGGGGGTGGCGCTCCTGCGCGGCGTCCAGATCGGGTCGGACGGCGAGCCCGTCGTCGTCGGCACGCGCTGGGATGCGGACTCCGACACCTGGCGCGGCCTTGCGGCGCGCTGGCAGGACGGTGCATGGCACACGATGGACACACCGCCGCTCCCGGGCGGCACGGAGCTGCGCGACCTGGCGACCCGAGCCGACGGGACCGCCTGGGTCGTGGGCGCGAACGGTGGCCGTTCGCTGGTGGTCAACCTGTGTCCCGCACCCCAGGCGGGCACCGGGGGTGTCGCGGTCGCTCCGACACCGGGCACGCCGGGACCGATGATCGGGGTCCCGAGCCCCGTGCCCAGCCCCGCGCCAAGCACCGCGGCGAGCCCAGGGCCGAGCCTCCCGCAGACCAGCCAGTCGAGCCCTGCGCCGAGCGCCGGGCCGAAGCCACGGCCCAAGCCGAAGGCCACACCCAGGCCGACACCCAGGTCACGGCCAACACCGACGCCGCCGGTCATCGCGCGCGACGTGACCAAGGCCGCAGGTCTGGAGCGGATCACGGCGAGCTACGGTGCGGTGCGGGCGGACTTCAACGGCGACGGCTGGCCGGACCTGTTCATCGGCCGTCACTCGAACCCCGGGTGGCTGGCGCTCAACGACCATGGCACGTTCGTGGACGCGCCCGGCGTCACGATCCCCAAGCGCGATCGGCACGGCTGCACGACCGGGGATGTCAACGGCGACAAGCTGCCCGACCTCTACTGTGCGAACGGCGCCTTCCATGGCGCCGGCTTCAAGGGCAATGAGCTGTACATCCAGCAACCCGATGGCACGTTCGTCGACCAGGGGATGGCGCTCCACGCGACCGACCCATTCGGCAGGGGTCGCCTGACGGCGCTGTTCGACCTCGACCACGACAAGTACGCCGACCTCTTCCTGGCCGACCGACCGGCGCGGACCGACGGCCTGCCGTCGCTGGACCGGGTGCTCGCGAACCCGCATGGCAAGGGCTACATCGGCCAGTCGGTGGCTGGCTTCGACGCATCCGGCGGCGCCGACTGCCTCCGGGCCGCGGACCTGAACTCGGACGGCTGGACGGATATCGTGCTTTGTGAGCGCGCCATGGACCGGCCCGGCGCGTATGGCATCCACATCCTGCGCAACGTCAAGGGCCGCCTCGTGGACGTGACCAGGCAGTCCGGCATCGCCAAGCGTCAGGCTGTCGACGCCATCGTCACGGACATGGACGGCGACGGCAAACCCGACATCGTGGAGGTCACGCCCTACGAGCTGCGGGTGCACCTCCAGCGCAAGGGCCAATACGTGCTCGGCTACACGCGGCCGCTCGACGATGGCGTGGCCGTCGCGGCGGGTGATGTCGACGGGGACCACGACAAGGACATCTACGTGGTCCAAGGCTCCCGGTCCCGACAGCGGGCGGACCTGATGCTCCTCAACCGTGGCGACGGCAAGGGGTTCCGCACGATGCCCCTGCCGCAGGCGACTGGCGGCTCGGCAGAGTCCGTGACGCCCATCGACTATGACCGCAACGGCCTCACCGACTTCCTGGTGCTGAACGGCAAGGGGGCGCTGTTCCCGGGCCCGGTCCAGCTCATCGCCTTCTTCCCGCGGAAGTAGCGGCCGCCGCCGACATCAGGCCGCGGGAGCGGCCTTCGGGGGCGTGACTGGAGGGATGGGGCGACGATGCCGGCCCACGATGGTCAGGGCGCCGAGCACGACGAGCAGGCCACCGATAAGCATCGCGGTGGGGATGCCCATGACGGTCCAGTCCCACCCCTCGCGCAGCGATTCGAGGGCCAGCCGCCCTCCGCCGTACCAGATCATCCAGAAGCTCGCCAGGTCCCCGTCGCGAAGCCGGTGGAGCCGACGATGTGACAGCCAGAGGGTGATGGCGGCGCCCAGCAGGTCCCAGATGGCCTCGTACAGGAAGAGGGGATGGAAGCCTGTCGATGCGGCTGGGTAGGTGTCGCAGGGGTACTGCGCGACACGGTGCTGGCAATCGATGGTGATGCCCCAGGGCAGCGATGTCGGGGGACCATAGAGCTCCTGGTTGAAGAAGTTCCCCCAGCGGGCGATGGCCTGCGCGAGGAACGTCCCCGGCACCACCACGTCGAGCGCTCGCCACAGGGGGATGCCGTGACGCCGACAGTGCCACGCGATGCCCACGATGGCGCCCGCGATGCCCCCGTACAGCCCAAGGCCGCTGTACGGTGGCAGCACGATGGCCAGGAGGTGGTCCCGGTAGTACAGCCACTGGTCGATGACGTGGTAGAGGCGACCGCCGATGAGCGCGCCGATCGCCACCGGGATGAGCGCGCCCGTGACGAGCGCCGGATCGAGACCCCGCAGCCGCGCCTCTCCCTGGCTGACCCAGAGCATCACCGCGATGCCCAGGACATAGCCGATGCCGTAGAAGCCGATGGGGACGGGACCGAGCTGGAGCGCCGACGGTGGGAAGATCTGGATCAGGGCGGGCAGCACCCGCGGAGCGTGCCACAGAACCGGCGATCGGCATATCCTCCGCCCGATGAACGATGGCTACGCGTGGTGGTTGCTCCTCGTTGGCCTGGCTGTAGGGTTGGCGCTCATGTGGCTCGTGCTCGTCCGCCTGCCGCGTGCGGAGGACGACGTGGACATCGATGAGCGCGAGCAGGAAGCCACCTGGATCGGCGCGACCATCGAGGCGCGCGGGGGCATCTGCCCCCAACCGCTCGCGGCCGAGGTCCTTGACCTCCACCACGAGTACCTGTTGTCATCGGGGGGTGGCTCGTTGCCTCGCGCCTCCCAGGCGGCGCCAGGTCCGGAGCCCGGCACGCCGTAGCGCACGCCGCCCGACTGGTCAGAAGGTGCCCGTGAGGGCCGGCTCCGAGCCCGGGCTGTCGAGCTGGACGATGAACCGATCGCCGGCGAGTCCGATGTCCACGGGATCGGTCACGGGGCCTGCCCAGTACGCGAGCGAACCATCGAACCTCATGTAGCCCACCTTGCTCTGCTCGCCGTTCCGGTCGAGCCAGCAGATGTACCGGACACCCTCGGGCGGCGCGGCGAGCGCAGAGGAGACGACGACAAGGTCACCCGAGCCGGGCGAGACGGCCACGAACCCGCCGTGGGCCCCGTCGGGGGTCTCGAGCTGCGCCAGGCTGTATCCCTTGCCGGCAAGGACGTCTGCTGTGACGGCCATGACCCGCGGCAGATCGCTCGTACGGGTCGGCTGATCGCCACCGCCCAGCCCCAGCGGGCGGCCGAACGCCGCCCCTGCCACGAACAGCAGCACCGCAGCGGCTGCGGCCAAGGCCACCCATCGGAACCACGGCCCGCGCCCAGCTGCGGGTCCCGGTCGCGCGGCGCGACCGGTGGCGGCAGCCACACGTGCTGTGCGTCCCGTCCGTCCACCGGGTACGACCGAGGGCTTGCCGGCTGGGATGGCTCCCACCATGGGCGGCTGGGTGGCGACCGGCTCGACGGTGGTCCCTGCCCGGTCCTTCGCGGGGGAGGCCGTCGGGGCAGCCACCCCCGAGGCCCCGACCGCGGCCGCATCCGGGGTCGCGCGAGGACGGGAGAGGACCGCACCCAGGATCGCATCCCGGGCTGCCGGGCGCAAGGTCATCGTGTCGGGGGCCGCGGCCGCCAGACCCAGCGACATCACCGACCACGCACGCCACTCGGCGCCGCAGGCCGGACAGCCGCGGATGTGCTCACGGATCGCGAGGGCCTCGGCTGACGGGTCGGCGACCAGGGTGGCGAGGCCACCGGGCGCGGCCACCGCGGCCTCGATCCGCTCGAGGACGTCAGCGTGGTCCATCGGTCGCCTCCGACAGCGTCTCGAGGGTCGCGGCGGGCGGCGACCCGAGGGCGACCTGGGGACCCAGCCCGTCGGCGAGCAGCGACCGGAGGCGCAGCAACGCCCGGCGTGTGCGGGTCTTGACCGTGCCGAGCGGCCAGCCGAGACGCTGGGCGATCTCCGGTTGGGTGAGGTCCGCGTAGTAGGCGAGCTCCAGGACCTGGCGCTCGTCCGTCGGGATCGACGCGAGCGCCTGGAGCATCGTGTCCCGCAGGACCAGCTCATCGAGCAGCAGCTGCGGGTCCTGCGACGACTCGCTGGTCATCAGCAGCTGGCTGCTCGCAAGTGCCCGGTCATCGCCAGCGTCGGTGGGAAAGATGGCACTCAGCGGCAGCGCGCCCGGCCGCCGACCGAGCGCACGCAGGCGGTCGACGGCGCGATTGCGCGCGATCGTCGACAGCCAGGCCACGAGCGACCCGGCGGCAGGGTCGTAGAGCTCGGCGCCGATCCCAGAGTGTGAGCCAGGTGTCCTGCACGACCTCTTCTGCCAACTGCCGATCCCCGAGGCGCCGGAAGGCGGCGCGAAACACGACGTCGGCGTAGCGGTCATACAGCTCGGCAAGGGCCGTCGGATCGCCTCGGACCAGCGACACCATCAGCTCTGTGTCCGGGACACCGGCCACATCCGTCGTCATGTATGCCTACGTCCCGATACCGTCGACGGTTTCGCCCAGGGACGTGGGCCCCGGAACGCGGACGTCGAACGCCCAGCCTGCCACACGTCGCGGATGGTCGCCCAGTCGGCCGGCCGGGAGATGCGCCTCGAGGCAGCGGACGCCGGCCGCACCAACGTCGGCCGCATGGCTCGTGCCGGCGGGCAGGTCGAGGCGGTCACCGACACGGAGCTCGATGTCCTCCTGCGGTGCCTGTAGCCGGAAGGTGATATCGCCCTCGACCGTGACGAGCACCTTGTCGTAGTCGTGGGCGTGTGCCGGGTATCGATCGCCGGGTCCGTTGCCCCAGGTCGCCACGGGGACCTGCAGGTCTGTCCGGAGGCGCACCACGACATCTGCCGCGGCCAGGCGGGTCATGCGACATGATCCCGGTGCGCATCGTTCATCGCGACATGGTACGGGTCCGTCGTCGACATGGACATCCCGTCAGCCTTCAAGGGCGCCGATGGCATCGGCGATGCCGCGTCCTACCTGCAGGCTGACCACACTCGTCCGAACGCCCCGGCGTGGAGCTCATCGCGCGCCCCGTCAGCGAGACCGCCGCCGCGCCCGCTCACGTCACTCGCCGCCGCGTCCGCTCACGTCACTCGTCACCGCGCGACTGGTAGCCGCGGGCCTGGCAGCAGACGGTCGGATCGGCGAGTACCAGTCGCCCTATCGGTCGCGGGGTCGTGCGGATGCGGTCGATCACAGTCGTCGGGGCATCGAACGGCGTCGGATCGGTGGGCCCGCGACCACCAGGCGCGGCGACCACCAGTCGATCTGGCGACCACCAGTCGCGCGCGGCGCGGCAGCGACCCGCGAGGTGAGGCAGCGGCGGACACCCGCGCTACCCTGTGGCGATGACCACGTCCCGGCCCGTCCGTTACCTGTCGTCCGCGGATGTGGCCGCATCGATGCCGTCCCTGCCGGAGCAGCTCCGGCTCGCGGACCTGACGCTCCGCGCGTTGGTCCAGGATGCTGACCTGCCGGCGAAGATCGCGGTCCATCCGCGCTCCGAGGCCTCGTTCGGGCACGCCATGCCCGCCTGGTTGCGCGGGCCTGGGGCGGACGGTGCCGATGATCTGCTGGGCATCAAATGGGTGACTGGGTTCCCCGGGAACCGGGACACCGGCAAGCCGGCCATCGGTGCCACGCTGCTGCTCAGCGACGCGCGGACCGGTGAGCTGCGCGCCGTGCTCGACGCCGCCGGCATCACCGCCCGCCGTACCGCGGCCGTGTCGGGCGTGGCCGTCACGCGCTGGGCACCGACTGCCGGAGACAAACCATTGTCGGTCGCGCTCGTCGGCGCCGGGGTCCAGGGGGACAGCCATCTCGCGATGCTCGGCGTCGTGCTGCCCGGCGCGCGTGTCGTCATCCACGACCGCGATCCTGAGCGTGCCGAGCGGTTGGCGGCGGACGGCCGTGCTGGCGGTCTCCTGGGCGAGGTGACGTCGCGCGACTCGGCCGCGGAGGCGATCAGTGAGGCGGATGTGGTCATCACCATGGTCTCCTTCGGACCGGACCGGCAGCAGGTCCCGGCCAAGGCATTCGACCGCGTGAGGCTGGTCGTGACCGTGGACTACGACATGTGCCTGCCGGCATCGGTGGCCCGTGGCGCAGCCCTGTTCCTCGTCGATGAGCTCGGGCAGTTCCAGTCCAATCGGAGGGGCGCCGTCTTCGCGGACTATCCCGACCCGGCAGGCATCATCGGGGCGCACCTCGATGATGCGACACCGACGGGCCAGGTGGTCGTGGTGCACCTCGGTGTCGGGCTCGCGGATGTGGTGTTCGGCGATGCCATCCTGCATATCGCCGAGTCGACCCGCGCGGGCATGCTGCTGCCGCGCTGAAGCGGCGGCACACCCGCCTGCGGTCGTCCGCTCCCGTACCATCATTCGATGCATCCCTCGTTCCCCCCACGTCTCGTCCTCGCGGCGGCGCTCATCACTGCCGTCGCGCTCCCGTCCCCCCACGCTGGCCCAGTCGTCGCCCGCTCCGTGTGCTCCACCCGAGCCAGGTGGATGCGACGGCTGTGGCGGTCCCTGGCGGCACGAGCGCCAGTGATGGGCTGCAACCCGGGCCGGTGCCGGCAACCGCGCCATCGGTGTGCTGGACCGCCGCCATCGGCAACCCGGTGCTTGGCGCCGCCGTGGCAGCGGCGGGAGACCTGGTGCTGTCGTCGACCGATACGGGTGCCGTGGTCGCGCTCGGGCCGGACGGTGCGGAACGATGGCGCTACCAGGCCGGTGAAGCGCCCCGGGAGGTGCGCGGTCTCGCGATCACGCCTGACACCGCCTTCATCACGACATCGAAGGGCCTGGTCGCCCTGGCCGTGCCAGACGGGACCGTCCGATGGCAGTTCGACGCTCCCACCAGCACTGGGATGGCGGCGCAGGTCCCGGACGCGATCGGGGCATTCTGGATCACGCTCGCGGGTTCCACGCTCGTCGCCACGAGCGCTGCGTTCCCTGACGGCGAGAACCAGGCGCAGGCGTTGATCGCCGTCGACGCGGCAACCGGCAGCAAGCTGTGGCAGGCGCCGCTGCCTGCCGAAGGCTCGGCCGGCGCGCCCGCCACCGACGGTACGATCGTCGTGGTCACCGCGGGAGACGGGACGGTGCATGCCTTCGACCTCATCTCGGGCGAGGCGCGCTGGAGCCTCGGGTACGACACCATCGGATCCGCCGTTGCCACCAACCTCGCGTTCTCGTCGGGCATGGTCCTCGCCGGGCTTGCCGATGGGACGGTGCTGGCCATCAGCGCAGCCGACGGCAGCGTCAGCTGGCATTCGGCAGTGCTCGACCCATCAGGCGCGGCGCCCATCGGGCTCGCCGCCACGATGGACGCTGCCTATGTCGATACCGGGCTCATGCTCATCGCCATCGATCCGCTGACCGGTGCGACCCCGTGGGGCGTCGCGCTGCAGCAGGCGGCCCCGATGTTCCCGGTCCTGGCCATCCCGGCCATCGTCAAGGACACCATCCTCGTGGGCACGTCCGACGCCATGGATGTGACCAACCTCGTGGCCGTGTCAGCGGCGGGCACCGAGCTGTGGCGGGCACCGACGGAGATCTACGGTGGCATCCTCTCCCCGCTGGTCATCGGCGGTCGCGTATACGCCGCGGCATACGGGATCATGGACGGCGGTCTGGTGGCGTTCGGGACGCCCTGACGGCCTGGCTACTCGTTGATGCGGATCGGGCCCACGGGCAGCTCGAGCACGATCGAGCCCTCCTCCACGGACACCGGCCAGGTCGCCAGCGGGAGCTCCGCGGGCGGGTCGAGCGCCTCGCCCGTGGACAGGTCGAAGCGTGACAGGTGGAGGGCGCAGGTCAGGGAGTCGCCGGTCAGGAAGCCGCGATCGAGCTCGAAGTACTCGTGCGAGCAGATGCCCTGGAGCGCATGCACGCCCTCACGATGGACGAGCAGGATGTCGGTGCCGTCGACCTGGACCATGAGCATGGTCCCTTCTGGCACCTGGTCGACGGTCGCGACGGTGACGCGCCGGATCCCCGCGGTTGCGTCACCCACCGGGAGCTAGACGGTCGCTCGGGGTGACATGCCGGGGTTGCGATACGAGTCCATGAGGATGGCCTCGTCGACCTTGATCATGCGGTTCTGATAGACCATGCCCACCACGGCCAGGATGATGGCCGCGAGCGCCCACAGCCAGCCGATGTCCTTGATGGACTGGAAGCCACCAAGGGTGCCGTTGTCCAGCTGCTCCAGCGTGACCTGCTTGAAGATGAGCGCGAGGCCGGTCACCGCCGCCAAGGCACCACCGATCGCGGTGAGGACGATGACCAGGTACTTGGGGACGCGCAGGACGACCACCAGGCCGCCGCCGATGACGGCGCCGACCAGACCGAAGATGAGGCCCGTGAGGTTGTCGCCACCGTTGCCCAGCCAAGCCAGGACACCCAGGCCGATGGCGTATCCGACGGACGCGCCGATGAACACGACCGCGAACCAGTAGTAAAGGTATGACAGGACCGCGAACAGCAGACCGACGAGGAATCCGATGACCCAGCCCGTGGTCGTGGCCAGGAATCCGTCACCGAAGATCGCGGTGGTCGCGTTGGCGCCGAAGAGGAAGCCGACGAAGAAGCCCCAGATGGGCAGCAGGATGAGGAACAGCCGGAACCCGTAGAACACGAAGCCGAGCCCCACGAGCAGACCCAGCAGGCCGATCGCAGCCGCCTCCAACCAGGGATCCATCGCACCGTCCTCCAGTGATGTGCACGCCTCACGCGGTGCGGCACCGCTACAGGGTAGTACCTGCGAGGACGCCATGAGGGGTCAGGCTGCGCGCGGCGCCTCCACGAGCCGTGGCCACTTGGCCTCGAGCAGGGCTCGCAGGCGGTCCTGGGCCTCTGGCAGCGGGATGCGCGCCACGACCGGTTCCAGGAATGCGAGCACGATGAGACGGCGGGCGGTCTCGCGATCCACCCCACGGCTCTCGAGGTAGAAGATCTGGGCTTCGTCGATCGGCCCGACCGAGCTTGAATGCGCCGCTCGGCGCACGTTCGGCTGGTCGATCTCGAGGCTGGGGATGGTCACGGAGCGAGCCCGCTTGGCGAGCAGCATGCTGAACTCACCAAGGTAGCTGTCGGTGCCGATGGCCGAGCGGCGGATCTCGATGAGGCCCTTGATGTAGCCACGGGCCCGGTCCGTGAAGACGCCCTTGCTCAGCAGGTCGCCGGTCGTGTCCTCGCCGATATGCCGGGTGTACGAGGTGAGGTCGAACAGCTGGTTGCCGTCGCCGAAGCCGATCTCCACCTGGTGGACCGACGAGCCGCGCCCGACGAGCAGGTTGTCGATGCGGCTGTGATGCAGCTGAGCACCGACAGAGGCGAGCGCCCACTGGAGTCGGGCCCCGATGCCCAGGGTCGCATGGCGGTTGACGATGGCGAGGGTGTCCTGGTCGAAGTCCTGGAGCCCCGCGACCTCGAGCGTGGCGCCGTCACCCAGGAGCAGCTCGAGCGTGTTCCACCAGAGCCGCTGGCGGGTGTCGCCGGGCTCCGGATCGCGTGCCCTCACCCAGCTGCTCCTCCAGGATGCCTCGCGCTGGCCCCGGCCCCCAGCACCACGATGGTCCGACCGATGCTGCCGGTGCCCCGCTCGCCGGCGCCGGAGCGGAGGACGATGGGCTGCTCGAGCTGCACCCCTGCGGGGACGGCGATGACCAGGCCCAGGGTCGAGACGGCTCGAGGCACCTGTGCGAACGCGTCATCTTCAGGGAGTGTCGCGCTATCCCGGATGGCGTCGCCCAGGATCGCGGGGTGGTCCCGGAGGACGTTGCCGAGCGTGTCGATGATGACCCCGGCCGCAAGCGCCTCGGCGCCCAGGACGCGGCTGGCGCTCCGAGTGCCATCCGTGGCGACGAGCGCGGCAGCGCCATCTGGCAGCTGGCCGGCGGAGGTGATGCCGCGGGCCGTGCCAGCGACCGTGATGGTCTCGAAATGCGCGGACCGAAGGTCCAGGTACGGCGTGAACAATTGATTGCTCTCGGCCGGCAGGTCCGCGACGCGCCGGACGGCGTCGACCCGCTCCGCCAGCAGCCAGTCGGGCTCTCCGGCGTCCGCGACCGCCGCTTGCGCGGCCGCCTCGGACACGAAACCCAGGGAGAGGGCGGGTACGCTCACCCGAGCGCCCCCTCCATCTCCAGCTTCACGAGGCGATTGAACTCGATGGCGTACTCCATCGGGAGCTCCTTCGTGAACACCTCCAGGAACCCCTGGACGATGAGGTTCTGAGCCTCGTTCTCGGTCAGGCCACGGCTCATGAGGTAGAACACCTGGTCCTGCGAGATGCGACCGACGGTCGCCTCGTGGCTGAGCGTGGTGTCGTCTTCCTGGATGTCGATGTACGGATACGTATCGCTGCGGCTCAGGTCGTCGAGCATGAGCGCGTCGCAGCGGACGCTGGCGACTGCGTTCGTAGCGCCGGGTGCGACCTTGACGTGGCCGCGGTAGCTCGCGCGACCGCCGTCCTTGGACACGGACTTGCTGACGATGCGGCTGCGGGTATCGGGTGCGAGGTGGATGGCCTTGGCGCCTGTGTCCTGGTGCTGACCCTTGCCGGCGACCGCGACCGAGATGATGTCCGCGCTCGCACCCCTGCCGCGAAGGTAGATCGAGGGGTACTTGACGGTCTTGCGGGAGCCAGTGTTGGCGTCGATCCACTCGACGGTCGAGTCCTCGTATGCATGGGCGCGCTTGGTCACCAGGTTGTAGACGTCGTTCGACCAGTTCTGGATGGTGGTGTAGCGGACCTTGGAGCGCGCCAGGGCGACGACCTCGACCACGGCCACGTGGAGCGATTCGGTGGCGTAGATGGGCGCCGTGCAGCCCTCGATGTAGTGGACGCTGGCACCCTCGTCGACCACGATGAGCGTCCGCTCGAACTGGCCCGTGTTCTCGCCATTGATGCGGAAGTACGCCTGCAGCGGCAGGGGTACGTCGACGCCCTTGGGCACATAGACGAACGAACCGCCGGACCAGACCGCACCGTTGAGGGCGCTGAACTTGTTGTCCTCGGCGGGCACCACGGTGCCGAAGTACTTGCGGAAGATGTCCGGGAACTCGACGAGCGCCTGGTCGGTGCCCATGAACACGACGCCGAGCTTGGTCAGCTCTTCCTTGACCGAGTGGTAGACGACCTCGGAGTCGTACTGGGCGCCGACACCCGACAGGAACTTGCGCTCCGCCTCCGGGATGCCCAGCCGCTCGAACGTGTCCTTGATCTGGTCCGGGACGTCCTCCCAGGACTTCTCCTCGCGCTCCGAGGGCTTCCGGTAGTAGACGATCTTGTCGAAGTCGATGCGGTCCAGGCCATCGGTCCAGGACGGCATCGGACGCTTGAGGAAGTGCTCGTAGGACCGCAGCCGGTACTGGAGCATCCAGTCGGGCTCGTGCTTGATGGCGCTGATCTCCTCCACCGTGGCACGCGTCAGGCCGCGCTTGGCCTCGTGGAGATAGATGAGGTCGTCGTGGAAGGCGTACTCGGAGCGCCGGTCCTGGACGAGCTGGCGGGTGTCGGTCATGGGTCCTCCTGGCCGGTGCCGGGCCGGGGCGCATGGCCGGGTTGGCGACATGCGGAGAGGTTCTCGTGGGTCGGCGTCGCACCCGTCACCATCACGGCAGCGGAGGCGTGGTCAATCCTGACCCCCATTATCGGGATTAACCGCAGGTTCCGTCAATGGCAGGTCTGGCGGGGAGTGGCGGCCGCGGACCCAGCGATGCGCCGTCAGCGGCGCCGTCGAGGTCCCGTACGCTCGGTCGGCATGTGGGCGGTCGATGCATTGGGCATGATGATCCCGGCGGGCGACCCGGAGCGGACCGCCGAGAGGAGGATGGGATCGTGACCGAGGACCACACCCGAACGACGGTACGACGGGCGATCTTCCGCCGCGAGAGCCGGGTCTTCGTGATCGTCGGCTGCATCGTCGTCCTGGCCGTCATCATCGTCCTCATCGCAGCGCTCATGGCACCCGGCCGCCAGGGCGATATCTGGGTGGAGATCGCCAAGAGCACCCTGTATCTCGTGTCCCTGGCCGTGGCTGGGGGTGTGGTGGCTGCGGTCGTGCGGGACCGCGATGCCGACCGCGAGGAACGACTACGTCTTCGCCAGCACCGCCTTGCGTTCCTTGACCGGGTCGACGACTCCTACAGCCAAGTGAAGGCCGCGAGGCGCCTGCTGCGCACGCTCGGCTTCGTGACCGCGTCGACCCTGCCACTCCAGGACGACGAAGTGGTGGGGTTCCGGACCCAGATGGCCACCCTCAGTGAGATGCAGCTCGCCTTCGAGATGGCCGTGCCCCAGGTGCGACCGCAGGTCTTCGGGGCGACGACGGACGACCTCAGGCATGAGCTGACCGAGATCGCGCGATATCTGCGGCTGGTCATCCGGGACTGGGAGGCCGACCCCGTCGCCATCGCCACCGGTCGGGACACCTCGGCACTGGGTCGTTGGCCCCACCTGATGGAGTTCACGGCATACGACGATGAGTCGGCCCAGACGTTCACCCAGGGCGTGGCCGATCGCATCTCCCGCATCGAGAACATGGTCCACGCGATGGACGAGGCCTGAGCCGGGCAGGTTCCCGACGGTCTCGTTCGGCAGCCGCGGGGAGCTGGGCGAACGTCGGCCATTGCGTCGAGGACGATACTGGTCGTGATGCGGCCTCGCCACACGGAGGTCGCGGATCGGAGGTCGAGATGCAGTCGACGCATCCACCCGTCATCGTCCGGACGTACGAGGATCGCGACCGGCGCAAGGCAGCACGGGCGTTCGAAGAGGACGCCCAGGGACTTGACGGTGAGGGATACGACGTCGCCTCCGTCACGCGCAGCGACGCGACATCGGTGCTGTCCTGGTGGGCCTGGCCGGCGGCCTCGACGGCCCTGACCGTCAAGTACGTCCGCCGACACCGATAGCCTCGCGCGCCACCCAACGCCTGGCGGCCCAGCTGCAACCGAGTCGATACCCGGCGGCATGCCCTCGCCTCCTACCCATGACCGGTCCCGGGGAGTAGGGTACGCACGCCCGTGCCCTGCTGAGGAGTGAGGCGCGCACGGTGATCCCGGACCAGGCCCCAGAGGAGGAGCAGCAGGCATGATCCATAGCAGGTGGGCAAGGCTCGCGACCCTGACCGCGGTTGCCGCGTTGGTCGTCACGGGCTCGGCCGTGAGCGTCTCCGCACAATCGCCCAGCGCCCCGACGGCATCTGCGGGGACCGGCTGCGCGAGCAGCTCGGCGGGTGACAGCGTCAACATCCCCGAGGTCGTCGAGGGCAAGTTCAACGTCGCGATGGTGCTCATCGGACCCCACAACGATGCCGGCTGGAGCCAGGCCCACTACGAGGGGCTCCAGTACGTATGCGCGAATGTGCCGAACACGAATGTCGCGTATGTGGAGCTGGTCCCGGAGGCAGACTCCGAGCCGGTGTTCCGAAGCCTCGCGCGGGCTGGGTTCGACCTCATCATCGGCACCTCATTCGGGTACCAGGACCCGATGGAGACACTCGCGGATGAGTTCCCGGACCAGACGTTCCTCATCCTCACGGGCTACAAGTCCAACGGCAGCAACTTCGGCAACCTGATGGGTGCGATGGAGGACTTCAAGTACCTCGCCGGGATGCTGGCCGGGTCACGCGCGAAGCTCGACGGCAACCCCAAGCTTGGCTACATGGCCACGTTCCCCATCCCGGAGGAGGTCCGGCTGGGCAACGCGATCATGCTCGGCGCCAAGCAGACCTGCCCCGAGTGCACCATGGACATCCGATGGATCAACACCTGGCACGATCCGGCCATCGAGAGCGACGGCGCCGCCTCGCTGTTCGATAGTGGTGCCCAAGTCGTATTCACCGGGGCCGACACACCCGCCAATGCGACGGTGGCCCAGGACAAGGGCAAGTGGGCCGTGACCTACGACCATCCCGGCTCCTGCCAGCTCGACTCCTGCCTGACCGCTCCCTACTGGATCTGGGGGCCCGAGTACGCCAAGCATCGCCGAGGCGGTCAAGGCGGGCACCTACAAAGGCGGCGACGAGTACTTCGACGCTGACCTGAAGTCGATGGGCCTGTACGGCTTCATGGATGGCGAGCAGCCGCAGCAGGGCATCGCTGCCCTGCCGGCCGAGGATGTCCAGAAGGTCAAGGACACCCTCGCCAAGATGCTTGCCGGCGAGTTCGACCGGTTCGACGTCTTCGGCGGACCCATCAACGACAACACCGGGGCCGAGAAGGTCGCCGCTGGCGCCCAGCTCACCCAGGCTGACCTGACCGGGATGAACTGGCTCGTCGAGGGCATCAACGGGACCATCCCAACCAACTAGCCAGCGCATATCTGGCTCCCCGGGCGCCACATGGCACCCGGGGAGCTTTCTCGTTCCGGCATGATGCCGGGCAATGGAACGAGCCGAGGTCTGCCAATGACCGAACCGGATCAGCCGACCGTCGATCGCGCCGGCGAGTCCACGCTCGCAGTCGAGATGCGGGGCATCGTCAAGCGCTTCCCCGGGCTCGTCGCCAACGACCACGTGGACTTCGAGCTGCGCCGGGGGGAGGTGCATGCCCTGCTGGGCGAGAACGGCGCTGGCAAGAGCACGCTCATGAACATCCTGTCGGGGCTGTACACCGCCGACGAAGGCACGATCGCCGTCCAGGGGATGCCGGCCAGCATCCGCTCCCCACGCGACGCCATCGAGGTCGGGCTGGGCATGATCCACCAGCACTTCACCCTCGTGCCATCGCTGACCGTGACCGAGAACGTCCTCCTGGGTCTCCGCGAGCCCCGCTTCCGGCTCCACCTGCCCCACTACGCGCGACGGATCGGGGAGCTGGCGGAACGATCCGGACTGCGCGTCGACCCGATGGCGAAGGTCTGGGACCTGTCGGTCGGGGAGCAGCAGCGGGTCGAGATCGTCAAGATGCTGTACCGCGGCGCCGGGTGCTGATCATGGACGAGCCGACCGCCGTGCTCGCGCCACAGGAGGCCGAGGAGCTGTTCCGTACCCTCCGGGACATGACCGCGCGCGGCGAGTCCATCGTGTTCATCAGCCACAAGCTGGACGAGGTCCTGGCCATCGCGGACCGCATCACCATCCTGCGCAAGGGCAAGGTCACGGCCGAGGCCATCCCGGCGGCCGGACGGACGCGTCCCGAGCTGGCCCGACTCATGGTCGGTCGGGACGTGCTCGAGGTCATCGACCGCACACCGTCGACGCCGGGTCCCGTCGTGCTGGAGCTCCAGCGGCGTCGACGCCCTGGATGAGCGGGGCCTACCTGCGCTCCGCGACGTGAGCCTCCAGGTACGTGCCGGCGAGATCGTCGGGCTCGCAGGCGTCGCCGGCAACGGCCAGTCCGAGCTGGCCGAGGTCATCACCGGCCTGCGCGGCTGCACGGGCCGCGTCGGGTGCACGGCGAGGAGCTGGCCGGGCTGCCGCCGCTGCGGGCCATCGACGCGGGCGTGGCCCACATCCCGGAGGACCGCCTGGGCATGGGCAGCGCGCCCGACCTGTCGCTCGTCGACAACCTGATGATGAAGAGCTATCGGCGGGCGCCCATCGCCAGGGGCTGGATGGTGAACGGCACCATGGCCCGGGACCAGGCAGAGACGCTCAAGCGCCAGTACGAGGTGGCCGCTCCCACCATCGATACCCAGGCGCGGCTGCTGTCCGGCGGCAATCTCCAGCGACTCATCTTCGCCCGCGAGGTGTCGACGATGCCCAGCATCATCGTCGCTGCGCAGCCATCCCGTGGCCTGGACGTGGGCGCCGTGGAGACCGTCCACCGGTTGCTGCTGGAGCGGCGGACGGCCGGCGCTGCGGTGCTGCTCATCAGCGAGGACCTGGACGAGATCCTGGCGCTCGCCGACCGGGTGGCAGTCATGTACGACGGCCACATCGCGGGTGTCATGGACGCCGCCAGACGCGGACATCCGGACGCTGGGCCTGCTGATGACCGGCAGCAGCCTCGAGGGCACAGCCGGCTCGGCGACGGCCGGCGCGATCGAGGCATGACGACGTTGGATCGGCGGCCGCTCATCCCCTGGTCGCTGCGGACCGAGCGTCGCCTGGTCACCCCTCGATGGCTGCCGATCGCAACGACCATCGGCGCGGTGGCCGTCGCACTGGTCATCTCGGGCCTGCTCATCGTGGCCGTGGGTGGCGATCCCATCAACATCGGCCGGCACATCGTGCAGTCGTCGTTCGGCAACGTCGGGGTCCTCTCGGACACGCTGGTCAAGGCGACGCCGCTCATCTTCACGGGCCTGGCCTGTGCGCTGGCGTTCCGGATGCGTCTCTGGAACATCGGCGCCGAGGGTCAGCTGTTCATGGGTGCCTGGGGCGCCTCGGCGGTGGTCCTGCGTGCCCATCCTGCCGCCTGACAGCTCGCCGTTCGTGCTCATGCCCGGCTGATGCTCGTGGCAGGCGTCGCGGCCGGCGCCCTGTGGGGCGGCGTCGCAGGCTGGCTGAAGGCGCGCTTCAACGTCAACGAGATCATCACCACCCTGATGCTCAACTACATCGCCATCCTCTGGGTCCGGTTCTGGGTCTTCGGCCCCTGGAGCGAGGGCGGCTTCCAGCTGTCGGCGCGGTTCCCGCGCGAGCGCCTGGCTGCCACGACTGACCGACTTCGCGAAGGCCATCCCCGACTTCGGCGGGCTGACCACCCACCTCGGGTTCCTGTTCGGCCTCGCGTGCGCGTTCCTGGTCTGGTTCCTGCTCAAGCGCACCCGCAAGGGCTACGAGATCCGGCTCATCGGCGACAACCCGCGAGCGGCCCGGTACGCAGGCATCAACATCGGACGCAACATCATCCTCGTGATGCTCATGTCGGGTGGGCTGGCCGGTCTCGCGGGCATGGTCCGAGATCAGCGGCGCGGTCCACCGGCTGCAGGACGGGATCTCGCCGGGTTACGGGTTCACGGGCGTCATCATCGCGTACCTCGCCCGCTTCAACCCCTTCGGCGTGGTCATCGCGTCGATCCTGTTCGGTGCCCTCATCCTGGCCGGTCGCGAGATCCAGCCTGCGGGCATCCCCGCGATGATCCAGGGCATCGTGCTCTTCTGCGTCATCTGCAGCGACGTCCTGCTGCGCAATCGCGTGCGGCTGGTCCGTCGGTGAACCTCGAGATCATCCTCGCGGCCGGCGTAGCAAGCGGCACGATCCTGCTGTTCGCGGCCATCGGCGAGATCTTCACCGAGCGCGCCGGGATCATCAACCTGGGCGTCGAGGGCATGATGTTCGTGGGCGCCCTGGCCGGCTTCAAGGTCGGCCTCGAGACCGGCGACCCGTGGCTTGGCCTGGCGCTGGCGATGGCCGCCGGCATGGCCCTGGCCCTGCTGCACGCCATCGTGTGCATCCATTTCCAGGCTGACCAGATCGTGTCTGGCCTGGCGCTCACGTTCGTGGGCACCGGCATCGCGCTGGTGCTCGGCGAAGGCTTGGCGACTGCCCAGACGGGCGCCCTCCTGCCCACCGTGACCCTGCCGCTGCTGTCGCAGGTCCCGTTCATCGGGCCGGTGTTCTTCACCGATCAGAGCATCCTGGTGTACATGGGCTACCTGCTGGTGCCCGTCGCCTACCTCTGGATCGACCACACCCGCCCGGGCATGCACCTGCGGGCCGTGGGTGAGCAGCCATCTGCTGCCGATGCCCTGGGTGTCGACGTCTATCGCACGCGCTACGCCTACACCCTCGTGGGCGGCGCGCTGGCCGGATTGGCGGGCGCGACCATCAGCATGGCCGTCACCCCGGGCTGGTTCGCCGACAAGGAGACATCGGGCCTGGGCTGGATCGCGGTCGGGCTGGTCGATCTTCGCCCAGTGGAGCCCGGGCCGGGCGATGATCGGCGCCTACCTCATCGCCGTCATCCGGCGCCTGACCCTCGACCTCCAGGGGCCCTCCGACTTCCTCGGCATCCCGAACCCCTTCTTCACCTACCAGCCGTCGACGTTCTTCCTCAACATGCTGCCGTATGCGCTGGTCATCCTGGTGCTCGTGATCGGCTCCCGCGAGGCGCGCCGACGCAGGATCGGGGCACCCGCCTCGCTGGGCGTGCCGTACGTTCGAGGAGAGCGCGGCCACTGATCGGGCTCCGGCGCATGCCAACCACCCGCGCTGCCCGGGTCGCTCAGCTGGCGTCGGGACGCCCCCGCTCATCGAGCACGGTCACTGCTGCCGCGAGGAGGTCCTTCTCCTCCAGGTCAGTGCCCCCCTCCGGCCAGGACGGCAGGAACCGGATGACGGAACCGGCGAGGCTGGCCACGAAGATATCGCCCGACCGTGCCCGATGGACCGTATGTCCGTTCACATCGACCGACGCGATCACCGTGCCCGTCCCCGGGTCGAGCTGCATCAACCGTCCGCCCAGGGCGTCCTGGGCGACCAGGTCGAGCGTGCTCCGGAAGGTCACCACCCAGAGGCTGCCGTCGTCGCCGAACTCGATGCCCTGGGTCGCTCCGAGATGATCCCAGGTCTCGAGCAGCTGACCGTCCGGGTCGAACATCCGGATCCTGTGGTTCGTTCGGTCGCTCACATACATCCGGCCATCGGGTCCGAAGATGACGGAGTGCGGTGTGTGCAGCCCGCCCGGCCCGGTGCCACGAGCGCCGAAGCTGCCCACCCGCCGGCCATCACTCCGGAACCGGACGATGCGTGAGTTGCCGTACCCATCGGAGACATGGACGTCGCCGTTGGGAGCGAACGCGACGTCGGTCGGCATGTCGAAGCAGCGATCGTCGTTGCCCGCGACGCCACTCGTGCCCAGGGACAGTGTCAATGTCCCGTCGCGCTCCCAGCGGGTCACCTCGTGGCGACCGACGTCGGTGAGCCAGAGGGCGCCATCGGGCGCGAGCCGCAGCCCGTGCGCGCTGCCGATGCGGCCGCGACCCCATGACCGGACGTATCGGCCGCTCGTGTCCAGGACCACGATCGGATCGCCGGCCGGTCCCCGGTGCGCGACGTAGACCAGGCCGTCGGCGTCCGTGACCACCGCGGAGACGCGCCCGAACCACCAGCCATCGGGCAACCCATCGGCACCGAAGCGGGTGTCGGCACGCATCCTGAGGAAGCCACCCTCGTGCGGCTGCCAGACGAACGCTGGATGCATGTCAGCAGGATACGTGGCGCGAGGCGATCGGTCGCGACGCCGGCGATCGGTCGCGACGCCGGCCAGGCTCCGCCTACACTCCATCCCCGAGTGGCACGTCAGCAGCTTCCCAACCCCCCAGCGACCTCACCCGCGGTCCGGGCGGTCATGCGTGCCAACCGCGCGCGCGACACGGGTCCGGAGCAAGTCGTGCGGCGAGCGCTTCGCGACGCCGGCTATCGCGGCTATCGGCTGCACTGGAAGGGCGCGCCAGGCCGCCCGGATGTGACCTACCCGGGACGTCGGGTGGCCGTGTTCGTGCATGGTTGCTACTGGCACCACTGCCCACGCTGCCAGCCCGGGCTACCCCGGTCCAACCCCGAGTTCTGGATGCGCAAGTTCGAGCTCAATCGGGAACGCGACGCGCGCAAGCGGCGCGAGCTCGAGGAGCATGGATGGGTCGTCCACGAGATCTGGGAGTGTGATATCCGGGAGCGGCTGCCGGAGGTCGTGGCCGGGATCGTCCTCGACCTGTCGCGACGCCTGCCGGCGCGGACCCCGCGCGCCTAGAGGAACGTGCTCACGAGAGCGGCTGCGGCCGCGCCAGCGGCCAGCCAGGCCATCACGAGCGTGGCCCGTCCGGCGCGATCGGCGCCAAGCACGGACGCGAGGCCGACGAGCACACCAGCGAGGGCCAGGACGGACAGCCCTGCGACGGCTGCCGAGCTGTCCGCGCTCGCTTCCGCGGCAGCCACGTCGATGAACCGGTTCTGCTCCTCGACCTCCCGGTTGAGGGCGTTCATGTCCGCGGTCATGAGCCTCAGCTCGTAGGGCGGCAGGTCGCTCGACGCATCCGGCGTAGCGCCCATGCGCGCGGCGATGTCCAGCAGCCGCGTCCCGGCGGCCACTTCGGCGGCTCCCTCCGCAAGCGCGGCCTGGTCACCGCTGTCGAGCGACAGCAGGTTGCGGGTCGTCCCTGCCGCTGACCGGATCACCGCCTGCTGCATGGCCATCAGGGACATCGCACCCGTGATGCCCTGGACCGGGATGCCCGCCGCGAGGTCGCCGGTGAGCCGGGCCGCCTGGGTCGTGGCCCGCGTCTCGGCCTGGGAGCGGTCCATCTGGACGGCCCCCAATGCCGCCGCGAGCACCGCGATCGTGCCCAGCAGGATGGCCACGGCGCGGTGGAACCGGGTGCCGGCATCGGTGCTCTGGACCGTCTCGAGGTCGATCACAGCAGCGGACCCGTGGCGAAGGCGGCAGCAACGCCCGCACCCAGCGCCACCCAGCCCACGATGAGCAGCGGCCTGCGGGCGCCCCGGAACGCCTGCGCAAGAGCCCCGAACAGGAACGCGAAGCCGATGACCACGATGCTGTCCATGAGTCGGACCGAGCGCGCCGCGGCCTGGTCACCGCGAGCCATCGTGCCGTCGGGATCGTATGTCCGACGCGCCGGATCGGACAGCCGCGCCGCGAGCCGCTTGAGGGTGTCGTAGCCCCCGCCGGGCATGGCGTACGCGGCCGTGGCCAGCTCGATGCTCGACCGGAGGGCTGCCACGGTCATCTCCAGCGTCTGCGCACGGGCCTCAAGGCCAGGACGGAGATCCGGCGAGGCACTGCGGGCGGCCGTCCGGAACTCCTCCGCCTGGACCTCCTGGCTCGCGATCTGGAAGGCGCCCGGCGCTTCGACCTCGTAGACGTACCGGATATCCTCGACCGCCGCGACACCCCGGGCGACCTCCTGCCGCAGGGCCGACTGCCAGGCGCTCGAGGAATCACTCGAGGCGTTGACCGCGACGAGCGTGATGAGCGCGGCGGCGACCGCGGCCACGGCCAGCAGCAACGCCACCCCCCGGTCGCTCGTGTCGGCCGGTGGCCCACCATCGGGCACCGCGGGGACGATCGAAGGCGAGGCGGTCGACGGCGCTGCTGCGACCGGGACAGGGCCCTCGCTCGCGACGCCGTCAGGGTGCTGAGACGTGATCGGACCTCCGGATGGGACGCGGTCGGCATCGGCCGGACCTTGCTGCGCCGGTGCCTGCCATGCTACCGGGGCGCCCGCACGGGAGGCGCGTATTCCGTGCGCGGACCGCGCTGGCGCGGACAAGCGCACGATGTGCGACCCTCGTATCCTCTCCACGGCTCCGTCCGCGCTGTCTCGACCGCACCCGTCGTCGAGCGGTGAGAGCGCCGCGGATGCCGAGACCCACAGGAGGTTCCCCGCGTGATCGACCACAACCGGCGCGCCCGCCCGCCCATCGTCGCCGCGGCCGCGCTGGCCATGGCCATCGTCGCGTCAGGTGCGGTGTCCGCCCAATCCCCGGATCCGGTGCCGTCCGGTCCCCCGGTATCGGCGGCGCCCACGTCCGAGGTACCCGCGACGCCCTCCGCGACAGCCGCGCCATCGGCCGCACCTGCCGGGTCTCCCGCGGCCTCCGGGGCTGCGGCCTCGACCACACCAGCCCCGAGCGTGCCGGTGGCCCTGCTGCTGCCCAACACCACGGACACACGCTGGGAGGACGTGGACAAGGTCGCCTTCGCGGCGAAGCTGACCGAGGTCTGTCCCACGGCCCTGCTCGATGAGCGCAACGCGGGTGGGGATGCGGCCACCCAGGCACAGCAGGCGCAGGACGCACTGACGGCGGGGGCCAAGGTGCTCGTTGTCGCACCGGTCGATGCCGCGAGCGCGGGCGCCATCGTGACCAGCGCGCAGGCCGCCGGTGCCAAGGTCATCAGCTACGACCGCCTCATCACCGGCGCCAGCCCCGACTATCACATCGGCTATGACCCGGCCGCGGTCGGGACCCACATCGCGGATGCGGTCCTGACCTCGAATGCCGAGGCGGCTGCCTCGGCTTCCCCGGCGCCCAGCCTGCCGGTCGGTGGCATGCGCGTCGTGCTCATCGACGGGCCCGCGAGCGACCCAACGTCCGCGGCATGGACCGCCACGGTCAAGGATGGGCTGGGAGCCGAGGCGACAGTCGTCAACGAGGCTGCCGTGACCGCAGCCACGGCTGACGAGGGACAGCGGCTCATCACGGAGGCCATCACCGCGATCGGCGCCGATGGGTTCGACGCGGTCATCACCACGGACGACGCGGTGGCCGCGGGCGTCATCGCCGGCCTGACGGCCGCGAACATCACGCCCGCCGCGCGCCAGGTCACCGGCGGGAACGCCAGCGTGGCGGGCATCCAGCAGATCCTCGTCGACCAGCAGCTGTTCACCACGTTCGCGCCGCCGACCGATGAGGCCCAGCTGGCTGCGGTCGTCGCCTGCGGGTTGGCCACGGGCACGGGCCTGCCCCAGAGCCTCACCCCGACGCCCATCAACAACGGCACCGCCGACATCCCCGCGCTGATGCTGACGGGCATCGTCGTGGGCCTCGACGGCTCGGTCGCCGGGACCCGCTCGGTCGCCTCCACCATCGTCGCTGATCGGGCCTTCGGACCCGACACCACCGCGCTCATCTGCACCGGCGACTACGCGACCGCATGCTCCGACGCCGACATCAACCTCGCGTCACCGTCGCCGTCGGCGTCCCCCGCTGGATCGCTCAGCCCCAGCGTGGCGCCCAGTGCTGCCACGAGCGGCGCACCGAGCCCTGCACCGAGTGCGATGCCGAGCATCGCGCCGAGTGTCGCGCCAGCTGCGAGCTCGTCACTCGCGCCCTGACCCGACGTCTGGCGGTGGCGAAGGATCGCTGTTGAGTGCCGCCAGGTCCGCCGGCGAGTCCACGTCCGGGTTCGAGCCCGGTACCGGGACGCGGCGGACCTGATCAGGTCGCGCCGCGAGGAGCGGACCGAGTCCCTGGTCACCACCCACCCCCTCGACCAGGGCGAATCCAGCTCGCAGCAGCAGCACCGGATTGGCGCCGCCGCCGTCCGCATATGCCGGTACGACCGCCACCAGGCCAGCCGACCGGGCGGCAGGGACCGCATCGGCGAGCGCCGCGAGCGTGTGCAGCGAGGTCCTCGGTTGGTCGCCGAGCAGGATGTAGACCCCCTCCAGCGATGGGTCCACCGCGCACGCCTCAACCCCCACGCGGACCGAGCTGGACAGGCCGCGTCCCGGGTCGGGGTTCACGACGCGCCATTCGTTGCGCCACCGGATCGCATCCAGTCCCCCGGCGGTCGGATCCAGGACGACGACGGTCACGGCCGGCTGGAGCTGCGTCAGGGTATCCAGGACGTGCTGGAGCAGGGGGCGTCCATCGAGCAGAGCCCCACGCTTGTCGCCCCCGAAGCGACGACTCGCGCCGGCGGCCAGCACGACCGCGCCGATTCGGAGACCATCGTTTGCCTTTGGCGCGCCGCCCTCAGCCATCGGGGTCCCACGTCCGCTTCGGGATGACCGATGCCGGGGTGCGGTCAGCGCGGTCGAGCATCGCCTGACGGTCGAGCATCGCCTGACGGTAGCACCGGGCCCCCGTGGAGGCCCGTATAGTGCTGCCGGTGGAGTCGACCCATCAGAACCGTCTGGCGGCGGAGACGAGCCCCTATCTGCTCCAGCACGCCCATGACCCGGTCGACTGGTATCCCTGGAGCGCCGAGGCCAGGGACCGCGCCCGCGACCTCGATCGGCCCATCTTCCTGTCGATCGGCTACGCGGCCTGCCACTGGTGCCACGTGATGCACCGGGAGTCGTTCGCCGATGCCCAGACGGCGGCGGAGCTCAATGCCGGGTTCGTGAGCATCAAGGTCGACCGTGAGGAACGACCGGACGTGGACGCGCTGTACATGGACGCGGTACAGTCGCTCACCGGCAGTGGTGGCTGGCCGATGAGCGTCTTCCTGACGCCTGACGGTCGTCCCTTCTACGGCGGCACCTACTTCCCGGACCGGCCCCGCCACGGTCTGGCATCGTTCCGCCAGGTGCTGGCCGCCGTCGGCGAAGCGTGGCTCGCCCGACGCGACGAGGTCGAGGCCAGCGCCTCCAGGCTCGCCGATGCCATCGGGGCCGGGCAGCGAGCACCCGGGGGCATCGGGGCCGCTGGGACGGATGCGCCCGGCGTCACGGCGGCACTGGGTCGCGCGACACGCGCCCTCATCGATGGCTTCGACGCCCGGACCGGAGGCTGGGGCGGTTCGCCCAAGTTCCCGCAACCGGTGGTCATCGAGCTGCTCCTCCGGGAGCATCTCCGGACCGCCGCAGCGCCGCCGCTGCTGACAGCCACCCGCAGCCTCGACGCGATGGCCGCTGGCGGCATCCACGACCAGCTCGGCGGTGGGTTCGCGCGCTATGCCACCGACAGCGTCTGGCTCGTGCCCCATTTCGAGAAGATGCTGTATGACAACGCCCAACTTGCCCTCGCCTATCTCCACGCGTGGCAGCTGACCCGGGAGGACCGCCTCGCCGTCGTGGTCCGGCACACGCTCGATTTCCTGGAGCGGCACCTGCTGGTGCGGGGACCAGATGGCATCGTGGGCCTCGCCGCCAGCCTCGACGCGGACACCGACGGCCACGAGGGCACCACCTATGTGTGGACCGCTGCAGAGATCGAGGGGTTCCTGGGGACCGAGGCGCCCCTGTTCGCGGCCGCCTACGGCGTCACGCGGGATGGCAACTGGGAGGGCCAGACGATCCTCTCACGGGTGCGTGATGACGCGTCCCTCGCGGCCACGTGGTCGATCTCCCGTGACGATGTCGCCGAGCGGTTGGACAGGTCACGGCACCGACTGCTCGAGGCCCGGCAGGCGCGTCCCCAGCCGGCCCGCGACGACAAGGTCATCGCCTCCTGGAACGGACTCGCCATGGCGGCGTTGGCGGAGGCCGGCCGAGCCCTGCCGGAAGGTGCCCGATATACGCAGCTCGCCACGGAGCTCGCCGCGTCGCTGCACGCTCGGTTGCGCACGCCTGACGGACGACTGCGACGCTCGTGGAAGGACGACCGTCCCGGTCCACCGGCCGTGCTCGAGGATCACACGCACCTCGCCGCCGGCCTGCTCGCGCTCTACCAGACCACCTTCGAAGAGCGCTGGATGGCCTGGGCCGTCGAGCTCATCGAGACGGTCCTGGAGCACTTCGCCGAGCCCCAGGGCGGGTTCGCGGACACCCCCGACGACGCGGATGACCTGTTCGCACGGCCGCGCAGCCTCGTGGACAGTCCCCTCCCATCCGGCAATGCGATGGCGGTCACGGTCTTGCTCCAATTGGGGGCGCTCACCGGTGACGGGCGCTACGAGGCTGCCGCAGAGGCGACGCTCGTGGGAGCCATCGACCTCGCGGCACGCCACCCGACGGCGTTCGCCCAATGGCTCGTGGCAGCCGGCATGCTCGTGGCACCCGTTGACGCGGTCGCCATCCTGGGTGGGCCGGACGAGGCGGGGACCTCGGCGCTGCTGGAGGTCGTCCGCTCGGGCTATCGCCCATGGCAGGTCGTTGCCTGCACGAATGATGCGTCTGGCAGCGGTGTGCCACTGCTGCACCATCGCGACCGACGGGATGGCCTGCCGACCGCCTATGTCTGCCACGGCTTCAGGTGCGAGCTGCCCGTCACCGATCCGGTGGCTCTGCGTGCCCAGCTGCGAGTGGCATGAGCGCCTTGGCCCGATGCCAGGATGCGGCGCAGGGTACGCTGGGGCGTGCCCGTGACGTCGAACCCAGCGCCCGATGACACCGTCGCGAGGACCCCGGAGCCCGCGTTGCCGCGCGCGATGCTGTTCGACCTGGACGGGACGCTCGTGGATACGGTCGCGTTGCGGGTGGAGTGCTGGATCGTGGCCTTCGAGGACGTTGGCGTCCAGACCGACGCGACGGAGCTCGGCGGGCTCATGGGCGCGGATGGCAAGCGGGTCGCCCGGGAGGTCGCCGAGCGCCATGGTCGTCCGCTGTCCGATCATCGCGCGGAGCTGGTGGACCGGCGTGCGGGCGAGCTGTTCGGTGAGCGGAACATCCAGCCCATGCCACTGACGTTCGTCCGCGACCTGCTGGCCGCACTGACCTCAGCCCGCATCCCGTGGGCGATCGCGACGTCAAGCCAGCCGGGCCAGACCGTGGCTTCGGTCGCGGCCCTCGCCCTGCCGGTGCCACCCCGCATCGTGGATGCGAGCCATGTGACGCATGCCAAGCCGGCACCTGACCTGCTGCTCGCGGGCGCCGAGCAGCTGGGTGTCACGGCCCGGGACTGCTGGTACGTGGGCGACTCGACGTGGGACATGATCGCCGCGCGGAGCGCGATGATGACCGGTGTTGGGGTTCCGACCGGCGCCACCGAGGGCCGGGTCCTGGGTCAGTCGGGCGCGGTCCTCGTCGTCGCCGACATGGGCGAGCTGCACCAGCTGCTCCTCCGACGCGGTGTCCTGACGGGCTGACCTGGCGTCGCCGGAGCCGGACGGGGCACGCCCACCCGGAGGGGGTACCGGCGAGCGCGGCACCCACGCGGTTCCAGCTAACCGTCACTGACCGGGTCGACCAGCTCCAGGCGGATGCGCTTGTTGATGCGCCCCTTCGACTCGGTGCCGGTGACCCGGATGGAGCCGACCTCGCGCGTGTTGGCGACATGCGTGCCACCGTCGGCCTGCATGTCGAGCCCTTCGATGTCGATGACCCGCACCTCGGTGAGACCCTCCGGCAGCAGGTTGGTTCGGGTGCGGATGAGATCGGGCGTCCCTGCGGCTTCGTCGATGGACAGGAAGCGGACGCTGACCGGTCGAGCCCGGGCGAGCTCGATGTTGACGGTCGTCTCGATGGCACCCGCAAGCTCGGCGCTGAGCGCCTCGAACTCGAAGTCCATCCGCCCTCGGCCGGGCTCCATGTTGCCGCCCGTGACGAGCGCACCGTGATCGCGCCACACCACGCCGCACAGGGCGTGTAACGCAGTGTGCGTACGCATGAGCAGATGGCGCCGGGTCCAGTCGATCTCGGCGGTCAAGGTCGCACCGACCGGCGGCAACGGCGTCCCAGGCTCCACGGCCAGCTCGTGCACGATGTCCGCACCATCCTTGCGGGCGGCCCGCACGACCCACCGAGCGCCATCCGGCGCCGTCAACCAGCCAGCATCCGCCGGCTGACCACCGCCACCCGGGTAGAAGACGGTCCGGTCGAGCGCGACGAGGCCGATCCCGGCATCCCCGGGTCCGGACCCGGTCACGGTCGCGTCGACGGTCCGACGATACGCATCGCGGTAGCAGATCGCGTCGGTCGCCATGCCATCAGCTCCAGGTCGTCATCGCCTCAGGGCGTGACGTTGAAGGTGCCGTGCATCAGGGAATAGTGACCCGGCACGGTACACGCGAACTCCAGGCCCGCGGTGTCGGCGGTGACGGTGTAGTCGAACTCCTGGACGCCGCTGGTCCAGTCCGGGATGCCCGGCAGGTCCGGCGCGTTCTGCTGCAGCTGGTCGGCGGTCCCGATGTGGAAGTTGTGGGTGAAGCCGGCCGTATTGTCGATGACGAAGTGGACGGTCTCGCCCTGCTTCACGTCGAGCGTGGTCACCGCCTGGCCATCCTGGGTGATCGACAGGGATCCGGTCAGCTCCAGCTTGATGACCTGTCCTGCGCCCGGGCTCGTCGCAGCGGACGCTGCCGGCGAGCCGGGGGCGACACTCGCGCCCGGACTCGCGGGCGCCACGCTGGTACCAGCGCTGGGTACTGCCGTGGGCGCGCTGCTGGCCCCCATCGAGGGCATGCCCGAGGGGCCAGCGGTGGGTGTGGGCAGCGCCGGCGCGATGGTCCAGGTGGTGCCGGTCGTGCCGCCGCAGGCCGCGAGGAGCAGGAGCGCGGCCATGCCGGAGACCATGAGGCGGATCGAGGGTGTCTTCATACGCCTGATCGTACCGAACTATCGGGGCTCCCATCACCCGCGCGGCCTATGTGGCGGTCGCGGCGCCCGCGATGTCCGGCACCAGGCCCGTCTGCCACGCGAGCGTGGCCGCCCGCGTGCGGCTCGCGACCCCCATCTTGTGGAGCACCTTGCGCACGTGGACGTGCACGGTACGCTCGCTGATGAAGAGGCGCTCCGCGATCTCCCGGTCGGTCCGGCCTTCACAGATGATGAGCAGCACCTCCAGCTCCCGAGGGCTGAGCCCAAATGGCGTCGCGCTCGATCCGGGGGCCCTGACCAGGTCCGCGATGGGCCCGGTCGTGTCCGCCATATCCGCGGCGGCAGTCGGATCAGCCACGACAGGCACCACGATCCGCGCGAACGGCGATCGTTCGGGTCGGCGGCGCCGGATCGTCGGTGCCGGGAATCCCTCGTCGATGGGCAGCGGGATGCGTGCCCGCGACGCGAGGTCGGCGAGCTCCTCGCAGAGGGGTGCCGCCGACAAGCGACTGGCCGCTCGCCACGCTTCCTCCAGAGCCTGGCGGGCGGCCGATCGGTCGTTGCCGCCCCGTCGGAGCTCAGCGAGCGCCTGCCACCAGCGTGCCTTCGCGACCTGGTAGGGGATACCCCGTTCCGCCCAGGCCTCCGCCAGCCGTGCCCAGGCGCGCGCCGACGGCCGACCCTGGACCCTGCGGCGGTGAGCTCGCGCCACCCCCAGGTGCAGCTCGGCCTCGACACGCGCACCGAGGTTGGGCGGCAGCGACCCGTCAGCGACATGCCGCTCGGCCTCAGGCAGCACCAACTCCGCCATCTCGGTCGCTTCCGAGACGAGCCCGACGTCGCGACGCGCTCGCCCGTCCTCCGCGGCCGCGGCGGCGGCCTCAAGGCAGGTGGACGCGGCGAGGGCGATCTGGCCGGCGTCGCCGGTCTCGAGGACCCGTGGCCACTCGCGTCGGGCGACCTTGAGCGCGTCCTGGTGGTCGCCGTGCCACAGCGCATAGCTGACGGCGGCACGCTGCACGAGCGCCGTCCACTGGCCAGCCGGGACGGTGTCCAACTGGAGCAGTGTCTGGCCCACCAGGTCGCCCGCTTCGTCGTCCGCGCGCGATTCGACGAGCACGAGGCCTAGGTAGAGCGTGGGGCTGAACCACGCCACCCCCGTCGGCTGCCACTCCATGCCCACCCGGCACTCGGCCTCCGACTCCGACCAGCGGCCGAGTTGATAGAGGATGTCCGCGGCATTGCCGCGCAGGAACGAGCCATAAGTCCGACCGAGCCCGCCAGCCTCCGCATCACGGATGCCTGCGGTCACGACCTCGAGCGCCCGCTCGCGTCGCGCGTCCAGGTCGAGTAGCGTGGTCCGATTGAGCGCGGCGCGCATCAGGTCGTCGAGACGGCCCTCACGTCGGGCGACCGCGTCAGATGCCCGCAGCAAGGCGAGGCCTCGGTCGAGGCTCCCCTGCCACGCGATGTCCACTCCCAGCGTGCACAGCGCGTGGGCGAGCTCCGGGCGTGCCCCTGGACCGACTGCCTCGGCGATGTCGCGGGCCTGCTCCGCGAGGACCGCGCTCTCGGCGAACCGACCGTCCAGCATCATGTGCTGAGCGAGCGTCGCGAGCGCCCGCGCGCGCTCCTGGCTGGGGCTCGAGGGGAGGATGGCGAGCGCGTGCTCCATGGCCGCGATGCCCGCCGCGAAGTCACCGCTGGCCCACAGGATCCGGCCCAGCTCCTCATGCAGCGCGCCCGTGGCCAGGCGGCGCGCCTCGCGGCGTTCGCCGTGGCGCGACACGGCACGCGCACCGATGGCTCGGCGCAGGAGGCGCGCGGCACGGTGGAACGATCCGGCGGCCGCCGCCGCGCGCGCCGCGCCCAGCAGCAGGTCCGTGACGTCGTCATCACGCTGGGCAGCCTTCCCCGGATGGTGCATCACGGCGGCCGCCAGCTCCAGCGCCCGCAGCTCGTGCGACAGCGTCGTCTCGCCCGGATCGGTGTCACGAGCGGCGGCGGCGGCACGTCGGTGCGCCTCCAGTGCCTCTCGAGGCCGACCCGCCGCCTCCCAGTGCCAGGCCGCACGGGACGGCTGGGCATCGAGCAGCGTCGCGAGCGCGGCCCGGAGGAGTACCCGCTCCTCGGGCAGATCGAGTGCCTCCACGGCCTCGGCGTGGAGCTCGTGGGCGATGGCCAACGAGTCGCCCACAGCGACCACGAGATCGCTCTCGATCGCCTCGCTGATGGCCGCGCTGGTGATGCGGACGCCATCGAGCCGCAGGCCCGCCACCACCGCGCGGGTAAGGGGCTGACGCGCTGCCGCCAGAAGCCGGACCAGGGTCCGTGCCGTGGGCGTCAGGACCTCCAGCAGAGCGCTGACGCTGTCCTCGAACGAATCCGACAGCCGGACGCCCGCCGCCGAACGAGCCGCGGACAGCAGGTGTCGCACATGCAGGGGCCGGCCGTTCGATCCGATGTGGATGGCGGCCATCAGATCGCTGTCGGGTCGGCCCCCCTGGATCGCGGACACGAGGCGTTCCTCGGCCTCGGCGTCGAGCGGCGGCAGCTCGATGTGCTCAGTGGATGGGTCGGCGGCGAGTGCCTGGTCCATCGCCCGCCACGGATGACGCCGCGTGAGCTCCTCCGGCCGATAGCTGATGACGAGGCACAGGGGCAGCTGGCGTCGGACCCGGAGCATGGCGGCCACGAACGCGCGTGTGGCCGGATCCGCCCAATGCAGGTCTTCGAGGATGAGCAGCACGACACCGCCCGCGGCGAGCCGTTCGATGACCCCGATGAGCGACTCCATCACCCGGCTGCCGAGCTGGTCGGGCGCCACCAGGCGTGGTGCGGAACGGTCGATGCCTAATGCCGCCAGGCGTTCGTCCAGGCCGGGCACGAGCACCGCGAGATCATGCACGGAGGCGCCCAGGACCGTCCGAAGCCGTGCGTCGGAGAGCGCGGCAAGTGTGGTGCGGAGGCCCGCCACCAGGGGCTGGAATGGCTCGCCGCTGGCGGGCTCGATAGCGGTCCCCCGGAGGATGACCACCTCCGGGAGCGAGGCGACGCGTTCGCACAGCTCATCGAGGAGTCGGGTCACGCCCGTGCCCGCAGGAGCGGTCAGGACGACACGGCTCGGTCGACCCGCAACGGCTCGCTGGAGTGCGCCCGCAAGCCGAGCCAGCTCGCGCTCCCGGCCCACGAACACCATCCGCCTAGGATACGCGTGCCGTCCGCGATACTGGGGCCGTGTCAGACCGACGGGTGCACCCCGACAACTCGCTCAATGAGCTGCCGGGCGAGGAGTGGCTGTACTTCACCAAGTCGCTCTGGTCCAGCGCCTATCCCTCGGAGCTGGGCCACGCGCGACGGCGGGCGCACGGCGCCAACAAGCCGCCGCGACTCATGGCGCGGCTCATCGAGTTCTTTACTCGTGGCGGAGAGCTGGTGCTCGACCCGTTCGCCGGCGTCGGCGGGACCCTGCTCGGCGCCGCCATCTGCCGCTCCCCACGCCGGGCGCTGGGGTTCGAGATCGACCCTCGCTGGACCGAGGTGTACCAAGCGGTCGTCGACGACGCTCGACTGGAGCGCGACGGCGCAGGTCCCCTGCTCACGGACCTGGGTATGGCCGATCCCGGAGGACCGCGCAGCTTCGATGCCTCGGGCTGCCGGATGGAGCTCGGCGATGCGCTGGCGTTGCTCGACGGGCTCGCGACCGGATCGGTGGACATGGTCGCGACCGACCCGCCGTACAACCCCCAGCTGAAGCTGACCATGGCGGGCGGCAGCGCTGCGGCCAAGTGGGCCAATCGACGGACGGACTATGCGATGGTCTCGACCGACCCGGCGGACCTCGCCAACAGCGCCACCTATCCGGAATACCTCGACCGGATGACCGTCGTCCTCGCGGGCTGCCGGCGCGTGCTGCGGGAGGGCGGATACGCCACGGTCATCGTGCGTGACGCGTACCAGGACGGCCGCTACCGGTTCACGGGCGCCGACCTGGCCAACCGGGCCGAGACCGTCGGCTTCGTGACCAAGGGCGACCTCATCTGGTACCAGGCCGGGTCACGCCTTCGGCCATACGGCTATCCCCGGAGCTTCGTGCCCAACATCGTGCACCAGCACATCCTCGTGCTCCGCGCCGGCTGATCTGCGGGACCCGGGGTCAGGGCTCCGACTCGGGGTTGGCCGGGATCCACTCGAAGCCGCCCAACGGAGTCTCGGGTTCGGGCTCCCCGGACGCGCCGGTCTCGGGTGTCTCGAGCTCCGGGGCGCCCGAGTACCATCCGTCATCCGCAGCCGCGGGTTCGGCGCCGACAGGCGCTGCGTCCGGCATCCCGGACATGACCGAGGCGAGGATCTCCTCGTTGGTCGCACCCACATCCTCGCGCTCGTCCGCTGGCGCCGCGGGCTCAGCGGTACCCTCGACGACGGCTGTGGCGTCATCGAGGTGCATCACCGCCGGCGCCGCCGGCTCCCCGGCAGCCGGGGGTGGTCCGCCTTCGGCGCCGGTCATGCGGGCATACTCCAGCTCCCAGGCGGCATGGGCGGAGATGGTCTGGAACTGCTCCTCCCAGTCGGCGTGCCCCGAGCCCGGGACGGGCGACGACCCAGGGCTGGGTGCTGTCGGGCTCGTCTCGGCCTGGGCATCCTCGACGGCCTCCAGGACCACCTCCGCAAGGTCGTGCGTCCGCGCGGCTTCCCCAGCCAGCGCGTCCGCGGTGATGACGTCGGCGACCGCTGCACCCGCGGCGTCGTCAGCCGCCTCGGCGACCACCTCGGCGAGATCATCGGTCTCGATGGCCTCCTCGGCGAGCGCCTCGGCGACGGCCTCGTCCTCGATCGCCGCGGCTGCGGCATCATCGGCTGCTTCGGCGACCACCTCGGCAAGGTCGTCGGTCTCGACCGCCTCGTCTGCGAGCGCCTCCGCCAGGACCGCGTCCACGACTGCATCGTCCTGGGCATCCTCGGCGGCCTCCGTGGCCACCTCGGCGAGGTCATCCGCTGCCTGTGCCTCGGCCTCGGCCTCGAGCGCCTGCTCAAAGGTCGCCTGGGCCTCTCCGGCGGTCTCAGCGGCCTGCGTCTCGAACTGAAAGGCACTGTCGGCGAGCAGCTCAGCCTCATCGGGGTCCGCGACCGCGACCGCGACAGCCTCCTGGGCGAGCGTGTCCGCCTCCGCGGCCAGCTCCGACGACTGGCTCGCCAGCTCCGCGGCTTCGGTGGCCAGGGCATCCGCCACGGATGCCATCTCGGCCGCCTCTCCGGTCGCCTCCAGCGCGACGGCCGCGTCATCCGCGACGTCATCGAACGCCGCTTCGGACGCGTCCGCGAACGTCCAGGCACCGACGGCGAGGTTGGCTGCCGTACCCTCGAGGGAATCCGCCTCCTGTGTCAGCACCACGGCCTCGAGCGCCTCGTCATCGGCCGCATCGGCGTACACCGTCGCCGCTGTCGCAAGCCCGGCCGCCTCATCCGACAGCTGGGCAGCCTCGTCGGCGAGCTCCTGGGACCCCTCGGTATCGACGAGCGCCGCCGCCACGAACGCGTCGGCACCGTCCGCCAGCGCGTCCGCTTCACCGGAGAGCGCGGCGGCCTCCTCGGCCAGGATCGTGGCCTGATCCCCAGGGCCTGCGTCGTCCGAGGGAACGACCGGGGCACCCGCCTCGCGGGCCACAGCCTCGCGGATGAGACGAGCGCGCAGGACCGCGTCCTGCGCCGCATCGATGACCGTCCACGACATCGCGACGGCGCCATCGAGGATGGCCTGGTCAGCCGAAGGCGTCGCGCACGCATCCGCGAACGCCTGCTGATGGTTGACCGCGCCATTGGTGTCGATGCCGATCATGGGGTGGATCGAGGGCACGAGATGGGAGACGTTGCCCATGTCGGTCGATACCGGGGCACCATCGCTGTCGTCGAACACGCGGCCGAGCAGCTCGGCGTTGTGCCGGTAGAGGGCCGCCAGGTCCGGATCATGGAGCATGTTCGAGTAGGCGGTGCCCTCGACGATGGTCAGCTCCGTGCCGGTGGCGAGCGCCCCTGCCTCGAAGCAGCGCGTCACGAGCCGGGTCAGCTCCTCCATGCGCGCGCGGTCGTGCGCCCGGACCATGTACAGCGCTGTCGTGTGCGCCGGGATGATGTTCGGCGCGTCGCCGCCACGGGTCACGATGCCATGGACCCGGTCGGTCGGCAGGAGCTGCTGGCGGAGCAGCCCGATGGCCGTCTGCGCGACCACCAGCGCGTCGCCGGCGTTCAGCCCTCGCTGCGGGAAGCCCGCGGCGTGGGCCTCGCGACCGATGTACGCGACCTCCAGCTGGTTGACCGCGATGATGGGTGGTTCAGCGACGTCGGTCGGCCAGGGATGGACCATCATGGCGGCGTGGACGCCCTCGAAGGCGCCCGCCTCGATGAGCCGCAGCTTGCCGCCACCAGTCTCCTCGGCGGGCGTGCCCAGGACGCTGATGCGCAGGCCCAGCTCCTCCGCGACGGACGCGAGCGCGAGCCCCGCGCCCACGCCGGCGGCCGCGATGACATTGTGGCCGCAGGCGTGCCCGACCTCGGGGAGCGCGTCGTACTCGACGCAGATGGCGACATGGAAGGGGCCCGGCCCGGTCCTGCCGATGACTGCCGTGGGCATGCCACCGGCGGGGGTCTCGACCTCGAATCCCGCCGTGACGAGCCACTCCGCCACCCAGCCGGACGCGAGGGTCTCCTGGAATCCGACCTCCGGGTTCGCGTGGATCCAGTGGCTCAGCCCGACGAGCGCCGGGTGGGCTTCCTCGAGCAGCTCACGCGCACTCAGCCTGGGGTCGGACCCATTCATCGCTCGTCCTCTCGGTTCGAAGGGCAGACATCACCTCGCGGGGATGCCGGACAGGGTCCGGGCACCCTGAACGAGCCCGGACCGGGACAGTATGGTGCGCTCCGAACGGGTCGGCACCCTGACCTCTGGGGGCCCGCGGCAGGGGACTGCTGACCGCTTGCCGTCACGGACCGCCTGCGGCGTCTCGTGACCCCCGAACGGACCCCCTGCCGCAGAACGGGAAGCGCGATCCCATAGGGTAAAATAGGGGCTTGCGTCGTGGTGGCCTTCCGGTACGATACGCGTCGCTCAGTAACTGCCCGGAGACGCCGGGCAACAGAAACGTCCGGCACACGATCACTCCTCTCACGGCTCCCGCGAGAACAGGTCGCGGGGGCCGGCGTGCATCCAAGGAGATGGAAGAACGTGTCAACGGACCGAAACCTGACCTGTGCCGATTGCGGCCAGGAGTTCGTCTTCACGGCGAACGAGCAGGATTTCTACACCGAGCGTGGCTTCAGCGACCCGCGTCGCTGTCCGGCCTGCCGGCAGGCGCGCAAGGCCCAGCGCGGCGCCACCACGGGGGGTAGCGGTGGCTACAGCTCGGGCGGCGGCAGTGGCTATTCCTCCGGCGGTAGCGGTGGCTACAGTTCCGGCGGCTATTCTTCGGGTGGCGGGTACAGCTCCGGCGGCGGTGGGTATAGCTCCGGCAGCAGCCGCAGCTACTCCGATCGTCCCCCGCGCGAGATGTTCGAGGCCACCTGCTCGAGCTGCGGTCAGGTCGCGAAGGTGCCGTTCCGGCCCACCAGCGGCAAGCCCGTCTACTGCACCGACTGCTTCGCGAAGCGACGCGCATAGGCCACGCTCGTCCGGGGGCGTGATGAGCGGCGCCCCCTGACACGCAACGGCAAACATGACGCCCGCCGGGAGACCGGCGGGCGTTCTGATGTCCGGGACCTGGGCCGGGATCGGGACCGCGGCGCCACTGATCCCCGCATCAACCGATGGGCTCAGCCCCGGCAGCAGCGGTGGAGCTTTCGGGCTGCCCATTCGACGGGGCGGAGCCGCCCGAGGCGCCGGGCGCGCCGATGCTGGCTGCCGTTGGGCGAGTGCCCGGGTCGCGCGACGAGCGGCCTGCACCGCTGCGCAGCGAGTCCTGGTCGGCCCCGGGCTGCTTGAGCATCTTGAGCTCGCCGTCGATCGAGCCCCCTTCGTGGAGCATCAGCCGGAACGTCTCCACGTGGCCAACGACCTGGCCGGTCGCACGGATCTCCAGTCGCTGACGGCAGACGAGCTTGCCGCTGTAGTCGCCACCGATGATGACCTCGTCCGCGGTGATGTCCGCGCGCACCTTGGCGCCCTCGTCGATATGCACCGTCGTCGCCTCGACAGACCCTTCGACCGTGCCCTGGATGCGCAGCGTGTCGGTCACCTTGAGGGTGCCCTCGAGTCGATCGGCGCGCCCGATGAGGGTCAGCTCGGTCGGCACCGATGGCGCTGTCGGCTGCTGGCTCGGGGAAGGCTGGGGCATCGACACGTCGCGGACTCCTGGTGGCGTGGGCGGGGCCGCGGGCGGCCGTTGGGGGTCGGTCGCGGGGCGATCGGTGTTGCGACTGAACATCTGGAACCTCCTCGTCGCCACGGTGCTCGGGGCACATCCGGGCCGATGGCTTGCCAGCTAACGGTCGGTCAGTGTAGTCCAGGGCGCTGCATCTGCCCGGGAGTCCCCGAGCCTCGACCCGGGGTCCGTCGATCGATCGCCACCAGCGGCACCAGACCAGATACCCTCATCGCGCGCCACGACCCCAAGGAGAGCAACGATGTCCAAGCCTGACACGATGACCGATGCCGAACGGCATCGGCAGGACGCCGAAGCCACCGAACGGCATGCGAAGCAGCACCACGAGCCGAAGCACGACAGCTCCGGTGGCAGTGCCTATGGCGCTTCGGTCCACCACAGCGGCGACCGGCTGGAGGACAACGAAGCCAGCTACTTCGTCCGACATCGCAGCGCGCTCGCGGCGGGTGTCCTCATCGTGCTGGCCATCATCTTCTTCACCTTCGTGTTCGGCTTCATCCGCTTCTAGCGCTGATCGCCGCCTCGAGCGCCGGGAGCCTCGCCACGCCAGCCTCGGCGAATCTGCCTCCGACCTGACGGCGGATGGGCCGGAGGCACCCTAACGAGCGTCCCTTTGGCTCTGGTCACTGCCGCCATGGCGTGATGGGATGGCCGGGTCATGTTCGATCGGCTGGGTAGCCTGGTGCTGCGTGCGCGTCTGGCCATCGTCGTGGCATGGCTGTTGCTCGCGCTGGGTGCCGTGACGTTGGTGCCCTCGCTGGCGTCGGTGACCTCATCCCAGCAGTCAGGCTTCCTGCCTGCCGGCAGCCCGTCGCGGCTGGCGACCGAGCGGCTGGCGGCGGCATTCCCCGATGCGCAGTCGTCGGCCTCGGCCACGGTGGTCTTCAGCCGCCCGAGCGGCACCTTGACGGACGCGGATCGCGCCTCCATCGCGGCGGTCGAAGCGTGGCTGCGTGGTCCGGATGTGCCAGCTGCCCTGGGCCGCGTCCTCGTGACGGTCGAGGGTGCCACCGACCTGCCTGACTACACCGCCATCTACCGGAGCGCCGACCTCGCCGTCGAACTGCTCTCGGTGCAAATGGCCACGGACCCCATGGGCTCGACCGCCGCCGACGCGGTCGCGGCGCTCCGAACGTACCTCTCCACGGCCATGACCGATGGCCTTCGGGCGGACGTGACGGGCACGGCTGCCATCAGCACCGACTACCTCTCCTCGGTCATCGAGGGTACCGAGCGCACCACGCTCGTCACCATCGTGCTGGTCATCGTGATCCTGCTGCTCATCTATCGCGCACCGGTCGCAGCGATGGTGTCGCTCGTGACCATCGGTGCCGCGTTCGTCGTGGCGCGCGCGGTGCTGGTGATGCTGGCGATGGCGGGGTGGCAGATCCCATCGCTGCTCGACTCGTTCATCGTGGTGCTGGTATTCGGGGTCGGGACCGACTACGCGATCTTCCTGCTGTCCCGCTATCGCGAAGAGCTCGGGCGCCGGTCGGCAGACGTGGCGACCGCAGTCACCGTCGGCCGGATCGGCGCGGTCATCACCGCGAGCGCTGCGACCGTGATGGTCGGCCTGGGCTCGATGGCCGTGGCCAGCTTCGGCATGATCCAGACCATCGGCCCGGCGCTGGCCATCGCCGTGGCAGTCACGCTCGTCGCCGGCCTTACCCTGACGCCGGCCCTCGCCACGCTCGCCGGACGCTGGCTCTACTGGCCGCGACACGCCGCGGTGGTCACGGGTCAGGCCCTGCAGCCGGGTGCCTGGGACCGACTCGCCCTGTTCATCAGCCGACACCCCTGCCGAGTGGCCACGGTGGTGACCGCGCTGCTGCTGCTGCCCATCGTGGCGCTCCCCGGCTTGCGGCTGGAGTTCGACACCATCAAGGAGCTGCCGCGCACGGTCGAGGCGCGCCGCGGCTTCGACCAGGTCGTGGCGCATTTCGACCCCGGTCAGCTGCTGCCCATCAGCGTGGTGCTCGAGGCATCTCCGGGGGTCGACCTGGGATCGCCGGCTGGCCTCGCGGAGCTGGCACGCGTCGGGGCCGCGCTCGGCAGCCTTGACGGGGTGCGCGCCGTGCGCTCCCTCGTGACACCGTCGGGGACCGGGGTGGTGCCGGAGGGGCTGCGACCATCCTCGCGACTGGATGCGATGGCCGAGACGATGACGGCAGACACCGACCCGCTTGCCGCGCTCGCGGCGCTCGGAGACCCGGCGACAGCGAGCGGACTGGATGCCGCGGTGGCCTACGTCGACGCCCTGGCGTCGGCATACCCCGACGTCGCCACGACCGACGCGTTCACCACCGTCCGAGAGGACGCCCAAGGGCTCCACGATGCGGTCGCTCGATACCAGGCCGCCGCTGCCGGGTCGAGCGCCAGGACCGAGGCGCTGGCGACAGCCTCGCAGGTCGGGCCACGACTACCGGCGGAGGTCGGGGCTCTGGCCGACATCTTCCGGGCACGACCGGACGACGTGTTCCTGCCGCGCGCCATCGCTGCCGGCGACGCGGCCACCACACGGCTCCTGCGGACGTACCTCTCTGCGGACGGCGGCGTGACCCAGCTGAGCGTCGTGACCGCTGACGAGCCATACAGCAGCTCCGCCTTCGCGACCGTGCAGCGCGTCCGTGACCTCCTCGAACACCGGTACCCTGCCGCACCCTCCTCGTCTGCCGTGGTCGCCCGCGTGAGCGTGGGAGGGGCGACAGCGACATCGGCGGACGTCCAGGCGGCCATCACCGCGGACTTCAAGCTCGTCGGCATCATCACCATCCTGGGGGTGCTGGTAGTGCTGGCGGTGCTGCTCCGTAGCCTGGTCGCCCCGCTGTACCTGGTGGGTACCGTCCTCCTGAGCTACGCGACGACCATGGCCATCGCCACGCTGCTGTTCCAGGGCGTGCTCGGCTATGCGGGCGTGAACTACCTCGTGCCGCTGATCGTGTTCGTGCTCCTCGTGGCGCTCGGGTCGGACTACAACATCTTCCTCATGAGCCGGATCCGCGAGGAGAGCGCCGAGGGTGACCTGCGGGTCGGCATCACCACGGCGACCGCCCGGACCGGAACGGTCATCACCTCGGCGGGCATCATCCTCGCCGGGACGTTCCTGGCGCTGACCGTCGCGCCGCTGCAGATCCTGCTGCAGATCGGCCTCACGGTCGCCATCGGCGTGCTCATCGACACCTTCGTCGTGCGCAGCCTGCTCATCCCGGCCCTCACCTCGCTGGTCGGTGAACGCGTCTGGTGGCCGTCCGGTCGTGGGCGGCACCGCCCCCGGGCAACGACGGTGGCAAGCGTGGCAGGCCGGCCGTCCTGAACGGGGGATGACGATCGTCCCGTCCGAACGTGCCGTTCGGCCATAGGGTCACGGCGCCGTTCCCCGTATATTCGGCGAGTGCCAACCGACCTCAGCGCGGCGCTCCCGATCCTGCTGCCGATCCTGCTGGTCCAGCTCGCCCTGCTGGTCCTGGGACTGCGTGACCTGCTGCAGCCCGATCGTCACGTCCGGGGCGACAGCAAGGCCCTGTGGGCCGTGGTCATCATCTGCATCGGCATCTTCGGGCCGCTCATCTACTTCGCGGCCGGCCGCACGGACGCCTGATGGAGCGTCCCGCGGTCGAGTGCCGTGGGCTGACCAAGCGCTACGGAGCGGTCACGGCATTGTCGGGCCTGGATTCTCGCTGTCCCGGCCGGGACGGTCTTCGGGCTCCTGGGCCCGAATGGGGCGGGCAAGACCACCACGCTTCGGCTGCTGACGGGCCTGGCGCGACCGACCAGCGGCAGTGCCATCGTGGCCGGCATCGATGTCACCGATGGGGGGTCCCCAGCGACGGCACGGGGCAGCCAGCGCAGTCCTGCCCGGCCACCCTTCGGCTACCTGGACCAGGACCCCCGGTTCTACAGCTGGATGCGCGGTCGGGAGCTGCTACAGCTGGTCGCTGACCTGTGCGGCATGGGGCGCGGCGAGGCCAGCCTGCGCATCCCTGAGATGCTGGAGGTCGTCGGGCTCGCGGACGCCGGCGACCGGCGCATCGGTGGCTACTCCGGCGGCATGCGCCAGCGCATCGGCCTTGCGGCCGCGTTGCTGGACCGGCCACCGGTCCTCATCCTCGACGAACCCGTGAGCGCGCTCGACCCGGCGGGCCGTCACGACATCCTGGAGGTGATCGGCGACCTCGGCGGTGCCACGACCGTGGTGATGTCCACGCACATCCTCAACGACGTCGAACGCGTCTGCGACCGGGTCGGCATCCTCGATCAGGGCCGTCTCCTGGTCGAGGCGGACATCGGAGACCTGCTCGAGCGCTACGCGCAGCCTGTCTATCTCGTGGAGCCACAGCCGGGGCAGGAGCCGGCGTGCGGCCGACTCGTCGGGCGCATCCGGACGCAGCCATGGGCCACTGCCGTGGCCCTGGACGGCGCGACGATGCGGGTGCACGTGTCCGATCCGCAGATGGCGGGCCGCCTCCTGGTCGGCCTCATCGCCGAGGAGGACATCGCTGTGACCCGGCTGGAGATGCAGCGGCCGTCACTCGAGGACGTCTTCCTGCGCATCGTGGCCCGGGAGCACGCAGGCTCGTCGCTGCGACCGGACCTGGACGACGGGGCTGCATCGTGACGGGCCTTGGCGTGCTGGTGCGCAAGGAGCTCCTGGAGCAATGGCGCACGATGCGCCTCGGTATCGTCGTGCTGGTCTATCTCGCCGTTGGGCTGCTGTCGCCGGCCACGGCGCGATACCTGCCCCAGATCATCACCAGCCTGGTCCCGCCGGAGCAGGTGCCGCTGCGCATGCCAGCCCCGACCGTCGCGGATGCCATCGGGCAGTTCACCAAGAACGTGGGCGGGACGCTGACCCTCGCTGCGATCCTGCTGGCGATGGGCCTCATCGTGACCGAGAAGGAGCGCGGCACGGCGGCCTTCCTCCTGAGCCGGCGTGCCGGTCGCGGGGCGTTCGTGGCCGCCAAGCTCACGGTCCTCGCGGCGATCCTGGGCATCGCGATGGCGGCTGCCGGCGTCGCTGGGTACGCCTACACGGCGTGGCTGTTCCAACCGCCACCCGTGGCAGCCTTCGTCACCATGGTGGTGCTCGTGTGGCTGTCGCAGGTCGCGATCGGGGCCATCACCCTGCTGGGCAGCGCGATCGCACCCTCGGTGGTGGCTGCCGGCGCCATCGGGTTCGCGGCATACGTGGTGATGGCCGTGGTGTCGGCCCTGCCGACCATCGGCATGCTGATGCCAGCGGGTCTCCAGAACATCGCCGCGGCAGTGGCGCGCGGCGACGGCGCCCCGGACCTGTGGCTCTCGGTCCTCGCCAATGTCTGTCTCATCGCCGCGATGGGCCTGACCACGTGGCTCGTCTTCCGGCGGCAGGAGCTGTAGCGATCCTCGGACTATCGTTGCGACCGGCCAGTCACCGAACATACGGATACGAGGAGGGCTCCACCCATGGATGCACCCCAGCCCGAGCTGACCATCGAGTGGTACCACGAGGGCTTCCAGGTCATCAGGATCTTCGTCCAGGACCCGCTCGACATGACCACCCGCGAACGGCTCATGGCCAAGGTGATGACCTTCCGCGACGTGCCCGACCTGGCCACCCTGCGCCGCGAGGTCGATGCCATCTCGCTCGCGCTGGGCCTCAGGGCCTCGTTCACGGACAAGCCCGATCACACCAACCCGTTCGGTGATTGGGTGACTCTCGGGTTCCGTCGAGGGTAGACCGCGCGAAGTCGACGGAGCGTGGAGACAGCCCGGTCCCGACGCGCGTCACGCGCCGCGGCACCGCCGGATCCGCATCCAGCGCTGGTAGGGGAGCCTGGATTCGAACCAGGAACCAGTCGGATATAAGCCGACCGCTCTGACCGTTGAGCTACTCCCCCAGGAGTCCGAGGCGATGCTACACCGGCGCATCTCGACCCCAGCGTGCCGAGGGCCCCGCGTCGAGGGCGTCCCCGGTCAGCCGAGCAGGGGCCGGATGACCTGCATCGCGACCACCAGGACGAGGTAGACGATCGGCACCGCTGCGAAGAAGCCCAGGAGCGCCGCCCATGGCGAACGACGCTTGGCGCCGTCCGCCGACCCCGTTGGCAGCTCCACCCAGAGGTAGGTGAGCAGGCTGCCGACGACGAGCACGACCACGACGTAGATCGCCGTCAATGCCACGCCGATGTCCGGCAACGAGGCATCGCGCGCCGCGAGCCAGTCCCAGATCAGGAGGACGAGGACGCCGATGATGGCCACGGCGAGATTGGCGACCACGGCCCGGAACACGGGCGGCGGCGGATTGCGTGCCTGCCGCACACGGACGTCGAGCCATGATCGCTGGGGTGGCTCCGACCCTGGCGTGTCCGGCTCCTGCTCGGTCATCGGCCGCGGGGCGCCTGGCCATCGTCGCCGAGCAGCGTCAGCATCGGGCGGCGAGGCAAGGTCTCGGGTGTGTAGCGTGCCAGGTCGCCGACGGCCCGCACGAACCGGTCGATCTCGTCGTCTCGCAGCCACCAGCCAGCACTGGCACGAAGCAGGTCGCGCGGCTCGTCGATGTCCAGGACGGCGAAGCAGCGTCGGCCCAGCTCCGATGCCGCCTCGTCCACCGGCCAGCCGGCGATCCGGAACGGGATGGTGGCAGCCGTGCCCCGGTCGGGCGCGAGCAGCTCGACACCCGGGACCCCGGCGAGCGCCTGGTACAGGTGACTGGCCAGGCGCTGGCCACGCTCGAATGCCCAGGGCAGCCCCACATACATGAGCAACCAGCCGACGCTACGGGCCAGGCCCAGGAGCACCGAGCGCGGCAGGTGGTCGAGCAGCGCCGCGACCCGTTCCGCATCCACGCGCGCTCCCAGCCAGGCGGCCGTCACACCCTCGGGTCCCAGGAGCCAGCGATGTCCATCGACGAGCACGATGTCCGCGCCGGTCCCGGGGCCATCCACCGGTACTGCGCCCACCGCCCAGGCAGCGTCGAGCAGCAGCAGCTCGCCGGCGGCATGGACGTGATCCGCGAGGCGCCTGGTGTCGAGGAGGACGCCCGTCGCCGGGTCCACCTGTGCGACGACCGCGAGCGTGCATCCCGGGCGTGCCGGCCGACCCGCTGGATGACTGCTGGAGGGCCGCACCCGGCACCTCCGACACGTCCACGCCGAGCGCTGTGGCCACGGATCGGATGCTCGTCAACAGGGACCCCCGGACGTGGCCGATCACCACGATCCGGGCCACCGGTCTCAGCGTCGACAGGATGGCTAGCACGACGGAGGTGTCGCCCGCACCGAGCACGATCCGGGACGGTGTCGCCGAGAGCACGGCGGCGATGACCGACCGGGCCTCCTCGGCACGCTGCACAGCATCCTCGACCCGCTCGGGGTCGCTGCGTCCCACTCGCAGCTCCCAGTCGTCGGCCTCCTGGAGTGCCCGATGCGCCTCCGACGGGAACGGCCCCGAGACGCTCGCATCAAGCCGGATGCCGGACCCGGTCGACGGCAGCAGCTCCCGGATCGCGGCGAGCTTGGCGTCATCGGGCAGGAATGGGTCCATCACGGGCATCATGGCCCAGCCACGGGGTGGGCGTGTGGCCGTCAGTGGTCGGTGGTCAGGACCTGGTATCGGCTACCAGCCTGGAGTCGCTCCTCGATGGCCGCGACCGTGGAGAGGCGGTCGATGTCCGCCGGGGTCTTGTCGTCCCGGATGCGCACGATGCGCGGGAAGCGCATCGCATACCCCGACGCGTGGCGGCTCGAACGCTGGATGATGTCGAAGGCGATCTCGACCACGACGGTCGGCTCCACCACCCGATAGCGGCCATGGATGCTGAGCGTGTGCGCCTCGAACCAGCGCGTCATCTCGGCGATCTCGGCGTCCGTCAGGCCACTGTAGGCCTTGCCGACGTTGACGAGGCGGCCGTCCGGGCGTCGGGTCGATCGTCGAGCACCGCGAACGTGTAGTCCGACAGCACGCCATGCCGCCGGCCGTGCCCGACCTCCACGCCCACGACGACGCAATCGAGTGTCGTGAGCGCCTTCTTGAGCTTCAGCCAGGCATAGCCGCGCCGACCGGGGGCGTAGCCGCTGTCGGGGTCCTTGACCATCAGCCCTTCGTTGCCGCGCTGCCTGGGCAGCGTCGAAGATCGTCCGCAGCTCCGTCCTCGTTCGCGGCACTCGCGAGGGCGGCAAGACCCAGGCCGTCGGCATGGTCCAGGCCCAGGTCCTTCCAGGCGCCGACGACGCTCACGCAGCGGCAGCCGCAGGAGCGGCTCGATGGGAGCCACTGCCCTGACCCAGCGCCAGCACGTCGAAGCCGACATAGATGACCGGCACCTCCTGCTGGATCGAGTCGGACGGCCGCTTGCGACCCAGGCGAGCCTGCAGCGACTGGAACGGCAAGGCGCCGCCATCCCGCCAGGCCAGGACCTCGCCGTCGAGGATGCCCTCCCAGGGCTGTGTGGCGGCGGCCCTGATGACCTCGGGGAACTGCTCGCTGACGTCATTGAGGTCGCGGCTGTACAGCCGGACCCGCGCTCCCTGCTTGTGGAGCTGGGCGCGGATGCCGTCGTACTTGTCCTCGACCCACACTGGCGGTGCCATCCGGGAGACGGCCTCGGCCTCGTCCGCGACGGGCGAGGCGAGCATGCACGTCAGAGGGTGGAACAGCGTGAGCTCGGCCTCGTTCGAGCGTGCCGTGGCGCGCCATCAGCGCCGTCCGGCCGATATCACCGGTGAGCATGCCGGCCCACTGGACCGCGGCGAGCTCGCGCTCGAAGGCACTCGCGATGCCCGCCTCCAGGTGGCCCTGCCGGAGACCGATGCGCAGCTCGCCGGAGAGCACCTTGACCACGGCCCGGGCGGTCGTGGCGTCGCATCGCTCGAGCAGCGCCCGGGCGACGGTCCCCTTGGCCGCTGCGCCACGCGCCGCGGCGATCGCCGCGAACGACTCCGCGACGTCCGTGAGGGTGGGCGGTCCGCCGATGGGCACGTGGCCGGCGGACTCGAGGATGTCGCTGACCGCCTGCCCCAGGTCCGACGAGCGGTCGTAGGCTGCGCCCAGCCCCATCGCGGTGGCGCCGGTCCGCGCCGCCGCGGCGCCCGCCAGCTCCGTCACGACATCGGTGACGGCACGCCATCCAAGCCCGGTGGTTCGCGCGTCCGCCTCCGGGAATGCGCGGCCGGAGAGGAAGACGGTCGCGACAGGCAGCTCGGCGTCCGTGAGCGTCCGGAGGTAGCCAGCCACCGTGGCGACCTTCGCGGTCGTGCTGCGGGTCTCCGCGACAGCCTGGGCGACGTCACTCCATTCGCGCATGAGCGCGATGGTAGCCGCGGCCGCGACACGGATCGTCAGGAAGGCGAGGCCCCGCTGGGATAGCATCGGACGCCGATGCACCGACGTGATCCCGACCGCGACTGGAACCCGGCCCGGATCGAGGGCAGCAGCATCGAGCTGCGACGCCACCGACCGGGCAATCTGGCGACCGTCCAGCGCTGGTACGCGGACCCGGAGCTGGCCCGGTTGACGCGCTACTCCCTCCGACCGATGCCCCAGGACGAGGTGGAGCGCTTCTTCCAGTCCCGCCTGCTGTCCACCGAGTCCGTGGCCTACGGCATCCACGTCAAGGACAGCGGCCGACTCATCGGCCTGACCACCTTCAGCGCCCTCGATCCCGACAACGGCTCGGTGCTGTTCCACATCACCATCGGCGAGGCCGACACCTGGGGTCGTGGATACGGCACGGAGGCGGCCCGGCTGATGCTCTGGCTGGCGTTCGAGCGGATCGGACTCCACCGCGTGGGATTGTCCGTGTTCGCGTTCAACGAGCGTGCCATCCGGAGCTACGAGAAGGCCGGGTTCCGGGTGGAGGGCCGCCTGCGCGAGGCGATCGCCCGGGACGGCCGATACTGGGACGAGATCCAGATGGGCGTGCTGCGTGACGAGTGGCTCGTAGCGCGGGCAGCCGAGACCGGCAGGGTCGCCACTGCCAGCACTGGAGGATGACGATGCCGAGCACGGGTCCGGCCGCGGAGCAGGCACGCGCGGATGTGCGCGAGATCATCGGTCGCAAGGGCCACGCCGTGGATAACGCGCGGGATGCCCAGGCACGCCTGGAGCGAGCCCTGGCGGCCGGTGACCTGGCGCGCACCCCGTTCCTGGACCAGGCGCTCGGCGACCTGGCGGTCACCCTCGAGCAGGATGACGACCAGAAGCTGGGTGGCAAGAGCGCGGAGGCGTCCCGGTTCATCCTGCGGGCCATCGACCGGGAGCTCGACGAGGCATAGGCAGCCGCCCGCTCGGCCGGTACACTCGGGGCCATGAGACTCCTCGGTGGACCCAAGCTCGACGACGAGCAGAAGCAGCGCATCCCTCCCGGCCAGTACTTCACCGAGAAGTGGCCCGTGCTCCATTACGGCTCGATTCCCACGACGGACGTCTCGACCTGGGATTTCCGCGTCTGGGGCGAGGTCGAGGACCCGTTCTCGTTCTCATGGGCCGAGTTCCAGCAGATGCCGCGCATCGCGCTGACCACGGACATCCATTGCGTCACGCGCTGGAGCCGGCTCGACGCCAGCTTCGAAGGCGTGCCCATCCGGCATATCCTCGAGCGCGCCAAGCTGACCCCGGATGCCCACTTCGTGCTCGCCCACTCCGAGCAGGGCTACACCACGAACATGCCCATCGAGGTCCTCGATGACGACGATGTGCTCCTGGCCGATGTCGCGGAGGGCGCGCCACTCACGCCGGAGCACGGCTATCCGCTGCGGCTCATCGTCCCCAAGCGGTACTTCTGGAAGAGCGCCAAGTGGATCCGCGGGCTGCAGTTCCTGACGCGTGACCAGCTCGGCTTCTGGGAGCGGTACGGGTACAACAACAGCGCCGACCCCTGGAAGGAAGAGCGCTTCTCGGACGAATGACCCCAGGGACCCCAGGACCGCCGTCCGAGCACCGTAGCAGGCGAGCACACATGACCCGCACATCCAGGAGCGCCCTGGTCGTTCGCGGCGGATGGGATGGCCATGCGCCCGTCGAGGCGACCGACATGTTCATCCCGTTCCTGCGTGACCACGGCTTCGGCATCCGCATCGAGGACTCCCCGGCCGTCTATGCCGACGGGAGGATCATGGCCGGGATCGACCTCATCATGCAGTGCTACACCATGGGCACCATCGAGGCCGACGCGCTCCGAGGGCTGCGCGCGGCGGTCGCCGCGGGCACGGGGATGGCAGGCTGGCACGGCGGGATCGCCGACTCGTACCGCGCCTCGTCGGACTACCTGCATCTCATCGGGGGCCAGTTCGCGTGCCACCCGGGCAAGGATCCGACGCTCATCACGGAGCTCAACGCCAGCAACAACTTCGTGCCCTACACGGTCAACATCCTGCCGTCCGCGAGCGCTCACCCCATCGTTGCAGGGCTCACGGACTTCGACCTCGTCACGGAGCAGTACTGGGTGCTCTACGATCGGTACATCGATGTGCTCGCGACCACGACCCAGAAGGTCCGGTCCTGGGATCCGTGGCACCGGGAGGTGACATCACCCGCCGTCTGGACCCGGGAATGGGGCCTCGGCCGGATCTTCGTGGCCACGCCCGGGCACAGCCTGGACGTCCTGCGTGACAGCACGGTGCACACGATCATCGAGCGAGGGTTGCTATGGGCCAGCCGCTGAGGATCGGCATGATCGGCTGCGGCGCGATCTCCGGCCAGTACCTGGCGACCGCGGCGCGCCTCGACGCCATCAGCGTCACCGCTGTCGCCGACATCCGGGCGGACCGGGCCGCGGCAGTCGCGGCGAGACATGGCTGTCGGGCGATGACCGTCGATGCCCTGCTCGCGGATCCCGATGTGGACCTCGTGCTCAACCTGACCATCCCGGCCGCGCACGCGCAGGTCGCGCTGATGGCGCTCGACGCGGGCAAGCCCGTCTATGGCGAAAAGCCCCTGGCCGCCACGACCGCCGAGGCGCGCCAGGTGCTGGATACTGCGCGGCGCGCCGGCGTGCAGCTCGGTTGTGCCCCGGACACCGTGCTGGGCACCGGCATCCAGACGGCGCGGCATCTCGTGGACGGGGGGCGCATCGGCCGTCCGATCGCGGCCACCGCGACGATGGTGACACCCGGTCACGAACGATGGCATCCCGACCCCGACTTCTACTACCAGCCAGGCGGTGGGCCGCTCCTCGATATGGGTCCCTACTACGTCACGGCCCTCGTCACCGATCCTGGGGCCGGTGGTGGCCGCACTGGGGATCGCGAGCCGGATGCGCTCCAGCCGCACCATCGCGTCGGGGCCGCGGGCTGGCGAGGTCATCCCCGTGGATACGGATACCCATGTCACGGGGATGCTCGTCCACGCGTCAGGTGTGGTGTCCACGCTCGTGATGAGCTTCGACGCGGTCGCGACCCGCGCCGCCAGGATCGAGATCCACGGCGAGGCGGGCTCGGTCATCGCCCCCGATCCGAACCTGTTCGCCGGGGACGTCGAGGTCCATGAGCTCGACGCTGCGGGATGGGTGACGCCGCCACCGAGCGCTGGCTACCGCGATGCGTCCCGGGGCTACGGCATCGCGGACATGGTCTCGACGCCGCCGGACGCAGAGCCCCGCACGGGCGGAGTCCTTGCCTATCACGTCCTGGACATCATGGAGACCCTGCTCGCATCGGCAGGCAGCGGCCGCCTTGAGCATGTCGCGAGCACCTGTGAGCGGCCGGCCCCGGTCGCCCTGGGCGGGCTTGCCGGGAGCTCCTGAGGGAATCAGAACGGCGGCGCTGGTCGCGCCGCCGTCACCCGTCTGCCGAGGGCAGCGAGGTCAGTGGCTGCAGCCGCCCGGGCTGCCGGCCGACTCTGCCGTCCGGAAGCTGCTGCCGCAACCGCAGCCCGAGACCGCATTGGGGTTGTTGACCGTGAACCCGGCGCCCATGAGCGTGTCCAGGTAGTCGATCTCCGAGCCGCTCAGGAGCGACGTGCTCTGCTGGTCGACGTACACCTTGATGCCCCGGCTCTCGACCGTGATGTCCTCGGGCGTGGGCTGGTCCTCCAGCATCATGCCGTACCGGAAGCCGGAGCAGCCGCCGCTGTAGACGTAGACGCGCAGACCAGTCTGGGGATTCGCCTCGCCCGCGGTCAGCTCTGTGAGCTTCGCGGCAGCGGCCTCACTGAGCACCACCAGGGGTGGTGCCTGGATGTCGATCAGCCGCTGGGGCTGGGGGATCTCCGTCTTCTGCTCGATCATGCGTGTGGTGTCCTCCCGGGACGGATCTGGAGCGGCAGACGCGACTTACGGTGTCTGTCGCCCGTCATCGTACGAGCAGTGCCCTGATTCGGCAAGCATCCACTACAGCAGCTGACCCAGCAGGTACAGGAAGCCGAGCACGAGCACCACGACCACGAGGGCCACGAAGACGGTGAGGATGAGCGTCGTGAGGCGCGACGAGGCTGGCTGTCTCGCCGTCGTGGTCGCATCGGCGGCCGCCTTGCGGGGATCGTTGACCAGACCCCACAGGTCGCTGTCACCGCCCTCGACGGGTGTGTCCGTCACGGCTGTGGCCGCAGGTGGGCGATGGGCGATGGCCGCGATGCCTGCCGCCGGCCGGACGGCCGTGGCCCCGGACGCGGCCGGGGAGGCCGCCACGGCAGCGGGCGAATCGGGATCAGCTTGGTCATCGGCAGGCGGCGATGCGACGTCGGTGTCGGCGATCGGGCCGTCGTCGGCCATCGGCACGACCACGCCGGCCGCGGCGGGCACCGCGGTCGCCGCGAGAGGCGCTGATCCCATGAGCGACATAGCGTCCTGGTCGGTGGCCACCGCCGCCGCGAGCGTGTCGGTCGCGGTGGTGTCGGACACCACACCCTGGGCCTGCAGGTCGGCCTCCTGTCGCGCGATGGCCTCTGCCGTCGAGGCGGCGGGGTCGTCGGCGACGACCACCGGCGGGACCGGCGAGGCGACATCGGGAGCGGGGGCGGCCGGGCTTGCCGCCACGACCACGGGTGCGGTAGCGGCCGCGACCACGAACGGCGCCAGGTGGTCGTCGTCGGTCGCCGAGCCCGATCGACGCTCGGCGGCCAGGTCGGCTTGCAGCGCCGGCAGGGTCCACGGGTCAGCGGCATGCACGGCCGTGCCGGACGAAGGGACGGTCGGGATGGGTGTGGGCACGACGGCCGGTTCTCCGGCGATCTCCACGACCGCATCCCCGACGATCTCCGCCACTGGCGCCTCCGCGGCCACTGGCGTCATGGGCGCGGCCGCCGCGACGGGCTGCCACGTGCCCGCGTCCGCGTCGTCGACGATCGCTGGCCCAGGAGCCACCACGGGGGCCGGGACGAAGGCCGGCTCCACGGCGGCGCGCTCCGCAGCCGCCAAGGAGGTCACGCTGACGCTGCCGATCGACCCATCGGCTGTATCCACGACTGCCGGATCGTTGACGGTCGTGGGGACCTCGAGCGTCGTCGCGTTGACCTCGACCATCGGAACCGGGGCGGTGTCCGCGAACGCGGCCGGAGCAGGGCGGGTCGTGGACCGGGCAAGACGGGCAGCGAGCTCGGGGGTCGGGACGGGGGCCCGTCCCTCCGGCAGGGTCGTGGGGGCCACCGCCAGGCGGACCGTCGGCGACACCGGGCCAGCGCTTGTGTCCGCGGTCGCGGGCTGGGTCGGTACGCTCGGGATGCGGGACGGTGCGTCCCCGATGCGAGGCCACGTGGTGCCCGCTTGGCTCATGGCCGCGGGCTCGGGGACGGACGCCAACGGCGCGGGCGACGGCTGGAGATCCCAGGGTTCACCCGCATGTTCGTCTTCGACCTGCCCTGGGCCCGTGATGACCGACGCCTCCTCCACGGCTGCGGCCGGCTGGGCAGCGACCGCCCGGGCCGCATCAGCCACGACATGGTCGACGGTGCCGAGGTCGGTCGCATCCGGTGCGGGTTCGGCCACGCCGATCTCGTCCGCTGGCGGCGCCTCCACGAGGAAGCCCTGGGCGCGGAGCGCGTCCTCGAACCATCGTCGATCGATCGGCTCGGCCGTCGCGGTGCTCGTGCCATTTCCCCGGGATGACCATCCGGTCACCGAGGAGTCCTCCCGATGCTCGTCGTTCATGCCGCTGCTCCCGTCTGGTCCAGGTGCTCGACGATCGTCGCGATGCCCTGCCCGACACCGATGCACATGGTCGCTAGCCCGTACCTGTCACCGCGTCGCCGGAGCTCATGGACGAGCGTCGTCACCAGACGCCCTCCACTCATCCCCAGCGGGTGGCCCTGCGCGATCGCGCCACCATTGACGTTGACCCGTTCCATATCCAGACCCAATTCCCGGACGCACGCGAGACCCTGGCTCGCGAAGGCCTCGTTGAGCTCGATCAGGTCGAGGTCCTCCACCCGAAGCTGGGCACGTTCGAGGGCGCGGCGCGTGGCCGGGACGGGGCCGAGGCCCATCACCGATGGTTCGACGCCCGCGACTGCAGTGCTCACGATCCGCGCCATGGGCGCGAGGCCCAGGGCCCGAGCCCGTTCGGCGTCCATGATCACGACCGCCGCCGCTCCATCATTGATGCCGGAGCTGTTGCCCGCGGTCACGGAGCCGCCGCGTCGGAATGCCGGCTTCAGCCGGGCGAGTGCCTCCAGGGTCGTATCTGCACGAGGATGCTCGTCCCGATCGACCATGACGACGCTGCCATCCCGCTGCGGGATGGGCACCGGCACCAGCTGAGCATCGAACCGGCCCGCCTCCATCGCCGCCGCGGCGCGGCGCTGGCTGAGCAGCGCGAAGGCGTCCTGGTCCTCGCGGCTCACACCGCAACGGTCGGCGACGTTCTCGCCCGTCTCGCCCATCGACTCCGGTGGGTAGCGCTCGGCCAACCGTGGGTTCACGAACCGCCAGCCGAGCGTGGTATCGACAAGGGAGCGCTCACCCCGCTCGAAGGCGGTCTCCGGCTTGAGCATGACGAGGGGAGCACGGGTCATGCTTTCGACCCCGCCGGCCACGAACACCTCGCCGTCCCCGACCATGATCGCATGGGCGGCGATGTTGATGGCCTGCAGGCCGGAGCCACACAATCGATTGACGGTCTGGCCGGCGACGCTCACCGGGAACCCCGCGATCAGGGCCGCCATCCGGGCCACGTTGCGGTTCTCCTCGCCCGCTCCATTGGCGTTGCCGAGCACCACGTCGTCGACCACGGCCGGGTCGATCCCCGCCCGCTCGACGGCGGCAGCGATGACGAGGGCCGCCAGGTCATCCGGTCGTACCGATCGCAGGGCACCACCGTACCGCCCGATGGGCGTGCGGACAGCGCTCACGATCCATGCTTCATGCAGGGGGCGATGGAGGTCTCGAACCATTGCGGCGAGAGTAGCACCGCCCCTGAACGCCACCAGGATGACCCGAAGGTCACCCGAGCGACCCGTACCGACCCACCTCTCGGCGGCAGGACCTGGTGCCGTCCGGTGAGCGGACCCGGGCCACCGGCCGACGGCGGCCGACGGCGGCCGACTCAGATGGTGGCGACCTGCCAGAGGACCGGCGCGACCTGGAACCGATCGCGGATGACACGATCTTCGCTCGCGGCCAGGAGGTGGAGCCCGTCCACGATCGCACGCAGGCCGATGGCGCCCGCCATCTCGAACGGCCCCTCCGACCAGCCCTCGGCACGCAACAGAGCATCCAGCGCCGGCGGGTCCCCGACCCCGTCGCCGACCATCCGGTACGCCTCGTTGATGGTGGCCAGGTCGAGCCGCGCGGCGAGCGACGCCGCACCGTCCTCCGGGGCCGTGGTCGAGTCGAGCGACCCGGGCATCGCCACGAGCCGGGCGAGGAGCGCGGGCGCCTCGAACCGGTGCGCCTGTCTGAGCCCGTGCCGCACGGCCTCCAGCCGCGAGATCCACGTCCCCGCGCCGGTCGATCGCAGCATGCCGAACGGGCCGGGTCGGCCACGGTCGGCACAGGCAGTGTCGATGGCACCCGCAGACCCGGCACCCGCCTCGACCAGGGCGACGGCGTCGAGCAACGACGGCAGGACCAGTCGCCAGGTGGTGAGGTCATCGCTCATCGGGTCCTCACCGGCCGCTCCAGTGGGGCGGGCGTCGCTCCAGGAACGCGCGCATCCCTTCCTCCTGGTCCGCGGTATCGAAGAGCCCGGCGAACCGTCGTCGCTCGTCCGCGATCCCCTGCCGAAGCGGCAGCTCGTGGGCAGCATCGATGGCCGCCGTGGCGGCTCGGACCGCCATCGTGGGCATGGACGCGATGCTCGCGGCCAGCGATAACGCCTCCGTGACGATCGCCACGCTGGGGACCACGCGGCCCGCGATGCCCCACCGCTCGGCGTCGGCCGCCGGGATCCGTGACCCCGTGAGGATGAGCTCCGTGGCCCGGGACTTGCCCACGATCCTGGTGAGGCGTTGCGTGCCCCCGGCGCCGGGCATGATGCCCAGGGTGATCTCCGGCAGTCCGAAGACGGCGTCATCAGCGGCGATGACGATATCGCAGGCGAGGGCCAGCTCGAAGCCGCCGCCAAGACAGTAGCCGCGGACGGCCGCGATGAGGGGCACCCCGATGCCGGCGACCAGGTCCCAGGACGCCAGGAAGTCGTCGGCGAGGACGTCCGCGGACGTCCGGTCAGCCATCTCGCGGATGTCCGCGCCAGCCGCGAAGGCACGTTCGCCGGCGCCGGTGATGACGACGCATCGGCAGGCCGGCGAGGCATCGAGCTCCGTGAGCGTCGCGACCAGCGCCTGCATCGTCGACCGGTCGAGGGCATTGAGCGCGCGTGGCCGATCGATGGTCAGGAGGGCCACGCCATCGACCTCGGAGCCGGTCGCCGGATCGATGGCCGGCAGCTGCGCCCGTACGGTGTCGGTCATCTCGGCGCCTCGAGCGCCCCGATCGACCGCCAGAAGCCGATGGCCGCGGCGTTGAACAGCGCGGGCTGTCGGGTGAGCACCACGTGGGTGCTGTCGGGCGCCACGAACAGCCTCGCATCCGGCAGCTGGCGACGGAGCGCCACCACATGCTCCAGCGGCGCCCACACATCGCGGTCGCCATACGCGAGCAGGATGGGCAGCCGCGCACGGCGCAGATCGGCCGGGGTCAGGTTCGGCTGCTCCGCCACATCCGCGGCCATGGCGCGCATCAGCGACCGCCACGCGCCCGTCCCCTGCACCGGTCCGTGACGGCGCTCCAGCTGGGCTCGCCCAGCCGGGCTCCTCGCGCTCGATGCGCTCCGGGTCCATCATCCGCCGCGCGATGCTCGTCCGCGGCTCGGGCTCGATGTCGATGCCCGCCACGATGGCGCTCCGGAGGCGCTCTGGGTGACGGGTCGCGAAGATGAGCGCGGTCATCGCGCCCATCGAGAAGCCGGCGAGATGGAAGGTCTCCAGCCCTAGCTCGTTCGCATAGGCAAGGAGATCGTCAACGAGGTCCTCGCGACTCCAGCCTCGGCTCGCATCGTGGTACGTGCCGGCGTGCCCGCGGGCGTCCGGGAGATACAGCGTGAACGACTGCCGGAAGAGGGGCCGCTGCTGTGCCCAGTCCTCCAGCGCGGACGAGCTGGCGCCATGGAGCAGGATGAGCGGCGGGCCGCTCCCCTCGACGACATGGGCGATATCCATGCCGTTGGCACGCACGTGGGCACGTCGCGACTACCGCGCCGGGTCGTCGCCGGGCGGCGACCGTCGGCCACCAGCGGCGCGGAACTCGTCCCAGGTGTGCACATCGGTCGCGCCGGGCATGGGACGGTTGTAGGCGGCGACCTGCGACAGACCGTGGCGGCCGGGATGGGCGACGGTCAGCGCCTCGAGCTGGTGGGGCGCATCGTCGAGGTAGATGTCGCACGGGACGCTCGGCCTTGTCGGCCACGAAGTGCACCTCCCGCGCGAGGATGCCGTGCTCGGCGAGCCAGGCGAGGGTGTCGCTGATGGCCCAGTCATAGCGGGCCGTGATGATGACGATCCGGTGGTCGCGCGGCCAGCGTCGCGCAGCGACTCGATGCGCACCCGGCATCGGCGGCATGTCGCGGAAGATGCTGCTGCCCATCGCCCCTGGCCCAGGCCCAGAACTCGGCCATCGACCGGAATGCCGTGAGGGCGTGCAGCTCGTCCCAGCCGATGACCTGGTCAGGGTGGAGGCTCGCGCCGAAGTCGCGGTTGTAGCGCGCGATCCAGCCGCCGTTGAAGTCCGCCACCACGCCGTCGAGGTCGATGCCCAGGCGCAGGTGCTCGGGCGAGTCGGTGAGCACGTCGCTCATCGCATCACAGGATGGGGTCCGACATGCCGGGCGTCCCGAACAGCCGCTCGTGGGTGGCGAGCGCGAACCGGTCGGTCATGCCCGCGACGTAGTCGGCGACCTGGGTGATCCGATCGGCCTCCGTGTCGCGGTACGACGACGGCAGCTCCTCGGGGTGCGAGCAGGTGGTAGTCGACGAGCCGCCGGATGACGTCGATGGCCTCCCCCAGCTGGCGTCGCTGCTCGGGGCCCAGGTAGATGCGCTGGAACATGAAGTCGCGCAGCTCGTTCATGACGGCCAGGGACGTGTCGTCCATGCGCACCTCGCCGGCCACCATGGAGTGCTCCACGACCGCGCTGATCATGCCCCCGATCCAGCCGCTGCCGACCGAACCGAACGCGCGCTGGATGGACGCCGGGGAAGTCGCGCTCGGCCAGCAGCCCGGCCCGAATGGCATCCAGCGCGTCGTGCGTCAGGTAGGCGATCCGATCGGCGTAGCGGACGCACATCGCCTCCTGGGTCGCCGGCGGCGGCTCGATGCGCCAGGAATGGGCACGGATCCCATCGCGCACCTCCCAGCTCAGGTTGAGGTCCTCGAGCACCTCGAAGATGCGCACGCTCTGCGCCGCGTGGTGCCAGCCACCGCTCGTCGGGAAGTACGGCGACAGGGCGTCCTCGCCGGTGTGCCCGAAGGGCGAGTGGCCGACGTCGTGGCCCAGCGCGATCGCCTCGGCGAGGGTCTCGTTGAGGGACAGCGCGGCGGCCAGGGAGCGCGCGATCTGGGTCACCTGGAGGGTGTGCGTCAGGCGGGTGACGTAGTGGTCGCCTTCGGGGTCGATGAACACCTGCGTCTTGTGCTTCAGCCGCCGGAACGCCTTGGAGTGGAGGATGCGGTCGCGGTCCCGCTCGAACGCGGTGCGGTAGCGGTCCGGCGGCTCCGGTCGGGCCCGCCCGCGGGACTCGATGACCCGGACGGCTGCGGGCGCCAGTCGGCTGAGCTCCTCCGACTCGCGGGTCTCGCGGGTGCGCAGGATGAAGGCTCGACGGGCGGCAGTGGCTGGTGGGGCATGTCGGGCGACAGTCTAGGACGCGCTGAGGGCTGTCGGTCGCGGCGCACGCCTCGACGAGGAGGAGCGTCGGGTCGACGATCTCCTGGACGGCGGCGGGGCGGCTGCCGCCCGGGCCCTCGATGACGCGCCGACGGAGTCGACCCGAGATCTGGTCGATGACCAGGGTGGCCACGACGATGACGAGGACGACCGTGCCCGCCTTGTCGTAGCGGCCGTAGCGTCAGGGTCTCCGGACAGCAGCGACCCGATGCCGCCGGCGCCCACCACGCCCAGCACGGCCGCGGCCCGTACGTTGACCTCGAAGCGGTACAGCCAGAAGGCGATGATCTCGGGCAGCACCTGGGGCACCACCGCCCAGCGCTGGACCTGGAGGGCGCTGCCGCCGGTGGCCCGGGCGGCCTCCACCGGTCCGCGGTCGATGGACTCGATGGCCTCCGCCGTGAGCTTGCCCAGGGTGCCCACGGAATGGATGCCGATGGCCAGCGCGCCCGCGAACGGGCCGAGTCCCGCGATGGGCACGAAGACGACGACCGCGAGCACGATCTCCGGGAAGGCCCGGATGGCATCGAGGAACACTCGCACGGCGGCGCTCACCGGTCGGGGCGACACGTTGTGGGCCGCCAGGAATCCCAGCGGCAGCGACAGCACGCGCACCGATGAGGGTCCCGATCCAGGCCATCTGGATGGACACCACCATCTCCGGCCAGGCCATCGGACATGTAGGCCCAGTCGGGCGGCAGGAACATCTGCTCGAAGAGGTTCGCGCAGCTTGCCGGGCAGGTCGGCCAGCCGGTCGAGCTTGAAGCCGAGGCTGACGAACGACCAGAGGAAGACGACCAGGACCACCAGCAGGATGGCGTCGCGTACGTCGATGCGAGGGGCGGCGCGGGCGGGCTGCGGCCGGGCCTGCGATGCCCATCAGACCAGCCGCCGGCGGAGCGACACCGACACGAGCTCGATGAGCAGCACCAGCACGAACAGCTCCAGCACGACCAGGCCCACGTTCTCGAAGTTGAAGAACTTCATCTGGGTGTTGAGCACGTTGCCGATGCCGCCCGGCACCCACGATGCCGATGACCGTCGAGGCGCGGATGTTGAGCTCGAAGATGTACAGCGAGAACGCGACGTAGTTGGGCAGCACCTGGGGGAACACCGCGCTGCGGACCATCTGGGTCCGGCTGGCGCCCACCGCCACGGCCGCCTCGACCGGACCGGTATCCACGGCGTCGACGGTCTCGGACAGCAGCTTGGCCATGACGCCGATGTTGAACAGCATGCAGGGCCAGCACACCCGCCAGCGGCCCGACGCCGACGGCGGCCACGAACACGAGCGCGTAGAGCAGGTCCGGCAGTGCCCGGATGACGTTGAGCGACCAGCGGTCAAGGCGCAGCGTCCACGGCCCGGGCGTCGTGACGCGGGACGCGAGGAAGGCCAGTGGCAGGCCGATGGCACAGCCGAGGACGCAGGCCACGACGGCCATCTGGAAGGTCTCGATGAGCGGCCGGACGGTCTGCGGGAAGAAGGCGAAGTTCGGCTGGAGCAGCTGGCAGAGGATCTCGCGGCCGCGGCCGAGGTTGCTGGCCAGCTCGCCCAAGGTCGACGCCGATGCCGATGGGTCGGGGCGCGGCGCAGTAGAGCGTGAACAGGACGCCCGCGACCAGCGCCAGCGGCCCGAACGCCGACGGCCGCGGTCGGCGAGGCCGGGCACGCAGCTGGGCTGTACCCGGCCGGTCGCAGCCGTGGCCGTCACGTGACGGGTGCGCCGAGCACGTCGTCGGCGGTGAGCGACCGGCCGTAGATGTCCCGGAACACCGACTCGTCGGCCTGGGCACCGGTGCCGTCATAGACCAGCTCGACCCGCATCGCAGCCCGATGACCCGGTCGCCGTAGGTGCGTGCCAGGTCCAGGAAGTGGAGGTTGACGATGGTCGTGATGCCCAGCTCCCGGTTGATGCGCTGGAGGTCGCGCATCACCTGGTGGGAGGTGGGCGGGTCGAGCGACGCGACCGGCTCGTCCGCGAGGATGATCCGCGGCTGCTGGGCGAGCGCACGAGCGATGCCGACCCGTTGCTGTTGTCCGCCCGAGAGGTCGGAGGCGCGGACCCACGCCTTGTCCACGATGCCCACGCGCTCAAGTGCCTGGAAGCCCAGCTCCAGGTCCGCCGCCGACCATCGACCCAGCAGCGATCGCCAGCCCGGGGTCGCGTGGAGTCGGCCCATGAGCACGTTGTCCATGACCGACGCGCGTTTGACCAGGTTGAAGCCCTGGAAGATCATGCCGATGCCGGCCCGGATCTGGCGCAGCTCCCGGCCACTTGCCTTCGCCACGTCACGGTCGCCCACGAGGACGTGCCGCCGGTGATGGGCACCAGGCCGTTGATGGCCCGGATGAGCGTCGACTTGCCGGCACCGGACAGCCCGACCAGGACCAGGAACTGGCCGTCGGGGACGTCCAGCGTCAGGTCCTGGAGCGCCCGCACACCGCCCCGGTAGGTGACCGAGGCGTGCTGGAACCGGATCATCGGACCGGCGTCAGGTCGGCGTCACGGACGGGGCCGGCTCGTTGCCGGCCCTCGATCGATAGCGCAGGCGCGCGGCAGGCTACTGGGCGCCGAGCTTGGCGGCCGCCTCACGCACGACATCGAGCGAGGCGAGGTCGGCGGGCGCGAACTTGGAGATGCGATAGATGGACGTCAGCACCTTGGATCCCGCCTCGGTCTCGCCGTAGGCGAGGAGGGCGTCGGTGATCTTCTGCTTCAGCCCGGCATCCAGGTCACCCGCCAGCGCCACGCCATCGTTGGGGATCTCGGGCGAGAGCGCGAACACCACGACCTTGGACAGGTCCGTGCCGCAGGCATCCACGGCGGGGCCGAGGAGGCGCGCGTCGTTGAAGCTGACGCCCACCGATGCCTCACCCTTGCACACCGCGATGACCGACTTGTCATGGCCGCCGGCGAACAATGGCGTGATGTCGGTCGTCGGGTCGATGCCGGCATTCATCAGCTGGACCGCCGGGATGATGTAGCCCGATGCCGATGCCTGCTCCACGAAGGAGGTGGTCGTGCCCGCGGGGATCTTGGCCAGGGCATCGTCGGCCAATGGGCCCTTGGTCGCCGTGTCGGCGCCGTTGCAGAAGCCCAGGGTCACGTCCCGGGGCGTGGCCTCCTGGGACGGTGCGGTCGTGGTGACCGCGGCATCCGCGCAATAGATCTCGGGCGTGTTCGTGAACCACTGGGAGTGGTAGGTGAGCGACCCGTTGCGCACGGACTGCAGCACGATGTCCGCGCCCGACTGGTCTGCTGCCTGGATGAGCGCGAACGGCCCGAAGGCGCCGATGTCCGCCTGCCCCGTGCCCATGGCCACCACCAGACCCGTGTAGTCGGTGGGCACGTAGCTCTCGACCGGGATGCCCAGGGTCTGGCTCAGGTAGTCCGCGAGTGGCTGCGCATTGGTGATGAGCTGGTCCGCGTCACTCGAGGGCACCAGGCCCAGGACCAGCTTGGCCGGGATGCGGCCGGGCGCGACGGAACCGGCGGGTGCACCGCTGGCGGGCCCCGGATTGCGCGCTGGCGACCGATGCGACGCCAGCGAGCCCGCCACGATCGCGGCGCCCATGAGCGCTGACAGGGTCCGACGACTGTGCACGGCAGCCTCCTCTACTCGTCCCGTCCGAACCGGACACGCGCTCGATCGTAGCACCGACGTACAGGTGTTCCGGAGTGTCCGCCCCAGTAACGGATGGGGTTCAGCCGCCCCCGCCGACCGGGCCGGTCGGCCGCTCGTATCCGGCGGGCATCGTGGGCTCGAACCGGAATCCGCCTGCGACCCCGGGCTCGGTCAGCTCGTGCGGATCGAGGATGACGTCGAGTGCCTCCTGGCTGAAGACCCCCTGCTCCAGGACCAGCTCCCGGATGGTCTTGCCCGTGGCGACGGCCTCCTTGGCGATGCTTGCCGCCAGCGCGTAGCCGATGTAGGGCGCCAAGGGCGTCGCCATGGCGCTCGAATCCTCCAGCAGCATCCGGCAGCGCTCGACGTCCGCCTCGATGCCCGCCACGCACTCGACCGCGAACTGCCGGCAGCCGGTGGTCAGGACCGACAGCGCCTCGAGCACCTCGTGGGCGATCATGGGCATCATCACGTTCAGCTCCAGCTGCCCGCGTGAGGCACACCACGCGACCGCGGTGTCGTTGCCGATGACGTGATAGCAGATCATGGACAGGTTCTCGACCATGACCGGGTTGACCTTGCCGGGCATGATCGACGACCCGGGTTGCTTCGCGGGCAGCCGGATCTCCGCGAACCCGGTGCGCGGCCCGGAGGACATGAGCAGCAGGTCCTCCATGATCTTGGCCAGGTCGACCGCGAGCCCCCGGAGCGACGCCGACATGTCGAGCATCGGAGCCATCGATTGCGTCGCCTGGACGAGGTGCTCCGCGGTTCGGAGCTGGTGTCCGGTCTGCTCCGACAACAGCTCGACGACCGCACGGATGTACTCCGGCTCGGCGTTGAGGCCCGTCCCCACGGCGGTCGCGCCGATGTTCTGTTCGGCGAGGCCCTCCGCCGCCTGCAGCATCCGTGCATGTGCCCGGCGGATGGTCAGGGCATACGCCGCGAACTCCTGGCCAAGCCGGATGGGCACCGCGTCCTGCATATGCGTGCGACCCGACTTGAGCACACCATCGAACGCCACGGCTCGCTCGGCGAACGCCTCCGCCAGCCCGGCGACAGCGTCGAGCGCTTCCGCGGTCCGGTCGAGGGTGGCGACACGCATGGCGGTCGGGAAGGTGTCGTTGGTCGACTGCGCCATGTTCACGTGGTCATTCGGGCTCACGACGGCGTAGTCGCCCCGCCGTCCACTGCCGATGCCCTGGGCGCCGAGGAGCTCGATGGCCCGGTTGGCGAGCACCTCGTTGGTGTTCATGTTGTGGCTGACGCCCGCTCCCGCCTGGAAGGGGTCGACCCGGAAGGCGTCGATGAGCAGCTCCTGCTGGGTCTGGCCGGCAGGTGTGCCACTGTCCGGTGCGATGCCCAGGATCTCGTCCGCGGCCGCGATGATGGCGCCCGCGAGATGATCGGGCAGCCGCCCCGTGGCGTGGTTCGCCCGCGCGGCCGCCTTCTTGACCTGCACCGCCGCCCGGACCAGCGCGATGTCCGGCCGTCGGCCGCTGATGGGGAAGTTCCGGATGGCGCGGGCCGTCTGGACCCCGTAGTACGCGTCTGCGGGGATGGCCAGCTCGCCCAGTGGATCACGTTCGATTCGGGTCGGCGGTCGGCCCGGTGCCCCTGATGCTCGATCGGTCGGTCACTGCTCCCCCCGGTGCTGGTGTCATGGCGTGCTTCGGCAAGTCTACGGGACGTGGCGTCTGCTACGATCCGGCTGCCATGTCGGACCTTGTCGCGTATGTCGATCGGCCAGCCGCGTCGATCCCCTCCATCATCGCCCTCGACGGTCAGGCACCTCGCCTGGAGGAGCTGTTCGAGTTCATGGCGGATGCCGAGCTGCGGGTGACGACGCTCCGGATGCGCATCCTGGAGCGGACGCTCACGGCTCGCGGCGAGACGGAGGTGACCGTCGACGTCATCCTCGCGCATCCTGGCCGGGCGCGTGTGACGCGCCGCCGATCGGGTGACGCGATGAGCCGCGACTACGACGTCTGGTCGTCGGATGGCACCACCGTGACCACCTATGACGCCCAGGCCGAGCGTGCCAGCGTCCGGCCGGTGCGGCGTCAGGTGGTGGGCGCCACTCGTCCCGACCTGCCCCGGTTCTCGCAGGTGTACGTGCCCCTGACCCGTCTGCCGGCCGAGACCTTGCCCGAGACGTTCATCCATCCCCATGGGTACGTCCGCAACGTGCTGCTGACCGGCCCCATCGCTCTCGTGGGCACCATGTTGGTCCACGGTCGCGAGGCGTTCGTGCTCCGCGCGGACCATCCGCGCTCGACATATGTGCTCACCGACCGGCCGGACCGTTGGCTGGAGGTGGGTGTCGATCGCCAGACCGGGTTCATCATCCGGCTCGTCGAGCACATCGGTGACAGGGTCACCCGTCACGCAGAGGTCACCAGCCTGGACCTCGATCCGGCGGTCCCGGACGAGGCCTTCACGGTGCATCTGCCCGAGGACGTTCGGCGCATCTACTGAGCAGGACGCTCGGCTAGCCAGGGAGCGGACGATGGTCATGGGCGTGGGGCTGGACATTCCTTCGTACCGGCAATTACAGTGTCGTCATGGGTAAGAAGGGCAAGGCCAAGGAAAAGGCCCGCCGCGAGGCGGCCGAGCTGGCGACAAGCAGCGTCGCTGGTCCGACCCGGACCACCAGGACCCCCACGGCGAATGTCGAGGGAGTCGCCACTCGTCTCAACTCCGTCGCGATCCACCTGCTCCGGCGCCTCTCGCGCGAGGACGCCGTGCTGGGACTGACCGCGGCCCGGCTCTCGGCCCTGGCGGTGCTCGTGGGCGGCGGACCACTCACCCTGGGAGGGCTGGCCAAGACCGAGCGGGTGACCGCGCCATCGATGACCCGCCTCATCACTGCCATGGAGACGGACGGTCTGGTGGAGCGGGTGCCCAGCGCCCAGGACGGGCGCAAGGTCTACGTCCGGGCAACCCCGGCAGGTGCCAAGGTCATGCGCCAGGGCCAGGATCGACGGATCACGGCACTCCAGGCGTGGCTGGGGCCGTTCGGCGCAGATGGTCTCGAGTGCCTCGATGAGGCGTCCGTGCTGCTCGAGATCGGTGCTTCGGGACGAGCCCACCTGACCGTGGGCCGGCGCGCCACGGCCTGGTGGCGATCACGCCCGATCCGGCGGGGCAGTGGCCCGTCTGGCTGGCCCTGCTCGTGGCGGCTGCGCTCCTGACCGGCACGGGGACACCCCCTGTGACGGTGGTGGCGTGCCTGATGCTCGTGGCGGCCACGCTGCTCGTCTCCTTGCGTTGGCGGATCGGGCCCATCGCCATCCTGGCGTTGTTGGTGGCGGGCCTCGCCCTGCGTGCGGCGGCGGTGGGCGGCGGCTACTCGGACGTCCTGGTGGTCACCCAGGCAGCCATCCGGACGATGCTCGACGGCGCCTCTCCGTACGGCATCGGCTATCCGCAATCGGTACCACCGGGGGCCCCGTTCGCCTACGGTCCGATGGCGCTCCTCTGGTACCTGCCTTCGGTCGACAGTCCCGGACGGCTGGAGCTGCTGCTGACGATGGTGCTGCTGGGCGTGCTCGCGATCCGCGGACGGCCGTTGGGCCTGGCCCTCTACGCGACCCTGCCCGCGCTGCTGGTGACCGCCACCGACGGCTCGAACGACACGAGCGCCGGTGTGCTGCTGCTCGTCGCGCTCCTTGTCGCACAGCGGCTGCCCGTCCTTGGCGCGGCGCTGCTGGCCATCGCCGTCGCGTTCAAACCCTACGCGCTCGCCTGGCTGCTGCCGCTGCTGGCATACGGTGGCGTCCCGCTCCCGCTGCTCGCGTTCGTCGTCACGAGCCTCGTGGCGTGGGGCTGGGCCGTCATCGCCTGGGGGCCGGGGCCTATCCTCGACAGCCTCCGCCGAGCGGACGCCGTGCATCCCCAGGCGTACTACTCGCTCGCCTGGGTGCTGAGCGACCTGCGGCTGATGCCTGATAGCGCGTGGGGCGTCGTGCGCTATGGACTCGGCGCGCTGACGGCCATCGCGGGATGGGGCTGGGTCCGCAGCGCACGCTCGTTCGTCATCGTGGGCATCGCCGTCTATCTCGTCACCCTGTTCACGGGCTGGTGGTCCACCTTCGCCTACCTCGCCGCCATCGCCCCCGTCATGTGCTGGCATCTCGATGACTGGCTGGGCCTGGGTGAGCTGCGTGTCCGATGGCCGGGCGACCCGGTCGGTGCGCTCACGGCGCGGGTCGACAGTCGCTGGCCCGTGATGCGACCATGGGCCTGATGGTCACCGTGCCGCACGCCGCAGCGCTTCATGGCCGTGCTGGTGCGCGCAGGCACCGGCCCGGCCGGGCCGACATCGACAGCGAGCGGCCACTGCACCTACCCTTGATCCAGCTGCGAATAGGGAAGCGTTGATGCGTGGTCAGGATCCGATCGGTCGCCGAACGACCACGCGGAGCAGTGGCGAGCCCGGTCCCGTTCAAGCCGAACAGGGTCGGGAGTGCCATGCCTCTGATCGCGCTCGGGATGCTCGCGGTGGCACAGCTCTTCGACTACGTGTCCTTCATGGTGATGATCGACCGACATGGGCTGGCCGCCGAGCTCAACCCCATCGTCGTCGCGCTCGCCAACAACGTGGGACTCATCGGCCTGACCGCGGTCAAGGCCGGCGCCGTCATCTTCCTCGCGTTCGCGGTGCTGCTGCTGATGCCCCGGCGCCGACATGTGGCGATCGCGGTGCTCACCGTGGGCGTGGTGCTGGGCGTGGTCGGGGGCGTCTCCAACGTCATGACCATCTGACGAGCGTCAGGCGTCCGTCGGCGGCGATGTCGTCCAGGTCGGTCTCGATGAGCCGTCGGTCCTCGCGTCGCGGACGCCGGAGGCCACGCCCGGCCAGAGCCTCGAGCGCGGCAGGTCACCGGACGAGCGAGCCGGCGACGCCTCCCAGGGGCGGCCAGATCCCAGTCATCCAGCCATGCTGCACAGTCCAGGCAGCGTCGTGCGTGGTGGAGGCCGGCTCGGCACGTCCGAGGACCGCGTAGACCCGCGCGCATGCCACTCGCCACGAGCGCGAGCGTCATCGCCGACCTTGCCCCAGTGGTACCGCGACGCATGCGCGGCGTGGAGCATCTCGTCGTCCTGTGCCGTCGTCCGCGCGGGCTCCTCGAGCAGTGTCCAGACGTGGTTGAACAGATCGATGCCCAGCTGCCGATGCGCAGCGGCGTCGAGCCCGATGGCGGTGGGCGTGGTCATGGGAACCTCCGTGCTGTCGATGCTGACGCGCAGCCGATGGGCGATGCGTCCGAGACGGGTGGCCCGTGCCTCGACGGCCGCCAGGTGCCGGCGCAGGATCGCTGCACGGGCGCCGTCGGTCGCGTCCGGGGCCGTCCAGGCAGCGATGCCGCCAAGGGAGAGGTCGAGCGACCGGAGCCAGCCGATCCGGCGGGCGTCCTCGAGCTGGGACGGCCGATACCGTCGATAGCCGGTCTCCGGGTCGACCGCGGCCGGGCGCAGGAGTCCCAGCTCGTCGTAGTGGCGGAGGGCATCGATGGTCAGGCCGCTCATGCGCGAGAACCGTCCGATGGACACCAGGTCGTTCATGCGCGGGTCAGTCTGGACCCTCGGGCTACCCGAGGGTCAAGGGGCTGTCCTTCGTGTCAGCCACCCGGCATGATGCCGCGGGCGCGCGCCCAGTCTCGGAGCGCCCAGAGGGTCGTGTCGAGGCCGATGCCCGCCCAAGGGAGCGCCTCGGGTGGGAAGGCACGGACCTCGAGCGCTTCCGGTGTGGGATGCGCCTCGCCGCCCACCACCCGCCCCTCGAAGACGACGACGACGACCGCGGCCCGGGGCTGTGAGTAGATGCCGGAGATGGCGGTGAGCACGACCTCCAGGCCCGTCTCCTCGAGCGTCTCGCGAACTGCACCCTGGATGGCGGTCTCGTCCGATTCGAGGAAGCCGCCCGGCTGCGCCCAGGTGCCGTACGCAGGCTCGATCGCCCGACGCAGCAGCACCAGTCGACCGTCGTCGGTGGTGGGCAGCGTGGTGACGACCATGCGCGGGTTGACGTATGCGATGAAGCCGCACGCCGCGCACCAGAGTCGCTCGCGATGCTCCCCGGCGATGCTCGCGAGCGTCAATGGCGCGCCACAGCGGGAGCAGAACCCGAGCGACCCTCGCAGCCATGGTGGGACGCCATCCACGAAGCCGTCGAGCGAGTCGTCCGCTCCGGGGTCGTGCAGCCGGCCCAGGTCGTCGGTCACGGCATCAGGCGGTCAGCACGACGAGCATCGCCACGGCGATGACGATGAGGGCACCCGCGAGGACCGCCGCCCAGACCATCCGGAAGATGCCGGTGCCCCGGCTGACCGGAAGCCACGCCAGCGCCGAGCGCCAGATGCGCACGATCGCATCGACGGTGACCGCCAGCAGCAGGACGCCCCCCACCAGGACCGGCAGCTTGACCCAGAGCGAGGACATGGGCGTCCCGAGCTCGAGCGCCATGATGGCGATGACCCCGCTGAACAGGACGCCGATCGACAGGTAGATGAAGACGCCCTGCAGCGGCGTCGGGTTCGGCTCCGGCACCCTGCTGGGGACGACGGGGCGGCCCTGGACGTCGAGGCGAACGGGTCGCTCCTGGCGGTCGAGCGCCGGGGTGCCCACGAATGTCTCGTCGTGATCGGTCACCCACGGAGTGTAGGCCGAGGCGGACGACGGCCGCCCGAGGGCCGCCGAACGCCTGCTCATCACGGAGCGGCGGCGCGGGCTACCATCGTGGACATGTCCATCTTCGCCGGCCTCACGCCGCTCCCGCCCGATGCCATCCTGGGTCTCTCCGAGGAGTACCTGCGCGACACCCGACCGGACAAGGTCAGCCTTGCGTCCGGTGTGTTCGTCGACGAGACCGGCATCACGCCGGTGCTGGCCACCGTGGCCGAGGCGGAGGCGCGCATCCTGGCGGCACAGACGACCAAGCTGTACAAGCCCATCGCTGGCGACCCGGCCTACATCGGCCCGGTGCGCGACCTGGTCTTTGGCGCCCAGCATCCCGCGGTCCTGGAGGGTCGCGCCGAGACGCTCCACACGCCCGGCGGCACGGGTGCGCTGCGGGTCGCCGCGGACCTGGTACACCGGCTGCGGCCGGGTGCCACGGTCTGGATGAGCACGCCGACCTGGCCGAACCACCCCCAGGTGTTCGCGGCGGCGAGCCTGCCGACCGCGTCCTATCCGTACCTCGACCCTGCCACCGGACGACTCGACGAGGAGGGCATGATCGCCGCGCTCCGGGGTGCGGCCGCAGGTGACGTGGTGTTGCTCCACGCCTGCTGCCATAACCCGACGGGCATCGATCCGACCCCCCAGATGTGGCGTCGCATCGGTGATGTCATCGCGGAGAGAGGGCTGCTGCCGCTCGTCGACTTCGCCTACCAGGGGTTCGGCGATGGGCTCGAGGCGGACGCCGCCGGTCTCCTGGAGCTCGTTCGGCCGGGTGCCGAGCTCCTGGTCGCGTCATCGTTCTCCAAGAACTTCTCGCTCTACGACGAGCGCGTTGGAGCGCTGTCCATCGTGGGCGCCACTCGCGAGGAGGCCGTCACGCTGCTCAGCCACGCCAAGGCTGCGGTCCGGGCGAACTACTCCAACCCGCCGGCCCACGGGGGCGAGGTCGTGGCCACCATCCTTGCCGACCCGACGCTCCGGGCGCGCTGGATGGACGAGGTGACCTCGATGCGCACCCGCATCCACGGCAATCGGCAGCTGTTCGTGGACGGGCTGCGCGCCGCGGGTGCGCCCGACTTCTCCCGGCTGCTGGACCAGAAGGGCATGTTCTCATTGCTGGGACTCTCGGCCGATCAGGTCCGGCGGTTGAAGGAGGATCACGCGGTCTACGTGGTCGGCGGCGGCAGGGTCAACGTCGCCGGCATCACCCAGCGCAACCTCGGGCCGGCCTGCCGGGCCATCGCGGCGGTTCTCGCCGACTGATCAGTCGGGCATCATGCATCAAGGCATCAATACACCAACCGGTGGTATGATGCCCGGCATGACGCGCACCACGATCACCCTGGAACCAGATACCGAGGTGCTGCTTCGCAAGCGGATGCGGGAACGAGGCATCACGTTCAAGCAGGCCGTCAATGAGGCGATCGTGGCCGGGCTCACGACCGGCGAGAGTCGACCGCGCTTCCAGACGCGTACCTTTGATATGGGTGTCCCAAAGGTGGACCTGACAAAGGCGAACCAGTTGGCAGGGGAGCTCGAGGACGAGCACATCCTGGAGGTCATGGCGCGCGCCGAGGGCGAACGTCAGGAGTCGATCATCGTCGACGCCAACGTCCTCATCAGCGCCGTCAACGAACCGGCAGAGCACCACCAACGCGCACGAATCTGGCTGGATATGGCGATGACGGGCACGGATGTGATCGGATTGCCCTGGATATCGCTCCTGGCCTTCTTGAGGATCTCGACGAACGCTCGCATCTTCGATCGGCCGCTGGCCGTTGCACACGCGGCAGCCCTCGTTCGATCATGGCTCGACGCCCCTGCCGCGACCGTCCCGATGCCCGGGAATGACCACGTCGCGATCCTGTCACGCCTGCTGGATGCATCGGGGACGGCCGGGAACGTCGCCAACGACGCCCATCTCGCGGCCCTTGCGCTGGAATACGACGGCGAGGTCGTGACGTTCGACCAAGACTTTGGCCGGTTCCCCGGGGTTCGCTGGCGCACTCCCTGAGGCATCGACCCGGTCGGGTGAAGCCTGAATCGCCGCCGTAGCGGCCGGGCTTATGGACCTGCACCCAGGTCACCCTGGCGGCGGCGCGCGCCACGAAGTGCCGACCCAGGATGCGATGTCCCGGCAGCGCCACCGCTCGATCCCCGCTCCGTCAGCGATTCGGGAACCAAACCGACTCGAGCGTGCACATATGCTCCATGCGCGGCCATCCAGGTCGCGATCAGGAGGGGGGCCCGATGCATCGGGACCTCGTGGAACGGGCGATGGCAGGCGATCGGGAGGCGTTCACGGAGTCGACGCGCCGCTCTATCGGTCGACTCTATGCCATCGCGCGTCTCATCCTCCGTGACACCGAGCGCGCCGAGGACGCGACCCAGGAGGTCCTGGTGGCCGCCTGGAAGCAGCTCTCCGCGCTGCGGGATCCCGACCGGTTCGACGCCTGGCTCCGTCGCCTGTTGGTTCGTGCCTGCTATCGCGAGGCAGCGCGCGACCAGCATCAGCGACGGATCGTGGCCCAGATCCGGCCATCGGAGGTCGGTACGTCCGACCCGGGCATCGCCCTGGCCGACAGGGACGAGCTGGAGCGGGGCTTCAGCCGACTATCGCCCGAGCAGCGGGCCCTGATGGTGCTCCATTACCACCTGGGACTGTCGATGCAGGAGACCGCAGAGATCCTCGGGCTGCCTATCGGCACCGTGAAGTCCCGACTCTTCCGCACCACCCAGCAGCTGCGTGCCGCCCTGGAGGCGGACGCGCGCCTGCCACTTGCCGAAGGAGGGCAGGCATGACCGCCTCCGACGGCTTCGACCGACTCATCACCACCTGGCTGGACGAGCTGGCGCCTATGCGCGAGCCCGACGGGCTCCTTGAGACCGTGACGGGGCGGATCGAGCGCACCCGTCGGCGTCCCAGCTGGGCCCTCCTCGAAAGGTGGCTCCCCATGCAGACCCGCGCGAGGTTCGGGGCGATCCCCCGGACCGCGATCATCCTCGTCACCCTCGGCATCCTGGCACTCATCCTCACGGCCGTGGCCATCGGCGCCCAACCCAGTCAACGGCTCGCGCCGCTCTTCGGTCCCGCCGGGAACGGCAAGATCTTCTCCATCCAGGGCGGCACCCTGTACGTGGCCGAGCGGAGCTCGGGCACCCCTGCACCATTCGACGAACGCGACGGGGTGGCCCTCTATCCCACGCTGACCAACGATGGCAGCCACATCCTGTGGCAGGAGCAGCTCACGGACGCCTCCGAGATCATGATCGCGGCGGTCGACGGCACCGACCTGCCGCGACCGCTTCCAGGGACCTATCCGGCATCGCTTGACGAGTGGTGGCCTTCGCCCGACGGCACGCTCGTCGCGGTCATCACACCCGGGGACGACACGGACAACATCGTCATCGTGCCCCTGAACGGTGATGCACCGTGGCAGCCGACGACCGGCATGAAGACCGAGGGTGTCGTCTGGGAGAACGATGGGCAGCATCTGCTCATCACCACGTTCGAGGACCGGACCGGAGCCGAGATCTATCGCGTCCCGACGACGGGCGGTCCGGTCACGCTCGCGACATACGCCCCGGGGGGAGTCAGGTGGTCGAACCCATCGCCGGACGGCAAGCGCATGGCGTACGCGACGCTCGACCTACCGTGTTGCGACGAGCACGGCCTGTTCAAGGTCTGGGTCGCCGATGTCGACGGCACGGACGCACGGCGACTCACCAACACGACTGGCGACACCTGGGAGGACAGCGGGTTCTGGTCCCCCGATGGCAAGCACCTGGCGATCGCGACCGGGTACGGCGCCCAGTTCCGGGTGGCCATCGTGCCGGTCGACAGCCAGGAGCCCACCATCCTCTCGGACCCGATCTCCCTCTCCGCGCCCGTCGATCGATCCAGCGATCCCAACAACACGCCGTCGATCGTGCCGGTGTGGGCTGCCGGATGGGACGTCACTGCTCCTGTGGCGCTCGTCGGATCCCGAGATGCTGTCCATCGACGCCGCGACCGGCAACACCACCGCGCTCCCCTGGACGTCCAACGACTGGCCCGTCTGGCAGCGGGTGACCCGATGATGCGCAACCGGTCACGGTTGCTGCGGTACGCAGCGGCCGTGGTGACAGCGGTGCTCGGCGTGGGCAGCACTGTCACGGCTGCATCACCGTCGCCGAGTCTCGTGCCCGCCAGTCACGGGCACTTCACGCCCACTGGTCTGCCCCGCCTTGACCGCCACGACGGCTATTCGGCGACGCTGCTCCAGGATGGCCGCGTGCTGGTGATCGGCGGGTACGGGAGCTCCGCCACCGCGGAGGTCTGGGATCCTGCCAGTGGCGCGTTCAGCCTCGCCGGACTCGCTCGTCGAGCCACGCGGGGCCATCTCGCCGCAATCCTGGACGATGGCCGGGTACTCGTTGTTGGAGGTGTTGGGCGGACCGGCGACCTGTGCACCGACTGTTCCGCCGGTCCGATCCGGAGCGCCGAGCTGTGGGATCCGACGACGTCGGCCTTCAGCCTCACCGGAACGCCACTGCGCGACCACGAAGCACCGGCGGCCGCGCGCGGCCTGGACGACGGCCGAGTGCTCATCGACTCCGGGCCCGCATCGGAGATCTATCGACCCGATACCGGGGTCTTCGAGGAACCGGGGCCGCTCGCAGCGTCAGGGGATCCCGCCGGGGTCCGGCTGCTCGATGGCCGGACGCTGGTCATCGACCCGGACGGCGGTGCCCGAGTGTGGGATTCCGACAGCCGGACATTCACCGCCACCGGGACGACGCTGGAGCCGCGCGACGACGGTGTGGCGACCCTGCTCTCGGACGGTCGTGTCCTGTATCTCGGCGGCAGCAAGCCCTGCAGGCTCTTCTGCGTCCCGCTCACCTCTACGGAGATCTGGGACCCGGTCACGGGCACGTTCAGCGCCACCGAGTCGACCCGGTCGACACCGGTCGTACCTCACGGCGACCCTGCTCCAGGACGGACGTGTCCTGATCGTCCACCCCGGTGCCGGTACCCCTCCCCCCGTGGCTTCCGCGGAGATCTTCGAGTTGCACTGACGGAGCCGGTCTGGCCCCGGCGACCCGGCACAGGGCCAGGCTACTGGCCCTGTGCCCGGGTGAAGCCTTCCTCGCCGCCGTACAGGCGCAGCTTCTGGACCTGGACCCAGGTCACCTTGGCAGCGACCCGCGCCAACAGCGCGCCGATGGCCACGTCGTCCACGACATCGCCGTCCGTCGGGGCGATGAAGCGACAACGCCACCAGCCGACGTTGTCCATCTTGCCGCCGGTCTCGGGATAGACGAGCGTGCCACGGGTGGAGATGAGCTCCAGCCGGAACTCGGGACCGGCCACAGACTCCAGGAGATGGCCCAGGTCGCTGGGCTGCAGGTCCGACTGGACGTAGATGTCGACGCCGTGGAGGACCGTATCGATGGCCCGCGCAGCGCCCGTCGGCCAGCGCTTCCGGGGCGCCGGCACGGGCCCCGTGCGCTTGCCCGCCTTGGTGGGGTAGCGCACCGACGGCGACCGACCAAGATTGGCGATGACCGCGTCGGTGTAGCCCGAGGTCGACGTGGACTGCTCCACATCCCCAGCCTGGCGGGCGACGTCGAGGGTCATCGCCTTGCCTTCCTCGAGGGTCACGAACACGGCATCCTCGACCTGCTTCGCGGCTGCCTCCTCGCCCAGGTGACGAAGCATCATCACGGAGCTGAGGATGATGGCGGTCGGGTTGATGACGTTCTTGCCCGCGTACTTGGGGGCCGATCCGTGGACCGCCTCGAAGATCGCGGCTCCATCGCCATAGTTGCCTGAGGCAGCGAATCCCAGGCCGCCCACCAGGCCGGAAGCAAGATCGCTGATGATGTCACCGGCCAGGTTGGTGGTGACCACGACATCGAACTGGGCCGGGTCCTTGGCCATCTGGTGGGCGACGTTGTCGATGATGAGGTGCTCGGGCCGGATGTCCGGATACTCCGGCGCCAGCTCCTCGAAGATGGCCTTGAACATGCCCTCGGTGTGCTTGAGGATGTTCGCCTTGGTGGCGCAGGTGACCTTGGTGCGACCCTCTCGCTCGGCCAGCTCGAAGGCGTAGCGCAGGATCTTCTCGGACCCACGCCGGCTGATGATCTTGAACGCGACCGAGACGTCCCGGGTGTTGTCGTACTCGACGCCGGCGTACAGATCCTCGATGTTCTCGCGCACGACGATGAAGTCGACACCTTCGCCGTCATAGCGGGTCGGCACACCCGGCAGCTGACGCGCCGGCCGGATGTTGGCGTACGTCTCGAACAGCTTGCGAAGCGTGACGTTGGCACTCTTCTCGCCAAATCCGATGGGCGTCTCGAGTGGCCCCTTGAGCGCGACCCCGGTACGCTCGATGGAGTCGCGCGTCTCCCGCGGGACCCCTGAGGTGTCACCGAGCTTGAACACCTCGGCGCCGGCCGTCGCCACCTCCCAATCGATGGCCACACCTGCCGCCTCGATGATGCGACGGGCGGAGTCGGTCGATCTCGGGGCCGACGCCATCGCCGGGGATGAGGGTGACGCGGTGCGACATGGGCGGTGGGGACCTCCTGGGGAGCTGACCGGTCCATTGTAGGCAACGGCCGGATGCACCCGGCCGCACCGTCAGTCGAGGGGCGGCTCGTTGGAGCTGTCGGCGAGCACGGCGTCGGTCTGCTCCCGGCGATACGTGGCCAGCCGGTCGGCGAGCGCCTCATCCGACAGCGCCAGGATGGCCGCCGCCAGGAGCGCGGCGTTATCGGCATTGCCGATGGCGACCGTCGCGACCGGGACCCCACGAGGCATCTGGACGATCGAGAGCAGGGAGTCCAATCCACCCAGGTGCTGGGTCGGGATGGGCACGCCGATGACCGGCAGTTGGGTCTTCGCAGCGAGCATGCCTGGCAGGTGTGCCGCGCCGCCGGCCCCGGCGACGAGGACCTTGATGCCACGCCCCGCGGCTGTCTCGGCATAGCGGAACAGGTGGTCCGGCGTGCGATGTGCGGACACCACCCGAAGCTCGGCGGGGATCCCCAGCTGTGCCAGGACCCGAAGCGCCCGCTCGAGGATCGGGAAGTCCGATCGGCTGCCTCCCACGACGCTGACGACCGGAGTGGCTGCGGCCGTCCGTCCAGGTTCGGCGGGGGCAGAAGGTGCAGTGCTCACCGCCCGATCCTAGGGCATCCAGCTGAGACGGGTGGCGGCCGCCCGGGCGCGCATGAGCGCCTCCGCGGTCGTATCACCGAGGGCCGTCACGTGACCCATCTTGCGACGCTCGAACACGTCGCTCTTGCCGTAGAGATGCAGGTGGACGCCGGCAACCACGAGCGCCTCCGCGACACCCTCGATGCGCGCCGCACGTCGCGGCCCGGCCCCGAGCACGTTCACCATCGCGGCCGGCGACAGCGCCTCCGGGGCGCCAAGCGGCAGTCCGCAGATGGCCCGGATGTGCTGCTCGAACTGGGAGGTGGCGTTCGCGTCGAGCGTCACGTGGCCGCTGTTGTGGACACGCGGCGCCAGCTCGTTCACGACCAGCGAGTCGTCGTCGAGCAGGAACAGCTCCACAGTGAGCAGGCCGACAAGGTCCATGGCATCGGCCAGATGCGCGGCGATCTCACGCGCACGCCCCGCGATGGCGGGCGACACGTCGGCGGGCATCGTCGACTCGACCAGGATGCCGTCGTCGTGGACGTTCCGCGCAATGGGGTAGGTGGCGACCCGACCGTCGGCGGCGCGGGCGCAGATGACGGACAGCTCGGCGGCGAAGTCCAGCTCGCGTTCCACGAGCACCGCCTGTCCTGGCGGTCGTCCCAGATCCATCCAGACCAGCCGACGATCATGGGCGCTCGTGACACGGACCTGGGAACGTCCGTCATAGCCACCAAAGCCGGCCTTCACCCGTACCGGCGAGCCGATCGCCGCCACCGCCGCGGCGAGCGCCTCCTCATCGCCGGACGTCACCTCTCGCCAGGGTGCCACGCGATGCCCACTTCCGTCACGAAGTGGCGCTCCGCCAGCCGGTCCTGGGTCACCTGCAGCGGCAGCAGACCCGGTCGCACGGGCACCCCGGCCGCCTGGACCCCCACGATGAGCCCCGCGTCGACATGCTCCAGCTCGTAGGTCACGACCCCACAGCCGGTGGCCATCCGAACGGCCGCATCGACATCGCTGTAGCTGCCCACCTCGACATGGTCCGCGATCACGGCAGCTGGGCAGCCGGGGTCGGGGTCCAGGATCCGGACGCCATACCCCATGGCGCGCGCCGCACTCCCGAGCATCCGGCCCAGCTGGCCACCGCCCAGGATGCCGATGGTCGCGGGTGGCTCGAGGGTGTCTCGCATCAGCCGTTCCGCCGTTGCCCGCGACCGGAGGTCCGGTCATCCGGGGTCGGCGCACGAAGGTGGGCATGGGACATGGCACGGAGGCTACAACAGCGGTCCTATAGTCAGACCACCATGCGTGATGCCCTCGATCTGCCGACCGGGATGCGCGACCCCACCCAGGGGACCCGCATCGATTGGCGCACAAAGGGATTCCCCGCCCTAGTGGCCCCGATCGCGCGCGGCGAGGTGGCAACGCAGGGTTGGAACCTCTTCGACGGCCGGTTCCTGCTGCCGACGATGGTCCTCCACGAGGCGGCGCTGGCGCACAACATCCGGCTCATCGCGGACTACTGCACGGCCATGGGCATCTCGCTGGCGCCCCACGGCAAGACCACGATGGCGCCGGCCATCTTCGAGCGTCAACTGGCGGCGGGCGCCTGGGCGATGACCCTCGCGACGCCCTGGCAGGCACGCGTGGCGGCGATGTCCGGCGTGCCCGCATCGTCATCGCGAACGAGGTCGTGGACGACGCGGGCATCGCCTGGCTCGGGTCCACCCTGGATGGCGACCAGCCGGAGGTCTACTGCTGGGTCGACTCCATCGCGGGAGTCGATCTGCTGGACAGCGGGCTGGGCCGCCACGAGCGACGGCTGCCGGTGTGCATCGAGGTCGGCATCCCCGACGGACGTGCCGGCGTCCGGACCCTGGACCAGGCCCTCGGAGTGGCCCGTCGCGTCAGCGAGTCCAGCTCGCTCCGGCTCGCCGGGGTCTCCTGCTTCGAAGGTGTCGCCCAGGGGACCGACCCGGCCGAGCGAGACAGCGTTGTGCGTGCCCTCATCGATGTCGTGCGGGCGGTCGGCCGGTCCATCGATGACGAGGTCGCCGCCGGCGGCGGCACCGAGATCATCCTCACAGGTGGTGGCAGCCAGTACCTCGACCTGGTCGTTGACGGCCTACGGGCGCCACTCGGCACCCAGCTACCGGTCCGTGTCGTGCTCCGCAGCGGTTGCACCGTGAGCCACGACGATGGCGGCTACGACCTGGTCTCGCCCTTCGGTTCCGTGCGGGCAGGTACGGGCCCCCGACTCCGATCCGCGCTCCGGGTCTGGGCACCGGTGCTGTCGGTGCCCGAGCCGGGACGGGCCATCGCCGGTGCCGGCAAACGCGACCTGCCCCACGACGGCGCGCTGCCACCGGTCCTGGCGGTGCGCGACCGTGCGGGCCTTACGCATACCATCGCGGAGGACGAGGTACGCGTCGTTCGGCTCAACGACCAGCACGCGTACCTGGACGTGAGCACCAAGCAACCGATCGCTGTCGGCGACCTGGTGGCCTTCGGCGTCCGCCATCCGTGCATGGCCTTCGACCGCTGGCGGTGGATCCCGGTGGTCGATGAGGCGTACGACGTCGTGGACGCGTTCGAGCTCCTGTTCTGATGGCGGTCCCGGACACGATCCCGCTGCTCATCGACTGCGACACCGGCATCGACGACAGCCTCGCGCTGCTGTACGCATGTGCCTCGCCGGAGTGCCGGATCGTTGCCGTGACCGGTGTCGCGGGCAACGTCGACGCGCAGCAGGTAGGCATCAACACGCGGGCGGTGCTGGAGCTCGCCGGTCGGGGCGACATCGAGGTGGCGCTGGGACGGCTCGTACCCATCATGCGCGCGCTCGTGACCACGCCCGAGACCCACGGGCCACAGGGCCTCGGCGATGCCGTGCTGCCACCCCCACGGCGGCCCCTCTCCACCCGGCACGCGGCCGACGTCATCATCGAGGAAGCGCGCGCCTGTCCGGGCGAGCTGACCCTCGTCACACTGGGGCCACTGACGAACCTCGCGCTGGCGGTGCTCCGGGAGCCCCAGCTGCCACGGCTGCTGCGACGGTTGGTGCTCATGGGTGGCGCATACGGCGCGCCCGGCAACACGACCCCGGTCTCGGAATGGAATGCGGCCGTCGATCCGGAGGCGATGGCGGTGGTACTCCGGGCGTGGTCCGTGGACGGCCCGGTCAGCTGGGCCGCCGAACCTCCGGCCCGACCGCTGGCCCTGGGACTCGATGTCACGGAGCGGGCACGACTCCTGCCGGAGCACCTTCATCGACTGGCGGCGCGGGCCGGCTGCCGCGTGGACGGGTCGCCACTGGAGGGTGGCCCGGTGAACCCGGTGATGCACTTCCTGTCGGACGCTCTCGGCTTCTACTTCCGCTTCCACGAGCGGTTCGACGGCTTCATGGGTGCCTTCATCCACGATCCCCTGGCGCTCGCCGCGGCGCTCGATCCGAGCCTCGTATCCACACGGCCCGTGACGGTCGATGTCGAGCTCGGTGGAACGATGACCATGGGTCAGACCATCGCCGACTGGCGGGGTCACTGGGGCCGACCCCCGAACCTGGATGTCGCCCAGACCGCGGACGTGGATCGGTTCCTGGACCGTTTCATCGATCGTGTCGGCGGGCTCGCCGCGGAGCACGCTGGCGTGGCACGCTAGCGGCCCGAGGGACGTGCGCTCGACGAGGGAGGAGCAATGAGCCTGGGCTGGTTGTCCATCTGCCCCGACGGCCAGACGGATGGGTGCATACCGCCGATCCAGGCGGTCTACCTGGTGCTGCTGGTCAGCGCGGTCATCGCCCTCCTGCTCATCGCGAGGCGGACCCGTGACCTGTCCAACTCGACGCTGGCGCTGATGCCCGTTGCGATCGCTATCAATATCGCGGTCGGCGCGCTCATCACCGCGCTGCGCATCCCGATCTACCTCGATTCCATCGGCACGGTCCTGGTGGGTGCGCTCGCGGGGCCCTGGGCGGGCGCGCTCACAGGACTCCTCTCCAACCTCATCTGGTCGATCCTGCCCGTGCCCGGCGGGGCCGGCCCGACGATCGCGTTCTTCGCTCCGGTAGCCGCCGCTATCGGACTCATGGCCGGGTTCTGGGCCGGCCGTGGCGTGTTCCAGCTGCGCACCGGCGACCCTCGCGTGGGCGGCTTCCTGGCGCTCGCACTAGGGGTCGTCGCGGCCCTCGTGACGTTCCTCATCACCCAGGCGATCCTGGGTGTCAACCAGGCAGATGAACAAGCGCAGCTCGGGTTCGTGTCCCTGGGCGTCGCGGCGGTGCTCGTGGGGGTCGTCGTGGCGTGGCTCTCGCGGCGCACCGTGTTCGCGTTCTCGGACGGGGACCCGCGCATCCAGAGGGCGCTGGTCATCGCTGCCGCGGTGGCGGCTGCGGTCCTGGCATGGGCGATCCTGCGACTGCTGTTCGGACCGACCGGCTGGTTCTCGACCTTGGACGGCTCGGACACATCGGGCATCACCGGCCTGGACCTGACCGCGCTGGCCATCGACGACCCGGTCGGGCTCATCGGTGTCACGGTGGTCGCGATCCTCATCGGCGCGGGCGCCTGGATCTGGGCGTCCCACGGCGACAACGCCCGGTTCTTCCCGGTCTGGGTCGGCGGGCTGACCACGGGCATCGTGGCTGCGATGATCTCGGCGCCCATCGCAGCGGGCGTCTTCGGTGGGGTCACCGGGGCGGGCACGGACGCGCTGGTCGCGCTCTATCGCACCCTGGGGCTGAGCGTCTTCCAGTCGGCGTTCGCCCAGGGTCTGACCAGCGATCCATTGGACAAGACCATCAGCTACACCATCGTGGCGGTGATCCTGACCGCGCTGCCGCTCTCGGTGCGTGCCATGTTCAGTCGTGGCGAGTCGACCGTGGTCATGTGAGCGACGCACCTGGGGCCGAAGGGTCGATCGGCTCAGCCGCATCCGATGGGTCTGTCGGGCCGGTGACGTCCCCGACGTCGGGCTACTTCCGGGCGGGCAGCAGCTGGCTGCACCGCCGCAATCCGCTGACCAAGCTGCTCTGGCTGACGGCCGTGCTGCTGGCGGCATTCCTGCTGCCTTCGGCCAGCCTGCTGGTGCTCGCCGTCCTCCTGGTGGCCGCCGCCGTCAGCTGCGGGCTGCTGGCTCCGCTCCGGCGGAGCCTGCGCATCCCGGCCATCCTCATCCTGTCGATCCTGGTCGTGAATGCCCTGTTCTATCCCGGCGGCGGCGGGGTCCTCGCAACGCTGGGACCGATCCACCTCACGACCGAGGGCATCGTATTCGGCGTGACATCGGCCGGCCGGGTCCTGATCGCGTTCATGGCGTCGGTGCTGTTCCTGCTCACGACCCTCGCCGACGACCTGCTGGAGTCGCTGGTCAGCCACGGGATCAGCCACCGCATCGCGTACGTGATGCTGTCGGCCGTCCAGCTCGTGCCCCGGATGCGTTCCCGGGCGACGTCGATCCTGGACGCACAGCAGGCGCGGGGACTGGCCACGACCGGCTCGCTGCGCTCGCGCTCGGCGCCCTCGTGCCGCTCGTCGCGCCCATCCTGCTGGGGTCGCTCATCGACGTCCGGGAGCGCACCTTTGCGCTCGAGGCGCGTGCCTTCGGCGCGGGAACGCAGCGCACTGCATATCGCATCGTGGCTGATCCACCCGGCGACCGCGGGCTGCGCTGGCTCGCCCTGCTCGCCATGGCCGCGACCTTGCTCGCGGCACTCGTCGGTGTCGGCCGGTGAACGGGCCCGGACCATCCCTGGCTATCGAGCACCTCCACGTCCGCTATGTCGGGCGATCGACCGAGGCGCTCGCCGACGTGACGCTCCGGGTGGACCCGGGGACCATGGTCGGAATCGCCGGGCGTACCGATGCCGGCAAATCGTCGCTGGTCCTCGCGGCCGCCGGGTTCGTGCCACGGGTGGTCCGCGCGTCGGTCGAGGGCAGCGTGGTCGTCGCTGGTGTCGAGGCGCTCCATGCGAGCGCTTCGCAGCTGGCAGGCCGGGTCGGCGTGGTGTTCTCGACCCCGCTCACCAGCTCTCATCGTCCAAGCTCACGGTCCGAGAGGAGCTCGCGTTCGGGCTCGAGAACCTCGGGGTCGACCGTCGAGATATGGACCCTCGCATCGACGCCACGCTGGATCAGCTGGGCATCGTTGACCTGGGGGCGCGCGACCCGCTCTCGCTGTCGGGTGGCGAGCAGCAGCGCGTCGCGATCGCGAGCATCCTGGTGATGGGGTCTCGGGTGCTCGTGCTCGACGAGCCCGTGGCGCAACTGGACCCCAAGGGTTCCGAACGTGTCGCCGCCCTGCTCGGGGAGGTGGCGCGCGACGGCGCCTGCGTGCTGGTGGCCGAGCACGCGTCCAGCGTCCTGGGTCGTGCGGACCGGTTGGCCGTGCTGGATGGCGGGCGGATCGTGGTAACCGACCTGCCCGGGATCGGCGCTGTCGAGCGAGCACCTGTCGCCCCTCGGCGCCACGCCGCCGACCATCGTGCGTCTTGCCGAGGTCGCCGGCATCCCGGCCGGCTCGGCATTCGACGAGGTCGCGGTCGCGCAGGGGCTTGCATCGGTCCTGCGCGCCGGCCACGGCTGGTCGACCCGGGACCTCCGGGACAGGGAGGGCACCGAAGCCACGGGGGTGCGGTCCGGGTCTGTCGAGCTTCCAGCCATGCGGCGCCAGGTGCCAGTGATCGAGGTAGTGGACCTGGTCCACCGGTATCCGGGTGCGCCAGGCGCAGCGGTCGACGGTGTCAGCCTCCGCATCGTTCCGGGACAAACGGTTGCGATCGTCGGCCAGAACGGATCGGGCAAGAGCACCTTGGTGAAGCATCTCAATGGTCTCATGCGCCCCGTGTCGGGTGCGGTCCGACTGGACGGGCAGGACATCGCGGGGATGCCCGTGCATGAGCTGGCCCGTGATGTCGGATTCGTGTTCCAGGATCCCGACGACCAGCTGTTCGAGCGGTCCGTGGAGCGCGAGGTCGCCTTCGGGCCGCGGCACCTGGGCATCCCCGGGTCCGAGGTCGGCGAGCGGGTCGCTCGGGCGCTCGCACTGGTCGGGCTGGACCAGGAACGCGGCACGAACCCATACGATCTGGGCCCCTCCCTGCGCAAGCTCGTCGCTCTCGCAAGCGTGCTCGCCAGCGCGCCCGGCGTGCTGGTCCTGGACGAGCCGACGGGCGGCCAGGACGCGCCCGGGATCGCTCGCATCGCGAGGGTCGTCCGCGACCTGTCGTGGGCGGGCAGGACGGTCGTCGCCATCACCCATGACATGGAGTTCGCTGCACAGGGTGGCCCACCGGGTCGTGGTCCTGCGCGCAGGCCGGGTCATCGCCGACGGACCGCCGACAAGCGTGCTGGCGGCAAGCTCCGCGGGGCTGCTGGCGACGACTGGGCTGACGCCTCCGGTCGCGGCCCGCATCGCGGCTCGGCTCGGACTGGATGGCGCACCGGCTTCCGCCGAGCAGCTGCTCCACCTGGCCTCGATGTCGGCGATCCGCACCCCAGCCGCTCTTGACATGACCCCCGACGACGGCCACCGTTAGGCGGATGGGGCCGGCGACCGGAGGGCGGTCGCGCCCAAGGAGGAGGGACCCGTGATCGACCCGACGCATCGCATCCGGTGCCGCCGCATTGGCGACCGCCGCACTGCTCGTGGCTGGCCTGCCCGCAGCATTCGCCCAGAGTCCGTCCGCGGCGGCTCCAGCAGGGCCGCCGCTCAAGGTCGTCGGCGCGTACGCCACGCCCATCGAGGAGCCCTGGGACGGCGTCATCGACAGCGCCCTCAAGGCCGCCGCGGCCGCCGGCACCATCGACTACACCTTCCAGGAGGACATCGGCTACAACGGCGACATGGAGCGCGGTCCTGCGCGAGATCGCGGCGGAGTCCCCGGCGGTGATCTTCGGCGATGCCTTCGGGAATGCGGATGCGGTGCGTGCCGTGGCCGCGGACTTCCCGGACATCGCCTTCGTGTTCGGATCCGATGGCGGGCCGGCAGACCCGAACCTGTCGGTGTTCGACAACTGGATCCAGGAGCCGGCCTATCTCGCGGGCATGCTCGCGGGCGGCCTGACGAAGTCGAACATCATCGGTGTCGTGGGCGCGATGCCCATCCCCGAGGTCAACCGGCTCATCAACGCCTACATCGCGGGCGCCAAGTCGGTCAACGATGCGGTCGATGTCAAGGTCAGCTTCATCGACAGCTTCTTCGATCCCGCGGCCGCCAAGGAGGCAGCCCTTGCCCAGATCGGCGCGGGCGCGGACGTGCTGTACGCCGAGCGTGACGGGGTCATCGAGGCCGCCCAGGAGAAGGGCGTCCTGGCCATCGGCAACATGAGCGACCAGTCCAGCCTGGCGCCGGAGACCGTGGTCACGAGCGTCATGTGGGACATGAGCCCGACCGTCCAGTACGTCCTCGACCAGGTCGCCGCCGGCGCCTACACCGCGCAGGACCTGGGCTACTTCAGCTCGTACGCCAAGGGTGGCGCGATGCTCGCGCCCATCGCCGCCAGCGTCCCGCAGGACCTTCGGGCGAAGGTCGAGGCCAAGGAGGCCGACATCAAGTCGGGTGGCATTCCGGGTGGATGTCAACGAAGGCACCCCGGACGGCTCGGTGGAAGCGCCTGCGGCGAGCCCCGCAGGCTGACCGGCGGGAGCGCGTGCTCCCGCCCCTCGACCCCAGCACCAGCATGCCGGACGGACCCGGCCAGGGACCTCCTGCCGCAGCAGGACAGCCACAGCCGGCTGTCCTGCTGCGTGGCATCACCAAGCGGTTCGGCGACCTGCTCGCGAACGACGCGGTCGATCTCGACCTCGCCCGGGGCGAGGTCCATGCCCTGCTCGGCGAGAACGGGGCAGGCAAGACGACCCTGATGCGCATCCTCTACGGGCTGACCATGCCCGACAGCGGCGACATCGTGGTCGATGGTCGGGCGGTGAGCATCCGCTCGCCCCGCGACGCCATCGCAGCGGGCATCGGCATGGTCACCCAGCACTTCTCGCTGGTGCGACCGATGTCCGTGGCCGAGAACGTCATCCTGGGCCGAGCGAGCGGCGTGCGCCTGGACCTCGATGCCGCCCGGCGGCTCGTCCGGGACGCCTCGGCACCGGTACGGCATCAGCGTCCAGCCGGATGCCATCGTCGGTGAGCTCTCCGTGGGCGAGCAGCAGCGGGTCGAGATCCTCAAGGCGCTCGCCCGCGACTGTCGCGTGCTCATCATGGATGAGCCGACCGCCGTGCTCGTACCCCAGGAGGTCGAGGCACTCTTCGGCACGCTGCGCCGGCTGGTGGCCGAAGGACTCGCCGTCGTCTTCATCAGCCACAAGCTGGGCGAGGTCCGGGCGATCTGCGACCGGGTCAGCGTCCTCCGCAGCGGCCGCATGACCGGCACCGTGCCGGGCACCACCGACGAGCGCGAGCTGGCCCGGATGATGGTCGGTCGGCCCACGTTCGGGGTCGGACGCGGCACCATGGACCTGTGGCCGGCCGAGCCGCCACGGCTGCGGGTCCAGGGTCTCTCGGCGCGGGGCGCCCATGGCTTGGAGGTGCTCCATGCCGTCAGCTTCGATGTCGCCCCCGGCGAGATCCTGGGTGTCGCCGGAGTGTCCGGCAACGGCCAGACGGAATTGGGCGAGGTGCTGTGCGGCATGCGACGGCCCCTGAGCGGGTCAGTGCTCGTGGACGGCGTGGAGCTGGCGGGCGCGACACCCCAGGCGGTGATGGCGGCGCGGGTCGGCCGCATCCCGGAGGACCGGCACGCCAGCCTGGTCCTGGACATGTCCGTGGCGGTCAACCTGATGCTGGAGCGGGTCGATGACTTCCTGGTCGGGGGGCGCCTGGATCAGCGCCGGATCGTTGCGCATGCCAAGGAGCTCGATCGCGCGCTACGCCATCAAGGCACGCCATTACGACCGGGTCGGCACCCTTTCGGGGGGCAACATCCAGAAGGTACTGCTGGCACGGGTGCTATCGCGTGAACCCCGGGTCATCATCATCTCGCAGCCCACCCGTGGCCTCGACGTGGGCGCCACCGAGTACGTGCGCACGGAGCTGCTCGCTCGCCGCGCCGCCGGCGCGGCCATCCTGCTCGTCTCGGAGGACCTGGAGGAGCTGCTGAGCCTGTCCGACCGGCTGGTCGTCTTCTACGAGGGTCGCATCGTGGGCTCCATGCGTGCCGCTGACGCTGACCCGGAGCAGCTCGGCATGCTCATGGCTGGCCGGGGAGCAGCTATGTCGCGGGACGCGGTGCCGGCATGAGCCGTGGGCGTGGCGTCTCGCGAGCCGGGCTCCTGGGCTCCGCATCCTCGGGCACGGCGCGGGTCTCCGTGCTCGCGGTGCTCATCACGCTCGGCTTCACGACGGCGCTGTTCCTGCTCGCAGGCGCCAACCCCATCGACGCCTACATCCGGTATCTCGTCACGCCACTCACCTCCCAGTTCGGGCTGCTGGAGGTGGCGGTCGCGGCGACGCCCATCCTGCTCACGGGCGCCGCGGTCGCCATCGCCTTCCGTGCCGGCTTCTGGAACATCGGCGCCGAGGGCCAGCTGCTCGCGGGCGCCGTCGCCGCCGCCGCGATCGGACCGCTCGTGGGTGACCTGCCCTCGTGGGTGGCCATCCCGCTCATGATCGCGGGGGGAGCGCTCGCCGGCGCGGCCTGGGTGCTCGTGCCCGCGCTCATGCGCGTCCGCCTGGGCATCGACGAGGTGGTCACGACGTTGCTGCTCAATCCGGTCGCGCTGCTGATGGTCAACGCGCTGCTGCACGGGCCCTGGCGCGACCCCAAGACGGGCTTTCCGGAGTCGCCCAGGATCGCGGATGCGGCCATCTACCCCGATCTCATCGAGAAGTCCCGGCTCCACCTCGGGTTCCTCGTGGCGCTCGTCATCATCCTCGTCGCCTGGTACGTGATGACCCGGACCGGGGCCGGCCTTCGGATGCGCGCGGTGGGTCTCAGCCCGCACGCCGCGCGGTTCGCGGGCATGAACGTGGAGCGGACGTTGCTGAGCGTGGCGCTCGTGAGCGGCGCCATCGCGGGCATCGCGGGGGTGGGTGAGGTCGCCGGCATCCAGCACAAGCTCACCTCCGGCCTCTCCTCGGGGTTCGGGTACACCGGCATCGTCGTCGCGATGCTCGGCGGACTGACGATGCCCGGCGTGCTGCGTCGCGGGCCTGCTGCTGGGCGACCTTGCCGTGGGGGCCAGCTCCGCCTCCCGGCCCCTGCACATCCCGTCCCAGATGGGCCAGGTGCTCCAGGGCGTGCTGCTGCTCGTGACCGTGGGCCTGCTGGCGGTCCGCCAGCAGCGTGTCGCGCGTTCGGATCGACCACCCGACGAGTCCGAGCCGGCGCCCGATGAGCCACCAGAGTCGGTGCCCGGTCGTGCGCCGGTCGAGGCATCGCCGGTATGAACTGGATCTTCGACCTCATCGCGGCCACCCTGCGGACCGCCACGCCCCTCGTGTTCGGGACCATCGGTGAGACCTACGCGGAGCGCGCGGGCATCCTCAACCTGGGTATCGAAGGCACGATGTACGCGGGCGCGTTCTCGGGCTTCGCCGCGGCGTATCTCAGCGGCTCGCTGCTCGTCGGGCTGGCGGTGGCCATCGTCGTGGGCATCGCGGCCGGCGCTGTGATGGGCGTCATGACCGTCACCCTGGGCGCCAACCAGCATGTCTCCGGGCTGGGCCTCACCATCGCGCTCGTCGGGCTGTCGGACTTCGGCAACCGATTGTTGTTCTCGGGTTCCGGCACCGCGCTCAAGCGCATCGACCCGTTCCCGGCCTGGGACCCGCTGAGCGGGCTGGGTGACCTGGGCAGCGTGTTCAGCCAGTATGGCCTGACCTACATCGCGTTCCTGGTCGTCGCGCCGCTCGCCTGGTATGTGCTGGGCAGGACGCCGCTCGGGCTGTCGATCCGGGCGGTGGGCGAGAACCCGGAGGCCGCGGACGCCGCGGGCATCAGCGTGCCCCGGATCCGCTACCTCGCGCTCATGATCGGGGGCGGGCTCGATGGCCACGGGCGGGGCGTTCATCACCCTCGCGGTGCTCGGCAGCTTCACCATCGACATCATCGCGGGGCGCGGCTGGGTGTGCATCGCGCTCGTCATCTTCGGTCGATGGCGGATCTGGCGCGGCGTGGGTGGCGCACTCATCTTCGCGGCGGTGTTCAGCCTCGGGCTTCGGCTCCGGCTCATCCCCGGCGGGGATGCGGTGCCACCGGAGCTGCTGCTCGCGTTGCCGTATCTCGCGGTCATCGCGGCGCTCGCCATCTCGGGCCGCAACGTGGCCTATCCGGGCGCCTATCTCAAGCCATATCGGAGGACGTGACCATGGACGACCAGCGGGCGATCGACGAGCGATTCCTGGCGGTGGCCATCGAGCAGGCCCGCATCGGTCTTGCCGAGGGCGGGGTCCCCATCGGTGGGGCACTCGTCGCGGACGGCAAGGTCCTGGGCGCGGGGCACAACCGGCGGGTGCAGCTGGGCTCACCCATCCGACATGGCGAGACCGACGCGCTCGAGGTGGCCGGGCGACTGCCGGCGTCGGTCTACCGACGCGCGACGATGTATACGACGCTGTCGCCCTGCGACATGTGCACCGGTGCGATCCTGCTGTACGGCATCCCGCGCGTCGTGCTGGGCGAGAACGAGACGTTCATGGGCGGTGAGGACTACCTCCGCGCGCGCGGCGTGGAGGTCGTCAACCTCCGATCGGCGGCGTGCAAGCAGCTCATGGACGACTTCATCCGCGACTTCCCGGAGGTCTGGAACGAGGACATCGGGGAGTAGCCGGTAGCGTTCCGGGATGTCTCGTCGAGCTCAGACCGCCGCGATCGTGACCTCGGCCACGGCACCATCACGGATCGACCACGCACGGATGTGCGGCTCCGGCGTGGCCAGCGAGCAGATGAGGTATAGCGCGTCCGGATAGGCGGCAAGGCCCACGTCCGTGTCGGAGGGCACGGCCGGCGACATGACGTGTGAGTGGACGATGCCCCAGACCATCTCGTCGGCGTCGTCGATATCGAGCATCGCGCGCAGCTGCTCATCTGGGTCGATGAGGTAGCGGTAGGGTGACGCAGCCGCGTTCGTGAGTGGCAGGAAGCGCGTGGCGGTGCCACCCTCCAGGGCTGGCGCGGTGCCCGCCAGCAGGCCGCAGGCCTCGTTCGGGCGACCGCCGAGCGGACCACTCGATGATCTCGTCCAGCGAGCACAGCCGGCACGGTGCGCGCTGGCCACCCGGACACCGGGCGTGCCGGTCCGGCGCTCATGACCGGCGTCGGCGGCCCGTTGCCAGTCACGCACGACCGGGACCCGACGCATCGAGGCCCGTCGCGGCCGGCTCGATCCCCCTGCGATCGGACCGGGCGGCCGCTCACCAGAGGCTGAGCCGCTCGATGTCGTCCTCATCGGCGTCCAGGTCGCGACCCCAGACGTCCTCGGAGAGGTACTTCCAGCCGCCGTCCGCAAGCAGGACCACCATGGTGCCGCGCTCCATGGATGCCGCCACGCGCTGGGCGGCCACGATGGCGCCGCCCGAGGACACCCCCGCGAAGATGCCCTTCCCGGATGGTCAGCTCCCGCAGCGCCGCGATGGACTCGGCGTTGCTGACCAGGAACTTGCCATCGAGCACGGTCGGGTCGAAGATCTCCGGGATGAACCCTTCGTCCAGCGAACGAAGTCCCTGGACAGCATCGCCGGGGAGCGGCTCTGCCGCGTAGACCCGGATGTCGGCCCGATACCGCTTGAGACGCCGCCCGACACCCATGAGCGTGCCACCCGTGCCCAGGCCTGCCACGAACACGTCGACCTCAGGGCAGTCGGCGATGATCTCCTCCGCAGTGGTTGCCTCATGAACGCCTGGGTTGGCGGGATTGCCGTACTGATAGGGCATGACATAGCGCGAGTCGCTGGCCACCAGCTCCTTCGCCATGGCAACGGCCCCGTTGGAGCCCAGGGCGCCGGGCGAGTCGATGATGCCGGCGCCGAACAGGCGCAGCAGCTGCCGCCGTTCGCGGGTCACGTTGTCGGGCAGCACGACCGCGAGACGGTAGCCCTTGCGAGCCGCGATCATGGCCAGCGCGATGCCGGTGTTGCCGCTCGTCGGCTCGAGGATGATGGAATCGGGCCCCAGCCGGCCAGTCGCCTCCAGGTCCTCGATGAGCGCCTTGGCGACCCGATCCTTGACCGAGCCGGTCGGGTTCAGGAACTCGAGCTTGGCGAGCATGGCGACGGCCGGGTTGGGCGACATCGCGGGGATGGCCACGAGCGGCGTCTGCCCGATGGCATCGACGATGGACTGCGTAGCGGCCGGTGTGCGGGCGCCGCAGGTCAGCGAGCGCCATGGTCATGTCCTCCGGGCCCGCGATCAGCCGCCCGCCATGGCGGGCAGCAGCACGACCGTGTCCGATCCGGTGACCGGCGTCCCGAGCTCCTGCTCGTAGCGCACATCGCGTCCGTTGACGTAGACATTGACGAAGCGGTTGAGCGTCCCGTCGGGGGTCAGCAGCTGCTCCCGCAGCGACGGGTACTGGGACAGCAAGGAATCGATGACCTGGCCGACCGTCTCCCCGCTGACATCGACCTGCTTCAGGCCACCCACCTGCGCCCGGAGCACGGGCGGGATCCGGACGGCGGTCATGCGTTCACTCCCAGGGTGAAGACGGGGGACGCGTCGGCGACGAGCGCCCCATCACCGCACGCGGGGCAATGCGGGTCGCGGCGCAGCTGGAGCTCGTTGAAGGAGCCATCGAGAGCGTCGTAGATGAGCAGCCGCCCACTGAGCGAGTCACCGATATCCAGCAGCACCTTGAGCGCCTCGGTGGCCTGGAGCAGGCCCATGACACCGGGCACGACACCCAGCACCCCGGCGACGGAGCAACCGGGTGCAAGCTCGGGTGGCGGTGGCGTCGGATAGAGGCAGCGGTAGCAGGGACCGTCGAAGGGCTTGAAGACGCTCAGCTGCCCTTCGAACCGGAACACCGAGGCATGCATCACGGGGATGCGGGCCCGGACCGCGGCGTCGTTGAGCGTGTAGCGCGTCTCGAAGGTGTCGGTGCCATCAAGGATGACGTCGTAGCCCGCGATGAGCCGGTCGACGTTCGCCTCCGTGAGCATCTCCTCGTGGGCGACCACAGTGACGTCCGGGTTCAGGGCACGGATCGTCTGTGCCGCGGACTCGACCTTCTTCTGGCCGACGCGGTCCGTGGTGTGGATGACCTGGCGCTGGAGGTTCGAGACGTCGACGGTGTCGAAGTCGACCACACCCAGGGTGCCCACGCCCGCGGCGGCGAGGTACAGCAGTCCCGGCGCCCCCAGGCCACCAGCGCCGATGAACAGCGCCTTCGAACCCAGGAGCCTCGCCTGGCCCTCGGCACCGACCTCGGGGATGAGCAGGTGACGGCTGTACCGTTGCTTCTGCTCTCGCGTGAGGACCACCGGGGCCGTCCACGGACGACCCGACGACTTCCAGCCCTGGAAGCCGCCGCTCATCGAGCGCACGTCCGTGTAGCCCATGCCCTGGAGCGTCTGGGCCGCGAACAACGACCGGGTGCCACCGGCGCAATAGAGGACGATGGGCGTGCCGTGATCGGGAGCTGCGCCGTCGATCTGCTGCTCGAGGTAGCTGCGCGAGATATGGGTCGCACCGATGATATGACCCTCGTCCCATTCGGACCGCTCACGCACGTCGATGAGCCGGGCACCTCGCTCGGCGAGCATCTCGGCCTCGCCAGGGCCGACCTCGGGCACGGAGGCACGCGCCTCGCGCAACAGGTCGGACAGGGTTCGTGTCATGGTCGGGGATGCTCCAGTGGGTCGGGGCACGGACGCTCGGTGTCGCGCGCCAGGGGACGAGGACGGGGAGGCAGGAAGCCGGTCAGGCCGGCCGCGTACAGTCGCGGGTGGTCGTCATGCCCGGGCCGCCGTGGCGCTCGCGGCGCTTGGGTCGGTCTCGATGCCAGCCGACCGTTCAGCGATGGCACGCTGGAGCGTGTCCAGCGACAACAGCGCACACTTCAGCCGCGCGGGGCTGATCTCGATGCCCAGCAGCTCCAGGACATCGTCCTTGGCGAGCTTGCCCAGCTCCTCCGTGGACCGGCCGCGCAGCGTGTCGGTGAGCATCGAGGCGGATGCCTGACTGATGGCGCAGCCACGTCCCGTGAAGGCGACGTCCGTGACGGTGCCCGAGGCATCGAGGTCGAGCATCATCGTCAGCCGGTCACCACACAATGGATTGGCTCCCTCGTACGAGACATCCGGGTGCTGCAGCGTGCCGAAGTTGTGCGGCCGGCGGTAGTGCTCCAGGATCTCGTCGCGGTACAGGTCATCCATGGGACGTCACAGGGTACCGGACGGGCGCCGCGTCGGCAGCGTGGTTGGCCGGAGTCCGCGCGCCCGGATCCTCACCGAAGATCCGCTGCACGGACCGAAGGCCGGTGACCAGGCGATCGATGTCCTCCGTGGTGGTGTAGACATTGAAGCTGGCGCGGCCGGTGGCCGACTCCCCCAGGCGTTCGTGCAAGCGGCTGGGTGCAGTGGTGTCCGGCTCGGATGGCGATAGCCTCTCGATCGAGCAGCGTCGCCACATCGTGGGCATGGATGCCGGGCAGGGTGAAGGTGACGATGCCCGCACGCTCGTCAGGCGACACCGGTCCGAGCAGGCGGATCCCAGGCACCTCACGGGCGAGCATCTCGAGCGCGTAGGTGGTGAGCATCCGCTCGTGGGCGCGCACCCGGTCCATGCCCAGGGCGGACAGGTACTCCAGCGCCGCACCCAGGCCGATTGCGGCCGCGATGTCGGGGGTGCCCGCCTCGAACTTCCAGGGCACGTCGTTGAACGTCGTGTGCCGCAGGTGGACCTCGCGGATCATCTCGCCACCACCCAAGAAGGGCGGCATCGCCTCCAGCAGCTCGTGGCGTGCCCAGAGGACCCCCGAGCCGGTCGGCCCCAGCGTCTTGTGGCCCGAGAACACGTAGAAGTCGGCACCGATGGCCTGGACGTCCACGGGGCCGTGCGGGGCGCCCTGGGCGCCATCGATGAGCACCAGCGCGCCGGCCGCATGCGCCTGCGCCGTCATCTCCTGGACCGGGTTGATGGTGCCCAGGGCATTCGAGACGTGGTTGAAGGCGACGAGCTTGGGCCGGGTCCGCAGGAGGACCTCGAACGAGCGCTGATCCAGGCGTCCCTGCTCATCGATGGCCACGAACTCGAGATCCGCATCCTGTTCCTGGACCAGCAGCTGCCAGGGCACGAGATTGGAGTGGTGCTCGAGCTCCGTGAGCACGATGGTGTCGGCGCGACGGATGTTCCGGCGGCCCCAGGAGTAGGCCACGAGGTTGATGGCCTCCGTGGCGTTGCGCACGAACACGATGTCCGACGCGGAGGGCGCGTTCAGGAAGCGAGCAGCCGAGGCACGCGCGGCCTCGTAGGCGGCTGTCGCCTCCTCCGCGGTCGTGTAGATGCCCCGGTGGATGTTGGCGGTGTACTGGGTGTTGTAGGCCTCGAGCGCATCCAGGACGACCTGCGGCTTGAGCGCGGTCGCGGCACTGTCGAGGTAGGCCAGCGGACGGCCCCCGAAGTCGCGCCGAAGGAGCGGGAAGTCGGCCCGGATCGCGGCGCTGTCGAGAGGCGTGGCGCTCATCGCGGGGACCTACGCTTCGTCCGGTTCCGCGGGCACCGGCTCGTGGTCCTCGGCCGACTCCTCGTACCCGGCCGCGCGCAGGATGGGCGCGTAGCCGTCCTGCTCCAGCTCCAGGGCGAGATCGCTGCCACCGGTCTTGATGATCCGGCCGCGGGCAAGGACGTGGACGACGTCCGGCTTGATGTAGTCGAGGAGTCGCTGGTAGTGCGTGATGAGCAGCACCCCCAGGTCCGGGCTGAGCTGGGCGTTGACACCTTCGGCCACGATCCGGAGGGCGTCGATGTCGAGCCCCGAGTCGGTCTCGTCGAGGATCGCGAACTCCGGCTGGAGCACCGCCATCTGGAGCATCTCCAGACGCTTCTTCTCGCCACCCGAGAAGCCGTCGTTGACGTAACGGGCCGCGAAGCTGTCATCGAGCTTGAGCAGCGCCATCTTCTGGCGCACCAGGTCCCGGAAGTCGCGCATGCCGATGCCGCCGCGGGTGGGATCGGACGGATCCCATTGGGCGTCGCTCACGTCCAGGGCACGCCGGCGCGCGTTGAGCGCCGTACGCAGGAAGCTCGCGACGGAGAGGCCGGGGATGGCCGTCGGATACTGGAAGGCGAGGAAGAGTCCCAGGCGGGCCCGCTTGTCCGGCGACAACGCCAGGATGTCATGGCCCTTCCAGATCACCTGGCCGCTGGTCACCTGGTAGCCGGGGTGCCCCATCAGCGCATAGGCGAGCGTCGTCTTGCCGGAGCCGTTGGGGCCCATGATCGCGTGCACCTCGCCCTTGCGCACGGTGAGGTCGATGCCCTGGAGGATCTCACGGGTCGGGTCTGCGACCGGCACCACGTGGAGGTCGCGGATGACCAGCTCACGGTCATCGATGACTGGCACGGCTGCGGCGGGCTGGGCGGCGATATCGACGGCGTTCATGCGTGTGGGACGGGCTCCGTGGTGGTCGGTCGCTCGGCGACCGGCAGGGACGCGGGGTGGATGGGCAGCGGGTGGTAGGGATGTGTCGGGACCGGGCCGGCGAGGTCAGCGAGCGTCATCGACTCGAGCGCGCCCATGACGGCGACCCGCACCTTGACCCACATCGACTGGACGTTGCAGTACGACGTCCGGCCGCACGGCTCGGGATGGTCCTGGGGCCGGCTGCCGTGGTCCGTGGCGCAGACCATGGGCGAGATAGGTCCCTCCAGCGCCTCGATGACCTGGCTCATGCGGATGTCGCGGGCATCCCGGGCGAGCTCGTAGCCACCACGCGCACCGCGGGTGCTCACCACCAGCCCTGCCTCGCGCAGGCTGATGACCAGCTGCTCCAGGTACGGCCGGGGCAGCTCCTCGTGGTCCGAGATGTCTGCCAGGCTCACAGGGCCGCTGCCGCGGTGCCGGGCCAGCTCCACCATCAGGCGCACGCCGTACTCCCCACGCGTGGAGAAGTGCAGCGCTCCCGAGATCTGGGGGATGGTAGGCACGGTCGGTGGCTCCTGTCGCGGGCGGCCGCTCCATCGTCGCAGGCCGCGTGCGGTGTGACGCATATCCGAGTCAAACCGTCAGGATTGAGTGTAGGCCCGTGGCCGACAGGCGTCAACGACGCGTGCCCACCGATACCTCCCACTGCTACGCTGCGTCGACCAGGGGGTGAGGATGCACGGGATCAGGGTTCACGGCGTCGGCCGTGTGGGACGGACACCGGACATGGCCACGGCGGTCGCTGGTGTCGACGTCCAGGCGGGGTCCGCCCGGCAGGCCCAGGCGGAAGCGAGCGAGCGGATGCAGGCCGCCATCGAGGCCATGACGGTGGCCGGTGTGGCGGCGCGCGACATGAGTACCCAACGGGTGAGCCTGGAGCAGACCTTCGACTATTCCGGCGAGACGGCCCGCGCGACGGGATACCAGGCGACCCAGACGGTCGCGCTCCGGATCCGCGAGCTGTCACGCCTGGGACCAGTCATCGATGCCGCGGTCGAGGCGGGAGCGAACCGGGTGTCGGAGATCACGCTGGAGCTGTCCGACCCGGCGGCGGCCAGGGCGGAGGCTCGCGAGCGGGCGATGGCCGATGCGCGGCGGACCGCCGAGGCGCTCGCGATCGCGGGTGGCGTCCGGCTGGGCTTGCCGACCTCGATCCGGGAGCAGGACGGCAGCGGATATCCACCGGGACCGGTGTTCCGGGCCAAGGCATCGATGGCGATGGCCGCGCCGACTCCCATCTCCGTGGGCGAGACGGACATCGAGGTCAGCGTCGAGGTGACCTGGGCCATCCTCGGCTGAATCTGGGCCGTCACGCCCGAGACCCTGTCGTCAGCCACCGGTATCGGTGGCTCGGTCGCGGGTCTCATAGTCGATCTCGAGCTGGGTGATCTCCCCGTCCACGACGGTCACGCTCTGGGCCTCCGCGCGGGGGAACGGGTCGCCACCCGGTGCGGGCTGGATGACGTAGTCGCCCGGGGGAAGCGCGAGCTGGAACCGCCCGTCGGCACCCGATGCCACGTGGCCCACGACCTGCCCATCGGTGTCGAACACCACGAGTCGCGCCGCATATGCGGCCAGACACGGGTCCGCGGCCGTCGGCGCCCTGCACGTGGGCCCGAGCATGACCACGCCCGCGATGCCCGACGGCGTCACCGAGGGTGCTGGTGTCGGCCCTGCCTGTAGCGGGTCGCAGCCGACCGCAAGCAGCACCAGCAGGAGCACGCCGCCGAGGAGCCGGAGCGGGGCCTGAGCACGTCGAGCCATCTGCGAGGGGACGATGCGCGGGCTCGCTACAGCCCAGACCACTCGCGGATGGCACGCGCCAGCGCCGAGTTGTCGTCATCACCGTGGCCCTTGGCGACCAGCCCGGCCTCGATCTGGGACGCCAGCGCGGCGACCGGCAGTGCCGCCCCGACGGCCCGCGCCTGCTCCAGGGCGATGGTCAGGTCCTTGAGGTGGAGCGCGATGCGGAAGCCCAGGGGATAGTCGTCCGCGATCATCCGAGCGCTCCGGTTCTCCAGCACCCACGAGCGAGCAGCACCGCCGGAGAGCGCGGCGACCACCTTCTCGGGGTCCAGGCCCGACTTGATGGCCAGCACCATGCCTTCCGCGACACCCAGGTAGTTGCCCGCCATGATCACCTGGTTGACGGCCTTCGTCGACTGGCCCGCGCCGACGGGTCCCATGTGGGTGACCGCGCTGCTCATCGCTTCGAGCACCGGCCGCGCACGCTCGACGTCAGCGGCCTCGCCGCCGACCATGATCGTCAAGGTCCCCTTCTGGGCGCCCTCGGAGCCGCCGGAGACGGGTGCGTCGACCATCGCCACGCCCCGGGCCGCGAGACGCTCCGCGAAGGCGCGGGTGGCACCAGGTGCGATCGTGGAGCAATCGATGACGAGGCCGCCCGACGCCAGACCCTCCGCCACGCCGTCGCCACCGAAGAGGACCGCTTCCACGTCCGGGGTGTCCGAGACGCAGATGACGACGATGTCACTGGCAGCCGCGAGCTCGCGCGGCGTCGCGGCCTCCGTGGCGCCCAGCGAGACCGGCAGCCCCGCCTTGCCCTCGGTCCGGTTCCAGACCGTCAGCGGCAGACCGGCACGGGCGAGGTTGGCGGCCATCGCCGCACCCATGGTGCCCATGCCGCAGAACCCGACCCGCACCATCGCTCGCGCCTCCCGACGACCATCCGGACCCGCCGGACGGACGCCGGCTGCGTGGCGACATGGTAGGGCGCACCGGTCGTCCGGCGCGCGTCACGTGGCCGCTCGCCCGTGCCAGCGGTCCGAGTTGCGTCGCGGTTGATGCCCGCCGCGCGCGGCTGGACCCGCAGGTCAGCGACTGCCGCCGAAGATCCGGAGCAGGAACAGGAACAGGTTGATGAAGTCGAGGTACAGCGCGAGCGCGCCGATGACGGACGCCGACTCCTTGTTGAGGCCCGCGATCTGGCCCCGCTGCATCCGCTGGACGTCCCACGCGGTCAGGCCCGTGAAGATGAGCACCCCGAGCACGCCGATGATGAGGTTCGCCGGGCCGTTGCCGGGGAACAGGAAGATCTGCACGAGCATCACGACCAGGAGGCCGAGCAGGCCCATGACCAGGATGCCGCCCAGGCTCGTGAGATCGCGCTTGGTGACACCGCCGTACACCGCGGCGCCCGCGAAGATCGCGGACGCGCCAAGGAAGGCGGTGACCACGCCCGAGATGCCACCCTCCGTCTGGGCGTACGCGGACACGATGACGCCCAGCGTCAGTCCGTTGACGAGCGCATAGACGAAGAACATGCCGAGCGCCACGAGCGGGCTGATGCGCCGGATGAGGATCGTGAGCGCGAACACCAGCCCAAGGTTGCCGATGAGCAGCAGGAACCAGTTGTCGATGACCTGGTTGAGCGCCGTCTGGTTGTTCATGACGAAGGCTGCAGAGCCGGCGCTCACGAGCAGCGCCACGAACATCCAGACGAAGGCCGCGGTCAGGAACCCTTCCCGGATGGCCGAGCCGGACGCGACCTGGACGCCACCGGAGAGCGTGTTGGGGGTCGGAGCGGCCGGTTGGCTGCCCGCGACCGGCTGCGGCTGACCGTACTGGTTCGGCCGGTTGGGGTCGTTGTTGAACACCGTTGGGATTCCTTTCGAGCGGCCGCACCACCAGGGCGGTCTGGGGACAGTCTAGCGGCGGCCTACAAGCCGTCTCCTGCGCCAGTGGTCCCACGCCGGGTCGCGCCGCGTCCGCCCACCGCCACGGGCACGGACGAGGCGCGTTCCGCCAGCTCGGCGGCGCGGGCGAGGACCCACATCAGGTCCGCCACGCGATTGAGCCAGGGCACCAGCCAGGGTCCCGGCGAGCGGCCGTCATGACCCAGCGCGATGACCCGTCGCTCGGCTCTGCGGATGGTGGCGCGAGCGACCTCGAGCGACGCCGAGGCTCGCGTCTGGCCGGGCACGATGAACTCGCGAGGCATCTCGATGCGCGCCTCCCAGGTGGCCAGATCGCCTTCCACCCGCAGGAGCATCGCCTCGTCGACCCGGGTGACGCCGTCCTGGAGCCGCTCGACCGCGGACGGGTTGGTGGCGAGCTCCGCACCGGCGACGAACAGCTCCCGTTGGAGCCGGAGGACCAGGTCCGCGATCTCCGGCAGCCCACCATCCTGGTCGATGCCCGCGCTCGTGTCCGCGGCGATGGTCAGGTCGGCCCGAGCCGATCCCAGGAGGGCGACCGACTCGTCGATGGTGCCGTACGCCTCGACCGCGAGGTCGTCCTTGGCCACCCGGCCGCCGTACAGCAGGCCGGTCGTGCCATCGTCGCCCCGACCGGTGGCGACGGCGCTCCCAGCGATGCGCTCCCGACTCACCACATGAGACCGGCGTCGCGCGGATCCCAGCGCTCCGCCAGCAGGGTCACCTTGCAGTCGTGCTCCTCGACCTCTTCCGCTGCCTCCTTCACCTGCTGCATGAGCGATCCGGCGTACGGGCAGAAGGGGGTCGTCATGACCATCCGGACCTCGGTCAGCTCATCGCCCAGCACCACCTGGCGGATGAGCGCGAGCTCCACCACGTTCATGCCGATCTCGGGGTCGACGACCGAACGAAGGGCGTCCAGGATGGCGAGCTCGCGGGCACGAGCCTGGGGATCCACCACCGGCGCGGCAGATGTCTGCTCGATGGTGGGTCCGATGGCGTCGGTGGTCAGGGTCTGATCGGTCATCGTGGATTGCCTCGTGCGGAGCGTCCGGACAGCCTAGCACCGCCGCCCAGGTATACGATGTAAGCATGCAGGTCGAGATCTGGTCCGACATCGTCTGTCCGTGGTGCTACATCGGCAAGCGACGCTTCGAAGCCGCGCTTCGGGCCGTTCCTCGCCCCGAGGATGTGCACGTCCGCTTCCGCAGCTTCGAGCTCGACCCGACCCGCTCGCTGGAGTCCGGTCAGACGCTCGACGAGATGCTGGCCGCCAAGTACGGCGTGAGCCTGGAGCAGGCAGCGGCGATGAACGAGCGCGTGACTGCGGTCGCGGCCGGGGAAGGGCTCGCCTATCGGCTCGATCGCGCACGCCCGGGCAACACGTTCGATGCCCACCGACTCACGCATCTCGCGGCGCAGGCTGGCATCCAGGACGCCGTGGTGGAGCGCCTCCAGGCGGGGTACTTCGTGGAAGGGGCGGCCATCGGCGACCACGAAGTGCTGGTCCGGTTGGCGACCGACGCGGGGCTCGACGAGGCCGCGGCACGCGAGACGCTCGCAAGCGGCCGGTACGCGGACGAGGTCCATGCGGACGAGTCACTCGCGCGCCAGCTGGGCATCACGGGTGTGCCGTTCTTCGTCATCGACCGTCGCTACGGTGTCTCCGGTGCCCAGGGCACCGAGGTCCTGGTAGGTGCCCTCGAGCGGTCCCGCGAGGAGACGGCCGCCGTCAGCTGAGTGGCAGCGCGGCGTCCAGCACCCGGCAGATGAGCCGCGCCACGATGCGCGCGGAGAGGCCGTTCACATCCAGTGACGGCTCCAGCTCGGTGATCACCATCCCCCGGAAGGTGCCGCGCCGGATGAGCGCCACCAGCAGCTCCGTGACCGTCGCTACGCTCGGCCCGGACGATACCGGGGCACGGACGGCGGGCAGCTCCGCTGGGTCGATGCCATCGACATCGAGCACCACCACGAACCGCTCGCCCGGATCGAGCGTCATGGCCACCGGCGTGATGCCCCGGCTGGCCAGCTCCCGGGCGGTGACGATGGTGTTGCCGGCCGCGAGGCTGTCCTGGACATCGGATAGGCGTGCCGATCCGACCCCGCGCTGGCCGATGTGCACTACCCGCCGGACGAACGACATCTCGCTGGCCCGGCGCATGGGGCTGCTGTAGCCGAACGTGAACCCGTCCACTTCGTCCCGGAAGTCGAGATGCGCGTCGATCTGCACGACGCTCACCGGACCCTGACCTTCGAAGGCGGCCACGAACGGGATGTCGGTGGAATCGTCGCCGCCCAGCAGGATGGGCAACGCCCCGTCGGCCAGCACGCCACGGACGCCGTTGGTGATCAGCCCTCGGTTGTGCTCCGCCGCACGTGGGTGGGTGCCCAGGTCGCCACCGTCGGCAACGCGGTCGTGCCAGGCTGCGAATGGGCCGTCGATATCGAAGTCGTGATGGCCCACGAAGCGCGCCAATCGGTGGGACGCGATACGGATCGCATCCGGGGCCTTCGTGGCATGTGGCGTCCGGCCTGGGTACGGACTGGCGACGGCGGCGCCGAGGATGACGGCGGCAGGCCGGTGCGAGTCGTCCACGTGACGCACGCTCAGGAACGTGTCGGTGCTCATGACGGGCCTCCTGGAAGATCCTGCCCGAGATCCACCTCCTGCCCGCCGATCCACATCGTGACGGGTCGGACTGCGCCGGGCCGGAGCACGAACGCACCTTCGTGCTCGGCGTCCCAGGCGACGAGATCAGCGGCCATGGAGGGCGCAAGGCTGCCCAGCCGATCCTGGAGACCAAGGGCCCGTGATGCGCCCGCGGTCGCCGCCCAGAGCGCGTCGTCGATGGAGAACCCGATGGCCGCCGCGAGCCCGATGGCCAGGACCATCGATGGTTCCCCGAACGTGCCCGCGTTGGCGTCACTGCCGATGGCCACGAGAGCGCCGGAGATGAGCAGCGCCGACACCGGCGGCAGGCCTTCGCGGAGCATGAGTGCCGGGCCCGGCAGGATGGTCGCCACGGTGTCCGTGGCGGCCAGGGCACGGGCGTCGTCGTCCGTCGCCTGCTCCAGATGGTCGACCGACAAGACGCCAAGCTCGGCGCCCAGGAGCGCGGCCCCCGATCGTCGGAGCTGGTCGGCATGCAGACGGAGGCCCAGGCCGCACGACCGGGCCGCCTCCAGGATCATGCGTGTCAGCCGCAGGTCGAACTGGCTCGGCTCGCAGAACACGTCGACCTGGTCGGCCTCGGGCGCGATGCGGGGCATCGAGGCCACGACCGCCTGGGCATGCTCCGCAGCCGACGCACCTTCCGGCACCGTGTGTGCTCCCAGGTACGTTCGCACGATCCGCATGGCCAACGGTCGCGCTGCCTTGCGGATGAGCCGCAGCAGTCGGATCTCCGGCTCCTCGGTCAAACCGTAGCCGGACTTGACCTCGATGGTCGATGTGCCGCTGCGCAGGGCGTGCCGGAGACGCTGCCGGGTCAGGCGCACGATCTCGTCGTCGGAGGCCAGGCTGGTCGCCCGCACGGTCCGCAGGATGCCGCCGCCGGTGTAGCGTTCGCCCCGGCTGCGGGCAGCTGCCTCGTCGCTCCGGTCCCCCGCAAACGCGATATGAGTGTGCGGGTCGACCAGTCCGGGGGTACACAGCGCCGAGCCGATGTCCCGGACCTCCTCCGGGTCTCCTCGATGCAGGCCGCCGGTGCGCACCTCGACCAGCCGCTCGTCCTCGATGACGAGCACCCAGCGACCTCCCAGGACGTCCGTTCCCCGGGTCCTGGCCCGGCTCATCCGCAACAACCGACCGGTGCCGGTGATGGCGCGGCGGGTCATCCGGGTGTCGGCGGCAGCCACGCCGAGTCGACCATCGAGGGTGTCGCGGCAAGGTCCGAGAGCGCCCCGGTGTGCACCAGCCCGGTGGCGGCCGCGAGGTCGGGACCAGGTTCCCGGTCCCCATCGAGATGCCGCACCACCGCGCGCACCCGGGCGTGCGCTTCGGCGACCCCGTCGCCAGGACGGGTCCCGGGCAGCATGGCAAGGCGCAGGTCGAGGCCCTGGGTCGCGCACAGCAGCTCGATGGCGAGGACCCGTTCGACGTGCTCCAGGACGCGCCGCGCATGACGCGCCGCGATGGAGCCCATCGAGACGTGGTCCTCCTGGTTGGCGGAGGTCGGGATGGAGTCGGCGGACGCCGGATGGGCGAGCACCTTGTTCTCGGACACGAGCGCGGCGGCCGTGTACTGGAGGATCATGAGACCGGAGTCGAGCCCGGACGCAGCGCCCAGGAATGCCGGCAGGCCGTCGTTGAGGCGCGGATCGAGCAGCAGCGCGACGCGTCGCTCGCTGATGGATCCCAGCTCCGCGATGGCCAGCTTCGCGAAGTCGAGGGCCAGCGCCACCGGCTCACCATGGAAGTTGCCGCCACTGATGACCACGCCCCCTCCGGTGGCCAGCGCATCGGTGGGGACCTGGGCGCCGCCGGGGAAGACCAGCGGGTTGTCCGTCGCGGAGTTGAGCTCGATGTCCAGCACCCGTCGGAGATGGTCGAGCGCGTCGCGACAGGCGCCGTGGACCTGAGGCACGCAGCGCAGCGAGTACGGGTCCTGGACCCGGTGCGCATCGGCATGATGCGCGGTCTGGAGGGAGCTACCGCGCAAGAGCCAGCGCAGCTCGGCGGCCGTGCGCACCTGTCCGGGATGTGGTCGAGCCAGCTGGTAGGCAGCGCTGAAGGCGACCTCCGTGCCCAGGAGCGCCTCGACCGACATCGCGGCGACCACGCTCGCGGTCCGGGCCAGCCGGTCGGCATCGGCGAGCAGCAGCGCACCGACACCGGCCATCATCTGGGTGCCGTTGAGCAGTGCCAGCCCCTCCTTGGGTTCCAGGGTCATGGGTCGCAGGCCGACCGCGTCCAGGGCCTCGCCGGCGGGCATGACCCGTCCAGCCAGCTCCACCTCGCCCCGGCCGATGACCGGCAGCGCGAGGTGCGCCAGGGGCGCGAGGTCCCCCGAGGCCCCCACGCTGCCCTGCTCGGGCACCACCGGGTGGATGCCCAGGTCCAGGAACGCGCACAGCCGGTCGATGAGCTCCGGACGACACCCCGAGTGGCCGAGGGCCAGGGTGTTGGCACGCAGCAGCAGCATCGCGCGTACGACCTCGCGCGGGAACGGCGCCCCGACCCCGGCGGCGTGGCTCTGGAGCAGCCGCTGCTGGAGCTCACGGGCATGCTCCGTCTCCACGAAGGTCGAGGCGAGGGCACCGAAGCCGGTCGTCACGCCATAGACGACCTCACCGGCCGCGACCAGCCGCGCGATGACGTCACGGGACGCCTGGACCCGTTGCCGAGCCGACGGGTCGAGCATCACCCGGGCTCCGCGCCGGGCCACCCGCTCCACGTCCTCGATGGTCAGACCTGCCCCGGTGAGCACCACCACCCCGGGGTCGGTATCGGCAGCGGTCACGGGTCGAGCATCGGGACATGGACGGATCGCTCGCGAGCGATCTCGATGGCCCGCGCGTATCCCGCATCGACATGGCGCACGACGCCCATGCCCGGGTCGGTGGTGAGGACCCGTTCCAGCTTGCGGGCGGCAAGGTCGGTGCCATCGGCAACGACCACCATCCCGGCATGCTGGCTGAAGCCGATGCCCGTGCCGCCCCCGTGATGGATGCTCACCCAGGTGGCGCCCGCGGCGGTGTTCACGAGCGCGTTGAGGAGCGGCCAGTCGGCGATGGCATCCGAGCCATCGCGCATCCCTTCCGTCTCGCGGTTCGGCGATGCGACGGAACCCGCGTCAAGGTGGTCCCGCCCGATGACGATGGGCGCCCCGACCAGGCCCGAACGCACCAGCTCGTTGAAGGCCTGCCCGGCACGCGCCCGTTCGCCGTAGCCCAGCCAGCAGATGCGCGCCGGCAGCCCCTGGTGCGGCACCCGCTCGTGGGCCAGGCGCATCCAGCGGTGGAGCGAGACGTCCCCCGGGAAGAGGTCCATCACGGCCGCATCGGTCCGCTCGATGTCGCGGGGATCGCCCGAGAGCGCCGCCCAGCGGAAGGGTCCCTTGCCCTCGCAGAAGAGGGGACGGATGAATGCCGGCACGAAGCCCGGGATGTCGAATGCGTCGGCGACCCCCGCGATCTGCGCCTGTGCCCGGATGTTGTTGCCGTAGTCGAACACCACCGAGCCGGCCACCTGGAAGGCGAGCATCGCGCGGACGTGGTCGGCCATCGATGCCATCGAGCGGCGGACGTAGGCGGCGGGGTCCGCGGCACGGAGCATCGCCGCGGCGTCGACGCCGAGACCGATCGGCACGTAGCCGCCCAGGGCATCGTGTGCCGAGGTCTGGTCGGTGACCGCATCGAACCGCTCGCCGCGACGCACGAGCTCGGGCTCGAGCTCCGCAGCGTTGCCCACGAGCGCGATGGCGCGCGCGACACCACCGGCAGCAGCGGCTCGCGTCCAGGCCAGCGCCTCGTCGACCGAATCGGTGACCCGGTCGACGTAGCCCATGTCCAGCCGGCGCTGAGCACGCTGCGCATCGACCTCGATACACAGGACCACCCCGCCGTTCATGGTCACGGCCAGCGGCTGGGCACCACCCATGCCCCCGAGACCGGCCGTGAGGACCGTGCGGCCGGCGAGGGTGCCCCCGAAATGCTGGCGAGCCATCTCCGCGAACGTCTCGTACGTGCCCTGGAGGATGCCCTGGCTGCCGATGTAGATCCAGGAGCCGGCGGTCATCTGGCCGTACATCGTGAGCCCGGCGCGCTCCAGCTCCCGGAACGTCTCCCAGGTGGCCCAGCGACCGACCAGGTTGCTGTTGGCGATGAGCACCCGGGGTGCCCATTCGTGGGTCCGGAAGACGGCGACGGGCTTGCCCGAGCCGACGAGCAGCGTCTCATCGTCAGCGAGCGCTCGCAGCTCCCGGACGATGGCATCGAAGGCGTCCCACGAACGTGCCGCGCGACCCGTCCCGCCGTAGACGACGAGGTCGTCGGGACGCTCCGCGACCTCGGGGTCGAGGTTGTTCATGAGCATCCGCAGGGCCGCCTCCTGGCCCCAGCCGCGACAGGTCAGGTCCGGGCCACGTGGGGCGCGCACGGGACGCGGGCCGGAACCGCTCATGGCGTGTTCGTCATGGCCGCTTCGTGGACGGCATCGTTGCGCATCCGGCCCGGCCTCGACATCCATCGACCTCCATGGGCCACGGGCCGAACGTCAGCGGCGAACGGCGACAGGTGCGGGCTCACCCTTGGTCACGACGATACCAGCCGCTTCCCGGAGATGAGCGGGCAGGACCGCAGCCTCCTCCGCGCTGAAGCCCGGGCCGACCAGCGTACCGTCCGCGTCCAGGAACGAGGCATACCGGGCCGGCTCCGTCGCCGCGTAGGCATACGCCTCCGCGATACCGACGCGCCGCAGCTCAGGGTTCTGGCCGATCATCTGCTCCGGTGTCAGTCCGGATGCGCGCATCTCCAGGAGGTTGCGGACCGTCAGCCGGGTGCCGTAGCAGAACGGCTCACCGTTCATCACGAGAGGGTCGGACTTGACCCACTTGATGGTCATCAGATGAGGGTGTCGTCGCCAAGCCCGGCGCCCTTCCAGATGAAGCGCGCCAGGGCGTTGCCCGTGTGGTCACCGGCCAGGCGGCGGTGCTTGCGGACACGCACGATCCAGGCGTCGATGAGCGCCGTGGCGGGAGCCGCTTCCTCACCCGGGAGCACCGACAGGACCGCCTCACGGAGACCCGCCAGGATGGTCACGTAGTCGTTCATGCGGATGTCCCGGCGGCGGTAGATGGGCACGATGTGCTCGCCGTACTCGGTCACGAATCGTTCCTCACCGGTCTCGAGCGCGCGGGCGAGCTGCTCGAGGTGGCGCTCCTCGTCGCGCAGGATCCGGCGCAACGACAGGTCGTCGTACCGGGCACCGAACGTGGGGTCGATGCGCAACGACGCCTGGAGCGCGAGCGGCGCGAGGCGAGCGCTGGCGGAGCGAAGGCGCCGCGCTGCGGCCGGTCGTCCGGCGGTGGCATCGGCGGGTGGCAGACCAAGCAGCGGATGAGCCATGGGCTGTCCAGTCTAGCGGCTAGAGTTGCGGCGTGACCCGGCCTGGCGATGTCCGACCACCCATGCTCGAACGACCACCCAGCGAGCGCTACGGAACGGCCGATCCGCTGCCGCTGTTGGAACGGCCGCGCATGCTGCGCGCCATCGTCATGGGCACGGTCGTCCTGCTCGTCGTGGCGCTCGTCTACGCGTCGCTGCGGGGGATCCTGGACCTGACCACGGGCACCATCGCGGTCGCGACGGCCGGTGGCTGGGCCATCGGGGCCGCTGTGCGCGCGGGCGCATGGGGTGGCGACGCCCATCGCCCATCGCGTCGACCCGTCGTGGCCGCCATGAGCCTGGGGGCGGCCTGCTGGCTCGCGTGCCTCGTCGGGGCATGGCTGGTCGCGATGGCGATCCTGCCGGGTTCATCCCGCACCTTCCTGGAACGGCTGGCAGGGACCCAGTTCCTCGACTGGCTCACGCCCCAGCTGGGCCTTGCCGACGTGCTGGACCTGGTGGTCTTCGTGACGCTCGCCTGGATCGGGTCGCGTTCGGCCGCGACGACCGACGATGGCGACGAAGGACGGGAGCCACCGATCGTGGGCACGTCGATCTAGCGCTCGGGAGTCTCACCCACGAACGGCATCCCCTGCTCGGCGGCGGTCCGGCTCATGCGGAGCGCGGCGGTCTTCTGCTCGGCGACATCGCGGACGTACGCCGCCTCCTCCTCACCGGTCATCGGGCGCCCACGGACGGCGTCCGCGGGCCTCCCGACCATCAGCCAGGACATGTGATAGCGGTCCATGGAACCCCACGCCTGCGCCAGCAGGGCATCAGATGCCCGCAACCATCCCTGGAGGCCGGCCAGCGTCGGTTCCCGGATCAGCCGGTCACCTTCGTCGATGAGGGCGCCGGTCCGCGCGATGAGGTCCGTTCGTGTCACGCGCCTATCATCGTCGGAGCTGATGGTCGCCGCCTCTGTTCCCACACCTCTGCCCCCGGCACCTGCCGGGGTGGACCTGCGCGAGGCGATCGCGCTGACGGAGTCGATGGTCGCCTCGGGTGCCCTGCCGTGCGCGGTGATGGGCGTGTCGGACGCCAGGGCCACCATCGCCATCCATGCGGTGCCCGGCCCGGCCGATCGCCGAGTGGCGCCGGACAGCGTCTTCTTCCTGGCATCGGTGACCAAGCCCGTCGTGGCGACGGCCATCATGCAGCTCGTTGACGAGGGCCGGCTCGACCTCCACGCACCCATCGCGCGCTACGTGCCCGGGTACGGCGGCGGCCAGCGCGACCTGATCACGGCATGGCATCTGCTGACGCACACCTCGGGCTTGCCCGACGTCGGTCTCGAGCATCTGACCCGTGGGCGGCCGTCGTTCCAGGTCCAGCTGGCACGGGTGATGGCGGAGGAACCGACGTTCGCCCCGGGCAGCCGCTACGCCTATGCCTCGAATTCGTTCTACCTGCTCGCGGCGGCCATCGCGACGCTCACCGGGATGGCCTTCCCGGTCGCGCTCCGGCAGTCGTGTGCTGGCGCCACTGGGTATGATCGACACCTCCTTCGACCCGCGTCCCCAGCGGTCGCGCACACAGCAGGTCCACGGGGTGCGGGTGGACAACCTCGTCACCCGCGAGCTGATGGTGCGCTTCCTGGCGTCAGCGACACTGCCCGGTGGCGGGCTGTTCGGCCCGACCGAGGACCTGCTGCGCTTCGGCCGGGCCCTGCTGCCACGATCGGCCGGAGACGCGGCCGGGCCCCGGATCGCTGTCCCAGGCGGCCATCGACGAGATGACCCGCGAGCAGACGGCCGGGATCCTGGAGCACGTTGACGACGGCACCACCCGGGCTCCCGAATACGGCCTGGGCTGGCACCGTGCGACCGCCCTGGAGACCGGGGGCGTCGTGGTCTCGGGCGTGCGACTGCCTGCCTCCGCCCGGGTCGTTCACGCACGCGGGCGCGAGCGGCACCCGACTCTGGGTGGACCCGGACCGCAGGCTGGTGTTCGTGCTGCTGAGCAACCAGTGGGGCGGCAGCTCCGTCCCCGCGCTGGAGATCCTGGCCGGGGTCTACTCAGGCTGGCCTGACTGAGCGTCCCGGGTCGTAACGCGCCACGACCCCACGACGATCGGGCCGACCACGCGGGTCGACCCGATCGAGACGGCGCATGCGGGCGCCCGTTCCGGGGTCTGTCAGGCCGCCGGGACGCCCTTCTCGATGGGCACGTTGATGAGCGAGCCGTACTCGGTCCAGGAGCCGTCGTAGTTCTTGACGTGGGGGTAGCCGAGCAGCTCGTGGAGCACGAACCAGGAGTGGCTCGAGCGCTCGCCGATGCGGCAGTAGGCGATGACGTCCTTGTCGGGGGTCACGCCCTTGGCCGCGTAGTGAGCGGACAGCTCGTCCGCATCCTTGAAGGTGCCGTCCTCATTGACGGTCTGCGCCCAGGGCGCGGATGCCGCACCCGGGATGCGTCCGGCGCGCTGCGCCGTCTCGCTCATGCCTGGGGGCGCGATGACCTCGCCGTTGTACTCGGCGGGCGACCGGACATCGACCAGGGCCAGACCCGGGTCACCGAGGCGCGTCAGGATATCGTCGCGGAACGCCCGCAGGGTCCGGTCGGGCTCACCCACCGTCACGCTGGTGGCAGGGTACGCGGGCACATCCACGGTGACCGGCAAACCATTGTCTACCCAGTACTTGCGGCCGCCGTTGAGGATGCTGAGGTTGGACCAGCCGTGCAGCTTGAGCTGCCAGTAGGCCCAGGCCGCGAACCAGTTGTTGTTGTCGCCGTAGAGCACGATGTGGGTGTCCTGGCCGATGCCCGAGGCGGACAGCAGCTTCGCGAGGTCCTCACGGCTCACGATGTCGCGACGGACGCCGTCGGACAGCTGGCTGGTCCAGTTCCAGGCGACGGCACCGGGGATGTGGCTCTGCTCGTAGGCGGACGTGTCGACGTCGACCTCGACGAAGCGGACGCCCGGGTCGGTGAGGTGCTGCTGGGCCCAATCGGCGCTGACGAGGGCGCCTGGGGTCGCGTAGTCGGTCATGGATGTCTCCGGGGTACTGGTCGGGGATCCGATCGGGCGGGCGCCGCGATCGCTGGTCACGTCGCGTCTGCCTTGGCCGCCGTCGGCATCAGGGGATCGCCCCTTCCTCCACCGCGAAGGCCTGGAGACGCTCGGTACACGCGGCGTACAGGCGCATCACCTGGCGCACCAGCCAGGGACCGACACGAGGCGTGTCCTCGATGACGAGCTCAGGACCCGGCGACGCCATCCCGGACCTCGATGCCCGACGCCGTCCGGAAGTCGGACTGCCAGTTCGTCTGGAGCTGGACCACGGCCGCGATGACAACGCCACGCGAGAACGACCAGTCGACATAGTCCGCGTTGAGGCGGTCGACGATGTCCCTGATGCGCACGGGCCGGCCCCGCTCGACCCGGGCGACGAGGTGGAGGACACGAAGCTCCGCGAACGGGTCACCAGCGTCAGCGATGGTCGGTGGCCGAAGGTCGGCGTCGGGCAGGTCCGGAACGGCGTGGAGTGTCAGCATCAGCGGGTCATCTGGTGGGAGGTTCGACCGGCAGGAGGCTAGCACACGCGCGTGCGTCAACCGCCCGTCCGGGTGCTCCCGGTAGTCGACGGTGGTGGCGGGCCGGGCGCATCCTCCGGGAAGTCGATGGTGAACTCGGTCCCGTCGGGACCCTTGCCGCCACTCGGCGTCACATGCCGCACGAGCACCGGTCCTGGCGGTGGGCGACCGAACACCTGGTTCTCGATCCCCGCGATGACGCCGCCCAGGGCGCTGCCGAACTGCTGCAGCCCCGACGTCTTCATGGGTGCCGTGACCGGACCGACGACCGCAGCGTCGGCCGTCTCGTCCGGATCGGCCGGGCCGCGCGTGCCTGCCGCCGTCGGGGCGGATCTGGCGGGTGGCATCGTTGGCTTGGGCCGGAGCTTCCTGGCGCGCATTGGATGGGATCGTAGGCGGATCGGCCGAACGTCGTCAGGTGGCGGCTGCCGGCGTCGGCGGCGGCCCACCGCCGGTGCCCGCGACGGCAGCCCGCAGGATGGATGAGAACGAGAACGTCACGCTCGCTCCGCCGATGACGATGGCCATGATGAGGAGCGTCGCCTGGCCGCCGATGGCGTCGAGCAGGACGCCAGCCATCAAGGTGCCGATGGGAGCGAGCCCCACGGAGATGGTGCGGGCGGAGCTCCCGACACGGCCCAGGAGGTGGTTCGGCGGGATGGTCGAGCGGAGGGTGATGTAGGGCACGAAGACGAGCGCCCCTGCCGCACCCGCGAACATCGCGAAGCCGGCCTGGACCAGGGCCACCCCGCTGAACGCGAAGCCCAGGATGCCGACGGCCGACGCCACGTTCGCGACCAGCATCATCCGACCCAGGCGCCCGTGGCTGAAGCGGGTGGCGATGAGGGCGCCCCCGACCGACCCCAGGCCATAGGCGCTCAGGATGAGCCCGACATAGCCCGCGTCCGCCGACCGGTCGATGGTCAGGAAGAAGATCGTGACCGGCACGATGGGCGCCGTCGTGACGCTGATGACCGTCCAGAACGGGACGACCACCCGGAGCACCGGCTCGCGCACCACGTACGCGACCCCCTCACGGATGTCTGCGAGCAGGTGCTGCTCGGCGTCGCGGCGTTCGGCGCGCAGCGGTCGACGGATGATGACCATCGCCACGGCCGAGACCGTGAACGAGAGCGCGTCCAGCAGCAGCGTCGGTCCAGGACCAAGGACCGTGACGAGCAGTCCCGCGATGGCCGGCCCGATGACGTACGAGGCACTGAAGATGGCCTCCGCGTAGCCGCTGGCGCGGCCGACCTGGTCCGGCGCCACGATGGAGGGCATGACCGCGGTCCATGCGGCGAGGAACAGCACCCGCAGCGTGTTGACCGGGAACGTCACGAGCAGGATGACGGCCATGGTCGGCCAGCCCAGCATCACCGAGAGCGGGATGAGGGCGGTCAGCAGCGCCCGACCCAGGTCCGCGACGATGATCATCCGGCGCCGGTCCCAGCGGTCGGCGAGCGCCCCGGCCGGGAGTCCAAGGAGCAGGTCCGGCAACAGCTGCAGGACGCCCACGATACCCATCGCGATGCCCGACCCGGTGAGCGCGACCACGAGCAGTGGCAGCACCGTCATGGAGATCGAGTCACCGAGCGAGGAGATGGACTGGCCCAGCAGCACGATGCGGAACTCGCGGTTGTGCCACAGATCCGACGCGCCCGCGGGCTCGGGGCTGGCGAGCGCGCCGATGGCCGCCGCGGCCACTCCCGAGAGCTCCGCCTCGGTCAGCTGTGGCTCGCCGGACGCGTCCCTGGCGGGCGCGACCAGCTGCTGCTCATCCCCCGCCACGAACCGACGATATCAGGGAGTGGCCAGGCGGGTGTGCGCCCCTGTCAGGGCAACGCTCATGTGTCCCGGAGCGCGTCCACGACCGGCGCGAACGTCTCCAGGACGGCCACGCTCACCGGCTCGAACACCACCTGGACATGGGCGACACCCGCGGCCGCATACCCCCGCAGCATCTCGATCCAGGTGTCCGTGTCAGCCAGCGGCACGGTCGACGGCGCTCGTGGGCCCTCGGCCGTCAGGTCGGGCTGCTGGAGCACCACGATGCCCGCGGTGCGGACCAGCGTCGTTGGGTCGCGGCCTTCCGTGATGCACGCCGCGTCCATGGACGACAGGACCTCGGGCAGTTGCTCCGGGCGACGGGCCCACATGTTGTGTTGGTCGGCGTATCTCGCCGCCAGCGCGCGCGCACGGGCGCCCGCGCTGGGAGCCGATGTCCCGATGAGGATGGGTGGCCCATACGGCCGCGGCCCACGAGGACGCATCTCCATGTCGCGTGCCGAGTAGTAGGTTCCCTCGAAGTCGACATGCCCCTCGCGAAGCAGGGGCCGGATGATCCGGAGTGCCTCCTCGAAGCGATCGCCGCGATGGTCGAACGACAGGCCGAGTCCGGCGAACTCCGCCGGGTGCCAGCCGGCTCCCAGGCCGAGGATGAGACGGCCATCGCTGATCTCGTCGAGGGCGTCCGCCTGCTTGGCCACCAATGCCGGGTTGCGGAAGCCCAGCGACAGCACCCAGGTCCCGATCTCCACCCGATGGGTGACCACGGCCAGCGCCGAGAGGAAGGTCCACGCTTCCCAGAACCCGATGGTGGGCTCGTCGGGGACGCGGTAGAGGAGGTGGTCGGGCAGCCACACCGACGCATACCCCAGGTCCTCGGCCGCCATGGCCTGCTCCCGGAAGTCGCGCCAACGAGGCGTCTCGTCTGGCGGCGGAGCGCCGTCCGATTCCAGCACTCGCTCGTGGGTCGAGAGGACGACGCCGATCTTCACCCGTGAACGGTAACGCAGTGCTACAGCAGCTCGCCGTGCATCGATGCGGTCGGCTCACCCTCGCGGGGTCGGGGCTCCTCGCCCGGTCCGTAGGCACCGGCCGTCGTCGAGTCCACGACACCAGCCTCGAGCACGGGCAGGGCGCCGCGTGCGCCGCCGTTGGCCTGGCCTTCGATGGCACCCACCCCGTACGGCACCCACTTGGACGGGTCCTGGAGCCGATGCGCGTCCTGGTTGCCACGAGCATGGATCTCCTCGAAGCCACGTGGTTCGATCCACATCCGATCGCCCTGGAGGAGCCCGTGGACGCCGCCCTGGCCGGGTTCGGTACGCTGATGCTCGCAGTAGCTGCAGGCCGCCGTGTCATGCCGCTGGTAGGTCTCGGGCTCCTCGTAGGTGGTGATGTAGCCCTCGTAGTTGCGCAGCACGACCTTGTGGTCGGAGTAGCTGATGAGGTAGTTGGGCATGACGGGGATCTTGCCGCCGCCGCCTGGGGCGTCGATGACGAACGTCGGCACGGCATAGCCGCTGGTGTGCCCCCGCAGCCCTTCGATGATCTCGAGCCCCTTGCCAACGGGGGTCCGGAAATGGCCCGAGCCCTCGACCAGGTCGCACTGGTAGAGGTAGTAGGGTCGGATGCGGTTCTCGACCAGCTTGTGGACCAGGGCGCGCTGGATGTGCACGCAGTCGTTCACACCGGCAAGGAGCACCGACTGGTTGCCGACGGGCACCCCCGCCCGCGTCAGCCGGTCGACCGCCCGGGACACCTCGGGGGTGATCTCGTTGGGGTGGTTGAAGTGGAGGTTCATCCATAGCGGGTGATACTTCCCGAGCATCTCGCACAGCTCGTCGTCGATGCGCTGGGGGAGGAAGACCGGCACCCGGGACCCGATGCGCACGATCTCGATGTGGGGGATGTCGCGCAGGCCGCGGAGGATCGATTCCAGGAGCTTGGGTGCCAGGGTCAGGCCGTCGCCACCGCTGATGAGCACGTCGCGGACCTGGGGCGTCCGGCGCAGGTATTCCAGCTGCGCCTCGTGGTCCTTCCGGTTGAAGTTCTGGCTCGGGTCGCCCACGATCCGCGAACGAGTGCAGTACCTGCAGTAGCTGGCGCACTGGGTGGTGATGAGCATCAGGACTCGGTCCGGATACCGGTGCACCAGGCCGGGCACGGGTGAGTGGCGGTCCTCGGCGAGCGAGTCCTCCATCATCGCCGTGAACGCCTGCTGCTCCCGACCGAGCGGGATGACCTGGCGCCGGATGGGATCGTCGGGGTCGTCCGGGTCGATGAGGCTGATGAAGTAGGGCGTGATATCCACCCGGAACTTGTCCGTGGCGGCGAGCCCGTCACGCTCCTCGTCGGTCAGACGCAGGATCCGCTCGATGTCGGCGAGGTCGTTCACGCGGTTCGAGAGCTGCCAGCGCCAGTCGTCCCACTGGGCGTCAGGAACGTCCGCCCACAGCGGGGCGCGAGGGCTGCGTGCGGGGAGGCCGTCGGCTCCCAGGGCACCCGCCGGGTCACGCGGGTTGACCCACGGCCGGTCGCTCGAGGTGGTGCTGACTGCCTGTTCCACGGGTGGCTCCTGATGCGCCCGGGCGACACGTCGCCCGTGCAGCTGCGATGCATACGGATCATGCAGACTGGATAGAGCCGGGATGATACATCCGAGGTCGTCGGATGGACCACCACCCGTCGGGACGACACCATGCCGCTGATATCCTGCGACGCAGGGCCCCGCTGACGGTGGCCGTCGGGGAGGTCGCGATGGGTCGGCTGAGGGGCGCCGGTTGGGCGATCCTGCTGTGGACCGTGGTCCTGGTGATCTACTCCATCGCCGCGAGCACCGGGGCCGCGATCGACTGCGCCAGGGACGCCGACCCGGGCCTGGACTGCGGCGCTCTGCTCACGGTCGCGATCGTCGTGGTGTTCCTCGTCTTCTGGCTCATCGGGGTCGTGCCCATCCTGCTGACCAAGGCGGATGGGGTCGCCCGGGGTGTGCTCCTGCGCATCATCGTCAACTCCCTGGCGCTGCTGGTCACGATCTTCGTCCTGGGCCTCATCCGACTGCCCACTGCGGACGGTCGGAACGTGCCGTTGCTGGACATCGCCGATGGGCTGCTGGTCGTGGGGTTCCTGTTCGCGGTCGTCAACACAGCCGTCCGTCCGGTGCTGTTCGCGCTCAGCGGCCGCTGGCTCATCCGCTCGCTGGGGCTCGCGGTCGTGGCCGTCAACGCGATCCTGTTCTGGCTCGTGGGCGAGCTGGCCGCGTGGTCGGGCGACCCGTGGGTCACCCCTGAGCCCCGGCTGCTGTGGATCGTCGTCGACTCCATCGTGTTCACGGTCGTGCTCACGGTGCTGGACGCGTTCCTGGGCCTCGACCGACCACAGGTCGAGATCAGTGGGTCAGGTCGGCTGTGGCGCATCCTGGACAGCCTGCCGGCGCAGCGGCGGAATGCGCTCATCGAGAGCCTCCGCCTCCAGGAGGTGTACGACACCGTCTCGCGATACGGCCTCGAGATCGTGTTCGGCGGCTCCGCGCTGGCTCCCATCCGGCGCCTTGGGGATCGTGCGATGGGCAGATCGACAGCGGCGATCGACGCGGCGACGACCCCGGCCAAGGTCCGGATGATGCTCCAGCAGCTGGGCCCCACGTACGTGAAGCTGGGCCAGATGGCCAGCAGCCGGTCGGACGCGCTGCCGCCGGAGTGGCGCGAGGAGCTGGACAAGCTCCAGAACACGGTGCCGCCCTTCCCGTGGGAGCAGGCCCGCGCGATCATCACCCACGAGCTGGGTGCGGACCCCTCGACGCTCTTTGCGAGCATCGATGAGGCCCCCATGGCGGCTGCGTCCTTGGCGCAGGTCCATCGAGCCACGCTCCACGACGGCACCCAGGTCGTGGTCAAGGTCCAGCGCCCGGGTGTCCAGGCCAAGGTGCGGGCCGACCTGGGTGTCATGCAGGAGCTGGCCAAGGTCGCCGAGCAGCGCGTCACCATGGCACGTCAGCTGGATGCCACGGGGCTGGTCAAGGAATTCGCGGATGGCGTCCTGGAGGAGCTCGACTACACCATCGAGGCCTATCACGCCCGGCGGCTCGCGGACGTGGTTCGGTCACTGCCGGGCGTGAGCGTGCCCGCGATCCATCCGGACCTGAGCAGCGGCCGCGTGCTGACCATCGACTTCGTGCCCGGCGTCAAGGCCACCAAGGCCGACCAGCTGGACCCGTCGATCGATCGCGAGGCGGTCGCGGCGGCGTTCATGCGTGCGATGGTCAAGCAGGTGATGGTCGACGGCTTCTTCCATGCCGACCCGCACCCGGGCAACATCCTGGTGGACCAGCACACGGGCATCCTGACGTTCCTGGACCTGGGTCTCGTGGGGGAGCTCCGGCAGGAGCAACGCTTCGACCTGCTGGCGCTGCTGTGGGCGCTCAAGATGGAGGACCCGGGCGCACTGGCCACCGTCTCCCTCCGGCTCTGCGTCGCGACGGGGCTGGTCGATGCAGGCGCGTACAGGGTGGCGATCGAGCGCCTCTTCTACCAGTACTGGGTCTATGGGAGCGGGTCCTTCGGCGGCATGATGTCAGCGCTGTTCGCGACCCTGCGCGCTAACGGACTGCGGATGCGCAAGGAGCTGACGCTCGCGGTCAAGGCCATGACCCAGGCGGAGGAGCTGCTCCGGGCGCTCAGCCCCGGAATGAGCCTCGTGGACGCGGCGACCTCGGCGGCCGAGGCGCAGCTCCTGTCGGAGCTGACGCCCGAGCGTGTGGCAAGCATCGCCCAGGGCCAGGTGGGCACGCTCGTGGCGCAGGTGATGGGTGCCGCCGTGGAGCAGAGGTCCGCGTTCGGACCGATGCTCCTGGAGCTCATCACCGGTGGGCGTCTGGGCGGCGTCCCGAGCGGCGGCGATCCGTTCCAGGAGGCGCTCGCAGAGCGGCTCGACCGGCTGGGTACCCAGCTCGACCGGCTGAGTCGACGCATGACGGGTGCGCTGTATGGCGTCGGGCTGGCGCTTGGCCTGGCGCTCGTGTTCCTGGCGCTCATGATCCAGCCCGGTCTGGAACTCGATGGGCTGCTGCTGCTGGTGGCCGCGGCCGCGGGTCTCGTGCTCGCGGCCATCGGGCTCTCGGCATGGCGGACACGGGACGACTCGACGGCCTGATTCGCGGCTGCTCGCTGGATGGCGCCTGAACACCTCGGTGAGGGGCGCCTGACACCACAGGTCAGGTGGTCTTGACCGATGGAGCCGGGTCGTTCTACGATGCGCCGCGCATATCCGATCCGCCAAGTAGGAGTTCCGATGCCCGCAGTCACCCGTCGCGCCGTCGTCCCAGTGCTGGCGGCGCTGATCATGGCTGCGAGCGCCCCGGTCATCGCCCAGGACATGGAGAACCGGGTCCAGGTCATCCTCACCGCATCGGGCTGCGAGCCGGCCGCCATCAATGTGCCCGCAGGCCCCGTGGTGCTGGAGATCACCAACGGGGGTGACGAGGTCGCGGAGTTCGAGATCCTCCAGGGTGACTTCGTCGTCGACGAGGCGGAGAACATCGTGCCCGGCTTCCAGAACGACCTCGTGACACGACTCGACGGTGGCGAGTACACGACTGTCTGCTACTCGCTCCAGTCGCCCCGGGGAACGCTCTCTGTGACCGGCGGGTCTGCGGCGAGCGCCCAACCCTCCACGGTCGTGGATGCGGCGACCCTCGCGACCTACCAGACCGAGTACGAGACCTATGTCCGGGCGCAAGCGACGGAGTTCGTGACCCGGGTCACGGCCTTCACGGAGGCGCTCAAGGCCGGTGACCTGGACCGGGCCCGCGACCTCTACGCGTCATCGCGCGTGCCGTGGGAGACGATCGAGCCCATCGTGGAGCTGTTCGCCGACCTCGATCATGCGATCGACGTCCGCGAGGAGGACTTCCAGAGCGTCGACGACCCCTCATGGACGGGATTCCACCGGATCGAGCGGATCCTCTGGGTCGATCACGCCTCGGGGGACCTGGGCACCCTCGCCGACGGGTTGCTCGCGAACGCGACCGACCTCGCGAGCCGCCTCGCGACCCTGCCGGTCGACGCCTACCAGATGGCCCAGGGTGCCGGGGCGCTCATCGAGGAGGTCGCCCAGACCAAGATGACGGGCGAGGAGGACCGCTACTCGGGCACCGATCTGTGGTCCATCGCGGCCAACATCGAGGGCTCCCACCGCATCGTGGATATCCTGCGACCGTCACTCCAGTCGGTCGCCCCCGACTATCTCGCCCAGCTCGATGCCGCCTTCGTGGTCGTCGACACGCTCATCGACCGATACCGTGATGGCGCCGGGTTCCGGGGGTTCAGCGACATCACGCCGACAGACCTGACCGCGCTCCAGACCGCGCTCGCCGGTCTCGCCGAGGTGCTCTCGCGCCTGGCGGGCACGCTGGGCCTGGCGGCCTGATGGTGACGGTTTCGAGCGGCCGGCCCACGCGCCTGAGCCGCCGTCGATTCCTCGCCTCCACGGCCGCGGTCGGTGTGGGCGCCGTCGTCGGGACCGTCAGCGGTGGGGTCCTGGGTGCCGCATCGCTGGCGCCACCGGCGAGCGCCGCGACGACCGCGACCAGCCTCGCCCCCGTCGTCGTCCCCTTCGAGGGAGCACACCAGGCAGGCATCGACCGCCCCGGCATCGCGCAGCCCAACGCGATCCTCGCCGCGTTCGACGTCGTGGCTGCGGACCGGGATGGCCTCGCGGCGCTGTTCGCGGAACTCACGATGCGGATCCGGGACCTCACCGCTGGTACCCCGCCAGCACCCATCGACGATGCCTATCCGCCGCCCGAGAGTGGCGTTCTGGGGCCGTCCATCGGCCCGTCCAGCCTGACCGTGACCCTGGGTGTCGGCGCCAGCATCTTCGATGACCGCTTCGGGCTCGCCGACCGGCGGCCGCGGCTGCTCGCCGAGATGCCCCGCTTCCCGGGGGACGTCATCGACCAGAGCCGGGTCCACGGCGACCTGCTGCTCCAGATCTGCGCCGTGGATGAGATGGCCTGCATGCATGCGCTGCGCTATCTCATGGCCGGGACCCGGTCGGGCATGGCACTCCGCTGGATGCAGGACGGCTTCCATCGACCCGATGCCGTCGCAGCGGAAGGCAAGACCACGACCCGCAACCTCCTGGGCTTCAAGGACGGCACGGCCAACCCGTCCGTGGGCAGCGACCTCTTCCGCGACCTGGTGTGGGTGACCGGCGACGCTGGCGAGCCTGCCTGGACGACCGGCGGCAGCTACCTGGTGGTGCGCCTCATCCGCATGTTCGTCGAGCGTTGGGACCGCGCCCCGCTGGGTGAGCAGGAGGCCATCATCGGGCGCACCAAGCGGACCGGCGCGCCGCTCGACGGTGAGCGCGAGGAGGACATCCCCGACTTCGCAAGCGACCCCCTGGGTGACGCGATCCCCATCCATGCCCACATCCGGCTCGCCAATCCGCGCACCCTGGGGACGGAGCACAACCGGATCTTCCGACGCGGCTACTCCTTCTCGCGGGGGTTCGACGGCGCGGGGTTGCTCGACCAGGGGCTCGCCTTCGTCTGCTTCCAGCGTGACCTGCACGACGGGTTCGCGACGGTCCAGGCGCGGCTCGCGAACGAGCCGCTCGCGGAGTACATCCAGACCCAGGGTGGCGGCTATTTCTTCGCCGTGCCGGGCGTGCCCGGGCCCGACGGGAACCTTGGCGATGGCCTCCTTGGCTAGCCCGCGAGAGCCTCGTGGCCTCTGCTAGTATCGCTCGGCCATGACCATGGATCGACTTCGCAACCTGGGCTTCCTGCTCGCGTTCCTGCTCACGGGCATCATGCTGTTCTCGCTCTATGGCGCCTTCCGGACGGCCATCGAGAGCGGCAACTGGCTGGCCTTCCTGGGTGGCATCCTCATGGGTGCGTTCATGGTCACGCTGCTGGCCGTGATCATGCTCACCCCCGATCGCCGCCAGACCCGCTGGGTCAAGGCCATCACAGGCGCCAACACCCGGTACCTCTTCGGCCTGCTCATCGTCGCCTGGGTGCTGGTGATGGGCCTGCTCTGGAACATGGGCCTGCCGGCGACCCAGGAGGGCGGCCTGGCGCTCATCGGGATGTTCGCGGGCATCTTCATCTTCATGGGGTTCATCTGGTCCGTCATCGGCGAGTGACGGCATGCCAGCGCTCCCCCGCGCGGTGCGCCGCGGAGACACCGGTCAGGGACTCGCGGAGTACGCGCTGATCCTGGCGCTCATCGTCATCTTCTCGGTCGTCGCGCTGCTGCTCATGGGCGACCAGATCTCGGCCATCCTGTCCACCATCGCGGGTCAGCTCTGACGCCCTCCCGCGCCCCGCGGAGGGTCCCGGGCACGGCTGGGGCATGATGGTCGGGTGAAGCTCGTCACCATCGACTGGGACCCGGTCGCCGAGCGGTTCGTGTCCGAGGGCACCCACCGTGGACACCGGATCGACATCAACGCACCCCGGACCCTGCCAGACGGCGAGGGTCGCCACGGTCCCTCCGGCTTCTCGGCCTCGGAGCTGCTCCTCACCGCGGCGGGTGCGTGCGCCGCGTGGGATGTCATCGAGATCGCGCGCAAGCAACGCCAGGATGTCCGCGCGCTGTCGGTCCATGTGGAGGGCGCCCAGGCCGAGGATCCGCCGTGGGCCTACCAGTCGGTCGCGCTCCGGTTCGCTGTCCGCGGCAGGGATCTCGACCGGACCGGACTGGAGCGGGCGATCATGCTCGCGGTCGACCGCTACTGCTCGGTGGTCGCGACCATCCGGGGCGTCGCCACCGTGACGGCCGTGGTCGAGGTCACGGAGGACACCGCGATCGATCGATCCCGTCCCCGCCCAGCCTGTTGACGCGTCCGTCTGACCCTCCCCGTTCGTCTGGTATCGCGATGGGCTCCTTCGAACGACTGGGTCGGGCCATGGCCCGCTGGCGCTGGTGGGTCGTAGCGGCTTGGGCCATCGTGGCGCTCGTGGCGCTGCCGCTCGCGCCCCAGGCACCGAGCGTGCTCCAGCCGGGCGGCTTCACCGCGGATCACCTCGAGGCGGCGCGCGCCCGACGGCTGCTCGAGGAACGTCTGGGAGCCCCACCGTCGGCGCTCGTCGTCGTCGTCCGTTCCACGGCGGACCTGCGAGCTGGCGACCCAGCGTTCGAGGCCGCCGTGGGCACTGCCCTCGCAGGGGTCGCGACCGCCAGCCACGTGACGGGGGTGCTGCCCCACTCGCTGGCACCACACCAGGTCAGCGCGGACGGTCGGACGGTGTACGAGGTCGTCACGCTCGACCTGCCGCCTGACCGCTCCCCCGACGCCCTGGCGCCGATCGAGGCGGCCATCGTGCCGCAACCCGGCCTCGACATCGCGCTGGCCGGCGGTCCCGCGTTCTACGGGGACATCCAGGCGGTCTCTGAGGATGACCTCCGTCGGAGCGAGCTCATCAGCCTGCCGCTCGCCGCGGTCGCGCTCCTGTTCGTCTTCGGCAGCGTCGTGGCCGCGGGCGTGCCTGTGATCGTTGGCGGACTGGCGGTGCTCATCGCGCTGGCCGCCATCGTGCTGGTCGCCGCCATCACCCCCATGAGCATCTTCGTGCTCAATCTCGCGACCCTGCTGGGCTTCGGCCTGGGTGTCGACTATGCCTTGCTGATGGTCAGTCGCTGTCGCGAGGAGCTCCTCCGCCGAGGCGGTGGCAGACGTCCGGATGGAACCATAGAGCAATCGGTTGTTGCTGACGCGGTGGCGGCCACCGTTTCGACAGCCGGGCGGGCGGTCTTCTTCAGTGGGGTGACCGTGCTCGTGGGCCTGACCGGGCTGCTCCTGTTCGACTTCATGGTGCTTCGCTCGGTGGGCATCGCGGGCGCCATCGTGGTCGGCCTCGCGGTCGCGGCGGCGCTCACGCTGCTGCCGGCGACCCTCGCCGATCCTCGGTCCGCGCATCGACGCGGCCCCGGTGCGGTTGCGGCGGCGTCGGCCGGTGCCCCCGGGACCCGATGCGGCCGCGACAGGACCGGAGGTGGGCCATGGCGCCTGGTGGCGGCTGGCACAGCGGGTGATGGATCGGCCGGTGCCGGTCTTCCTCGTGACCCTCATGTTCCTGGTGATGCTCGGCCTGCCCTTCCTGCACGTCCGCTTCAACGCACCGGACGCGAGCATCCTGCCGCCCTTCGTGCCCTCGCGCGTGGCATACGACTCGCTGGTAGCCGAGTTCCCCATCGGCGACTTCGCGCCGCTGACGCTCGCGGTGCAGACCGACGGCCCGGTGACCGACCCCGCGAACGTGGCACGGCTCTATGACTACTCTCGGCGCATCGCGGCAGACCCGCGGGTGGAGCGGGTGGAGAGCATCGTGGACATCGATCCGCGACTCGACCGGGAGCAATACCAGCTCATCCTGTCGAACCCGGCGGGCCCTGCGGACCGGTTCGTGGCCAACGCCCTGGCACGGACCACGAGTGGGGATCTGACGGCGGTCAACGTCATCACGTGGTACGGCTCGAATGATGCCGCGGCCCGCGCGCTCGTCCATGACCTGCGCGATCCGGGGTCCGCGCTGGCGCCACCATCGGGGATGCGGGTGCTCGTGGGTGGTGGCGCGGCCGAGGTGGTGGATGTCGTCGACCAGGTCGCCGCGGACTTCCCGCGGACGGCGCTGTTCATCCTCGTGACCACGTACCTCATCCTGCTGCTGCTGCTGCGCTCGGTGGTCCTGCCGGCCAAGGCCCTGGTCATGAACACGCTCTCCATCCTGGCCAGCTTCGGCGCCCTGGTCTGGATCTTCCAGGATGGCAACCTGTCAGGACCGCTGGGGTTCCGGCCGCTGGGGTACGTCGAGACGACGATGCCCGTCATCCTCTTCTGCGTCCTGTTCGGCCTGTCCATGGACTACGAGGTGTTCCTGCTGAGCCGGATGAAGGAGACATGGGACCGCACCGCGGACAACCGGGAGGCCGTCGCCAGCGGCCTGGAGCGCAGCGGAAGGATCGTGACCAGCGCGGCGGCGATCGTGGTCCTCGTCGCGGGCTCGTTCGCGTTCGCGGATGTGGTGCTCATCAAGGCACTGGGCATCGGTGTGGCACTCGCCGTGGCGCTCGATGCGACGGTCGTGCGGGCGCTGCTGGTGCCTTCCACGATGCGCTTGCTGGGTCGCTGGAACTGGTGGATGCCGGACCGGTTGCGCCGCTGGCTGGGCGCCCGACTCCCAGTGGTGGAGGCATGAGGCCGACGGTGTCCCGGCTGGCACCCCTGCTGCTCGGTGTCGTCGTCGTTGGCTGTGGCGGACCCATCCTGGCGAACCCGCTGCCGACCACGTTGCCCATCACCCCGCCCTCCGCGACACCGACGCGACCCGCGGACCCGCAACCGGTGGTGCTGCCCCGGGACGACGGCTCCCACGACCGGCTCACCGAGTGGTGGTATGACACGGGCCACCTGGTCGCGGACGACGGACGACGGTTCGGCTTCGAGATGGTCATCTTCCGTGCCGAGCGGGGCGACTTCCCGGTAGCCTGGGCTTCCCACCTGGCCATCACCGACGAGGCGGGCCAGCGCTTCCTGTACGACCAGCGCTCCCAGGTGGGCCCACAGGTCGACCGATCGGCTCCCGGACAGGGATTCGACCTCGCCATCGGTGCCGACGTGGCGCTCGGCGTCCCCGACCGCACCGTCCGACCCTGGACCATGACCGGTGTGTCGGGGGTCGATCGCCTGTCGGCCCAGGGGACCGCCGTCGACGGCACCGCCTTCGGCCTCGATCTCGCGCTCGACGCCCATGGCCTGCCACCGGCGCTCCACGACGGCGATGGGTACGTCGACTTCGGTCCGGCCGGCGGCTCCTACTACTACTCACGGACCCGGCATGGACGCCCAGGGTGCCCTGACCATCGGGGATGAGGTCATCCCGGTCAGCGGCGCCGGCTGGTTCGATCATCAATGGGGCGACTTCATCGCCGTTGGCGCCGGTGGCTGGGACTGGTTCGCGGTGAACCTTGCGGACGGCACGGATGTCACGCTCTCGCTGGTCCGCGACACGGACGGCGGGTACCCCCTGGTCTACGGCACGCTCGTCCAGCCGGACGGGTCGACCCGCCACCTGGCGCGCGACGACTTCACGCTGACCGTCACCGATCACTGGACCTCACCCACGACCGGCGCCACCTATCCAGCGGGCTGGCACATCACCGTCCCCGGTGACGCGCTCGTCATCGACCTGGTGCCCACGGTCGCTGACCAGGAGCTTGACACCCGCGAGACGACCGGTGTCATCTACTGGGAAGGCTCGCAGCGGGTCAGCGCGAGCCGCGCCGGCGCGCCCATCGGGGGCGAGGCATACGTGGAGCTGACCGGCTACCAGCCGCCTGCCCCTAGGTAGTCCTGCGAGTCGGATCGGCGCTGGATCGCCTGCTAGGCTGAAACCGATGATGGGGTCCACGGGCTCGCGGCCGCCATGCTCCTGACGGGCGCGGTCATCGGGCTCGCCGCGGGGCTGCTCGCGGGCGGGCGCCTGGACGCCCTGCTCTATGTCCGGTTGCGCTATCTGGCGCTGCTCATCGGCGCCATCGTCCTCCGCTTCGGGACCCAGATCCTCATCGCGCGGGACGTCGACATGGTCGACGCCCTCCGCCTCCCGCTGTATGCCAGCGCCTTCCTGCTGGTGGCAGGCGTGCTCTGGCTCAACCGGGCGCAGCCGGGGCTGCTGCTGGTCATGATCGGCGTCATCGCCAACGGTCTGGCGGTGGTCGTGAACGGTGGCTGGATGCCTGTCTACCTGCCGGCGCTGCCGATCGCCGGGCTCTCGCTCGCAGACCTGTCGCCCACGTACCACGTGGCCCTGCCCACCGACGTCGGCCTCTCGTTCCTGCTCCACGCCGGGCCGCTCGGCGACATCGTGCCCTTCCCGGCACCCATCCTGGCCAACGTCGTGAGCATCGGGGATGTCCTCATCTCCATCGGCCTGGGCTGGTTCGTGTTCGCGACCCTGCTCCGAGGCGATCCGCAGCCGGAGGCGGGTGGCATCTCCCTCTGGCGTGGCCCGACGACCCGCTCGAACGAGCCGAGCGCTACCAGCAGCATGGACGCGCGGCCAGTGATGCTCGGCGGCGGTCGTGGCCCGGGCCTCCTCGCCCCGGACCAGGTCACGCATCCGGTGGCGGCCGCGCCCGGAGCGGAGCTCCCCAGGCTGACCAGGGCCGAGCGGATCCGGAGGCACCCCTACGTCCGGCTGATGCAGGACGCCCGGTTCAGCGCGTTCTGGCTCGGCCAGGCGATCAGCATGTTCGGCGACCGCCTCCATCAGATCGCGCTCGGCTTCATCGTCGCTGATGCCACCGGTTCCCCGGTCGCCGTCGGCCTGGTGTTCTTCGCGGCGGCGCTGCCCAACCTGCTGCTCAGTCCTATCGCCGGCACCTTCGTCGATCGCTGGGACCAGAAGCGGGTGATGGTCGCGAGCGACCTCATCCGCGCAGGCCTGGTGGTGCTCATCCCGCTCGCGATCCAGGTCGAGGTCTGGCTCGTCTATCCGCTGGTATTCCTGATCACGACCGTGAGCCTTTTCTTCCGACCGGCGCGCGTCGCGGTCGTGCCCCGGATCGTGGCACCCGACGACCTGCTCGCGGCGAACAGCGCGCTGTGGACGGCCGAGAGCCTCGCGGACATCGCGGGCTATCCCATCGCGGGCATCTTCGTGGCGCTGCTGGGAGCGGAGGTCGCGCTCGCATTCTGGATCGACGCGGCGACGTACATCGTCAGCGCCGTGCTCATCAGCACCCTCGTGGTCCCCCCGGTCGCACGCGCCATCGGGCCCCGACTGGGCAGCGCCATCGACGCGTTCGTGGAGGAGCTGCGGTCCGGCTGGGGAGTCATGCGCCAGCATCCGCAGCTGCTCCAGAACACGCTCATCAGCACGGTCGCCCAGCTGTCCATCGGGGCGACCCTGGCGCTGACCATCACGTTCGCGACCGAGGCCTTCGGCAACCGCTACCTCGCGCCGGCCGAGAACTGGGCGGCGATCGAGGCCATGATCGGCGTCGGCAACCTCATCGGCGGCATCGCGGTGGGCCTCCTCGGGGCGCACTTCCGGAAGGGCCGGATGGTGGTGGCGGGCTTCCTGTCGATGGGCATCGCGACGGTCATCCTGGGCCTCTCCTCGGCGCTCCCGGTGGCCCTCCTCGCCGCGGGCGTCATCGGGATCGCGAACCTGGTCTACGTGGTGCCGACCCAGACCATCTTCGGTGAGGTCACGCCTCCCGGGTACCTCGGACGCGTGGTCGCGTTCCGCGGCAGCCTCGTGTTCGGTGCCATGACCGGGGCGATGGCCGTCGCGTCGATCGCCCAGCTGTGGGTGTCGGCTGGCGTCATCATCGCGTTCACGGGCGTCCTGACCGTTGTGCGCCGGGCTGGTGGGCGCGCTGTTGCCGGCCGTGCGCGACGCCTGAGCCGCGGTCAGGATATGCTCGCGGCCCGGTGAGTCCCGAGTCTGCCCTCCTCGTTGCGGTCGTCATCGCGGTCTGCGCTGTCATCGCGGCAGGCAGCGCGGTGCTCATCCTGCGTGCCACGGCGGGATATCGAGGGATGCTCACGCGGCGTCGCGAGGAGATGGGTCACGCAGAGGTCCAGGCGAGCCACACCGCCGCCGATGTGCGCGACGGGGCGGAGCGGGTGGTGGCCGTCGTCGAACGGATCCGCGACGAGCGCGCGTCGTGGGAGGACGAGATGCGGCTGGTCACGCACGCGCTGCGGGGACAGCGAACGAACATCGAAGGGATGACCAGCGGTCGCTTGGCCCGCATCATCCGAATGGCACATCTGGCGAGCAAGGCGGCACAGTTCGCCTTCCTGTGGAGGTAGTTCATGAGCAGCGATCCTGGGCACGATCCGGTGACGCCGGACGAACCCGAGGCGGGCGCGGCCGACGCCGTCACGCCCGACCCAGGGTCGGACGAGGCGCTCCCCGGCACCGGCGAGGTCCAGGACGCGGAGGCAGCCACAGCGCTGGGCTCGGCCGCCGTGGGCTCGCCCGCATCGGTCGCTGGGCCGGCGACGACGCCGACGCCCGTCGCAGCGGCCCCGGTCGCGGCAGCATCCAAGGGTGCCGGCAAGGGCGGGTCAGGCGGCACGACGCGTCCCGGGCTGCCCGATGACCACGTGTACGTCGATGACCCGATCTCGAAGTGGTGGGTCGGCATCGTGGTCGCGGTCTTCGTCGCGATCTTTGGCTACGCGCTGCTGCTGGGCCACGGGGGACTCCTGACGCCGGCACCGACACCGGTGCCGACCCTGTCGCCGTCCCTGTCGCCGGCCCCGAGCGCCTCGGCGTCGGCTTCACCGATCCCGACCGCAGTCTCCTCTGCCGCCGCGGCCAGCCCGAGCGCCGCACCCTCCGTCGCGCCGAGCGGAAGCGCAGCGCCCAGCCTGGTGCCGACGACGCTGCCCAGCACGGCGCCCACGAACGTGCCCTCGTCCCCGCCATCCCTCGCACCCACGGCTGCGCCGAGCCTCGCACCAACGGCGACGCCCACGGTCGAACCAACGCTTGTCCCGTCGGTCGCACCGACTACAGTGCCAACGTCGGTCCCCACGGTGGCGCCTACTGCGGCAGCCACGGTCGCCCCGACCGTCGCGCCCACACCCACCGCGACGCCGCTGCCGACGGTCGCCTCGACACCGGTGCCGTGCCCCAGTGCACCCGCGAGCCTGGCGCCTGCCAGCTCGCCACTCCTTCCCCGGCCCAGCCTGGCTCCCGGTGCCAGCCCATCGGTCGCGCCCAGCTGCGCACCCATCTGACCACGGTTCGGTGATGACCGCCGGGACGCGTGCCCGGCGGTCGTCCCGCCGACCCAACCGTCATCCGCTGGTCACGCGTGGCGTGGTCGTCCGCTCGGCAGGGCATGCCGATGCTATCCTCGGCCAGCGATGACCCATGTCTTCATCTCCCCCCACCCCGACGATGCGGCCCTCTCATGTGGCGGCCTCATCGCCAGCCTCCGTGAGCTCGGCCAGGCAGTGACCATCATCTCGGTCTTCTCCGGCGGCCCGGAGGCGGGCACTGCGCTGACTGACTACCAGCGAACCGCGCTGGGCTTCGGCAACAAGGCGCTCTGGCCCCTCACCGAGGCCTTCGACCGGAACGACCTGCTGCCCGACTATCCGGTCGTGGCGAGCGCCACCGGCAGCGCTCCATGGGCGGCCGACCCCGAACGCATCGCGCTGACCCAGGAGCGCGCCAACACCCAGGCCCGCCAGTTCTGGCAGCGTGCCGCGTGGACGCGGGCTGCGAACGTCACCAACGCGTCGTCGAGCGATCGACCGCTGGCGGATGCTGTCCCGGGACAGGGCACCCTGGACGGCATCGACTTCGACAGCGCGGACGCCGCGGCCATCCGGCGCGCCGAGGACCAGCGCTACGCGTGGTTCATGGAGACATCCCTCGTCGATCTGGGACTTCCGGACGCGGTCTACCGGGGCTATGTCGGCGACGATGAGCTGCTTGGCGGACCACGCCCCGACGATGAGCCGCCCCTCGCGGCGCTGCGGCGGGAGATCATGCGCCTCGAGCCCCAGCAGATCTACGTCCCGCTGGGCATCGGCGGCCACGTCGACCACATCCTGTGTCGAGAGGCCGCGATCTCGCTGCTCCACAGCCCGCGCGGCTGGGTGATGCCGGGACCCGACATGGGCGACCGGCTGAGCTTCTACGAGGACTTCCCCTACGCCTGGTGGAACGACTTCGCGGGACAGGCCGACCTGCCGGTGGACAGCGCATCCCTTGGCGAGGGCCGAGCGCTCCAGGCCCGATACGCCGACATCGGGGAATTCCTCGACCGCAAGGTCGCCGGACTGCGGGTCTACCGCAGCCAGGTGGAGCAGCTCTTCCACAGCGACCAGGGGATGCTCGACGACGTCGCGGGCTACGCTCGACGGGTCGCCTTCGAGGGCTCCGTCGCCACGGGCGCCGCGGAGCGCTACTGGAGCGTCGTCCGACCCTGATCGGCGCGGCTGCGCCCCGAGAGGCCCGGGCCTGCCACGCGTCTCAGCCGGGCTCCTTGCCCACGTGCCAGACGCCGGCGCGCATGACGCTCCGGACACGGAACCCGTCATCGAGCACGGTCACGTCCGCGCGCATGCCAGGCGCGAGGACGCCACGGTCATGCACGCCCAGGAGCTCGAGCGCGTTGCGGCTGGACGCTAGGGCAGCCGTGGGCGGATCGAACCCGGCCGCCATCACGTTCCGCACCGCGGTGTCGAGGGCGATGACCGATCCGGCGAGCGTGCCGGTATCCGCGAGCGTGCAGCGGTCCTCGTGGATCTCGATGGCCAGCCCGCCGAGCGTCGCCCGGCCCGTGCCCGTCCCCGCGAACTGGAGCGCGTCGCTGACGAGCACCAGCCGGGAGCGAGGCTTTGCCCGCGAGATGAGCCCCCACACCGCCGGGTGGACATGCTGGCCGTCGGCGATGAGCTCCACGTGCGCCTCGTTCGTGAGGGCCGCGACCGCGACACCGGGATGGCGATGGTCGACCCCGCTCATGCCATTGAACAGGTGGGTCGTCGTCCGGCCGCCGGCCGCGTAGCCAGCACGGGCCTCGTCCACGGTCGCCGCGGAGTGCCCGATGGACACCGCGACGCCTCGACCGGTGAGCCAACGGATGAGGTCCAGGCCGCCGGGGATCTCAGGGGCCACGGTCATGATGCGCATCCCCTCGACGAGCGGCTCCAGGGAGTCGAGGTCGATATCGGCGCGGCTGCGCAGGAACTCGGGGTTCTGGGCGCCGCGCTTCTCGTTCGAGATGAACGGGCCTTCGATGTTGAAGCCCAGGGGTGCCGCACCATCCGCCGGCGCATCCGGGATCCAGTCACGAACGCCGTCCGCGAACGCGATGAGGCCCGGCATCGGGGCCGTCACGGCGGTGGGCAGGAACGAGGTGACGCCGTGTGCCAGCAGGCTGCGACTCATGCCGTCAAGGGCGGCACGTCCGCCCATGGCGTCGTGGCCACCCCAACCGTGGACATGGACATCCACGAACCCGGGCATGACCCATGGCCCGGTCGCGAGCGCGGCATCGGGCTCCATGGCCACGATGCGCTCGTCCTCGATGAGCAGCCGTCCCGGAACGACGTCATCCGCCAGCACCAGGCGACCGGCGACGATGCTCCGGTTCATGCGCCGACCGGAGCCCGGGCCGGAGTCGCGCGCAGCGCGCCGTGGATCGCGGCGCCGATCGCGCCGGCCTTCGTCCCCAGCTGCGCGGTCACGATGTCGATCGACTGCCACGCGGTGACATTGACACGGCGGCCGATCTCCGCCCGGATGGGACCGATGATGCGGTCACCGGCGCCTGCCACCCCGCCGCCCAGGATGACCCGCTCCGGGTTGATGAGGATGATGGCGTTGGCGATGCCGATGCCCAGGTAGCGTCCGATGTCGGCAAGACCCTGGATCGCGCGGACGTCGCCCGCGTCCGCGGCGCGGACGGCCGCCTCGACGCTCGACGTGCCGCACGCCTTGGCGATCTGGTCGGCTCGGCAATACGCTTCCACGCAACCGCGGGTGCCGCAGTTGCACCATGGGCCGTCCGGGTCGATGGACTGGTGCCCGAGCTCGCCCGCGGTGCCCTTGCGGCCCTGGAGCACCTCGCCGTCGATGACGATGACGCCCCCGATGCCGGTGCCCAGGGTCAGCCCGAGCATCGAACGGACACCCCGGCCCGCGCCCAGGTGCAGCTCCGCGAGACCGAACGCGCGCGCGTCGTTGATGAGCGCGACCGGCAGGCCCAGCATGGCCGCGACGGGCGCCCCGACGGCGACGCCACGCCAACCACCCGGCATGTTCACGAGGAATTCGACCATGCCCGTGTCCGGGTCATATAGCCCAGGGACCCCGACGCCCACCGTGGCGACACCTGGATGGGCATCCATGACGTCCCGGCCCACGTCGCCCAGCTGCCGGACGACGACGTCCGGGCCGTCTGCCGAGCGAGTCGGCACCTGGCCGTCCGCGACACAGGCCCAGCTGCCCTCGTGCCGCTCGAGGACCGCCCACTTGAGGTTCGTGACGCCCAGGTCAAGGCCCAGGTGACGAACCCCCGACGCGGCACCGCTGGAGGCGACTGCGGTCATCGGTCGTTGGTGACCCGAGCGAACGCTGCGGCGACGGCCAGGATGATGGTGCCGTACACGATCATCCGGATCGGTTCGGGGGCCTTGAGCACGGTCAGCAGGCTCGTGAGGACCGTCAGGATGACGGCACCAACGATGGTCCCGCTGTACCCTCCTCGACCGCCGAAGATCGATGTGCCGCCGATCACTGCGGCGGCCACGGACGGCAGCAGGTACGTGTCCGCGGTCGTCGGCGCCGCGGTGTTGGTGACGCCGGAGAGCACGATCCCAGCCACTCCGGCGAGCAGACCCGAGATGACATACAGCACCAGCTGAACGTGCGACACGCGAACACCGGCAAGCCGGGAGGCGACTGGGTTATCGCCGATGGCATACAGGAGTCGGCCATACCCGGTATATCGCAGCCCCAGGATGATGCCGGCGGCGATGGGGACCAGGATCAGCACGCCGTTCGGGAACCAGCCGAAGGTCGTCCCCCCGGCCAGCCACGCGATGACATCCGGGACTCGAGCGCCAGCGGTGATGACGAAACGCTGGTAGACGACAAGGAGGCCGCCCGCCACGAGCCCAGTGCCAAGGGTCATCGATCAACGGCTGCACCCGGAAGATGGAGATCCCCATGCCGTTGATGAGACCGATCGTGGCCGAGACGCCGAGCGCCAGCACGATCGCGGGCAGGGCGCCTTGACTCGGCGCCTGGGAGGCCATGATGAATCCCGCCGCTGAGGCAACCGTAGCCACCGAGAGGTCGATGCCGCCCGTGAGCATCGTGAGGGTCTGACACGCGGCAAGGATGGCCAGGGGCGTCGCGAATCGGATCGTGGAGCTTGCCCATGCCTGGGGTCGTCCGAGCAGTCCCGGTTGCACCACGAACAGGAGGATGACCAGTGCCAACAGCAGCATCAGCAGCGGGATGATCGGCTGCTCTCGGAAGCGGCGGCGCCACGTGTCGACGGTCGACGGCGCCGTGGATCCCGCCGCGAGGCTGCTCATGCGGCCGCCCGCTGTGCGCGCAGGGTCACCAGACCGCCGATCATGACCACGAGGACGAGGATCACGCCCTGGATGACCGTGCTGTAGTTGGGGTCAACGCCGAGGAAGAACAGGTCGTAGCGGATGAGCGCCAGGATGAATGCCGCGACGATGGGCCCGAACATCCCGCCTCGACCACCCACAAGGCTGACGCCGCCGAGCACGATGGCCGCCACGCTGGTCAACGTGTACGGACCAGGGACCGGCGTCCCGATGCCCGTATTCATGGTGAGCGCGAGGCCTCCCATCGCCGCGAACAGGCCACCGATGGCGTATGCGGCCGTCTTCGTGCGTGCCACGTCCACGCCACTGCGCAGGGCGGCGACCTGGTCACTCCCGATGGCGTAGATCGATAGTCCCAGCTTCGACCGCCGCAGCGGGATCCAGACGACACCGACACCGATCACCAGGACCAGGAACGCACTCGGCAGCCACTCTGTGAGCTGGTAGCCGACGGAGAGCGACTTCAGCCAGTCAGGTGCCCCGCCGCCGGGCGTCTCCAGGACCAGCAGCGCGGCACCCGCCCACACGAACGACATGGCCAGCGTCACGATGATGTCCGGCACCCGTGTGAGCACCACCAACACTCCGTTGAGTGCCCCCGCCGCGAGACCCAGCAACAGCGTCAGGACGACGACGACCACCGACCATGCCTCGCTCTGGTCATGCATCAGAGCGGCGGCTGCAACGTTGGTGAAGGCCATCATCGACCCGATCGACAGGTCGATGCCACCCGATATGACCACGACGGCCTGTGCCGCGGTCGCGAATGCCACTGGCAGCACCGCAGAGGTGAGCGCCTGGAGGTCGGTCGCGCCGTAGTCGACACGGATCCAGCGCGCCAGGGCCAACAGCCCACCCAGAAGGGCGATGAGCGCGATGGTCCAGCCGTTCCGGCGCAGGCGTTGTGCCACGACCGCGAGTCCCGGTTCGTTCGTCGCGCGAACGACCGGCGCCGCGGTCACGTATCCGCCCCCGGCGCAGGGCCGATCGAGTCCATGTCCCCGACTGGGATGACCGCTCCCGAGGGCAGCGCGTATGCCGCCCGAAGAAGGGTGGGCTCGTCGGCGTCCGCCGCGGCCACCTCCGCCACGACACGCCCGCCGAAGATCACGACTGCCCGGTCGCAGGTCAGCTGGACCTCCTCGAGCTCGGATGTGTAAAGCAGCACAGCCGCTCCCGCGGCCGCCAGCTCCCGCAGCAACTGGTAGATCTGGCGCTTCGTACCGACGTCGATGCCGCGGGTGGGATCGAAGCACAACAACGTCCGGACACCCGTCGCGATCCAACGGGCGATCGTCACCTTCTGCTGGTTGCCGCCCGACAGCCGTCGGACCTCCGACTGCGCCCGGGTGTCGATCTGCAACCGCGCGATCGCACCGGCGACGGTGCGCTTCTCCTTGCTGACCTTGAGCCGGCCCCAGTCGCGGGTCGCTGCGGAGAACGGCAACGCGATGTTCTCGTGGACAGACCGCTGCGGCAACAGGCCCTGGAGCCGGTCTGCCGGCACGTACACGAGACCTGCGCGTATCGCGTCGGCCGGGTGACCAAACCGGACCTCTCTGCCGTCGACCTGAAGTTGGCCGCCGCTCGCCCGCCGTGAACCGGCGAGCACCTCGAACAGCTCTTCCTGGCCCTGTCCTTCGAGCGCGACGATGCCGAGCACCTCACCCGCCCGAAGGTCGAACGAGACGTCGTGCAGCCGCGTGCCCGCGCGCAGCTCACGCACGGACATCCGCGGCAGCGCGTCCATCACCTGGCCGGGACCGGCCGCGGTGGACGTGGCGGTCACCGGCAGCACGTTGGCCGACCCTCGGCCGCTCGAGGTCATCGCGTCAGCCTGCAGTGCGGGGCCAAGCATCAGGCTCACGATCCGCTCGGCGGCACCCTCGGACATGTCCACCACCCCCACGGTGGCACCATCGCGGAGCACCGTTGCGCGGTCGCATAGGCGCGAAACCTCGATGAGCCGATGGGAGATGAAGATGACGGACTTGCCGGTCTTGCGGCGCTGGCCGACGACTTCCAGGACCCGCTCTGTGAGGTCAGCCGGCAACGCCGCGGTCATCTCGTCGAGCATCAGGATGTCGGGTCCGCTGCCAATGCACGCGCCAGATCAAGGACCCGCATGGTGGGCAGGGGCAGGTTCCGCGGGTAGCTGTCGAAGTCCAGCGTCCCGATACCCAGCTCGTCAAGCCATGCACGCACGGTGGGGCGCGGCACGTCCATGAGACGCAGGTTCTGGGCGATGGTCAGGTCCGGGATCAGCGAGGGGTCCTGGTACACGGACACGATCGCCCGCACGACGGGCATCCACCGGCGACTTGATGGATCGAGCTGTGCCTCCGACCGTGATGCTGCCGACATCCGCTCGGACCGTGCCCGTCAGGATCTTCACGAGCGTGCTCTTGCCCGCACCGTTGGCACCCATCAGGGCGTGGACCTCGCCGGGCAGGACCGACAACGAGGCATCCCGCAGCGCCGCCACGGCGCCATAGCGCTTGGCGACCCCGGTGGCTTCCAGCAGCAGGTCCGTCATGTGCTCTCGACGATTCCATCGAAGGGGTGCCGGCGAGCCGGCACCCCTTCGTGATGGTCGAGGTTTCGGGCTATTCGCCCGGGCCCTTGCAGGCGAGGAGCTGATCCTTGGTGTAGGTCGTCCAGCCATCGATGCTGAGCCCAAGGGGCCAGATCGGGTTGAGCGACGGATCGTTCGCGGCCGCGAGGGCAGCCTTGCCTGCGTCGGTCGTGTTGTCCCACACCGCGGGCGTCAACACCACCGTCTGGGATTCCGGCTTCTGGCCGTTCAGGATCTGGAGGGCGAGTGTGACACCGGCGCCACCAACAGAACCGGGGTTGGTCACCGCGGCGCCCACGAGGCCCGGATAGTTGGTCGTATCCAGGAGCTGGCTCACGAAGCCGACGTTGTCCGCACCCACGACGGGCACGAACGGCGCGTTGTTGGACTTCAGGGCGTCAACGATGACGTTGTCGATGCCGGAGGTCCAGATGCCATCCATCTTGGTGCCCGCGTTGATGAGCGTGGTGATCTGCTCGATGCCGGTCGGCTGCGTCCAGCCCGTGAACGTCTCGCTGACCACATTGATGCCGCCGTTCGACTCGGCGACTGCCCGCTTGAACCCGACGTCGCGCGCCGTGTCTGCAGGATGCCCCTTGGCACCGCGCATATAGACGACGTCGCCCTTCTCACCGAGCTGCTCGAACAACCACTTGGCACCCAGGTACCCGTAGTTCTCCTGGTCGTTGGACAGGTTGTAGGCGGTGGGCTCGGTGACCGGCGCGTCGATGGCGATGACGACGATGCCCTTGTCGGTCGCTTCCTTGATGGCCGGGTTCAAAGCATCAGGGCTTGACGGGTTGACGAGGATGGCGTCGACACCATCCGCGATGAGCGTCCGGATGTCATCCAGCTGGCCGGCCGGGTCGGTGTCCCGGTTGATGATCTTGACCTCGCTGACCTGGCCGGACGCGACGCCCTGTGCCTGGGCCGAGCAGAGCATCTCTTCGCGCCAGCCGTTGCCGACGCTGCCGGGGTTGACCACGCCGATGCGATACATCTTGCCCGCGGCGCCACTGGCGGCAGGGGACTGCGCCGCGACGGGGCCGGCGATGCTTGCGGCAAGGACGGCGATGCCGATACCTGCCAGCAGCTTGCGTGCTGATCGATCCATGTGTCTGTGTTCCTCCTCAGGGGGGGCGTCCGGCGGGGCACTGGGGCTGCGCCGGTCGTGGACGTTCGGACCTCGGGCCACTGTCTGGTCTACCGCACCTCCTCTGTCAGGGCTTGTCGATCGCGCGAGCGATCCGCCGTGCATGCTCGTCATAGGCCGCCTCGAACAGCTCCCGTGAGCGCTCGGCGCCCACCTCGGATGCCCGGGTGATGACCGGCAGCATCGCACCTCGCTCGGTCAGCAACTGCGCGACGCGCACCTTGATGGAGTTGACGATGGCGACGTTGGTGATGGTCGAGCCGGGACCCACGGGCGTCTCCAGACCCTCGATGTGGACCATGGCGTCACCCGGTGGGGTGCACAGGTCGATGACCAGGTCCGCCTCGTCCAGCAACCGTTTGCCTACCTCCGGTCCGGGCTCCCCGGACATCGACTGGGCGACCGAGGTCACCGCGATGACCCGCAGGCCGCGGGCGCGCGCGCCACGTGCCATCTCGACCGGGACCGCGGTCAGACCGCTGGCGGAGAAGATCATCATCACATCCTGCGCCCCGAACGTGAAGTTCGAAAGGATCACCTGCGCCAGGCCCGGCACCCGCTCGATGAACATCGCCTGACGCTGGCCGTTCGAGCCGACCACCTGGGTATGGAAGGTCATGGACAGCTCGACCATGGGGTGGAAGCCCGGGAATGAGCCGTACCGTGGGAACATCTCCTCCACCGGGATGCGCGAGTGGCCGGTACCGAAGAGATGCACCAGGCCGCCCGCCGCGATGGCGTCCGCGCACCAGGTGCTGGCCTGCTCGATGGCCTCCGCCTGCGTCTCGGCGAGGCGGGCCAGGAGCGCCTGGGCCTGCTCGATCCAGGTGAGCACCGTGACCGGTTGGGTGGTGATCGTCATACGGCAACCAGGACGGGCGCTCCGGCCAGTGGCTCCCAGTGACCGCTCGTCATCGACCGGTAGGCGGCGTCCAGGACCTGGTTCACGACCAGCCCGTCGGCGAAGCTCTCACGCGGCAGCACGCCGGCCCGGAACGACTCGATCATGTGGCTCATCATCGCGTCGTGCCCGTGGACATACGTCTCGTCGGGCACCGGGAACACCCAGCCCGTGTCCGCGTCCGCCTTCTCGGCGAGGTATCCGGCGGGCTGCTCGATGAACGCACGCAGCGGCGTCGAGGCCATGTCGTACACGACCCGGCCACCGGTCCCAGTGAGCTCGAAGCGGCCCTCGAGGCCGCCCTTGCTGGACCAGGAGACATCGATGGTGGCCACTCGGCCATCCTCGAAGCGGACGAGCATCAGGGCGTTATCCTCCGCCGTGGTCCGCTCGCGGTGGACGAGCGTGTCACCCCACGCGAACACGTCCCGGATGCGCTGGTCCTTGCCGAACACGTAGCGCGCCGCCTCGGCGCCATGGGACGCCATATCCAGCAGCGCCCCGCCGCCAGCGGTCGCGCGGTCCCAGAAGTGCGATGCGTGGGGGCCACTGTGGGCTTCCCGGGCCCGGAAGCCGATGGGCTGGCCGATGGCACCCGCCTCGACCATCTCCCGCATCCGGACCATCTCGGCACCGAACACGACGTTCTCGAGGTATCCGTGCCAGACGCCGGCGGCCGTGACGGACGCCACGGCAGCGGCTGCCTCGGCACCCGTCCGGCCGAGCGGCTTGGTGCACGCCACGGCCTTGCCATGGCGGGCGGCCGCGTCGATCGCCTGGAGATGCAGTTCGTTGGGCAGCGACACGATGACCAGGTCCACGTCGGCGTGCGCGCACACCGCCTCGATGGATTCGACGGCCCGGGCATAGCCGTTGCGCGCGGCGAAAGCCTCGCGCCGTTCGGGGTCACGCCCGAAGCAGGCAACCGGCTGGGCGGCCGGGACATGGCGCAGGCCCTGGTGGTGGAACTGGCCGATGAAGCCCGTTCCGAGCATCCCGATGCCGACCTTGTCGGGCATGCCCTCAGTACCCCCCACCCACCGAGCTGCCGGCGGTCGCGGTCGCGGCCGCACCGGCCTTGCGGGCCCTGAAGTCGTCGAGGATGGTGCTCGTGGTCGTGGCGCCGATACGGGTCACCCCGACGGCCATGACCTCGAGCAGTGCGTCGAGGGTCCGGACGCCACCCGCGGCCTTGACCTGGATGTGCGGGGAGGTGTTCGCGCGCATGAGCCTGAGGTCGTCGATGGTCGCGCCCGACGGCGCGAACCCGGTCGAGGTCTTGACGAAGTCGCCGCCCGCGGCCTCCGTCAGATGGCAGGCGCGGATCTTCTCGTCATCGCTGAGGTACGCGTTCTCGAAGATGACCTTGACGATGGCGCCCGCGTCATGAGCGACCCGGACCACGGCGGCGATGTCCGCCACCACGTCGGCATCACGCCCCGACCGGAGCGCCCCGATGAGCAGCACCATGTCCAGCTCCGTGGCGCCATCGGCGAGCGCCGCGCGGGCCTCCGCGACCTTGATGTCGGTGCGGTGGTTGCCATGCGGGAAACCGATGGTCGTGCCGACCTTGACGTCCGTGCCGGCGAGGATGGCGCCCGCCCGGATGACGTCGGCAGGCCGGACGCACACCGAGGCCACGTCGTAGGCCGCGGCCAGCTCGCAGCCTGCCCGGACGAAGGCATCGTCGAGCTCGGGCTTGAGCAGCGAGTGGTCGATGGTCTTGGCGACGTCCAGATAACCGAGGGAGTCGATGGAGAGGGTCATGACGCTCACTTGATATACGGACGGAGGGTGTCGCGCGCGACCAGGAAGCCTCGCTTGACCAGGTCATCGGTGCCTTCGAAGACCCGGTCCTCGTGCTCGACGATGATGTCGCCGTCGTAGCCCGCACGGTACAGCGCGGCGAAGAAGACCCGCCAGTCCACCTCGCCCAGGCCGGGGATGCGGGGCACCTGCCACCCGATGCCGCCGGACAGGGTGCCGCGGTCATAAAGGCCGTTGCGGTCGATCATCAGGTCCTTGGCCTGGACATGGAGGATATGCGGCCCGAACTCGCGGATGAACCGCTCCTGGTCGATCATCAGCCAGACCAGGTGCGAGGGGTCGTAGTTGAGCCCGATGGTGTCCGACCACTGCTCCAGGATGCGCCGCCAGATGCGCGGGCTCCAGGCGATGTTATGGCCACCCGGCCACTCGTCGTCCGAGAAGATCATGGGGCAGTTCTCGATGGTCAGCCGGACGCCGTGGTCCTGGGCGAAGCGGACGATATCCGGCCAGACCCGGAGCGCCTCCTCCCAGTTCGCGTCCACGGTCTTCGCCGCGTCACCGCCCATGAACGTGTTGACCAGCCCGACACCCATCGTCTGGGCCGCCGCGATGACCAGCTTGAGGTGCGCGATGACCGTCTCGCGATGGGCCGGATCGGGATGCAGCGGGTTGGGATAGAACCCCAGGCCGGAGATCGTGAGGCCGGTGTCCCGGACCCGGTGGACGATCTCGCTGGCCTCGCCCTGGCCAAGGTTCGCGACATCGATGTGGGATGTGCCGGCATAGCGACGCGTGGGCCCCGTGGCGCGCGGCCAGCAGGCGATCTCGAGGCTCTCGAAGCCGTTGGCGGCAGACCAGTCGGCGACGGCGCCGAGGGGTGTCTCGGGAAAGGGTGCGGTCAGCAGACCGAGCTTCATCGGGTGGGGACCTCGTGGAACGCGACAGCAGGCGTGACCTGCGTATCATCCTCCACGTCGACCCAGCGACCCTCCCGGGCCGAGCGCAGGACGGCGTCGCCCAGCAGCATCTCAGCGTGGCCGTCCGCGAAGGACGCGAACGTCGGGTGCTCCGGGAGGTGACCAGCGGCGACGGCGCCATAGATCGCCCGGAAGAGTGCGTGGAAGGTGTCCCCGAATCCCTCGACGTGGCCCCCCGGCAGGCTGGCCGCCGCAGCGCCCGTGGCGTTCATGAGCGCCGGCGACCGCTGGAGGATCTCGTTGGGGCCGTCGCGGTGGCCGATCCAGAGGTGATCCGGGGTCTCCGAGTCCCACGACGCGGCGGCGAGCGACCCATCGATCTCGTACTGCAGCGAGTTCTTGCGGCCGGGGCTCACCTGGGAGATGGCCACCGATCCTCGCGCCCCGTTGGCAAAGCGCAGCACCAGGAGCGCGATGTCCTCGGTCGACATCCGGGTCGGGATGGTGTCCCCGGAGCGTTCGGTGGAGAACGTCTCGACCGGCCCTGTGGGTCGCTGGCGGACCGGATCGCGGTCACGAGCTCCGCGAGCACGGACGTCACCTGGGAGCCCGTGATGAAGCTCATGAGGTCGACCCAATGGGTGCCGATGTCGCCGAAGGCGCGCAGGGTGCCGCGCTGATCCGGGTCGAGCCGCCAGTTCCAGTCCGTGTCCAGGAACAGCCAGTCCTGGAAGTACCGGCCCGTGACGAGCCGGATGTCCCCCAGCTGCCCGGCGCGCACGGCGCCGTGGAGGTGCTGGTTGAGGGGATAGAAGCGGATGTTGTAGTTGACCGCGGTGACGCGACCGGACGTCGCGGCGAGGCGGACCAGCTCCCTGGACTCAGCGGATGTGACCGCGAGCGGCTTCTCGCAGACGACATGACGCCCGGCCGCGAGGATGGCCTTGACCTGGGGGTAGTGGAGCTGGTTGGGCGAGGTGACATGGACCACGTCCACGCGTGGGTCGGTCAGCAGCTCGTCGAGGTCGCGATATGCCCGTGCGACACCCAGCTGCGCGGCACGTCGTTCGGCCCGCTCCGGCGAGGACCCGAGGACGCCATGGACCGTCACCCCGAGCCGACGGAGGGCCTCCACGTGGACCGTGCCGATGAATCCCGAGCCGATGACGGCCGCACCGATGTCACTCACTACGGTCACCATGCGGATACCTGACCGCTACCGAATCGCACATTGCGATGGTACTTCTACATGTCAAGTGCAAAAGTTGACCTCTCGACAGCCGAACGTACACTGACGCGATGGCGAGTCGACAGGGTCGGGGGATAGGCGCCGCGCGTCCTGGCGGGCGTCCCGGTGTGTCCGAGGACGCGCTCGACGCGCTCGTCAGCGTGCTCGACGAGATCCGGCTGGGCCGCAGCCGATCCCGTGCCGAGCTGGTCGACCGGACCGGTCTGGGGCGAGGCGTGGTCGCCCAACGCGTTGGCGAGCTGCTCGATCGCGGCCTGGTCGTGGAGGGTGACGTCGGCCCCAGCACGGGCGGCCGGCCACCCCGTCAGCTGTCATTCCGGTCGGACGCGGGGCACATCCTGGTGGCCGACCTGGGTGCCACGAGCATCGATGTCGCCGCGACCACCCTCGATGGACGCATCCTGGCGCACCACACCGAGGCGGCCGACATCTCGGCCGGCCCGGAGGTGTGCCTGGGCCGGGTGGATGCCCTCTTCGGGCAACTCGATGCCACCAGCAACGACCTGCCCGGTCGCCTGTGGGGGGTGGGCCTGGCGGTGCCCGGGCCGGTGGAGTTCCGGACGGGCCGACCCTCATCGCCACCCATCATGCCGGGCTGGGACGGATACCCGATCCGCGAGCGCTTCGCGGAACGATACGCCGCACCCGTCTGGGTGGACAACGACGTCAACGCCCTCGCCCTGGGCGAATGGCGCGCGGGGGTCGCGGCCGCCCACGACGACGTGGTGGTCATCAAGGTGGGTACCGGTATCGGTGCCGGCATCATCTCCGAGGGTCGCATCCACCGGGGTGCCCAGGGCAGCGCGGGAGACGTCGGACACATCCAGGTGGTGGAGGATCCGGATGTCATCTGTCGATGCGGCAACGTCGGTTGCCTGGAGGCGCTCGCGGGCGGCGGGGCCATCGCCCGTGACGGCGAGTCCGCCGCACGCTCGGGCCGCAGCGTCCATCTCGCCCGTGCGCTCGAGCGGTCGGGACGCATCACGGCACGCGATGTGTCCTGGGCCGCCGAGCACGGCGACCCGGTCTCGGTGGCCCTGCTCCAGTCGGCCGGGCGGCGCATCGGGCAGATGCTCGCGAGCATCGTGAACTTCTTCAACCCGTCACTCATCGTCATCGGTGGCGGCGTGGCCCAGAGCGGCGACCAGCTGCTGGCCACCATCCGGGAGACGATCTACCGACGGTCACTGCCCCTGGCGACCCGGGACCTGGTCATCGCCAGGTCCGCGCTGGGTGGCTTGGCCAGCGTCATCGGGGCGTCCTCGATGGTCGTCGACCAGCTCTTCCTGCGCGAGACGCTGGCGACCTGGATGGAGGTCGGCGAGCCCTCGGGGATGCCCGAGGTTGCCCTGGCCGTCACCGGGTAGGGTCGGGGCGTCGTCCTGGCGCGGCTCGCGGCATCCGACCCGGCCCGCGCTACGATCTGGCGATGGTGCCTGATGCGCGCCCCACGCAGACGCTGCTGCTGGAGGGCGGCCCGAATGACGGGCTGGTCGTCCATGTTGCGGCCACTGCCGCGGAGCCGCCGGAGGAGCTGCGGTCCGCGGATGATCCACTGGGCGGCCGATACCTTCGTCACCCCGAGCCTGCCAACCGCTGCACGTGGACCTATCGATGGGTCACCGGAGGGGCATCGGCCGATCCCTGATGGGCCGCGTCGTCCAAGATGGGGCGCTATCGGTCCCGTCGGCGGAGCACCCGGTCGAGCGCCTGCCGGATGCGGCTGGGTGGCTCAGGCTCCGGGACCTCGTCGGTCTCCTCGGGTGCCGGCATGTCGTCGTAGTCGTCGCTGAGCGTCCGGGGCATCGACGCGATCGGGGTCGCGTAGGGGTTGAGGAACGCACCCGCGCTGTATTCCCGTTGCCGTCGGTGTGGCTTGCCCATGTCCGGGGCCTCCCTATGGGCGTTCACGCTGCTCCGCGCCAGGGTGCCCGTCAAGTGCCGTCCGGCCCGTCAGCCAGCGAAGATCGAGGTCGGCATGTAGCAGCTCACCAGCCAGTTGGGCTGGTCGACGATCTCGCTGATGCGCAGGTCGCCCGCGACCGAGATGAGCAGATAGGCGTCGATGGCTGCCAGGCCATGCCGCGTGCCAAGGCGGTCGATCATCCGGCGCACCGCGTCCCGTGAGGCCTGGAACAGGTCGGGGCCGATGCCGTCCGTGGCGAACCAGCCCGCGGTGTTGGTGGAGGCGCCGAGTGGTCCGGCGGTCTCGAACTCCGGCGCCGTCACCCGAACGTCGCGGCGGATGGTCAGGCGGACCGTCACCCGCACGGGCGTCTCGATGGCCGTGCCGCAGACCTCGCCATCGCCCTGCGCTGCGTGGCCGTCACCGAGGCTGAACAGCGCTCCGGGGACCTGGACCGGCAGCCACAACCTCGCCCCTGCCGTCAGGTGCCGGGTATCCATGTTGCCGCCGGTCTCGGTCGGCGGGATGGTGCTCAGGGGTGGCCCGCTCGGCGCCACTCCCAGCTCCCCGCAGAACGGCGCGAGCGGGATGCGCACACCCGGCAGGAACTCCGCTCGGCCACCGCGCAGGCGGCTGATCCGCAGCGCTGGGTCGGGGAGCTCGTCCGTGAGCAGCCCGAAGCCGGGGATCGCCGCGGTCCAGCCCCAGTCGGCCGGGGTCACCTCCAGCAGCTCCACCTCGAGCGTGTCGCCAGGTCGGGCGCCGTCGACCGCGATGGGCCCGGCGACCTGGTCCACCTGGCTGAAGTCGAGCGCAGCCAGATCGTCGACCATCGAGCGCTCCGTGATCTGGCCGCCGGAGGAGTCGAGCACGTCAAAGGTGACCATGTCGCCCGAGGCCACGGTGATGGCGGGCGGGATGGAAGCGTCCCAGGCCAGGTGCCAGGTGTCGCGACCGATATGGGCGGCCATGGTGCTCCTCCTCAGGACGGGGCTCGGTCGACGAGCCAGCAGCGGCTGGCGCGTCCATCACCGAGCTGGACGAACGGTGGGCTGGTATCACATGGCTGGTATCGATGGGCGCATCGATCCCGGAACGCGCAGCCCTCACCCAGCATCGAGCCCGGACGCAACTCCCCGGCGGCACGCTCCGCATGGAGCTGGGCAGCGCGCCGGGCATCTTCACCCGGGATGGAGGCCAGCAGCGCCCGGGTATAGGGGTGCTGGGGATCATCGAAGATGGGGTCGACCGGACCCTGCTCCACGATCTGGCCGAGGTACATGACCGCGACCCGGTCGGCGGTGTGGTGGACCACGGACAGGTCGTGCGCCACGAACAGGTACGCCAGGCCGTGCTCCTCCTGGAGGTCCTCGAGCAGGTTGATGATCTGGGCCTGGACCGAGACGTCCAGGGCGGAGACCGGCTCATCGAGCACGAGCAGCTCGGGGTCGACCGCGAGCGCACGCGCGATGCCCACCCGCTGGCGCTGGCCGCCCGAGAGCTCGTGGGGATAGCGCTTGCCGTGCTCCGGTCCGAGGCCAACGTCACGCAGCAGGGACGCGACCCGGTCGCGGCGGTCGGCGTCGGTAGCGCCGATCCGATGGACGGAGAGCACCTCCATGATCGCCGAGGCGACCGTGATGCGTGGGTTGAGCGAGGAGTACGGATCCTGGAACACGATCTGCGCCCGTTCGCGGATCCGCCGCAGCCCGCGCGCGTCTGCCGCGAGGACATCGATGCCGTCGAAGAAGATGCGACCGGCGTCGGCGTGCACCAGCCGCAGGATCGCCCGTCCCGTGGTCGTCTTGCCACTGCCCGACTCGCCCACGAGGGCGAGCGTCTCGCCGCGGCCGATGCTGAGGCTCACGCCACGCACCGCCGTGAATGCCGGCGCCTGACGCCCGGCGAGCTGGTCGCGGAGACTGCGCGGCGTGCGGAAGACGACGTGCAGGTCCTCCACTCGCAGGAGCGGCTCCTCGGCCGCTCGCGTGCGGCCCGGAGGCGGTGGGCCGGCGCCGACCGCGGGCGTGACGCTCATGGGTGCGCGGGCCCCGGTCGACCGGTGAGCGAGCCGGCCCCGGCGGTGCGCATCGCGGCCGCGCCCGCACCTGCCGGGCGACGCGCGGTCGACCTGGTCATCACCCGTCCGGCCTCCGCGCGAGCCAGGAAGTCCGCCACGGCCGCCATGTAGCGATCGGGTTCCTCCGCGTGTGCCAGATGCCCGGACTGCTCGAACAGCACCCATTCGGCCTGTGGGATGCGGTCGGCGATCCGCTCCATCTGGATCGGCGTCGCCTCGTCGTGGCGGCCGCTGGTCAGCAGCACCGGCCCATCCACGGCATCCAGGCGCGACAGGATCTCCCAGTCCCGAAGCGTCCCCACGACATGGAACTCGGTCGGTCCGTTCATGGTCCGGTACACCTGCGGGTTGCGAGCGAGCTTGGCGAAGGAGCGCTGGTCGAACTCCGGCGCGGGCACGACGCGGCAGAGGTGGCGGTCGTAGAACACCTGGACGGCGGCCTCGTACTCGGGGTCGTCCCAGGTACCAGCCGCCTCGTGGCGGTCGAGCACCTCGATGACCTCGGGCGGCAAGGCTGCGCGCTGCTTCGCGGTCTCCGAGACCCACATGGGCATGCTCGCGGGCGAGCTCGCGACCACCGCCGAGACCAGGCCGGCCGGGCGGCGGACGAGGTACTCCATGAGCAGCATGCCACCCCAGCTCTGGCCCAGGATGTGGAGCCGCTCCAGGCCCAGCGCGACACGCACAGCGTCGATCTCACGCAGGTAGAAGTCGATGGTCCAGCGGCCCGGGTCATCCGGCTGATCGGAGTTGCCGCAACCCTGCTGGTCGTAGAAGATCACCCGCCGACCGGTCGCCGAGAGTGCCGCCATCGACTCCAGGTAGTCGTGGCAGGCGCCAGGACCCCCGTGCAGCAGCAGCAACGGGGCGTTGCCCGTCCGCTGCTCGTCCGCCTCGCTGCCGACGATCCCGATCCACGTCCGGGCGCCCTCGTAGGTGATGTACGACTCCCGCGCCTCCAGGGCCGGGTCGATGGTCACGAGATGCGGGTCGATCATGTCAGCGCTCCCATGCGAGGTCCAGGGTGTGGTCACGCAGCTCCGCGCTCCGATGACAGGCCGATCGCCGACCGGGCCTGAGCTCCAGGAGCGGCGGCTGGTCGGAGCGGCAGATGTCGATGGCGGCGGGGCAGCGGGCAGCGAAGGCACAGCCGGCCGGCAGTGCGGCAGGGTCCGGGGGCATGCCCGAGATCTGGGGCAGCCGACGTCGTCGGGCCGAGATGGAGGGGATGCTGGCACCCAGGCCGGAGGCGTACGGGTGGAACGGCTCACGGAGCAGATCGGCCACTGGCGCCTGCTCAGCGACGCGACCCGCGTACAGCACGATCGCCCGCTCGCACAGCTCCTGGACGACGCCCAGGTCATGGGTGATGAGCAGGAGTGCCATCCCCCGCCCGCGAACGAGCGTCCGGAGCAGCTCCAGGATCTGCGCCTGGACCGTGACGTCGAGCGCGGTGGTCGGCTCGTCGGCGATGAGCAGCGACGGCTCGCAGGCGAGCGCCATCGCGATCATCACCCGCTGACGCATCCCTCCGGACAGCTGGTGGGGGTACTTCTCGGCCGAGCCGGCGGGATCGGCGAGCCCCACAGACGCCAGCAGCTCGACGACCCGGGACCGCGCGGCTGGTCGGGACAAACCTTTGTGGAACCGGAGCGCCTCGGCCACCTGCTCACCCGCCCGGTACAACGGGTCGAGCGCCGTGAGCGGGTCCTGGAAGATCGATCGCGACCCGCTCGCCCCGGACGCGACGGTAGTCCGATTCCGGGAGACCCACCAGCTCCCTGCCGGCGAGCCGGACGCTGCCCGATACGTCGCTGTTGCGCCTGGGCAGCAGCCCCATGATGGCGCGACTGGTGACACTCTTCCCCGACCCCGACTCGCCCACCAGGCCGACGATCTCCCCGGCTCGCAGCTCCAGGTCAAGGCCATTCACCGCGTGGACGGGCCCGGCCATCGTCCGAAAGGACACCGTGAGCCCTTCCACCCTCAGCAGCGGCGTCGTCCCATCGGATGCGCTCATCGCTGTCGCTCGCGCGGGTCGAGCTGGGCCCGCAGCCCGTCACCGACCAGGTTGAAGGCGATGACCGCGAGCATGATGCGATCCCGGCAGACATCGCCGGCAATGGGTTCTGGAGCAGATACGACCGACCGTCCGAGAGCATCGAGCCCCAGTCCGGGTCGGGAGGCTGCTGGCCGAGCCCCAGGAAGCTGAGCGCGGCGATGTCCAGGATGGCGTACGCCAGGTCGATGCTCGACTGGACGACGATGGCGGCGACGAGGTTGGGCAGGATGTGCCGGAAGATGATCCTCCGGTCCGAGTAGCCCAGGGCGACCCCGGCATCGACGTACGCCTGGTTGCGCTGGACCAGTGTCACGCTGCGGACCAGTCGGGCCATGGCCGGGATATAGATGACACCCAGGGCGAGGACCGCGGTCGTCAGGCCGCGTCCGAACGTGGCCACCACCAGGATCGCCAGCAGCAGGGCCGGAAAGGCCAGCAGCGCATCGAGGATGCGCATGATGAGGGACTCGGTGCGGCCACCGAAGTAGCCGGCGAAGAGGCCGGCGGGGATGCCGATGACGCCACTGATGACGACCACGACGATGGCCCCCAGGAGGGTCGGCGCTGCCCCGACGATGACCCGGGCAAGCACGTCCCGTCCCGGCTTGTCGGTACCCAGCGGATGCGCCCAGCTGGGACCCTGGAGTGACTGCGCCAGGTCCTGCGCGTTCGGATCCGCGTTGGTCAGCAGCCAGGGCACGATCGTTGCCAAGAGCAACGGTAGCAGGATGATGAGCCCCACGACCGCCGCCCGATTGCGCACGAGGGCGCTGGCGCCGAGGCGGCGACGCATCGACGGTGCGCTGGCGGCCACGGTCGTCATGCGTACCGGATACGCGGATCGATGGCCGCGTACATCAGGTCGGTCGCCAGGTTGAGCAGCGTGAATGCGACCGCCAGGAACAGCACGGAGGCCTGGATGACCGGGTAGTCACGGTTCTGGATGGCATCCGTGATGAGCGATCCCAGGCCGCCCAGGCCGAGGGTGCTTTCCACGAGTACCGTGCCCACGAGCAGGAAGCCCACCTGGAGCGAGGTCACGGTGAGCACCGGGATGAGCGCATTGCGCAGGCCGTGCTTGACCACGATCGTCCGCTCCGGAAGGCCCTTGGCGCGGGCCGCCTCGATGAAGTCGGAGGAGAGCACCTCGATCATGGCGCTTCGGGTCATGCGCGAGGTGAGCGCGATCATGCCCAGGGCGAGCGTCACGGCAGGCAGCAGCAGGTGGCGTGCCTGGTCCAGCAGGTCCGGACCACCGCGTCCGAACGCTGGCAGCACCCCCAGCAGGACCGCGAACACCAGCACCCCGAGGATGGCCGTGAAGTAGACCGGCGAGCTCACCGCGATGAGCGCGAAGAGCGAGCCCGCGTAGTCCCCGCGGGTGTCCCGACGGTACGCCTGGTAGACGCCCAGGGGGATGGCCACCGCGACCGCGAGGAGCACCGAGAACAGGATGAGCTCGAAGGTCACCGGCAGGCGGGCGAGGATGAGGTCGCTGACATCCTGCTTCAGCTTGTAGCTCTGACCCAGGTCGCCCTGGAGCGCCCGTCCGATCCATGCCACGTACTGGCTGATCGGATCGCCCGTCAGGCCGAACTGCAGCCGGAGCTGTTCGATGAGCTGCGGGCTGATCCGTTTGCCACCCAGCACGATGAGCACCGGGTCGCCGGGCGCCAGTCGCACGAGCGCGAACGTCACGAACGAGACGAACAGCAGGACGGGGATGGCGGCCAGCACCCTGCGTGCGGCGTATCCCGCCATCAGGTGATCTCCCCTGGGACAGCGCGGAAGCCGCCTCCCGAACCGTTCGGGAGGCGGCCGCGGATCACCCGACTACTGGGTGACCCACAGGTCCTTGAACAGCGAGCCCCAGTACCAGAGGGCGCCGATGGACGCTCCCTGGACTCGCTTGTTGACCGCCAGCGGCCAGCCGGGATTGCTGACCGAGATGACCGGGGAGTCCTCGGCGATGAGGCCCTGGGCCTGGATGAGCAGCTTCGCTCGCTCGGTCTTGTCGACCAGCGAGTTCTGCTGCGACAGCAACGCATCCACCGCGGGGTTGGTATACGCAGAGGCATTGGCGCCACCCGCGACGATGTTCTCGGACGCGAAGTTCGGGCGCAGGTTCCCGGACGGGTCAGGGAAGTCGGAGCCCCACGACCCGACGATCATGTCGTAGTCGGTGTGGTCCCCGAACTGCAGCGAGACGGCCTCCTGGTAGGTCACCTTCTGGGCCTGGATGTCGATGCCCAGCTTGGACATCGAGTCGATGAACGACTCGCCGATGGCCTTGATGGAGGGGGTCGACTCGTAGTAGGCGATGGTCTTGCCGTTGAGCTGGTCGGCCACGCCCGACTCGTCCAGGAGCTGCTTCGCCTTGGCCAGATCCTGGTCATATGCGGGCAGGGCATCCCACGCGGCCTGCCAGTCGGGCTGGTCGAACGTCCACAGCGTGGGATAGACGAGGGTCGCCTTGGTGTCCGGTGTGTCCGCGCCATAGAACAGCTGGCGGATGGCCCGCTTGTCCACGGCGTAGTTGAGGGCCTGGCGGACCTTCACGTTGTCGAATGGCGCCTCGGCCGTATTGAAGGTGATCCACTCGCCGTAGTACGAGGGCTGGAACGACAGCGACACGTTGTCCATCGCCTTGACGGTCGCGTACTGGTCGGATGGGACGTTGTTGACGAGGTAGTCGATCTCACCCGTGTCCAGGCCCGCGACGCGCGTGGTCGGCTCGGCCAGGATCTTGATGGTCACGCTATCGAGGTATGGACCACCGTTCGCCTTGTTCCAGTAGTCATCGAAGCGGGCGAGGGTCTGGTGGTCGCCGCTCACCCACTCGACGAACTTGAACGGGCCGGTGCCGATGGATCCCACGGCCGGGGTGCCGTACTTGTCGCCGTTCGCCTCCACGAACGCCTTGTTGACCACGTGTGCAGCGGTCGAGGCGAGCGCGTACTCCAGCAGCGCATCGGGCTTGCTGAGCGTGATGACGACTGTCTCTGCGTCGGGCGCCGTGACATCGGCGACGTTCGCCAGCATCCACCCGACATACGAGCCGAGCTTCGGGTCCCGGATACGATCGAGGCTGTAGACCACGTCATCGACGCTCATGGTGGTGCCATCGTGGAACTTGACGCCCTGGCGGATCTTGAGCGTGTAGGTCAGGCCGTCCGGGCTGACGGTCCACGACGTCGCGAGGTTGGGGCACAGCTTGGAGTCGTGCTCGCAGAACACGAGCAGCGGCTCGGTGATGCTGTCGGTCGCGAGGCCGGACACGAAGTCGTAGTCGAACGCCGGGTCGACCGATGTCGGCTCCCCCTCGATGGCGGCCACGATCGAGCCGCCGATCGTCGGTGCCGGGGACTGGGCCAGCGAGCCACCGGGCGCCGCGAGTGCGATGCCGCTCACGACGACCGAGGCACCGATGGCCATGGCACGGCGCCAGGCCCTGCTCGTGGTAGACATCCTCTCTCCTCCTCCTTCGGCGCGTCCGGTCTGGCTGCGGGCCGGACAGACACGCGCACGCACGCGCGCAGTCTACGGGACCGGGGACGCCCCGGACCAGCCGCTGGCGGGTGGCGGGAGCGATGCGGTTCGGGCAGGAGGCTCGCGGCTAGCCGACGACGACGACCCGGTCGGTGAAGTCGCCCGTGGCGGGGTCCTTGAGGATGAGCTTGAGACGGCCATCGGGCAGCAGCTCGCGCTTGATGACCACCTGACCCTCGTACGTCTCGGGTGTGGACGTGATTCGCGACGTGCTGCCACCCCGCCAGTCGAGGGCGACCGGCTCCCAGGCGTGGCGTTTGGCCGACCGGTATGCGGCGTCCATGATGGCGTTCACGACATAGCCGTCGTAGAAGGTCTCGCGGGGCGTCGTGCCGCCATCGATGGCGTCGAACATGTCCGAGAACATGTCCACGTAGCCCAGCTCCGAGACCTCGTCACCGACCGGGAACAGCCAGCCAGCGGCGGTCTCCGCCTTCTCCGCCACGTAGCCGCCGCTGCCGCCGGCAGTGAACATCTCGAAGCCGGTGCGCAGGAAATGGTTGAGCCAGATCGTGCCGCCGGTGCCGGCAACCTCGTCCCGCAGGTCCATGCCCCCCCGGAACGTCCACGAGACCTCGAACTGACCAATGGCACCGCTCTCGAACCGGATGAGCGCGATGGCATTGTCCTCGTCCGCGATGGGATGGACCAGGGTGTCCGTGTGACACAGGACCTCGACCGGTCGGTTGCCCTTGCCCACGAAGTTGCGGATGATCTCGATGCAGTGGCAGCCGAGGTCGATGATGGCGCCGCCGCCGGTGAGCCGGCCGTCCCAGAACCACGCCGAGTGGGGGCCCGGATGGGTCTCGCGGGAGCGGACCCAGGTCACGTCGCCCAGCGCCCCGCCCTCGACCGCGGCGATGGCCTTGAGCGTCTTGGGCGTGTAGCAGAGGTCCTCGAGGTAGCCGCCGAAGACACCCGCGGCCTCGACCGTGGCCAGCATCCGGGCCGCCTCGTCCGCGGTCCGGCCGAGCGGCTTGGTGCACAGCACCGCCTTGCCCGCGGCTGCGGCACCGGCGACCGCCTGCTCGTGGAGCTGGTTGGGCAACGCGACCACGACCACGTCCGTGTCGGCGATGGTGGATGGCGGCGTCCATGTCCGTGGTGTGCTCGGGGATGCCCCAGCGTTCGCTGAATGCCGCGCCGCGCTCATCGCTCCGGGAGTAGGCGACGCGGACCCGGTCCGCGCCGCGCTGGCCGTGGAGCGTCTGGGTGTAGAAGTCACCGATGAGCCCGGTGCCGAGCATCGTGATGGAGTGTTGGCGCACGAACGGACCTCCTCTTCCTCGGGCTCGCTGCCGATCCGCCGGAGCGAGGCGACCTACGCGGCGGTGACCACCGGCGGCCGCTCCAGGACGCCGCCGCGGCCCTTCCAGGCGACCCATCCCTGGTCATAGATGGACTCGATGGCCGCCACCATCCGCTCCACGCAGAAGCGGTCGTGGACCAGGCGATGTCCGGCACGGCCGATCATGTCCGCCAGCGGGTGGTCAAGCAGCAGCCGACTGATGGCATCAGCAAGAGCCTGGGCATCGTGAGGCGGCACGAGCAGCCCGGTCAGGCCATCCTCGATCATCTCGGGGATGCCGCCGACATCGCTGGCGACCACGGGACGCGCCAGCGCCATGGCTTCCAGGATGACCAGCCCCTGGGCCTCACGATAGGAGGGCAGGACCGCGACATCGAGCGCAGCTGTCACGGCGGGCACGTCCTCGCGCCGCCCTGTGAACACGACCGCGGCGCCGGGCCGCGCGTGACGAGTGCCGACGCAGGCGTCCCCGGTGCACGGCTCGCCGAGCAGTCCAAGGGCCTCGGCCTGGTCCTGGAGGGCATGCGCCAGCGACCCCTCGCCGACGATGAGCAGGCGCGCGGTGGGCACCCTCGCCAGCACCCGCGGCCACGCCTCGAGCAACGTCGCATGGCCCTTCTCGGGCTCCAGGCGAGCCACCACGCCGACCAGCTGCGAGCCCTCCGGGAAGCCGTACTCCTCGGGCAGCGTGCAGCAAGCCTCGGTGTGGTCGTAGCGGCCCATGTCCACGCCGTTGTAGATGAGCTCGACCGGGGCGCTGCCCATCCGTCCCTCACGCTCCAGCTTGGCCACGGTGGCCTTGCTCACCGCCACGAGACGGTCGATGTGGGGCGTCATGCGGGCCAGCCGATCCCGATCCTCGCCGCTCCGGACACGCGACGAGTGGATGGTGTCCACGAGATACGGCCGGATCAGACCGCGGGCCACGAGCAGGTCCGCCGCGAGGACGCCCACGATCTCCGCCCGGAACATGTGGCCGTGCACGATCTGGACCTGCCACTCTGCGAGCAGGTCGGCGACGGAGCTGGCAGCCTGCTCGTCGTCGTCGTGCTCGATGACCTCCACCGGGAGCCCCAGGGCACGCCAGCGTCTGACCGCGCTGCCATCGCTGAGCGAGATGACCCGGACGTCATAGCGGCTCCGGTCGAGACGCGCGAGCAGCGTCGCGACATGCTCCTGGGCACCGCCGTTGGTACCTGTCGCGACGAGCTGGACGACGCGCACCCGCTCGCCGTCCGGCAGCGGCAGCAACGCCGGCAGGTCCAGGCACGGATCGCCCGCGGCGGGTGCGTTCACAGCGGTCCCCGGCTGACCAGGATGCGGTGGACGGGCTCATCGACGGCGCCCCAATCGTACTTGTAGGGCTCGTCGCCACGCAGGAAGTCGAAGCGCGTTCGCCCGGCAGCCAGGCGGTCCCGGATATAGGCGGCGGTACCTGTGACCCCGGGTGACAGCTCCCGCGCCTCTGGGTCGGCTCCGGCGTTGTAGAAGTAGCAGGTCGCGCCGTCGTCGAAGCCGACGCCCGCGAAGATGAGCCGGTCCCCGACATACACCTGGCCCAGCTGGAGCTGCGCCAGCTCACCCTCTGCCGCCTCGAGCTCCACGAGACGGTGGAGGAAGCGGCGACTGCGATGGCCACCCTCGGTGTCCGGGAAGAGTCCGTCCTCGCCCCAGCGCGCCTGGTGCAGCACGATGAAGGCGTCAGCAGACGTGGCATCGAGCGGCATCGTGCGGAAGGTCACGGGACCGCTCGACTCAGCGCGACGGAGCTTGCGACGGATCTCGTGGCGGGCCTTCTTGTCGAGCGTCGCGAGGTAGTCCTCCCAGCCACCGTCGGGCAGCGTCACGACCGGACAGACGTCTTCCTGCTCCCGGGTCACGGACCACCCGGCAGGAGCGCTCCCGAAGGCCGTGACGAGTGCCTCCAATGCCGGGTCATCATCCCGAAGCCGCCGCAGGTCGATGACGTCCCAGGGCTCCGTGACGCGGTCGAGCGAGGCGAGCGTTGTCACGACGGCCGCACACACCTCCGGCAGGTCATCGGGGTCGCAGAGGATCGTGGCGTAGTCCGCGTGGTAGCTGGCGGCCATGAACACGGCCGTGGCATCGGGTGGCACGTGGGTGCCATCCTCCGCCGGTCGGCGAAGGGGCGTATACGAGACCGCGTCCTGGGGCTCCACCTCGTGGCGGTGCATGAGCGGCACGATGGCCAGGATGTCGTCGCTGCCCGTCGCCCGCGCTCCCGAAGCGACCCGGCTGCAGACGAGGTACTGCTCATGGGCGGTGGAGCCGTAGGCATCCCACCACGCTCGATGCACCGTCCAGCGCGAGAACGGGGTGGGGCGTGCGGTGACCGAGAGGAGCCGGTCCCAGGCCCCACGGGGGATGGCATCGAGCGGCGTGCGCCGAACGGTGAGGGGGCCGACGGATGTCGGCGGGGCACATGGGGCAGAGGGTATGGTCATGAGGCGACTTGCAGTGTATGTCGGGGGGCCGCACGACGTGTCGCGGGACCGCCCTGGAACGTGTGCTACCCAGCGTCCTGGGTGAGGGTCGCCGGGCGTGCGGTGGCAACGACGGGTGCCGGCGCTGCGCTTCTCTCGGCGCCACGGCGCGCCAGTCGTTCCGCCCACCGGGCGCCGACGCGCATCGCCGGCGCCTCGATGGCCCGATGCGACGCGAGCCCGATGGCCGTGGCGCCCACGAGCACGACCGCGAACGCGGGCCAGCCGCGCAACCCGAGCTGGAAGGCGACGAGGATGACGGCGAGGTGCCACAGGTAGAACGGGTATGACGCATCGCGGCCGAACCGGGCGCCCAGATCGAGCATCGTCGCCGGTCGGGCCCGGCCGGTCGTTGCCGCCCCAGTCCGATCGCGCAACATGGCGGGCAGCAACAGCGCGACCCCACAGGCCAGCAGCGTGTCCTGGACCGCGAGCCCCAGGGGGCTGACCGCCGACCCCAGCCAGCCGACCGCGATCGCCGCCATCGCTACGACGACGCCGATGCGCCCCGAGAGCGCGACGCCGGCCGCGGGATGGTGGACCAGGATCCAGGCGACGACGATGCCGGGGACGAACGCCCAGAACATCGCGGGCAGCGACAGGCTGCCGACCGACGACACGGTCGGATCGGGAGAGACCCCCAGGACGACATGGACGAGCATCGAGATGACACCCGCGAGGACGAGGATGACCAGCCCCAACCGTCCCCGGCCGCGGTCGACGAGCACGAGGACGCCCATGAGCAGCGGCAGCAGCAGGTAGAACTGGACCTCGAGCTGGAGGGTCCAGGTCGCCGCGAGGCTGCCGTTGGCCAGCAAGGACGGGTCGTAGTTCTGGAGGAACAGCAGGTAGCTGAGGGGGTGGTCCGGGAACTGGCGATCACCGGTGAGGAGGGTGATGCCCACGAGCGCCACGAGGTACGCCGGCAGCAATCGCGCCATCCGGCGGACGAGATACCCGTCGACGGCCACCCCACCCCGAACGAACGGTCGCGCGACAAGGAAGCCAGAGAGCACGAAGAAGACGAGGATGCCCCGGTAGCCATGCTCGAACAGCCCGTCGAGAGGCGCCAGGCCACCGCCCTCGCGGGCCACCACGTGGTAGCCCATGACCGCCACGGCCGCGAGCGCACGCATGGCGTCCAGGCGCAGATATCGTCGTATCGGGTCGGACGCCACGTGCCCTCCGTCGGAAGAGCCGATTCTGGAGGCCACGCAGCCGCCCGGGTATGACCCGGTCAACCCATCCCGTCCGGGGACCTATGGCGGTCGGACGTTGCCGCGGGGCCCTGTGCGAGCTATCCGCTTCAGGGCCGATCGGGGACGGAGCCGACGGGGGTCGCGTCGGAGGGGTCCGCCGGTGGCACCTCGCGGTGGATGACAGGGATGCGGATGAGGTCCCACAGGACCCGGAGCGCGAGCATCGGGCGTACCCGCATCCGGGAGCCGCGCTGGTCCGTCCACTGGACCGGCACCACCGCGATGGCGTAACCGCGACGACGCGCCAGATGGATGATCTCAGCGTCGAACACGATGCTGGTGATCCGCTGGCGCTGGAACAGGTCCTGGCCAACTGCCCGCCGGAAGCCCTTGAAGCCGCACTGGGAGTCGGGCACGGACCCAGTGACCCACGCCCCGGCGAGAGCGTGGAAGACCTTGCCCAGGGCCCGCCGATGGAATGGCTGGCTCGAACGCCGGTCACTGCCATCGGGCTGGACGCGGCTGCCGAGCGCCAGATCGTGAGTCGCGAGCGCCTCCGTGAGCATGGGCAACTGGTCGGGAGGCGTCGCCATGTCGGAGTCGGCGAAGATGACCAGGTCACCGGTCGCGGCCAGGACCCCCGCCCGGACTGCCGCACCCTTGCCACCATGAGGCTGCCGGAGCACGGAGAGGCGAGCCCGCTCACCGTTGGGTCCCGGCTGCGCTTCTAAGCGTGCTTCGGCCACCACGACGGTCTCGTCTTCCGAGCCATCGTCGACCAGCAGCACATCCCAGGCGCCCAGCTCGCTCGCCGCGCGTCCGCCGGCCCGGGCCACCCCGGTCCTGCCGAGATACCCGAAGAGCTCATCGAGCGCGGAGCCCAGGCGTGCCGCCTCGTTGTAGGCGGGCAGCACCAGCGTCAGGCTCGGCTTGGGCTCGTCAGGCATCGGTGCATGGTACGGCCAGCGCCGGTGCTGGCACCGTGCCCATGCGTGGCAGCGCCCGGGCGGATGCCGATGGCCGACGAGGGCTACCCTGCCTTCGATGGACACCAGTCGGTACCGGCTGGCCGCGAACACCCGGCCACCGCGCGTCGTGAGCACGGTCGCAATGGCGGCGTGGGTCGTGGGCGGCCTGGCGTTCTTGGCCTACATCTTCCTTGTCACCGCGCCGAGCCAGGGCACCGTCGGCGGGGATGCGTTCGCCTACTGGAGCGTCCAGCTGCCGCACCCGTACGCGCTGCCGGTGGGTGCCCCGGGTGCGTTCACCTACAGCCCACCGATGGCGTTGCTGTTCCACCTCGTGAGCGGCACGCCATGGTGGATATTCCTCTGGCTCTGGATGGCCGTCCTCGTGGCGACCGCCGTCTGGCTCGGTGGGCGGCGCGCCCTGCTCGTGCTTGCCTTCCCGCCGGTGGTGATGGAGCTGTACTACGGCAACGTCAACCTGCTCATCGCCGCGGCGGTGCTGCTGGGCTTCGCGCATCCCTGGACCTGGTCGTTCGTGCTCCTGACCAAGCCGACCTGCGGGGTCGGCCTGCTGTGGTTCGCTGCCCGTGGTGAATGGCGGCGGCTGGCCACGGCGCTGGGCGTCACGGTCGTCATCGCAGCCGGCTCCTTCGTCATCGCACCCGGCCTCTGGGCTGAGTGGTTCGCGTTCCTGTCCGGGAGCGCGGCGGGTCAACCGGCGGGTGCCTGGCTGGCTGCGCCCATCTGGGTCCGCCTGCCGGCGGCGGCCGCGCTCGTCATCTGGGGTGCCCGCACCGACCGGCGTTGGACGGTCGCGGCGTCGGTCGCCCTCGCCCTGCCGGTCATCTGGTTCGCCGGTCTGGCGGTGCTCGCCGCGCTCATCCGCGAGCCGGGAGCCATGACGGAGACACGGGCGCGCCAGCCGCAGGGAGCGCCGGGTCCGCCGCTGACGATGGGTACTGCCCCCAAGGTCGCGTAGCGACACGGTCGGTGCGGCGACATGCTCTCGTGGATGTCGTTCCTCGACCGAGCCGGGGCGAATCGGCCCGAGATAACGTCCGACCTATCCGAGCCTCGGCGCCAACGGCGTCGGGCGCTGACCCATGGCGCGGCGATCGCGGGGCTGCTCATCGGCGGCACCATCGGCATCCGCGCCCTGACCACCGGGTGGGGCTTCGATTCGATCGCCTACTGGTCGGTCAACCCGGCCCAACCCTACGCGGACGGGCTGGGGCGCTACGGCGCCTTCCTCTACTCCCCGGTCTTCGCACAGGCGTTCGGCATCCTGGGCATGCTGTCCTGGCCCGCCTTCCTGGCCGTCTGGACGACCGCCCTCATCGCGGTCTACCTGTGGCTCGCGCGGTCATCCGCGCTGTGGCTGCTGGCATTCCCGCCCATCGTGCTCGAAATCGCGTACGGCAACATCAACCTGTTGCTCGCGGCAGCGATCGTGCTCGGGTTCCGCCATCCCTGGACCTGGGCGTTCGTGCTGCTCAGCAAGGTCACCCCGGGCGTGGGCCTGACCTGGTTCGTCGCTCGCCGCGAGTGGCGGTCGCTGACCATCGCGCTCGGCGCCACCGGCGTCATCGCCGGGTTGTCGTTCCTCGTTGCGCCCGGATCGTGGATCGACTGGGTCCGTTTCCTGGCTGCCCAGCAGGGTGGCGCCCAACCATCGAACAGCCTAGCCGTGCCGCTCCTGCTCCGACTGCCCATCGCAGTCGCCATCGCCTGGTGGGGCGGCAGGACGGACAGACCCTGGACGGTACCTGTCGCCGCGCTCATCGCGGCACCGGCGATTTGGCACGCGACATTGTCGTTGCTGGTCGGGGCTGTGGCCCTCGCCCGCTGGCCGGAGCTGGCAGGACCCGGCCGCCCTCACACCCCGTGGCGCAGTCGCCGCATCTGGGCGCGCAGCGTGACCACCATGAGCCCAGCGGCGCCGACGGTCGCGAGTGGTAGCCAGGCGACGCCGCCCGTGATGAGCGCGCCGGCGACCACGAGCGCGAACCGCTCCGGGCGCGTGGCGGTCGGCCACGCAAGGATGGCAAGGGGCAACAGCACCACGAGGTAGTGGTACCAGAGCGCCGCCGGCAGCAGCAGCATGGCGATGGTCGCGAGCGTGGCGGCCGCGGGCAACCCGCCGGGCCGACGGATGACGATGACGGACGCGGCGACGGCCACGAGGGCGGCCCCGAGGCTGAGCACCCGGACCACGCTCCCGACCGCCTCCAGCGCACCCGATCGGGCGACCACCGACCAGGGTGCGACGTTCGTCGTCTGGTCGGCGCCACCCGCGACGAGGTTCGGCAGCACCGAGAGGTAGTCCCGCCAGGCAGTCGGTGCGAGCACCGCGCTGACCAGGACCACGGCCGCGGCCGTGAGCAGCATCCCCCGGCGGGAACGGCCGTCCAGGGCGAACCACGCCGGCACGAACGTGACGGGTGCGATCTTGAGCAGCGTGGCGAGCGCGACCGCGGCACCGCCGGTGGCGCCACCCGTGACCGCGAGGACCACGAGCAGGGCGAGGAAGCCCGACACGTTGCCCTTCCAGAGGCTGTCGAAGACGGGCAGGAACAGCAGCGTGGCCGCGGCCGCCCAGAGCACGGGTTCGGGTCGCAGCAGACCGCTCATGCGCAACGCGAGGCCGACCGCGGCCGCCACAGCCACGACCTGGAGGGCCAGCAGCAGCCAGAGGGCGACACCCTGGTCGAGCCCGGTCAGCGGCACCAGCAGCTGCGCGAATGTCGGCGGGTAGCGGTAGCGGTCGGTGCCCTGGGCATCAACGGGACCGGCCAGCATCTCGGTGGCGTACGGCGACGTGCCCGCGGCCATCCGTTCGGCGGCGGTCAGGTAGTCCGTGGCATCGATGCCGAACTGGCCCGTGGGTGAGCCGGCTCGGGCGAGCAGCAGCATCACGAGCAGCAGCCCCACCACGCCCACCACGACGGCTGCGACGAGCATCCGGAACCTGGCCGAGCCCAGGGTACGAGCGCCGGGGATGCGCAGGGTGTCCGCGCCCATCCCGTCCGTGATCATGCCAGCCATGTGGCCTCGAGGGTATCAGCGGCGCGAGCGCGGTCGACGGTACCCAGTGGTACCAACGATGGACCGAACCTGGTGCGTCGGTGCCCCATCCTGCCCTGGTGACCGAGACGACGGCCGTGCACGACCCGGGTGCCTCCACGCTGCTGCACGAGCAGCGCTGGCGCTGGCCGCGCCGTTCCCGCTCGCTGACCCCCGAGCAACGCCGGCTGCTGTGGTTCGCGGCGACCGTGGAGTCGCTGCTGGTAGCTGCCGTCATCCTCGCCTTCCAGGGTGGCCGGGGCTGGGGCCTCGACGCGTGGGCGTACTGGTCGGTCGACCAGGTCCATCCGTATGCGCAGACCGTCGGCTCGTACGGTGCGTTCCTGTATGGCCCGCCCCTGGCCCAGGTGTTCGGGGTGCTGGGGCAGCTGCCGTGGCCCGTCTTCCTGGTGGGTTGGACCGGGCTGCTCATCGCGACCTATGCCTGGATGACGAAGCGCTACGCGCTGGTGCTCCTGGGCCTCTTCCCGGCCGCCATCCTGGAGCTCATCAACGGCAACGTGCACCTGCTGCTGGCCGTGGCCATCGCGCTCGGGTTCGCGTATCCCTGGACCTGGTCGTTCGTGCTCCTGACGAAGGTCACGCCGGGGATCGGACTCGTCTGGTTCGCCGTCCGCCGCGAGTGGAGGGCGCTCGCGATCGTGTTCGCGGCCACGGCGGGTGTCGCCGCGGTCTCGTTCGCGTTCGCGCCCTGGATGTGGCGCGAGTGGGTCGACCTGCTCATCGCGGAATCGGCCAAGCCAGCGGCGCCCAAGGCGATCCCCATCCCGCTCACGCTCCGGCTCCCCATCGCCCTGCTCATCGTGGTCTGGGGGGCCCGCACCGACCGCTACTGGACCGTGCCGCTGGCGGCATTCCTGGCCATCCCCGCGATGTGGTGGTACAGCTGCGTGATGCTGCTCGCCATCATCCCCATCCAGCGCAGCCGCCGACAGGTACCTGCGGCCGTGCGCGCCGAGACTGCGACCACACCAGACCCCACCGGACCGGCCCCTGCTCCCCTGACCCGGTAGGACCTTCGTACCAGGCGATGCGGCAGGGTGCCGTTGCTATGGTGCACCGGCATGGGCATCCCGATCGCGCTCTTCCTCGTGGCCCTGGGCGCCCGCATCCTCACTGGCGCGCTGTTCCTCGACCCGGCCTATCCCGACTCGTTCTATTACGTGAGCGTTGCTCGCGAGCTCGCGGCCGGGCATGGCTTCCAGGTCCAGTACATCTGGAACTTCGTGGAGACGGGTGGCCTGCTGCCAGCGACCGGCGTCCTGCCCATCCCCTCCAACGCGCACTGGATGCCGCTCGCCTCGCTGGTCCAGGTCCCCTTCATCTGGCTCCTGGGAGCGGTCCCGCTCGCCTCGGCCCTGCCGTTCTGGCTGGCCAGCGCGGCGGCCGCCCCGGTCACCTACTGGATCGGCCGGGATGCATCGCTGCCACGCTGGCAGGCGGCCGCGGCCGGGCTCATGGTCGCGGTGCCCGCGCTCGTCGACCCATTCCTGGCACAACCCGACAACTTCGGCCTGTTCATGCTCCTTGGCACGCTCTCGTTATGGGCATGTGCCCGCGGGCTGCGCGGTGACCGGCGGGCGTTCGCGGTCGGTGGCGTCGCTGTCGGTCTGGCGTTCCTGTCACGCAACGACGGCGTGCTGCTGGGGGTCCCCTTCGCGCTCGCATTCCTGGCCGACCTGCTGCGCCGGCCCCGGGCGTCCCGCATCGGCTGGACCGCGGCGCTCCTCTGCGCGGGTGGCTTCCTCATCGTCGTGTCGCCCTGGATCGCCCGGCAGCTCAGCGTCTTCGGCTCCATCTCGCCCTCGGCGGCGTCGGGGCGCATCCTCTGGATCGCGCAGTATCGCGACCTCTACAGCATCAGCACGCCCGCTAACCCGGCCAGCTTCCTGGCCCAGGGCCTGGGTCCGCTGCTGACCAGTCGGGTCCTGGGGCTCGTCAACGCGCTGGGCCTGTTCGCGACCCAGGTGCTGCTCATCTTCCTGGTCCCGTTCCTCGTGCTCGGTGCATGGTGGGGCCGCCGTGACCTTGCCTGGCGCCCGTGGCTCGTCTATGCCACCACGTTGTTCCTGTCGAGCGGCCTGCTGTTCGCGGTCCACGTGCCCAATGGCACGTTCCTCCACTCGGCGGTCGCGCTCATCCCCTATGCCTACCTGCTGGCCCTCGTGGGCATCGGCGGTGTCGTGGGCGTCATCGCCCGTCGCCGGCCGAGCTGGGATGCCGCGCGCGCCACCCGGGTGTTCACGCGTCATGGCGGTCGCAGCGGTGCTGGGCATCGGGATCGTGTCGACGGTGATGACCGCGCGCAACTGGCGGGAGTACCAGGATGTGACGCGCGCGGTCGCGGCGCCCCTTGCGGACGCGCCGGCCAGCGACCGGGTCATGACCCCTGACGCGGGAGCCTTCTGGTACCTCGCTGGGCGCTCTGGGATCGTGACCCCGGAGGACCCGTTGCCTGTCGTGGAGGATGCCCTGCGTCGCTACGACGTCCGGTGGCTCATCCTGGAACGTGCCTTCAGCACCCTCCCCCTGACACCCGTGCTGGCGGGCGAGGTCCGACCGGACTGGCTGTCGGCACCGGTCACCGTGGTGCCCGACCCGAAGGACCCGGCGCATCCGAAGGCCGCGCTCTACGCCGTCTGCCTCACCCCCGCCGATGATCGGTGTGCGCCATGAACCGCCGGTCGCCGCTGCTCTTCCCTGTCGTGCTGTTCCTGATCGCGGTCGGGGTCCGCCTGCTGACCATCGCCTGGATCGAGTTCCCGCCGACCGAGGGCAGCCTCTACTACCTCGACGTCGCGCGTAACCTGGTCCAGGGCCACGGCCTCACGACCGATGTGCTGTGGAGCTATGCCAGCCCGCCCTTGACCCTGCCCCGACCGGCCTTCGACCTGTGGCTGCCGCTGGCGAGCGTGGTCGCCGCGATCCCGATGCTCGTCGCGGGGACGAGCACCACCGCGGGCCAGCTGGGCGGGGCCATCGTGGGCGCACTCCTGGCCCCCCTCGCGTGGGCGGTCGCCACGGAAGCTGCCAGGCTCGACGGTCTGGACCAGCGCCGGACGCGCGCACTGTCCATCACCGCCGGGCTCCTGGCGGCCGTGCTGGGGCCCTGGCTTGTGGCCACCGCGGCGCCCGACTCGGCGGTGCCGTTCACGGTGCTCGCGGTCATCGCCTCCCTGCTCATCTCCCGGATGCTGCTCCGCCCCACGCTCCCGGGCTGGCGCGCGGGCCTGGTCCTGGGCATCGTGCTCGGGGTCACCTACCTCGCCCGCCAGGAGGTCGTCTGGCTGGGCCTGACGTTCCTGGTGCTGTGCGCCGGCCCTCTGCGGCGGATCCGCGGCGGGCGACCGGCTCCGGGCGTCCTTGGTGCTGCTGGGCCCGATCGTCGCTCGGCGGCCTGCTCGTCGTGGGGCCCTGGCTCATCCGTCAGCAGGCCACGTTCGGTGGATCGGCCACGGCCCAGGCGCTGGAGAACATGTTCCTGCTCCGCAACGAGCAGATCTTCTCCATCCATGATCGACCGACCCTCGGCGCCTGGCTGGGCCAGGGCATCGGCGCCATCGTGGCAGCCCCACTTCGGGCGATGGGCAGCCAGCTCACGGACACGCTCCTCGTGGGCGGCCTTCCCCGTGGGCCTGCTGGGCATCCTGTCGGTCATCCTGCTCCGCCGCAGGCCCTCCCTCCGACGGCCCAGCGCACTCGTCGTGCTGCTGCTCAGCGGCACCCTCACCTTCCTCGCGAGCGCCGTGCTGTTCCCGGTCGCGACCCTCTGGGGCACGTTCCTGCACGCCAGCGGACCGCTGCTCATGGGCTGCATCGTGGCCAGCGTCCTGGGGGTCGACGCGGGCATGGCCCGCGTGTCGCTCAAGCGACGCTGGGCCAAGGTCAATGTCATCGTCGGTCCCGTGGCGCTGCTCGCGCTGGCGATCCCGGTCGCGATCGTGCAGCTGGCCTCCGTGTCGGACAGCGCGGTCACCATGGAGCGACGCATCGAGGCGGTCCGGTTCGCGCTCCGGGCGACCGCGGACGACCCGACCCCGCTGCTCATGAGCGACCATCCGATGGCCCTGGCGTGGGTCCTCGATCGGCCCGTGATGGTGCTGCCGGATGACCCGCCGACGACGCTCGGCGAGCTCGCCCGCGACACTGGCGTCCGGCTGCTCCTGGTGTTCGATGACGTCGGGCGGTATCCCGATGCGCTGCTCGTGCCGAGCGGCCCGACCTGCCTTGCCGCCGACCCGCAGCAGATCGGTCTCGCGGAGGACCCGGCCTGGCTGTTCCGCATCGACCCGGCGTGTGCCACGCCATGAGCGAACACGGTGGGGCCGCCCGCACCAGCCCCTATACTCGGCCCACGATGGAGACCGGCATCCGGGGTGACCGCCGCGCCGACGTTGACGCCCTGTACGCGGAGGCCCAGCAGGCCCTGACCCAGAGCGCCAACCGACTGCGCGCGCTCACGGAGCGATTGCGTGAGCTGCACGCCGCCGAGCTGCAGGAGGCACGCCGGCCAGACGGTCGCTGGCTCCGGCAACACCCTCGAGGCCGGTCGCGACCAGCAGGCGATGGACACGGCACGCGCCGGCCAGCTGCTGGGTCGACTGGAGCTCATCACCCGGGACCTCGAGGACGGCTGGCGCTTCCTGGAGCGCGGCCAGGGTGGCGAGTGGTCGGCGACGGCGCGGGCGTCGGCGGACCAGCTCCAGATCGAACGGCCGGCCAACCTCGTCGAGGCACGCCTGGTGCTCGAGGCACAGGAGCAGGAGCGGACCCGGCTCGCGGAGGAGCTCCATGACGGACCCGCCCAGACGCTGTCCAATGCCGTCTTCCGGGTCCGGATCGTGGAGCGGGCGATGCGCTCCGACCCGTCGCAGGTCGATGACGAGCTCGCGGCCCTGGGCACGATGCTCGAGCGCGAGACCGAGCGGCTGCGTGACTTCATCCGCCAGCTGCGGCCGTGCCCTCCAGGACGCCGGTGACCTGGCTCCGTGCTCACGGACGCCGCGAACCAGCTGCGCGACGAGACCGGCATCGGGGTCGCGCTGGAGCTGACGGCACCCGAAGAGACTGCTCGATGTCCCGGCACGGACCGCCGTGCTGCGGGTGGCCCTGGAGGCGCTCCGCAATGTGCGCAAGCACTCGGGCGCGACGCAGGTGCGACTCATCACCCGTCTCGAGCCACATGCGGAACCATCCGGCCACACCTGGTGGGTGCTGGAGGTCCAGGATGACGGGCGAGGGTTCTCCATCGACGAGGTCGCCGAGCAGACCGGGCGGCGTCATTTCGGTCTGCGATTCATGCGCGAACGCGCCCAGCTCGTGGGCGGCTGGCTGGAGATCGTTTCCGAGGCAGCAGCGGGCACCACTGTCCGCCTGAGGCTCGACCCACGCGAGAGGAGTCGGCAGTCATGGTGATGGGCTATACGGGCTCGGATCGGCGTCGCGGAGGTCCCGGACCGCCGCAACCCCGATCAGCGGGTGCAGGATCGTCCTGGTCGATGACCACGCCCTGTTCCGCTTGGGCATGCGCCAGATCCTGGAGCAGGAACCGGACTTCGACATCGTGGCGGAGGCTGACGACCCCCGATCGGCGTTCGATGCCGCCGAGCAGCATGACCCGGACATCGTGCTCCTCGACCTGTCCATCGCGGCGCCCGGCGGCATCGAGACGACCCAGCGCATCAAGCGCGAGGTCCCCAGCGCGGGCATCATCACGCTCGCCGTCGCCGAGGACGAGGACCTGCTGTTCGACGCCATCAAGGCCGGCGCGGCGGCATTCATCCTCAAGGACATCGGACCCGACGACCTCGTCGCCATCATCCGCCGGGTGAACAACGGCGAGTACCTCATCAACGACAAGGTCTTCGCGCGACCCGCGGTCGCCAGCCGGGTGCTCAAGGAGTTCCGGGAGCTGGCGGTCTACGGCCAGGAGGCGGCCCCCATCTTCGCGCCGCTCTCCCCGCGCGAGGTCGAGATCCTGGACAACATCGCCAAGGGCATGACCAACAAGCAGGTCGCCTACGCACTGTCGATCAGTGAGCAGACCGTCAAGAACCACATGAGCTCGATCCTGCGCAAGCTCTCGGTGAACGACCGGACCCAGGCGGTCGTCTATGCCATGAAGCAGGGCTGGATCAGGATCCCCGAGGATTGACCATGGAGGCCGGTGAGACCGGCACGGCCTGGCACGTGGGCGCCGAAGGCTCCATGGACGCGTCCCGGCGCCGAGCCGGTCCCGGCACCCCGACGCCGTGCCACCGACGCGGTCGCCGACGGACCGGGCCATCGTGGCCGCCATCGAGGCCATCCGTGCGGGTATCGAGGAGGACCTGGCGTCCCTCGGCCCGCGAGGTCGACGAGATCGACCTGCTCGCGCGCCAGGCGGCCGCGGAGGCGGAACGTCACGAGGAGCGTCGAGCGCGCGGCGAGGAGCGTGTCGCCGTCCCTGGAGCGCGACCCCCGTGCCGACCCCGCCGAGGTCCGCGAGGCACGCCAGCAGCTGCTCATCCAGAGCCGGCGCGCGACCCTGTTCGAGGCGCAGCAGCAGCTGCTGGAGGGCAAGCACCGGACGCTGGCCCGGTACCGCGACCGGCTGGCCCAGCTGGACGCCGACCTCGCGACCGTGCGCAGCGTGACGGGCTCCAGTGCGGCGGCCGTGGCACGTCCGGATCCCTCGCGCAGCGCACTCGTCGTGCGGGCGGCACCTCCGGCGAGCGATGCCACCGACCCGAGCGTCCTGCTGCGCGCCCAGGAGGAGCTGCGCCGGGAGATCGCCCGACAGATGCACGATGGGCCCGCCCAGAGCCTCGCCAACATCGCGCTCCAGGCGGAGATCGTGCTGCGCCTGGCGAGTCGCGGCGATGGCCGCACCCACGGCGAGCTGGGCCAGCTGCGGGCGATGGTCGAGCACGCGCTGGATGCCACCAAGGAGTTCATCTTCGACGTCCGGCCGATGGTCCTCGACGACCTGGGTCTCGTGCCCACGCTGCGGCGCACCGCCGTCGATCGCGGCCGCCGAGCAGGCGTCGAGATCGACCTCGACTCGCAGGGCACCGAACGGCGACTCGCCCAGGACGTGGAGAGCGGCCTCTTCCGGCTCATCGATGACACCATCAACGGCTACCTCGCGCTCCGGCCGTCACGCGTCGCGGTGCGCATGGAATGGGGTCCGCAGCAGCTGAGCGTCGCGGTCCGCGCGGCCTGGTTGCGTGATCCGAAGGCAGCCGCGCCGCCACCGCCACCGCCCGTCACCCACGAGCGCGATGACCTGCCACCGGCCCTGCGCGAGATGATCGAGCAGAACCGCGCCGGCGAGCGGCAGGTGTTCACGGAGGCCCATTCGCTGGCGCCCGACCTGCTCGCGGACCTCGCCGACCGTGCCCGTGTCATGGGCGTCGGACTCTCCGTGAGCGATGACGGCATGACCGTGGAGCTGAGCGTCGCCATCACCGGCTGATCGGCCGGCGTCCCGCCCGCGGGTGCGGTGTTGCCTGCAGGCCACGATGGGGCGGCTACGGGTGCTCGGAGTCACCCATCGGTCCCCCGGGGGAGGGACCCCTTTCCCATACCTTGATCGCATCGGGCGCCTCTACGGTCCTGTCACGTCCGTCATGTGGACGCACTCATCCTGGAGGCGATCATGTTCCAGGTCACCGATCGAGCGGAGCGACGACGCGTCGAGCCGCGGCGAGAAGGGACAGGGTCTGGCGGAGTACGCCTTGATCCTCGGCCTCATCGCGTTGATCGCGATCGGAGCGGTGATGTTCCTCGGCCCGAGCATGAACACCATGTTCTCGAACCTGGGCACATCGATCTGACGGAGAACCGCTCCGATCGCATCGGGGACGCCGGCGGCAACGCCGGCGTCCTTCCATGTCCGGGAGGCTCGGGCGGGTCAGCGGTCGGGGATCCGGGCGTGAGCGCGAGGCGTCGGCGCGCCGGACGGGCGGTCGCCAGAGGTCCTGTCCTCGGGGTCCTGCGGATCGACCCGGATGGATGGCAGCGAGATCGGTACCGTTGTCCCATATCGACACCCTCCACCCGTGGACCACAGTGCGGCCATCGTCCTCAACGACGAACTTCACGGGAAAGGAGGTACCTACACATGGCAGCTCTCATCACTTGGCTGTCGGCCGCCGTCCGCCGCGACGAGGAGGGACAGGGTCTGGCCGAGTACGCACTCATCCTGGCCCTTATCGCGATCGTCGTCATCGGCGCCGTGATCTTCCTGGGTGGCCAGATCAACACCATCATGAGCAACGTCGGCACGAGCATCTAGCTCTCGACGTTCCAAGCCTGCGAAACCGTAGGGCGGCGCTCCCCCGGGAGCTCCGCCCTACTTCTTCCCCTCGCGACGCCCCGTCCGGACCGACCCGCACCACACCCGCGGGTCCACCAGCACCAACGGTCCGGTCCGGTCCACACCGTCCTATCAGTCATAGCCCTTTCGTCATCTCGTCCGATCGGCGCCGGCTTCATACAGTCGCCTCGCCTGTCACCGCATTGTGGAGACCATCACTTGAAGCGCTCGAACCGCCTGATGCTCCTGTTGGGCGTCCTGCTGGCCGTGGTGGCCTTTGGCGGCGTCCTCATGTTCGGCTCGAAGTCCGGCTCATCCGAGCCGACCGCGCCCCAGACCGTCTCGGTGGTCACCGCGCTGCAGGATGTGGCGCTGGGCTCGGCCCTGACCGCCGAGGACCTGACCACGATCGACATGCCCACCGCGGATGCGATCGACACCTTCCGCGATCCCGCACAGCTCGGTGGGCCTCGTCGTGCGCCATACCGTCCGCGCCGGCACCGCCTTCACCTCCGCCGACTTCCAGACCGGATCGGTGAGCGCCATCGACGTCACGTCCGGCCTCAAGCCCGGGCAGCGTGCCATGGCCATCCCGGTCGACTCCCTGTCGGGTGTCGGCTCGCTCATCCAGGCCGGCGATTTCGTGGACGTGATGCTCGCCATCACCGACCAGCCCGACCCCGACAAGGCGCCCGTCGTGGGTGAGTTCCGGGACGAGAGCGGCCTGCCCGCGACCAAGATCCTCGACGACTGGATGAACAACACCACCATCAAGGTCCTGGTCCAGAACGTCCAGGTCCTCGGCACCCTGCTGCCGTCCGCCGACGGATCGGGCACCGGACAACTCCGGCCAGCCCGCCACCGGTGGCTTCATCGCCATCCTCAGCGTCACGCCCCAGCAGGCGGAGGCGATCCGCTTCGCGCAGCTCGACGGCAACCTGTACCTGCTCCTGCGCGCTCCCGCTGACAGCGCCGCCGCGGACATCCAGACCACGGGCATCACGCTCCGCGAGCTGGTCGACCGGTAGGGTGTGCTGCCGCCGCGCGTGATCATCACCAAGCTGCCCTGATCATCGAAGGACCGAGCACCGTGATGACCGTCAGGAGGCCGTGGCGTGGGTGAGTCGATCAGGGTCGATCGTCGTCGACGACATCCCCGAGACCCGCGAGCATCTCGCCAAGCTGCTCTCGTTCGAGACCGACATCGAGGTCGTCGGCTGTGGCAGCCTCCGGCCCGGAGGCGATCGAGGCCGCGACCAAGCTGTCGCCAGACGTGGTCCTCATGGACATCAACATGCCGGGCATGGACGGCATCGCCACGACCGAGGAGCTCGGTCGGACGGTGCCGGCCACGTCGGTCGTGATGATGAGCGTCCAGGGCGAGGCGGACTACCTCCGCCGCTCCATGCTCGCCGGCGCTCGCGAGTTCCTGGTCAAGCCGTTCAGCTCCGACGAGCTGTGCGCCGCGATCCGGGGCGTCCACGCCCGGGAACGCGAGAAGATGGGCCGCTTCGCCGCCCAGCCCCCGGCCAACAGTGCGGTGGCCATCCCGGTCGCGCGCGAGGCGGGCCGCGTCATCACCCTGTTCTCGCCCAAGGGCGGGGTCGGGCGCACGACACTGGCCGTCAACCTCGCGGTGGCCATGGCCTCCGACATGGGCCGCTCGGTCGCGCTCATGGACGCCAGCTTCCAGTTCGGCGACGTGGGCGTGCTGCTCAACCTGAATCCCCGCAACAAGTCCATCGTGGACATCCTGGGTGACGCCGAGGGTGGCAACGAGGTCATCGATACGGCGCTCATCAGCCACAGCACCGGCATCCGGGTGCTCCTGGCACCCCCCAGCCCGGAGATGGCCGAGCTGGTCACCGTCGAGCACATCCGGCGCATCATCGACCGGCTGCGCGCGACGCACGACCTGGTCGTGGTCGACTGCTGGCCGCTGTTCCAGGACTCGACCCTCGCGCTCCTGGACATGTCCGACCTGGTCCTCGGGCTGCTGACCCTCGAGATCACCAACATCAAGAACATCCGCCTGTTCCTCGAGGTCGCGGACCAGCTGGGCTACGGCAGCGAGAAGCTGCGACTGGTGCTCAACCGGGCGGACTCCGCATATGGCATCCGCATCGCGGATGTCGAGAACTCCATCGGCCGCAAGGTCGACCACACGGTCGTGTCCGATGGTCGGACCGTGGTCTACGCCCTCAATCGGGGCGTGCCGTTCGTGTGGAGCAACAAGCAGGCCCAGGTCAGCCAGGACGTGCTGACCATCGCTCGGGCCATCGCTGGTGACGCCGCGGTGGTGGCGGCACCGGAGCGGGCCCAGGCCCCGCGCAAGCTGTTCGCATGGCGCTGACGATGACCGACCGCCGTCGCAGCCCGTACCAGGGGAGATGACCCGATGTCCCTGTTGAGGCGCATCGAGAGCGCTCGTCCGGGCGCTGATGGAGCGCTCCCAGTCCCGCCGGGCCAGCCCAGCGGCGTCCAGCCCCAGGGTCCCGGTGGACCCCAGGGTCCCATGCCGCCAGTGCCGCCCAGCCGGATGCTGTCGCAGGTGCCGGTGCGCGAGTCGTTCCGGGATACCAAGTTCCGCATCCAGCAGCGGGTCATCCAGGACCTCGACCCCAAGCTCGACCTCGCCAACCAGATCGAGGTCCGCCGCCAGATCGAGGAGATCTTCGGCAAGGTCGTCGAGGAGGAGGGTCTCGCCCTCACCCGCGCCGAGCGCGTCCGGATGCTGGAGCAGATCACCGATGAGATCATCGGCCTCGGTCCGCTGGAGCCCCTGCTGCGTGACGAGAGCGTCACGGAGGTCATGGTCAACGGCCCGCGCCAGGTCTACATCGAGCGTGCCGGCAAGCTGGAGCTGACCAACGTCACGTTCCAGAACGACGACCACGTCATGCGCATCATCGACCGCATCATCGCGCCCATCGGCCGGCGCGTCGACGAGTCGAGCCCGATGGTCGACGCCCGCCTCGTGGATGGCTCGCGCGTCAATGCCGTCATCCCGCCCATCAGCCTGGTCGGCCCGGTCATCACCGTCCGGAAGTTCGCGGCGTCGCCGTTCACGGTGGACGACCTCATCCGGTTCGGCACGGCGACGCCCGAGATGTTCGACTTCCTGAAGGCCTGCGTCGAAGCGCGCCTGAACATCTTCGTGGCCGGCGGTACCGGCTCGGGCAAGACCACCATGCTCAACATCCTCTCGTCCTTCATCCCGAGCGACGAGCGGATCGTGACCATCGAGGACGCGGCCGAGCTGCAGCTCCGCCAGGAGCACGTCATCACGCTCGAGTCGCGACCACCCAACATCGAAGGCAAGGGCGCCATCCCCATCCGGGAGCTGGTGCGCAACTCGCTGCGCATGCGGCCCGACCGGATCATCGTCGGGGAGTGCCGCGGCGGCGAGGCGCTGGACATGCTCCAGGCCATGAACACCGGCCACGACGGCTCGATGTCCACGGGCCACGCCAACACCCCCCGCGACATGCTCTCCCGCCTCGAGACCATGGTCCTCATGGCCGGCGTGGAGCTGCCGCTGCGGGCCATCCGGGAGCAGGTCTCCTCTGCCGTGGACCTCATCGTCCACCAGAACCGGCTCAAGGACGGCCAGCGCAAGATCACCAACATCACCGAGGTCCAGGGCATGGAAGGTGACGTCATCGTGATGCAGGACGTGTTCACGTTCGAGCAGACCGGTGTCGTGGACGGCAAGATCCAGGGCCGCCTCAAGCCGACCGGCATCCGACCCAAGTTCGCCGAGAAGTTCGAGCAGCAGGGCATCAGCCTGCCGCCCGGCCTGTTCGGCTTCCGGTACTAGCCGCCATGAGCCCCATCGTCCTCGTCGCCGCCCTCATCGGTGCCGGCGCTGTCCTGCTCATCTTCTGGGGCCTGTTCGGCGCTCGACGCGACGAGGTCCAGGATCGCCTGGAGCGCTACGCGTCGTCCGGTGCCACGACCGAGAAGACCGAGGAGAAGCGCAAGGAGCAGCAGAACCTGCTGGAGCAGCTCGCCGGCTCCCGTGCCCTCCTCGACCTCAACAAGATCGTCGAGCGTCGCGACTGGGGTGCCAACCTGGCGCGCGAGCTCGCACGCGCTGACCTCGTGCTCAAGCCATCCGAGTTCCTGGCCATCCGCGTGGGCGCCATCGTCGGCCTGCCCGCCATCACGTTCCTGCTGGGCGCGACCATCCTGCCCTCGCTCGGCAACCCCTTCGCGTGGGTCGCAGCCGTGGTCCTCGGCTGGTGGCTGCCACGGTTCTGGCTCAACCGCCGCAAGAGCCAGCGGCTCAAGGCGTTCAACAGCCGCCTGGCCGACACCATCACGCTCATCGCCAACTCGCTGCGAGCCGGCTCGTCGTTCCTGCAGTCCATCGAGATGGTGGTCCGCGAGACCCAGCCGCCCATCTCCACCGAGTTCAATCGCGTCATCCGCGAGGTGAACCTCGGCCTGCCCTTCGAGCAGGCGCTCAACAACATGGTTCGACGCGTGCGCTCCGATGACCTGGAGCTGATGACCACGGCCATCAACATCCAGCACCAGGTGGGTGGCAACCTCGCCGAGATCCTGGACTCGATCGCCTTCACCATCCGCGAGCGCGTGCGCATCAAGGGCGAGATCCGGACCCTCACGGCCCAGGGCCGCATGTCGGGCTACGTGGTGGGCTTCCTGCCCATCGGCCTGCTGCTCATCATCTCGGTCATCGCGCCCCAGTTCGTGGGACCCATGTTCGAGAAGCCCCCCGAGGCGTTCGGGCTGCCGCTGGGCGTGGTCCTGCTGGCCATCGGCGGCCTGATGATGGGCATGGGCTTCCTGTTCATCCGACGCATCGTCAACATCGAGGTCTAGACCGATGAGCATGACCTTGATCCTGGCCGCGCTCGCCGCCTGCAGCGTGCTGCTCATCATGTTCGCGCTCGTCGGTCGACGGGGCGCGGATCCCGTCCAGGCACGCCTGTCCCAGCTGGGCACGATGCAGGCCAAGACGCTCGAGGAGCTGGAGCTCCAGCAGCCGTTCTTCGACCGCTCCATCCGGCCCCTGGCGCTCCGCCTGTCGGGCATCGGACGGCGCTTCACGAGCCCCAAGAAGGCGAAGGGCACCGAATCCCGGCTGGCCATGGCCGGCAATCCCTACGACATGCGCACGGTCGACTTCCTTGGCCTCAAGGTCGTCGTGGCGGGCGCCATCGCAGGGCTGGGGTTCCTGCTCGTCGGCCTCATCGGCCGCAACCTGCCGATGGGCCTGATGCTCGCCGTTGCAGGCGCCGGCATCGGCTTCATCGCGCCCGAGATGTGGCTGAGCCGCCGCATCAAGAAGCGCCGCAAGGCCATCCTGCTCAACATCCCGGACGCGCTCGACCTGCTGACCATCTCGGTCCGCGCCGGTCTCGGCTTCGACGCCGCGCTGGCCAAGGTCGTGGAGAAGATGTCCGGCCCGCTCATCGACGAGTTCCAGCGGGCGCTCGCCGAGATCCGGGTGGGCAAGAGCCGCAGGGATGCGCTGCGTGACATCGTCGCCCGGACGCAGGTCCCGGCACTCACCAGCTTCATCGGCGCCATCATCCAGGCGGAGACGCTGGGCGTGTCCATCAGCAAGGTGCTCCAGATCCAGTCGGAGCAGCTGCGCATCGAGCGTCGTCAGCGAGCCGAGGAGCAGGCCGCCAAGGCACCCATCAAGATGCTGTTCCCGCTCGTCGGCTGCATCTTCCCCTCGATCTTCATCGTCATCCTGGGGCCTGCCATCATCAGCATCATGGTCAACCTGGGCGGCAAGGTCTGATGACCAGCGCTGCCGACCTCGCGGTCGCGCATGACGGCACCATCGCCGTGCGCGCGGCGTCCGGGGCGCCCGTGGCCAGCCACGTCCGCCTCGCGACGAGCTTCTGGGCGCGCTTCCGGGGGCTCATGGGCGTGCCATCGCTCGACGCGGGATCGGGGCTCTACCTGCCCGTGAACAGCATCCACATGCTGTTCATGCGCTTCCCCATCGACGCCCTGTTCGTCGATGGGCCGGACACGAACGGCGACCGGCGGGTGGTCTCCATCCGTGCCGACCTGCCGGCATGGCGTGGTCTGGTGATGCCCGTCCGGGGCGCGACGGGTGTCCTGGAGCTGCCTGCGGGCACGGTCGCCCGTGTCGGCCTGGAGCCGGGCGACGTCGTCCGTTTCGAGGCACCCTCGCCCGCCTGAGCCCGGGAGCCGCGGCACGGAGCCGCGCGTGCTCATGACCTTGTCGACCCTCAGGCGCCCATGGCCGGTGCCGGGATGGCCGGTTGCTCGTCGCGGCTGCCGGACGTGTCCGGATCGGCCGCGGTCAGGTCCGACGCGGGCGGCACGTCGTGCTCCCGCGGCTGGCGCACCAGGAATGGCACGAGCGTGCCCGCCACGGCCAGCAGCGGCAGGGCGAATGGTGGCAACCACGCGAGCAGCGGCAAGGCCAGACCCCAGGTCTTCCCTCGCTGGGCGAGGAAGGCGGCCGGCAGCAGCAGCGCGGCGAGGTAATGGTCCCAGAGGAGCGGCGCGAGGAGCAGTGTCGCGCCGATGGTGACCATGAAGCTCGTGTCCCGGTCATAGCGGAGACTCACGAGCATCGCGCCGATGCCCAGGACGTAGCCGCCGTACAGGGCCATCGATGCCCCGAGCGCCCCTGCCCCAAGGCGCGCCACCGTGGAACCCAGGTCCAGGTTGTTGGCCTGACCGGTGACCTCGGTCAGGTTGCGCAGCACGGTCAGGAAGTCGGTGTACCCGCGGATGCCGACGATGGGCAGGCTCGCGATGACGATGACGATGCCGGCCGCGACCGTCCAGATGACCGGCCACCAGCGGCGGCGCAGCAGGTACCAGACCATGACCAGCCCCAGGGTCGGCCGGATGGTCATGTCCACGGCCAGGGCGACGGAGCCGAGCGGGCGGTCGAGCCCCCGCCAGACGAAGGCGAGGATGACCGTCACGAGCACGCTCACGTTGCCCAGGTTCATGTCGATGAGCACCGGCGACGTCACGGCGGCCACGGCGAAGACGAGGCATCGGATGGTGGGTCGGACGGGCATCGCCGCGCAGGCGACGACGAGCAGCGCGATACGCAGCAGGTACCACGTCGTCTCCGCTGTCTGCAGCGACAGCAGGGTGAACGGCAGCGTCGCGACCGCGAACGGCGGCGAGTAGAGGTAGAGCCCGAAGGGACCCGGTCGGAACGGTCCATCGAGGGAGTACTGCTGGTAGATCGGATCGCCGCGAGCCAGCCGCTGTGCGGCGGCCAGGTACGCCTGGAAGTCGAAGCCCCAGCCCTTTGACCCCAGGAACGTCGTCAGCGAGAACAGCAGCAGCAGCAGGCCCAGGACGGCCAGCACGAACGCGAACAGCTGGATGAGGCCCGCCCGGCGGTCGACGGCGGCCGACTCCTCCGCAGGTGGTCGGACCGGATCGTCGCTCCCCATCGCCGGGGATGATAACCGCGCGATACGAGACGACCGCGATGATGCGCCCATGCGTACGGTGCTCGACCTGTTGCTGCCACCGACCTGTGCCGGATGCGGCCAGGAAGGCATGCCGCTGTGTGCCCGATGCGCCACGCCGCTGCACCGACGGCTGGCGGAACCACCCGGCATCCCGGTCGGGCTCATGGCGCCCCTGCCGGTGCACCTGGTCCAGCTGGAGTGGTGCGCCGCCTTCACGGGGCCGGTGCGGGCCGCCATCCATGCCCTCAAGTACCGCGGCGAACGCCGCCTCGCCGAGCCGCTCGGCGCCGCGCTCGCCGAGCGTTGGACGATGGCCGGACGGGGTGGCGACCTGCTCGTCCCGGTGCCCGTCCATGCGTCGCGCCGGAGGGAGCGTGGCTTCGACCAGGCAGAGGACCTCGCGCGGGTGTGCGGACGACGGCTGGGGCTGCCCGTGGCAGCCGCCCTCGAGCGGCGGCATCGAACGACCGCCCAGCACTCGCTGGGCCGCGGGGAGCGGGCACGCAACCTGGGCGGTGTGTTCGGCGTGCGGGAGCGGGCTGCCACTGGCGTGCCGGGGAGCTGGATCGTCCTCATCGACGACGTCTCCACGACCGGCGCGACCCTGTCGGAATGCGCGGCCGCGCTGCTGGAGGGCGGAGCGCGTGCGGTGTCGGCCGTGACCGTGGCGCGGGAACGCTGACGGGCGCGCGTAGAATCGGGTCACCGCACCTGAGAGATCCCCATGCGCACCGTGATCAAGGGCAGGAACCTGGATGTCCCGGACGACGACCGGGAGTACATCGAACGCAAGATGGCGCGTCTCGAGCGGTTGCTCGACGATCGCAGCGAGGCTTCCGTGGAGCTCTCGCGGGAGCAACATCGGGACCAGGCGCAGGCGGCCATCGTGGAGGTGATGCTCGTCGTCGACGGCCGCCCGGTCCGGGCGGTCGGCCGTGCCGCGACCCACAAGGCGGCGGCGGACCAGGTCATCGACCGGCTGGAGCGGCAGGTCGTCGATCTCAAGGAGCGGCGCGACCGGGCCACCGATCGGCGCACCGATGCCGTCCCGGACCTCTCAACGGGCGAGTCGGTCGCCGTCGACCTCGAGCGCGTCGGGCCACGGGTCGTGAAGACGAAGCGGTTCGCCATCGAGCCGATGTTCGAGGAGGACGCCGTGGCCAGGATGGAGGAGCTGGGTCACGACTTCTTCGTGTTCGTGAATGCCGAGAACGAACGGACCGCGGTCCTCTACCGGCGTCGCGACGGCGACTACGGTCTCATCGAGCCGACCGTCGCGGGGTCCTACTCGTCGGGGCTCGCGGCCCGCGCCTGAGAATCCGTCGCTCGCCTGCGGAACGCCGCTCGCCTGCGCCTCCCGACCCGCCGGGACATCGCCGACGGCGTTCGCGTCGTCCTGGTCGATGGGCCAGTCGCTCATCGGCCGACGGCGGTAGACGCCGGCTGGCCGTTCCAGGTAGCGGCCGTCGACGAGATACCGCCGGAGTGCCGCCACGTCCCGATGGCGCAGCGCCAGCCGCTGGTCGACCTCGCGCTCCGGGTAGTCCCGACCGTCCTCGAAGTCGGTCGACGCGAGGTACCGCAGGATGACCTGGCGCTTGCGCTCCCTGGCCGGGATGGAGGTCAGCCTGCCCTCCACGACGAACGCGTGGAGGACCTTGTCGCGGTAGCTGGGGCGGGGGCGGCTCGCATCATCGGCGGCCGGGCGATCGGCAGACATGGTCTGCTCATGGTCGCAGGAGGCGAGCCCCGCTGCCATCTACCATCGTCGCGTGCCAGCGATGACGTCGGAGCCTGCCCGGACCGCACCCGTCGTAGACATCCCGCCAGCCCAGGCCAGAGCCGAGCTCGATGGGCGACGCATCGGCCCGCACGTGCCCACCAGGCCCGGGCTCGGCCACGCGCTGGAGCGGGCCCGACGGGTCGGCGCGAGCGTCATCCAGGTGTTCACGGACAACCCTACGGCGTGGGAGCCGCGGACCGAGCCACACCCGGGGCTCGAGGCGTTCCGGAAGGACCTCGCCGCCGGCCGCATCGGGCTGCTCGTGCATGCTTCGTACCTCGTCAACCTCGCCGCGCCCGACCCGATGGTGTTCGAACGCAGCATCCTGCGCATGGGCCGCGAGCTGGATGCGGCACGTGCGTTCGGGGCCTCCGCCCTCAATGTCCACATCGGATCCCACAAGGGCAGCGGCATCGACGTTGGCATCCAGCGGGTGGGGGACGCCCTCGCCCGCATCCTTGGGGGACGCCCCGATGACGAGGACGAGCCCACGCTGGTCCTCGAGGATTCGGCGGGACAGGGCGGCGGCGTGGGTGTGACGCTCGAGGAGCTGGGTGCGATCCTCGACGCCGCCGAAGGTCAGGGAGCCGATCGGTCGCGTCTGGGCATCTGCCTCGACACCGCGCACCTGTGGGGTGCCGGCTATCGTCTCGATGAGCCCATCCACATCGATGAGCTGCTCGATACCGTCGATGCCCGGTTGGGTCCCGACGGCCTGGCCATGGTCCATCTCAACGATTCGCGTGTCCGCCGCGCCTCCCGGCTCGATCGTCATGAGCACATCGGGGGTGGCGCGATCGGCGAGGCGGGCCTGGGCCATCTGATCCGGCACCCGCGACTGGCCCACATACCCGTGATCCTCGAGACCCCCGGCATGGACGCTGGCTGGGATGCCGTGAACATGTCCCGGGTCCGGCGCCTGCTTGCCGGTGGCACGCTCGATGCCCTGCCCCCGGAGGCGTTCCTGGCGCGCGGCGACCGGACCTGAGGCGACCGGCACGACCTGCCGGTCCGACACCGGGGTGGTGCGCGGGCGCACACCGCCCGGTCCGCACCCTGCTACACCCCTGGCGACCGGACCCGCCGTATCCGCTACACCACTCGGCCCGGACCGACCGGTACCTCTCACCCATTTCGGGCACCACCGCGCGCCGGGATGATGGCCAAGCCGTCACCCCCCGATGCGCGGGTCGCGACGGCGGATCGTGCCCATCCGTCGTGAAGTTGTCCTGTCAGTCGGAGACCCATGAGCGTCCAGAACGGAAGAGCCTTCAACGATTGGCTTCGCGCACAGTTGAAGGCCAAGAAGATGTCCCAGCGACAGCTTGCGCAGCAGTCGGGTGTCGACCACTCGACGATCTCACGCCTGGTCCGAGGCGATCGGACCCCATCCCTGGGGACGGCCACCAAGCTCGCCCGTGGACTCCGCGAGCTGCGTGACGAGAGCGACACCCCCGGCTACTTCGGCGTCATGGCCGCAGGCACCAGCCATCCCACGGCACGCGTCGAGTACGCGCTCCGCGCGGACGACATGCTCAGCGAACCCCAGGTGCGCCAGGTGATGGAGTACTACCTCGCGCTGCGGATGCGCCGTCTCGCGGTGCGCCAGCAGCCGCAGGCCACCTCCATCCGTGCGGTGGCAGCCATGCCCAAGGGCAACTGACCGCTCCGCTCCGATCGCCGCGACCTCGTCGCGACACCGCAGCCAACGACCGGCCCGCCCAGGGGCCGGTCGTTGTGCGTCCACCCGGTCGTCGTGCGTCCATTCGGTCCGGATCACCCGGACAGCCACGGCGGGCGTGCGCGAATCCCGATGGTTGCCCTCAGACGCTCGCGGTCACCTGGACCGTGGTCCCAGGCGGCGCGTACGGTACCAGGTGGCCCTCGATGGCGACGCCGTCGACGGTCAAGCGTGCGCCGTGGCCACCGGTGTTGCGCACGGTGATGACGTACTCCGCGCCACGGATCCGGCGGCGGACCACGAACGACTCGATCTCACGGCCGATGCAGGGGTCAACGACCAGGCCGTCGTAGTCAGGCCGGACCCCCAGGAGATACTGCGAAACGGCCACGAAGTTCCACGAGGCCGTGCCGGTCAGCCACGAGTTCTTGGCCTCCCCATGTCGGGCCGCCTCCTTGCCCGCGATCATCTGGGCGTAGACGTACGGCTCCTGCCGATGGACCTCGGAGATGCGTTCCCGGTAGGCCGGGCTGATGCGCTTGTACGACTCCCAGGCCAGCTCAGCCCGGCCGACCATCGTCTCGGCGATGATGATCCAGGGGTTGTTGTGGCAGAAGACGCCGCCGTTCTCCTTGTAGCCGGGCGGATACGACGTCACCTCCCCCAGCTCCAGGTGGTACTCCCGGTAGGCGGGATGGAGCAGCACGATGCCGTGGGGCGTATCGAGCCGCTCGTGGGTGGAATCGAGCGCTCGGACGGCCTTGCCGTCGTCCAGGCCGATGCCGGCCATGACGCAGTAGCCCTGGGGCTCGATCCAGATCTGGCCGTCGACGTTCTCGTGCGAGCCGACCTTGGCGCCCAGCGCGTCAAACGCGCGCAGGAACCAGTCACCGTCCCAGCCGTGCTCGAGGACGGCGGCCCGCATCGCGGCGATCCGCCACTCGGCGCGGTCCGCCTCTGCGGGGTCGCCGCGCCGGCGGGCGAGCGTCGCGTAGTCGGGGCCGATGGCCACGAACATCCCCGCGATGAACACGGACTCCGCCGTACCGCCCGGCCGATTCTCGGTCGTCTGGAACGACTCGCCGGGCGTCTCGGAGAAGCAGTTGAGGTTGAGGCAGTCGTTCCAGTCCGCACGGCCGATGAGCGGCAGACCATGTGGACCGAGGTTGTCCGTGACGTGATCGAAGGAGCGCTTGAGGTGCTCCATGAGGCTGGCCGCGTTCGAGGGGTCGTTGTCGAAGGGGACGGACGTATCGAGGATGCCGAAGTCGCCGGTCTCCTTGATGTACGCCGCCACACCGGCGACGAGCCACAGCGGATCGTCGTTGAAGCCGGACCCCACCGCGTTGTTGCCCCGCTTCGTGAGTGGCTGGTACTGGTGGTACGCCGAGCCGTCGGGGAACTGCGTCGAGGCGATGTCGATGATCCGCTCCCGGGCCCGCTCGGGCACGAGGTGGACGAAGCCGAGCAGGTCCTGGTTGGAGTCGCGGAACCCCATGCCCCGGCCGATGCCTGTCTCGAAGTACGAGGCTGACCGGGACATGTTGTAGGTCACCATGCACTGGTACTGGTTCCAGGTATTGACCATCCGGTCCAGCCGCGCATCGCCCGAGGCGACGCTGTACGAGCGGAGCAGCCCGTCCCAATAGGCCCGCAGCTCGGCGAAGGCGGTGTCCGTGGCCGCCGTGGTCGAGAAGCGGCGCAGGAGCGCGCGGGCGCCGTCCTTGCGGATGATGCCCGGGGCCTGCCACTTAGCGTCCCGGGGATTCTCAAGATAGCCGAGGGTGAAGGTGAAGGCGCGCGACTCGCCGGGTGCCAGCGTCACGTCGAGCTGGTGTGAGCCGATGGGGTACCAGCCGGAGGCGACCGATCCGGTCGACCGGCCGGCATGGGGCACCGCCGCTTCCGCGAAGCCGTTCTGGGGACCGAGATAGGCGTCACGGTCCGTGTCGAAGCCCGCGATGGGCACGTTGACGCCATAGACGGCGTAGTGATCACGACGCTCGCGGTACTCGGTGGTGTGGTAGATCGCGCCGTCATCGACCTCGACCTCGCCGATGGACAGGTTGCGCTGGTAGTTGGTCTGGTCGTCCTCGGCATTCCAGAGACAGAACTCCAGGAACGAGAAGAGCGAGACCCGCTTGGTGGCCGCCGAGTCGTTGGTCAGGGTGACCTGGTGGATCTCGGCGTCGGTGTCCACGGGGACGAAGAAGAGCACCGAGGCGGTGAGGCCGCCGCGCGACCCGGTGATGCGCGTGTAGCCCATGCCGTGACGGCATTCGTAGGCGTCGAGCTGGGCCTTGTATGGCAGGTACCCCGGGCTCCAGACATCGCCCTCGTCGTGGATGCTGAAGATGCGACCGCCGACGTCGGTCGGGACGCTGTTGTAGCGGTAGCGGGTGAGCCGGCGCATCCGGGCATCGCGGTAGAAAGCGTAGCCGCCCCCCGTATGTGAGATGAGCCCGAAGAAGTCCTGGGAGCCGAGGTAGTTGATCCACGGCGCAGGGGTGTGCGGGGTGGTGATGACGTACTCACGGGCCACGTCATCGAAGTGACCGAATTGCACGCAGCGTCTCCTCGGCGTCGGGAGCATCCGGGTCACGGCAGCCCGCGGGGCATCACGACGGATCCCCGCCATTCTGGACCGAGTGGCCACGACCCGTGGGTGGGCGCATCGCGCTGCCGCGCGGACCGCGCCTCGGGCTACGAGCTTCGGCTGTTGGGTGCTGGCAGGGGGGCGATGTCCCCCGTCCGGACGGCGCCGGTGCCGGTGCCCGTGAACTCCGGGTTACCGCGGGTCTTGGAGGAGAAGACGTACGCGATGCTACCCACGACGATGACCGACAGCACGCTGATGGCCCGGTCGACGAGGGAGATGGCGAGGGCCTCGGTCTGGGCCACGCCGTACACCGAGTGGAGCACGAACACCATGGCCCCCTCGACCAGACCCACGCCGGCTGGCGTGAACGGCACGGCCGTCATGAGCGACGCGATGAGGGCCACGAAGAAGGCGCCGCTGATGCCGATGGTGGTGTCCGAGAAGCCCATGGCCTCGATGACGAAGTAGAGCCGGAGCGCCTCCGTGGTCCAGATGAGGACCGTTGCCACGGCGATCGGCGCCAGGCTCTTGCGATCGACCGAGAACAGACCGACCTCGAACTGGTCGTAGAGTGCGACGATGCGGTGGGGCACCGGCAGGCGGGTCAGGATCCGGCGGCCGAAGTTGCGCACCACGAGCAGGCCCACGACCAGGACGATCACGACGACGAGACCCACCGCGAAGATGAGCTGGACCGTTGGGTCCAGCTTGCCCCGGAAGCTCCAGAAGCCTGCCGCGAGACCCAGGACCACGATGGCGATGAGGTCGAAGATGCGCTCGATGAAGATGGTGCCGAAGGTCTTGCTCAGCTCCACGCCGGTATTGATGCGCAGCAGATAGCCGCGATACACATCACCCAGCTTGGCTGGCACGACGCAGTTGACCAGCCAGCTGATGAGCACCATCTCGGTCGCGTCCTTGACCTTGAGCGGATAGCCCACGCCCCGGACGAGGATCGCCCAGCGCCAGCCCCGGATGGGGAAGCCGATGTAGTAGATCGCGATGGCTGCCAGGAGCCACCACGGATTCGCGTTACGGATGTACCCCGGCAGCTTGTCCAGCTGGAAGCCGGGTAGGGCAGCCGCCAGCAGCAGCAGCACGAACAGCGGCAGCACGATGGACACGATCGTGCGCGGGTTGCGCAGTCGCTTCGAGAGTGGGACCGCGCCCTGCTCGACGTTCTCGTTGACGCCCGGGTAGTCATGCTCCTCGGCAGCCGCGATCTCCTCGCTGGAGATCTCCGAGAGGTCGGGGTGGGCCATCTGCTGGAACATGGACGCGTGCGGCGCGCTCCCCGGTTCAGGGGCGGCCTCGGCGGCGGCGTCTGGGGCGACTGGCGAGGACGGCCGGAGCGGGCCTGCCATTCGGCTGGGGTCCGTCACGGCAGCACCGCGGCACCCGTGGATCCGGGCATACCGGCCACGATACGGCGATTGCCCCGGATCCGCTGTAGTACCTTCGCGACCGGTGTCCAGCCACGGACCAGGTACGAGGCGCGGCCCGGGATGATGGTGGCGTCGGCGAGCAGCGCCAGCAGTGCCACGGCACCATCCGGCGTTCCGGCGACGACCGTCTGGGCCACGCCCAGCTCCATCACGCTGTGCGCGTCCGACGACGCGGTCCCGGGCAGGCCTCGGGACTCCGCGAAGGCTCGGGCGAGGGGGTTGGCATCCCGATAGGCTCGGGCATTGTGGATCTCGACGTAATCCACGACACCCGCCAGCGCATCAAGCGCGCGTTGCGCATCGCCCGCGAGGCTGCCACCCGACGACCGGAACCGGTCGAATGGATGGGGCAGGCCGACCAGGCCACCCTGCTCGTGGATGGCCGCGGCGGTCTCGGCTGCCGACAGGCCCGGGGCCACCGCGCGCTCCAGGTACAGCCCGATGAGGTCGCCGTCGGCCGACCTGACCTCCTCGCCCACGATGAGGGTGAGGTCGCTCGGTGCCAGGTCGCGGGCCCGGAGTGCGCCATCGATGCGCTCGTGGTCCGTGATGGCGAGATGGGTCAGCCCGATGCGACGGGCCTTGGCGATGAGCCTGGCCGGGCTGGCCACCGAGTCGAACGACGCCGAGCTGTGGCAATGGAGGTCAAGGAACGATCGGGCAGCCACGTCCGCCATCTCAGACCCGCTGCACCAGCGACTTGCGGAAGAAGTCGAAGTGCTCGAGCGCGAGGCCGGTCCCCAGCGCCACGCAGTTGAGCGGATTCTCGGCGACGTGGCAGGGGACGCCCGTGACCTGGGTCAGCAGCTTGTCGAAGTTGCGCAGCAGCGCGCCGCCACCGGACATGACCATGCCCTTGTCGATGATGTCGCTCGACAGCTCCGGCGGCGTCTCCTCCAGCACCTGGCGGACCGAGGCCACGATCTGCTGGAGTGGCTGCTCCAGCGCCTCCATCACCTCCGAGCTGGTGAGCGGGATGGTCCGCGGCAGGCCCGCGATGAGGTCGCGACCGCGGACCTCCATGTGCAGCTCGCGGTCCAGCGGCAGGGCCGTGCCGATGCCGATCTTGACCTCCTCCGCGGTCCGCTCGCCGACCATCAGGTTGTACTTCTTGCGGATGTAGCTCGCGATCGTCTCGTCGAAGCGGTTGCCGCCGACGCGTACCGAGCGCGACACCACGATGCCGCCGAGCGCGATGACCGCGATCTCGCTGGTGCCCCCGCCGATGTCGATGATGAGGTTGCCCGAAGGCCCCGAGATGGGCACGTTGGCACCGATGGCGGCGGCCAGCGGCTCCTCGATGAGGTACGCCTCCCGGGCGCCCGCCTTGAGCGCTGCGTCACGGACCGCGCGCTTCTCGACGCTCGTGACCCCGGACGGCACGCTGATCATCACGTCCGGCTTGGTGAACGAGCGGCCGGCCTTGCGGATGAAGTAGCGGAGCATCGCCTCCGTGATGACGTAGTCGGCGATGACGCCGTCCTTCATCGGCCGGATGGCGGTGATGTTGCCGGGGGTCCGCCCGATCATCTCGCGCGCTTCCTCGCCCACGGCGACGATCATGTTGTCCTCGCTCACCGCCACCACGGACGGCTCGCGGATGACGACGCCCTTGCCTTTGACGTAGACAAGGACGTTCGCGGTGCCAAGGTCGATGCCGATCTTCATGGCGCGACCGAACCGGGCTTCATGGGTTGGATGACGACCCCTCGGAGACGACCTCGATGTGTGCCCCCAGATCGAGGAACTTGCCCTCGATGTTCTCATACCCTCGGCGGACCTGGTGCGCGCCGTGGATGAGGCTCGTACCGCGGGCTGCGAGCGCCGCGAGCATGAGCGACGCGCCCGCCCGCAGGTCACTCATCTCGACCTCCGCGCCATGCAGCTCCGAGGGGCCATGGAGCAATGCGTGGTGCGCGTCGGGGATGTCCACGGAGGCGCCCATGCGCCGCAGCTCCTCCATCCACTCCAGCCGATCCTCGAAGATCGTCTCGTGGATATGGCTGGTGCCCTGGGCCTGGGTCAGCAGCACCGCGGTCGGTGACTGGAGGTCCGTCGCCAGGCCTGGATAGGGTGAGGTGTCGATGTCCCGCGGTCGATACGCGCCGGCCTCGCCGGCCCGGACCGTGAGCGCGTCACCGTTGGCAGCCACATGCACCCCGACGTCGCTCATGACCTCCAGGAAGGCACCCAGGTGCTGCTGGGGTGCGCCGGTGAGGGTCACCTCGCCGCCGGTGACAGCCGCGGCGACGACGAAGGTGCCCGCCTCGATGCGGTCGGCCATGACCTGGTGGTCGGCACCCCGGAGCCGTCGCCGACCCTCGACCTCGATGGTCTCCGGCGCGGTCCGCTCGACCTCGGCACCCATCTGCTGCAGGAAGCCGATGAGGTCGTCGACCTCCGGCTCCTGGGCGGCGGGCCGGATGATGGTGTGCCCGTCGGCGAGCGTGGCCGCGAGGAGCGCGTTCTCGGTGCCCATGACGGTCACCATCGGGAACGTCACCTCGGCGCCGCGCAGCCGACCCGGCGAGCGGGCGAAGTAGTAGCCATTGCGGTAGTCGATGTCGGCGCCCAGCGCACGCATGGCATCGACGTGGAGGTTGACCGGCCGACGGCCGATCCGGTCGCCGCCTGGGTTGCTGATGATGACCCGACCGAACCGGGCGAGCAGCGGCCCCAGCAGGATGAAGCTCGCGCGCATCTTGGCTGCCGCCTCGAGGGGCACGAACAGCCAGTCGACGTCGCCGGACGCGACCTCGTACGTGTTGGGCGCCGGGTGATCGACGACGATGCCCAGGTCGCCGAGCGTCTCGACCATGACCGCGACATCGGCGATCTCGGGCACGTTGGTGAAGCGGCAGCGTTCCCCGGTCAGGGTCGCCGCGGCGAGCAGCTTGAGCGCCGCGTTCTTGCTGCCGCTCACGGGCACCGTGCCCCGGAGCGGTCGGCCACCCACGACCCGGAACGCCTCCCGCTGGACGGGTGGTGCCTGGTACTCCCAGTGGAATGGGCGGGCGTCAGCCATGGTGGCTACGGCCGCTGCCGCGGCGCCTCCCGTCGCCGACGCTCGGCGACCCGGATGTGGAGCAGGGCACGCTCCATCGCGGCCCGCGCGCGGGCAAGGTCCGCGGACTCCACGAACCCTTCGGCGAGCATCCGCTCGGCATCACGCCGGGCCTGCTCGGCGGCCTCGAGGTCGATCTCCGACGCGAGGTCGGCAGTCTCGGCCATGACCACGACCTTGTCCGGCCGCACCTGGAGGAAACCGCCTGCGATGGCGAACGACTCCTCCTGCCCGGCGGTGCGGATGCGCAGCTCGCCGAAGCCGAGCGTCGTGAGCAGCGGAGCGTGGTGGGGCAGGATGCCCAGCTCCCCTCGATGCCCGGGCAGACGACGGCGTCGACGTCGCCCTGGTAGGCGAGGCGCTCGGGCGTGACGATCTCCAGGTGGAGCGGCATCGTCAGCTCGCGAGCTTGGCGGCGCTCTCGCGGACGTCGTCGAGCGTGCCGGCGAGGAAGAAGGCCTGCTCCGGCAGGTCGTCGGCCTTGCCTTCGAGGATCTCCTTGAACGAGGAGACCGTGTCCTTGATGGACACGTAGCGACCGGGTCGACCCGTGAACACCTCGCCCACGAAGAACGGCTGGCTCATGAAGCGCTGCAGCCGGCGGGCTCGGGCGACGAGCGACTTGTCCTCGGCGGACAGCTCGTCGATGCCCAGGATGGCGATGATGTCCTGGAGGTCGCGGTAGCGCTGGAGGACGCGCTGGACCTCGCGTGCGACGTCGTAGTGCTCCTGGCCCACGACCAGCGGGTCGAGCACCCGGGAGGTCGAGGTCAGCGGATCCACGGCGGGATAGATACCCAGCTCGGTGAGGTAGCGCTCGAGCCGGATGGTCGAGTCGAGGTGCGCGAACGCCGTCGCGGGCGCGGGGTCGGTGTAGTCGTCCGCGGGCACGTAGACCGCCTGGAGCGAGGTGATGGACCCGGTCTTGGTGGAGGTGATGCGCTCCTGGAGACCGGCCATCTCGGTGGCCAGGTTGGGCTGGTAGCCCACCGCGGAGGGCATCCGGCCGAGGAGCGCCGAGACCTCAGAGCCGGCCTGCGTGAAGCGGAAGATGTTGTCGACGAACAGGAGCACGTCGCGGCCCTCGTCGCGGAAGTACTCGGCCATCGTCAGCCCGGTCAGGCCGATGCGCAGGCGCGCACCCGGCGGCTCGTTCATCTGGCCGAAGGCCATGACCATCTTGGTGATGACGCCCGACTCGGTCATCTCGTGGAGCAGGTCGTTGCCCTCACGGGAGCGCTCGCCGACGCCCGCGAACACGGAGTAGCCACCGTGCTCCTGGGCGACGTTGCGGATGAGCTCCTGGATGATGACCGTCTTGCCCACGCCGGCGCCGCCGAAGACGCCCACCTTGCCACCCTTGGCGAACGGCGCGATGAGGTCGATGACCTTGATGCCCGTCTCGAACACCTCCATCGAGGTGGTCTGGTCCTCGAAGCTGGGTGCCTCGCGATGGATGGGGTAGCGCTGCTCGGCATCCACGGGGCCCTTGCCGTCGATGGGCTCGCCCAGGACGTTGAAGACGCGGCCCAGGGTCGCGGGGCCGACCGGCACGGAGATGGGACCGCCGGTATCGCGCGCCTCGATGCCCCGTGCCAGGCCATCCGTGGCGGTCATGGCCACGGTGCGCACCCAGTTGTTGCCGAGGTGCTGCTGGACCTCGCAGGTCACCGACTTGTCACCCTGTGTGAGCACGACCGCGTTGTAGATCGACGGCAGCTGGCCGGGCGGGAACTCGATGTCCACGACCGGCCCGGTGATGGCGATCACGCGTCCGACCGCGGGACCGGTCGTGGGAGTGGGGTCTGTGGCGACTGCCATGTGGGTGAGCTCCTCCGTATCCGGGTCAGGACGCGCTGGCGCCGGTCGCGATCTCGATCATCTCGCGGGTGATGTTCGCCTGGCGAACCTTGTTGTAGGTCAGGGTCAGGTCCTCGATGAGCTCCTGCGCATTGTCCGTGGCAGAGCGCATGGCGACCATCTTGGCCGACCACTCGCTCGCGGTGAGCTCCAGGACCGCCTGGTAGATGCGGGTCGCGACGTAGCGGGGCAGCAGCTGCTCCAGCACCGCACCCGGGTTGGGCTCGAAGATGAACTGGTTGCCGGGGATGCCGTGCGTGTCCCCGCTCGGGCGTGATGGGCAGCAGCGACTCGGCGACCGGACGCTGCACGAGCGTGGACACGAACACCGGGTGGACCAGGTCCACCGAGGTGTAGAGGCCGGCGAGGAAGTCGGTGGTGATGAGACGCGCGAGCGGCAGCACATCGGCGAAGGTGGGCTCTGTCGCCGTAGCCCTCGAACGCGGCCACGATGGGCATGCCCGCGCGACGCATCGCGGCGTTGCCCTTGCGGCCCACGGTCACGACCTTGATGTCGCCGGGCGTATCGGTGATGTGGCGCATGCCGAAGCGGATGGTGTTGGTGTTGAGCGACCCGGCGAGGCCCCGGTCGGTGGTGAACAGCACGACCAGGCGGGGGCCCTCACGGTTGCCGGCGAGCAGCGGATGCTCGTCCGCGGAGAGCACCGAGGCGACGTCCGCGAGGACCTCGTCCAGCTTGTCCCGGTAGGGACGCGACTGGAGCGTCGCGTCCTGGGCACGCTTCAGCTTCGAGGCAGCCACGAACTGCATCGCGCGGGTGATCTGCTTGATGTTCTTCACCGAGCCGATGCGGCGTCGGATCTCGCGCTGGCTGGGCACGAGCTGGTCAGTGCCTCCTGTGTTGGTCGATGCGTCGGGGTCCGGCGGGACCCGCGGGCCGACGGTGCCGTGCGATGACGGCCCCCGTCAGGCCGTGAACGTCTCCTTGAAGTCGGTCGCAGCGGACCGGAGGCCGGTGACGACCTCGTCGCTCAGCTCCGGCTTGGCCGCGAGCGTCGTCAGCACGTCCGCTCGCTCGGACTCCAGGAACCGGTAGAAGCGGCCCTCGAAGTCCTTGATTCGCTCGGTCGGGATGTCGTCGAGGAAGCCATTGGTGACGACCCACAGGATGGCCACCTGCTTCTCCACCGGCAGCGGCTGGTACTGCGGCTGCTTGAGCACTTCCGACATCTTCTCGCCGCGGGTGAGCTGGTCGCGCGTGGCCTTGTCCAGGTCCGAGGCGAACTGCGCGAACGCGGCCATCTCGCGGTACTGGGCGAGGTCCAGCTTGAGCGGACCGGCGACCTTCTTCATCGCCTTGGTCTGCGCCGCCGAGCCGACGCGGGACACCGAGGTGCCCACGTTGAGGGCCGGTCGCTGGCCGGAGTTGAACAGGTCCGTCTCCAGGAACAGCTGGCCGTCGGTGATGGAGATGACGTTCGTGGGGATGTACGCCGAGATGTCACCTGCCTGGGTCTCGATGACCGGCAGCGCCGTCAGCGATCCGCCACCGTTGTCGTCGTTGAGGCGCGCGGCACGCTCCAGGAGCCGGCTGTGGAGGTAGAACACGTCGCCCGGGAACGCCTCGCGGCCGGGCGGCCGGCGGAGCAGCAGCGACATCTCGCGGTACGCCCAGGCATGCTTGGTGAGGTCGTCGTAGACGCACAGCGCGTCCTTGATGAGCGATGCCGTCGATCTCGACGCCGTTCTCCATCACCTCTTCGCCCATGGCCGCACCGGCGTACGGCGCGAGGTACTGGAGCGGCGCCGGGTCCTCGGGGCCGGCGAGCACGACGATGGTGTGCTCCATGGCGCCGTGCTGCTCCAGCACCGCGACCACCTTGGCGACCGTCGAGAGCTTCTGGCCGATGGCCACGTAGACGCAGATGACGCCCTTGCCCGTCTGGTTGATGATGGTGTCGACGGCTACGGCGGTCTTGCCCGTCTGGCGGTCGCCGATGATGAGCTCGCGCTGGCCGCGGCCGATGGGGATGAGCGCGTCGATGGCCTTGATGCCCGTCTGGAGCGGCGTGTCGACCGACTTGCGGGTGATGACACCGGGCGCGACGCGCTCCACCGGGCGGCTCTTGTCGGTGACGATGGGGCCCTTGCCGTCGAGCGGCCGACCGAGCGGGTCGACGACGCGCCCGACGAGCGCGGCACCGACCGGCACCTCCACGATGGTGCCCGTGGTCTTGACCGTGTCGCCTTCCCGGATCAGCGTGTAGTCACCCAGGATCACGGCGCCGACCGTCTCTTCCTCGAGGTTGAGGGCCATGCCCCGGATGCCGTTGGGGAACTCCAGCAGCTCCGACGCGAGGGCGCCGTCGAGGCCGTAGATGGTCGCGATGCCGTCACCGACCTCGACCACCGTGCCGACCGAGCGGTTCTCGACGCCGCCGTCGAACTGGTCGATGGCGGACTTGATGATCTCGGTGATGTCGTCCGAGCGGATGGCCATGTCAGATTCCCTTGGTGAGGCGGTGAAGGGTCATAGGGCGCCCGAGGCGAGCCGGGTGCGCAGCCGTTCCAGGCGACCCCGGACGCTGCCATCGATGAGACGGTCCCCGATGCGGACCATGATGCCGCCCAGGATGTCGGGGTCGACCTGGAGGTCGAGGTTCACCTGACCTCCGGTCATGCCCGCGAGCCGCTCCCTGAGGGACGCGACCTCCGTGTCGGTGAGCGGGGCGGCGCTCGTCACGGTCGCGCCGACCACACCCCGACGCTGGTCGTACAGCCGGCGCAGCTGTGCCGAGACCTCCGGCAGCAGCTCGATCCGGCCACGCCGGATGAGCAGCAGCACGAGGTTCCGGGGCCCGTCCGTGACGCTCTCGCCGAGGACCTGCTCCGCGACGCTCCGACGGGTGCCGAAGTCACGCGCCGGGTCGGCGAGGATGCGCATCAGTTCCGGAACGCCCAGGCTGCTCGTGGCGGTCTCGAGGGCGGCCACCCACGTCTCGAGCGAGTCGTCGCGCTCCGCGATGGAGAGCGCCGCCTCGGCATATCGGCGGGCAGTGCTGCGGGGGGTCGGCATGGCGCTGGGGGGTGCCCTAGTTGCGGGACGCGGATGCGGGACCGGGCACGGTCGCCTGGGCCAGGAACTCGTCCACGAGACGACGCTCGCGGGCGTCGGTCATGGTCTCGCCCACGACCTTGCCGGCGGCCTGGAGCGCCAGGTCGGCGACCTGCCCCCGGACCTCGGCGAGCGCACGCAGGCGCTCGGCGTCGATCTCCGCGACCGCCTGCTCGCGCAGCCGATCGATGTCCGCGCGGGTATCGGCGACACCCTGGGCACGCGCCTCGTCGGCGGAGCGCTGGGCGCGCACGATGATGTCGTTCGCCTCGCGGCGAGCCTCTGCAAGGATGGCCTGCCGCTGGTCGGCGGCGGCCTCCCGGTCGCGGCGGGCGGCATCCGCGTCGATGAGCCCCTGCTCGATCCGGTCACGTCGCTCGCGAAGCTGCTTCGCGACGGGCTTGAGGGCGAGCTTCCAGGCGATGGCGAAGAAGACCAGGAAGTTCCCAGCCGCGACGACGATCCAGAACAGGTTGATCGTCAGGCCACTGCTGCCGCCACCTTCTTCCGCGGCGAAGGTCGCCGCGGTCTGGAGGAAGCCGTCAGCGACGGCGAACAGGTTCACAGGCGGGCTCCTGGGACGCTGGCTACTTGATGAAGATGGCGAGCAGGCCGACGACGACCGCGAGCACGCCAAGGCCTTCCGCGAAGGCGGCGAGGATGATGGCCAGGCCGCGGATCTGGGCGGCTGCGTCGGGGTTGCGGCCGATGGCGCTCGCGGACATGCCCGCCAGGATGCCGATGCCGATGCCCGGTCCGATGACGCCGAGTGCGGCGAGACCTGCGCCGAGGTGCTCCATGTCGTCTGAACTCCTTATGTCTGTCCCGGTCGTTCTCGGCCGGGGCTGTTCGGGCCTGGTGGAAGCGGCTAGTGGGCCGCGGCTGACTGTGGGTGGGCCGCCTCATGGACGGCGGACATGCCTTCCTCGCCGAGCTCACCCTCTTCGTGATGGTGGGACTCGACCGCGGCGATGGTGAACATGAGCGTCAGGGTGCTGAAGATGAGCGCCTGGACGAACGTGAGCATGATCTCCAGGCCGTACAGCGCCACCGGCAGGATGGCCACGAACAGGGCGGTCACCACACCCAGGGCGACCTCGCCGCCGAAGATGTTGCCGAAGAGTCGCATCGAGAGCGTGAGCGGCTTGACGAACTCCAGCATCAGCTCGACAAGACCCACGAACAGGGCGATGATGCCAGCGCCGACGCCGTTCTTGAACTCGTAGAGCGGGAAGAACTTGCCTGCGTAGCCCTTGAAGCCAAGGCGTCGGAAGCCTTCCACCTGGAACGTGAAGAACGCGACCAGCGCCAGGCCGATGGTCACGTTCACGTCGCTCGTGGGTGCGCGCAGGAATTCCACGCGCCCGACGGGCGGCACCAGGCCACTCCAGTTGAAGGCCAGGATGAGCACGAAGAAGCAGGTGAACATGGGCACGTAGGCGCGCGCCTGCGACCCGCCCATGCCGTGCGCGAAGTTGTCGAGCGACTCGACACCCCACTCCACGAAGTTCTGGATGCGGCCGGGGACCGCGGCTCGACCGCGCGTGAAGATGAGCATCAGCACCAGCAGCAGGGCGGTGATGATGAACATCGTGAGCATCGTGTTGGTCACGCTCGGCTGGGCCGAGATGACGAGACCGCCATCCGCCACGGCGGGACTGCCGTCGAGGGTCGCGATGACATGCGGCGGCGGGAACTCCAGGGTGCCGTTGATGAAGCACACGGGATAGGCGCACGCGTCTCCCGGCTGACCGCCCCTGTCGAAGGGCGGGAACACCAGGAACGCCACGACATCCAGGAGGATGACCACGATCACGAGGATCTGCAGCCAGGGACGGCCCTTCCCGGGCGCACCAGCCGTATGCTCTTGCGTCACCGCGTCAGCCGCGCTCGCCACGCTCTCCCCCTGCGCTGGGCACACCCGTCAGGTCGTGCCCGTCAGTCTTCATCCAGTCGCTTCAGGAACCTGGTCAGCAGACGGTAGATCGCCACCGTCCCCAGGATCGCGCCACCGAGGAACCCGGTCACGACGAACAATGGGTTCGTCTGTAACTGCAGATCCAGCCAGTGGCCCGCCAGTGCACCGACCAGGGTCGTCACGAACAGGACGAGCCCGATCTCCGTGAAGAGCGCGAAGTAGCCAAGCGCTCGTGCGTGACCGTCCATCGGCGCGGTCAGGGCGCCCGGAGTATATCAGCCCCGGGACGGCCGGGCGGACTGCCGACCATGACCGGGTGGGCCGCGTCCACGGGTACCTCCAGGCCGGTCATCTCGGACGGCGGCTCGCTCGCCCGTGGGTGCTTCGGCGGGGGTCGCGGGCTCGGACGGTCGGTCGCCGCGTCGCAGCGCTTCGGTGTAGCTCGCCGCGTCGAGCGGATCGCGGGTGTGCCGGGTCAGCAGGTACAACGCGAAGCCGCCCGCGATGACGATGCCCAGGAAGGCATACAGCGGGCCCGCGCCGGACGACGACAGCAGCAGGCCGCTGATCCCCAGGCAGACGCAGATGGCGTAGATGAGCAGCACCGCGCCCCGATGCGTGAGGCCCAGGTCCAGCAATCGGTGGTGGAGGTGGCCACGGTCCGGCCTCGAACGGGGAGGCACCCGACGCCAGGCGGCGGATGATGATCCAGAAGGTGTCGATGATGGGCACCCCCAGGACCAGCAGCGCGACCGCGACCTTGGCTGAGCCGAGGATGGACAGCACCGCCAGGACGTAGCCCACGACCATGACGCCGGCCGTCCCGATGAACACCCTGGCGGGGTGGAAGTTCCAGGGCAGGAACCCGGCAAGCGACCCCGCCAGCACCGCGCACAGGAGCGCCACCAAGGGCTCGATGGGTGCGGCCGTGATGGCGATGATGCCCAGGGTCACGGCCGCGATGAGCGAGACGCCCGTCGACAGCCCATCGAGGCCATCGATCCAGTTGATGCAGTTGATCATGCCCACGATCCAGAGCGTCGTGAGCAGGATGGGCACCGGCCGGATGACGAAGTCCGCGCTCAGTCGGACCTCGAGGATGGTCCTGAAGTCGAAGTTGGCGCCAAAGGCGCGCCCAGGACCTGGAACGGGTTCGCGATCTGGACGAACAGGATGCCGCCCGGCGAGCGCGATGACCGCCAGCAGGAGCTGGCCCAGGAACTGGTAGCGCGCCCGGATCTGCCACCGGTCGTCGATGAAGCCCAGGACCATGGCCACGATGACCCCCCCGAAGAGGGCCAGCGATCTGGGCGTCGCCGATGCGGGGCGAGACGGGGATGAGCGGCAGGCGTCCGGAGATCCGCGGCGTGTCCGAGCAGGATGGCGCCGATGCCCACGACCACGAAGGTGGTCCCCACCGCGAGGCCACCCAGTCGCGCGATGGGGGCGCGATGGACGCGGCGCGCAGAGTCGGGTTCGTCGATGGCCCCGACGCGTCGGGCGATGCGCGATGGCCACGGGCGTCAGCAGGTAGGCCACGATCGCTGCCGCGACGGCTGCTCCAGCGATGAACAGGGCGGCATCGCCGGTGACCTGGAGCTGGAACCCGAGGATCGACCACATGCGGGTCAGGGCAGCCCGGGCACCGGGAAGCGGGCGCAGATGTCGTGCACCTCGGTTCGCACCGTGTCCAGGGCAGGCAGCATCGTCGCGGTGCCGGATGGCGCGCACGATGAGCTCGCCGACGCGACGCATCTCTGCTGGCCCGAAGCCACGGGTGGTCATCGCCGGCGAGCCGACGCGGATGCCCGAGGCGGTGTTCGGCGGCAGCGGATCGAACGGGATGGCGTTCTTGTTGACGGTGATGCCCACCTCGTCGAGGATCCGCTCTGCCTCCTTGCCGGTGACACCCAGGGGCGTCACGTCGACGAGCATCAGGTGGTTGTCCGTGCCGCCGGAGACGAGCGTGCGCGCCGAGCTCGGCGAGCGTCGTCGCGAGCACCTGGGCGTTCTCGATGGTGCGCTGCTGGTCCTCCCGGAACGCGGGCTCGAGGGCGAGCTTGAAGGCCACCGCCTTGGCCGCGATGACATGCATCAGCGGCCCGCCCTGGATGCCCGGGAAGACCGCCTTGTCGACGGCGGCGCCGAGGTCCGCGCGGGCGAAGGTGATGCCGCCCCGGGGACCCCGGAGCGTCTTGTGGGTCGTGGTCGTGACCAGGTCGGCATGCGGGAACGGGCTGGGATGCAGACCCGGCGGCCACGAGCCCGGCGATATGCGCCATGTCCACGAACAGCAACGCATCCACGCCGTGGGCGATGGCCGCCATGCGCTCGAAGTCGATGATCCGGGGATAGGCGCTGGCGCCGGCCACGATCATCTTCGGGCGGACCTCGCGCGGCCTGGCGCTCGAGCGCGTCGTAGTCGATGCGCTGGTCATCCTCGCGCACGCCGTAGGCGTGGACCTCGTACAGCTTGCCCGAGAAGTTGAGCGTCATGCCATGGGTCAGGTGGCCGCCGTGGGCGAGGTTCATGCCCAGGATCCGGTCGCCGGGCTGGAGCACGCTGAAGTACGCGGCCATGTTGGCCTGGGCACCCGAGTGGGGCTGGACGTTGACGTGCTCGGCGCCCGGGAAGAGGGCCAGGGCGCGCTCCTGGGCCAGCCGCTCGACGATATCCACGAACTCGCAGCCGCCGTAGTAGCGCTTGCCCGGCAGGCCTTCGGCGTACTTGTTGGTGAGCCACGAGCCCTGGGCCTCGAGCACGGCCCCGGCGACGTAGTTCTCGCTCGCGATGAGCTCGATCTTCCAGCGCTGCCGGTCACGCTCGCCGACCATGGCGGCCCACAGCTCCGGGTCGACGCTGGCGAGGGGAGCGTCGGCGATGGTCGGCCCGGCGGTGATGGTCATGGGGTCCTCCTGGAGCGGCCCGACAGGCCCGACAACATGGCCAGTGTACCCGCGGCCGGGTCATCGGCCGATGGCGTCGCGTCTCCCGCCGTGACCGACCTCAGCGGATGGCGCGCTCCAGCGTGGCGGCATCGAGCGCTCCCGCTCGAAGGATGGTCAGCGAGCCGTCGGCGGACACTGCCACGACCGTGGACGGGACGCCGCCGCGAACGGGCCCGTCATCGATGACCACGGCCAGCGCATCCCCGACCGCGGCCAGCAGCTCTCCGGCGGTACGGGCATCCGGCTCGCCGCTCACGTTGGCGGAGCTGACCGCGAGCGGTCCCAGTCGTCGGGCCAGCGCCCGTGGCACCGGATGGTCGGGCAGCCGGACCCCGAGCGTCGATCGGCCTCCGGTCACGCCATCGGGCAGGACGACACCCGGACGCAGCGCCAAGACGAGCGTCAGCGGCCCCGGCCAGAAGGTCGCCGCGAGCCGGTGCGCCGGCATCCGGGATCGCCACCAGGTCGGCGACCTGGTCCAGGCCGTCGATGAGCAGCGCGATGCCCTTGTCCAGGGGCCGTCGCTTGGCACGCACGAGCGCCGCCAGCGGCTCCGCCTGCGGCAGCACGGCGAGGCCATAGACGGTCTCGGTGGGCAGGCCCACGATGTTGTCCGCCAGCGATGGCCGCTGCCGCGACGTCGAGCGCGGCAGCATCGGCGGCGGGGAGGACCAGCGGGCCCACGGTCAGGCAGTCAGGCGAGGTGCCCGGTCGCCGGCCCGGCTGATCTCCGCCATGCGTGGCAGGCCGGCAAGGTCCTCGTGGACCACGACCGTCCAGCCCGGCAGGACCACCGCCGCCGTCTGCCGCAGCAGGTCCGCCTGGTCGGCGCCGATCTCGAGCCATGCCGAGCCGTCGGGGAGGAGCACATCGGGCAGGCCGGACAGCAGCCGCCGGATGAGGTCCAGGCCATCGGCCCCACCGTCCAGCGCGATCCGTGGCTCGGCGCGGACCTCGGCTGGCAGCACCTCGACCTCGGCCGTGGGGATGTAGGGCAGGTTCGCGACCAGGACGTCGACCGCTTCCCGATCGGGGATGCCCAGCAGGTCTCCCGCGACGAGCACGACACGGTCCGCGACGGCATGCGCGACGGCGTTCTCCAGGGCTACGGCGAGCGCATCCCGGCGAGATGTCGCTGCCCACGATGCGCACCTCATCCAGGTACCCGCCGCGACGGAGCACCGCGGCGATGGCCACCGCGATGGCGCCGCTGCCCGTGCCCACGTCCCAGACGCGGAGCGGTGGCCCGCCGGGTGGCCGCGGTGCCCCGACCAGCTGGGCGCGCACCCGCTCGACGACCCGGTCGACCAGCTGCTCCGTCTCGGGTCGAGGGATGAGCACCCGCTCGTCCACCGCGAAGGCGAGCCCATGGAACTCGCGCATGCCCCGGAGGTAGGCCACCGGCTCGCCGCCCAGTCGGCGGGTGATCGAGCTCCTGGAACGCGGCGGCCGAGCCGTCACCGACGACCGCCTCGGGATGCGCCAGGACGCCCGTGCGGCCGACGCCCAGGACGTGCGCCAGCACCACCTCCGCATCCAGGCGGGGCGTGTCGATGCCGGCGTCGGTAAGTCGACGCGTGGCCTCGTCGAGGAGCGAGCCCACGGTGGCCACGGTGGTTCGTCGGTCCTCGAGCCGTCAGACGCGCACGACGACGTCGAGGGTGCCCGAGCGGCGAAGCACCTCGACGCCCGTGGAACCGTCCGTGCGACGGACGAGCAGGTCCACGACCGCGTCGCCCACGACGAGGTTGTCCAGGCGGACCTCCGGCAGCCAGCGAGGCAGGGTCGGCGACACCAGCTGGAGCTCGTGGCGCGACGCGTCCGGCGCGAGCCCGAGCATCGCGGCCAGCAGCTGGTAGACGCTGCCCGACGCCCACGCCTGCGGCGAGCACGCCACGGGATACGGCACGGGATACGGCGATGCTGCCCGCTCGAAGCCGCAGAACAGCTCCGGCAGCCGGGCGTCGCGGAAGTACTGGGTCGCCTCCAGCAGGGCCCCGGCGACTCGGGCCGCCTCCTCCCGATGCCCGTACCGCCACATCCCGGCGGCACAGATGGCGTTGTCGTGCGGCCAGACGCTGCCGATGTGATAGCTGATGGGGTTGTAGCCCGCCATCCGGCTGGACAGGGTCCGGATCCCCCAGCCGCTGAACAGCTCGGGCGCCCACCAACGACGCGGCCACGCGTGCGGCACGTTCGGGGCCTGCGATGCCGGTCCACAGGGCGTGGCCGGGATTCGAGGTGACACTGTCGACCGCCTGGCCCTCACCGTCGAGCGCGACGGCGTACGTGCCCGCCGTCCTCCAGCCAGAAGCGGTGCTCGAAGCGCTCCCGCAGCCGGTCCGCGGCTGCCTGCTGCTGGTCGGCGAGTGCCACGTCGCCGCGTCGGCGTGCGAGCCGCGCGACCTCCAGGCGACCCTGGTGGACGTAGCCCTGGACCTCGACGAGCGCGATGGGTCCCCGGGCAAGGCGGCCGTCGGCCCAGCGGATGGCGTCCGCCGAATCCTTCCAGCCCTGGTTGAGCAGACCACCCTCGGACCGTCGGTCGTACGCCAGGAAGCCATCGGCATCCGTCGAGCGGTCGATCCAGCCGAGCGCCGCGAGCGCTGCCGGCCAGAGTCGGTCGACCAGCTCGCTGTCGCCGCTCCAGCGCTCGTACTCGCCGAGCAGGATGAGCCACAGCGGGGTCGCGTCGACCGAGCCGTAGTAGGGCGTGTGGGGATCTCGCCGACCGCGGCCAGCTCGCCGGTGCGCAGCTCGTGGAGGATCTTGCCCGGCTGGGCATCCCGCCAGTCATCCTCCTCGGTCGCCTGCAGGCGCGCCAGGACGGACAGCGTGTCTCGCGCGATCTGCGGCCGGATGGACAGCATCTGGATGGCCGTGATGATCGAATCGCGTCCGAACAAGCGTGTCGTACCAGGGGATGCCGGCCGCGACATAGCGCTCCCCGGGCAGCGGACCGGTATCGACCAGCAGGCGCAGGTCCGACATGCTCCGGCGGAACGCGCGCTCGGACGCCGCGTGCGGGCTGGTCACGGTCGTGGACGTCGCGTGCCACGCGCGATGGGCCGCCTCCGGATCGTCGCTGGGCAGTGCGCCCGCCGCGGGCGGCCGCTGCTTCCGGGTCGCGACGTGGCCGTCCAGCACCTCAGACGGTGATGCGCACGTCCAGCACCTGCTCGCCGCCGGGTGGGATGCGCAGGTCGAACGCCAGCATCACCCCGTGCCCCGAGCCGTCCGGGATCCTCCGTCACGGGCACGAGTCGCGCTGCGCCCAGCCTCCGAGGTGCGCACCCAGGTGCGCCGCAGGCGGGCATCGAGACCGACGTACCCGAACCCGATGAGGCTCGCCCGCGATCTCCGTCGGCTGACGTTCGCCACGTGCCGCCCGGTCGACACCCCTGACCTCGAAGATGTCCGCGTAGTCGGCGTCCAGGGCGAGGGTCAGCAGGCATCGCTCGGGATGCAGCGTGTAGTTGTGGACCCGGATGCGCTCCTCGAACGCATCGGTGATGATGCGGTCGCGGACGATGCCCAGTGACTGCCGGGTGAGGACCGCGGCGGCGTCGCCCTTGTCGATGGGGTTCCGGACCAGGTCCGGGTTGGTCATCTGGATGGTGCCCCGCCAACTGGCGCTGCCGCCGGTCCGGAGGACCACCGGACGGTGGTCGTCCAGCCGCAGCTCGTAGCGCGAGAGCACGCGGGTATCGCCCAGGTAGAGCCCCAGGCCACGCTGGTCGCGCCGGACATCGCCGTATGGGTCGCTGAGCAGGAAGCAGCGATCGTGCTTGAGCACCAGGGTCCCGGTGAGGTCCGTGGCGCGCTGGACATGCTCCCGGGGATGCGCGGCGTCCGGGTCCCGTGCGGCGTCCGGTCCCGTGCGGCGTCCGACCCGCTGTCCAGACCGGTCATCCGCCGCCCCCCTCCTGTTCATCGAGGTTGGCCAGGCGGCGCGCCTGGTCGGTGGTGATGAGGGTGTCGATGAGCTTGTCGAGGTCACCGTCCATGACGCCCGGGAGGTTGTGGAAGTCGACGTCGATGCGGTGGTCGGTCACCCGGTCCTGGGGGAAGTTGTAGGTCCGGATCTTCTCCGACCGGTCGCCCGATCCGACCATCCCCCGGCGGACCGCGGCCTCCTCCTCGTGCGCCTTGCGCTGCTCGAGCTCCAGCAGCCGGGCACGCAGCACGGCCATCGCCTTGGCCTTGTTCTTGTGCTGGCTCTTCTCGTCCTGGATCTCCACCACCAGACCGCTCGGCAGGTGCGTGATGCGCACCGCGGAGTCGGTGGTGTTGACGCTCTGGCCACCCGGACCGGACGCCCGCTTGACCTCGATGCGCAGGTCCCGCTCCTCGTCGATCTGGACCTCGACCTCGTCCGCCTCGGGCAGCACGGCCACGGTCGCGGTCGAGGTATGGATGCGGCCGCTCGACTCGGTCTCCGGGACGCGCTGGACGCGATGGACGCCGCCCTCGTACTTGAGGCGGCTCCAGGCGCCGTCGGCGCGGACCTGGAAGATGACCTCGCGCAGGCCGCCGATGCCCGTCTCGCTGGTGCTCAGGACCTCCACGCCCCATCGGTGGCGCTCGGCATAGCGGACGTACATCCGGAACAGCTCGGCCGCGAACAGCGCGGCCTCGTCGCCTCCGGCACCCGCGCGGACCTCGACGATGACGTCCCGGTCGTCGTTGGGGTCCGTCGGCAGCAACGCGAGCCGCAGTCGCTCGAGGATGGCGGCTTCCTCGGCCTCCAGCTCGCCGACGATCTCGCGAGCCATCTCGCGCAGCTCCGGGTCGTGCTCGGTCTCGCGCTCTCGGCGGGAGGTCTCGAGCTGTGCCCGGACGGCACGCAGCCTGCGGGTGTCATCGACGATGGGCGCGAGCCGCGCCTGCTCTCGCCCCAGCTCCCGGCTCCGTTCCGGGTCCGAGGCGACCACGGGGTCCGACCACTCCTGCTCGATATGGACCAGGCGGCGCTCGATGTCGTCGAGACGCTCCTCGAGGCTCACGACTCGGACTCGCTCGACCCCACGGCTCCTGGGTCGGCGGCGGCGGAGCCATCAGCCGCGTCCTCGGCCTGCCGGGCCTCGACATCACGGGCCAGGTCCTTCGCGTCAGGCATCGGCACCCGTTCGGGGACCTCGCTGCCCTCGGGGGCGGTCTCGCCGTTCGCGGCCAGGGCCTCGTGCATCGATGCGATGGCGACCTCGATCATGTCGTCGTCCGGCTGCTTGGTGGTGATGGCCTGGAGCCAGATGCCCGGCAGGAACAGCCAGCGGACCGCCCAGTTCTCGCGGCGCTTGGCCCCCCAGCGCAGGACCTCGTAGGCGATCGCAGCCACGACCGGGATGAGCACGATGCGGCCGACGATGCTCACGATGATGTCCTGGCCGGCGAGGAGGCTGAACAGGATGATGCTCACGATGATGAACACGACCAGGAACTCGGTGCCGCAGCGGGGGTGGGCGGTGGGATAGCGACGCGCGTTCTCCACCGTGAGCGGCAGCTCGTGCTCCAGGGTATGGATGGTCATGTGCTCGGCGCCGTGGTACTGGAAGACGCGCCGGATGTCCGGCGAGCGGCTGACCACCAGCAGATAGCCCACGAAGATGGCGATCCGCACGAACGCCTCGATGAGGTGCTGGATGAGGGCATTGCCGCCGTTGACCATGGCGTTCGTGGCGCCCTGGGCCGCGAGCAGCGGCACGACCACGAACAGCCCCAGCGCGAACACGATGGTCACGATGAACGTGAGCGCGACAGCGCGACCGCCCATCGCCACGCCCTCGCCGGCCGCCGCGAGCGACCCGGAGCGCATCAGCCAGCGGGTGCCGATGACGAGGGTCTCGTAGAGCACGACGACGCCCCGGAACAACGGCGCGCGCGCGAACCGGTTGCGATGCAGGACGCTGTTGAGCGGCTCCTGGGCCCCGAAGATCTGGCCCTCGGGACCCCGGACCGCGACACCGATGGCGTCGCGGCCACGCATGAGGACGCCTTCCATGAGGGCCTGACCGCCATATGCGAAGCGCGCCATGTCAGGCGGTCCCCCAGGATGGTGACCCGGCGCACCGCCGGGTGGGCACGATCGTCACGCGCAGGACGCGGATCGTGATCGGATCCGTCCTGCCCTCGCTCAGAGTCGGGCCGACCGCTCGAGGCGCTTCTGGAAGCGCTCGACCTGTCCGGCCGTGTCCACGATCGTCTGCTTGCCCGTGTAGAACGGGTGGCAGTTGGAGCACACGTCGACCCGCAGCTCGGGGCTGGTGGAGCCCACGACGAAGGTGGTATGGCACGAGGCGCACGTGACGTGGGCCTGGTGGTACTTGGGATGGATGTCGGGCTTCACGGGTGAGTCTCTCCGGGGTGCTAGGCGACGGGTGCCGCGGCCGATGCCGCGGGGACGTCCTCGATGATGCGGATCTGCTTCTTGTCGCGCCGGACATGCTCGAACTTGACACGTCCGGTGACCGTGGCGAAGACGGTGAAGTCCCGACCAAGGCCCGTGCCCGGGCCCGCCAGGAACGTCATGCCCCGCTGGCGGACGATGATCGAGCCGGCGCTCACGAGCTGGCCGTCACCACGCTTGACACCCAGCCGTTGGCCAGCGCTGTCGCGGCCGTTCTTGGAGCTGGAGCCTGCCTTCTTGTGGGCCACGGTGCTACTCGTCCTTCCCGGGTTCGTCGATGGCGGGGTCGGTGGCGTCCACCGCGTCAGTGGTCGTGGGTTCCGCAGCCGTGGCCGGCTCGGCAGCGGCCGCGGCGGCAGCCGCGGGCTCATCGGTGACGCCCTCGGCGGGGGCTGAGTCGTCGGCGGCCGGGGTCGTGGTCTTGGCGCGGGCCTTGCGGGCCGGCTTCTCGGCGGCCGGCGCGGCGGCGGCCGCAGCGGCGGCGAGCTGCTCTGCCAGGGCCTTGTCAGCGGCGGCCTGCTCTGCGGCGGCCTTGGCGGCCGCTGCGGCCGCTGCGCGCTCCTGCTTGTCGACCTTCTCCTGCTCCTTGGCGGCGCTCCGGCCGGCCCACGCGATGTCCGCGATGCGCAGCACCGTCAGGTCGGCCCGATGGCCCTGCTTCACGCGGGTGCGCGCCTTGGGCTTGTACTTGAACACGACGATCTTGTCGCCGCGGGACTGCCGCAGGACGCTGGCGCTCACGCGCGCGCCGTCCACGACAGGTTGGCCGATGGCTGCCTGCTCGCCGTCGGCGACCAGGAGCACGCGCTCGAGTTCGATGGTCTGCCCCGGCTCGACATCCATCCGATCGACCTCGATCTCGCTGCCGAGCTCGACGCGATACTGCTTGCCGCCGGTTTCGATGACTGCGTACATGGTCCCCTGGTGGTGACGACTGTTGAGAGCGCCTCTGGTGGCACGGCGAACCGGCGAGGAGGACGGGGACAGGGATGGTACCCGCTGAGCGCGGGAACCGTCAACCGTGGGGCGCCCGTGTCACCGGGGTGGCGCCGTCGACTCCCGGACGATGAGCTCGGTCTCCAGGACCAGCCGCGTCGGTGGCTGCCCGGGGTCATCGAGCATGCCCATCAGCTGGCGCACGGCGATGCGGCCCATCTCGCTCAGTGGCTGACGCACGGTCGTCAGCGACGGCGTGAGGTAGGACGCTTCCGGGATATCGTCGAACCCCACCAGGGACAGGTCGCCCGGAACCGATCGACCGAGCTCGCGGGCCGCCCGCAGGACACCGATGGCCGCCGCGTCGCTCGACGCGAAGATGGCGGTCGGCGGAGTGGGTCGACACAGGAGCGTCATGCCCGCCGCGTATCCGCCGGGCTCCATGAACGTGCCGGGCACGATGTCGTCATCCGGGACCTCCAACCCGGCCGCCGCCATCGCTTCTCGGAAACCGGCTAGCCGCTCCATGGTCGCGCCGACATTCGGGCGGCCTGTGATGAATGCGATCCGTCGATGACCGAGATCAAGGAGATGCTGGATGGCGCCGCGGGCACCGCTTCGGTTGGTGGCATTGACCACGGTGCAGCCAGGGGCGTCCGCGTCGTAGTCGACGAGCACGAACGGGAATGCGTTCGCCTTGAGCTGTTCCACGTAGTCCGGCAGCCCGCGTGGCAACACGATGACCAGGCCGTCGACCATGCCGTGGGACAGACGTGCGACATAGCCCGCCTCCTTCTCGCGACGGGTGTGCGTGGTGCACAGCAGGAAGTCGTAGTCATAGTCGGCGACCTGCTCGTCGACACCACTGATCACCGCGTGCGAGAACGCGTTCGCGACCTCCTGGGTCAGAAGGCCGATCACCTGGGACCGGCCCCTCGCCAGGGCACGTGCGGACGGATGCGCGACGTACCCCAGGTCGCTCATGGCGAGCTGCACCCGGTGGCGGGTGTCATCCCGCACATGCGGATAGCCGTTCACGACCCTCGAGACGGTCGCATAGGAGACGCCAGCTGCCCGGGCAACGTCGAAGATGGTCGGACGACCACGCCGGCCGTCTGGCCCGGCGCTCAGGGTGCGTAGGCGGCGCGTCCCCTGCGATCCTCGGTGGCCATTGTCTGCTCGCGCGATGCTCGCCGTGGGCTTCACGGACGGCAGCATAGCGGTATCGGGTCTCTTGAAAGCGCTTGCATCGGTGGTACGAATCTGCGACCCTCCTGCAACCAGCCCGGTCCACCGCCGGCAGGTGGGAGCGCTCTCACCGGGATACAGGCCCCACGAGGAGGTGTCGACGCGTCAAGCCAAGCTGACCGCTCCGGATCTGCAAACCCAAGGCCGAGGAGGAGACATCAATGTCGAGACATCGTCGACGGATCGGGTTCCTGGCCACCGCGGGTATCGCGGCGGCGTTGATCACAGGCACCACGGGGACCGTGGCCCAGAATCCGGTGGAGTTCGATCTCTACGACCTTCATAACCTGGATCCCGGCAAGACGTTCATCACCGACACGGTGAACGCGTACATGGCCGCTCACCCGAACGTCAAGATCAACCTCACGATCCTCGAGAACACCGCGCTCAAGGAGAAGATCGCGGCGGAGATGCAGTCGGGCAACCCGCCGGACCTGTTCCAGTCGTGGGGCGGCGGCACGCTCGGGCAACAGGTCGCGGCCGGCCTTGTCCAACCCATCGACGACCAGATCGCGGATGTCAAGGACAAGATCAACGCGGCCGGCCTGAGCATGGCGAACGTCGATGGCAAGCAGTACGGCCTGCCGTACAACCTCGGCGTCGTCGGCCTCTGGTACAACAAGGACCTCTTCCAGCAGGCCGGGATCGCCGGCCCCCCTGCGACCTGGGATGAGCTGCTGGCGGATGTCCAGACCTTCAAGGACAAGGGCATCGTGCCCATCAGCCTCGCGGCCGAAGCCGCCAACACCTGGACCGCGATGTTCTGGTGGGCCTACCTCTCGACACGCATCTGCGGCGCCGATGGCATGAACAACGCGATCTCGACCGGTGACTGGACCGCGGACTGCTTCGTCAAGGCCGGTGAGGCGTTCAAGCAGCTCATCGATCTCCAGCCGTTCCAGCCAGGCTTCCAGGCCGCCATCCATGACGCGCAGGAGGGCGAGTTCGGCAACGGTAAGGCCGCGATGATGCTCCAGGGTCAGTGGGCAGCCGGTGCACAGGCGTCGAACAGCGAGTCGACCACGGGCATCGGGGATGCGCTCGCGTGGGCACCGTTCCCGATGGTGGCTGGCGGCGCCGGTCAAGCCACGGATGTCTTCGGCGGTGGCGACAACTACGCCGTCGGCCGGGACGCTCCCAAGGAGGCGGTCGACTTCCTCAAGTATCTGACCACCGACGAGACCGTCATCAAGAACTGGGCCGCGCTCAACGACGGCACCCTGCCGACGCTCAACGGCTCGGAGTCGCTCATCACGGACCCGAACCTGGCATCGATCCTCGACGCCCGGAAGAACGCGACCTTCGCGCAGGGATACCTTGACCAGGTGACCACCCCTGAGATCGGGCAGGCGATCAACGACGCCGTGGGCGGCCTGGTGGCGGGTGCCCTGTCCCCACAGGAGGTCACCCAGTCCATCACTGCCGCAGCCAAGGGCCAGTGATCCTGGCGCTCTCGGAGTCTGATGAGCGGGTCGGCGGCGACGCTGACCCGCTCATCGACGATGGCCCCGTGACAACCGAAGCGGTGCCTGCTGGAACCCCCCGGCCGAAGGCCCGCAGACGGCTGACGATCGGGCTGTTCCTGCTGCCTGCCCTCTTCGTATACGGGCTGTTCGTGCTCTTTCCCATCGTCCAGGCAGGGTGGTACAGCCTGTTCCACTGGAACGGCCTCGGACCCCTGACCGACTTCATCGGCCTCGACAATTACACCAAGGCGCTCAACGACTCAGTCTTCCGGGGCGCCGTGTGGCACAACCTGCTCATCGTCATCCTGTCGCTGTTCGTCCAGATCCCGTTCGCCCTGTGGCTGGCGCTGCAGCTCAACCGGCCCTTCCGGGGCCGGACTGCGCTCCGGCTGCTGTTCTTCGCGCCGTTCGTACTGTCCGAGGCCACGACCGGCATCGTGTTCCAGCTGCTGCTCTACCCGGATGGGATGGTCGACCGGGCGCTCCAGACCGGCGGGCTCGGATTCCTCGTCCACGAATGGCTGGCGGACCGGTCGATCGTGATGCTCACGATGTTCTTCGTCGATCTCCTGGAAGTACTTCGGCTTCCACATGATCCTCATGCTCGCCGGGCTGCAAGGCATCCCCAAGGAGCTGGAGGAGGCCGCTGCCATCGACGGCGCGAGCCGTCGGCAGATCGTCCGCAGCATCACCCTGCCGTTGCTTGGCCCCACGCTCCGGGTGTCGGTGTTCCTGTCCATCATCGGCGCCATCCAGATCTTCGACCTCGTGTGGGCGACCACCAAGGGCGGGCCCTTCCACGCGTCGGACACGATGGCGACCTACCTCGTCGACTTCGGCATCCGGCGCGCCCAGATGGGATACGGCAGCGCCATCGCAGTCATCCTGTTCGTCATCTGCCTGGTCGTCGCGCTGTTCTACCTGCGCTTCGTGATGCGCCGCGACACCGAGGGCGCCCTCACGACTGGGGCCGGTTGAGCCATGACGACGACCACCACCGATCCCAGACCCAGGATGGCAGCCAGGCGGTCCTTGTCGCTCATCCAGGTGCGTGTGGGCGCCATCGCCCGATGGGTGGTGCTGCTGGCGGTCGCGGTGGCCATCGTGGTCCCCATCGGGTACACGTTCCTGGGCGGTTTCCGGACCACGGGCGCGATCCGGAACACGCCTGCCGGGCTTCCAAACCCCTGGAACTTCGACAACTACGCGAAGGCCCTCACGGGCGGCGCCTACTGGCAGCAGCTGTTCAACAGCATCGTCATCGCCGTCATCGCCGTTGCCGTGGTGGTCGTCGTCTCGGCGCTCGCGGCATACGTCTTCGCCCGTTTCGCGTTCCGAGGACGAGAAGCACTGTTCACGCTGTTCGCGCTGGGGCTGCTGTTCCCGGCCGCGGTCGCCATCCTGCCGCTGTACATCCTGCTGCGCACGATCGGGCTGCTCGACAGCCCGCTCGGCGTCGCGCTGCCTCAGGCGGCGTTCGGCATACCGCTCACCATCATCATCCTGCGTCCGTTCTTCCGGAGCATCCCCGTGGAGCTGGAGGATGCGGCGCTCATCGATGGTTGCAGCCGCTTCGGCTTCTTCTGGCGGGTGCTGTTACCGCTGTCGCGACCGGCGCTCGCCACCGTGGCGGTACTCGCGCTCGTCGGCAGCTGGAACTCGTTCCTGCTGCCCCTGCTCATCCTCGGTGGCACCGAGCAGTGGACGCTGCCCCTGGGTGTCCTCAACTTCTCAACGCAGTACTCACAGGACGTGGCCGCGGTCCTGGCGTACGCCGCCCTGTCGATGGTCCCGGCACTGCTGTTCTACGCGGTCGCCGAGCGGCAGCTCATCGGTGGACTCACGACCGGCGCGGTCAAGGGATGACGCCGCCGCCAGGGAGGAACGTATGACACCCGTCGATCGGACGACCGCACCGGTGGAACCACACCCTGCCTACCGCGACCCGTCACTCCCGATCGAGTCTCGGGTGGAAGACCTCCTGTCGCGCATGTCGCTCGCCGAGAAGCTGGCCCAGATGGGCTCCTTCTGGGCCTTCGAGGCCCTCACTGACGGCGCCCTGGATCCAGCCAAGGCAGAGCGGCTGATGAAGGACGGCATCGGCCAAGTGACCCGCGTCGTGGGTTCCACGAACCTGGCTCCACGCGATGGTGCGCGGCTGGCGAACGCCATCCAGCGCCACCTCGTCGAGCACACCCGGTTGGGCATCCCGGCCATCGTGCACGAGGAATCGCTGCACGGAGTGATGGGCCGCGATCGAGTCTGCTACCCGCAGTCGATCGGGCTCGCCGCCACCTGGGACCCGGCCCTGGTGGAGCGCATGGCGGAACGCATCGGGCGGGACCTGCGCGCGGGGGGAGCGCAGCAGACGCTCGCACCGGTCATCGACATCTCGCGCGACCCGCGATGGGGCAGGTTCGAGGAGACCTACGGGGAGGACCCGTACCTGGTGGCCGCGATGGGCGTGGCGTACGTCCGCGGCATCCAGGGGCCGGACGGTGGACGCGGGCCGGACGGGGTCCTCGCGACAGGCAAGCACATGGTCGGACATGGCATCCCGGAGGGCGGCTTCAACCACGCCCCGGTGCATCTCGGCCAGCGGGAGCTGCACGACCGGTTCCTGCTGCCGTTCGAAGCGGCCGTCCGAGCTGGTGGCATCCGCTCGATGATGCACGCTTATGACGACCTCGACGGAGTCCCGTGTGTCGCCTCTCGGGAGCTGCTCACGACCATCCTGCGCGATCGGTGGGGGTTCGACGGCATCGTCGTATCGGACTACATGGGCATCGAGCTGCTGGAGCGATCCCACCAGGTCGTGGTCGACCCGGGCGCGGCGGCCCGGATGGCGCTGGAGGCGGGAGTCGACAGCGACCTGCCGACGACCGTCGCCTACGGCCAGCCGCTGGCGGACGAGATCGCGGCGGGGTCAGTGGACGTCGCCCTCGTGGATCAGGCCGTTCGACGCAATCTGCGCGAGAAGTTCACCCTCGGGCTGTTCGAGCAGCCGTACGTGGACGTCGACGCGCCGGAGCTGACCGGTGCGCGTGTCGCGGACGACCGGGCGCTCGCCCGTCAGCTGGCCCGCCGATCGATCATCCTGCTTCGCAATCAGGGGATCCTGCCGCTCGCCGCCCCGAGGACGATCGCCGTCATCGGCCCCAGCGCGGACAGCGCCCGCAACCTGCAGGGCGACTACAGCCACTTGGTCCACATCGAGAGCCTCATCGAGGGCCGAACGCGCGCGCACTTCGCGGTCGTCTCGGACCCGGGCGAACTGAACGTGAACGGCCTCCTGGAGGGCATCCCGACCATCCTCGATGCGATCCGCGAGCGAGCGAGCGCCGGCAGCGTCGTTCGCCATGCTCCCGGCTGTGGCCTGATGGATGGGAGTGACGAAGAACTCGCCGCTGCCTGCGCGGTCGCGGCTGACGCAGACGTGGCCATCGTCGTCGTCGGGGAACGCTCGGGCCTCACCGACGACTGCCAGTCGGGCGAGGCGCGGGACCGCCTGGAGCTGGGACTGCCCGGGCGGCAGGCGGAGCTGGTACGGGCGCTGGTGGCGACTGGCACCCCGGTGGTGCTCGTGCTGGTCTCAGGTCGCCCCCTGGCCATCGCCGCGGAGGCCGCGTCATGCGCGGCCATCCTGCACGCGTGGGTCCCTGGTGACGAAGGGGCGTCCGCCATCGCAGACGTGCTGTTCGGCGATGTCTCCCCCGGTGGCAGGCTTCCGGTGACGGTCCCCTGGAGCGTCGGCCAGGTGCCCATCCATTACGCGCACAAGCCATCCGGAGGTCGATCCAACTGGAAGGGTGACTACGTCGACGGCCCGCACCTGCCGCTGTTCCCGTTCGGTTTCGGGTTGTCATACACCGAGTTCGAGATCGGTGACCTGACCCTGGACCGACCCACCATCGAGGCCGGCGGCGAGGTGGCTGCAAGCGTGGACGTGAGGAACACAGGTGGAAGGGTGGGCGACGAGGTCGTGCAGCTCTACCTGCGCGACTGCGAAGCGAGCGTGACACGTCCAGTGCTCCAGCTGTGTGGGTTCCATCGCGTCTCCCTGCGCCCTGGCGAGCGTCGGCGGGTGACCTTCCGACTCGCCGCTGATCTGCTGGCCTTCACGGGCGTCGACGGGCGGCTGATCCTCGAGCCCGGGCGGATCGAGCTGATGGTCGGCCGGTCCTCGACGGACATCGTGGCTCGGACACAGGTCGAGCTGCTCGGGCCGCGAACGATCCTCCAGAACCGCGACAGGTTCTTCAGCGTGGTCACGGTCGAGTGACCTTGAGCGGCTGAGGGTCGCAACTGAAGGGCGCCGTGGCGGTGCGGTCGACCCTCATGCCGCCCATCGGGGCCTGACGGTCGTCCCGTTCCTCGGTGAAGCGGCCCCGGTCCCGGACCGGGCGATGCCTACGGCCGCGCGGCTGTGCAAACGCTCTCTTGACGGCCCCTGCTAGAGTGCGTTCCACATCGTGAGAGCGCTCTCACTGGCGGGACGGAGCGGCACGTGACCAGGACGACGGATCGGGATCGACGCGGCAGACCCACGCTGGATGAGGTCGCCACCATGACCGGCGTCTCGCGCGCGACCGTGTCCCGTGTCGTCAACGGCTCCACGCACGTCTCGCCGGACGTGCGGCTGCGCGTCCAGCTCGCCGTAGAGCGGCTCGGCTACACCCCGAACCGGGCCGCCCGAAGCCTCGTGACGAGGCGCAGCGACTCGGTCGCCGTCGTCATCGCGCAGCCCCCCGGGCAGGTGTTCGCTGATCCGTTCTTCCCGCGTCTGTTGCGGGGTGTCAGCTCGGTGCTCACGGCCGAGGACCTCCAGCTGATCCTCCTGATGCCCGAATCGCCTGCCGACGAGCGTCGCGTCGCGGAGTACGTGATGGCAGGGCACGTCGACGGTGCGCTCCTGGTCAGCCTGCACGACAGCGACTCCCTGCCCGCTCGACTGCTGGACTCCGGCCTGCCACTCGTCGTCCTCGGTCGCCCGCCGCGTGATTCGCAGGTGAGCTATGTCGACGCCGACAACCGGCAAGGTGCATATGCCGCGGTCGCGCATCTGGTCGCCACCGGACGACGGGTCATCGCCACGATCACCGGGCCCCTCGATACCGCACCCGGCTTGGATCGGCTCGAGGGCTACCGGGACGCGCTCGCTGACGGGGGCGTGCCCTCGGACGCCACGCTCGAAGCCGTCGGTGGCTTCACCCAGGATGGCGGCGCTGCGGCCATGGAGCGACTGCTCGCCGCCCACCCGGATATCGACGCGGTGTTCGCCGCATCGGACCTGATGGCGGCCGCCGCCCTGTCGGTCATCACGGGATCCGGACTGAGCGTCCCGGCCGATGTCGCCCTCGTCGGCTTCGACGACATGGCCATCGCCGTGTCCACCACGCCACATCTCAGCAGCATCCGTCAACCCATCGAGGAGATGGGCTATGAGATGGCGCGCCTGCTCGTGGAGTCACTCACCACGACCGACTCCGTCCCACGCCGGGTGATCCTGGCCACACAGCTCATCGAGCGCGCGTCTAGCGCGGGGAGGTCGCCGCCCTGAGTCGGCCGGCGACCGGCGGATGTCGCGCCAGGGGTTCGGTATCCGGCCCGCGCGCCCTGATGGCCGCAGCCGGGCTCATGGCCGTCTTGGCCGCACCCGGCGCCGTTGCCGCTCAGTCACCCTCTCCGGGGGCGTGTGCTGCTGGCCCGACAGGGGACTGCCCGATCATCCGCTGGTTCATCGGCGTTGGCAGCGGCGGCAAGCCCGAACAGGTCGCCGCCGAGCAGAACTTCGCCACGGCGCTGAACGCCAGCCAGAAGGACTTCTACCTGGCGCCGGAGATCTACGACAACAGCGTCGCTGCGAGCCAGCTGCAGATCGAGATCGCGGCAGGCAATCCTCCGGACATCATCGGCCCGGTCGGCGTGGAAGGCCTCAACATCTTCCGTGACAACCTGCTGGACCTGGCGCCGCTCATCGCGTCCGAGAACTTCGACATGTCCAAGTTCGACCCCGCGTTGGTCGACTTCTTCAAGATGGGCCCGGAGGGCAGCACGATCGGCGTGCCGTACGCCACGTACCCGTCGTTCATCTACTACAACAAGGACCTGTTCGACGAGGCTGGTCTGGCATACCCGCCGACCAAGGTCGGCGACCTGTATGACGGCAAGCCCTGGGACCTGCAAGCGGTCCGGGAGCTGGGCATGAAGCTCACTGTCGACAAGAACGGCAATGACGCGACCAGCCCTGACTTCGACCCCAAGTCCATCGTCCAGTGGGGCTTCGACATGCAGTGGGCCGACGACCGCGCCGACACGGAGGCGACCATCTTCGGTGCCAGCTCCGTGGTCGCCGCGGACGGCAAGACCGCCCAGATCACGGATCAGTTCAGGACCGGCCTGAAGTGGTTCAACGACGGCGTCTGGAAGGATCACTTCATCCCCACCTACCCCGAGATCCAGAGCGACCTGCTAGGCAAGGGCAACCAGTTCCAGTCGGGCAACCTGGCGATGGCCGACACGCACAGCTGGTACATGTGCTGCATCAACCCCGCCGCGCCGGCCAAGCCCAGCTTCACGTGGGGCGTTGCGGTCACGCCGTCCTACAACGGTGTCACCACGGCCAAGCTGCACGCCGACACGTTCAGCATCCTGAACACCTCCAAGCACCCCGATCTGGCCTTCAAGGCGCTCGAGGGGATCGTTGCCTCGCCGGAGCTGCTGGCCAACTACGGCGCATTCCCGGCGGATCCGAGCCTGCAGCAGGCGTTCTTCGACACCGTGCAGGCCCAGTATCCGGACTCGAAGATCGACTGGAGCGTGCCCCAGGCGATGCTCGGATACGTGGACAAGCCCAATCACCAGGCGTGGCTGCCGAACTACGCGAAGGCGCGGGCGGCACTCAAGGCCGTGTACAACAAGTACCGGACCACTGAAGGGGTCGACGTCGACGCCGAGCTGGCGACCCTGCAGACGACCCTCCAGGGCATCTTCGACGAGTACTACGCCGCCAACCCGTAGCCTCGAACCGGCGTCCCGTGCGGCCCATGGGCCGCACGGGACGCCGCTGCCCGCGACCTTGTGCTGTCCGTACCGGAGCTGGACCCACCATGACCGCATCACCCGAGGCGTTGTCCGGGGCACCCCGGACCGGCCGCTCGCGCCTGGTGCTCCGGCCGTCCGTGCGGGAAGCGATCTGGGGATACGTGTTCATCGGCCCCTGGTTGATCGGCCTGATCCTGCTGACGGCAGGCCCGATCGTCGCGTCGCTGGTGATGTCCCTGACCAACTTCGACCTGCTGCACGCCGACCAGACCCGCTTCGTGGGCCTCGACAATTACGCCCAGATGGCCGCCGACCCCCTGGTGGCGCAGGCGCTCATCGCGACCTTCAAGTTCGCCATCATCGTCATCCCGTTGACGATGGGCGCCAGCCTGGGGTTCGCCCTGCTCCTGAACCATCCACGCCTGGCGTTCAAGGGTGCACTCCGGACGCTCGTATATATGCCCATCATGATCCCGCTCGTGGCCAGCACCCTCGTCTGGACGGGTTTCCTGAATACGGAAACGGGCTGGCTGAACAGGATCCTGGCGAGCGTGGGCATCACCGGACCGGATTGGATCAACAGCGAGATCTGGATCTATCCGGCATTGTCGTTGATGGGCCTGTGGGCCATCGGCAACTTCATGATCATCAATATCGCTGGCTTGCAGTCCGTCCCGACCGAGCTCTACGAGGCTGCCAGGATCGACGGAGCCGGGTGGTGGAAATCGTTCCGCCGGATTGACGATCCCGCTGATGTCACCGGTCCTGTTGTACAACCTCGTGATCGTGCTCATCGCGACGTTCCAGTATTTCACCCAGGCCTACACCATGACGAATGGTCGGGGTGACCCGAACAACGCGACCCTGTTCATCAACCTGGAGCTCTTCCGCGAGGCCTTCCAGTACAGCAAGATGGGCTACGGCGCTGCGATAGCCTGGCTGCTGTTCGCGATCGTCATCGTGTTGACACTGGCCCTGTTCCTGTTCGCTCGCAAGCGCGTGTACTACGCCGGCGGCGAGCGGTGAGCAGCGCTCCCAGGAGCACCCAGTTCTCGCTCCTCGACGGCAGCCCGATCGCTCGCAGCTACCGGCGTTTCCTGGCCAAGGCGTCCATCCTGATGTTCGCCGTGATCATCATCAGCGTGCTCCTGGCACCGCTGCTGTACATGGTCACGACCTCATTCCAGCAACCATCCCAGATCGCCAACCCTGTCGCCCCGTGGTGGCCGGCCGCGCCTGAGATGGGGACGTTCGAGGGTCAGCAGTACCCGATGTACACGGTGACCATCGATGGCGTTCCACGGCAGCTCATGCTGGTCAAGGCCGGCCGCCAGTCGAGCGTGTTCGTCGACCCGGTCGACCCGAGTGCTGCGCAGATCGAGTGGCAGGGACGCTGGCGAACCCTGCAGCAGATCTGGCGCTTCTCACCGCTCGTGGACAACTACACCACCGTCTGGAATCAGCTGAACTTCCCGAGGCTGCTGACGAACACTGCGGGAATCGCGATCTTCAGCACGCTCGGGGCAGTCCTGTCGTCCATCCTGGTCGCCTACGGCTTCGCCCGATTCCGGTTTCCGGGTCGCAACCTCTTCTTCTTCATCCTCCTGGCCACCATCATCCTGCCGAACCAGGTGATCTTGCTCCCGACCTACCTGATCTTCACGTGGCTGGGCTGGAATGGGACCTGGCTGCCATTGATGGTTCCCCATTTCTTCGCGAATGCCTTCAATGTGTTCCTCCTGCGCCAGTACTTCATGACCATCCCCCGTGAGATGGACGAAGCGGCGATGATCGACGGGGCGGGTCCGTTCCGGATCCTCCGAAGCGTGATCATCCCCCAGTCGATACCAGCCATCACCGCGGTCACCCTGTTCCATTTCTTCTTTGCCTGGAATGACTTCTTCACTCCGCTGCTGTATCTCGCCAACAAGCCGGAGCTACAGCCCCTGTCGGTTGGCATCCAGCAATACAACGCGCTATATGCCAGTCAGCCCACCCTCATCCAGGCGTCCGCGGTGATGGCGATGGCGGTCCCGGTCGTGATCTTCTTCCTCGCCCAGCGGGCATTCATGCGCGGCGTGGTCGTGACAGGTGTGGACAAATAGGCTCGGCCCAACGGGCCGCGACAGCAGGCACCAATGGGCCGGAACGGAGCAGGTTGTGTCCAAGGGTCATCTGGAGCCAAACGCACTTGGTCCCGGGACCAGCCTTATGAGCCACCTGGACGCACGCCGGTTCCCGTCGGGGTTCTTCTGGGGCGCAGCGACCTCCGCTTATCAGATCGAGGGCGCGGCATCGGCCGATGAGCGGGGCTTGTCCATCTGGGACACCTTCTGCGCCCGTCCTGGGGCGATCCGGGATGGCAGCTCGGCCGCCGTGGCTGCCGACCATTACCATCGGAGCCGGGACGACGTTGCGCTGATGGCTGACCTGGGGCTGCAGATGTACCGGTTCTCCGTCGCGTGGCCGCGCATCCAGGCGGACGGACGAGGACCTGCCAACCAACGTGGTCTCGACTTCTATCGACGCCTCGTCGATGACCTGCTGACGCATGACATCACACCCAACCTGACGCTCTATCACTGGGACCTGCCGCAGGTCCTCCAGGACGCGGGTGGGTGGTCGGAGCGAGAGACGGCATACCGCTTCGCGGACTACGCCGAGCTGGTCTACCGCGCACTGCACGACCGCGTCGATTGGTGGAGCACCATCAACGAACCATGGTGCGTCGCACTGCTCAGCCACGCTGCCGGGATCCACGCACCCGGTGTGCGTGACCCTCGGCAAGCGGTGCGCGCCATCCATCACACATTGCTGGGCCACGGGCTCGCCGTGATGCGCATGCGCGCGATCGACCCGGACCCCCGCCACGCCATCGTGCTGAACATCGCACCCGTGCGGGCGGTCGCCGGCGGATCCGAGGAGCACCTGCTCGAGGCCGTCCGGATCACCGACGGATATCGGAACCGTATCTGGCTCGATCCACTGTTCCGTGGGCGCTATCCCGCGGACATGATCGATGTGACCGACCGGTTCGGTGGCCTGCCGGTGGAACCCGGGGATCTGGCCACCATCGGCACCCCCATCGACTGGCTCGGCGTGAACTATTACAACGACACCCTCCTGGAGTCGGATCCCGGTGTCGACAACGTCGAGCTGCATCCGGGTGTGGTTGGCATCCGGGATGCGACGTCGACCGGCGAGCTGACCAGTCTCGGGTGGCCCATCACGCCGGACGGCCTGCGCGAGCTTCTGGTCTCGATCACCAGTACCTATCCCGATGCCCCGCCGATGATCATCGCCGAGAATGGCGCCGCCTATGACGACGGCGTCGGGGCCGATGGCGTCATCGACGACGAACGGCGGATCCGATACCTGTCGGCCCACATCGATGCGGTAGCCGATGCCATCTCCGCGGGTGCGACCATCCGGGGCTACCTCGTCTGGTCGCTCCTGGACAACTTCGAGTGGGCAGAGGGCTTCGCCCAGCGGTTCGGCCTCGTTCACGTGGACTACGGGACGCAGGCTCGAACGCCTCGACGGAGTGCGCATTGGTATCGGGCGCTCATCCGGCGCAACGGCGCGCTCGGCTGAGCGGTACCCGCGTGGCCGCAGCGTGGGGGACAGGCCAGCCGCGGCCGTCCTGCTAGTGTGCTGGCCATGACGTTCGTCCCGTCGGCCGCGGCCTCGCCGGCGCCGCCCCGTCGCCTCCAGCCGCCCACGCCCCGGGCTGCGCTCGTGGGTGTCACGGCGATCCTGCTCCTGGTCATGGGGATGCTGGTCATGGACGTGCTGACGCCGTTCGTGCTGGGCCTGCTCCTCATCTATCTGCTGGCGCCCAGCGTCGACCGGCTGGCGCGTGCCCATGTCGGTGGACGCACCATCCCCCGCTGGGCTGCCATCCTGCTGCTCTACCTGGCCATCGTGGCGGCGGTGGCGGTCGGGATCGTGCTGGTGGTCCGGCCGATGAGCGACCAGCTGCAGCGCTTCGCGGACGAGCTGCCGGGGACGCTCGACAACCTTCGCGCGTGGTACACCACGCTGGCCCTGCCGACATGGTTGCGAAGCGCCGTCGACCACGTCCTCGTCACCGCGTCGGGCGGCGAGGGATCGGGTCCGGACCTCGGATCGCTGCTCCCGCTCGCACGGAGTCTGGCCACGACCCTCGTGAGCACGTTCGGCTATCTCATCATCCCGGTGTGGGCGTTCTACGTGCTCAAGGATCTCAGCCGACTCCGGGGTGCGTTCGTCCAGGCACTGCCCATGGGCTGGCGGCGGGACACGCTCGCCGTCACGGGCATCGTCGATCACACCTTTGGTCGCTGGGTCCGGGGACAGCTGTTCCTGGGCCTCGTGGTGGGCGTAGCCACGTTCGTGGGGCTGCTGCTCCTGGGGGTCCTCATCGACCCCGTGTTCATCACGTTCGCCGTGCTGCTCGCGGTCATCGCCGGGTTCCTGGAGCTGGTGCCCATCATCGGGCCCATCCTGTCCATGATCCCGACCCTGGTGCTGTCACTGACCACGCAGGACCCGGTACGTGCCGCCATCGCGGTCGTGCTCCTCTACCTGGTCGTGCAGCAGGTGGAGAATCACGTCCTCGTGCCCCAGATCCAGGGCGACGCGGTCGAGCTCCATCCATCGATCGTCATCCTCGCGCTCATCGTGGGCAGCGCCCTCTTCGGGCTCCTGGGTGCCATCCTGTCGGTTCCCGTCACGGCGGCTGGACGGGATATCTATCGTTACCTCTTCCGTCGCCTGAGCGAGGATGATCCGGATGTCCCCGATCCGGACGCTCCCGACCTGGCCCGGAAGACCGGACGCCCACCGCGGGCCGAGGGGACTGTGATGACCGCACCGGCCGAAGTCCTGCCCGCCGGGACCGGACGCGGGATGACGAGCGAAGGAACGGAGGCGGCAGCAGCACGGTGATGGGTCGCAAGAACTACTACCAGATCCTGATGGTCGACCAGTCCGCGGACGCGGATATCCTGGCGGTCGTGCACCGCCGCCTGGCGCAGCGCTACCACCCGGACCTCGATCCGGGCGACGATGCCCGGCAGCTGATGCTGGAGATCAACCAGGCGTACGACGTCCTGCGCAATCCGGAGCGACGCGCACGCTACGACCAGGAGCTGGCGTCGAGACGTGATCGTCGCCAGGGCGACCGGTATGTGAAACGGTCGACCGACCCGGGGCCCACGAGCACGGGCGCAAGCGCGATGGCCAGTGAGCGACCCTATGGCGAGGCCGGCCCACCACCGCGTGGCGTCGCCCGCGGATCGGTGCTCGATTTCGGGCGCTACAAGGGTTGGTCGCTGGGCCAGATCGCGGCCCATGACCCGGACTTCCTGGAATGGCTGGAGCGCTCGCCCGGCGGCCGCCAGTATCGGGCGGAGATCGCAGCGCTCCTCAAGCGTTGACGAGCGGACGCGCGCGTCCGCGCCGATCAGCCCCCGGGCCGACCCTGACGCATGGCGATGCTCTCGAGGATGCCGAGACCGAGGGCAAGGCTGACGAGCGAGGCGCCACCGTGGGTGATGAACGGCAGCGGGATGCCCGTGATGGGCATGATGCCCAGGACCATGCCCACGTTGACGAGCAGCTGGAACAGCAGCAGCCCTGCCATGCCACCCGCGAAGGCCAGGCCGAACGGGTCGCGTGATCGCCAGCCGATGACGAGCACCCGCCAGATGAGCAGCGTGAACAGCAGCAGCACGACGACCCCACCCAGGAAGCCGAGCTCCTCGCCGACGCGCGAGAAGACGAAGTCCGTCGACTGGACAGGCAGGTAGTCGGCGCCCGTCGTGCCGTTCGTGAGACCGCGTCCGAAGAGGCCCCCGGAGCTGACCGCGATCTGGGACTGGAGCAGCTGGTAGCCCGAGCCCTGCGGGTCGGCGGTCGGGTCCAGGAACGAGATGAGCCGTTCCTTTTGGTATGGCTTGAGGACCTCGGTCCAGGCGATGGGGATGAATGCCAGCACCATGAGCACGCCGACCCCCAGCCAGCGGAGGCTGGCACCCGACACGAACAGGCTGCCGAAGAGGATGGCGCCGATGACCAGCGAGGTGCCCAGGTCGGGCTGGACCAGCACCAGCACGAGCGGCGGAAGGGCCAGCAGCACGCCGCCGACGATGGTCCAGAGGCTCGTGATGCGCGCGTTGTGGTCCGCGATCCAGGTGGCCAGCACGATGGCCATGAGGACCTTGGCCACCTCCGAGAACTGGAACTGGAGCCCGAAGATGGTGACCCAGCGCGACACCCCGCCGATGCCCGACCCGATGGCGATGGTCAGCACCAGCAGGCCGATGTTGATGAGGTAGAGCGCCCACGAGAAGGTCCGTGACCAGCGGTAGTCGACCGCGGCGGCGACGATGAAGATGACGATCCCGATGGCCAGCCACATGAGCGCCCGGGTGAACAGGGAGCCACCCGCGAGCGGCGCGTCGCCGCTGTTCGTGAACGCCATCAGCAGTCCGATGACGACGAGCGCGAGGGCGTAGACCGCCAGCTGCACGTCGAACACCGACCAGACGTTGGTCATGGCTCGGGGCGTGAACGCGGCGAGCCTGGCAGGTTGGAGTCGGAGGGTACCCATCGGCTACTGCCCGTAGAAGTTGTCGCGGACCAGCAGGCTGGGGATACGGTAGTCCTTCTTGACGTGGTAGTGGAGCTGCAGGAAGTACTTGGCGATCTCCGTGGCGGCGTTGCCGCGGGTCCGGGAGTCGAAGGCGAAGGCCAGGAACGCGAGCTGCGAATCGGTCCGGGAGACGGCCTTGAAGCCGTTGGGATCGCTCGCCTTCTTGCGGGCATCCTTGGGCACGAAGCCGACGAACCAGGAGTGGAACGGCAGCCGGCCCTGGCTGTCACGGACGCTGTACTCGGCGGTGCCCGACTTGGCGGCGACGACGACGGGCAGGTCCACGAAGTTGAGCGTGTGCCGGACGACGAGCACGTTCCGGGCCGCCACCCGCATGACCCGCAGCACGTCCGGGTCGATGGGCAGCTTGCGCGTCACCTCGGGCTTGAGGGTCTTGATGACCTTGCCGTTGGAGTCCAGGAGCTTGCGCACCATCTGAGGGCGGTACAGGGTGCCGCCATTGGCCAGCGCCGAGTAGGCGGTGATGAGCTGGATGGGCGTGACCATGTCGTAGCCCTGCCCGATACCCGCCTGCGCGGTCTCGCCGGGATAGATGGGCTGCGAGAACACCGATTGCTTCCAGTCGTTGGTGGGCACCGTGCCCACGGTCTCGCCCGGCAGGTCGATGCCGGTCTTGCGGCCGAAGCCAAGCTCATGTGCCCAGTACCCCAGCCGGTCGATGCCCAGCTTGAGCGCCACCTGGTAGAAGAAGGTATCGCTGGAGTGGGCGAATCCGTTGTAGATGGTGATGGGCCCCCAGCCGATAGTGCTCCAGTCATGCATCCTGGTGCCCGCCACCATGATGTAGCCCCTGGTCATGAGCCGCGTCTGGGGCGTGATCTTGCCGATCCTGGAGGGCGCCCAGGCCGGTCACGAGCTTGTAGGTCGAGCCGGGCGGCAGCTGCTCGCTGATGGCCAGGTTGAGCAGCGGCTTGCGCGGATCGCGCAGCAGCTTCTTGTACTCCTGGGCGCTGATGCCGTCGGCGAAGGCGTTGTCGTCATAGGTCGGCAGCGACACCATGGCCAGGATCTCGCCGTTCTGGGGGTTCATCACGATGAAGACGCCGCGCTTCAACCCCGCCGCCTTCATGCCCCATTCAAGCGCCTTCTGTGCCTCGCGCTGGATGCCCAGGTCGATGGTCAGCTGCAGCGATGCACCAGCCTGGGGGTCCTGGAGCGTCTTGAGCACGCTCACGACGCGGCCCGCCGCGTCCCGCTGGACCTGCTGCATGCCGTACTGACCGCGCAGCTCGCGCTCGAAGGTCGCCTCGACGCCCTGCTTGCCGATGACGTCGTCGGCCAGGTAGCCATCGCCCTTGAGGGCCTCGTAGTCGGCGGCGGAGACGTGGCCGGTCCAGCCCATGATGTGTGCGATCAGCGGGCCGTACAGGTAGTGGCGTCGGGCGACCACGTCTACCGTCACCCCGGGCAGCCCCAGGTGCTCCTCGGCGATGACGCGGGCGACGCTCGTGGGCACCTGCTCCGCGACGGTCACGGGGTCATAGGGCGAGCCGACGCTCCGATCGATGGCCTCGAAGATGGCGGGTGCCGGCTTGCGCAGCAGCTGGGCGAGCCGACGCACGACCGCTTCGCGCATCAGGTAGGGGATCTCCCCGGGCCGCACCCGGACGACGAAGATGGGCACGTTCTCGACCAGCTTCCGGCCCGTACGGTCGTAGATGAGGCCGCGCGAGACCGGCACGCTCTGGGTCCCCTGCCGTTGCGCGACGGCCATGCCCTGGTAGCGACCGTTCTCCGCAACGGTCAGCTGGAAGAGCCGCACGCCGAGGGTCGTGACCACGATGATGACCGCGATGCCGAACACGAGGAAGCGACGCCACAATCGGCGGGACGGAGCGACATCCGTGGCACCGGGGCCCATCATGGCCGATCCCCAGGCGGCATCACCAGTCCGTCCGTTCCGATGTGCCGAAGCGGAGCTGGAGCGAGCGGGCGACCCACGCAGTCGCGGCCGCGATGCCTGCGGCAAGCGCCGCGGAGACCGTCATGGTGGTGGGCTGCAGGCTGGGATCGCGATCCCCGCAGTGGCCGCGAGCAGTCCGATGAGGAATGCCTGGAAGAACCACGAGAGCGCGAAGGCAGTCGCGGCGATGACCACGATCCGGGGTGGGTCCGTGGCGCGTGCCACGAGCAGCGCGATGCCGATGGCGACGAGCAGCACCAGGGTCGTTGCCCCCAGCGCCCGCCCGGGCAGCAGCATGTCCAGCATCACGCCTCCAAGGAACGCCCAGATCATGCCTGCCTCGAACCCGGCGACCATCGCGACAGCGATGCCCATGGATAGCACCAGCTCTGGGGTGACGCCGCCCAGCTGCAGCTGGGACAGGACGCTGACCTCGAGGATGGCCGCCACGATCGCCCCGACGGCTGCGCTGAGGAGGCCCATTGCGTGCTCCCAGCCCCCGTTCCTGGCATTGCGCGACCGTGTCAGAGGCGCTCCAGGAGCCGGGCACGGACGGACCCGGAGTATACCCGAGGCGTGCACCGAGACCAACCAGGGAGACCTCCCGGAGCAGGTCCCCAACGAGGTCTCCGTGCTGGTATCGATGCCAGACCGGAGTCCTCGGTGGATCGTCAGGGGTAGTCGGAGCGCATCTGCCGGTATCGCCGCCAGGCGCGATCGTCGAGCTCGGGGATGAGGTACCGGTCCAGGATGGGCAGCAGCTGCTCCCGCAGGAACGCGCCACGCGCCATCCACTGGTAGTAGCGTCGCCCGGAGTGGTCGTAGGGGCCATACAGCCGGCTGTCCGGGAATCGCGCCATCAGCCACCGGAAGAGGGACTCATGGTCGACATGCATCCGGAGCGTCACCTGCGGTTGGCGGCCGTCGCCGCCGAAGTGTCCCTCGCCCACGAGGACGCCGACGAGGAACCCGGCATCGAAGTCATCGAGCCCGACCGGCGGGCGCCTCGCTGCGGACGTGACATCGGCGTCCGACGCCTCGTCTCCCGGAGGTCGTCCGTTGGTCATCCCATCCTCCCGGCATCCGCCGCTTACCGCCGCTTCCGCGAGCGACGACCGCTCCCCCGTTGTTTCACCGTAAGGTACCACGTGAAACATCTCGATTGATCGTCGAATAGGTGGCGGATAAGGCGCGCGTGTCATCGTCTCCTGCATCGGCCCGAATGAACCCATGCGAACGGCGGAAGATGCTCGATCACGCTAGAATCCGTGCACGTGGAACAGCACCGACAGAGCTTCTGATGGGCGAGATCATCGCCTGTGCGAACCAGAAGGGCGGGGTCGGCAAGACGACCACCGTGGTCAACCTGGCCAGCTACCTCGCGCGCTCGGGGTGCCGAGTCCTCATCGTGGACCTCGACCCGCAGGGCAACGCCACCAGCGGGGTCGGTCTCACCGGTCGTGAGGTCGACCGGTCCATCTACCCGGTCCTGGTCGGCAACGGCAACGCCCAGGATCTCATCACGGCTGCCGGACCCGAGGGCCTGTCCATCATCCCGTCGTCCCGTGACCTTGCTGGCGCTGAGGTCGAGCTCGTACCCATCGCAAGCCGCGAGCGTCGCCTCAGCAGGGCGCTCGCGTCGGTGGCCGCCGACTTCGACTACATCCTGATGGACTGCCCGCCGTCGCTCGGCCTCTTGACGGTCAACGCCCTCACGGCGGCCGACAGCGTGCTCATCCCCATCCAGTGCGAGTACTACGCCCTCGAAGGACTCGGCCAGCTCCTGTCCACCATCGACCTCGTCCGCGACCACCTCAACCCGGCACTGTCAGTCAAGGGTGTCGTGCTCACGATGTTCGACGCCCGGACCACCCTCTCCTCGGACGTCAGCGCAGAGGTCCGGCGCCATCTCGGAGACCAGGTGTTCCAGACCCAGATCCCCCGGAGCGTCCGCCTTGCCGAGGCGCCCAGCTACGGGCGCCCGATCTCGGAATACAGTCCAGCATCGCGCGGCGCATTGGCGTATGCCGCGCTGGCTGACGAGGTCCTCGCCCGTGACCGCGGCCTGCCCGTGCCCGGTTCCGGCGCCGAGCCCACCCCCGCCCCCGCATGGGCGACGCGCGCATGACCACGGACACCCGCCGCAGCCAGGGTGGTCTGGGCCGCGGCTTGGCATCCCTCATCCCGACCGGAGTGCCCGCCACCGCTCGAGAGATCGAGATCAGCCGCATCCGAGTCAATCCCTGGCAGCCACGACTCGCCTTCGAGGACGACCAGCTCCAGGGACTCGCCGCGAGCATCGCGCTCCACGGCGTCCTGCAGCCGGTCGTGCTCATCGAGGTGGAGGACGGCTATCAGCTCATCGCTGGCGAGCGCCGTCTCCGGGCGTCCGTCATCGCCGGCAAGCTGACCATCCCGGCGGTCGTCCGTACAGCGGACGAGCAATCGCAGCTGTCACTGGCACTCGTCGAGAACCTTCAGCGTGCGGACCTCAACGCGCTCGACGAGGCGCGCGCCTTCCGGCAGCTCATCGACGAGTTCGGACTCACCCAGGAGCAGGTCGCCCAGCGCATCGGTCGCTCGCGTGCCGCCATCGCCAATACCCTCAGGCTGCTTTCCGTGGCGCAGGCCGTCCAGGATGCGGTCCGAGCGGGGACGATCTCCGAGGGCCACGCCCGTGCGCTCGCCGGCCTCGATGACCATGAGCAGCAGACGCGGGCGCTGGAGCTCATCCAACGCAAGGGGCTCTCGGTTCGGCAGACAGAGCGACTGGTCAAGGAGACGCACGGTCCAGCGCCGATGACACCCCCCACCGAAGCAGACCCAGAGGAGGACCCAGACCTGGAGCAGATGGCCGCCCGCCTGCGGGACGTGTTGGGCACCCGGGTCACGCTGACACCCGGCAAGAGGGGTGGACGCATCACCATCACCTGGTTCGAAGCGGATGACCTGTTGCGCTTGTACGAGCGACTGGCGGGAGGGGAGCGATGAGCGCGCAAGCGCCTGGGGCCGACGAGGTCGAGGAGCGTCCCGACCCGTCGCGCCGGACCAAGACCGTTCGTGGGGCGAACGAATACGGCGCGGACGCCATCCAGGTCCTCGAAGGACTCGAAGCCGTCCGTCGTCGACCCGGCATGTACATCGGCTCGACCGACGTCCGCGGTCTGCACCACCTGGTCTGGGAGATCGTCGACAACTCCATCGACGAGGCGATGGCCGGCCACGCCACCCACATCGAGATCCGTCTCCAGCCGGACGGCAGCCTGCGCAACACGGATAACGGACGCGGTGTGCCCGTGGGCATGCAGAAGCAGACAGGACGCGATGCGCTCGAGGTCGTGCACACCGTGCTGCATGCCGGCGGCAAGTTCGGCGGCGGCGGCTACAAGGTGTCCGGTGGCCTCCATGGCGTGGGGGTCAGCGTCGTCAACGCGCTCTCCGAGTGGCTCAAGGTGGAAACGGCGCGCGACGGCAAGATCTGGGGCCAGGAATACCGCCGCGGCGACCCGGTCGCACCCGTCAAGCTCATCGGCCCATCGCATGGCCGCCACGGCACGACCACCGTGTTCATGCCCGACGCAGAGGTCTTCGACACCATCGAGTTCAGCTTCGACACCATCGCCCAGCGGGTGCGCGAGTCCGCGTACCTCACCAAGGGCGTCCACATCCGGCTGGTGGATGAGCGGACCGAACCGGTCCAGGAGAAGTCGTTCTACTTCGAAGGTGGCATCGCGAGCTTCGTGCGCCATCTCAACAAGGACCGGGAGACGCTGGGCAACCGACCCATCGCCATCGAGCGTCGGGATGGCACGACCTCCATCGAGGTCGCCATCCAATACAACGACGGCTATGCCGAGACAGTCCTTGCCTTTGCTAACAATATCCACACGATCGACGGCGGTACCCACGTCACGGGCTTCCGCGCCGCCCTGACGAGCTGTCTCAACGACTGGGCCCGCCGCCAGGGGATCATCAAGGACACCAAGGACAACCTGTCTGGCGACGATGTCCGCGAGGGATTGACGGCGGTCATCAGCGTCAAGATGACCGACCCGCAGTTCGAAGGCCAGACCAAGGCCAAGCTGGGCAACGCCGAGGTGAAGGGCCAGGTCCAGGCAGCCGTCACGGAAGGCCTCACCCAGTATCTGGACGAGAACCCCGGCGACGGCCGACGCATCATCGAGAAGTCGATGACCGCCCAACGTGCCCGGGAAGCAGCCCGCAAGGCCCGCGACCTCGTCATCCGGAAGAGTGCCCTCGAGGGCTCCGCCCTGCCCGGCAAGCTCGCTGACTGCCAGGAGCGCGATCCGGAGCGCAGCGAGCTGTACATCGTCGAGGGCGACTCAGCCGGCGGCTCAGCCAAGCAGGGCCGCGACCGACGCTTCCAGGCCATCCTGCCGATGTTCGGCAAGATGCTCAACGTCGAGAAGGCGCGCCTGGACAAGGTGCTCGGCAGCGAGAAGATCCGGCCCCTCATCATCGCGCTCGGCACCGGTATCGGCGACACCTTCGATATCTCCAAGCTCCGCTATCACAAGGTCATCCTGCTGGCGGACGCGGACGTGGACGGTGCCCACATCCGGACGCTGCTGATGACCTTCTTCTTCCGCAACATGATCGACATCGTCCAGGCTGGCCATCTGTACATCGCCCAGCCGCCGCTCTACCGGGTGAGCACCGGCAAGGTCACCCGCTACGCCCACGACGAGAAGGAACGCGACCGGATCATCAAGGAGATGAAGGTCAAGAACCTCACCACCCAGCGCTTCAAGGGCCTCGGCGAGATGAACGCCGACCAGCTCTGGGAGACCACCATGAACCCCGAGACCCGGACGTTGCTGCGGGTGGACATCGACGATGCCGGTGACGCCGAGACCTACTTCTCGAAGCTCATGGGCGAGAAGGTCGAGCCACGCCGGGACTGGATCAAGGCCGAGGCACGCAAGGTCCAGAACCTTGACGTCTGAGACCTCGCAGCAGGCGGCAACGTTCGTGGCCGAGCGGCTCCCCATCGCGCATGCCCTGGGCCTGGCCCTGGCGGACCTGGTGACCCAGCCGGACGCATTCCTGGCCACCCTCACGGATGGGCTCGCGGGCCTCGCCGACGCGGGCTACGCGGCCGAGCAGGAACGTGTCGCCCCGGGGTCGGGTCTGGTCATCGGCGTCCGGACGCCGCTCAGCCACGAGATCGAACGGGTCCTGCGACCCGCCCTCCGCGAGACCTCGTCATCGCAGCTGCTGGATCTGGCCGTGCGGCTCATGGTCGCGGACACCCGCGAGGTCCGGCTGTTCGCCCTGCCCTGCCTCAGCCACAGCCTCGCGGATGAGCCTGAGCGTGCGTGGCAGCTGCTCCGCCGTGTCGCCCGTGCCGCGCGCGACTGGATCAGCGTCGACTCGCTCGCCGAGGTGTATGCCCGGGGGATCCTCGCGGAGGCCTTCCGATGGGCCGAGCTGGAGCAGCTCGTCTACTCCGACCAACGGATGGAGCGACGGCTCGTCGGCTCCACGCTCGCGCGGATGCCCTATGTGGTGGCAGCAGACCGACGCCAGGAGCTCGATACGGGTGCCGCGCTCGCGCTCATCGGCCTGCTCATGGGTGACGCCGATGACCAGGTCCAGAAAGCCCTCTCGTGGGCCATCCGGTCATGGAGCCGCGTCGACCAGCGTGCCGTGGCTGCGTTCCTGACGGAGCAGGCGGAGATCGCGGTCGAGGGCGACGACGGCTATCGCGCCTGGGTCATCCGGGATGCCGCCCAGCACCAGCCGGCGGAGGTCGTCTCGCGCCTGCGCGACCGCGTGGCGGGCATCCGCAAGCACGCCGGGCTCCCCATCCACCAGCACCGCAGCCACCGTCGCCGCCACGTTCGGGGTCGCGGCACTGGCTGACCAGGCCATCGCCCAGCAGGGCGATCGCTACGCACGGAGTCGCGCATGACGGACCCCATCGACCAGCGCATCCGGCCCGTGCCCATCGAGGACGAGCTCCGGAGCCGCCTACCTCGACTACGCCATGAGCGTCATCGTCAGCCGCGCGCTGCCGGATGTCCGCGATGGCCTCAAGCCGGTCCATCGGCGCGTGCTGTACACGATGCACGAGATGGGTCTGAGCTCCACCGCGAGCTATCGCAAGTGCGCCGCGATCGTCGGCGAGGTGATGGGCAAGTACCACCCGCACGGCGACCAGTCGCTGTACGACGCGCTCGTGCGCCTCGCCCAGGACTTCTCGCTGCGCTACCCGCTCGTGGACGGCCAGGGCAACTTCGGCTCCGTCGACGGCGACCCGCCCGCCGCCATGCGCTACACGGAAGCGCGCATGACCGGCATCGCCTCGGAGCTGCTCGCCGACATCGACAAGGACACCGTCGAGTTCGTGGAGAACTACGACGGCATCCCGGATGCAGCCGTCGGTGCTGCCCGCGAAGCTGCCCAACCTGCTCATCAACGGCTCCTCGGGCATCGCGGTGGGCATGGCCACCAACATCCCGCCCCACCACCTGGGCGAGATCACCCGGGCCACCAACGCGCTCATCGAGGACCCCGACCTTACCTCCGACCAGCTGTGCGAGCACGTGCTGGGCCCAGACTTCCCGACCGGCGCCACGATCTTCCGGTTCGAGGAGCGGCGCAACCCCATCACCGGCCAGCGCGAACGCATCGACGCCATCCGGGACATGTACGCCCACGGTCGAGGTCGCGTCGTGATGCGCGCCCAGTGTGCATTCGAGGAGACCCGCCAGGGCCGCATGGCCATCGTGGTCACGGAGCTGCCTTACCAGGTCAACAAGGCCGCGCTCGTGGAGAAGATCGCGGAACTGGTCAAGGGTGGCAAGATCGACGGCATCAGCGGCCTCCAGGACGAGTCCAGCCGCGACGGCATGCGCATGGTCATCGAGTGCAAGCGGGACTCGAACCCGCACAAGGTGCTCAACAACCTGTTCAAGCACACGGCGCTCCAGGTGGCCTTCAACGCCAACATCGTGGCGCTCGTCGACGGCCAGCCGCAGACCCTGCCGCTCAAGGCGATCCTTCAGCACCACATCGAGTGGCGTCGCGAGGTGATCGTCAAGCGCACCGAGTACGACCTCCAGAAGGCACGTGACCGGGCGCACATCCTCGAAGGCCTCAAGATCGCGCTCGACAACCTCGACGAGGTCATCGCGACCATCCGCGCCGCCGCGGACGTGGACGCTGCCCGGTCCGCACCTCATGGAACGCTTCGGTCTCTCGGAGATCCAGGCCAACGCCATCCTCGAGATGCAGCTCCGACGCCTCGCCGCGCTCGAGCGCAAGAAGATCGAGGACGAGTACGTCGCCATCATCCAGCTCATCAGCGAGCTGGAGGACATCCTCGCCAACCCCCGCCGGGTGCTGGACATCATCAAGACCGAGAACGAGGAGCTGGAGCGCAAGTACGCCGGCCCGCGGCGGACCCGAATCGCCGAGGATGCGTCCCGGGAGCTCTCCGACGAGGACCTCATCGCCGACGAGGACGTCGTCATCACGGTGTCCGGGCGCGGCTACATCAAGCGCCAGCCACTCGTGACCTATCGGCGCCAGGCTCGTGGCGGCAAGGGCATCATCGGTGCGCGCACGGTCGAGGAGGACGCCGTTGGCCACCTCCTCGTGGCCAATACCCACGACTGGGCGCTGTTCTTCACCGACCGCGGCCGGGTGTTCAGCTCCAAGGTCCACGCCATCCCCGACGCCAGCCGCCAGGCCAAGGGCGTGCCCATCATCAACCTCGAGGGGGTCCAGGTGGAGGCCGGTGAGCGGGTGCTGGCGGTCATCACGCTGCCCGACTTCGAGAAGGGCGACAACCTGGTGATGGCCACCCGGCATGGGCATCATCAAGAAGACACCCGTGGAGCAGTTCGAGCGCGTCCGCTCGACGGGCATCCGGGCCATCACCGTGGCCGAGGACGACGCCCTCGCCTGGGTCGGGGTCTCGTCCGGCAAGCGACGACATCGTGCTCGCCACCGCGCTGGGCAAGCATCGCGCGCTTCCACGAGCGCGAGGTCCGCGCCATGGGCCGCGACGCCGCGGGTGTCATCGGCATCCGTCTCGCTCGCAAGGGCGACCAGGTCGTGGGCATGGGCGTCGTCGAGCCGGGTGCCGACCTGCTGGTGCTGACCGAGACGGGCTACGGCAAGCGGGTGCTGCTCGACGAGCACATCCGCACCAAGCATCGCGGCGGCCAGGGCGTCCGGCTCATCGCGCTGGAAGGCCGCAAGACCGGGAACGTCGCCGCGGTCGAGCTCGTCGACGAGAGCGGACGAGGAGCTGCTGCTCATCAGCGCCAGCGGCCAGGTCGTGCGCACGGACGTCAAGACGCGTCAACCGCTACAGCAGTGCGCGCACGGGGCGTCATCGTGATGCGTCTCCACGAAGGTGACAGCGTCGCGGGCATCGCGGTCTTCCGTGCAGGGCTGGCAGAGCAGCGCGGCATCGACCAGAATGACTCGACGGGGTCAGCAGGCGACGCGCCCGGCGGTGGCGAGCCACCGGCTTGACGACACGGCCATTGGAGAGCAACCGGGTGACGTCGTTCGGATTCGACACTGACGGGACGCGCCACCGAGACGCTGGGCCTGTACACCGGCAACTGCCAACGCGGGCCTGGCACGCAAGATCGGGCGCTACCTGGACGTGCCGCTCGGCCAGTGCGAGGTGTTCGAGTTCGCCAACGAGAACATCTTCGTCAAGATCCTGGACAACGTCCGGGAGCACGACGTCTACCTCGTCCAGCCGACCTGCTCGCCGGTCCAGAAGTCGATCATGGAGCTGCTCATCATGATCGACGCCTTCAAGCGCGCGAGCGCCGGGCGCATCACGGCGGTGGTGCCGTACTACGCGTACGGCCGCTCGGACAAGAAGGACCAGCCGCGGGTGCCCATCACGGCGCGCCTCATCGCGGACATGATCAGCGTCGCGGGCGCCGACCGGCTGCTGACGATGGACCTCCACCAGGGCCAGATCCAGGGCTTCTTCAACATCCCCGTGGACGAGCTGACCGCGGTCCACCTGCTCAGCAACTACTTCATCCAGAAGGGCCTCCAGGACCTCGTCGTGGTCACGGACCTGGGCTTCGCCAAGCGCGCCCGGACGTTCGCCGAGCTCATCGAGGCGCCCCTCGCCATCGTCGAGAAGCGCCGTCACGGCAACGACGACCGTGCCGAGGTGCTCAACGTCATCGGCGAGGTGCGGGGCAAGCGGGCCATCATCGTGGATGACGAGATCGACACGGCGGCACGCTCATGGAGGTGACCCGCGCCCTGGAGCGCGAGGGAGTCATCGGAGATCTACGCCTGCGCCACGCACGGGGTCCTGTCCGACCCGGCCATCGAGCGCATCCAGGACGTCGAACCTGCACCGAGGTCGTCATCACCGACACCATCCCGCTGCCGCCCGCCAAGCGCATCAGCAAGATCCGGCAGCTGTCCGTGGCGCCGCTCATCGGCGAGGCCATCCGGCGCATCCACGGCGGCGAGTCCGTGGGCGCGCTCTTCTCGTCGGAGATCAAGCTCGTCCAGGAGATGGGTCTCTGGAGCGAGGGCGAGACCGAGGACGACGCCTGACGGCATCCGAGCTGCGCCAATCGATTGCCCAAGGTGGGTTTTGGTCATCGCCGACGCGCGTCCGCCGAATCGACGCACCCGACCCTCGCGCGTCGAGGCGTGGCCGGGTACCATCGACGCCTTGCCACCCACGACCCAGCAGCGATGACCCCGGAGTCCACGCATGACGCTCAAGCTCTATCGACCTGATCCAGATGGCGGGCTCGAGCCAGCGCCGGTCAAGACCGGGGACTACCGGCGTCAGCTGCGTTCGCGTCGCTGGAAGGCCGCGCCGCTGCAGAACCCCGAGGTCGAGCAGACGGACCCGCGCATCGCGGTCCTGTTCGTGGCGCTGCTCGGCATCCTGACCCTCGTGGTCATGGTCGTGGGGTACGGCTCCGGCTTCTGGAGCTGACCGGCGACCGCCGCCGACAGCCGCGATCCGTGGCTACTTGCCGTGGCACTTCTTGTACTTGAGGCCTGAGCCGCAGTAGCAGGGGTCATTGCGGCCCAGGCGCGCGCCGGGATCCGCCGGCAGCGGCCGCCGAGACAGGCTTGGCCGCGACCGGCTCGTCGCCATGCTGGAGGGTCATCTGGCGCGGAGCCTTGGCCGTGAGCCCGGGGATGACCGGCTGTGCTGCCACGGCGGGCTGCGGCCGCGGCAGCCGCCGTGACCTCGCCCCCACCCGCCGTCACCTCGTCGCTCACGAATCCGGGCGCCGCGGCGTCGTCCTCGATCTCGTCGTACGGCGCCAGGTCCTCGGCGTCGAGGTCCAGGTCGGCGAGGACATCGTCACCGCCGTACGTGCCTTCGAGCGTCTCGGTGATGGCGTCGTCGGTGGTCACGATGTCGCCCGACTGGACCGAGCCATCGGCCGTTCCTGCCGCCGTCTGGCCTGCGGCGAGCTCGGCCTGCCTGGCGCGCGCCGCGGCCGCGGCCCGGAGCATGGCCATCTGCTGCGGGGTCGGCATCGGCAGGCTCCGGGCGGGTGGCGGTGTCGCCGGTGCGGGTTGCTGCACCTGCACGTTGACCCGGAAGATGGTCGTCGCGACCTGGTGGCGGATGAACCCGCGCAGCTCGTCGTACAGCTTGAACGCCTCGCGCTTGAACTCGACCAGGGGATCGGTGCCGCCGTAGCCGCGCAGGCCGACGCCACGGCGGAAGTCGTCCAGCTCGGTCAGGTGGTCCACCCACAGCTGGTCGATGGAGCGCAGCAGGACCAGTCGCTCGACCATCGCCCAGGTCTGCTCGCCGTAGCGCGCCTGGCGCTCAGCGAGGGTGGCCTCCGCGGCCTCCTGGAGACGGTCGATGATCTCGTCCTGTGTTCGTGAGCTCCAGCAAGCGACTCCGCGTCGATGCCCTCGCCCACGATGCCCAGGTGCGCGACGTCGTGGGCAAGTCCCTCGATATCCCAGTCGTCCATGACCGGACCCAGGTGCTGCTCCGCGAGCATGTCCAGCTCACCGGTCACGAAGCCCAGGACGGCATCGCCCAGGTCCTCGTTGTTGAGCACCTTGTCGCGCTCGGAGTAGATGGTCTCGCGCTGCTTGTTGATGACGTCGTCGTACTCGACGACGCGCTTGCGGATGTCGAAGTTGTAGCCCTCGACGCGGGACTGGGCGTTCTCGATGGTCTTGGACACGAGCCGCGACTCGATGGCCACGTCACCCTCCAGGCCCATCCGCTCCATGAGGCCCGTGACCCGGTCGCGACGCGAAGCGCTTCATGAGCGTGTCCTCGAGGGACAGGTAGAAGCGCGAGGAACCCGGGTCACCCTGGCGGCCAGCACGGCCGCGGAGCTGGTTGTCGATGCGCCGGGCGTCGTGGCGCTCGGTGCCGATGATGTGCAGACCGCCCGCCGCGACGACCTGCTCGTGCTCCGCGGCGGTCTCGGCCTTGGCCTTGGCGAGCGCGGCCGCGTAGACCTCCGGCTCCACCTCGGCGGGGTTGAGGCCCTGCCGGTGGAGCGCCGCGGACGCCAGGCCCTGCGGGGTCGCCGCCGAGCATGATGTCCGTGCCGCGGCCGGCCATGTTGGTGGCGATGGTCACGGCGCCCAGTGCGACCGGCCTGGGCCACGATGGGCGCTTCCTTCTCGTGGAACTTGGCGTTGAGGACCTCGTGCTTGACGCCGCGCCGCTGCGAGCATCTCGGAGAGCACCTCGCTCTTCTCGACGCTCACGGTACCCACGAGCACCGGCCGACCGGCGGCCTGCATCTCGACGATCTCGTCGATGAGCGCGTTGAACTTGGCATTCTCCGTCGCGGAACACGAGGTCCGCGTCATCCTCGCGGATCATCGGCCGATGGGTCGGGATGGCCACGACCTCGAGGCCGTAGATCTTGAAGAACTCCTCCTGCTCGGTCATGGCCGTACCGGTCATGCCCGAGAGCTTGTCGTACAGCCGGAAGTAGTTCTGGAAGGTGATCGTGGCGAGGGTCACCGACTCGCGCTGGACCCGCAGGCCCTCCTTCGCCTCGACCGCCTGGTGCAGACCCTCCGACCAGCGACGGCCGGGCATCTGGCGGCCCGTGAACTCGTCCACGATGACGATCTCGCCATCCTTGACGATGTAGTCGCGGTTGACCTTGTACAGCGCGTGGGCCCGCAGCGCCTGCTCGAAGTGGCGGGCCAGCCGCGGGTCCGCGGTCGACGTCGTAGAGGTCCGGGACGCCCAGCAGCTTCTCGATCTTCTCGATGCCTTCCTCGGTGGGCGAGACCGCGTGCTCCTTGAGGTCGACGAAGTAGTCGCCGCCCTCCTCGGCGCCATCCGGGCGCGCCTTCAGGCGCGGCACCAGCCGGGCGAAGGTGTAGTAGAGGTCACCGGACTCCTCGGCCTGGCCGCTGATGATGAGCGGCGTCCGCGCCTCGTCGATGAGGATGTTGTCCACCTCGTCCACGATCGCGAAGTAGCGGCTCGCGCTGGACCCGCTCCACGAGCTCCGTGACCATGTTGTCGCGGAGGTAGTCGAAGCCCAGCTCGTTGTTGGTGGCGTAGGTCACGTCCGCGGCGTAGGCCTCGCGCCGCGGCGACCGGACGCAGGTAGAGCATCCGCTCGTCGCTCGGCCGGTAGTCGGGGTCGAACAGGAAGGCAGCAGTCGTGCTGGACGATGCCGAGCGACAGGCCCAGGCCGTGGAAGATGGGCCCCATCCACTGGGGGTCGCGCTTGGCCAGGTAGTCGTTGACGGTGACCACGTGGACGCCCCGGCCGGACATCGCGTTGAGCGCGGCCGCGATGGGGCCGACGAGCGTCTTGCCCTCGCCGGTCTTCTGCTCCGAGATGCGGCCCTGGTGGAGGACGATGGCGCCCATCAGCTGGACATCGAAGGGGCGCATGCCCAGCTTCCGCCAGCGAGACCTCGCGGGCAGCCGCGAAGACATCCGGCAGCACGTCGTCGAGGGCGGCCTGGAGCCGCTTGAGGTCGGCCTTCTCGCGCGCCCGGCGCATGTCCGCGCGTCGCTCCCGCTCGGGGTGATGCAGCTCGTCGTCGGACGGCGGCGTGGGGGCCGCCTGCTCGGCGACCTCGGCCCGGACCTGCGGCCATCTCCTCGCGGATCTGCTCATCCGTGAGTGACTGGTAGTGCTCCTCGAGTCCGTTGATCTTGGCCACGACAGGGCGCAGCTTGGATAGGTGGGCTTCGTTACCGCCGCCCACGAGGCGGGCCAGGATGCTGCGCATGGGATAGCGAAGTATAGGGCCGGGTGGCATCCGCGCCCACGAGCCCTGCGGTGGGCCCCGATGACGACCATGCGTGGCCACCGGATCGGCGAGCGTGTCCACGTGGGACTGCCTCTTGTGGATAACCGGGTGCGTTCGTATACTCCGGACGTCACGCGGGCGGGTCGCCGCTCGTCGTCAGAGGGCGGAGCCAGCGGACCCGTAGCCCAGCCGATGGCCCCGGAGAGGGAGAGAGAGGGAATCGTGAAGCCGTTTCCCGCGGCCGAACCGGAGATCGGTGATTCGTCGTTCACCGATCTCATCGCCTGCGAGCGTGACTGCCGATCGTGCAGCTATGCCGCCTGGCTCGATTGCGACGGAGACTGCGGTGCCGTGCCCGCATAACTCGTATTGCCCGTGCGTGAACCCCGTCGTCGCCCGCAGCAAGACCGCGCTCAAGATCCTTGAGCTGCGACCCAAGCTGCTCCAGGACCTGCAGGCGAGGACCTGATGGACAACGCGTCCATCCGCGATCTCGTGTCCCGGATCATGGCGACCTCGGGGCGTCTTTGACCTCGCCGCCAAGGAGGAGCGGCTCTCGACAGCTCGACGCCCGCTCGGCGGAAGCCGGGTTCTGGGACGAGCCACGCGAGGCCCAGGCCGTGCTGCGCGAGGCCGAGGGCCTGCGCGACGACCTGACCGCGTGGCAGGGACTGCTGGCGCGTGCCTACGACCTGGCGGAGCTGGCCGAGATGGCCACCGAGGCCGGCGACGACTCGATGGACGCCGGCGTGGACGCCGAGTACCGGGCCCTGGCCGGGCGACTACGAGCAGCAGCGCCAGGCGCTCCTGTTCTCGGGCGACTACGACGAGTCCGAACGCCATCATCTCCATCAGCGCCGGTGCCGGCGGCACCGAGGCAACCGACTGGGCCGCAGATGCTCCAGCGGATGTACCTGCGCTGGGCGGAGCGCCACCGCTTCAAGACCGAGATCATCGACCAGCTCGAGGGTGAGGAGGCAGGCATCAAGAGCGCCACCATCAACGTCGAGGGACGCCGCGCTTATGGCTATCTGCGCGCCGAGCGGGGCGTCCATCGGCTGGTGCGCATCAGCCCGTTCGACTCCCAGAAGCGGCGCCACACCACGTTCGCGCTGCTGGAGGTGCTGCCCGAGGTGGACGACGACGTCGGAGGTCGGCGACATCCCCGATGACGACCTGCGCATCGATACCTACCGCTCGCAGGGCGCCGGCGGCCAGCACGTCAACAAGACCGACTCTGCGGTGCGCCTCACGCACCTGCCGACAGGCATCGTGGTCCAGAGCCAGAACGAGCGTTCCCAGCACCAGAACAAGGAGCTCGGCGATGCGCGTGCTCAAGGCACGCCTCCTGGAACGCAAGATCGCCGAGCGCGAGGCGGAGCTGGCCAGGATCCGGGGCGACCACATCGAGGCGGGCTGGGGCAACCAGATCCGGAGCTACGTGCTGCATCCCTACCAGATGGTCAAGGACCACCGCACCGAGTTCGAGACCAGCGACACGTCGGGCGTCCTGGACGGCGACCTGGACCGGTTCATGATGGCCGAGCTGGAGCGGATCGCCACGAGCGTGGAGCCTGGCACCGAGGACGCTGCCTGATGTCCGAACGGCCACGGGTGCTGCTCGCGGGCGAGAGCTGGACGAGCTACGGCGTCAATGTCAAGGGGTTCAACGCCTACTACACCGGCTTCTACGACGAAGGTGGCGCACCGCTCATCGATGCCCTGGAGGGCAGCGGCTCTGACGTGACGTACCTGCCGAACCACCTCGCCGCGACGCGCTTCCCGGACTCCGGGGCAGCCCTCGGCGCGTACGACGTGGTCATCCTCAGCGACATCGGCTCCGACACCCTCGCGCTCCATCCGGACACGTTCCGGGTGTCCGAGGTCCGACCCGACCGGCTGGCCATCCTTGCGGACTGGGTCCGGGCAGGTGGTGGGCTGCTGATGGTCGGTGGCTACATGAGCTTCACGGGCTACGGTGGCGCCGCGCGCTATGGCATGACACCGCTCGCGGACGTGCTGCCAGTGACGCTCCTCGATCACGACGACCGGATCGAGACGCCGGCGGGTGTCCGACCCATGGCCACCGGCACCCATCCGACGAGCATCCTCGATGGCATCGATGGGCCCTGGCCGCCATTCCTGGGCTACAACCGATTCCGTGAGCGTACGGGCAGCCAGGTCCTGCTGCGCCACGGCGCCGATCCGTTCCTGGTCGTGAGCGAGGTGGGCAAGGGCCGGACCGCGGCATTCGCATCAGACTGCTCGCCCCACTGGGGCTCGCCCGAGTTCACCGCATGGGCGGCATATCCGACGTTCTGGACGCAGCTCGTGGGGTGGCTCGCCGGACCACGCTGACACCCGACCGGAGGGACTGCGCCAGCGAGGGGTCAACGGCCAGGTCGAAGTCGCGGACCTTGGCGGCACCCCAGGCCACCCCCTCGGCGAGCGCCTCCGGCAGCGTGGCACCCGCGGCCAGCCGCACACCAAGGGCAGCGGTCACGGCGTCACCCGCGCCGATGGGGTTCACGGGCTCCTGGCGCGCGGCCGCGATCGTCCAGCGAGCGTCCACCGTCCAGAGCCGCGCTCCATGACGGCCGTTGGTGACGATGAGCGCCGCGGGTTCGGAGGCCGCCTCGCGACCACGGGTCCAGGCGGCCGATGTCGTCACGTCGCGGGCACCCGCGAGCTCCGCGGCGGAGACCTTGACCACGTCCGGGGCCGCCGGCAGGGCCGCACGCAGCCAGCCACCCGAGGCATCGAGCAGCGTTCGCGCGCCGACACGCCGCGCCGAGCGGATGAGCGCGGCATAGAGGTCGACGGGCGCCCCGGCGGGAAGGGAGCCGGTGAGCACCAGCAGGTCGCCCGCCTCGAGGCCGTCGAGGAGGAGCGCGGTCGCCCCTTCGACGACCGCAGCTGTCAGCGCTGGCGCCATCCCGTTGACGACGGTGGCCTGACCCCCCCGGCCGACGACGATCACATCGGTGCGGGCACGGACCCCGGAGGGGACGACCTGGAGGGTGGCCAGGGCCAGGTCGGGCTCGTCGACGAGCGCCTGCTGTCCGGCCTCGTCCGCGATGGCCACGAGGCGGACGCCGACGCCCATCCGGCCACAGAAGCGGGCGACGTTGACACCCTTGCCACCGACACGCTCCACCGCCTGCTGGGCACGCAGGACGGCACCGGGCACCAGCCTCGGCACCCCCACGATGACCTCGTGGGCCGTGTTCGGGCTGAAGACGACGATCACGACACGACGACGCCGAGACGCAGCACGAGCTGTCGCCTCGGCGTCCTCACCATCACGGGCTCACCGCCCTGCCGGCGGCAGGCGGTCGGGCTAGGGCGCGGCCGACGCTGCCGGGGCGGGAGCACCCGTCGGGCAGGCGTTGAGGTCCGCGGGATAGATGAACTTGACGATGTCCGGCTGGTCGGCGTTCTCGCGGGTGATGACCGCGAAGCCGGTCGGCTGATCGTGCGGACGGCCGACGGTGTCGATCGATGCCGGCGCGGATGGTGTCCGCGACGAGCTTCACGCTGTTGTAGCCCATGTCGTAGGGCTGCTGGGCGATGAGCGCGTCATAGACGCCGTTCTTGAGGTCGTTGACCTGCTCGGGCGAGGCATCGAACGCGACGAGCTTGATCTTGCCCTGCTGGCCGGCGTCCTTGAGCCCGGAGGCGGCACCCAGGGCTGCGGACTCGTGGGTGGCGTAGACGCCAGCGAGGTCCGGGTTGCCGGCGATGGCTGCCGTGACTGCCTCTGCTGCCTTGGCGGTGTCGGTGCCGGGATAGACGTATTCCAGGACCTTGGAGCCCGCGGCGACCATGGCGTCCCGGAAGCCATCCGCGCGCCCGCCGATGTCCGGCAGGCCGGGGGAGAGGTGGAGCACCAGGTAGGAGCCGGTGCCGCCGGTCTGCGCCAGCATCGCCTGCGCCGCGAGCTGGCCGCCCTTGTAGTGGTCGGACTGCATGTTGGCGAGCTCGACCGGCTGGCTCATGGGTGCGTCGATGGTCACGACCGGGATGCCGGCCGCCATCTTGTCGGTCACGAACTGGATGAGCGCATCGGGGTCCGTGGGGCTGATGACCCAGCCCTGGGGATCGGTCGCGTCGGCGGCCTCGATGATGGGCCGCTCCTCGTTGATGTCCCAGTTGTGGGAGCCCTGGAAGTTGAGGTTGACGTTGTTGGCCTTGGCGGCCTCGCGCGCGCCGCACTCGACGCCGGTGTAGAAGGTGATGCCGACCTGGCCCGCGACGAACGCGATGTTGACGGGCGTCGTGGATGCGGCCGGGGACTGGGCGGCGGCCGGCGCCGCCCCGAGCAGCAAGGTCAGGCCCGCGACCGCCACTGCGGCGCGGCCGATGTGTGTTCGAGTCACCCTGTGAAACCTCCTCTGTGGCTTCATGAGAGCGTCGCTCCGGTCTGCGGCGTGCTGTCGTCATCGCCCTCCTCTAGCTCAAGCGTGAGCGACGGCGTTGGTCCAGGTAGACAGCGATGATGAGGATGATGCCCACGGCCACCAGCTGATAGAAGGGCTGGACGTTCATGATCACGAGGCCGTTGGCCATCATCACGGGGATGAGCGAGCCCAGCAGGGTCCCGCCGATGGAGGCGATGCCGCCGAAGAGGCTGGTGCCGCCCAGGACGACCGCGGAGATCGCCTGAAGGTTGTCCGACTGGTGGCCCACGACGTTCGTGCTCGCGTTGCGGGCGAGGTCGATGACCGCGGCGACGCCCACGAGCAGGCCCTGGAGCACGAACAGGCGCACCGTGTGGCGGTCGATGTCGATGCCCGCGCGGATGGTCGACTCCCTCGAGGATCCGAGGGCCAGGGTGCGCATCCCGAAGCGGCGTCGTGCGCATCACCACCCACATCACGGCGCAGATGACGAGCGTCACCACGAGCGGCAGCGGCACGAACCCGAACAACCGATTGCTGCCGAAGTAGGTCTGGATCGCGTCGGGCACGAAGGGCACGTTCGCGGCGCTCGTGAGGATGAGCGCCAAGCCATAGAAGATGCCGGACGTGGCGAGCGTGACGATGAACGAGTTGAGCTTGAGGCGGGTGACGAGGACCCCGTTCAGGAGCCCTGCGAGCGACCCCGCGAGGATGGCCACGACGGCCCCAGCGATGACCGCGGGCACGAGGTTGGGGTACTGGCCGGCCGCGACCTGCTCGGTCGCGCCGCCCAGCGTGACCATCACCTTGGCACCCAGGACGGAGGCCAGGATGAGGTTGTAGCCCACCGACAGGTCGAGGTGCCCGGCGCCGATGAGGAAGGTCATGCCCACCGCGAGGAGCATGATCTGGGAGGCGTTGAGCCCGATGTTGAGCAGGTTCGAGGGCTTGACGAACGCGTTGTTGGGCGTCACCAGCCCGAACACGATGACCATGCCGATGACGACGATGCCGATCCAGAACGCGGAGGAACCCCGGACCTGGGCGACGAGGCCGGTCGCCTCGTCGGGACCGAGGAGCTCCGGGAGCGCCTCCGGGTCCCCGCCGGTCAGCGCCGGCGCCGTCACTCGACCACCTCCTCGCCGAGCATGAGCCCGATGACGTCGGTGAGCTTGAGCGAGGCGGCTGGCCGCTCCGCGACGACCAGGCCATGACGCATGACCGCGATCCGGTCAGCGACATGGAGCATGCGCGGGATGTCGTGCGAGATGACGAGCACGGCAAGACCCCGGGCTGCGGCGTTCGTGACCGTGTCGTAGACGATGGCGGACTGCTTTGGCCCCAGGGCCGCCGTCGGCTCGTCCATGAGGACGGCGGTCGTGGCCCAGGTGATCGATCGCGCCACCGCGAGGGCCTGGCGCTGGCCGCCCGACAGGTTGCGCACCGGGACGCGCAGCGAGCGCAGGTGGATGCCCAGGCGTGCGAGCGCGTCCCTGGTCTCTGCCCGCATCGCCTCGCGGTCGATCATGCCGAACCGACCTCGCAGGCCGCCACGCATCGGCTCGCGACCCAGGAACAGGTTGTCCGCGACCGACAGGTCCGGCGCCAGCGCCAGGTCCTGGTAGACGGTGTGGACGCCGAGCTCCAGCGCATGGCCGATGGACTGGACCTTGACCGGCTCGCCCCAGTAGGCGACCTCGCCCTCGTCCGCCGCGATGGCGCCGCACAGGATCTTGGTCAGCGTCGACTTGCCGGCGCCGTTGTCGCCGACGAGCGCGAGCACCTCGCCGGGTCGGAGCACGAGGTCCGCGCCGCGGAGCGCCTGGAGATGACCATATGCCTTGGTGATGCCCGTCGCCCGGATGGCGGGCACGCTCGGGTCGCGCGCCGGGGTCGGCGGGGCGGCGACCGGACTGATCCCCACTTGTCTGACCTCGGTTGTACGACCTGTCGGCGGGATGGCGCCCATCCTACTCGTCGGCGTCAATGGTCTGGGAGCCGTCCGCACCATGGGAGACGCCCGGCGGATCGCCATTGATGGCCAGCTGGCCGCCGTCGACGACGAGGGTCGCCCCCGTGACATACGACGCCTCGGCCGAGGCAAGGAAGAGCACCGGCCAGGCCACCTCCTCAGCGGTGCCGACGCGACCCAGCGGGATGGCCCCGAACGCGAAGCCGGCGGCGATCATCGGTCGGGTCGATCTCGCTCTCGACGGTGCCGGGGGCGACGGCGTTCACCCGGATGCCGTGCGGGGCGAGCTCGATGGCCATCGACTGGACGAGCAGCGGCAGCGCCGCCTTGGACGTGTTGTAGGCCGCCATGCCGGGCTCGGCCACGAAGCTGTTCGTGGAGGCGATGACGACGATGGCCCCGCCATGGCCGCCGGCGACCATGGCGCGTGCGGCCACCTGGCAGACGTTGAAGCTGCCCTCGACATTGATGCGCATCACCTCCTGCCACTCCTCGAGGGGCAAGTCCAGGAAGGGTCGGACACGGTGGATGCCGGCGTTGCTGACGAGGATGTCGATGCGCCCGAACCGCGCCAGGGCATCGCGGATGAGCCGGTCGGCGTCGGCGCGCACCGACACATCACCCGGTAGCGCCAGGACCCGCTCGGGTGAGTGCAGGGCCGCGGCGGTGGCGTCCAGCCGGTCCGCGCCTCGCGCCATCAGCACCAGGCTGGCACCCTGCTCCAGGAACAGTCGCGCGACACCGGCGCCGATGCCCGTGCTCGCACCGGTGATGACCGCGACCTTGCCCGCCAGCCTGCCGGCCGTGACGCCGTCAACGTCCGGGAACGTCATCCGCGGGGTCCGCGTACCGGGCAGGCGCGCCCGTCTGGGGTCAGGTCAAGCGGCAGGTCCACGGACGGCGACGGTACACTCAGCGTCCCCCCGACGACAAGAGGCTCACGAGACACGTGTCAGTCGCCCCACGGCTCCGAACGCCTTGACCGCGCTCGGGCTGGATATCGGCACGAGTGCCGTGAAGGGTCTGCTCCTGGACGTCGAGGGCCGGGTCGTCGGCTCGGCGCGGCGGTCGTATCGGCTGGAGCTGCCGGCACCGGGGCGCGTGGAGCTCCCTGCCGAGCGTGTCTGGCATGCCGCGGCTGCGGTCATCGCATCGCTCGCCGCTCAGGCGAAGGCGGTGGGCTCCCCCGTACGGGCGATCGCCGCCAGCGGGTCCGGCGATGAGGTCGTGATGGTGGATGCGGCGGGAGCGGCCGTGGGGCCGGTCATCGTGGCGCTCGACGGCCGCGCGGACAGGACGGGCGCCGAGCTCGCCGAGCGGTTCGGCGCGGCGGCGCTCTACACCCGCACCGGGCTCGCGGTCGTGGGCATGGCGCCGCTGGTCCGCTTCGCGTGGCTCCAGGCCCATGAGCCGGCACGCGCCGACAAGGTTCGGCTCCTGCTGGCCTGGCCGGAGTTCATGGCCCTCCGCCTGGGCCTCGAGCCACGATCGGAGCCGTCACTGGCCGGACGCACCATTGGCTACGATCTGGTGCGTGACGCATACGCGCCGGACCTGCTCGCCGCCTTCGGGGTCGACGAGCGGCTGCTGCCGGCCGTGGTGGACAGCGGGACGCCCATCGGTGTCGTGGCCGACGATGTCGCCGCGAATCTGGGACTGCCGCGCGGCGCGGTGGTGGTCGCGGGCGGATTCGACCAGGCGATGGCGACCCTGGGGGCGGGCGTCCTTGATGCCGGCGCCGCGCATGTCGGCACGGGTAGCTACGAGGCGCTCACCGCCGTGCTCGAGACCCCGCTCATCGATGTCGGCCTGCGTGCAGGCGGCTGGTCCGTCGGTCGCTCGGTCACGGGGTCGGCGCGTTGGGCCGCCATGTCCAGCTGGGTCGGTGGTGCAGCGCTTGGCTGGCTCGCCCATGGCACCTCCCAGGGCCTGGGCTCGACCCGTGCCTGGCCCGCTGGACCGAGCCCGTCACCAGCGCGCCTGCTGCGAGAGATGCCCGATGGTCCGGCGCGCCTGCTCGCGCACTCCGCGCTCGACGATGGCGAAGGGGTCCTGGCGGGCCTGGACCTGGGCACACGTCGGGGCGACATCACGGCCGCCATCGTCGAAGCGGTGACCATGGACCTGCGGCGGGCGCTCGCCCACCTCGCGACGGCCGGTGTCGACGTGCGCATGCTCCGTGCGACCGGAGGTGGTGCCCGATCCCGGCGATGGCTGCAGCTGAAGGCGGACATCACGGGCCGGGTCGTGGAACGACCGACCGTGCGGGAGGCGGGCGCCTTCGCGGCGGGCCTCCTGGCGGGTGCCGCGGTCGGGTGGCTGCCACCGACCCAGGAGGCGTGCCGGCAGCTCGTGCGTGTCGATATGCGCGTCGAGCCCCGGCGCGACCTGGAAGCCCACTACGCGGATCGGGCCGCGATGCACACGGAGCTCCATCGGGCGATGCGCGATGGGCGGGCCGCGACGCCCCTGGGTCAGGGCACGTCCTCGTAGAGATCGAACGGGCGTGCCAGCAGCCCGCCATCGACGAGCACATGGCTGCCGTTGACGAAGCTCGCATCGTCGCTGGCGAGGAACACCGCCACGCGAGCGATCTCCGCCGGTGACCCGATCCGCCGCAGCGGATACTCGTGCTCGATACGGGCCCGGAACGCAGCCGGGTCCGGTTGGGACGCGAAGTACACCTGGTTGAGCTCCGTGTCGACGTCTCCCGGGCAGATCGCCACGCAGCGCACACCGGACGGACCGTACGCCACGGCGGTCGATCGGGTGAGCCCCAGGATGCCGGCCTTGGTCATGGAGTACACCGGCAGGAGCGCGTCGCCCGCGAGTCCCAGGATCGATGACATGTTGATGATCACGCCGCTCTTCCGGGCGACCATCGTGGGCAGCGCTGCGCGGCTGAACAGGAACGTGCCCAGCAGGTTCGTGCGAACGATGCGCTCGAAGTCCGCGACGGTCTGGTCGATGAGCCGGGCCTCGACCTGGACGGCCGCGTTGTTGACCACGATGTCGAGCCGACCGGACGTGGCGAGCACGTCCGCGACCACCTGGGCGACGCGCGCCTCGTCGCCCACGTCCGCCTGGACCCCGATGGCGTCGGGCAGCGCCGCGGCCACGGCGCGGACACCGTGCCCGTCGATGTCCACGAGCACCGTCCGGGCGCCCTCGGCGGCATATGCCTCGGCGATGGCCCGGCCGATGCCCCGACCTGCCCCGGTCACGATGGCGACCCGTCGATCCAGGCGGCCCATGGGTCCTCCTCCGTGCGGGTGTGGAGCGCCACCGTATCGGTCACGACCGGCGGACGTCAACGGCGCCGTCGGGCTCGCCCGGCAACGGGCTCGGCTAGGCTGTCGAGACCAGTGGTGCGATGGGAGGGACGATGACGACGGATGGTTACGGCGGTGCCTGGAGCGCAGGCCTGCAGCGCGCGAGCGATGCGGACCTTGACTCGTGGCTGGCCTTCGCGATGGACGCCTGCGACGCGGCCGATGCCATCTCGCTCGCCGCATTCAGGTCCGAGCTGACCGTGACCCGCAAGGCCGACGGTTCGTTCGTGACCCAGGCGGACCAGCGCATCGAGGCCCTCATCCGGGAGCGCATCCTCGCTCGGTACCCGGACCACGGCATCGTGGGCGAGGAGTACGGCACAGCCGACAAGTCCGGCAGCTGCCGCTGGTTCGTCGACCCCATCGATGGCACCCACAACTTCATGCGCGGCGTCCCCCTCTTCGGGACCCTGCTCGCCGTGGAGTGCGAGGGGGAGTTGCAGGCGGGCGTCGTGAGCGCCCCGGCGCTCGGGCGTCGATGGTGGGCCCGACGGGGGACCGGGGCGTGGGTCCGCGAACCGGGTAGCGACGAGCCGCGGCGCCTCCAGGTATCGCAGGTCGACCGGGTCGAGGAATGCCAGGTCGTCTACCGCTCCATCCTGGACATGCGCGCGTCACGCGTCGCGGCCGGCTTCGAGCGCCTCCTCGACGGCGTCTGGCGGGAGCGTGGCTTCGGCGACTTCTGGGGCTACATGCTGGTCGCGGACGGCGCGGCCGAGCTCATGATCGAGCGCGATCTGGGTGCCTGGGACCTGGCGGCACCCTGGATCGTGGTCGAGGAGGCCGGCGGCCGCATCACCGACTTCGACGGTCAGCGGAACGTGTTCGGCACCGAGGGCATGGCGTCCAACGGGCGTCTCCATGAGGAGCTGCTGCATCGCCTCCGCGCCTGACCGGGTCGCCCTCCCGAGCGCGACTTGACAAGACGTCGTACAAGTAAGGTCTGACAACTGACGGGAGCAGCGGCTCCCTGCCCGGAGGAAGGCGCGTGGGCCGAGCGGCCATCGCGGTGCGGATGGAGCTGATGCAGGCGATCACCGAACACTATCGACCCGGGGACCGACTGCCCTCCGAGCCGGAGCTGGGCGCCGCCTACCGGGTCAGCCGCTCGACCATCCGCGAGGCGCTCCAGGCGCTCGAGACCGACGGCGTCGTCCGGCGCATCCATGGGCTGGGCACGTTCGTGAACCAGGTCGCGCCCCGGGTGGCGGGTGCCCTCGATGTCGACCTGGGTGTCACCGAGACGGTCGAGGCCGCCAACCAGCATCTGGGCGTCCAGGTGCTGCGCGTCGACGAGATCGCGGCTCCGAGGGAGATCGCGGAGCGACTGTCGCTGCAGCCCGCGGGTCGGGTGCTGCTCATCGAGCGGGTCATCCTCGCCAACGACCGTCCGGCTGCGTTGGCCGTGGATGCCATCCCGCAGGCCATCGTGGCACGCGCCTCGAGCCGCTACGAGGATGGCTCCGTCTACCGGTTCCTCGAGCGCGGTTGCGGGCTGGTGCTGGCGGGAGGGCTGGCCCACGTCAGCGCCGTCAAGTCCGATCGACGGATGGCGCGCCTGCTCGATGTCCGCGAGGGTGATGCGTTGCTACGCCTGGAGCAGATCGAGCGAGCGGCCGACGACACCGCGGTGCTCTACTCCCTGGAGCACTTCGTGCCCGCCCGCTTCGATCTCACCATCCGTCGGCCCCGACAGGCAGGAGTGACACGATGACCGTGGACCGGGCGGTGTCGACCGCTGACGCCGGAGCTGCGCCGTGGTTCGCCCGATTCGTCCAGCCGGGCCTGGCGGACGCGCGACCCTATGACGCATCGCACCACGATTACGCATGGCGACATCGGGAGCTCCATCGCCTGATGTCCAACGAGTGTCCGTTGCCGCCGGCCCCCGCGGTCGTCGCGGCGGCGATGGAGGCGCTCATGGAGAGCAACCTCTATCCCAACTCTGCATGGGAGCTCCGCGAGGCGCTCGCGGCCGTGAACGGGGTCCCCGCGGACTCCATCATCCTCGGCAACGGCTCGACGGAAGTGCTCGATGTCCTCATCCGCTCGATGTTCACGGCGGGCGACGAGGCCATCATCCACATCCCGACCTACGCCTACTTCGAGACGCAGGTCCGACTGCATGGCGGCACGCCGGTGCTGGTACCCATCCGGCCCGACCACTCGTTCGATCCGGACGCGCTCATCGCGGCCATCACGCCCCGGACGAAGGGCATCTTCCTCTGCTCGCCCAACAACCCGACCGGCAACAGCTGGACCGTGCCGGAGCTCGAGCGGCTGCTCCAGACGGGCCTGCCCGTGGTCGTCGACCAGGCGTACGTCGAATGCGGCTACTCGCCCTCGTTCGCACCCCTCGTGGAGCGCTACCCCAACCTCGTGGTGGCCAAGACGATGTCCAAGGCGTACGGGCTGGGTGGGCTCCGGGTGGGCTATCTCATCACGGACCCGGCGCTCGTCGACCTGCTGCTGCGGTTGCGCATCCCGTTCAGCATCAGCCTCGTAGCCGCGCGGGCCTGCCTCGCGGCCGTCATCGACCCCGCCATCCTCGAGGAGCGGCGGGTGTACATCAGCACGGAGCGGGAGCGCGTCTTCGCGGGCCTCCAGCGGCTGCCGGACGTGAGGCCCTTCCCGTCCGAGGGCAACTTCATCCTCATGGACGTGTCGCGGACGGGCCGCACCAGCGCCCAGATCGCGGAGTTCGCGAAGCGCGAGGGCCTGCTGCTGCTGCGCGCGGTGACCGCGCACGGGCTAGGCAGCGGCCATCTGCGCGTGACCATCGGCACCCACGAGGAGAACGACATGTTCCTCGCCATCCTCGCCCGTGCCATCGGTGCCAGCGAGCCCGTGGCCTAGGCGTCCGGTGGCGATGCGCGGCGATGATTGCCTCGTGCTCGCGATCGACGTCGGCACGAGCGGCGTCAAGGCCGTCCTCGCCAGCAGCCGGCACGGCATCGTCCGATCGCGCCAACGCAGCTATCCCCTGCACACCCCGCGGCCGGGCTGGGTCGAGCAGGACCCGATGGAGATCCGGGCCGCGCTCGTGGCCGCGACGCGCGAGCTCCTCGATGCCTCGACGTCGGCCACGACGGACATCGGGGGCGTCGTGCTGACTGCCCAGATGTTCAGCGTCCAGCCGGTCGACACCGCCGGGGAGCCGGTGGGGCCGATGCTGAGCTGGCTCGACCAGCGGGCGGCGGGCGAGGCTGCCGACCTCGCCCTGCGCGTGCCACCGGGGCGCCAGTTCGAGGCCGCCGGCAGCGTCGTCACAGCCAAGGACATCGTCCCCCGCATCCTCTGGCTGCGGCATCAGGCACCCGACACCTGGGCGCGGAGCAGCTGGCTGCTCGACTGCAAGGAGGCGGTGCTTGCCTGGATGACCGGTCGCGCGGTCACCGATGCAGCCGGAGCGTCCGCCTACCGGCTCACCGACCACCGAGCCGCCGACTGGGATCCGGTGCTCTGCGAGCTACTCGGAGTGCCCCTCGATCGTCTCCCGGAGATCGCACCGGCCACCTCGGTCGCCGGCGGGCTTCGTTCTCGGGCGGCGGCAGCCATGGGACTGCCGGTCGGCCTGCCCGTGTTCGTTGGCGCGGGCGACGTACCGGCGAGCCAGGTCGGATCGGGGGCGATCCACCCCGGTGACGCGCACCTGAGCCTGGGCACGGCGATCTACCTCGGGTTCCACACCGATGTGCCCCTCGCTGACCCCGCCCGCAGCCTGGGCATCCTGGGTCACGCCATCCCCGATGCCTGGATCCTGTGGCTGGAGATCGCGACCGGCGGCGCCGCGCTCACCTGGATCACACGCGCGCTCGGCGACCCGGCACGACCCGAAGCCGGCATCGATCACGCGCTCATCGAGCGACTGGTCAGCTCGGTCGCGGACGACACGGACGACCTGCTGTTCGCGCCCTGGCTGTCCGGCGAGCGGGTCCCATTGTTCGACGACGACGCCCGCGGCGCGTTCGTCGGACTCGCGCTGCGGCACGGCCGAGCGCACCTGGTGCGGGCCGTGATGGAGGGCGTGGCCTACCAGATCCGGTGGGCATACGAGTACGGCCTGGCCTACGGCGTGGCCCCGGGATCGGTTCGCGCGGTCGGTGGTGGCGGGCTGGGCGATGCGTGGCTGGGCATCATCGCGGACACGCTCGGCCGACCTATCGAGGTCGTCGATGCGCCGCAGGACGCGGCGGCATTGGGGGCCGCCGCGATGGCCTTCGTGGGTCTTGGCGTCTGGCCGGCATTCGACACCGTGGCCGACCATGTGCGCGTGGCACGCACGATCATCCCCGAAGCCGATCGCGCCCGGCGCCGGGACCAGGGATTCGCGCGGTTCCGTACCCTCCACGATGCCCTGGCACCGATCTTCCGAGATCTCGTTGCTGCTGCGAACGACCGAGGTGACAGGTGAGCCGGATCGGTGTCGTGTTCGATCTCGACGGGGTGCTCGTCATGTCCGAGCACCTCTGGGAGGAGGCGTGGCACGCATATGCCGCGGCTGCAGGCTACGCGTGGACCGCACAGGACACCCGCCGCTGCCAGGGGATGAGCGTCATGGAATGGGGTACGTACCTGGCGGACCGGACGACCCACGACATCCCCGGCGCAATCGACGCGGTCATCGGCTCCGTGTCGGACGCATACGACGCCGGTGAGGTGGCGCTCGTCGAGGGAGCCCGGGAGCTGGTCGAGGCGGTCGCGGCCCGGGTGCCGGTGGCGCTCGCATCCTCGGCCCCACGCCGGATCATCGACACGGTCATGGACGCCATGGGCCTCGGACCGTGGTTCGGCGCGACCGTGTCCAGCTCCGAGGTCGCTGCCGGCAAGCCCAGCCCCGATGTCTACCTCGAGGCGATCCGCCGGCTGGGCATCGATGCCGCCGGGAGTTTCGCGGTCGAGGACTCCAGCAACGGCATCCGCGCCGCTGCAGCGGCGGGTCTGACGGTCCTGGGCGTGCCACACCCCGCCTACCCGGTCGCCGCGGACGCGGCGGCGGCGGCGGACAGCCTCCATGATTCGCTCGCGGGGGTCCGGCGGCGGCTCCTGGCCCTGTTCGACGGATCGGGCGCAGCGGAGGTGGTCGGGTGACGTACGTCTATAACGCCGAGCGAGGATTCAAGGACGAGCTCCTCGATGGCCTGACGGCCGCGTACGGTCGGTATCTCCGGCGGGTGCCGGGTGCATCGGCCGTGATGTCCGTCGACGCGCCGACGCCGGGGCAGGTCTCGGTCATCATCGGGGGCGGATCGGGCCACTACCCCGCGTTCGCCGGGCTCGTCGGGCCTGGTCTCTGCCATGGCGCCGTGGTGGGCGAGGTGTTCACGAGCCCATCGTCCGTCCAGGCGCTCCGGACCATCCGCGCTCTGGATGGCGGCGCAGGCGTGCTCCTGACCTTCGGCAACTACAGCGGCGACGTGATGCACTTCGGGTTGGCCGCGGAGCAGGCGCGCGCGGTCGGCATCGACACCCGCATCGTGCTGGTCACGGACGACGTGGCGAGCGCGCCCGCCGATCGACGGAGCGACCGACGGGGCATCGCGGGCACCTTCTTCGTGTTCCGCTCCGGGGCGGCGGCGGCGCGTGCGGGGGCGGACCTGGACACGGTCGAGCGGATCGCGCGCCATGCCAACGACCGGACGCGTTCGTTCGGGGTCGCCTTCGCAGGCTGCACGTTCCCCGGCCGGTCGGAGCCACTGTTCCGGGTCCAGCCGGGGACCATCGCGCTCGGGCTCGGCATCCACGGGGAGCCCGGCATCCAGACCATCGATTGGCTGCCCGCTGAGCAGCTCGCGGAGGTGCTCCTGGAGCCCTTGCTCGCGGAGCGTCCCCGGGACGCGCGACGAGCCGCCGTGCTCGTGAACGGCCTTGGCAGCACCAAGTACGAGGAGCTGTTCGTGCTCTATCGGTCCATCGACCGGTCGCTCGCGGCGGCGGGCGTCGAGGTGGTCGATCCGGAGGTGGGCGAGTTCGTGACCTCGCTCGACATGGCCGGCTGCTCCCTGACGCTCTGCTGGCTCGACGAGGAGCTGGAGCCACTGCTCCGTACGCCCGCCGCGGCACCGGGCTACCGCACTGGTGGCGGCAGCTGGACCACCAGGCCGACGCTCGCGCCACGCGACGACGACGCTGCGGCCGTGGCGACACCGTCAGCGCACCCCTCGATCGGCGCCCAAGCGGTCGTGGCCGCCCTCTCGGCGGCCTCGGCGGCGGTCGCCGCGACCGAAGCGGAGCTCGGCCGGCTCGATGCGGTCGCCGGTGATGGCGACCACGGCGCCGGGATGACCCGCGGCATGCAGGCTGCGGCGACGGCCGCGATGACGGGCGCCACGGCGTCGGCGGCCCTCATCGCAGCGGGGACAGCCTTCGCGGATTCGGCCGGCGGCGCCTCCGGAGCGCTCTGGGGTGCCGCGCTGCTGGCGGTGGGCCGGGTCCTCGGCGAACGATCCGCATCCCCCGACGTCGATGCCTGCCCGGACGCGGTCGCGGTTCGTGCAGCACTCGTGGAGGCGCGCGATGTCGTCATGCGCATGGGTGGCGCCCGCGTCGGCGACAAGACGCTCGTGGATGCCCTCGTGCCATTCGTGGATGCGTTCCGGGACGACGCGGGTCTGAGTGTGGTGGATGCCTGGCGTGCGGCGCTGCCAGCGGCGGAGGCGGCCGCCGAGGCGACCGCGACCCTGGGAGGCCGCAAGGGCCGCGCCGCGACCCACGGCGAGCGCAGCATCGGGACCGTCGACCCGGGCGCCAGGTCGCTGGCCATCGCACTGCGTGCCATGGCTGACGCGCTCGGAGGAGCGGCGTCGTGAGCGAGACCGGGTACGTCATCGCCGTCGGGGCCGATGGGCTTGGGCGCGCCCTCAAGGACCTCCTCGCGGACGAGCTGCGACGCGATCCGCGGGTGCGTGAGGTGCGGGACTTCGGGGTCCACGCGCCGGACGATCCGACGGCCTACCCATCGGTCGGCATCGCGGTCGCGGAAGCGGTCGCGGGTGGCACGGCAGACCGGGCGCTGCTGGTCTGCGGCACTGGCATCGGCATGGCCATCAGCGCCAACAAGGTGCCCGGGGTGCGTGCAGCCGTGGCCCATGACCCCTATTCGCTCGAGCGGTCCGTGCTCTCCAACGACTGCCAGGTGCTGTGCATGGGTGCCAACATCGTGGCGCCGGTGCTGGCGCGGACGCTCATCGCCCGTTGGCTCGACTACCGCTTCGACCCGGGGTCGGCATCTGCCGCCAAGGTCGCCATCATCCGCGACTTCGAGGCAGGCAGCCGCGACCGGTAGGGCCGCCGCATCGGGAGTCCGGCAGGCCCTGTGCTAGGCTCCGCCCGATGAGCGACGCAGCGTCCTTCGGAGCGACGCGCACGCCGGACATGCTGCTGGGACTGCAACCACTCCGAACGGCCGTGCTCGAGCCACCCGGTGCCCCCAGCCAGCCCACGACCGCTGCTGGACCACGGGTCGATGAGGCGCGCCCACCGCAGCCCGCGATCGCGACACCACGCATCGCGATCCGGATGGACGAGGTGACCAAGGTCTACCCCAACGGCAAGCACGCCATCGAGGACATCGACCTGGTCGTGCCCGAGGGTGACTTCGTGTTCCTCGTCGGTCCTTCCGGTGCCGGCAAGAGCACCCTCATCAAGCTGCTCGTCCGGGACGAGGAGGCGACCACAGGGGCGCTCGAGGTGGCCGGTCACGATCTGGGTCGCATCCGGCGCGGCGAGATCCCCAGCTCCGGCGCGAGATCGGAATCGTGTTCCAGGACTTCCGGCTCCTGCCGCGCAAGACGGTGCGCGAGAACGTCGCATTCGCGCTCGAGGTGACCGGCGCGCCCCGGAAGCAGACCCGCGCCACTGTCGACCGGCTCCTGGGTCTCGTGGGTCTCACGGGCCAGGCCGACCAGCGGCCGGGACAGCTCTCGGGTGGCGAGATGCAGCGTGCCGCGATCGCACGCGCGATGGTCCACGATCCGCAGCTGGTCATCGCCGACGAGCCGACCGGCAACCTCGACCCGCTCATCAGCTGGGAGATCATCCAGCTCCTGCTGCGCATCAATGAGATGGGCACGACGGTGCTCATGGCAACCCACAATGCGGAGGTGGTCACGGCGCTCCGGAAGCGTGTCGTCGCGCTGGAGGCCGGTCGCATCGTGCGCGACGAAGTAGGCGGCTACCACCGGGTCTACGTGTGATCCACCTCGTCTCGTTCTCCATCCGGCAGGCGCTCGAGGGTCTCTGGCGCAACCGCGTCATGAGCCTCGCGGCCACCGTGACGATGGTCATGATGCTGGTGCTGCTGTCGAGCCTCGTCATCGTGCTCTCGGGCATGCAGGCTGGCCTCTCGTTCGTGGAATCGAAGGTGGAGGTCCGGGCAGAGCTGGCGGAGGGTGTGGCCCAGGACCGCGTCGACGCGCTCACGGCCCAGCTGCGGGCCTTGCCCGAGGTCTCCGATGTGATCTACGTGAGCAAGGAGCAGGCGCTTCTGGAGTTCACCCAGCAGCGCATCGCGGACGGCCAGCCCGATCTCACCAACTACATCACCAACCCGTTCCCCAACGCCTTGTCCATCAAGCTCCAGGACCCGCGCCAGTCGGCACAGGTCATGAGCGCTCTGGATGCCCAGCGGGGAGCGGTCGTGGCCAACGTCATCGACAAGCAGACCGACATCGACAAGCTCGTGAGCGTCACCGCGACGCTGCGCACGATCGGCGTGGCGGTCCTTGGGCTCGTTGGCCTGACGGTGCTGCTCATCGTCGTGAACTCGATCCGGATGGCAGTCATGTCCCGCGCCCAGGAGATCGAGATCATGCGCCTCGTGGGTGCCTCGGACCAGTTCGTGCGCTGGCCATTCATCGTGGAGGGCCTGCTCGTCGGCCTGCTCGGGGCGCTCGTGACGCTGACCTTGCTGCTGCTCGCATCGGGGCCCATCTCGGAGGTGGCCAAGGTCATCGCGGGCCAGGTGCCGGTGGGCTTCTCCCAGTCGCTCACGCTCCAGGTGACATCGATGGTGCTCCTCGCCGGGCTCGGCCTCGGCGGCATCGGTGCCTGGATCTCCGTGCGCACCTACCTGCGCAACGCGACCTAGCTCGCATGAGCACGCCATCCGAGCACGACCTGGCGGGATCGCCGAGCAGCTGGACACCACCTCCCGCGGGCGACTGGTCCGGCGACAGCATGCCGGTCCTGCCGCCGGTGACCTCGGCGCCCGCCGCGCCGAGGTCACGTACGCCGCTCATCGCAGCCCTGCTCATCGTCGCCATCCTCGCCGGATCGGCGCTGTTCGCCGCAGGCTTCACGCTCGGCCTCCAGCAGTCGCTGACCCCGGGCACCGGTGCGGCCGAGCAGGACCTGTTCGACCCGTTCTGGGAGGCGTATCGAAAGATCAGCGCCGACTACGTCGGCAGCTATGACCCCAAGCAGCTCGTGGAAGGCGCCATCAAGGGCATGTTCGGCGCGCTGGACGATCCCTACTCCTCGTACATGACCCAGCAGGAATACGAGGCGAGCCTGTCGGGTATCACGGGCGAGTTCGAGGGCATCGGCGCGACCATGTCCGCCGAGGACGACGCGAAGCAGACCTGCACCCCGCTCGGGCCCACGTGCCACCTCATCGTGGTCAGCGTCATCGCCGGGTCACCCGCGGACACCGCCGGGGTCCGGGCCGGTGACCGCCTGACCAAGGTGGACGGCACCACCGTCGATGGCTCGACGATGGATGACACCATCAAGCGTGTCCGGGGGCCGCGCGGGTCGACCGTGACCCTGTCGCTGGTGCGCGGCGACGACCCGATGGAGGTCGCCATCACCCGCGATGTCATCCAGACCTCGTCGGTCAGCGAGCGGCTCCTCGCGGACGGGACGGTCGGATATCTGCGCATCGATGGCTTCAGTGGCAACGCGGCCGCCGACTTCCGGGCTGGCCTCCAGTCGCAGCTCGACCAGGGCGTCAAGAAGTTCGTGCTGGACCTGCGGGACGACCCCGGCGGCTTCGTGGACGCGGCGCTCGCGATCGCCAGCCAGTTCGTCGGCTCCGGCCCCATCTACTGGGAGGCATACGCGGACGGCAGCACCACGCCGGTCGACGCGGAACCCGATGGCATCGCGACCGATCCGGGCATCGAGGTCGCGGTGCTCGTCAACGGCGGCTCCGCCTCTGCGAGCGAGATCCTTGCCGGCGCGCTCCAGGACACGGGGCGTGCCAAGCTCGTGGGCGAGACGACCTACGGCAAGGGCACCATCCAGCAGTGGCACCTCCTGTCGGGTGAGGCCGGCGGCTTCCGGCTGTCGATCGCCAAGTGGCTGACGCCGGACCAGCACTGGGTGCACGGCACGGGCCTGACACCCGATGTGGTCGTGCCCTTCCCCGACGACACGCCCCAGGGCCAGGATCCGCAGCTGGCGAAGGCGCTCGAGATCCTGGCGGCCGGGCCCGGGGCGTCCCTGGCCACGAGCCCGAGCGTGACCGCGGCCCCAGGCACATCGCCGACAGCTGCCCCGGTCGCTCCGCGCGACTCACCCTCTGCGAGCCTGGCACCCTGACGAGGACACCTCTTGCATCCCGTCGCGGGTTGGGATATTGTCGTTGGGAACGAAAGGAGGTGATGTGCAGTGATCGACAGTAAGCAGCGCTGCACCACCTCGGAGGCAGCCCGCTAGTCGGACTACCTTCGGGTGGTGATAGCAGCCACGAAGCGCCGGCCCACAATGGGCCGGCGTTCGTGTGTCTGGGCCACGTCCCGCGATCCCGCGTCCCTCCAGGAGCCAGCACATGGGCGAGACCATCGCCGTCAATCGCAAAGCCCGGCACGAGTACACCATCGAGGACACCCTCGAGGCGGGGCTCGTGCTCACCGGCACGGAGATCAAGAGCATCCGCGCCGGCAAGGTCAACATCGGCGAGGCACACGCACGCGTCGAGCGGGGTGAGGCGTGGCTCGTGGGCGCCCACATCGCGCCATGGGACAGCGCCAGCCGCTTCAACCACAGCGTCCGCCGTGACCGGAAGCTGCTGCTCCACCGCATCCAGATCGACCAGCTCGTGGGCAAGATCAAGGCGAAGGGTCTGACCATCGTGCCGCTCCGCCTCTACATCGACGACCGAGGTCGGGCCAAGATCGAGCTGGGCGTCGCCCGCGGCAAGCAGCTCCACGACAAGCGCCGTGACATCGCCGACCGCGACGCGCGTCGGGACATGCAACGCGAGCTCGCCAACGTGACCCGGGGTCGGGGCTAGCCCACCCGTTCGCGCCTCGACCCGCGGCGTGGCCCTGACCGAGCCACGGTCCGGACACGTCAAGCGACCGGCGAGCACGCCCCAACGGGCGTCGCGGCGCGCGGCACGACATGCGGGTCCGTCGCGCCGCGCGGGATGAGTCAAGCGACCGGCGAGCACGCCTGGGCTTGGCCGCTGCAGGCAGCGACGCATCGTCGTCTGCCTGCCAGCCGTCATTCGGCTCACCACGCAAGTCGATCGACCGGCGAGCGCTGGGTTCGGGGTTCGAGATGGCGGTGGGCGACGGCCCACCGGTCTCTTGACTCACCCGCTGAGTCGCCGACCGTTGGCTGGCCGGCATCCGCAGCCGGGACCTCAGCCGCGTTCGATGAGCGGCTTCACCTCGCCGATGAGTCGCTCCAGGGTCTCCTGGTCCCAGGGGGCAGGCATCTCGACCAGCAGGTTGTGGAAGCCCAGCTCCACGTACGCCGACAGCCGCTCGGCGATCTGCTCGGGCGTGCCGTTCCAGAACGTGACATCGTCGTCGACGTCGGACAGGGGCGTCTTGTTGTATGCCATCGATGCCTTCCAGGCCTGCTCCGCCTCGGCCTGTGAGTCGCGGATGATGGGCTTGGCGCCGAGCGTGAACTCGATCTCCGAGATGTCCCGGCCAACAGCGTCGCAGTGCTGCTGCAGGACGGTGACCTTGTGCCGCAGCAGGTCCACGCTCCCCATCGCGTTCCACATGTCGGCGTACTTGGCGATGGTCCGGAGCGTCTTCTTCTCGCCCGAGCCGCCGATCATGATGGGCATGTGGGGCTGGACCGGGGGCGGCAGATGGCGCAGCTCGTGGAACGCGTAGTGGGCGCCCGGCTCGGAGGTCACCGTGCCCCCGTCGAGCAGCACCCGACATGCGGCGACGGCCTCATCGAGCCAGTCGAGCCGCTGGCCGAAGCCCGTGCCGAAGTCGATGCCGTGCGCCGTATGCTCGAACTCGAACCACGCTCCCCCGATGCCCAGCACCGCGCGACCCTCGCTAACGTGATCGAGCGTCGCGGCGAGCTTGGCGGTGACACCCGGGTTCCGGAATGTGTTGGCACCGACGAGCAGCCCGAGCTGCACCCGGGTCGTGGCCATCGCCCATGCGGACAGCAGCGTCCAGCCCTCGAAGATGGGCTGCATCGGATCGCCGAAGATGGCGTGGAGGTGATCCCAGGTCCAGAGGCTGTCGTAGCCCAGGCGCTCGACCTCGCGGGCACCGGCCAGCTGCTCCTGCATCGTGGCACCCTGGGTCCAGAGCAGGGCTCCCAGCTTCAGGTTCGTCATCGGTCCCTCCAGGGGTCGCTTCGCGCTCGCAGGCGGCGGTGCATGACGGGCAGGGCCTGCCCGTTCGGACGCATCGACTCACCTTGACTATGCCACGACCTGGCCCGCGGATGGCTGGTGATAGACTGCGAGGCTCGTGGGGATGCGTGGTCTCGACAGGGTCGGATCCCCGGAGAACGCGAGCCGAGGTTGTCGCTAGGCCTCGTTAATCAGGCGACAAAAAGAAGTAACTGGCAACCGCCAGCCTGCTCTCGCTTTCGCTGCGTAAAGCAGTAAGGTGAGCGTGGAAGCAGCCTCATCCCCGTGGGCTGTGGAAGCGTCATTCAGCGGGGATGCGCTCCCGGTCAGCGTCACGTAGCCAGGAGCAAAGCCCGCAAGGGGACGTGACTGGAGCCCGCCGCACGGTGCCAGTGCCGGATGACGGGTTCGACGACAAATCGCTGGACACGCTCGTAGTTGGTCTCCGGCTGAAGGTCCTGGACGGGGAGTTCGACTCTCCCCCATCTCCACCACTACCCTCCTGTGCGCTCCGTAGCCTCCGTCGCCCTGCTCGGCTGGGGGAGCGACGACAGGAACGCGGCGTAGGGCCCGATCGAAGGGTTGTCGCGGGCGAACGCGTGCCTGCTCACGCCGCCACCCGTCCGTAGCACCAGCTCCAGGGCGCCATGCTGCGCATCCTCGTGCCACGTCGCTCCCCGGATGTTTGCGAGCGGGATGTAGCAGGCATCGGCCCCGTAGTCACCCTGCCACCACGTGGCGTAGCGGCGACCGCGGCCGACGATCATCAGCTCCCGGCCGTCCGTCAGGTGGATCGACTCGAGCAGGCGCATCGCAGCCATGCGGGCCGCGAGTCGCCGCGCGACCGTCATGCCGGGTATCCCGACGCCCACCGTGCCCTGCGCCGCGACGAGCCGCATCCCGGTGCCCGCGCGCCGGTCCCTGGCGAGGAGCCCGTCGAAGAGGAAGCTGAGCTCGCCCTCGCGGACCTCGATGGGCGTGACTGGTGACACGTGAGCGTCGGCGCGGGCGTACCGCTGACGGATGATGTCGACGAGTCGCGACATGAGGTCATCGGAGACGGAGCTGTAGGGCAGGTCGAAGGACCGACCGGGCAGGCCGAGATGGACGTGGCCGAGCAGCAGGTCTCGAACCACGCGCACCTGCTGGACGTCCCGGTACCGGCAGACCTCGGTGCGCACCTCCCGCCCCACGCGCTGATGGACCACGAGGTCATCCGCATGGAGACAGATCAGGTAGTCGTAGAGGTCCACGCCGGGTTGTGTGGCGCGCCGGTCCACGTCGCGCGGGATCTTGACGCTCAGCAGCGTCGGATCCGCCCGGGTGAGATGGGGCACGAAGAGCGGCGGCGGCGGGTCGTCAGCGGAGATCTCGATGACCCAGGGCCCGAACCGGTCGTATTCCCGCTGCGCGTCCATCTGAACCTCGGATCGCCGGGTCGCGCTCGCACCGCGACCGACCGTGGCGTTTCGCTGCAGGAGAGGGTAGCCCGTCGCGGGCACGAACACCGCGCCAGCCGCCGCAGCGCGTCCGCCAGCCCGCCACGCTGCTGGGCTGCTACCCACGGAGACGCCGGCGGGCGAGCAGCCTTGACGCCAGGATCGTTGCCTGACTAAAGTCAAGCATCATGGACGACGCCTACGTGGAATGTGTCCGGTCATTCAACCGGACCGTGGGACGCACCATCGGAGCGCTGGACGACCACTTCCTCGGCCGGGACCGACCGATGGGCGAGAGTCGCGTCCTGTGGGAGATCGGGGACGGGCTGGAGGTCGCGGAGCTGCGCCGGCGACTGGGGCTCGACGCTGGCTACCTCAGCAGGCTGCTGCGCTCCCTGCAGCGACAGGGCCTGATCGCCGTTGGCGTCGGGGATGGCGACCGGCGAGCGCGTCGCGTGACGCCAACGCCCATGGGCACCGCGGAGCAGGTGGAGCTCGACAGGCGCTCTGATGTGGTCGCGGCGGCGCTGCTCGATGGACTGGAGGCGAGCGAGCGAGCGCGTCTCGTGAGCGCCATGGCGGAGGTCGAGCGGCTTGTCGTGCGCTCGCAGACAGTCATCGCACCCGCGGCCGCGGCGAGCGCCGATGTCCAGGCCTGCTTCGCGCGCTACTTCGCGGAGCTTGACGAGCGATTCCGTACCGGCTTCGATGTGGGGCGCAGCAATCGCGCCGACGTCGCGGACCTCACTCCACCGCAGGGCGTGGTGCTCCTTGCGCGCATCGGCGATGACCCTGTCGGCTGCGGCGCCCTGCTGTTCCACGGGGACGGCATCGCGACCCTCAAACGGATGTGGGTGGCGCCACGCGTCCGCGGGACCGGGCTGGGTCGACGCTTGCTCCTCGCACTCGAGGATGCGGCGGCCCTCCGCCACGTGACGGCCATCCACCTGGAGACCAACATGAGCCTGACGGAGGCCGTCGCGATGTATCGGTCATCTGGCTATCGCGAGGTCGCGGCGTTCAACGACGAGCCGTACGCGGACCACTGGTTCGAGAAGCGGCTCGACGCCGGGCGGGGAGGGATGGCCGGGTGAACCTGTGGTCGGCCGACCGACCATACGTCGCAGGTCCGCGTGGCACCCGGGGAACGGTCCATCCGGCACTGCCGTGTCATCAGCCTCGTGCGGTCCAATGGGCCAAAGGAGGTGACGAGTGCGTGTACTGGTCACGGCCGCATCGCGGCATGGAGCAACGACCGAGGTGGCCCGAGCCATCGCCGAGGTCCTGACGGGCGCGGGCCTGGAGACATCGGTGCATCGGCCCGAGGATGTCGACAGTGTCGATGCCTATGACGTGGTCATCGTGGGCAGCGCCGTCTACATGGGCCGATGGCTGTCGTCAGCCAAGGAGTTCGTGGAGCGGAATGGCGAAGCCTTGCGCGCGCGCTCGGTGTGGATCTTCTCGACGGGTCCGGTCGGCGACACCATGCCCACCGATGAGCCCGGTGACATCGCCACGATGCTGAGCCTCACGGGCGCCCGGGACCACCGGATATTCGGAGGTCGCCTGGACAAGGGTCACCTCGGCTTCGGGGAGAAGACGGTCGTCCGGCTGGTCGGTGCCCCCGATGGGGACTACCGGCCCTGGGACGAGATCGCGGCGTGGGCCTCGATGATCGCCCGGGCACTGGCTGCACCCGTCACACCGTCACTGCCCACGACCTCGCCCGCCGCCACCTGAGCGGGCCGCGGCAGGCTCCCTCCCTCAGGGGATGCCGGGCGAGTACACGAGACGCGCCGGGCTGTCCGCGTCGACGAGCTTGAGCTTGGCGGTCGTGGCGCTGAAGCTGCCGGCCTGCCGGAGCGCCGCCAGGTAGTCCGCCTCTTCCTGCATGACCACCTCCGCGCATGCCTTGCCGGTCACGATGAGGGTGCCGAACGTGATGGCACCGCCGGTCCCCAGCGTGTACGGGCCGGAGTAGGTGTTGCAGCCGGAGCTGCCACTGATGTCCGTCGCCGAGAAGCTGGCGGTGATGGTGACCCCGTCCGCCACCGGTATCGTGGTGGAGTCCTGGTCCACGAACGACTTGAGGGTCCACGAGGTGCCCGGCAGGGCGACCGGCGCCGGTGTCGGCTTGGTGGTCGCGGTCGGGGTCGGCTTGGGTGTGGCGGTGGGCTTCGCTGTCGGCTTCGGGGTGGGCTTCGGGGTGGGCTTGGGCGACGGGGATGGCGTCGGGGCTGGTCCGCGCGAGACGAGATAGTCGACGGCCGTGCCGCGCTCGACGACCACGCCGGCCTTGGGGTCGGTGCTCAGGACGGTGCCCTTGGGTGCCGTTGCGTCGTAGCGGTTCGTCTTCGCGCCGGCCGTGAGCCCGGTCGCGCCGAAGGTCACGAGGGCGTCCTGCTCCGTGTCCCCGCGCACATCCGGCACGGTCACGGTCGATGGCGTGGGCGTCGGCGTCGGCGTCGCGGTCGCGGTGGGCGCCGCGGTCGGAGCGGGCGCTCCACTGTTGCCGCACCCCGCGAACGCGACCGCCGCGATCAGGCCGGCCACGATCAGGGTCGAACGCCGCACGGGATGCTCCTTTCCGGGGTGGCCATCGGTTCGTGGCCAGCATGTCACAGCCGTGAGACCCGGCGCACGTAGGGCACGTACGCAGGCCACCACATCGCCGCCTCGACCGCAGCTTCGGCATCGAAGCCGCTGCCGTCCCCTCCCGCGGCACGTGAGAGGCCGCTCGCCACGGCATCCGTGGCGACGGCGACGGCGATACGACGGGAGATGCTGCGTAGCTCGGCGACGTCGGGATACAGCGCCCCGGTGGCCAGGCGTCCCGGGCTCACCGCGGCCGCGAGCTGCCGGGCCGAGAGCAGGAACATCCGGTCGGTGACGGTGCCAGCCTCGGCGACGATGGCGCCCATGCCCACACCCGGGAAGATGAAGACGTTGTTGGCCTGGCCGATGACGTGGCGACGACCGGCGTGCTCCACCGCCTCGAACGGCGACCCCGTGGCCACCATGGCTCGCCCATCGGTCCAGGCGATGAGATGTGCCGGGTCGGCCTCGGAGACCGCGGTGGGATTGGAGAGCGGCAGGATGATGGGCCGCTCGGCTGGCGCGAGCCCATCGACCATCGCGCGGACCACGGCCTCGTCAAACGTGCCCGCGACACCGGTCGCCCCCACCAGGACCGTCGGCCGCCGCGCGTGGACGACGTGCACGAGGTCGCGGCCCGCCATGCCCGCCACGGCAGGCACCGCGAGCGCGCGCTTCTCCGGATCGAGGTCCACCCGGCCCTCGTGGACGAGCCCGTGCGTGTCGACGAGGGCGATGTGCTCGTGCATCTCGCTGTCACGCACGCCCGCCGCACCAAGCGCCACCCGGAGCAGCCGGGCGATGCCGATGCCCGCGGCTCCGGCGCCCACGATGACCACGCGGACCTGCTCGAACGGCTGGTCCGCGCTGCGCAACCCCGCGAGCACACCCGCGAGCACGACCGCGGCCGTGCCCTGGATGTCGTCGTTGAACGATGGCACGCGGTCCCGGTAGCGGTCCAGCAGTCGGAGCGCATTGTGCTGCTTGAAGTCCTCGAACTGGACCAGGCAGCCGGGCCACACCTCCTCCACGCCCGCGATGAAGGCCTCGACGAGCTCGTCGTACGCCGGCCCCCGAAGGCGAGGCTGCCGGTAGCCCAGATACAGCGGGTCGGCCAGCAGCGCGGGGTTGTCGGTCCCGACATCGAGAGACACCGGCAGGGTGAGGCTCGGATGGATGCCGCATGCCGCGGTGTAGAGGGCGAGCTTGCCGATGGGGATGGCCATGCCGCCGGCACCCTGGTCGCCCAAGCCCAGGATGCGCTCGTTGTCCGTGACCACGATGAGCCGAACGTCGGGGAACGGGCCCTGGCGCAGCACGCGCGGGATGCGTCCGACATCGTCTGGGGTGATCCATGTGCCCCGGGTCCGCCGGATGATGTGGCTGTACTCCTGGCAGGCGCGTCCCACGGTCGGGGTGTACACGATAGGCAGGAATTCGGCGAGGTGCTCCGCCAGCAGCCGGTAGAACAGCGTCGCATTGCGATCCTGGAGTGCCGAGAGGCCGATATAGCGCTCGAGGGGGTCGTCCTTGACGCGCAGGTGCTCCAGCTCCAGCTCCACCTGCTCGTCGATGGTGAGCACTCGTCCGGGCAGCAGCCCGATGAGGTCGAAGGCCTCGCGCTCGTCGGCCGGGAACGCGAGGTCCTTGGTCAACAACCGATTGCTCAGCAACGCCGAGCCGGCCTGGTCGATGATCGCCGGTCGCCCCGCGGCGATGTCGTCGAACGGGGTTGGCAGGGAACGCATGCGGGCCATCCCGAGACGGTAGTCGCTCTAGCGCCCGGTCGCCACGGGCTCCCGCTCGCTGCGTCGGGCCGCAAGCTCCGCGATGGTCGAGTCGGCGAGCTCGGCGAGCAGCGCGTCCTGGGCGGCAGCGAATACCGCGTGCACATCACATTCGCCGTCGAGGAGGCACGGTGCGTTGCTGAACACGCAGAGTCGCCGCCGTGGGTCGCCCTCCACCGCCTCGACCACCTCGAGCAGGCTGATGGACGCTGGGTCCCGCGCCAGCCGGTAGCCGCCCGCGCGGCCGACCTTGGTCTCGGCGATACCGGCACGCACGATCTCGGTCATCACCTGGGCCACGAACCGGGGCGGGATGCCTGTCATCGCTGCGAGTCGCGGCGCCGGGATGACCTCCGCAGCGTCTGCTCTGCCGAGCGCCAGCACGGCCCGGATGGCGTAGTCACCCCTGCGGGTCAGCTCCAGTCGCATGTCGCGAACATCTTCCCCTCATGCCGCGGTCATGCCATGAGCCGACAGGTCCCGAACGCGACGTGCCGATGAGGGGCCGGATGGCACGGTAGGGCACCCGATAAATGATACGTTAGTCACTGTACATTCATTGGGCGCGGCTGGACCCGCGGCGCCGCCTGGGTCCACAGGGGGTACCGATGCAGCGCGTCAGCACCACTGGTCGACCGGTCCGGTGACGACGCTGTCGACCCAGCGCCCCACCCTACCGGCGCGTCGGCGTTGGGACCGCTGGATCGCGCTGGCTTCGATGGCCATCGCGGCCGGGTACGTGGTGCTGGCCATGCTCTCGCTCCTGGCCCCGCAGCCGGTGCGCATCGGGTGGTGGCTGCCGCTCCACCTGCTGCTGGCGGGCGGAGCGGCGGTGGCCATCGCGGGCGTCATGCCGTTCTTCAGTGCCGCGGTCGCCTCGGTGCCCGCGGCGCCTGCGCCACTGCGCATCGTAGGTGTCGCGGGTGTCGCCGCTGGCGCGGCGCTGGTCGTGCTCGTCCGGCTCCTTGACGAGGGCGCCCTCGTGGTGGGCGCGGCTGGCCTGTTGGCCGGTGGGGTGTATCTCGTCGGCGTCGCGGCCGTCGCGGCGGCGACCCTCATGCCACTGCGACTGGCCCTCGGGTCACGGCGGAGGGTGCTGGCGGCCACGTACGGGATGGCCGTCCTGTGCCTCGCTCTGGGGGTGGGGCTGGGCACGATGACGCTGGTCGGATGGGGCCCGATCCTGGAGACGTGGGGCACCTGGAAGCCCGCCCATGCGTGGCTCAACGTCTTCGGGTTCCTGTCCCTCGTCATCGGCGCCACGCTGCTCCACCTCCTGCCGACCGTGGCCGGCAGCCGCATCGAGCGCACTCGTGCCACGACCATCGTCCTCGTTGCCCTCATCGTCGGCCCGCCGGCGACAGCCCTGGGATTCCTCATCGGCGCCGACATCGTGGTCATGGCAGGCTCGTTGCTGGAGCTGGTCGGCGCGCTGGCCCTGCTGTGGACCGCGCTGGATGTGGTCGGACGTCGTGGACGCTGGACGACCGAGCCGGGATGGCACCGCTTCACGCTCGGTTCGCTCGTCTGCGCCGTTGGCTGGTTCGTGGTCGGGACGGCGCTCGCCACCGCGGCCGCGTGGTCCGGGGGCGCCACGGGACACGGCTGGGATGGCAGCCAGCTCCTGGCACCACTGGCCCTGGGCTGGGCTGCCCAGGCACTCATGGGCTCATGGAGCCATCTCGTGCCGTCCATCGGGCCGGGCTCCCCGTTCGTCCATGGGCGCCAGCGGCGCATCCTGGGCCAGCTGTCCACGCCGCGACTGGTCATCTGGCAGTCGACCGTCGGTCTGGTGCTCGCTGGTCAGCTGGGTGGTATCGACGCTGCGGGGGTCGCTGGTCTCCTGCTCGCCGTCGGCTGTGCGCTGCTCTCGTTCGCGCTCCTGGGGGCCGCGCTCGCCGGACTCTGGCCCGGGCGCTCGCCGAGCCCCAGCTCCGGTTGAGCGAACCGGCCCCGCGAGGTCAGCTGGCGCCGCCCTTCGTGCGCCCGGATGCCGATGTCTTGCGGGTGCTGGCGGATCCGATGCCAGCACGCCGACCCAGGAGCGTGCCGCCCATCGCGAACACGGGCACAAGGGCCAGGATGGAGAGCGGCCGGGGCACCCGGGCGAGCATCAGACCGAGGGCAAGGCCGGTCGAGAAGACGGTGCCCAGCATGAGGTTCTCGGACGATGCGCCCTGGACCTCCCGCGCAGCGATGCCGGCGCCCGTCCTGGACGCGTCGATGATGGCGGGCGCCTTCTTGCTCACGGTCTGGGCGACGTCGCCGGCCACGTCGGTGAGCACCTCGCTCGCTCGCTGCGCCGCGACGCCCGCCCGCTGTGCCGCGCTCCCGGCGCGTTCTGCCTCGGCACTGGCTGGCACGGCGGCCTGGTCATCGGTCGCGGCATCGCCGCTGGGCTTCGCGCTGGGACGGGTCTCCGGCTGTGCGGCGACCCCGTTGCGCTTCGCCTTGGTCGTGTCCGCACCGCTGGCCCCGGTCTCCTCGGTATCGCTGGGGGGTGTCGTGTCGGCGTCGCTCATGGCTGTGACTCCTTCGTGCATATGGCCATCGATCGGCGATGTCAGCCGAGCGCCCGACGGTAGACGGCCAGGTATCCCTCGGCCATCCGGCTCGCGGAGAAGCGCTCCAGGACCGACGACCGGATCGATGCCCGATCCAGATGCCCCACATCGGCGACGTGGAACGCCATCTGCTGCGGATCGTCCCCGAAGTATCCATCGAACCCGTCCCGGATGATCTCCGGCAGTGCCCCCACGCGGCGCGCGAGCACGGGGGTGCCGCAGGCCAGCGACTCGATGGCCACGAGCCCGAACGGCTCCGGCCAGTTGCCGGGCATCAGGGTCGCGTAGCTCGTGGCGTACAAGTGGTCGCGTTCGGCCGACGACAGCTCGCCAAGATGCTCCGCGTCGGCGGCCGCGATGGCCGGCTTGACGACACGCTCGAAGTAGTCGACCTCCGCCGGCTGCGTGCCCACCTTCGCGGCGATGCGCAGGTGCCGCCCGGACGCCCGTGCGACCTCGAGCGCCTCGATGATCCCCTTCTCGGGCACCAGTCGGCCCACGAAGCAGAGATCGTCTGACCGGTCGGCCTCGAATGGCGCGTCACGCAGGTCAAGGCCGTTGTGGACGATGGCTGCCCAGCGGGCTGTCGGATGGGTCGAGGCCTGGTCGGCGCTGATCGCCACGTGATGGCAGCGGGAGGCCGCCAGCAGCGCCCGGGAGCCGGGGACGTCGACACGGCCGTGGAACGTCGCGACCACCGGCACCGATGACCGGTGACCCAGGATCAGCCCGGCCCAGTCCACGTGGCTGTGGAGCACGTCCAGCTCGCCCGTGCCGTCCAGGGCCGACATCAGGGTCGTCGTGAGCCAGGGGATCGGCGTGGATACCGGCGGCGCCCGTGTCCCGGACCGGCGATGGCACCGTGGGCACGAGTCGCCCGGGCACCTGGGAATCCCCGCTCGCGAAGACGGTGACCGCGTGGCCCATCCGGTCGAGCTCGACGGCCAGGGCATGGACGATCCGCTCCGTGCCGCCATAGGCGACCGGTGGCACCCGTTCGAACGGGGGCGCCACCAAGCCGATGCGCATCGGGGCGTCCGTGCTCATCTCACCCGCGCGCGGACGCCCACCCGCTGGTGGCCGTCATGGCTCGCCGCTCAGTCCGCCGAACGGAGGATGACCACGCGGCGCATCGGCTCGTCGCCGATGGACTGGGTCGAGACGCCGGCCACATCGCGCAGCGCGAGATGGATCCAGCGGCGCTCGAGCGCCGGCATCGGCTCCAGCTGGAGCATCGTGCCACTCTCGATGACCTTGTCCGCAGCGCGACGGGCGATCTCGCCCAGCTGCCGCTCGCGACGGCCACGATAGTCCTCGACATCCACCAGGACCCGGGTCCAGGCGCCCATCCGTCGGGATAGCATCAGGTTGACCAGGTGCTGCAGCGCCGACAGGCGCTCACCCTTCCGGCCGATGAGGGCACCGAGCGCCTCGCGCTCCTCGTCGTCGACGCCACTGACGTCGATCTTCGAGGTGTCGCCGGTGCCGATGGATACGGTCGCCCGGTAGCCCATGAGGCCGACGAGCTGCTCCACGATGTCCTTGCCAGCGGCAAGGGCCTCGGGGGAGGCCTCGGCGGCCTGGATCTCCTCGCGTTCGGTGGTCAGGGACGCCCGCGCTGAGGCGACCTCCGCGGCTTCCCGCTGCGTGAGCCCCGAGCCCTTGCGCTCGTCGCGCGGCCCGCGATCACGCGATCCACCGCCATCGCGACCGCGCCGGTCGTCACGTGGTGGGCGATCGGGTCGTGGCCCGCGGAGCGGCACGGAGGTGTTCGAGCCGGCCTGTTGGACCGGCGCCTCGACGGGAGCTGCCTCGCGGGCGGCCTCCGGTCGGGGTGCGGGCTCGCGAGGAGCTTCGGTGCGGGGAGGCCGGGGCGCCGACGGCGGGGCCGCCTCCTGGTTCGAGCGTGGCGCGGGAGGTGGGGCGGCTGCTGCCGCGTCACGGCGCGTCGGGCTGGATCCCAGCGCGGAGCGCGGCGCCGCGATGATGCGGGCGGGTTCGGCACCCATGCCCAGCACGCCCCGACTGCCGGGGGTCAGGATCTCGAAGTCGAGGTCATCGAGACCGCTGACCCCGAATGACTCCCGGGCGGCCTTGATGGCTTCCTCGACGGTCCGGCCAGTGAATTCCTGGTACTCGCTCATCGGCGTCTCCCTCGCCGGCTGCTGCGTCCCTTCGCCGGCCTGATGGTACCTGCCGCGCTGTCTGTCGCCGATCGCTTGGGGGCGGTCGTGCCCCCGGGTGCGGTCGGGTCTGGCGGGCGCGGGGTGGGTGGGGCTACGGGGAATCGCGGCGTGTGGTTGCGCGCGAACCCGGGTGTCCAGCCGAAGAGCGGGAACAGCCCGCCCCAGCCATTGATGAGGTACTGCTGGACGATGGAGAAGATGGTGGTCGTGATCCAGTAGATGAACAGGCCCGCCGGCAGGAACGAGCCATACACCAGTGAGAACAGCGGCAGGATGAGGAAGACCCGCTGCTGCGTCCGCTGCTGCGGATCGTCGCTCGGCGTCGACATCATGCGCGTCTGGACCAACTGGAGCAGCGCTGACGCGAGCGCCAGCAGGGACAGCCCGAGCACCACCTGGATGAAGATCTCGGGCAGGTTGGAGGGCAGGCCGCCGGGATAGAACTGGAGGCTGCCGTCCTTGATCTGGGGGATCCAGGCGAGCCACCAGACGTTGGGGTTGATGCACGGCGCGTACGCGTTCGACGGGTCGTAGCAGGTGACATTGATGACCGGGTTGCCCAGGACCTGGAGCATCGAGCTGATATTCGGTGCGTTGAGGCCCTGGCTGAACACCTGGTACATGGGCATCAGCAGCAACAGCTGGAGCACGGCGGGCAGGCAGCCCGACGCGGGATTGACGCCCCGGTCCCGGTACAGCTTCATCTGCTCTTCCGAGATCTTGGCCCGGTTGCCCTTGTACTTGACCTGGATGGCCTTGAGCTCCGGCTGGAGCATCTGCATCCGGCGCTGGGAGACGATCTGCTTGCGGAACAGCGGGATGAGCAGGACCCGGATGATGATCGTGAGCAGCACGATCGCGGTGCCGATGTCCCCGGTCAGGTTGTAGAGGATCGCGAGGCCCATGAACAGGACCTGGAACACCGGCGTGAAGGCCCACGCGAGGAGTGCGACAGGGTCAGCGCCGTGCGGTTGCGCCGGGCACAGGTTGGGGTGCGGCGTGGGCGCCGGGGTTGGCGTTGGCGTGGCCGTCTGGCCGGGTGCCAGGCTCTGCGGAGCGGGCGTGGGGGTCGCCGGTGGCGCAGGCGTTGCGGGCGGGCAGGGCTCCGTGACCGGGCTCGCGGCGGGCGCGACCGGGGCCGGAGCGGTGCCCGGACTCTGGCCCAGGGTCGGCATGACCAGGACCGCGACCGCGAACAGCGCGATGAACACGGCGCACAGCAGGTCCGCGGGCGCGAGCCGGAACGGCCGGAGCAGGCCGCCGGTGCGGGACGGGATGATGCTCAACGGACGGGGTCGTAGCCGCCGGGATGCCACGGCCCGCAGCGGGCGATCCGCTTCGCGCCCATCCACGAGCCGTGGAGCAGCCCATAGCGACCGATCGCCTGCTCCGTGTAGTGCGAGCAGCTCGGCTCGAACCGACAGGAGCGTGGCATCCACGCGAACAGGATCCGATACAGGTGGATCATCCCGATGCCGACGCTCTTCACGCCCTCATCTTCCTTCCCTCGTGCCCGAGACGAGCAGCTGGGCGACCGCATCGCGTAGGTCGCCGAAGCGTGCGCTCGCGCTCGCTGGCCTGCAGACCACCAGGACGTCCCATCCGATGCTGGCCGGACGAGCCGAGTGCCGGAGGATCTCCTTGATGCGGCGGCGGACCCGGTTGCGCACGACGGCACCACCGACCCGACGGCCGGTCGAGATGGCGAACCGGTCACGACCCAGCTCATTGCGGCGGACCCGGATGGACAGCAGCTGGTGGTTCCGGCTGCGTCCCCCGGCCTGGAGCGCAGCGAAGTCGCGCGGGGCGCGCAGCATCTCTGGTTCGCTCATGGACGGACACCCGCGTACGTGTGGGCGCGGACGTGATCAGGCGGACAGCTTCTTGCGGCCCCTGGCACGCCGGCGGGCGAGCACCTGGCGGCCACCCTGCGTCTTCATCCGGGCGCGGAAGCCATGCTCCTTGGCGCGATGTCGCTTCTTGGGCTGATACGTCTGCTTCGTCATCGGTGGGCCTGATGGCTCCTGTGAGCGGGTCGATGGTCGGACGGAAGCGTGTGACTGGTCCGGTCGGAACGCGATGGGACTGGATGCGCCCCGGTCGCCGGGCACGAGTCGATGCCACGCGACGAACGCGCGGCGCCTCCACGTCCGGCGGATGATATACCACGAACCGGGTGTGTGCCCGATCACGAGGAGTGTGGTGCCTGACCCCAGACCCTTCCTGTCCCCGGGAAGCGCGACCATCGAGGACCTCCTGCGCCTGGACCTGCGCATCGGCCGGATCGTCGCCGCTCGCGTCTTCCCCGAGGCTCGGAAGCCGGCGTATCAGCTGGAGATCGACCTCGGGCCTGGTGGCGTCCGCCGCTCGTCCGCGCAGCTGCCCGGCACGTACCCCGATCCGGACGCCCTGGTGGGTCGACTGGTCGTGTGCGTGACCAACTTCCCGCCACGCCGGATCGCGGGTTTCACGAGCGAGGTCCTGGTCCTCGGGGGTCTGCCGGCGGATGGTCGCATCCCGCTCCTCGGTGTCGACCCCGGCGCCGTCCCGGGCGATGCGGTGGGCTGAGCGTGGCCCCCCTCGTGCCGCAGGCGGGCTCGTGCGTGGCCCAGCACGATACCCCGGGGGAGTATGGCCAAACGCGGTTGCGGGGTTCCTGACAGAGCGCTAACGTATGCCGCCGGGGCCGTCCAGCGAACGCCCCGGAGACCCGCCGGAGCCCACCGGCCGGCCGCTGCGATGCGGCCCTGGGCTGCGGAACGCAGGGTCACCAGCCGCCCCTGTGACCGGATCCGCGATCCGTCGCACAGGCTGCGCGGGCAGCGTGCGCCAGGAGCGATGACGGCTATCGATGGATGCCAAGCAGGTCTGGCGGGCTGCCCTTGGTGAGCTTCAGGTCTCGCTCTCCCCAGCGAACTTCGAGACTTGGCTCAAGGACACCGCTCTCGTGGCAGTCGACGACACGCTCTTCCGTGTGGCCGTGCCCAGCGGATTCGCCAAGGACTGGCTCGAGAGTCGCTACCGCTCGCTCATCAGCCAGACCCTTGCCCGGGTGGTGGGCTACTCGGTGACGCTCGAGTTCGAGGTCCGGGAGGTCGCGCCCTCGGAGCGGGTCGACGGCGACGATGAGCAGGGCGCGGCAGGGTCCACGGAGGCTGCTGCCCCGGTCGCCCCCACCAAGGCATCCCCCAGGGTCCGGCTGGAGGCCGGTCGGGTCGGTGGACCCGAGGGTGGTTCGGTCAGCCTCAACCCCCGCTACACGTTCCGCACGTTCATCGTCGGCTCGGCCAATCGCCTCGCCCACGCCGCGAGCCTCTCGGTCGCCGAGCGCCCGGGTCACGCCTACAACCCATTGTTCCTGTATGGCGGCGTCGGCCTCGGCAAGACCCACCTGATGCACGCCATCGGCAACGCGGTCATCGCGCGATTCCCGCGCAAGCGGGTCGTCTACGTGACCAGCGAGAAGTTCACCAACGAGTTCATCACCTGCGTCCAGCAGGGTCGCTTCGACGATTTCCGGGCGCGCTATCGACGCATCGACCTGCTGCTCATCGATGACATCCAGTTCATCGCGGACAAGGAGCGGACCCAGGAGGAGTTCTTCCACACGTTCAATGCCATCCACGACGAAGGCAAGCAGATCGTGCTCTCGTCCGACCGCCCGCCGCGCCAGATCGCGACCCTCGAGGAGCGGCTCCGGAGCCGCTTCGAGTGGGGCCTCATCGCGGACCTGACCGTGCCCGACCTGGAGACGCGCATCGCCATCCTGCGTGCGAAGGCCGAGGAGCAGTCGGTGCCCATCAGCTCCCAGGCGCTCGAGTTCATCGCCCGCAAGGTCGCCTCCAACATCCGGGAGCTCGAGGGGGCCCTCAACCGCATCGTCGCTTACGCAAGCATGCAGGGGATGCCCATCTCCGCGGACCTCGCCCAGGCGGTGCTCTCGAACGTGCTCTACAACCCCCGCAAGCGGGCCGTGACGCCCGAGCGCATCGCCCAGGCGGTCGCCGAGTACTACGGGGTGGACATCGAGGCGCTGAAGGGCCAGAAGCGCGAGCGGGCCATCGTCGTGCCGCGCCAGATCGCGATGTACCTCATGCGCGCCGAGACGGAGGTCTCGCTGCTGCGCATCGGCGCCGAGCTCGGCGGTCGCGATCACTCCACGGTCCTGCACGCGTGCGACAAGATCGACCGCGAGATGCAGGACAACGAGGACCTGCGGCGCGAGCTGGCCGCCGTGCGCGAGCTCATCTACACCGAATGAGCGGGGCCGGGTCGTCATCATCCGACCCGACGACCGGGGTGCCCGCCGAACGCCGCGCCCTGATCGAATTCGAGCTCATGGAGCTGTCACACGTGCTTCGCGACGGGCTGGTGACCTATCCGGGCCTCCCTGGTCCGGTCATCGAGGACCACCTCTCCCGTGAGGCCAGTCGTTCGCTCTACTCGCCCGGGACCGAGTTCCAGATCGGGCGCATCACGATGGTCGCCAACACGGGCACGTACGTCGACACGCCGGCGCATCGGTACGCCGATGCTCCCGACCTGGCGCAGGTGCCGCTCGATCGGCTGGTCGAGCTCGATGGCGTGGTCATCGATGTGCGGGGGGCGTCCGGGCGTGCCATCGGACCCGAGGCCTTCCTGCCGTATCCGGTCGCGGGACGAGCGGTACTCGTCCTCACCGGTTGGTCGCGACACTTCGGCACGCCCGACTACCTGTCGGGGCACCCGTACCTCACGGGTGCTGCGGCAGCCTCGCTGGTGGATGCGGGTGCGACCCTCGTGGGCATCGATTCCCTGAACATCGATGACATCGGTGGTGGCGAGCGGCCGGCCCACAGCGCCCTCCTCGCGGCGGGCATCCCCATCTGCGAGCACCTCACCGATCTGGACCGCCTGCCGACCACCGGCTTCCGATTCAGCGCAGCGCCGGTGCGGGTGGCGGGCATGGGCACCTTCCCGGTGCGCGCCTACGCGACCATCCACGGGCGAGCCATCGGGTCTGGGGACTGACCGCCAGGGTGCGCACAACCTTGCGCGGATCGTGGATGGACGGTGAGTCCCACGCTGCCGGGGGACCTGGCCGATCGTGGACGATGGCACCCGTCGCGGTGCGTCACCCGTCCGCTGCCGGCCGGGCTCGTGGACGGATCCTGGCGGTCGTCCACGGTCGCAGGGTCCTGTCCCACATCCCTCCCCGCGAACGGTCCGACGGTCCACCGTCGATCTGGGCCATCCTTGACGCTCGTCCACGAACCGGACGTCCGCCGTCGTCCACCCTGTCCACAGCATGATGATGGTGACGGGATGAGAAGATAGATACCCGATAACGAGGAGCAGGGAGCCCCGATGTGAAGCTTTCGGTGATGCAGGAGAACCTGGCCCGCGGCCTGTCCGTGGTGAGTCGAGCGGTCAGCAGCCGCAGCTCCCTGCCCGTGCTCGCCAACGTGCTGCTCCGGACCGAGGACGCGGGCCTCAAGCTGACCGCCACCAACCTGGAGATCGGCATCACCGCCTGGGTGCCGGGTCGCATCGAGGCCGAGGGCTCCCTGACGGTCCCGGCGCGTCTCATCACCGATGTCGTCGGTGGTCTGCCGTCCGGGGAACGCGTCGACCTGGAGGTCGAGGGCGCCACGACCCTGCGCATCAGCTCCGGCCGCTACCAGACCCACCTGCGAGGCATCGACGCCGACGAGTTCCCGGTCATCCCGGCAGCAGGGGAGCGTCCGACCACGCGCATCAGCCAGAAGCTGTTGCGCAAGGCCCTCGCGGAGGTCACGTTCGCTGCCGCGAGCGACGAGGCCCGCCCCATCCTCACGGGCGTCCTGACCCGCTTCTCGGGAGACAAGCCTGACCCTCGCCGCCGCCGACAACTACCGCATCGCGGTCAAGACGCTCCAGACGCTGATGCCGGTCGAGGACACCAGCCTGGTCGTGCCGGCGCGTTCGTACATCGAGCTGATGCGCATCCTGTCCGACACGGACGACCCGGTCGACATCATGCTCGCCCCGGCCCGGAGCCAGGTCATCTTCCACGTCGACACCATCGACCTTGTCAGCCGGCTCATCGACGGCCAGTTCCCGAACTATCAGCAGGTCGTGCCCAGCAGCCACACGACCCGGGTCGTCATGGAGCGGGACGAGCTGCTCAAGGCCGTTCGGCTGTCAGCGCTCATCGCATCCTCGGCGGCGAACGTGGTCAAGCTGCGCATCGGCGAGGAAGGGTCGGCGGGCATCACCATCGCTGCCGCAGCCGATGTCGGCGATGCGGAGGGCCAGGTCGAGGCCACCCTGGAGGGCGATCCGGTCACGGTCGCGTTCAACGCCCGATACCTCACGGAGGCCCTCCAGAACGTGGACGGCGACCAGCTGGCGCTGGAGCTGAACGGGCCGCTGTCATCGGGCGTGTTCAAGCCCATCGGTGATGACGACTACGTCCACGTCATCATGCCGGTCCGCACACCGTCCTAGGCTCGGCCTCCGCGCGCCCGACGGCCCGCGGGTCCCAGCGGATGCCCCGATGCCCGTCGATCACCTGAGCCTCCGGGGCTTCCGAAGCTATCGCGAGCTCGAGGTCGACTTCCCGGCCGGGCCCCAGGTGGTCGTCGGCGACAACGCCGCGGGCAAGACGAACCTGCTCGAGGCGATGGTGGTGCTGTCCCAGGGCGGCTCGCACCGGACCGACATCGGACCAGGAGCTCATCACCTGGGGCGAGCCCCTCGCGCGCCTCGACGCGGCCGTCGCCGCGGGACGCATCGAGGTCGTGCTGCTCGCCGCCGGCACCATGCCCGGTGCCCGGAAGCGGGTCAAGGTGAACGGGGTGCCGCGCCGGACGTCGGCGCTCAGCGACGCCCTCCGTGCGGTCGTGTTCGCACCCGAGGATATGCAGCTCGTCGTCGGCTCTCCGTCGCTGCGCCGCGGCTCCCTCGATACCCTCGTGGCGCAGCACACGGGCCACGCGGCGGCATCCATGGCAACGTACGCACGTGCCCTCACCCAGCGCAACAACCTCCTGCGACGCATCCGGGAGGAGGCCGCCGGGCGCGACGAGCTGCCCTACTGGGACGGGGTCCTGCTGGCGGAGGGCGGCCGCATCCTCCGGTGGCGCGCCGAGACCCTGGCCGCGCTCGCCGCCCCCCTGGCCGACGCCCATGCAGAGATCGCGCCCGGGGAAGGGTTGCTCACGATGCGCTCCGTCTCCAACGCGGCTCCCGGGGCGGGTGAGTCGCCTCGAGGACGCATTCCGTCGACGCCTGGCGGAGACGGCCGACAAGGAGATCTGGAACGGCGCCACGCTCGTGGGACCGCATCGCGACGACGTCGCCTTCGACCTCGACGGACGGGAGCTGTCGGGGTTCGCGTCGCGTGGCCAGCAGCGCACGGCGATCCTCGCCTACAAGCTCGCCCAGCTCGACCTGCTCACGAGCGCCGACGGACGCGCCCCCCTGCTGCTGCTCGACGATGTCTTCAGCGAGCTCGACCCGCAGCGCCGGGGGCACCTCGTGCGCCGCATCGGCGGCCTGCCGCAGGCGTTCGTCACCACCACCGCGCTCGCGGACCTCGACCCGGCGCTCGTCGCCGCCGCCACCGCCTGGCAGGTGGTGCCCGGCCGCCTGGAGCGGGTCGAGATGACCCGTCGACCGATGCGTCGGCTCTCGGACCTGCTGCCTGATGTCGCCAGCCGGCTGGGCATCGAGGGGGAGCTCCAGGCGGCCACGCGGGCGCGCACCTGGGAGCTGCTGGTCGCCGAGCTGGTGCCCCACGCGGCCGGCGCATGCCACCTGCTGGAGACGCGACCGCCGGTGCTCGTCGTGAGCGTCCCTGACGCTGCCACGGCCCAGGAGCTTCGGCTCCATGCTGCGTCCTGCTGGAGGCTTTCACGGGCGTTCGCGGGGCGAGCGGCTGGAGGAGCTGCGCGTCGTGGTGCGCCCTGGCTGACCGCGGCCGTTCGATGTCGAAATCTCCACGGACGATAAACCGGGCCCGGGGGGCTCTCGCAGTAGACTAGGCCGCCCATGGGTCCCCGCCTCGAACTCAAGTACGGCCTGGTCGCGGAAGCGGACCGGCTGTCCACCTCCGCGGACGCGATGCTGGTCACGGAACCCGCGACCGGCTCCAAGGTCCGCTCCAAGGGCAACCTCTACCTCGTCGTCAGCTCGGCGCGGGTGGGTGGGCGCGCCCGGGACGCGGCCGCGCTCGTCGCAGACACCATCCGCCGCGAGTACTACTACGACGAGTCGGCGGGCGTCCCGATCTGTCTCGAGAAGGCCGTCCGCAGCGCCAACCGCAAGTTGCGCGGCAGCCGCGAGGGTGGTGGGCTGCCCCCCGGTGCCCTGGGCATCGCCATCGCGGTCATCCGCAACAACGAGCTGTACGTGGCGACCATCGGCAGCGCGGAGGCGTATCTCGTGCGCGCCGCACGGCTGCTCGTGCCGGACCACACCCAGCAGCCCGGGCTGCCCGCGGACGACGCGCTGCGGGTCGAGGTCTGGCGGGGCGAGATCGCCGTGGGTGACTCGCTGCTGCTGGTCTCCCGCAACCTGACCGAGGTCGTGGGCACGGAAGAGCTCAAGAACGCCGTCGTGACGCTCCATCCTCAGTCGGCCGTGGAGCATCTCCATCACCTGTTCGTGGCCGCTGGTGGGGACGGCCCGGACGCCGTCCTTGCGGTCGAGGCGACCGAGATCGTCTCCTCGCGCGGTGACCGGCGCCTGGCGCCGACGGCCGCCGGCGGGGACGCCTTCGGCGAGATGCCCGGCGGCCCCATCCCCGGCGGTGACCAGGTCGCGGGTGCCGCGGCTGCCGTCACGGGTGCCTTCAGCGGTGCCGCCGACTCGGTGACCGGCGCCTTCGGGAACGCCATCGACCGGCTGCTCGACCTGATGCCCCGACGTAATCGGAGCGCCCGCGGCGTCGCGTCGCAGGTGTCGCGCCGGGAGTCACAGCGACGGGCGGCGTTCGCGCTGCTCGGCCTGCTGGGCGTGGTGCTCGTGCTCGGGCTGGCCATCTGGCTCCTCCCCCGTGGCCGTGAGACCCCCATCGCCGCGGTCTCGTCGGGTGAGCAGTCGTATCTCGCGGCCCAGGATGCCGCCGACCAGGGCAGTCGTTTGCTGAGTGGCGATCCGGCGCAGGCCACGACGCTCCTCCATCAAGCGTGGGTCCAGCTGTCGGCAGCGACCACCTCGGGCATCCCGAAGTCGCGAACGGCGCCGCTGGAGGCGACGATCCGCGCCGGGCTCGACGAGCTATACCTCAACCGCAACCCCAAGACGTCGTGCTGTACGACTTCGGGGACACGCAGGACGTCAAGGCCATGACCGTCGGCCCCGACGGATCGCCGTACTACATCGGGCCCGCGTCCGATGGCACCGGCTTCTCCGTCTGGCGCCTGGACACCAAGCGAGACAAGGTCCAGGAGATCATCAAGACCGGCGACGGGCCGCCGAACACCGAAGGCATCGGCACCCCGCGGCTGCTCGCCACGCAGGCCGACGACCTGCTCATCGTGGATGCCCGGGGTGACCTGTGGCGCTGGCAGCAGTACGACGCCAAGCACGGCAGCCTTCGGCGTCGCAGCATCCCGGGCGACGAGGTCTGGGGCAGCGACGTCCGGGACATCGGGACCCTGCTGGTCTCCAACTACACCGGCGCCTACAACCTCTACGTGCTCGACCCCAGCCTGGACAAGATCCTCCGGTACCAGCCGACGCTCGACGGCAACCAGTTCCTGAAGCCGGACGACTACCTCTCGACGCCCGACGAGAGCGTCCAGGACTACCTCCGCCTCTACGTGGACAAGAACGTCTACGCCCTGACCCCGCAGAACGTGGTCCAGCACATCACCGGCCGTCCCCAGGACCTGAAGCTGGAGACGCCGCCCGACGATGGCGACATCCGACCGGGACACACCTACCGGCTCATCGACGGCACCCAGGCGGGCGGCAAGCTCTATATCTACGACGAGAAGTGGCAGCGCATCCTCGTCTTCCTCAAGTCCGACGGCAGCTTCGTGGAGCAGTGGTCGACGAAGGGAAAGCTGCCCTCGATGGCGGACATGCGCGGCATGTATGTCAGCCAGCCGCCGACTCGGAAGGGCCAGACCCCGGCGGCCCGGGTCGTCTGGGCCACTCCCCAGGGCATCTACTCGAGCCAGCTGACGCCGGTGGCCGCGGACGCGCCTGCCGCGAGCCCGGCGCCCGGAGCCACCCCGACGCCGCAGCCGACGAAGAAGCCCAAGGCCACCAAGAAGCCAGGCTGAGGCACCGGGAGCACGCCGCATGTCCGGGGATGTGAGCGAGGTCTTCGTCGAAAGCGTGCATGTCCACGCCGACTCGGCCCAGCACGTGGTGCTCCTCCGGGAGCGTCAGCGCGACCGCTACCTGCCCATCTGGGTCGGGACCCTGGGAGGCCAGCGCCATCGCCACGCGGCTCCAGGGGATGTTGCCCGAGCGGCCGCTGACCCACGACCTGTACACCCGGACGCTGCTGGACCTTGGCGTGCGGATCCTGCGCGTCGTCGTGACGGACCTTGCCGATGACACCTATCGGGCGCGCATCGTGCTCAGCCTGGAGGACGTCGAGCACGAGATCGATGCACGACCGTCGGACGCGATCGCGATCGCGCTGCGGGCGGACGCACCCATCTACGTCGCGGACGAGATCCTCGACCGGGTCGGGGTCCTGCCGGGCGCCGAGCAGGAGGCTCGCCTCTCGATGTTCCGGGAGTTCGTGAACTCCCTGGAGGTCGACCTGGGCGGCTCCGACCGGGAGACCCAGGGCCCCATCTGACCAACGGCTCGCGCGGCGCCTCCCGGCTGCCTCAGGCCGCGGCGGTGCCGGTGCCACCATCCGGGCGGCGGAGCGCCGGCTCGCCGGTCTGCAGCGCCTCCCGCGGGCGCGCCCACAGCTGGAGCCGGAGGCGCCAGAAGTCGCGCACCGCGCGCAGCACGACCCGCGGGTCGGCGCCCGACGCGCGGCCGGCGGTCCGGGGGTGGTGCGGCACCCCGACCTCGACCACCGTGCGCCGCAGGGCGCGCAGCTTGATGAGCAGCTCCGCCGAGAGGAACGCGCCGCCGGACGTCAGCCGGATGTCCTCCAGCGCCTCTCGTCGGAAGAGCTTGCAGGCACAGTCCACGTCCTGGACCCGCAGCCCGAAGAAGAGCCGCAGGCATGCCCGGTAGACGCGGGCATAGGCCAGGCGGATGGGCGGATCGGCACGCTTGATGCGGTACCCGACGACGACGTCCGGCAGCGTCGTGACGCCGGGCTCGACGGGCTCGCGCATCCGTGCCAGGAGACGACCCAGGTCCGCGATGCGGAACTGCCGGTCACCGTCGGTGAAGCAGACGAGCGGATATCGGGCAGCCCCCAGGCCGCTCCGGAGGGCGGCGCCATAGCCCTGGTTCGCCCCGTGGTGGACGACGCGCACGACATCCTGATGCATCTCGGCGAGCCGGTCAGCGATCGCCGCTGTGCCATCCGTGCTGCCGTCGTCGACGCAGATGACCTCGAATCGCTCGGCCAGCCGCGGCAGCTCGTTCAGCGCCTCGGCGACGAGCTGCTCGATGTTCTCGGCCTCGTTATGCGCCGGGAAGAAGTAGCTCAGGCTCTCGACCCGCGGGGACGTGGTGGGGTCGGCGGGCGCGGCCGGGTCCGCCGTCGGCGGACTCGACGAATCGATCGCCGACAGGGAGGTGAGGGCCACGACCGCATCGTACACGGGGCTTCCTGTGGACGCCCTGAGACCGCCGCCGGCGCGGGCCGGTCAGGGAGTGGTGTCGGGCACCTTGTCGACGACCTGCCAGACCCGCCCGTTCGTGACGCCCGGCACGGGTTCCAGGCGGTACGCCTGGCGAAAGGCGTCGAGGTCGTCGTCCAGGCGGATGAGGTAGACGGGCCGCGTGCCGAGATAGCCATCGATGACATCCATCATGCATCGGTTGGGCTCGGCCGAGTCGCGGCAGCCGGGGAGGCCGAGGTGGTCGTCGAGCATCGTCCGGTCATCGATGATGGTCATGTCCGGACGCCGCCCCTCGACCCAGCGGCCGTACCAGAGCGGCGTGGAGTAGCTCCACCAGCTGATGACCACGGGATCTGGCTCGAGGCGCGCGAGGGTGGCGTCGAGCCAGGTCCGGGCCCTCGTATCGCCCGACTCGTCGGCGTCCTCGAAGCGTGCGGGGACCGCGCCCAGGATGGGCACCAGGAGCAGCACCGTGGCCAGGACCGTGATGGCCGCCGAGCGGGCGTCGGGCGTCCGCGTCGACCCTGGTCGTAGCCGGTACCAGAGCCGGGTAAGCAGGTCCCATGCCCAGTCGACGCCAAGTCCGGCCCAGACGACGCTGACCATGATGGGCACCAGGTAGTAGCGGTCGATGTCCGCGTTCTCGTAGCCCAGCAGGAACCAGACCGGCAGCACGAACCAGGGGATGGTCAGCAGCATCAGCCGTGGACGCCGCCAGATGCCCGTCACGAGGCCCACGAACGCGACGAAGGCGCCGATGCCCAGGTTCGCCTCCAGCACCGCCCAGACGGTGTGGATCGCGGTCGTCGGCGACGGCATGGCATGGAAGGTGCCCGTGAACTGCTGGCCGAACACGAGGTAGCTGAAGCTCGCCCAGTCCGTCGGATGGGCATAGTCGAGCGGCGGGTGCATCGATGCCCGGAGCGGGATGTACGCGTAGAGCGCGATCGTGGTCACGACGAGCGCAGTAGCACAGGCGACGACCAGCTTCCACTGACGCCACAGGATGGTGGGAGCGACCGCCAGCACGAACAGTCCGATGCCGGGTGCGAGCAGCAGCGTCAGGGCATGGTTGCCGAGCGAGACCCCGAAGCAGATGGCGGCCGCGAACAGCCACCAGCCGGCGCGTTGGCCACCTGTCCGTTCCCGGATCGCCCACCCGAGCAGCAGCACCAGCAGCAGCCCTGCGAGGAAGAGATGCAACCCATGGGGATCGGCGCGGACCGCGTTCTGCCACGCGATGGGTGCGATGACCAGCAGGGCGCCGGCGAGCAGGCCGATGGCGGAGCGGCGCGTGACCTGGACGACGGCGATCGCCACGAGGGCGCCCGCCTCCGGAGACCAGCAGCGCAGAGAGGAGGTTGGCCCGAAGGGCGGGGTCGCCGAACGGCTGGAGCAGCACCGACGCGAGCCAGAGCAGCAGCACGTAGCTTGGGTAGCCGGTGGGATGGGCGATGCCCAGGACGGGTCCGAGGGCCTGGAACTCGCCGGTGTCCCAGAACCCAAGGCCGGGCATGAGCGTGCGCACGTCGAGCGCCAGCGAGCCGGCAAGGACGAGCCCTGCCGGGACCAGCCAGTGCGCCAGGCTGCCGAGCGTCAGCCTGGACGAGGAGCCCGGGGCATCGCCCGACCCATCGCTCACCATCCGAGCGCCACGCCCCATTCGACTCCCCAGAGGTTGATGAGCACGGATGCGATGACGAGCACGGGGCCGCGATGCGGCCCACGCGCCATCGGCTCGATCTCCACGATACCGAGCGTGACGAGGATGATGGCGAACGGCGCGAAGTCATTGCTGAACCGGTAGCCGAACTGGACCCAGCCCTGGCTGAAGTGGGCGAGGGCCGCGAGCGCGGTCAGCAGCACCGCCATGGCGGATCCCGCGACCAGGCGTCGTCGCCAGCCGAACAGGAGCGCCGGGATGAGCAGCAGGTACGCCGGGGTGGTCAGGAAGATGCTCATGCCCATGGCGTCAGGCCGCAGCGGGCAACTCGCATCGGCATTGGGGATGAGTCGTTCGATGAGGCCCGTATCCGGGGTGCACGGGCTGTTGAAGGCGCCTGGCTGGGACTGGACCGGGCCATACAGCAGCATCACCGGCCAGTTGACCAGGATGTAGCGCGGATCCTCCGTGCCCCAGTCCGCGTGGTACAGCTCCGGAGCCGGCTTGGTCTCGACCTCGCGGATGTGGTCGTATGCGGGGTGGAACAGGTGGCCAGTGGTGCCCAGGTTGTAGGCGGCGAGCAGCAGCAGCGGCAGGAGCGCGCCCATGCCCGGCGGCAAGCCCACGGCGTAGCCACGAGCCGCCGGGGCCGACGAACGCGAAGAAGGGCGCCCCGAAGATGACCGTCAGACGTGCCAGGCAGGCCGTTCCGAAGAGGATGCCCGCCCAGATGCCGCGCAGCGGCAGACGTCCCGCGATGGCGCGCCCCGCACCCTCCATCGCCTCGCGCCGCTCGGCGTCGAGCGCGGCCGTGATGGCCAGGAACAGCAGCGTGCTGGCCAGCACGTGCGCCTGGAACCACGTCGTGCCCAGCATGGCCGCGTACCACGCGACCGTGCCGAAGCCGTAGGTGACCGTGCCCAGGAACGCGGCGCCGCGGCGGTCGGTGACACGCGTGAGCATCCGCCAGCAGAGGCCGACATTGATGCCGCCGAGCACGGCCACGACCATCGCGCCGTTCGTCGCCAGGCCCCAGATGGCCACGAACGGCAGCATCAGCACGGCCGGCAGCGGTGGGAATGGGATGAGCGCGTGACCTGGCTGCCAGGTCAGGCCCAGCCGGCTCGTCAGCGCCCGGTCACCCAGGTCCAGCACGTCCTGGTAGTAGCTGTTGCTCTTGAGCGGCCCATCCACCGGGTAGGGGATGCTGATCGATCCGTCCAGCCATGCCTGCGCCTGCCACACGAAGTGGTCGTAGAAGCTGTACCGGTTGGGGTTGCTCCAGACGTAGATGACGATCGCGACGACCGCGAACGCAAGTCCGATCCAGCCGGGTCCGACGAGGCCCAGCCATCGGTCCACGCGGCTCTCGGGCATGTACGCATGGCCGTCCACGGCGCTGCCGGAGACCGACCGCCGGCCGGATGCGAACGGCCCCGTTGCTATACTCGCGGTCACCTCGTCGCCCTTGTTTCCCTGGAGGCCGGTTCGGCTTGATCGACGTCCCCGGCACGTGCTGCCGACCGGGTCGCCGGGGCGCCCGGCCCCCCGCCGCGAGCCCTGTCAGCGTCGACGGCCCTGGTGCTGCTGCTGCTCGGCGCGCTGGTCCTGCGGCTCACTATCGCATACATCCTGTTCCCGTCATCGGGCTTCGGGGCGGACATCGGGCTGTACGCCAACTGGGCCCTGACCATGGCGAACCATGGCCCCGCCGGCTTCTACGCGAACGCCGCATCGATCGACTACCCGCCGGCCTACATGCTCGTGCTGTGGCCCGTGGGGGTGCTCGCGAACGCCCTCGGTGGCAGCGACCCGAACGGCCTCGCCATCGACCTCATCAAGATCCCGCCCATCCTCATGGACATCGCGGCGGGCTACGTGCTGTATCGCCTCGTGCTCGGTTGGGCGTGGCCCGGGCGACGTGCGGAGGCGCTCGCCCTGGGCGCGGCCGCGCTGTACGTGCTCAACCCCGTGTCCTGGTACGACTCGGCCGCTCTGGGGTCAGACGGACTCCGCCGGAGCGCTCGTGCTGCTGCTGGGCGTCGCGGCGCTCATCCGCGGCAACAGTGAGGGGGCGGCACTCCTCGGCACGCTGGCGGCCCTGGTCAAGCCCCAGTTCGGGGTGGTGCTCATCCCGCTCGTCGCGGTCCTGCTCATCCGGCGGCACCTCATCCGCCCTGGCTCCGGACCGCGTCGAGCACCCTGGGGACCGGCGTTCCTGCGCGGCTGGCTCGCGCGCGAGCAGGGATGGATCCGGCTCGCGACATCCGGTCTCGTGGCGCTCGTCACGTTCCATCTGGTGGCGCTGCCGTTCGGGATGGACATCCCGGGCTACCTGAGCCTGATGACGAGCACGGCGGGCGGGTATCCGTTCCTGAGCGTCAACGCCTACAACCCATGGGCGCTGTTCGGGACCCGGGGGACGGAGCCGCTCGCCTTCTCGCGCCTGTGGTCGGACGACCAGGGCAACGGCGGGCTGCTGTCCGCGGTCGTCGTCGGCACCCTGCTGCTCATCGCGGGGTTCCTGTACGGCATCGTGAACGCGCTGTGGCGCGACGAGCGCCGGACGATCATCGTGGCCGCCATCTTCCTCTGCCTCGCGTTCTTCGTGCTGCCGACGCGGGTGCACGAGCGCTATCTGATGCCCGTGTTCGTGCTCCTGCCGCTGCTGGCCGTGACCTCGCGATCGTGGCTGGTGGCCCTGGTGGCGCTTTCGGCAGGTGCGTTCATCAACCTCCACGGCATCCTCACGACGCCCCGCTACGGGACGGACGACCTGGTGGCCCTGCCGCTCGGGGAGGCATTCCGGACGCCCGCGTGGACGATCCTCGCCATCGTGCTCATCACGGGCGGCTTCCTGTTCGCTGCCTGGCGGCTGTGGCGTGGGGCCGGCCGCGAACCCGACGGTCTGGCCCTGGCCGCGGCGGAGGTCCACGGCACGGTCGACCTCGGGCCCGTACCCCAGACAGCGCGCAGCGTCCAGCGGGCCCCGGCACCGGGCGCCGCGAGCGTGCGGGAGGCCAGCGGGCCGACGACCGGATACGAGCCACCGCCGAGCGCACCCCTCGCGGACGAGGACATCGGGCCGGTGCGAGGTCCGTCGGCCCTCGACTGGATCATCGACCGCGTCACGAGCCGACCGCTGCGACGCGACCGGAGCGCATCCCTCGCCGCCGAGCCGGCGGGTCGCCTCGACCGGCTCGACCTGTTCATCGCGCTCTGCATCCTCGTGTCGGCGGTCCTGGTGCGTGGCTACCGCCTCGCCGAGCCATACGGCATGTACTTCGACGAGGTGTATCACGCTCGCACCGCCATGGAGTTCCTCCAGGACTGGCGCTACGACGAGCCCCACAGCATCTACGAGTACACCCACCCCCACCTGGCGAAGTACGCCATGGCCCTGGGCATCGAGGTCTTCGGCGACCACCGGGTCACCGGGCAGAGCCAGCTCGACGCGCCAGTGGTCGCCGCCGCCATCGAGCCTCGCTGGTCGAGCACGGAGGACCCCGGCAGGCGAGTCGGTGACCGGCTCTACGTCCTGACCGGCACCGCGCTGGTGGCCTACGACCTGGCCGACCGGACACAGGTGATGTCCGTGCCCACCACCGCCAGCGCCCTCACGGTCGATCCTGACGCCCACGCCCTCTTCCTCGCCGGCCCCGACGGCTCGATCGCGCGCCTCGATACCACGAGCGTCGACGCGCTGCGGTCCGACCCCAGCGCGACGGTGCCCGGTCTGGAGCCTGTCACCACCCGGGCCGATACCGGCGCCCCCAGGCGGCTCGCCGTCGCGGGCGACACGCTCGTCGTCCTTGACCAGGGTGGCGCCGTCCAGGCGTTCGACAGCGCGACCGGGGAGTCGCAGGGGTCGACGAGCCTCCCGGCGGCGGCCGACCTCGTGTCCGTCCCGACGGCGCAGTCCGTGGTCGCGCGCCCCGCGGAGATCGAGGACATCCCGGGCACCGCGCAGGTGCTCGCCGATGATCTGGGCCTGGACCTCGACACCGTCACGAGCCAGCTCGAGTCGGGCGCCGCCGAGGTGGTCCTGGAGGGCTGGCTGGACAGCAAGACGTCGACCACGGTCCAGGGCCACATCAGGGACGGTACGCTCGCCGGAGTGTCCGTCGACGCCCGCCCCGTGGTCGCGGTGGCGACGGACGAGGGTGTCTCGTTCCTCGACGCGGCGACGCTCTCCGAGCTCACCTCGGTGGGCATGGACGCCGGCGCCACGGGTCTCACGTGGGCCGACAACGCGCCGGACAGCGCCCGCCTCTACGTCGCGTCGGGCAAGGAGCTGCGGGGCATCACCATCGGCACGGATGGCCCACAGCTCAAGGACACGGTCCAGATGCCGGGCACGATCACCAGCGTCCTCTGGAACGCGCCACCGCAGCTCGTGCATGCCGTGGGCGCGACCGCGGACGGAACACCGACCATCTACGTCATCGACCCCCATGGCAAGTCGCTGTTCGAGGACGTGCCGCTGCCGTTCGAGCCCACCGCCGCGGTCGCCGACACGCAGCCGGACCGGCCCAGCGAGGACCGGACCCAGATCCTGGCGCTCGCGTCGGATGGCGCCGTAGCCAGCGTGGATATCGGTGGCAACGCCTGGGGCTATCGATTGCCCGGGGTGCTGATGGGCGCCCTGACCACGGCCTGCCTCTATCTCCTGGCGCGGCTGCTGTTCCGACGCCGCTCGGTGGGCCTGTTCGCGGCCGCGCTGGCGCTGGCGGAGGGGATGCTGTTCGCCAACTCGCGCATCGCCATGAACGACGTCTACGTGACCGGGTTCCTGATCATGGCGGCGACCCTGTTCGTGCCCCTCTGGCTGGGCAGCTGGCGGCGACCATGGCAGTTCCTGCTCGTCATCCCCATCATCGGCATCCTGCTGGGCCTGGCGCTCGCGTCCAAGTGGGTCGCCGCGTATGCGATGGGCGGATTCGTGCTCCTGGTGCTGCTCCGTTCGGCGCTCGGTCGGCTCATCGCGCTGGGGGGCATGATCGGGTTGACGGCAGTGCTGGGTGCGCTGGCCATCCGGCCGGCGGACGTGCCCGACCCGCATCGCAACTGGCCGTTCCTCGCCATCATGGTGGCGCTGACCCTGCTGCTCGCGGCAGCCATCGTGCGCCGCCCGCTGCGATTGACGCGGGGCGAGGTAGTCTCGGCAGTCACTTGGCTGTCCGTGCTGGGCGCAATCGCGCTCGTGGTGTGGCTCGCCGTCGGCAGCTCCCTCTCCGACACGGGTGCGCTCTCGGCACGCAACGTGCTCGTCGTGGCCGGCGGCAGCTTCGTCGCCGCGGCCGTCGTGGGCATCGGCGCCCTTCTAGCCGGTCGACTGGGCCATGGGCCATTCGTCCGTCGTCAGGACGGCTACCTGGAGGAGCCGACGGTCTCGGATGCTCCGGGCTGGCTTTCATTCGGGACGTTCCTGGGCGTCCCGTGGCTGGTCGCACTGGGCTGCCTGGCGTTCATCCCGCTCGTCGTCTACGTCATCAGCTACATCCCCTGGGCGAATCTGGGCAATCAGCTCTGGCCCGGGTTCCCGCCCGGCCACACCGGGCAGACGCTCCAGGACCTGACCATCTCCATGTACCGCTACCACGACGAGCTCCGCGCCACGCATGCCGCGTCGTCACCGTGGTGGGCATGGCCCCTGGACCTGAAACCGGTCTGGTACTACCAGGAGGGCTTCGCCGATCGGACGTCGGGCTCCATCCACGACACGGGCAACCTCGTCATCTTCTGGATGGGCATCCCGGCTCTGCTGTTCGCGGCGATCGCGGCCTGGCGCCGCCGCAGCCTGCCGTTGACCGTGGTCGTGCTGCTGTTCGCCGCCATGTGGCTGCCCTGGGCGCGCATCGACCGGGCCACGTTCCAGTACCACTGGTACACGAGCGTGCCGCTCGTCGATCCTGGCGCTCGCGTACCTGCTCGCGGAGCTGTGGCACGGCCCGGCGAAGCTCGCCTGGCTCCTGGCCCGCGTTGGCGCGGCACTCGCGATCCTGGGAGCGCCCATCCTCTGGCTGCTACGCGAGCCGCTCTGCATCGTCGCCAATACGCAGGCCGTCAACGCAGGGAGCGAGGCGTGTGGCGCGCTCAGTCGACAGGTGTCCCTGACGGACCAGTCGCTGGCGGTGCTGGGCGTGCTGGTGATCGGCGGCGGCGTCATCCTGTGGCAGCTGTGGCGTGCATCCCATGCCCCCCGGAGCTTCGCGGAGGATGAGCTGCAGCCACCACCGGGCGGGCGCGTCGGCCGAGCCCTGTCCGGGTTGGCCGACGGTCCCGTGGCAGGCATCGTGGTCACGGTTGGCGCGATGCTCCTGGCCGTCGTCCTGTGCCTGGTCGTGTTCAGCGATGCCCACCCGGTTCAGCTCCAGGTGGGTGCCAACGAGCTCGCCCTCATCGCCCTCATCGTGCTCGCGGTGCCGGCATGGATCGCCCTGCGGGCGCGAGACGCCCGGCGGTTCGCCCTCGGGGTGGTCGTGGCCGCCGCCCTCTGGCTCCTCATCTGGTATCCCAACCTGACGGGGCTGCCGCTGCCCAGTGGGCTGGTCAACATCTACCAGGGTCTGCTGCCCACCTGGAACTACGCGTTCCAGTTCGCGGTGGACCTCGACCCGCCCGTGAAGGGCGGCATCACGGACACCGGCACCATCGTCGTCGCCGGGGTCACCGTCATCGCGGTCCTGGCGGTCGCGATGGTCGCGCGCCGATGGCGGTCGCATCCGCCCGCGGAGGAGCTCGCCGACCTGGTCTGAGCGTCAGTAGGTGCAGTCCTTGCACCACGAGCCGATGCCGTTCTTCGCAAGCACGAAGCGCGACGCGCCGTTCGCGTTCACGGCCCGGACAGCTATCCCGTAGAGCTCGTGGCTGCCATCGAGCGCCACGGCTCCACCGATGATCTCCCAGCCAGGCACCGTCCAGGACACCGAGCCGTCACCGGCCGGGGCGCTGGCCTCAAGACGGCGGATGGAGGACGGCAGCGGGGTCCTCCGGGTCAGGCACGGCCCGGCCTCGCCCGCTCCCTCCCCGGGACACCGGGTCACGCCCCAGACCTCGATGGTCGTGTCCGCTTCCACGGTCTCGTCCCAGGTCACCTCCAGGCGGTATGGGGGCACGCTCGTCTCGTAGAGCTTCGGGTCGTTCGGCGCATGGACCTTGAACACCACGTTCGTCGGAGCCGGTGGGGCACTCACCCCGGTGCCGCCCGAGCGACAGGCGGCCAGCGAGCTGCCGGGGTCCCGCCACGGCGCACCCACCGCGTGGTCGTAGGCATCCGCGAGCGCCGCGATGTCGCCGCCCGTGCCGAGCACGCCGACGTACACCGCCGGACAGGCTGCTCGGCTGGCGAACCGCAGGTTGGCGCGGCCCTTGGCATCCACGAAGCAGCCGATCGACAGCGCGGCGCGCTTCGATTCGATGCCCGGCGTCCCGGCGTGGCAGTCAGCGCCGGTCTTGAGGCCGTACTGGCGCATCCGCGAGGCGAATGTGAAACGGGCATCGGCCGGACGCAGCAGGTAGTAGCTGAGGAGCTTGATGCGGCCGCTGTCGGGGTGGCAGTCGACGGCAGCCAGCGTCCCGGTCACGAGCCCGGTCCGGCGGGGCACGCAGGTGTCGCGAACCGAGGCCGGGATTCCCGCGAGCAGGTCGGCGGCAGCGCTCCGGATCGGCTTCGGTGTGGCGGTTGGCGCCGGGGTCGGGCCGGGTGGCGGTGTCACATACGGCGTCGGCCGGGGATAGTCCGCGGCACAACCACCGGACGATGGCACCGGGGATGCGTCAACCGCGGGTGATGCGCTGGGGCAGGGGTGCATGGCCGACGTGATGAAGGTCGACGGCTCCCGGAGTCCGTCATCGACCATCACCTGCGGATCGAAGAACGTGCCCGCGCTCGAATCAGCTGTCGCTCCCACGCTCGACCAGTCGGCCGAGCGCATGCCGGGATCAGCTGTCGATGCCAAGCGCAGTTCCAGCTGGAGCCTCGCCGGCGCGTCACTGCAGGGTGCGGTCACACCCGGCCCGCATCGGGCGGTCGTCACGCCCAGCTGGGTGTCCGGAACGACACACGCGCCGACGACCAGGTCGGGCGACGGATCGATCCCTTGGTACACACTCAGGATCGTGTCGGTCTGGAGCGCCGCATAGACATACGGAGCGCCCGGGGTCGACGCCGGGATCAGGAACGGGCCGTCGTGCTCGACGACGACGATGCCACCCCGGTCACCGCTGGCGATGGGCCCGACGGCCAGCACCCGACCGTTGCCAATAGCAAAGACCTGGACACCGGCGGGGTCACCCGGGTAACCCAGGACGTCCCCCGGCAAGAAGCGTCCCGCGTGGGCCGGATCGGTGTTGGGAAGTGCCGGATCCTCGCTGCCAAAGCCCGTGATCAGGATCGACCCGGGCGCGTGCAGCGGTGGAGCGGCATCGGTCATCGAGGGGCACGTGACGGTCGGGGACGGGGACGACATCCCCGGCGACTGCGCGGCCCCACCGGTCGACGAGAGCAGCGTGCTGATGCAGATGGCGGCCGCGCTGATGACCGCGCGCGAGCGGACCGTCATGAAGCGACTCCTCAAGGTGATGGCGAACGGACACGCGAAAACAGGCATCCCGACCCTGCGCCATCGACCGCGTGCCGTCAAGGCGCGTTCCGGCGCCTTGACGTTGCCGGTGGCTGATCGCCCCCTGATGCTCACGGCCGCGGCCCCGATCAGGCAGTCGGCGGACATCCGCCTCATCCAGGGTGATGTGCACACGCATGGCCACAACGGAGCACCCAGCGCCACCCCAACGATGCTGCGCGTGTGATCGGGCGGTGGCTCAGGAACCCGTGGCGTACGAGATGCTCGCCCCGTAGATGCCGACATTGGCCCCGAAGCCGAGGTTGCACTCCAGTGTGTACCAGTAGCCGGTGTCGCTGACCGTCGCGTGGGCGATGGTGGAGTCCGTGAGGCGAATGCTGCCAGCATGGGCAGAGATGCCGGTGGCCGGGACCGAGGCGAGCACCTCGATGTCGGCCGCGGTCGACGGCGCGAGGCGGCGACGAGCGAGCTTGCAACCGCTCACCTGCGCCGCGGCGTCGAAGTCCGCCAGGGTGAACTGGACCTTCCTGACGACGGCCTTGTTGGGCAGCGTGACGTTGCAGGAGAAGTGGGAGCTGCCACCGCCGGTCCAGTAGCGCCAGTGACCACTGCCGATGGTGTAGCCCGTCGTGCTGTCGTCAGGGAGGAAGCCGGTCGCGCCACAGCTGATGGCGCCGGTGTGGGTCGCAGCCGGAGCAGCGGAGCTCGCGTCCGTCACCCGGCCAGCCAGGGGAGCGAGCAGCAGCGCCGCCACGATGAGGGACAGGATGGCCAGCAACACCACCAGGCGTCGAGGCGACGCGAACGACCGCGCCTGAACGAGGCGTGCATGGGGTCACTTTCGTGCGGCGATGAGCGGGCCCATCGTAGGTGCACCGACCGCACCCTGGCCGCCCTTCGCGCTATGCGCGCAGGAGCGCCAGCACGGCGAGCACGCGGCGATGCTGGCCGGGACCCTCCTCGAGACCGAGCTTGCCGAAGATGGCGGTCATGTGGGTCTCCACCGTCCGGTCCGTGATGACCAGGCGGGTCGCGATGGCCCGGTTCGACAGCCCCTCGGCGACGAGCGCGAGCACCTCGCGCTCCCGGTCCGTCAGCGCTGCCAGCGGGTCACTGCGCCGCTTCCGACCCAGGAGGCGGGCGACGATGGTCGGATCCACCACGGTCTCACCATCGATCACGCGCCGGAGCGCGTCGACGAGGTTCGCGCTGTCGACGACCCGCTCCTTGAGCAGGTACCCGACGCCCTCCGGGTTGTCCTCGATGAGCCGCAGGGCGTACGAGGGCTCCACGTACTGGGAGAGCACGAGCACGCCCAGCGTCGGGAACGCCGCCTTCAGCTCGGCTGCCGCGCGAAGCCCCTCGTCCGTGTGGGTAGGCGGCATCCGGATGTCCAGCAGCACGGCGTCGGGACGGGCGCTGGCGACGAGCACCAGCAGCGCGTCGGCGTCACCCGTCTGCGCGACGACATCGACGCCTGCATCACCCAGCAGGCGCACGATGCCCTCCCGGGTGAGCATCACATCCTCGGCCACGATCACCCGCATGGCAGCTCCACGTGCAGGCGCATGCCGCGACCTGGTTGGGGCTCCACAGTGAGCTCGCCGCCCGCAGCACCGACGCGGTCCCGCAGCCGTTCCATGAGGGAACTCGGAGCGGCAAGGTCGCCGGTCGCGTCCAGCAGCAGCTGGTCACCCTGCCGCACGACTTGGATGTCGATGGAGGCTCCAGGGTCACTGACCTGGGTCGATAGTTCGGCGACGACGGCGTATGCGGCGCCTTCCACCGTCGACGGCATTCGGCCTGAAAGGTTCATCTCAAGGCCGAGGGGCGACGACGTCTCGTCAGCCAGTGAACGCAGCGCCGGTCCCAGCCCGGCCTGGGCGAGGATAGCCGGGTAGATGCCATGGGCGATGCGGCGTAGCTCGTCGATCGCAACCAGGGCGATCGTCTGGGCACCAGTCCACTGCGCAGCGAGACCAGGATCCCCGGAGCGCTCGGCTTCCGCGGCCATCAGGCGCAGCTCCATGGCGAGGGCTAGCAGCCGCTGCTGTGCCCCGTCGTGGAGGTCGCGCTCGATGCGGCGGCGCGCTGCGTCGGCCACCTCCACGAGTCGCTCGCGGGACGCACGGAGCTCCTGCAGCCGGTTGAGTCGGGCCGCTCGAAGCCGCTCGTTGTCGAGGGCCACCAGGATGCCCGGCTCCAGCTCGTCGAGCAGGGCCGCCGGGTCCAGCTTCGAACCATGCATGATCACCGCGACCGGGCGACCGCTGAGCTCCAACCGGGTGGCAAGCTCGACGCCGGATACGGGCGACGCCATCCGACCGTCCGCGTCGACGAGCTCCTCGCCCTCGCCCACCACGTATGCGATCCGGATGCCCCGGTCACCGAGGGCTGCGGCCAGTGCACGTCCGACACCGCCATCCAATGCCTGCACGGGGGTGGAGGTGAGTAGCCGGAGACGGCGGCGTGTCACGGCTCGCCGGGCTGCCAGTACCAACACTCCAGTGGCCGTCGTCAACGCCCCCAGGGCGACAGCCGGCAGGGCGACAGCCGGCGATGCGATGCTCACCGCGATCGACCACCAGCCGGGCATCAGCCGACCGATCGGATCGAAACGGGTGAGCTGGGCGACCGCCAGGAGGATGCCCATGCTGCCCACGATGGTCGCGCCGGCGGCAGTCACGGCGCGGTCGACCGCAAGTGGTCGAAGCGTCAGGGACCTGGCCGAGATCCCCATGAGGGCCACAGCCACCATGAGATTCGCGGCGATGAGCGCGAGGCGGATGACCTGTCGGAGCTCCGGACCGGGCTCCACGAGAGCGCCGCGAGGGCAGCCGGCATCACAGGTCGCGGCCAGGAATGGGTCCCACGTCACGACGACGGCAAGAGCCATGACCATCGACCCGGCGAGCACCAGCACGAGCCACCGCGGAGCGACCGAGTCGCGTCTATCGAACGACGAGATGACGGCGAGCAGGCATGCGAGCTGCAGGGGCCAGAGCGCCAGGCGGAGGGCTCCGACCTGTGGCGCCGTGGTCAGCTGTTCGAGCACGCTCGGCGCCAGCCACACCAGGCCTGCCAAGATCGCCATGGATGCGGTGCCACGCGGCGTCGTGGCGACGGCACACGCGACGCCCGCGACGAGCAGGCTCACGCCGCCCGCCGCGACGGCATCCAGCGCGACGCTCGGGTCCTGTGTCCCGACCAGGAGCCAGGCGATGCCGAGGAGCGTCAGGACCACTCGCCACAGCACGGGCCGCGGATCCGCTGCCGCCGTGGCCCTCATGCCGCCACCGGGGACAGTTCTGGCCGGTCCGCGCTGGCCGTGAGTGGCAGGCTGACATCGAGCCTCGTGCCGCGCCCGGGTTGCGACCAGAGCGTCATATCCCCACCGAGTGCCCGGACGCGCTCCTGCAGGCCGGACAACCCGGACCCACGGGCTGGATCGGCGCCGCCGCGGCCGTCATCCGTGATGGTCAACCGGGCCGCCTGTCTCTCGATGGCAAGCTCGAGCTGCACGGATCGGGCGTCGGAATGGCGCGCGATATTGGTGAGTGCCTCACCGATGACGAACAGGAGGCATGCCCCACGCGTGCGATCAGGCTCGACACGGACCGCGATCGTCGCCAGGACAGGGATGGGGCAGCGCTCGACGAGGACCTCGACCGCAGGACCGACGCCGGTTCCATCGCCCGGCTGCGGACCCAGGCCCCGAGCGAGCTGGAACAGGTCGTGCCGGGTGCCATCGACCTCGTCCAGCAGCGCGGACACTCCGCCGGTCTTGGCCGGCATGTCTCGGAGGACGCGCTCCAGGGCTGCCAGCTGCGGCTCCAGGCTCCCTTCCAATCGTCGCCGAAGGGCCGCACGCTCCTGCTCGCCGGCGGTCATGATGCGCTCCTTCGATGCCCGGAGGGTACCGATCTGGGCGCGCAGGTCGGCGTGGAGTGCCGCATTGGCCGACGCCAGCCGTGCGGATCGGGCGATCCCTTGCCGGAGCTGCTCGTCGAGGACGAGGCCCGGAAGCACCTGGACCAGCCGTGCCACAGGCACTCCGCCATCATTGAGGTCGGTGATGCGCGATCCAGAAGCGTCGCTCTCCACGAACGGACCGCCTTCCGGTTCGACGTAGGCTGACTCGGGAGCCAGCCACAGGCCGATGCGGAAGGTGGGATCGTCCAGCAGGTGACGGAGCTCGCCCGTCAAGCCCTGACCGGCGCCGGGGCCGAGTTCGAGCACCAGGTCGGTCACGCGCCGTCGGCGTCCGCGAAGCTGGCTGACCATCGCGGTGAGCGTCGCTGCACACACGACGACCGCGCCCTGGAGGATCGGCGTGGCGTCGAACGAGCCGCCCAGGGCGAGCAACCCTGGCAACGCTCGCCAGGTCGCGAGCACAAGACATAGGAGCAGCCCGCTCGACAGGACCGTCGAAAGACCTGGCAGCCGCTCATGCCGACGCAGGATCCACGAGCCGATGATGCCGGCACCCAGGACGACGCCGACCGTGAGCTCCTGGCGCGGCGAGGGGATGAGCGCGACCACAAGCGTGGCCGCGGCGGCCAGATGCGTCCAGCGTCCGGTCAGGCGGCCGTTCGCATAGCCGAGAACAGCCACCCCCAGCACTGGCGCCCAGAGCAGGTAAACCCCGTGGGCCAAGGAGGCAGCGGGCCCCCAGGCGACGATCTTGAACCCCGGCACGAACCATGCGGCGGCCGCCAGGCAGAGCATGGGACCGACGCGACTAGCCGGCGCTCGCCGCCACAGGGCGAGCCCCAGGGCGGCCACGATCCAGCCGGTCAACAGCGTCAGGATTTCGATCCGGAACTGGAAGGACCCGAACCCGATGCGTGTCGACACGATCCCAAGCACCACGAGGGCGACCGATACCACGGCCAGCACCCAGGAAGAAGCCCTCGGCGTCCGAGCGTCCGCGTCCGAGACGGCGACGGTCATCCCAGCAGTGCCCGGACGGCCGCGCCTGATAGTCGACTCTTGGCGATGAAGCCCACAGATGGCGTAGCTTCGACCGCACCGCCGTACTCGGATGCTTCCCGGCTGGAGATGAGGATCACCGTCGCCGCGGGACTGGCACCAGCCAGGACGCGTGCCACCCCGAACCCATCGATGTGCGGGAGCTGGACGTCCAGCAGGATGACATCGGGATGCAGCCGTTCGGCTTCCAGCACAGCGGCGAGCCCATCGTTTGCCTCCCCGACCACGTCGAAGCCATCCGCCTGCAGCAGCCGTCGGGCGGCACGCCGAAAGCCCGCATGGTCGTCGACGATGAGGACGGTGAGCGGCATCGACGCATGCTCTCACCGAGGGGAACCCCAGCGCGTCGTGGCTGCCACGGAGATGAGCCCAGGTGAGCGCCATGTGAGTGGCTCGTGGCTGGCACGGACTCCCTCAACGGGAGCCTCCGAGAAGCCTCGGATGGCAAGAACGGGCTGCCGACCTAGCTTGCCCGCATCAAGTCCTGCACACTGGAGGTCCAGCGATGTCCCGATCCCCGGCGGTCATCACCGCCGCCCTTTGTACCGCGCTTGCCCTCGCGATGACGGGCTCTGCCGTCATCGCCCAGGGGGACGCGCCAGTCACGCTCCGCTTCGCCGTCAGCGACGAGCAGGCGCGTCCCTCTGATCCGTATGTGCGTGCGTTCGTGGCGGAGGTCGCACAGCGATCCGGGGGATCGGTGACCCTCGTCCCCGAATGGTCGGCCGGCGGCGATGCGTTCGAGCAAGGGGTCGCTAGGAAGGTCGCCGACGGCAGCGCGGACCTCGGCCTGGCTGCCTCCCGCGGTTGGGATGCCGCGGGCATCACGGACCTTGAGGCGCTCCAGACGCCCTTCCTGATCGATTCGGACGAGCTCGCGATCGCGGTGTCGACCGGCGACATCGCGAATCGCCTGCTGGCCGCCATGGGCAAGGGTGGAGTCGAAGGCCTGGCCATCTGGCCAGAAGATCTGCGACACCCCGCTGTCTACGGCGACTGCATGCCACCCATCGTCGACCCAAACCAACTCAAGGGAGTCTCGGTGCGTGCCATCTCGTCCGGCGTGACCGACGCGCTGCTGCATCAGTACGGCGCGACACGCGTCGATGTGGCCACCACGGGTGACTGCAGCGTTCCGGCAGCTGAGTCGGGCCTGCGACAGGGTCAGAGCCTGTGGGGCCACCCGACCTTCACGGCCGATGTGACGTTCTTCCCCAAGTTCCAGGTCCTCGCAGGCAACGCCGCCGCCCTGGCACGTCTCTCGCCGGAGCAGCAGGCCGCCATCACGGAGGCAGCGATCGCGGTTCGTGACCAGGCCGTCGCTGCGCATCCGAGCGAAGCGCAGGCTGCGGCCGACTGGTGTGCCAGCGGCGGACGGGTGACGCTCGCTGGGCCGGATGGCCTGGCCGCATTCCGCGCAGCCGCGCAGCCAGTCATCGATGACATCACGGCGGACGCAGATGCGGACGCAGCCATCAAGACGATCGGAATGCTGAAGCCAACGGTGACCCCGGCTCACCAGCCATCCGTATGCCAGGGGCCCGTGGCGGAGTTCCCGCTCCCTGATACGTCCGGCGCCCACGGCGACACCCTGCCAGCCGGTACCTACCGCTACTCCATCACACCCGCGGAGCTGGAGGTGCTGGGAGCCAGCGCCACCTACGCCGCCCGCGAGGCAGGGAGCGGGACGTGGACATTCGCGCGCGACCAGGCCACTTACGACTACGACACATCATTCGGTCATCAGCACTGCACCGCGTCGATGTCCCTGGCCACCGGGACGGCGATCGGATATGCCGGCCCGGTCATCGCGATGCGAACGACCAGTCCGACGGGTGCCGGCACCTGCGACATCACGATGGACTGGGTGTGGCGCGACGCCGGCGATCAGCTCTGGATGCTGGCAGTCGGCACGGGTGGCGAGTCCTATTCCGCACAGGATTGGGCCGACCTGTCCGCCTGGTCGAGCGTGCCGTTGACCCGGATCCCCTGAGGCCGTTGCCTGGCCTTGGTCGTCCACGACGGATGCCGGAAGGAACGACGCGGCGTTCGACGGCATCCAGTCGCACGGGAAACCCGCCACCACCCGGATCGTGGCCCGTGGCCAGCACCGAGACGGGTCGAGTCCGCTCCGCGGCTGGCCACGATGGCGCGGGTCGACCGGGTCCCTACGTTCCAGGCATCTGCTCCCATCCAATCAAGGAGGTCAGGAACGATGTATCGGACACGATCGATCGCGATCGCGGCAAGCCTGGCGGCGACGCTCGTTGCGGGTCCGGCGGTCATGGCCCAGGGGGATACTCCGGTCACCCTCCGCTTCGCGGTCAGCGACGGCCAGGGCAAGCCGTCGGAGCCCTATGTCACGGCCTTCATCGACGAGGTCGCACACCAGTCCGGTGGGTCGGTGACGCTCGCGCCCGAGTGGGAGGCCAGCCCTGACTTCGAGCAGGGCGTGGCGAAGCTCCTCGTCGCGGGCGACGCCGACCTGGGCCTGGTCGCCAGCCGCGGCTGGGACGCGGCGGGCGTCACCAGCCTCGAGGCCCTCCAGGCACCGTTCCTCATCGACGACGACGCCCTGGCGCTCGCCGTGTCGACCAGCACCATCGCGGACGACCTGCTCGCGGGGATGGCCGGCTGGGGCATCACCGGACTTGCGATGTGGCCTGAGGATCTGCGCCACCCAGCCGTGTTCGAGTCGTGCGTCCCGCCCATCACCACCCCAGATCAACTGCGCGGCCTCCACGTCCGGGCGATCGCATCCGCGGTGACCCGGGACCTGCTCGAGAAGGCCCTCGGCGCGACGTGGACCCGTGACATCAGCGAGGAAGACATCGCTGCCTGTCGCGTCCAGGCGGTCGAGTCGGGACTCCGCCAGGGCGCGACGCTGCCGGCTGCACCGACGTTCACCGGCGACGTCACCTTCTTCCCCAAGTTCCAGGTCCTCGCCGCGAACAGCGCGGCGCTGTCACGCCTCTCGGACGACCAGCGCGCCGCCATCACGGCAGCCGCGCTCGCCGTCCGCGACCAGGCGGTCGCGCAGCATCCGACCGAGGCCCAGGCGGCCGCCGACTGGTGCGCCGGCGGTGGGCGCGTCGTCCTGGCCGGACCGGCTGCCATCGCTGCCTTCCAGCAGGCTGCGCAGCCGGTGTCCGAGCGCATCGCGGCCGACCCGGTGGCCGCAGCAGCGATCGAGGCGATCCGGGCACTCAAGTCCACGGTCACCCCGACGGCTGGCGCAGTTGCGTGTGCGGCTCCACCCCAGCCGTCACCGACACCAATCCCCGAGGTCACGCCGGCGGCGCTCATCCCCGACGGCACCTACCGCGCGGACATCACTCCCGAGCTGCTGGAGGCCTTCGGGTTACCTGGGGCCGAGGCCGCCCAGCGTGCCGGCGCCCGCACGCTCGAGGTCCACGGCGACCAGCTCCGGGTCACCGACCGCTACGGTGCATCCGCCGCCCGCCTGCGCACGGAAGGCGACCACCTGGTCATCGCCTGGGATCCCACGGTCGGCACCAGCAATGGCGAGGACCGAATCTACTGGTCGTTGGCGAACGACGCCCTTGTCCTGGTTCCTGCGCCAGACTCCAGCATGGACTTCGTCATCGACTTCGGGACAGCACCGTTCATGCGGATCCCCTGAAGGCTGTCATCAACTGGAGGTTCCTCCTCCGCTGCGGCGTCCTCGTTCCCACGGGGGCGCCGCTTGGGTCTGGTCGACCGGCGGCCCACCGGAACGGACTACCGGCCCGAACCGAGCTGGGCAGGTGCGCGGATGGGGGCCGGCGGGATCCGCGCATGGAAGCCGGACGGCAGCGCACCCTGGGCGGCGAGTCGTCGGATGACGAAGCTGTAGTAGTCGTCCACCTTGGCCGTGATGTTCTCCCAGCCGAACTGGACAGCTCGCTCGCGTCCGGCCTCGCCCATCCGCGCACGCAGCAACGGGTCACGAAGCACGGTCCCGATGGCGGCCGCGAGCGGTGCCACCTCCTTGGGCGGCACGAGCAGCGCCTGCTCGCCCCGCCGGACGACGCCCTTGTAGCCATGGATGTCGGAGCAGACGATGGGCGCGCCTGCCGCCATCGCCTCCAGGAGCACGATGCCGAACGACTCCTGGCCCGTGGCCGGCGACACGAACACGTCTGCGGTGGCCAGCGCCCGGACCTTGTCCGCATCGCTGACCCGCCCCAGCAGCTCCACGCCCACCAAGCGCCGGGTGGCGATGTAGCGTCGGAGCTCGCGTTCCTGGGGACCCGCGCCGATCATCAGCAACCGGCAGTCGAGGCCTTCGCGCCGCAGCTGCCGGTACGCCTTGAGCAGGTACATCGCGCCCTTGCGGTTCTCGAAGCGGCCGATGTACAGGATGTTCAGCGTGCCGTCACGCCAGCGCGCGAACGGCGCGACCGACCGGAAGTCGCGCAGGTCGACACCGTTGGGGATGACCTTGTAGTCGCCCGGGAAATAGCGCTCGATGAAGTGGCGGGCGGCGGCGCTGACCGCGATACGCCCGTGGAGCCGGCGCGCGAACCGCTGGAGCATCCGTTTGCCGAACTCATACGAGAGGCTCTGGCCGGAGTAGGCGTGGAACGTGGCCACGTTGACGCTCGTGGAGAAGCGCAGCAGCTGCAGCGACAGGAAGGGCACGAACGGCTCGTGGAAGTGGAGCAGGTCGAAGTGCTCCCGGTCGAGCATCTCCTGGACCAGCTGCCCGTACCGATGGGAGACCGTGAGGGTGCCGACGGAGCCGTTGGTGGGCACGCTCCAGCCGTAGCCCAGCCGGATGATGTCGCCCTCGCTCGACTTCTGGGGACCGTGGGTGCTGCTGATGATGCGCACGTCATGGCCGCGCACCACGAGGTTCTGGTACAGCTCCTCGACGTGGGCGTTGACCCCGCCGGGCAGCGGGATAGATATAGGGCGTCACGAGCCCGATCTTCACCGCGGATAGCCCAGGTCGCGCCCGGTGCCCTCGCGGAGTACCCGATGGCGCACGGTGTCCCGGACCGCGCGGACGTTCTTGGCGGTCTGCTGGCGGAACATGCCCAACTGCTCCGGCCACGCGTACGCCCGGCCATCCCACGTGGTCGTGCGCTCAAGCACAGCTGCGCGCAGGTCGGCCTGGGTGTGACCCGGGAATCGGGTCGTGGCGCGCCCCACCAGGTCGGCGTGGTGCGCGTCGCTGCTGGCGACGGCGGCCAGGCCGACGTCCGCCACGAACGCGGGCACCCGTCGGCTCCAGCGCATCCGGGCGGTCGTAGGGTTGAACGCCTCGATGGCATCGGGATGCCGAGCCGGGTCCGCCTCGTCCAGCATCCGGCGGATGGTGCGCTCGCTGGCGCAGAGCGGATAGGGCACCAGGGGATGCGCCACGATGCAGATGCCGCCCTGGTCGTGGACCCGGGCGACAGCATCCCGCATCGATGCCCCAGGGCTTGATGCGCTCGGTCATGAACAAGCCGACGAGATGGCCGTTGCGGGTGGTGATCTCCTCGCCCACGATGACCTCGAGCGGCAGCCCTCGCTCCTGCGCCAGCCGCTGGGCCACGACCGCCGCGTCGATCCGCTCATGGTCCGTGATGGCGATCACATCCAGGTGCCGAGCGACCGCGGCGGCCAGGACGTCCTCGACACCCGACACGCCATCCGAGGCGAGGGTGTGGATGTGCAGGTCGGCGACACCCAGGTCGATCGGTGGCTCGCAGGTCGGCGGTGGCCGTCGGCGGTCGATCGGTGTCGATCATGGGACTGCCATCTTCCTCCCAGATGCGAAACAGCAGCGTCCACCACTGCTCTGGTGCCGCCGCGATGAAGCGCTCGAAGGTGCGCGACCTGGGCGTCGAGCGTCGCCTGACCGCTCACGACGCGTTCCCTCGGTGGGCACCGCGATCGGCTCCACTCGTCCGACCCACCGGCCAGGGCCGCACCCGGTGGACTGCGAGGGCATACATCGGCGCGCCGGTCTCGACAGCGAGCACCGCCGGGCCCGACGGGCAGCCGCGCGGGCGCGCCGAACAGCTCGACCCGAGTCCCCTTGCCACCGATGACACGGTCCGCGACGAGCGCCACGGCCTCGCCCCGCCGGAGGCGTTCCACGAGCATCGGCGCCGACGCCCGCATGGGCAGCAGCTCCATGCCCAGCGCGCCGCGGGTCCGCGGCGAAGTAGTCGCGCATGCACGGGGTCGTGCGACCTGCTCCATGGGCCGCTGACGGGCAGGTGGCCGACGCCGCGCTGCATACAGCGCGCCGAACTCCACCGAGCCGAAGTGGAGACCCACGAAGAGGGGACCCGGCGTGCCAGCCTGGCACCGGTGCCGAGCGCCGAAGCCGTGGTCGGCCGGGTCGGGCAGGCGCGACGCGTTCGCGCAGCGCGGCCGCGTCGTAGCGGGGAGCCATCGCGCTCTCGACATAGGTGACGCAGCCAGTAGCCGAAGACGTCGCGGACCAGCGCGTCCAGCCGTCGTCCGTCGCGTGGCAGCGGCATGGACCTCGCGGCGTCGCAGCGCCACGGCGCGTCCAGCGCCCGGCAGACCCGACCCAGGTTGGCGCGTACCAGGGCACGTCGTTCGGGCATCAGGTATGCGAGCAGCCACGACCCGCGACAGGTAGGCCAGCCGATAGATCGGCTTGTCGGGCAGGTGCTGCACCAGCCGCACCAGGCCGATGAGCACGCCGCCCAGCGATCCGTTGGCGCATGGTCGCCGGGGCGCCGGCCGCGGTCGTCCGCAGGCGTCGCGGTCCGGCGGTCTGGCTCCGGCTGCGACCTCGCGCCCGTGGGGCAGGCCCGGCGTCGGCCAGCATCGCCATGGCGCGTTGCTCCAGGCGAGCGCGCCTCGGCGCTCGGTCGCGGGCCACATCGGCTTGAACGTGTGCCACTGCTCGGGCGCCGCGCGCACGAACGACTCCAGGGCGTCGGCGATGGCCTGGGTGGCGATGGCCAGGCAGCGCGGTGACGCGTCCGGGACCTCGATGGGTGCGGCGACGGCCGCGCGATAGCGGCCATCGGGCTGCTTGTACGCGGCGACGGGCAGGATGGCGGCGCGCGCGTCCGGGCGGCGAGCGTGGCGGGCCCGGCGGGCAGCGTCGTCCAGGCGCCGAACAGGCGGACCGGGACGTCCTCGGCCGGTAGCCCCAGTCCACGACCATGCCCAGCACCGACCGTTCGTGCGCAGGACGCTGGAACATCTCGCTGAGGTTGCGCCACGGGATGATGCCCACGCCCCAGCGAGCGCGCTGGGCATTGAGCAGCGCGAACAGCTCCGGGTACGCCGTGTCATCGGCCAGGCCGTAGGTGGGCACGCCCTGCAGGGCGTAGGAGCCGGCGAAGATCTCGATGCTGCCGATGTGACCGGACACGACGACGATGGCCCCGACCCTCCGCCTGGCAGCGGGCCCACAGCGCCGTGAACGCGTCGTGCGCCGTGCCCGACGGGGGGCAGCAGCCGCAGCGGCTCGTCGAGCGGCCGCGAGGGCAGGCGCATCAGCTCCAGCGCGAACCGGGCGTACGAGGTATACGTCCGCCGGGCCAGCGCGCCTGACCGTCGGGTGCGTTCGACGGGCAGACCCAGGACGTGCGCCGACGTTGGCCTCGACGATGCGTCGCTTGGACCGCCAACCCAGGTAGCCGCCCAGGAACAGCGCCCGGGCGGCGGGTTCGGTGATGCGTGTCGACGTGTGGCCGATGGCGAACGAGGCGCCCGGTACGCCCGCACGACCGTCCGCTCGCGAGCGCGTTGCACGACCCGACCGACGCGCCCGGCGCTGGACGCGTCGGTGAGGGGAGTACCCGACCCCGCTGTGGCCCTCCGTGGGGCACCTGGTCAGTGGCCGGCGCTCGAGCGCTGCCCGACCGGCACCAGCGGCCACCGAGGCGGACACGTCGCCCTCGACGGGACGGCGCGACGCGGCGAGCTTGCGGGTCTTCTTCGGCTTGGCCGTCTCGGTGCCCACGAGCGTCTCGTTGTCCTCGCCCTTGATGAACGCCTCCACGCGATTGAACGCGATGTCGTCGTGGATCTGGATGGGCGGGCTCTTCATGAAGTAGGACGAGGGCGCCACGAGCGTGCCCTGGAGACCGCGGTCGAGGCCCAGCTTCAGGCAGCGGATGGCATCGGTGATGACGCCGGCGCTGTTGGGGCTGTCCCAGACCTCGAGCTTGAGCTCCGCGTTGAGGGGCACGTCACCGAAGGTCGTGCCTTCCATCCGGATGTAGCACCACTTGCGGTCCTTGAGCCACGGCACGTGGTCCGAGGGGCCGACATGGATGTCGTCCGGGTCGAGCTCGTAGTCGAGCATGGAGGTGACGGCATTGGTCTTGCTGATCTTCTTGGACTCCAGCCGCTCGCGCTCGAGCATGTTCAGGAAGTCCGTGTTGCCGCCGAAGTTCAGCTGGTAGGTGCGGTCGAGGCGGACACCCCGGTCCATGAACAGGCGGGTGAGCACCCGATGGGTGATGGTCGCGCCGACCTGGCTCTTGATGTCGTCACCGATGACCGGCAGACCCTCCGCGGCGAACCGGCGCTGCCAGTAGGGCTCCCGACCGATGAACACGGGGATGGCGTTGATGAAGCCGACACCCGCCTTGAGCGCCTGCTCGACGTACCACTTGGTCGCCTCCTCGCTGCCCACCGGCAGGTAGGAGACCACCAGGTCGACCTTGCGCTCCTTGAGGATGCCCACCACGTCCGCCGTGGGGCCGGGCGCCTTCTCGATGATCTGGGAGAGGTACTTGCCCAGGCCGTCGTGGGTCATGCCCCGGTCGACCTTGACGTCGAGCTTGGGCACCTGCTGGAAGACGTAGGTGTTGTTGGGCTTCGCGTAGATCGCCTCGGACAGGTCCTTGCCGACCTTGTTCTTGTCGATGTCGAACGCGGCCACGAACTCGATGTCGCGGACGTGGTAGCCGCCCAGCTCGACGTGCATCAGCCCCGGCACGAAGTCGTCCGGCGACGCATCCTGGTAGTAGTAGCGCCCCTGGACCAGGCTGCTGGCGCAGTTGCCGACGCCGACGATGGCGACGCGGATCTTGCGGTCGGTGCGCGGCTCCGCCACGCCGTTGGCGCCTCCTGGAGCGCTCTTGCCATTCTTGCTCATGACTGTTCGATCGACCTCCGAGTCGGCTTGCTTGACCACGAACAGGATCCGTTGGATGACGGTGAGGGTGGCGAGGACCACGATGAGCCCCAGGGCGAGCGCCAGGATGTTGGTGCCGGTGGTCGTGTCACCGGGCTGACGCCGACGCCACCGAAGAGGCCCGCACCCACGAGCCCGATGCCCAGGATGACCACCCGGACCTCGCGCGGACGCGAGGCCGACGGCGGCCATCCCCTTGCCGGGCGCGAAGCCGAGGGACTCGGCACGCGCACGGGCGTAGCTGACCATGAACGCCGAGCCCATCGCCGCCGCGGCGAGCCAGGCTCCGAGCTCGAAGTCCGGCACGGGTGCAGCCGATGATGATGCCCAGGTAGACGACCGCCTCGCCCCAGCGGTCGAAGGTGCTGTCCATGAACGCGCCGAGCTTGCTGGTGGTGCCCGTGACCCGGGCCACGGCGCCGTCGAACATGTCGAACGCGGAGCCGATTGTGGCCACGATGCCCGCCAGCAGCCACCACTCGAGCGCGGCCATGAAGCCGCCGAGCGCCGCGATGCCGAAGCCGATGAGCGTCAGCTTGTTGGGCGTCAGGCCGGCATCCGCCATCCGCTGCGCGAGGGGGACGACGAGCTTGCGCAGCGAATCGCGCCGCGGCGTCGCGGAGGTCGGCGGTGGGCTGGGCGCTGGGTCCGCTGCACCGGGATGCCAGGTGCGGTCATGGGTGCGCCCTCATGACGCGAGGCCCAGGAGCGCCAGCTCGCGCTCGTGGAACCGCTCCAGGGTGCCCGCCGAGAGGGAGCAGATGACCTCGCGGCCCGCTCGTCGGGTCTCGACGAGGCCGGCCGCCCGCAGTCGCCGCAGGTGCCACGACACGAGGGGCTGTGACAGGTCGACGTGGTGCATCAGGTCGGTGACCGTGCCCGGCGCGTTCGCCAGCCGCTGTAGCATGCGCAGTCGCGTCGGGTCAGAGAGCGCCTTGTGCACCACGGCGACCTCCTTCAGATCCTGGGGCGGCGCGGTGATGGTCGCGATGGTGGATCGGATCCTGGCGGGACTGGGCAATCGAGTCGTCCTGTGTGCGTCATATCAACGCGCATTCATATAAGCGCTGGTTGATGTTATGCGCCGACTGACGGTGTGTCAAGCATGCGTCCGCACCGAATGGCGGGCATGTCACGGAGGGAGTCCACGAGATGCGTCAGGGCGGCAGGTACTGGGACCTCCTCGGGATCCCGGTCGCGGCGGGCGTCGCGGTCGCAGCCCTGGTGCTCCTCGCGAGATGGTGGTCGAGCGATGCCGCGCTCATCGTTGGTCCGGCCGCCGCGACCACGGTCATCCTCGTCATCGTCGGTCGGCAGACGCGACAGGCGAGGATGGTCGCCCGCCGCAGGGACGCACGGTCGCGGCGCCGATCTGGGCAACCGGTCGGCCCGGCTCGAGAAGGTCATCCGGCGACAGAACCGGCAGCTGTTCGACCAGCTGACCGAGCTCGATGCGGTGCGCGACCTCATCTCGGGCTCGGTCGCCCTGCCCAAGACGCGTGGCTGGGCCGCGTCCCCGGACATCCTTCGCGAGCTCGTCGGCACGGTCTTGCGGGACCAGCCCCAGGTCGTCGTGGAGACGGGTACCGGGTCCAGCACCGTGGCCATCGGCGCCTGTCTTCGGCGCCTCGGTAGCGGACACCTCTGGTCGCTCGAGCACCTTCCGGCGTTCGCGGCAGCGATCCGTTCCCAGCTCGCCATGATGGGGCTGGAGGACTACGTGACCGTGGTCGACGCGCCGCTCGTCGACGTCAGCCTGCCGGCGGGTACGTGGCCCTGGTATGACACGTCGGGACTGGATGTCGGCGGCCCCATCGATCTGCTGTTCGTCGACGGACCTCCGGAAGCGACGGCTCCCATGGCGCGGTACCCCGCCCTGCCGGTCCTGCGCTCCCGACTCGCGGGCCATGCCGTGGTCATCCTCGATGATGCTGACCGTGCCGATGAGCGGGAGTGCGTCCGCCGATGGCAGGCAGAGACGCCAGGCCTCAGCGGACACCACCTGCCCTTCGAATCCGGGGCCTGGGTCCTGCGGTTGGACGACGTCACGGGCCCTTGAGTCGAGAGGACGCCTGACCGCGCGCGGGCGCATCATCCGTTCGTGAGCCGCGAATCGCGCCTGGTGCTCCTCGCCGCGCTGTGCCTGGCCTCGACGCTCGTCGGCATCGAACTGCTGGCCACAGCCGTGGCGCTGCCGCGGATCGTGGTCGACCTCTCCGACTGGACGCAGCTGCGGCTCGCCAGCTGGATCGTCAACGCGTACCTGCTGGCCTACATCGCCGCGATGCCTCTCGCGGGACGGGCCGCCGACCGGTTCGGGCTGCCGCCCGTCCTGCTCGGCGCGCTCGCCATCTTCGCCGTCGGTTCGCTGCTCTCGGGGGCCGCAGGCTCGATGCACCAGCTCATCGCGGCGCGAGTCGTCCAGGGCCTGGGCGGGGGTGCCATCCTGCCGCTCGCCACGGCCGGTGCGAGCCACCTCTTCTCGGGCGCCGCACGGCCGCGGGCGCTGGGTGCCGTGAACGCCGCGAACTTCCTGGGCATGGCCCTCGGACCATTCCTGGGCGCGACGGTGCTCGAGCGGCTCGACCTGGGCCCTGCGCTCATCGACATGGGCATGGGCGACACCACCGCGTTCGCATTGCTGGTGCCCGCGTGGCGCTGGGTCTTCTACCTGGGCGTGCCAGGGGCCATCATCGCGCTCGTCTGGTGCTGGGCGGCGCTCGCCGGCTGGGACCGACGTCACCAGCCGAATCGCCTGGACATCCTGGGTGCGGCGCTGGTGACGGTCAGTCTCGCGAGCGGCCTGATATGTCTGTCCACGCTGGGCGAGACGGAGACGGCGGTCCTGGTACCCGTCCCGGTCATCGCGGGGGCCATCTGCATCCTCAGCGTCATCGGGGCGGTCGATCCATGGGCGCCGCACACCCGATCCATTCCTGGACCCGAGACTGTTCCGCGACCGGGTCTTCCGGAACGCGGCGCTCGTGAGCCTGCTCACGGGCTACGCGCTGGCGACCGCGATCGTCGGGTCGGCGGTGTGGGTGGACCGGGTGCGGTACGCCGGACCACCCGAGCAGCGACTCGTCCTCGGTTCGTTAGCATTGGCAATGGCCATCGGTGCCATCGGTTCCGGGTTCCTGCTGCGGCGGCTCCGGGTCGTCCCGCTGGGCGTCCTCGGGTTGGTCCTCGCCATCGCGGGCATGACCGTCCTGGGCCTCTCGGACGGTGCCACCCCCGTGAACGTGCTGGTGGGTGCGCTCGCCATCTTTGGCCTCGGCTTCGGCATCACGGTCACACCGCGCTCCACGGCGGCCGTCGAATCGCTCGGCCGGGCGTCCTTTGGCATCACCAGCGCGGGCGTGACGGTCGCGCGCATGGCTGGCATGGCCATCGGCCTCGCCGTGCTGACCGGCTTCGGCACCCAGCGCATCGAGGGCCTGAGCGTCGTGCTCACCGACGCGGTGGCCCGCGACCAGGTCCTGCCGGAGGCGCTGCGCGGTCGTGCCCTCGCCGACCCGCTCGTCGTGAACGCGCTCGAGGGGTGGGCATCCGCCCAGGCCGCATCCATCCTCGCGGGGCTCTTCCTCGTGGCGGCGGTCGTGCTCGTGGTGGCCATCGTGCCCACCGTGCTCATGGGCGCCGCGCCGCGGATCCCGAACGTGCCAACATCCCCGACGATGAGCAGCCTCGAGTCGAGCGTGCCGGTGAAGCGTTCAGCTGACGCGCCGTCCGGGGGCGTCGTCCGCGGCGTCGCCTGGTCGATCGCAGGCGAGTCGCCCGTCACCAGCATCGACGATGTCTGGGCCGCGCTCCGGGACCCGGAGGCTCGGGTATGGGTCGACCTGCAGGATGCGGAGCAGGCCGACCTCGATGCGCTGGCGCAGTGTCTCGACATCCACCCCCTCGTCATCGAGGACATCGTCGAGCGCAACCAGCGGGCCAAGGTGGAGTACACCGCGGACCTCATGCATCTGGTCGTGTTCGCGATGGTGTACGACGAACAGCTGGAACCGGTCGAGCTGGACATCGTGCTCGGCAAGCGCTTCCTGCTCACGTCACATCCCGCCGACTGGCAGCCGCTGGAGGCGGGCGCCGTGCCCCGCTCGGGCGCGGCGCACTTCCTGGAGAAGGGCACCGACGTGGCCCTCTACGCGGTGCTCGATGCCATCGTCGACGGCTACTTCCCGATGGTCGACCGGCTCTCGGATGTCATCGATGACCTTGAGGACCAGGTCATCCAGGAGCCTGGCAAGGCCATCGTCGAGCAACTGTTCGCCGTGCGCCGGAGCCTGCTGCTCGTGCGCCGCACCGTGACCCCGGAGCGAGAGGTGCTCAACCAGCTCACCAACCGCGAGAACGACCTCATCGCGCCCGAGACGCTCATCTACTTCCGCGACGTGTATGACCATCTCGTGCGCATCACGGACGACCTCGACACGCACCGGGACCTGCTGTCCAGCGCGCTCGAGGCGTACCTGTCCGTGGTCAACAACAACCTGTCGGAGATCATGAAGCGGCTCACGGCCGTGACGGCCGTGCTCGCGGGTGTCGGGGCTGCGGCCGGCATCTTCGGCATGAGCGAGGCCGCGACGGCCCTGGACCTGCGCGAGGGTGGCGGGTTCTGGCTGGTGACCGCGGTCGTCATCGCCATCGGTGCCCTCACCTTCGCCTACTTCCGGCGCATCGACTGGATCTGAATCGCCCTCGCGGACCCTCAGGGCGTGTCATAGCAGGCGCGCGGGTGGGCTCGAGGCTCGGCGTCGCGCGGTTTCGCGTCGAGGACCTCGATGGGCTCGGCGAGCACCTGGAGCTTGGGCACCGTCCCCCGGGGGCCCTCACTCGTCTGGAGGATGAGCTGCTCAGCACCCGGAGGGGCGTCAAAGGCGAGCGAGAAATCAAGGGCGTGGCGACGGACCCTGGTGACCTGGTACACGTGCTCCCGGTCGTCGCTGGTGTAGACCTGCACGAGCGCGCCGATGAGCGCCGCGCCGTCCCGATGGGTGGACGCCTCCAGCAAGGGCAGGAACATCCCCGCGCGGGCATGGGCGTAGAGGTACGTGGTGCCCGGCTCACCCGGCTGCTGGAAGGCGGTGTGGTAGAGCGCGACGTCACACGGCGGGTACTTGTCGGGACCCTGGCCCTTGACGCGCCGGTCGCGGGAGATGATGGGCAGGTCGATCTCCTCGGATGCGATGACGACCCGGGTCGCCACCACCGGATCGGCCATGAGCGTGGGATCCGGAGATGGTGTCACCGTTGGCCGCCGTGTGGCACGTGGGCGCGACGTGGGGCTTGGGCTGGGCCTTGGACTGGGCGTCGGGCGTGCCGGCGTGGCGGTCGGCTGGAGCGTGGGACCCGGGGTGAGCGCCGGTGTGGGCCGGGGTGCCTCGGTGGGTCGGTCGGTCGGCGTCGGTGACGGCGTCGGTCGGTCGGCGTCGGTGACGGCGTCGGTCGGCACCACGATCCGGGGTGTCCGCTGCGGGGCGGCGGTGCGTTCGGGCTGCCGGGTGGGACGCGGGGTCGTCCCCGGATCCTCGATCAGACCATCGATTGCTGGGGCCTCACCACCGGGGTCGGCACCGCCTGATGGCGGCTGGCTGGACTCGACGGGCTCCCCACCTCGCGCGCCGGCACTGGGGTCCACCCACGCCACCATGCCCGCGGCCAGCAACGCGACAGCGGCCGCGACGAGAAGCGCTGGGAGGAGACGCTCGGCGAATGCCAGGATCCGGGACATGGGGTGGCTCGGATGCTAGCGCAGGGTGCGCCTCGTGCTGTGCACCCAGGATCCGGCTGTGGCACGCCTGCACCGTAGACTCGACGTCCTCATGGCAATCCCGACGTCCGCCCGGACCGCCCTGGAAGCGATGGGCATCGCTCGCGCGATGCTCGCGCAGCGGCCCGTGCTCATCACATCCGACTTCGACGGCACCATCTCGGTGCCCCGGATGGACCCATGGGGGGCCACCGTGCTGCCTCGTGCACAGCGGGCGCTGCGCCAGCTCGCCGCGATCGACGGGGTGTGCGTCGCGCTGCTGTCAGGTCGGACCGCGACGGACCTGTCGGGACGGGTTCGGGTCGGCGGCGCCGACTATCTCGGCAACCAGGGCCTCGAGCGCGGCAGGCTCCGTCGGCGGCAGCGTGCAGGCTCGATGGTCGTGGCGCTGCACCCGGCGTCCGCGCGCTCGTACGAGGTGGCCGGGTCGCTCGTCCGCGAGGTGCCGCACCATCTCCCGGAACCCTGGCTGGTGGTCGAAGCGAAGCTCCCTGCCGTGACATTCCACTACCGAAGTGCACCCGACGTGCCCGCGGCGGCTCGTCGCGTCCTGGACGCGGTCGAGCGGCTCGATCCCCACGGTGAGCTCGTCCGGTTCCCGGGTCGTCGGTCGCTGGAGCTGCGGCCGCCGGGGGCGCCGGGCAAGGGCGAGGCCTTCCGGATGCTCCTCGACGACCATCGGCCCGCGGTCGCGTTCATGATCGGCGATGACCGGACGGACGTGGCCGCGTTCCGGGTGCTGCGGGCGGCCCGCGACGCCGGAGAGCTGCAGGGAGCGGCCATCGCGGTCGGCACCGATCCATCCGGTCTCGAGGCGACAGGGCCCGCGTCGGATATCGTGCTGGGCGCACCGGCGGACGTGGCGGGCTTCCTCGGGCTGTTGGCTCGGACGCTGAGCGTCCGCACCAGGTAGCCGAGGCGGTCAGGCGCCGAGCAGCAGGGTCTTCGCGGCGTTCATGGTCCAGTCGAGCATCGCGCCCGTCAGGGCCGGCAGCAGGCCGATGGCGATGGTCGCACCCGCGGCGAGCACGAGGCCGATCTTGGTCAGGGCACCGATGACGACCGGTCGTGCGTTCTCCGGCGCCTCCCGCATGTACATCGTGACCACCACCCGCAGGTAGTAGAACGCGGCCGCCGCCGCGTTGAGCATCAGGATCACGGCAAGGACCGTGAGCCAGCCACCTCCCTGGACCGCGGAGAGGATGATGACCGCCTTGCCGAAGAAGCCGGCGGTGGGCGGGATGCCCACGAGCGACAGCAGGAACAGGGTCAGGGTGATGCCCAGGAGCGGCGCCCGCTTGCCGAGGCCCGCGAACGTCGAGATCTGGCTGGTGACGCCCGGCCGTCGCTGGAGAGCGGCCACGCATGCGAAGGCGCCGAGGTTCATGACGGTATAGGCGAGTGCGTAGAAGAGGACGCCCTGGATGCCCGCAGCCTGGGTCTCCGGATCGGGCGCCGCGGCGAAGACCGCGAGGCCGACCATGATGTAGCCGGTGTGGGCGATGGAGCTGTAGGCCAGCATCCGCTTGATGTTGTCCTGGCCCAGGGCGGCGAGGTTGCCCACGGTCATGGTGACGGCCGCGAGGACGCCGATGATGAGGCCCCAGTCGGCACGGATCGGGCCGAGGGCCTCCACGAACAGCCGCAGCAGCAGCGCGAAGGCGGCGACCTTGGGACCCACCGAGAGGTAGCCGGTCACCGGAGTCGGTGACCCCTGGTAGGCGTCCGGCGTCCAGTAGTGGAATGGCACCGCGGCGATCTTGAACGCGGCGCCGGTCACCAGCAGGGCGAGACCCATGGCCAGGGCGATGGGCAGCGTCGCGCCCGCCCCGATCGGCCCCAGCGCCGCCGCGATGGCGTGGATGTTCGTGGTGCCGGTGTAGCCGAAGACGAACGCGAGGCCGAACAGCAGGATGGCGCTCGAGAACGAGCCCAGCAGGAAGTACTTGATGGCGCCTTCGGTCGATAGCCCGTCGCGCTTGGCGAAGCCGGCCAGCATGTAGCCCGGCAGCACCAGGAGCTCCAGGCCGATGAACAGCAGCAGCAGGTCCTGGGCGCCCGCGATGAGCATCGCGCCGCTGATGGCGAACAGGAGCGTGGCGATGAACTCCGCCATCGGCAGCCCGCGCGGCTCGAGGTAGTCGGGCGCGAACAGGATGGTCAGCAGCGCGATGGCCATGAACAGCAGGTCCAGGTAGACGCTCAGCTGGTCCTGGATGTAGGTGCCGTTGAAGACCGTCTGGCCTTCGAGCGGCAACTGGCCGCTCAGGCCCGCGATGGGCCCCGCTGCGACGGTGATGACCATCGCGATGACGAGGCCGACGACCGCCACGCCCGTGACGATGGCCGGCCGCCTGGGCCAGATGAGGTCGACGACGATGACCAGCAGCGCCAGACCGGAGACGATGATGAAGGGCAGGATGGCCAGCCATTCGTTCTGGGTCATGGCAGCACCCCGGTGACCGGCGCGCCCAGGGCGGTCAGGAGCTCATGCACCGGCAGCTGGATGAAGTCGAGCACGAGCGCCGGGTAGATGCCGATGACGATGGTGAGCACGAACAGCGGTGCCAGCGTGAGCACCTCGACCCGGTCGATATCGGTGAGATGGTGGCCGAGCTTGAGCAGGAACTCGCTGGGCTCCGCGAACACGACCCGCTGGAACATCCACAGCAGGTACACGCCTGCGAAGACCATCACGAAGGTCGCGAAGCCGGCGGCCAACGGCGATACCGCGAACGTGCCCACGAACACGAGGAACTCGCCCACGAATCCGGCCAGGCCGGGCAGGCCCGAGGCTGGCGAACATGAAGAAGCCGAAGATCGCGGCGTAGACCGGGGTCCGGGAGCCGAGGCCACCCATCTTGGCGATGGTCCGGTCGTGCGTCCGCTCGTAGATGACGCCGACGCACAGGAACAGGGCGCCCGTGATGACGCCGTGGTTGACCATCTGCATGATGGCGCCCTGGAGGCCCTGCTGGGTGAACACGAAGATGCCCAGCGTCACGAAGCCCATGTGGCTCACCGAGCTGTACGCGATGAGCTTCTTGAGGTCCGGCTGGACGATGGCCACGATGGCGCCGTAGATGATGGCGATGAGGCTGAGCACGATGATGATGCCCGCCAGGTCATGGGCGGCCTGGGGGTACAGCGGCAGCGCGAAGCGGAGGAAGCCGTAGCCGCCCAGCTTCAGGAGCACACCCGCGAGGATGACCGAGCCAGCCGTCGGCGCTTCGACGTGGGCATCGGGCAGCCAGGTGTGGAACGGCCACATCGGCACCTTGATGGCGAAGGCGAGGAAGAAGGCCAGGAAGCAGAACAGCTGGAAGGTGGTGTCGAATCCGAAGCCGCGGAGCGTCAGCAGGTCGAATGCGCCTGCCCAGGTGCCCGTCCCGGACTGGTAGGCGAAGGCCGTGGCCAGGATCGCCACCAGCATCAGCAGCGACCCGACCAGGGTGTAGAGCACGAACTTGATGGTCGCGTAGATGCGGTTGGAGCCGCCCCAGATGCCGATGATGAGGTACATCGGGACCAGGACGATCTCCCAGAAGATGTAGAACAGGAACAGGTCCAGGGCCAGGAAGACGCCCAGCATGCCCACCTCGAGCGCGAGGAAGGCGATCATGTATTCCTTGACGCGCGTCTTGATGGGCCCGAACGAGGCCAGCAGGCTGATCCAGGTCAGCGTGGTCGTGAGGACGACGAGCAGCAGGCTGATGCCGTCCATGCCCACGTGGTACGAGATGCCGAAGAACGGGATCCAGGGCACGTTCTCCTGGAACTGGAAGCAGCCGGGGATCCGTCGCCGTGGTCACGCACGGGGCGTCCACCTGGAAGCCGAGGACCGCGATGATGGAGAAGGCGAACGCGACGAGGGCCGTGCCGAGCGCGATGGCCTTGACCGCGCGTACGTTCTCGCCCGGCACGAAGGCCAGGATCAGCGCACCGACGAGGGGCGTGAAGATGATGAGCGAGAGGATAGGGATCCCCGCCAGCGAGATCATCAGCGGGTCGTCAGGAAGATGATGCTGACGGCCACCACGATGAGGCCGAGCGCGATGCCCAGGGCATAGTTCTGGACGCGCCCCGTCTGGGTCTGGCGAACCTCGTCACCGGCCTTCTGGGTCACCGACGCGATGCCGTTGACGACGCCGTCGATGACGTGGACATCGAACCAGGCCGCGCTGTTGGCGACCTTGCCGCCGACCTGGACGAACAGCAGGTCGTTGAGCTCGTCGAAGTACCACTTGTTGAATGACCCCAGGTACAGCCGGGGCACCCTGGCCGTGAGCTCCCGGACCTGGTCCAGCCGCGCCCGGATGCTGAAGAAGCCGAACAGCCGCCACGCCGCGATCATGCCCAGGGTGGCCACCGCCACGCTCACGAGGATGAGGAAGCCGTCGATGCCGGCGATGGCGTATGGCTGCTCCGTGACCCCGGCGGCCTCCAGGGCGGGATGGAACACCGGCTCCAGCCACTGGCTGATGGTCGAGGCACCGAACGGCAGGCCCAGGATGGCACCCGCCACCACGGACAGGACCGCGAGCACGACCAGGGGCACCGTCATGCTCCGGGGTGATTCGTGGATGTGGGGCTCGACTGCCGGGTCGACGTGGCTCGTGCCATAGAACGTCTTGCCCATGAGCCGGAACATGTAGAAGGCGGTCATGAGGGCGACCACGACGCCGATGATCCAGACCCACTGGAACCCGAGCTTGAATGCCTCGCCCAGGATCTCATCCTTGGAAAAGAAGCCCGCGAGCGGCGGGATGCCCGAGATGGCGAGCGCGCCGATGAGCATCGTCCAGTGGGTGATGGGCATCTTGGTGCGCAGGGCCCCCATCCTGTCCATGTCCTGCTCCTCGTGGACGCCGTGGATGACGGAGCCCGAGCCAAGGAAGAGGAGGCCCTTGAAGATGCCATGGGTCACGAGGTGGAAGATGGCCGCGGTCCAGGCACCCACACCGAGCGCCGCGAACATGTAGCCCAGCTGGGACAGCGTGGAGTACGCGAGCACCCGTTTGATGTCCTTCTGGGTGAACGCGATGGACGCCGCGAAGATGGCCGTGAAGATGCCCACCGCGGCGACCAGGATGAGCGCTTCGGGGGCGTGCGCGAACAGCGGGCTGCTGCGGGCCACGAGGTATACGCCTGCGTTGACCATGGTGGCGGCGTGGATGAGGGCGCTGACCGGGGTCGGACCCTCCATCGCGTCCGGCAGCCAGACGTGGAGCGGGAACTGGGCGCTCTTGCCCATCGCGCCACAGAACAGCAACAGGCAGATGCCGACCATCATCCACTGCTGGATCTGGCCCGCGTTGAGGGCGGCCGGCAGGAGCGTGAACACCTGCTCGAAGTCCAGGGTCCCGACCGTGGTCCAGATGGCCATGATGCCCAGCGCGAAGCCGACATCACCCACCCGGTTGACCAGGAACGCCTTCTTGCTGGCCAGCGCCGCGCTGCGCTTGTAGTACCAGAAGCCGATGAGCAGGTAGCTCGACAGACCGACCAGCTCCCAAGCGGCGAACACCAGCAGATAGTTCCCTGCGAGGACGAGCAGCAGCATGCTGAACATGAACAGGTTGAGGTAGGCGAAGAATCGCCAGCGGCTGGGGTCGTGCGCCATGTACCCGATGGAATAGACGTGCACGAGCATGCCGATGGTCGTGACCACCAGCAGCATCACCGCGGTGAGGTTGTCCAGGAACAGGTTGAAGGGGATCCGGAAGTCGCCGGCCGGGATCCACTCGTAGGCGGTGAAGCCGATGGCCTCGTTGCCGAAGGTGTGCTGGACCAGCGCCTGGAACGCGAGCCAGGTGGCGATGGCCCACACGACCACGATGGTCGGCACGGCGATGAGCCACGGCCGCGACATCCGTCGACCGAGCACGGCCGTCAGCACGAAGCCGGCCATGGGCAGCACGAGCAAGAGCAGGATGAGCAGCTGTTCCGTGGATCCCGCGGGTGCGACCGTCTCGGTCGCGGCGTGTGCCGCCTCGGCGAACGTGACCGGCGGCATCACTCGCGCATCGACGCGTACTCGTCGACGAGCGGCGTCCTCCGGTTGCGGTAGATGGCGATGACGATGGCCAGACCGACCGTCGCCTCAGCCGCAGCCACCGCGATCACGAACAGCGCGATGACCTGGCCGGCGCCCGCGAGCGCAGGGGTGAACATGCCGAAGGCCACGATGGCAAGGTTGACCCCGTTGAGCATGATCTCGACGCACATGAGCATCGCGATGGCATTGCGGCGAGCCAGGAACCCGAACGAGCCGATGGCGAACATGAGGCAGGCCAGGACGAGGTACGCGTCCAGGTTGTGGCTCATCGTCCCTCCACTCGCCCGGCGCTGGTCGTGGCCGTGGGCGGGATGCCCTCCGATCGGGTGACCGGATCCGATGGGTCGGGGGTCCCGTCGCGGCGGGCCAGGTAGATGCCCCCGATGACCGCCGACAGCAGCAGCAGGCTGATGACCTCGAACGCAAGCACGTAATCCCGGAACAGCAGCGTCGCCACGTCCCGGGCGCTCTGCGCGATGGGCTCCGGCGCGGCCAGCGGCCAGGTCGTGAACACGACGCTCAGGATGAGCAGCAGGCCAACGACGACGGACGCGATGCCGGCGGCCCAGGCCTGGTGATGGAACACGAGCTTCGCCGGTCCGGACTTGGACTGGGTGAGCATCACCGCGAACAGGATGAGCACGGAGATAGCGCCGACGTAGACCAGCACCTGTGCTGCCGCCACGAGCGTCGCACCCATCAGGGCGTAGAACCCGGCGAGGCCGAGGAACCCAAGGACCATGAACAGTCCCGACCGGATGATGTTCCTGCTGAGCACGACCATGAGGGAGCTGCCGATGAGCACACCGGCGAGCACAAGGAAGACCACGTCATCCCAGGTCCAGCCAAGGTACGGGAGCGTCTGCGGCAGTGCCATGTATCGGGCGGTCGGCTACTTCGCGTGGAGATGGCCGTTATGGCCACCACCCTGCGGGCGGACGTCGCCGGGGGCACCCTTCGCGGGTGCGCCGCTCGCTCCTGCGGGCAGCATCGGCAGCAGCCGGTCAGCCGGGATGCCTCGACCGTCTGCCTGGGCACGTGCCAGCCAGTCGCGCTCACGTCGGACGTAGCTGATCTCCGAGTCGCGGTCCATGGCGCTGATGGCCAGGAGGTCGATCATGGGCTCCTGGCGGCTGTCATGGGCTAGCTCGAAGTCGGGACCGGTGCGCAGCGCGTCGTACGGGCAGGCATCGACACAGATGCCGCACAGGATGCACCGGCTCTCGTCGACCTCGTACTTCTCGAGCACGCGTGGCTTGGGCATCAGCGCGCCCGTGGGGCACGTCTCGGCGCAGCGGCCGCAGGAGACGCAGGGCGTCGTGTTGAGGCTCATGTCCAGGGGGGTCGTGACCAGCGTGTCGAAGCCGGTCCGCATGAAGTCGTAGCAGGCCGCGCCCACGACCTCCTTGCACACGTTGGCGCAGCGACCGCAGTCGATGCAGCGGGACGGCTCGCGCAGGATGAACGCGTGGCTATCGTCACGCAGGTAGTCGTGGTTGGTGCCCGTGAACCGGTTCTCCGAGACGCTCCGGAAGCTGGTCCCGGTACGTGCCGGCTCGAGCGTCTTGAGCGTGGTGCCGTACTCGATGCCCTGGCGGCGAAGGTCGCAGTAGCCGATGGCCTCGCAGGTGCACTGGAGGCAGCGACCCGATTCGGCCATCGCCTCCTGCTGCGTGTACGGGATCTCGTACTCGATGTAGCTCTTGTTGCGCACCTCGGCGGGCATCGCCTTGAGGCGCAGCCGCGGCTCCTTGACCTCGCTCGTGTAGGGCACGATGGACAGGAACTCGGGCTGCGGCTCGGCGAGGGTCTGGCGCGTCCGGATGGCCTCCAGGTCCATGCCTTTGAGATAGGCATCCATCGCGTAGGCCGCTCGGCGTCCCTCCGAGACCGCCTGGACCACGGTGGCGGCACCCGTGCGCACGTCACCGGTACCGAAGACGCCCGGTCGTCCCGTCGCGAACGTCACCGCGTCCGCAGCGAGCCGACGCTGCTTGTTGGCCGTGACGCCCTCGGCACCCCGGCTCGTCCAGCGCAGGTCCGGACCCTGGCCGATGGCCAGCAGGACCCGATCGCACTCGATGATGAACTCGGAGCCCGCGAGCGGCTCGGGTCGCCGACGACCGGAAGCGTCCGGTGCGCCGGGCACCATCCGCTGGAACTCCATCCCTGTGACCTTGTTGTCGGCATCCGTGATGACCCGTGTCGGCGCGGCCTGGAAGATCGCCCGAGCCCCCTCCTCGATCATCTCGTGGACCTCGTTCGCGGCAGGCATGTCCTTCATGTCGCGGCGATAGACGAGGGTGACCTCCTTCGCGCCCTGGCGGACCGATGTCCGGGAGCAGTCCATGGAGGTGAAGCCACCGCCCACGACCACGACGCGCGTGCCGACATGACCCGGATAGGGCAGTCCGAGGGTCGCGATGCGCAGGTACTCGAGGCCGTCGAGCACCCCCTCGGCGTCCTCGCCCGGGATGCCCAGCTTGTTGGTGTCATAGCAGCCGATCGCCACGCAGACCGCATCGAAGCCCTGGTTCTGGAGGTCGCTCACCGTGAAGTCGCGACCCAGCTCGGCGTTGGTCACGAGCTTGACGCCGAGGTCCCAGGCGCCCTGGTACTCCGCTTCCAGCACCTCGACCTTGGGCAGTCGGTACTGGGGGATGCCATATCGGAGCATGCCGCCCGGTGCCGGGTCACGCTCGAAGACGGTCACCTCGTGACCAGCGATGGCGAGGTAGTAGGCAGCCGCCATGCCCGCCGGGCCCGAGCCGATGACCGCAGCACGCTTGCCGCTGGGCGGCTGGACCTCGAACGGCACCGGTGCCTTCATGCCCGCGGCCTGTGCCTTGAGCACCTGGTCGCCCGCGTACCGGTGGCTGTCGCGGATGGCGATGGCCTCTTCCACCTCGTCCCGGCGGCAGTGCTCCTCGCACGGCGCGGGGCAGACCCGGCCGAGGACGCTGGGGAAGGGGATGGTGCGCTTGAAGATCCGCGCCGACTCGATGAACGAGCCTTCCGTGTTCGCCTTGAGGAAGCCCGGGATGTCGATGTGGCTCGGGCACTTGTTCTGGCAGGGCGGCAGGCAGTACGCATTGTGGTCGCTGAAGATGAGCTCAAGGTTGGTCTTGCGGACCTGGCGCAGCCGAGGCGTCTGGGTCTGGACGACCATCCCCGCGGCAGCATCCCGCGAGCAGCTGATGGGCGGCGTCTCCTCGCCCTCGACCTCGACGACGCACATCCGGCAGGCGCCGAACCCGGGCAGCTTGGGCTCATAGCAGAGCGTCGGCACCTCGATGCCGTTGTCACGGCAGACCTCGAGGATGGTCTGGCCGGCCCGGCCGGTCAGCGTCCGACCGTCGATGACGATGTCGAACGTGGGCGTGACCTGCGGTCGCTGCGGACTCTGGGTCGTCAGCAGCTGCTCCGCGATGGCATCGATCGCGTCGGCGCGGCGGGCAGGAAGCGTGTCGGTCATCGAACGAAGGGCCCCTGGGGTCGAGCGGCTGAGTGGTTCATCGTCAGTGCGCCACGGATGCCACCCGGATGGGCTGGCAGACGCCGGCGAGGCACGAGCCCCGGTCGATATGGTCCGTGAATTCCTGGGCGAAGTATCGCATCCCGGTCAGCAGCGGGTTGACCGCTGTCCGCTCCAGGCCGCACAGCGCGGCGTCCTGGATATCGGCCGCGAGGCTGGCGACGAGGGCCGCATCCGTGGGTCGTGACCGCCCGGTGCAGAACCCCTGGCCCAGCTCGGCGAGGCGGCGTGTCCCGATGCGACATGGGATGGTCTTGCCGCACGCTTCGTCGTTGAGATAACGGGTGAGCAGCGAGGCGAGGTCGACGAGACAGGTGGATGCGTCCGCGACGACGACGCTGCCGGAACCGAGGATGGCGCCTGCCGCGGCCAGCTCACCGAAGCCGATGGGCGTGTCGAGGGCGTCCGCTGGCAGGAAGCCACCGGACGGGCCACCGACGAGGACGGCCTTGAAGCTGCCCGTGGCGCCACCACCCACGACCTCCACCAGCTCGCGCAGCGTGGTGCCCAGGGGGACCTCCACGATGCCTGGTCGCTTGACCGCGCCACTGAGCTGGATGAGCGTCGTGCCCGGCGCATCGGCACTGCCGATGGCCGCGTAGGCACTGGAGCCATTGGCCACGATCCAGGGCACCGCGGCGAGCGTCTCCACGTTGTTGACCACGGTGGGCTCGCCCCACAGGCCCTTGTGCGTCGGATGGGGGGGCCGTTGGTCGGGCTGTGCGCGGCGATCCTCGAGCGCCCGCAGCAGCACGGTCTCCTCACCCAGCACGAACGAGCCGGAGAGTGGCCGGACCTCGATGCGCAGCTGGGTCCCGGTGCCCATGGCGTTGGCGCCCAGGTAGCCCTTCGACTCGGCCGCCGCGATGGCATCCCGGAGTCGCTCGATGGCTGTCGTGTAGCGGGCGTTGACCGCGATGATGGCGGTCGTCGCCCGTACGGCGAAGGCCGCGAGGGTGACCCCTTCCACGACCGCATGGGGATCGGTCTCCATGAGCGTCCGGTCCAGTCGGGCGCCGGGGTCCGACTCGAAGCCGTTGGCGACCACGTATCGGACACGAGACTGTGACGCGGCACACGCTTGCCACTTGGCACCGGTCGGGTGCCCCGCGCCACCCCGTCCCCGCAGACCAGAGGTGGCCACGAGCCGCGAGACGTGCTCCGGCGTCAGGGTCGCCGCTGCCTGGCGCCACGCCGTCCACGCACCTGTCTGCTCCGCGGCCTCGATGTCCGTGGCCGCGTCCGGGGCGTTCGACCGCGCCAGCAGGATCGACGGCCACGAGGGATGTCCGGCGAGGATGGTCATGCTCAGGCGGCCCGTCCCTGCGCAACGGCCGGTCGGAGTGCGGCCGCGATGGTCGCAGCATCGGCTGCCGTCGCCTTCGGCAGCACGTTGCCGTCGACGACGACTCGCGGAGTCTCAGGGGACTCACCGTGGCAATCGGTTGTCTCCAGTCGCACCGCACCATCGGGGCTGACCCCGCCGATGTCCGTGCCGAGGTGCTCCCGGAACGCGGCCAGCACCCGGCCGCCACCCAGCAGGGTGCACTGGGTGCACCGGCAGACCGCCACGACATGACTGCCGGGGATCTCGAAACGCAGGTGCGGGTAGCTGGTAGCGATGCCATAGAGCTCGCTGTACCAGGCGCCGGTCTGGTGCGCGATGTGCTGGAGCGCCGCGACCGGCAGGTGGCCATAGGCGTCCTGGGTCTCCTCGAGGACCCGGACGACCTCGCGCGGCCGATGGCCGTGACGGGCGAGGATCGCGTCGAGGGGTGCCAGGTCGATGCGCGCGAACGGCTCGAAGGCTGCATCCGGCACCGGTCGGCCCGACCGGCGCAGCGCCGACTCCTCGCGTCGCTCGGCGTACTGCTCGGACGCGCCCCAGTGGACGTGGTAGCGGTTGCGCGTGTCCACGCCGCCCATATCGATGCACTCGATGGGACACGCGGCCGCGCACTGGAAGCAGGTCTCGCACTTGAGCGTGCCGGCCTCGTCATAGAGCAGGATGAGCCGACCCCGGTGGCGAGGCGAGATGTCGTTGACCACCTCGGGGTACTGGATGGTCACCTTCGGCCGGAACACCTGGGTGAGGGCGAACACGAGACCCTTGGCGATGCCCAGGCCCGGTACCCGATCGGTCCTCACAGCGTCTTGCCCATCTGGTCGAGGATCACGATCGCACCCGCGGTCACGAAGATGTTGAGCAGCGCCGCGGGCACCAGCCACTTCCAGGCGAAGCCCATGAGCTGGTCGATACGGACGCGCGGCAGCGTACCGCGCATGAGCACGAAGAAGAGGATGAGCGTCACGGTCTTGCCGATGAACCAGAACAGGCCGGTGACCCAGTCGAGGTCGATGGCGAGGAATAGCAGCAGGGCGCCGACGATCAGCAGGTTGAACAGCACGAACGCGACGATGAACGAGACGACGATGCCCCAGGACGACTTGAGCATCCAGATGACGCCCGTGAGGATGCCCACGATGAGCGCCGGCGCGATGAGGATCGTCCACAGCAGGCCGACGCCCAGGCTCGCGGGGTCGAGCGCGATGTTGATGGGGGTCGTGATGCCCAGCGCGTTCAGCAGCGGGTCGATGTCGAACGGCGCGTTGGAGCCGCCGAGGAACAGCACCACCGTGAGCGCCGAGAGGATGAACATGTTCACGTACTCGGCGAAGAAGAAGAAGCCGAAGCGCATGCCGCTGTACTCGGTCGCGAACCCGGCCACGATCTCGCTGTCCGCCTCGGTGAGGTCGAACGGGGTCCGGCTCGCCTCGGCGGTCGCGGCGATGAAGAAGATGAGCGCCGCCAGGGGCTGCTTGAAGATGTACCAGTCGAGGACGCTGCCCGACTGGTCGCGGACGATCTGGTCGAGGTTGAGGGTGCCGCCGATCATGACGATGCCCATCACGCTGAGGATGAGCGGCAGCTCATAGCTGATGAGGCCGGCCGCCGCGCGCAGGCCGCCCAGCAGCGAGTACTTGTTGAAGCTGGACCAGCCGGCCATCATCAGGCCTACCACGCCGAGGCCACCCACCGCGAAGAAGTACAGCAGCCCGATGTCCATCGAGAAGCCGTACAGGCCGGGTGCGAAGGGGATGACCAGGAGCGTCATCACCGCGGCGAGGTAGACGACGGCGGGTGCGAGCGTGAACACCGGCACGTCCGCGCCGGTGGGCGTGAAATCTTCCTTGGCCAGCACCTTGAGGCCGTGGACGACCGACGCGAGCGTCCCCCAGGGACCGATCCGGTTGGGGCCCACGCGCAGGTTCACGAACGCGATGAGCTTCATCTCGAAGAAGATGTTCATGAACGCGATGGGCACCGTGATGACCAGGATGATGGTCGCCGCGATGACGAAGCGGAGGATGCCCACGTTCGCGCCCAGCGCGTCGAGCAGCCACTGGACGAGGAACGGCAGCAGCCCGCTGACCCACAGCAGCACCAGCGCGATGGGCAGCGCGATGAGGACCGCGACGAGCGGCAGGATCGATCTTGCCGGGCGTGCTCAGACGGTTCCAGGGCCGGGAGACCACACTCATGACGGACAGCCCGCGCGGCGACTGAGCGCTGTCGGATACGAGCCCGCGCGGCGACTGAGCGCTGTCGGATACGAGCCCGCGCGGCGACTGAGCGCTGTCGGATACGAGCCCGCGCGGCGACTGAGCGCTGTCACTTGTCGACGCCGCCCATGATCGGATCGAGGCTGGCCATGATGGCCATCGTGTCCGCGACCAGGTGCCCGGGCACCAGCTGGCCGACGGCCTGCAGCGTGAAGTAGGACGGGTCATGGATGCGGAAGCGGAATGGCTGGTCGGAGCCATCGCTGACGCCATAGGCTCCGTACTGACCGCGCGGGCTCTCGAACGCGACCCACGCTCGGCCCGGTGGCACGCGCAGGAGGCGGGGCAGCTTGGCCATGACCGGACCGTCAGGGATCTGGTGGAGCACCTGGTCGATGATCCGGATGCTCTCCCTGATCTCATCGAGATGCAGCAGGTAGCGGGCGTAGGAGTCGCCCTCGGTGCGCGTCGGGATGTCGAACTCGAGCTCCGGGTAGACGCTATACGGATGCGCCCGGCGGACGTCATAGGGGACGCCCGTGGCGCGCAGCGGCGGTCCGGTGACACACGTCCGAAGGGCGGTCTCGCGATCGAGGACGCCCAGCCCCCGGGTGCGCCCGACGAAGATCTCGTTCTCGTTGATGAGCTTCGACTCGTCCTCGATGCGCTTCGCCGCGTGGCTCATCCAGTCGCCGAGGCGACTCATGAACTCGTGGTTGAGGTCGCCGTTGACGCCACCGATGCGCAGGTAGTTGAACAGCAGCTTCTGGCCGGTGAGGGCGGCGAGCATCTCGACGATCTCGTCCCGCTCGATGAAGCCGTACAGGATGGGCGTCAGGCCACCCAGGTCGAGCGCCAGCCAGCCGATGAACAGGGCGTGGCTGGAGATCCGGTTGAGCTCCCAGGCGAGCACCCGGATGTACTCCGCGCGGCGGGGCACCTCCAGGTCCAGCAGCTTCTCCGCGACCATGACCGGCATCGCTTCGCTGAACATCGAGGCGATGTACTCCAGCGGGTCACAGTTGCTGATGGCGTGATGCCAATCGCCGTTCTCGCAGATCTTCTCGACGCCCCGGTGCAGGTAGCCGAGCACGGGATCGAGGTCGACCACCTGCTCGCCATCGATCTTGATGACCACGCGCAGCACGCCGTGGGTCGATGGATGCTGGGGACCGAGGTTCACGAACATCTCGCCGTCGCGGAGCGTGTAGAACTCGGCCTCCCGCTCGGTACGCGGGGGATACGGCGGCACGGCATCGATGATCGTGGCCGGGCTGTCGACGAGGATGGACGGATCGTCGAGCGACCGGATGCGCGGCTCGGCAGCCATCAGCCGGCACCTCCGTCGATGGCCGGGGTGGCGTCACCCGGACCGACCGCGGTCGGCGGGCTGGTGAACAGCGACCCGGTGCCGGGACTCAGGCGGACGACCGGTGCGCGACCGGATTCGGCGGTCTGGAACGCGATCTCCATCGGTCGCACACCCATGCCCGGTGATCGCGAGGCATCGTCAGGCATGAGGAAGTCCTTGCGCAGCGGAAAGCTCTGGTAATCGGGCGGCATGTAGATGCGCCGCAGGTCGCGGTTGCCCTCGAAGATGAGCCCGAACATGTCGTAGGCCTCGCGCTCGGCCCACTCGGCGCCGTTCCACAGGAAGGTCACGGACGGTAGGCGCGGATCGTCGCGCGGCAACCCGTCGCAGATGACCCGAAGCCAGTCGGGGGTGAGCGGCGACCAGAGGTGGTAGACGACCTGGAGCACGATCCCCGTGTCCACCCCGGCAAGGTCGGCGAGCAGCTCGAAGCGGAACTCGCCATCGTCATGCAGCGTGGTCATCACGGACGCCAGCTCGCCGGGGCCGACGACGATCTCGGTGGTGTCGTGGCGCGCCGAAACGGCGGTCAGCAGCTGCGGGCCGAGCCGTGCCGTGAGGCGTCGTGCGAGGGCGGTGTCCGTGGCGGGGATCCTTTCGGGTACCGAGCTTGGGTCAGACGCCAGCCGGGACGGTCGGGCCGACCCGTCGGTTGGCCCACTGCCCGCGTCGCTCCAGGATCAGCTGCTGGAGCTTCATCATGCCGTAGATGAGCCCCTCCGGGCGGGGCGGGCAGCCAGGCACATACACGTCCACGGGCATCACGCGGTCGATGCCCTGGACGGTGGCGTAGGAGCGCTTGTAGCGGCCACCGGAGCAGGTGCAATCCCCCATCGCGACGCACCACTTCGGCTCGGGCATCTGCTCCCAGAGGCGGATGAGCGGCCCGGCCATCTTGGTCGTGAGGGTACCCGCCACGATGAGCACGTCGGCCTGACGGGGGCTCGCCCGGAACGGGAACATGTTGAAGCGGTCCATGTCGTTGACGCTCGTCGCCGCGGACATCATCTCCATGGCGCAGCAGGCGAGACCGGACAGCAGCGGCCAGAGGCTGTTCATGCGCAGGTAGTCGAGCAGGTAGTCGGCGGTGGTGGGCACCACGTCGAGCATCCCCCAACGACCATTGTCGCCCTTCTCACCGAGCTCGAGCTCCGCGAGATGGGTGATGGTCGGTGGCTGGCCACCGTTGTACGCGGTCACGTCAGCGGAGAGCCATTGCGTGTTGGGCACGACGATGGGCTGGATACCCGTTGACGCCGGCGTCTCGAGCAGCGCGGTCGCGGGCGCGGTGCTCGTCGTCCCCTCGGTGGCCGTACCACCGCTGGCCGGTGTCACTTCCATGTCAGGACCCCCTTGCGCCATGCATAGCCGAGTCCCAACAGCAGGATGCCCACGAACAGCAGCATGCTCACGAAGCCGCCCAGGAGCAGGTCCTTGAACACCAGCGCCCAGAGGGTGATGAACACGATCTCGATGTCGAACGCGACGAACAGCAGGGCGTAGATGTAGAAGGAGAGCCCGAACCGACCCCAGGTGTCACCCATGGTGTCGATACCTGACTCGTAGGGCAGGCCCTTGTGGCGGTCACCCTTGTGCCGATGGCTGATGAGCCACGACATCCCGATCGTGATGAACACGAACGAGAACCCCGCGAATGCGAAACCGAGCACGTACCAGAGCGGGCTGGTCAACCAGAACCTCAGTGATATCCGGGCAAATCGGCGTGCAACCACGCCTGCGGACCACTCTCCGCCGGGCCATTCTAGCGCAGCCGCAGCGTCCTTCCGGGCGTACCGGGTGGCATCCGGCCCATCATCGGCCGAGCAGGATCCGGATGCCGGGGCCGACGAGCGTGTGGGCACCGAGCACGATGGGCACCGGTGCCCTCGCGGCCGACTTGGTCAGGGCCGAGAGCCATGGATCACGGACCTGCCCCGCCAGCCCCAGGTCCGACGCGAATCGGTCCTCGGGTGGCGGCCAGCTCGCGGTGTCAGGGCCCAGCCGGTCGGCCAGCAGCACCCGGGTGTCGATGATGGCGCCGTCCGACAGCTCGACCACGATGTCCGCGAGGGCACCCGGTCCGCGCTCGGCCAGCCACCTGCCCAGGATGGAACGCGGGGGTCGCCGGTTCGCGGCAGCGGTCGACGCCTTGAGCCCCCGCTCCTCGACGAGGGCACGCACCCGGCATCGGGTGTGGCGCTCGAGCCATCGCAGGGTGCGGGCGCTCGTCCGGCCCATGACCAGCAGCTCCCGGTGCGGATCCGCGGCCAGCTCCCGGAGGGCGACAAGACCCGGCACGTGCAGTGCACGGGCCATCGCACGCAATGGCTCTGGTGCCTGCGGGACGAGGCCCAGGAGCGCCAGGTCGAGCGGCGTATCGAGGTCGAAGGCCAGGCGGGCCCGACCCGGCAGCTCGTGGACACGGACCCCCGCGGTGCTTTCGAGCCAACGCGGCAACACATTGTCCGAGGGCAAGGGCGGTCCGTGGAGCAGCGCGAGCAGCGTGTCCGGTCGTGCGATGGCGCACACGTCCGAGGAGTAGCGGTTGTTGGTCAACGCCACCTGGGTACCCCGCCCGGCCACGGACACCAGGCGGGCGGCGTCGGAACGGCGCAGCAACGCTACCGCGCCGCTGCCCAGCACGATGAGCCCTCGCCGAGGGCGTCGCTCGGCCACGACCCGGGCAAGGCGCTGCCCGAAGCCGCCGGCATCGGCATGCTGGTCGTCGTGTCCGGTGACGACCAGGACATCGCCCGCGCCGGCCCGGCGGAACAGGTGGGTGTGCCACACCACGAGCCGATCGCGCGCCTGCGCCAGCAACGCGGTGAGCGGCGGCTCACCGGCACGCGGCGACTGGTGGAAGATGACCACGAGCGGTCCGGACATGGCCGCCATCGTCCCACCACGGGAGCGGAACGACCAGATGCAGCGGGTGCGGACATACCTGGGACTTGGCGCGAACATCGGCGACGCCCCAGCGACGCTCGGCCGGGCCATTCGCGCCCTGGGGGAGATGCCCGGCAGCCGGCTGGTAGGAGTCTCGCGGCTCTACGCCACCCGCCCGGTCGGGGTCACCGACCAGCCCGGGTTCCATAATGCTGTCGTGGCGCTCGATGTCCTGATGGATGGCGATCCGGAAGGACGCGCCCTGACGTTGCTCCTCGCGCTCAAGGCGCTGGAGCGTTCCTTCGGTCGCCAGCAGCGCGCCCGCTGGGGACCGAGGGAGCTGGACATCGACCTGCTCATCTTTGGTGAGCATCGACTCCGGCAGGAGCGTCCCGATGCCGTGCGGAGCCACGATCCTGCCCGCTCGGGCGTCCAGTGGCTGGAGGTGCCCCACCCGGCGGCCGGGCAGCGCATGTTCGTGCTCGCGCCGCTGGCGGACCTCGTGCCTGGTCTGCTGCCGCCCGGCTGGCCGGTCGAGGTGGGCACGGCGCTCAGACACGCCCAGGAGTCGGAGGGGCCCGACGCGGTGCGACCGGTGGCGACCTGGGATCGGGAGGCAGCCCGCTGGGCTTCCATCTGAGGTCCGGGTACGCCAGCCGCGCTATCGCATCGGGCGGAAGGCGGAGAAGCCCGTGTCGGGGGTGGCGCAGCATCAGCACATCGCCGTACTCGTCGGTCATGCGCTGCCAGATGAGCGTCTCGTCGGCGGGCACGAGCTCCTTGTCGTAGTTCTCCGCCGCCGAGCAGGTGTCCTCGCTGTGCACCTGCGAGCGGTCCGCATGGAGCTCCGTGAGGTGGGTGTCCGTATCGCTGGACGTGATCTCCCCCTGGTTGAACACCAGCACCTTCATCTGGCAGCTGTAGAGCGCCGAGGTCAGGAGGTAGCCGAACTGCCACGTGCCGTCGGGCTGGAAGGTGTAGCCGTTGCCTTCGCTGCCGCCATCGCTGTACGAGCCGGAGCCGGGATCGACGTAGCCGATGCTCGACGAGGTGCCGCTGTACCAGTTGCCGATGACTCCGGCGGCGGCGCCACGACGGCTCCGCCGCCGGACGGTCGCGAGAGCGGATCGACCGATGGCACCGGGAACAGGGGACCGGTCGGCAGGGCCATGGGGCTCGCGGGAGGCTGCGGGACGGCCGGGCCCGGTCGATCGGCTCGATGCCATCGGGAGTGGTCCATCATCGGCGGCCTACGACCAGCAGCAGGGGTGACTCCATGGACCAGTCGATGTGGACCAGGGTGGATCAGTACCTGGACACCACGCTCGTGGGTCCGGATGCCGCGCTCGACGCAGCGCTCGCGGACACGGTCGCAGCGGGGATGCCGGCCATCAGCGTCACGCCGACCCTGGGCAAGCTGCTGCACCTGCTCGCCCGGATGGTGCCAGCCAGGCGGATCCTGGAGATCGGCACGCTTGGGGGGTACAGCACCATCTGGCTGGCCCGAGCCCTGCCCGACGGTGGTCGCCTCGTGACCCTGGAGGTCGATCCGGACAACGCTCGGGTCGCGGCCGCGAGCATCGAGCGAGCCGGTGTCGCCGATCGCGTGGACATCCGCATCGGGCGGGCGCTCGACACGCTCTCGGAGATGGGTGCGTCGGGCGAGCCGTCCTTCGACCTGGTCTTCATCGATGCCGACAAGCGCTCGAACCCGGAGTACCTCGACTGGGCGCTCCGGCTGACCCATGTCGGCAGCCTGATCGTCATCGACAACGTGGTGCGCGGCGGACGCGTGATCGATGCCACCACGAACGACCCGGACATCCTGGGGATCCGGCGCATGAACGAACGCATCGCGACCGAACCACGCCTGCTGGCCTCGGCGGTCCAGACGGTCGGCGCCAAGGGCTACGACGGCTTCGCCGTCGCGCTCGTGGTCGGCTGAGCGGGGTCGGGCCCCAGCGCCTCGCTAGAGCCGGACCGCCGGCGGTCGGGTCCGGTCGAACATATGGACCGTATCCAGGAAACGGACCTCCTTGGACCGATAGGCCATCACCAGGGAGTTGGTCCGGGCGCCGCCACCGAAGAACCGGACACCGTCGAGCAGGTCACCCCCGGTGACTCCGGTCGCGGCGAACACGAGATCCTCGCCCGGCGCGAGGTCCTCCGTCGTGAACACGTGCTCCTCGTTGATGATGACCCCCATCCGCTCCGCGCGCGCCCGCTCGTCATCGCTGCGGAACCGGAAGCGGGCCTGGATCTCGCCACCGAGGCACTTCAGCGCCGCGGCCGTGATGACACCCTCGGGTGCGCCACCGATACCCAGCACCCCGTGGACACCCGTGCCGGAGACGGCGCAGCTGATGGCCGCCGAAAGGTCTCCGTCGGTGATGAGCTTGATGCGCGCGCCCGCGTCGCGCACCTCCCCGATGAGCGCCTCGTGCCGCGGCCGCTCGAGGATGACGATGGTGATGTCGCGGACGTCACGTCGGAGGGCAGCCGCGATCGCGCGCACGTTCTCGGTGGGGCTCTGGCGGATATCGACGTGTCCTGCCGCGCCCGGACCGACGCACAGCTTGTCGAGGTAGGTGTCCGGGGCGTGCAGCAGGCCGCCGGCCTCCGATGCCGCCAGCACCGTGATGGCACCGTTCTGGCCATGGGCCACGAGGTTCGTGCCTTCCAGCGGATCGACCGCGATGTCGATGGCCACGGCAGTGGCGAGCCCGGTGCCGACCGGCTCGCCGATCCAGAGCATCGGTGCCTCGTCGCGCTCCCCTTCGCCGATGACGATGGTGCCCCGCATCTCGACGTCATCCATCGTGCTGCGCATCGCCTCGGTCGCCGCGCGGTCCGCCTCGTCCTTCTCGCCCCGGCCCATGAACCGGGCAGACGCGAGCGCGGCCGCCTCCGTGACGCGGACCATCTCGAGCGCGAGCAATGTCTCCATCCCTACCCCCCGGTTCGGATGTGCTGCTGGATACCCGTGGTGGTCAGTGCCGGAAGTGACGCCGCCCAGTGAACACCATCGCCATGTGATGCCGGTCGGCCACCTCGATGGCCATCTCATCCCGGACCGAGCCGCCGGGCTGGATGATGGCCGTGACACCACGCTCGCCGGCGAGCTGGATGGCGTCGGCGAAGGGGAAGTAGGCGTCGGACGCGAGCGCCGACATCGCGACCCGGTCGGAAGCGCGGTGGAGCGCGATCTCGACCGCCGTCAGGCGGCTCGCCTGACCGGCCCCCACGCCCACGAGCGCACCGTGCCGGGCGAGGACGACCGCGTTGCTGGTCACGTGTCGCACCGCTCGCCATGCGAACAGGAGGTCGGTGAGCTCTTCCAGCGTCGGGCGCCGCTTGGTCACGACGTTGAGCTTGGAATGATCGAGCAGCGCCCGGTCATGGGTCTGGACCAGCACGCCGCCATCGATGCGGTGGAGGTCGAGGTCGGGCAGCCCGATCTCGGGTCGATCCGTGGATGCAGGCTGCGAGACCTCCAGGAGCGTGAGGGCAGGCCGTTCGGCGAACACCCGCAGGGCCCCTTCGGAGAAGCCTGGGGCGGCCAACGCCTCGTAGACGCTGAGCGCCATCTCGTCGGCGGTGGCCTCGTCCACGACCCGATTGACCGCGACGACCGCACCGTAGGCCGCCACCCTGTCGGTATCCAGGGCGCCGCGATATGCGCCCAGCAGGGAGTCGTTGGAGGCAAGGCCGACCGGGTTCAGCTGCTTCGCGATGCAGCAGGTGGCACCCGTGAAGTCACACGCGATGCGCCAGGCCGCGTCAAGGTCGAGCAGGTCGTTGAAGGTGGGCTCGGGGCCCTGGATGCGCTGCGCCTCGGCGATCGATCCGGGTCGCGGACTCGCCTCGAGGTAGAGCGCCGCGCGCTGCTGCGGGTTCGCGCCGTATGACAGGTCGCGCTGCTTGCGCAGCACGACGGTGAGCTCTTCGGGAAAGCGGACGCCACTGATGTGGTGGAGGTATGCGGCGACCTCCGCGTCGTATGCCGCAACCGCCGCGAATGCCTGTGCCGCGAGCCGCAATCGCGTCTCGGGTGACACGTGGCCGCGCTCGCGCAGCTCCGAGACCAGCATCGGGTAGTGGCCGGGGCCGCTGGCGACCACCACGGCGGCGTAGTTGCGGGCCGCCGCGGAGAGCAGTGCCACGCCACCGATGTCGATCATCGCGAGCGCCTCGTCGATGGGCACGAGGCCGGTACCCACCTGGGGCGCGAACGGCGCGACGTTGACGACGACGATATCGATGAGCCCGATGCCGTGCTCGGCGAGGCTCTCGAGGTCCGACGGCACGTTCCGGCGCGCGAGGATGCCGGCGTAGATCTCCGGGTGGAAGGTCTTGACCTGGCCCCCGATCACGGGTGGTGCCGCGGTCAGGGAGCTGATCGACGCGACCGAGACGCCGTCCAAGGCGAGCGCCTCACGGGTGCCATCGGTGGCGAACACCTCGATCCCCTGGTCGAGCAGGTCACGAGCGAGGTCGGTGATCCCGGCGCGATCGGCGACCGAGAGCAGGGCACGCACCCGTGGACCTCCCTCGGCTTGAGGCCTCGGTGAGCCCTGGCTGGGCACGGGCCTTGGCGGTCAGCCGAGTATACCGACCCTCGCCCCTCTGGGCAGTCTGCCCGGTCGGGTGCTCTGCTATCCTGCCGGCCGTGAACAAGATCCAGGCCATGCTCCAGTCCCTGGAGCCGTCACCCGAGAAGGCCTTCAGCCCGGACAACTTCCGCGACGTCTTCTACCCCATCTCGATCGCGGCGTTCGTGCTGCTCATCGTGGCCGTGATCCTCTACAACGTCCAGGTCCGCAAGCTCCACAAGCATCCGCCGCTCGTCGCGCTCCAGGAGTGGCTGCTGTGGACCGCGGTGTGCGTCTTTGGCCTGCTGCTCGTCGAGGCGATCTTCAAGTTCTGGTTCCTGACCGTGGTGGCGACCATCGTCATCGGCCTGGGCACGTTCATCTGGATCCGCTTCGTCCACTTCCCGCCCATCATCGAGGGCTACAACCGGCAGCTCGCCCGCGCGCGCTCCATCGCGGCGACCCGTGCCGGGAGCAAGTACGTCGACCCGTCCTCCACGGTCCGCTCGCGCAAGTCGCGCAAGTCGCGCCGCCGCTGACACCGGCGACACCGCGCGCCCGCGGCCGAGTGCCCGACCACCATGGATGTCCGCAGGTTCGGCCCGGGTAACCGTCGACCCGAGGGACCACCCGGGACGCAGGGCATCAGCGGCCAGGTCATCTGGAGCGATGCGCGGGGCCACGTGTCCGAGCTCGCGTTCTCCCGACAGGCGCTCATCGCACCACACACCAACCCCAACACCACCCTGTTCATCGTCGTCAGCGGCGGTGGCTGGGTGCAGGTGGGCGACGAGCGGACACGCGTCCGACACGGCGAGGCCGTGGTCTGGCCGGCCGGCGTCCCGCACGGGGCCTGGACCGACGGCTCCGAGATGCGCGCCGTGGTCGTGGAGCTGCCGGAGCCGCACGTCGGCCTGGTGCTGGAGGGCGAGGCCGCGAGGGTCCGCAGCGGGCGGCCGGCGTCTCCGACCCCAGCCACGCCCGCGGTCGGGACGCTCGCCGATCGGCCGGCGGACCCCACCGGTCGGGACGAGACCGAGGGCGAGCCCTGGTAGCTCAGGCCGGCGCGTCGACCCGGAAGACGGTCGTGTGCTTGCTGAGCGTCTGCTCCAGGTCCAGCGTCGTGGGCACCTCGTAGGTCGCCACCGATGCCAGTCCGTCCGGCGGCAGGTGATGCCGCTCCGGATCGCCGATGAGCACCCGTGTCCCGGCTGCGGCGGCCTGATGGAGCCATGCCGACCCACGGGTAGCCAGGTTCCATTCGTAGCCGATGTCGCCCGCAAGGATCACGTCCACGGCCGGCGGATCCTCGTCCAGCAGATCGCGCTCGTCGAACGGGACGTGGACGCCCGCAAGGCTCGTGTTGAGCGCCAGCGCATCCCCGGCCCAGGGGTCGATGTCTGCCCCGAGCAGCTCCGCCGCTCCGGCCTGGAGCGCGGCGATGGCGCACAGCCCCGAGCCGGTCGCCAGGTCCAGGACGCTCGCCCCGCGCACCTCGGCGGGGTGATCGAGGATGTAGCGAGCGAGTGCCTGTCCGCCGGCCCACGCGAACGCCCAGTAGGGCGGGGGCAACTCCGGGTCCTCGGCGTCGTGCGCGAGGGCCTCCCAGAGGGGCATGAGCGCGTCCGCGAGGTGGAGTCGGACCTCCGGCACGATCGGCGGCGTCTGCACCCGTGTCCAGCGGCGGATGAATGCGCGGCGCCGATGGCTCATGCCGGCCCACCGTCGAGGAGCGCGCCCAGCTGGGCGAGGGCACGCGCCGTCGCTCCCCAGATCCGGTGGCCCTCCCAGGGGTAGCTGCCGAAGCGGATGCGGTAGCCGTCGCGTTCCTGCTCGACCAGCGTGACCGGCGCGTCGGGCAGGAACACATCCACGAGCGGCAGCAGGATCGAGGCGACCTCGCGCGGCGATGGCAGCAGGATCGGCGCCCGGTCGGCCACCGCAAGGACGGGCGTGAGCATGAAGCCCGATACGCGCACGTCCACGACGTCGAGCTGGCCGAGCACCCGCACACCGGCCTGATGGATGTCAAGACCGACCTCCTCCACCGCCTCACGGAGGGCCGTCCCGACCGGGAAGTCGTCACCGGGGTCCTCCTTGCCGCCCGGGAAGCTCACCTGGCCGGCGTGGCGCAGCCCATCCGGGCGCTCCGTGAGCACGACCCGGGCGGACCCCAGCGCGTCAGGGAACAGCAGCACCAGGGCGGCCGCGCGTCGCTGCTCGCCGGGCTTCGAGCGCGTCCAGTCGGGCACTGCCGCCGGTCGGCCGAGCAACAGCGGGTCGATGGCGCGCGAGCCATGTGGCAGCGGATCGGGCAGGTGGGTCAGCCGGGCGACGACGGTCTCGAAGCGCATCGGGCTCAGGCACCCGGGGTTCGGGAGGCCGGCCCGAAGCCACGCAACGGTGGCTCGGTGGCGAGCCCGCGCCCGAAGGCGAGCACCCGGAATCCGCCCAGGTGCCGGGGGTCGAGCAGGCGCGCGACGCTCGCCCGCGCGGCGAGGTAGTCGGGCAAGGTCGTGGCTGGGTCCTGGCCCAGCTGATACAGCAGCTCACCCAGGCCAAGCCCGGCGAGCAACCGCGCCTGCGTCGTCCAGCCGAGGGATACGAGACCGCTCGCGACTGCCGTGCGCTCCAGGGCACTGAAGTCCACGTGTGCGGTGATGTCCTGCCCGCCGATCGCGGCGAACGGGTCGTCTCCGGCCACGTGATGGCGATAGGTCACCAGCGTGCCAGCCATGCGGCGCGGGCCATAGAGGTCAGGCGCGGCATGACCGTAGTCGATGACCAGCACGACACCGCGGTCCAGGTCTGCCGCAGCTTGCCGCAGCCACGCCTCGGCCGCGGGCCGGATCTCTGCCAGCTGCCCGTCCGCGAGCGTCACGCCGGCGGCGGCCCAGCCGTCGATGAGCCTCGGATCCGACGGGGCGTCCTCGATCTCCGCGAACCAGCCTTCGGTCCAGGTGACGTAGCGCTCCACGATCCGGTCGCCACGACGGACGAGCCGATGGACCGGCAACGCGTCGAGATACTCGTTGGCGATGACCACGCCGGTCATGCGCCCGCGGGTCAGGTCCGGATGACGACCGGGCACGTCCAGCGGCTGCCACTCGACCACGCCGGCGAGGGCGGAGCCGTCCGCGGCCAGGCCGTCCACCGCGGTCGTCGCGAGCGTGCCCCGGCCGGCGCCCCATTCCCGGACGGCGAATCCGGTCGGCTCCCCGAGTCGCGTCCAGACCTCGGCGAGCAGTCGACCGATGCAGCGACCGAACACGGGATGGAGCTCCGGCGCAGTCAGGAAGTCACCAGCCCGGGTCGGGCGCTGGTCGGATGTCGCGTAGTAGCCCAGTCCGGGTTCCGTGAGCGCACGTTCCATGAACCGGGCGAAGGTGATGCGTCGCTCAGGCGACGAGACGATCTCCTCCCGGATGCATGGCGACGAGCAGCGGATCGCTGCCGTCGGTGATCGGGCGCATCGGATCCTGGGTCGGGGCTCGCACCCGTGCATCGTGCACCAGTCACGGCTGGCCCGAATGCCGCGTGACGACAGGGGCTAGTTCAGCCGCTCCGGGCCGTCGTCGGTCCGGTTCGGCGGCGTCGGCAGGTCGAACAGGGAGGGCCCACCGACAGCGACCGGCCGTTCTGCAGTTGACCGGGCATCCCGGCTGGCGGCAGCATCCGTGACCACCGCGGCGCCGTCGGCGCCGCTGAACACGAGGGTCCCGGTCACGGGGTCCGCGTCGAGCCGGATGTGGGCGCCCGGGCCGAACTGGCCCGCGAGCAGCGCTCGTGCCAGTGGGTTCTCCACCAGCCGCTGGAGCGCCCGCTTGAGCGGACGCGCCCCGAACTGGGGGTCATGCCCATCCCGGGCGATGACGGCCCGTGCGGCGGGCGTCAGCTCCAGGGTCAGGTCGCGGTCGGCGAGCCGGACCTGGAGCTCGGTCACGAGCAGGTCCACGATGCGGTCGAGGTCCTCGTCGGTGAGCGAGTGGAAGACGATGATCTCGTCGATGCGGTTGAGGAACTCGGGTCGGAAGGTCTGCCGCAACGCCTCGGTCACCTGGCGCTTCATCCGCTCGTATGCCTCGTCGTCGCGTGCGTCCTCGGCGACCGCTGCCACGAACTGGGAGCCGACGTTGCTGGTCATGATCACGACCGTGTCCTTGAAGCTGACGGTGCGGCCCTGTCCGTCCGTCAACCGTCCGTCATCGAGCACCTGGAGCAGGACGTTGAACACGTCCGGGTGCGCCTTCTCGATCTCGTCGAGCAGGATCACCTGGTACGGGCGCCGCCGGATGGCCTCGGTCAGCTGGCCGCCCTCCTCGTAGCCCACGTAGCCTGGCGGGGCCCCGATGAGCCGTGACACGGCGAACTTCTCCATGTACTCGCTCATGTCGATCCGGGTCATGGCCTGGTCGTCATCGAACAGGAACTGGGCCAGGGCTCGAGCCAGCTCGGTCTTGCCGACGCCGGTGGGCCCCAGGAAGATGAACGAGCCGATGGGCCGCTTCTGGTCGCGCAGGCCGGCACGCGCGCGACGGACCGCGTCGCTCACGGCCTCGATGGCCTGGTCCTGGCCGATGACCCGCTCGTGCAGCCGCTCCTCCATATGGATGAGCTTCTGCTGCTCGCCTTCCATCAGCCGGCTGACCGGGATGCCCGTCCATGCGGCCACGATGCGGGCGATGTCGTCCGCGTCGACCTCCTCCTTGAGCAGCCGGTCGGCGGCCGGGTCCTTCTGGGCCAGCGCTTCCTCCTGCTCCCGGAGTCGCTGCTGGAGCTCGACCTGGCGGCCGTACTTCAACTCTGCCGCCTTGCCGTAGTCAGCCGCCCGCTCCGCGGCCTCGACGTCGACCTGGAGCGCCTCCAGATCCGACTTCGTCTGGCGGAGGGCACCGATGGCACCCTTCTCCTGCTCCCACCGGCTCTTGAGGGCATTGGCCCGTTCGGCGACGTCCGCCAGCTCTCGCTCGAGGGCCTCGAGACGCGCCCGCGAGGCGTCATCCTTCTCCTTTCGGAGGGCCTCGCGCTCGATCTCCAGCTGGATGCGCCGCCGCTCCAGCTCGTCGAGCTCGACGGGCATGGAGTCCATCTCCATCCGCAACCGGCTGGCCGCCTCGTCCACGAGGTCGATAGCCTTGTCTGGCAGGAAGCGGTCGGCGATGTAGCGGTGTGACAGCACGGCCGCGGCGACCAGCGCCGAATCGGTGATGCGCACCCCGTGATGGACCTCGTAGCGCTCCCGCAGCCCCCGCAGGATGGAGATCGTCTCCTCCACGCGTGGGCTGGTCGACGAACACCGGTTGGAATCGCCGCTCCAGGGCCGCGTCCTTCTCGATGTGCTTGCGGTACTCGTCGAGCGTCGTGGCACCGATGGTGTGCAGCTCGCCCCGCGCGAGCATCGGCTTGAGCAGGTTGGAGGCGTCCATGGCGCCCTCCGCGGCGCCCGCGCCCACGACCGTGTGCAGCTCGTCGATGAACAGGATGACCTGGCCCTCGGAGTCCTTGACCTCCTTGAGCACGGCCTTGAGTCGCTCCTCGAACTCGCCCCGGTACTTGGCACCCGCGATGAGGGCGCCCAGGTCGAGCGCCACGACGCGGCGGTCCTTGAGGCTCTCGGGCACGTCGCCCCGCATGATCCGCTGCGCGAGGCCCTCCGCGATGGCGGTCTTGCCGACACCCGGCTCGCCGATGAGCACAGGGTTGTTCTTGGTCCGCCGGGAGAGGACCTGGATGACCCGCCTGATCTCCTCGTCACGGCCGATGACCGGGTCGAGCTTGCCGGCGCGCGCATCCGCGGTCAGGTCGCGTCCATAGCGCTCGAGCGCCTGGTACGTGGACTCCGGGTTCTGCGACGTCACCCGCTGGCCGCCGCGCACCTTCTGGAGCGCCGCGAGCAGGTGCTCGCGGTCGGCACCTGCCGCGTTGAGCACCCGGCCCGCATCCCCACCGGTCTCCGCGGCCGCGAGCAGCAGGTGCTCGGTGGAGACGTACTCGTCGTTGAGCCGTTTGGCCTCCTCCTCGGCACGCTCGAGCATCCGGCGCGCCCGCGCATCGAGCGACAGCTGGCCGCCCGCGATGCGGGCACGCCGCGAGAGGCCGGCCGCCAGCTCGAGGGCGATGGCAGAGGGGTCGGCGCCCAGGGCGCGCAGGGTCACCGCGGGGATGCCCTCGGCATCCTGGAGCAGGGCTGCCAGCAGGTGCTCAGCGTCCAGGACAGGGCTGTCGGCGTCGGTGGCAAGGCGCTGGGCGGCAAGGATGGCCTCCTGCGCCTTCTCGGTGTATCGATCGAGCTTCATGTTCGTGGGTGCTCCTCCGGGCATCCGTCACGTCGGGCGGACGGCCGCGTCAGTCTCAGGCGGTGCGGTCGGCCACGGGCCGCATGCCCCTGGCGCGGATCTGGTTGTGCTATGTGGTCGATGAACGTCCGGGCGAGCGCCCGCGACTCGTCGTCGAGACCGGTGGGCAGCGCCACCCGGACCTTCGCGTACAGGTCGCCCCGCCCGTCCTCGCGGAACCGTGGCAGGCCCTGTCCCTTGAGCCGGAACGTCCGGCCATCCTGGGTGCTCTCCGGCACCCGCAGCAGCAATGTCTTGCCACTGATCGTGCCCACAGGTACCTCGCCTCCCAGGAGCGCCTCCCCGAGGGTCAGCGGCAGGTCGCGCGACAGGTCGGCGCCACTGCGGCTGAACACCGGATGGTTGCGAACATGGACGATGAGGGTGGCGTCCGGCACATCACCGCTCGCCGTGCGAGGCAATCGGATGCGCTGGCCGTCCGCGACGCCCTGCGGGATGCGTACCTCCAGGCGGCGGCCGCCGACCTGGACCACACGCTCGGTGCCGCCGGCGACCTCTTCCAGGGTCACCTCGACATGCGCCTCGGGACTGGGCACCGGCGCGCTCCGGGCCGGCTGTCCGGGTCCGTCGCCGTAATCGATGTGGATGCCTTCGAAGCCACCCCCGCCACCCATGCCGCCCAGGAGGTCCTCGATGCTTGGCTGGCTCCCCGACGATCGCGTCGTCGCGCGTCGGGTTCGCGTCCGGGGCGTCGACTGCGCGGTCGCACCCCCCGCGAAGAAGGTCCGGAAGAAGTCACTGAAGCCCGAGAGGTCCTCGGGGTTCCCCTGGTACTCGAACCGGACGCCACCGCCCTGGGGCCCACCCCGGAAGCCCGCGAACGGGTCGCTCCCCGGCGCCCCGCCACGCTGGTATGAATCCCAGTCGCGCCCAGCTGGTCGTACAGCTTCCGCTTCTCGGGATCCGACAGGACGTCGTACGCCTCGTTCAGCTCCTTGAAGCGCGCCTCCGCCTCCGGTACATCCTTGTTGACGTCCGGATGGTGCGTGCGCGCCGCCTTGCGGAACGCCTTCTTGATGTCCGCCTGCGACGCGTCGCGAGGGACACCCAGCGTGGCGTAGTAGTCGCGGTACTCCATCGCGTCATCCCAGTGACCTGGGGCCGGGCGGAATGCCCACCCGGCCCGACGTCGACTCAGTGGCTGGCTCTCGTCGGCGCCACGACCGCGGGTGGCTGGTCGGACGACGGGAACGGGCGACCGACCCGTCCCTGCGAGATGGTGGGCTCCTCCGCGGAGCCCGACCCGCCCGAACCCGATCCGATCGACTCGCGAAGGGGTCGCGGGCGGCGTCGGAGGGCGTGCTCCAGGACCTGGTCCATCGAATCCACGAGTCACGAGCTTGATCTGCTTGCGGATCTCCTCCGGGATGTCGCGCAGGTCCTTCTCGTTCTTGGCGGGCAGGATCACCATCCGGGCACCCGACAGGTGCGCGGCCAGGATCTTGCTCTTGAGGCCGCCGATGGGCAGCACCCGACCACGCAGGGTGATCTCGCCGGTCATCGCGACGTCCTTGCGCACCGGGATGCCCGTGAGCGCACTGACCATCGCGGTGGCCAGGGTGATGCCTGCCGACGGACCGTCCTTGGGGATGGCGCCTGCCGGCACGTGGATGTGGAGGGTGTTCTTCTCGAACGTCTCGCGGGGGATGCCCAGCTCCCGGGCGTGCGCCCGGATCCAGGACAGTGCCGCCCGTGCCGACTCGCGCATCACATCGCCCAGCTGGCCGGTGAGGATGAACTCCTCCTTGCCCTCCATCCGGGTGACCTCGACCGCGATCACGTCGCCACCGACCTCGGTGACCACGAGACCCGTCGCCGAGCCGATCTGGTCCTCGGTCTCCAGCTCGCCGAACTCGTAGCGCTTGGGGCCCAGGAACTCGGCGAGCTTCTTGTCATCGACGATGGTCTTGCGCTTGCGGCCTTCCGCGACCTGCCGGGCGACCTTGCGCATGACGTTGGCGAGCTCCCGCTCCAGGTTGCGCACGCCCGCTTCCCGGGTGTACGACTGGACGAGGGTCACCATGGCCTCGTCGGTGATCTCGACATGCTTGGGCTTGAGCCCGTGGTGCTCCATCTGCTTGGGCACCAGGAACCGCTTCCCGATGCCGATCTTCTCCTGCATCGTGTAGCCCGGCAGCTGGATCGATCTCCATCCGGTCACGCAACGGCGCGGGGATGGGGTCGACCAGGTTGCCGGTAGCGATGAACAGCACCTTCGACAGGTCGAAGGGCACCTCGAGGTAGTTGTCCTGGAAGGTGTTGTTCTGCTCCGGGTCGAGCACCTCCAGCAACGCCGAGCTGGGATCGCCCCGGAAGTCCATGCCGATCTTGTCGATCTCGTCGAGCATGAACACGGGATTGGACGTGCCCGCGGTCTTGAGGTTCTGGATGATACGCCCGGGCAGCGCGCCGATGTACGTGCGCCGATGCCCCCGGATCTCCGCCTCGTCGTGGATGCCACCCAGGCTCATGCGCACGAACTTGCGGCCCATCGCCTTCGCGACGCTCTTGCCCAGCGAGGTCTTGCCAACGCCTGGCGGGCCGACAAGCGCCAGGATGGGGCTCCGGATGGTGTCCGCCAGCGAGCGCACCGCGAGGTACTCGAGGATGCGCTCCTTGACCTTCTCCAGGCCGTAGTGGTCCTCATCCAGGATGCGCGCCGCCTCCTTGATGTCCAGCTGGTCCTCGCTGACGACATTCCAGGGCAGCCCGACCAGCCAGTCGACATAGGTCCGGATGACCCCGACCTCCGGCGATGCGGAGGGGATCCGGCTCATCCGGTCGACCTCCTTGATCGCCCGGGCCTTGACCTCCTCGGGCATGCCCGCGGCTTCGACCTTCTCGCGCAGCTCGTTGATCTCTGCCTGCTGCGGATCGTCCTCGCCCAGCTCGCGCTGGATGGCCTTCAGCTGCTCGCGCAGGATGTACTCCCGCTGGGTCTTGTCCATCTCCGACTTGACCTCGGACTGGATCTTGCCCTTGAGCTCGAGGATCTCGATCTGGCGCGCGAGGAATGCGGAGACGAGCTTGAGCCGCTCGATGACGTCGACCGTCTCGAGCATCTCCTGGCGCTGCTCGGTGGACATGTCGGGGCTGTACGCCACCATGTCCGCGAGGAGCCCCGGCTCGGTGATGTTGCGGGCCGCGACGGCCGCCTCGGGCGGCACGGGAGCCCCCGACTGGACGTACTGCTCGATCTGCGCCTGGACGCTGCGCACCAGGGCCTGGACCTCGACGCCCTGGGGGCTGTCGTCAGGGAGCACCTCGACGCGCGCCATGATCGACGGGTCGACCGACCTCGAAGCCGATGAGCCGGAGCCGCTGCTGACCCTGGACGATGGCCCGGACGGTGCCGTCCTGGAGCTGCGCGACCTGGGCGATCTTGGCCAGCGTGCCGACCTCGTACAGCTCTGCCGGGTCCGTGATGTCCTCCCGATCGGCCTGCCGCTGCGTGACGAGGGCGATGGGGGTGCCGTCCGCGACCGCCTTGTTGAGGGCATGGACGGACTTCTCCCGTCCGACCTGGAGGGGCACGATCATCTCCGGGAAGATGACCGTCTCGCGCAGGGCGACGAGCGGCAGGGTCCGGAACGGTCCGGCATCGTCTGCCTGTGGGGTGTCGGGTCCAGGCGCCTTCGTCTGGGCCTGTCGGCTGCTTGATCGGCTGGCCATCGGTTCTCCTCGGAGTGATATCGCTGCGTGACGGGCCCGCGTCAGCGGGTCGGCTGCGGGTCCGCCCGATCCGGGGTCCCATCGGGCCCGTCGATCGGGGCTTCCGGTTCGACATCGGTCGACCGGTCCACGCTCTGTCGTTCGCTGTAGAGCTGTTCCAGGATGCGCATCCCGAGCCGCTCTTCGAGCTCGAACAGGATGCGGATGCCAGCGAGATTGACACCCAGGTTCTGGGTCAGGTGACGGATTCAGGTTGATCCGGCGGATGTCATTCTCGGAGTAGCGTCGGATGTTGGTGCTGGTGCGGGCGGGGCACAGCAGGCCCTCGTCCTCGTAGATGCGAAGGGTGCGGGGATGGACCCGCACCAGCTCCGCGGCCACGCTGATGACATAGACCGGGCGGCTCGGATCCCGAGCTGGTCGGGCCGACTCCTCCCGCTGACGTTCCATGGCTGGTCGTCAGGCGTCCGTGGGGGTTGGCGACGTGGCGTCCGTGGTCTCGGCGGTCGTGGCCGGGGCCTCGACAGCCGTGGCCGCAACGGCCTGCTGGACCTGCGTCGTGATGGGGATGCACCCGGCGCTCGATGGGCTGTGCCTTGGGGATGGCCAGGCGCAGCAGACCGTTCTCGAAGGTCGCGGTCGCGTCGTCCGTGCGCAGCCCGTGGGGCAGGGTCACGGTCCGCGTGACCCGACCGCGTCGGACCTCGCGCACCTGGTAGCCGGCCCTGTCCGTGGTGTCCTCGGCGTCCGTGCCCGCGGTCACCGTGAGCACGTCATCAAGGACGGAGACCTCGATGTCCTCTGGTCGGATGCCCGGCAGGGCAGCCTCCAGGAGGAGCGAATCCGGCGTGTCGATGACGTCCAGCGGCATCCGCCGCTGGCCACGGGTCAAGGGCACGGTGTGGAAGAAGGGGTCGTCGAATACGCGGTCCATCGTGCGACGGAGCGAGACCAGCTCACCGAACGTCGACGGTCGTCGAACCATCATCACGGAAAGCCTCCTTTGATCGGGGCGCACCCGGCAGCTCGCAGCCACCAGGCGCTGGAAGTGGGACGTGGTCACGGGGAACGGGACCGCTCCGCGTGATGCATCGAAGCCTACTTCCCTGACAATGACGTTGTCAAGTGTCTTGTTGTAACGGGGCACCGCTATCGTGTCTGTGGAAGTGTCCGTCCGCGCATCAGGGAGATGCGGCCCGTCACGGCCGTGGCGTCACGAGTCCAGGCGCGCGGTGGCCCGGGCCCACCCCTGATCGATCACCCAGCGGGCGATCCGCGCAGGGCCGCGCCGGCGTGGATGCTCCGGCGGCGGCGAGACACCCCTGACCCGGCGGGTCAGTCGACCGCCACGTTCCCGATGAGCTGCCGGTGCAGGTCCGCCTCGCAATCGGTGCGGGACATCGCCAGGACCTTGTCGCCGGCCTGGAAGATGGTCTCGGGGGAGATGGACTGCGCCCGCTCGTTGCGGATGAGCACGAACAGCGAGCAGCCGTCGGGCAGGGTGATGTCGGACGGCTGGCGGCCGATGGCGGGCGACTCATCGCCGATCTGGGCCTCCAGGAGCTCCAGCTCGCCGCCCTCGAGCTGCGCGAGGTGGAGCAGCTCGTGGACCGGGATGTCCTGCTCGATGGCGGCCAGGGCCATCCGCGTCGGGCTGATGATCTCGTCGACGCCGAGGTGGCGGAAGAGGGCCTCGTTGCGGGGGTTGTTGACACGCGCGATGGTGCGCGGCACGTCGAAGTGGTGCTTGGCCATCTGGCAGACGACGAGATTGTCCTCGTCATCCCCGGTGACGGCGGCGACGATGGCGGCCCGGTTCGCGCCCGCCTCGGCCAGGTGCTGGCCCTCGCAGCCATCCCGAGCCAGCACGATGGAGCCGACCTCGTCCGCGATCTGCTTCGCGCGCGTCCGGTCCTTCTCCAGTAGCACCAGCTCGTGGCCGGCCGCCAGCAGCTCCTTGGTCAGGTAGTAGCCGACCTTGCCGCCGCCCACGACGATCACGTACATCAGTGCTGGTCCTCCGACCACGACCCGGTGGGCGCGGCAGCTGGCGATGGGTGCTCGGGCCGCGCATGGGGACCCGGATGGTGACCCGTCGGGGGCAGCACGCGCATCGCCCCCGTATCGGCTGGAAGCCCCACGAAGCCACCCAGGGACTCGACCATCATGCTCGTGCGGTTGACCGTGGCGATGCCCAGGGCGGCGTACGCACTCGCCCGGACGGGGTCGTTGATCTTGGCCACGACCGTGGGGATGGCGAACGTCTCCGCGGCGAGCTGCGCTGCGAGGATGTTGCGGTTGTCACCCTCGGTGAGCGCGAAGAAGCGGTCGGCGCCCTCGACGCCGAGGCGTCGCAGGACGTCCTCGTCGGTGCCATCGCCGCGTACCGCGTTGCCGCGGAAGCCCTCGGGCAGCCGGTCGAACGAGTCGGTCCGGAGGTCGATGATGGTGACCTCGTCGCCCGCCATGGCGAGCCGACCGGCGAGGCCGGCACCGACACGTCCACAGCCCACGATGATCGTGCGCATCTGTTTATCTCGATCCTTCCTGGCGTCGCGCTGCGCTGGCCTCATCGACGGCTTCACGCACGACGATGACCCTGCAGGGCGCGTTCTGGAATACGTAGGGGATGGTCCTGCCGATGGCGAAGTCGCCGCCGAGACGGGTGCGGTAGGGCAGGCCCAGCAGCATCACGTCGGCATCCAGTGGCGACCGCCTCATCCACGAGCGCAGCGCCGACGTCGCGTGCCTGGAGCAGCTCCGCGCGCATGCGTACCTTTGCCCGCTCCGCGGCACCCTCCGCCATGTCCAGGACGTTGGAGGCCAGCTCGCGGCTGCCCGGGATCTCGTCGTCGAGGTCGTGACGCCAGTCGACCTCCACCACATGCAGGGCGACGAGCTCCGTCTCCTTCGTGCTCAGATGGATGGCCAGCTTGATGACCAGCGGGTCGGCGGTGCTGCCGTTGAGACCGAGGACGGCGCGTCGATAGGCAGGATGAGGAGACGAGTCGGGCACGGCCCAAGAGTCTACACCGGCGCTCGCACCCCGACCCCAGCCGGGGCGCGCTCACAGACCGTGGGCGAGCCGCTCCACCAACCGGGGGGGCAGGCCAGCCCGCCGCATCCTCGCCTGGACTCGTTCGACGGGGTACGGGACCCGCAACCAATCGATGGTCGACGTCTCGCTGTCGAGGACCATCGCACATGCACGAGGGTCGCCGTCCCGCGGCTGACCGACGCCACCGGGGTTGAGGATGCAGCGTCGCTCGTCGAGCGCGATGCGGGAGCCTTCGCCGGGTGCGATGACCTCGATGTGGCCCCCGTCGTCGCGGTAGACCCGGGGCACGTGGGTGTGGCCGACGATCGCGTGACGGGTCTCGAAATGCGCGAAGTTCCGGCGCGCGAGGGGCACCGTGATGAGGTACTCCCAGAGCGGATCGCGCGGGCTGCCGTGGGCGAGCGTGAACCCATCCTCGACCCGGACCTCCGGCAGCCCTTCCAGCCAGTGCCGGGTAGCGGTGCCGATCCGCTCCGCGGTCCAGTCCACCGCCAGCCGAGCGTCCTCGTTGAAGACGCTGGTATCCAGGTCTCCCAGGACAGCGGCGTCATGGTTGCCGCGGACCGCAACGGCCTGTTCCTTGCGCAGGCGCGCGACGACATCGTCGGGGTAGGGGCCGTAGCCGACGATGTCGCCCAGGACCCAGACCGCATCATACGGCGTGCAGGCGTCCAGGACGGCTTCGAGGGCAGGCAGATTGGCGTGGATATCCGTCAGGATCGCGACCCGCATGCGTCCTCAGCGTAGCAGGCGACGCCGGCGCTCGGCCGGTGGCCGAGGGAAGCGGCGGGGCGTCGGCCGCACCTTGTGTGCCAGCACCAGCCGATGGTCCGGCAGCTCGGACAGCGCGATCGGCGACCACCTCGGGCTCATCGGCACCCAGCTCGACCAGCAGCGGTCGAGCCTCACGGAGCTCCTCGTCCAGGTCCGACGGAGGCGCCCCCACCCCCACCTCCTGCTGGCGCTTCCAGCAGACGAGCAGGCCCCCTCGCCGCAGGAGCGGCAAGCCCAGCTCGGCGACCTCCGCGAGCGAGCCGACGGCACGCACGGTGACGACGTCCCAGGTCTCGCGTCGAGCGCCCGCGGCCAGCTGCTCGGCCCGTGCCGCGACGGCCTCGACGAGCACCGCCCCGGCGGCGTCGCCCTGGGCCCGTGCCGCCACCCCGGCGAGGACGTCGAGGAAGCGCGCCTTCTTGGCCACCGAATCGAGGAGCGTCAGGCGGCCGGCGGGCAGCGCCATCGCAAGCGGCAGGCCGGGGTACCCACCACCACTCCCGAGGTCCAGGATCGACGGCGTGGCGGGAACCCGGCGGCGAAGGATGGGCACGGCGGCAAGCGAGTCGAGGATGTGCCACCGGGCGATGGCTTCCGGTGTCCGGATCGCGGTCAGGTTGATGTGTGGGTTCCAGGCGAGCAGCAGGCGCGCCTGGGCATCGATGACCTGCCACGCGACGTCCGTCAAGGTCAGGTCGAGCGAGCGCAGCCCGTCATGGATCGCGGACCCGAATGCCGGGTCGGACGCCGGCAATCCATCGGCATCGGTGGGCAGCGCCACCCGAACAGCCGTCGTCGAGGTCGGGTCACCAGGGGGCTCGGTCACCCGGGCAGGGTACGCGTCGGGAGCGACGAACGGACGTCGCCCGCGGTCGTCGTCGCGAACGGCACCGGGGAGTCGCCACTCCCGACGCTGGATCAGGCGCACCGGCGACGGTTCGGTCTTGTGCCACCCGTCCGGTCTGCGACCCCGGTCTCCCGGCGTCCCGCCCGAGCGGCAGTACCCATACTTGGTCGTGCCCGGTCCCTCGCGGGACCGGTTGGTGCAGGTCTCGCAGTCTCGGACCCGCGCTGCTCCGCGTCGACGGGGTTTATCCACGAATCAGGCTCGGGACACGTTGTTCGTGGACAACCGGTCGCGCTAGGACTCGGCGGCGCTCCGGGCGGATCGCGCCGGACGGCCCATGCTCCGTCGCACGACCTCCATGACCTCCTCGGTATATGCGGCTGCATCCCCCGTCTTGACCGCGGTCACGAGGCACCCGGCGACATGGTCCTCCATCAGCAACAGGCTCACGGCGTCGACCGCGGCACGCAGCGCCGCGGTCTGCTGGAGGATGTCGATGCAGTACTCGTCGCGTTCCACCATGCGCGAGATGCCACGCACCTGGCCCTCCATCCGGGCAAGCCTGCGGAGGACCTGGGCGCGGTCCTTGTCATACCCCCGTGGCGTCGCGGGGCCCTTGCGTGGCGTGGGGTTCGGTTCGTGCTGGTGCGCCATATCCTCAACCTGTGCCGTGTGCCGTGGCAGCGCGCCGATGGATGTCCGCGAGACCGCCGCCACGGCCCAGAGCATAGCTGGGGTCGCCACGGCAGCCGAGGCGGAGCATCGGTAGACTTGGCCGGCATGGATGGCGCCGACTGGCTGCGAACCCAGTTGACCTCGTTCGGATGTGCTGCCTGCGGCCAGCCGTACGAGACGGGGCGTATCCGTCTGCTGGCGGAGCGCGACGGCCTCTACTTCGTGGACCTCGTGTGCGCCGGCTGCGCATCGCAGGCCGTGGCCATCGTGACCGTGGAGCTGGACGAGGACGATGTCCCGCAGGCCGACGCGGGCGACCTCATCCAGATCGTCCCGGACCTGCGCCGAGCAGCTGCACGACCACCCGTGAACGCCGACGACGTCCTGGACATGCACCTGGTGCTGCGCGACTTCGCGGGCGACGCGGCTGACCTGCTCGCACACCTGGACTCGGGATCGCAGACGTGAGCGTGATGGTCGACGCAGGTGCCCCGGGCATGGACATCCCTCCCGTCGCGGGTGCCGGCGCGATCATCGGGTCGGACGCGGCCGCGGATCGACCGCCGGGTCCCCCGGTCGACCCGCTCCCGGCGGTGCCCCGCCTCCGGCGGCGACGCGAGCGCATGGCAGAGGGACCCCGGTTCGCTCACGCCAGCGAGGCGGAGCTCGCCCGCATCCTCGACTTCTACCGCGTCCGCTGGGAGTACGAGCCGCGCACGTTCCCGGTGCTCTGGAACCTCGAGGGACAGGTGGTCGAGAGCTTCTCACCCGACTTCTACCTGCCCGACATCGACCTGTGGGTGGAGTTGACGACCCTCCGCCAGAGCCTGGTGCGCAAGAAGAACCGGAAGCTCCGACGGATGCGGGAGCTGTATCCGATGCTGCGGCTGAAGCTGCTCTACGCCCGCGACTTCCGGGCCCTGATGCTCAAGTACGGTCGCCTGGATATCGCGGCGTCGCTCATCGGCACCGATGGTCAGGTCAGCCGCGAAGCCGATGCCGGTCCCATGGGCGCATCGCCCCCAGACGTGGCACGATCCGATGGCGCAGCGACGGTCCCGTACGACGACCCCGAACCCTGATGCCGGAGGCAGCCCCGAGTCATGCGAACCCCGAATCTGGTCGATGACGTCGCGGAGGTGCTGGTCCCGGAGGACCAGCTCCGACTGAAGGTCGCGGAGCTCGGCGCCCAGCTGTCCCGTGATTACGCCGACCGCCCGCTGACGCTGGTGAGCGTGCTCAAGGGTTCGCTGCCGTTCATGGCGGACCTGATGCGCTCCATCACGGTGCCCCTGACCATCGACCTCATGGAGGTCTCCTCGTACGGCGGCGCGGTCACCGAGACGTCGGGCCTGGTGCGCATCCTCAAGGACCTTTCGGCGTCCATCGAGGGCAAGGATGTGCTCATCGTCGAGGACATCATCGACACCGGCCTGACACTCAACTACCTGCTGCGGTACCTCCGTGGCAAGAACCCCCGCAGCCTGCGCATCTGCGCCCTGCTGGACAAGCCGGCGCGCAGGCTCGTGGACATCGACATCGACTACCGGGGCTTCTCCATCCCGGACCGCTTCGTCATCGGCTACGGCCTGGACTACGGTGAGTACTACCGGAACCTGCCCTTCATCGGGGTGCTCCGGCCAGAGGTCTACAGCGAGCCATGAGGCGTGGACTGGGTCGCGGGCGAACGCTGGTGGCCGTCGGCTCGGTGATCGCGGTGGTGGGGGCGTTCCTGCCCTGGACGTTCGCCGGGGGCGACGTGGGTCTGCCGGTCACGACCGCCAATGCGTTCGATGGTGCGGGCATCCTCATGTTCATCGCCGCCATCGGGTCGTTGGCGCTGCTCATCCTGCCGTACGCCTCGGCCAGCGGCCGGTCGAGCCTGGACCGATGGGTGAGCTTCGTGCTGCTGGCCACGCTCATGGTCATCGGTACGCTCCTGCAGCTGGCCCAGCTGTTCTCGGGTGGCGTCCTCAAGCTCCTGCCGCCGCTCGATGTGCTGGGCATGTGGCTGGGCATCATCGGCACCATCCTCGTCGTGTGGGGCGCGGGCGAGATCGTGGGCGCCGAGACCTCCTCCCGTTCCCCCGACGGTCATCACCAGATGACCACCTTCCGACCCCGACGCCGGAAGTAGCAACCCACAGGTAGAGGGGTCCGACATGGCGGTCATCCGGTTCCTGGGTGGGGCGCGCACCGTGACGGGGAGCAAGTACCTGCTCGACCACGAAGGCGCGCAGGTCATGGTCGACTGCGGCATGTTCCAGGGAGGCAAGGAGCTCCGCCTCCGGAACTGGCAGCCGATCCCGGTCGACGTCGACGCGCTCTCGTCGGTCGTCCTCACCCACGCCCACCTGGATCACTGCGGCTACCTGCCCCGGATCCATGCCGATGGGTTCGAGGGACCCATCCACGCTACGGCGGGCACCATCGCCCTCGCGTCGATCATCCTGCCCGACTCCGCCCACCTCCAGGAGGAGGAGGCGCGCCACGCCAACGAGGCGGGCTACTCGAAGCATCAGCCGGCGCTGCCGCTGTACGACACCGCGGATGTCGCCGGGACGCTGCCCCTGTTCCAGCCACTGGACCTGGGGGTCCGACGTCAGATCGCGAACGGCGTCACGACGACCCTCGCTCGCGCCGGCCACATCCTGGGGTCATCGATCGCCCACATGGACCTGGGTGGCACCTCCATCGTGTTCAGTGGTGACCTGGGCCGTCCCAGCCACCCACTGCTGCTAGGCCCCGAGCCCATCGGTGACGCCGACTGGATCGTGGTCGAGAGCACCTACGGCGACCGGACGCACGACGACGCCCTCGCCCTCGATCATCTCCGGGATGTCGTCACACGAACCATCGCGCGTCGCGGGACCGTGGTCATCCCCGCCTTCGCGGTCGATCGGACGGAGGTGCTGCTCCACCACCTCGGAGCGCTCGCGGATCGCGGGGAGCTGCCGGCGGTGCCGGTGTATGTCGACAGTCCGATGGCGCTCGGTTCGCTGCGGGCGTATCGCACAGCGATCGCAGCCCGCTCGTCGGAGTTCCGATCCGAGGTCCTCGATGACCCCACGCCGTTCCTGGACGACCGCGTCGTCGAGGTCCGCGATGCCGAAGCGTCGAAGCGGCTGACCGCGTCGGACGAGCCCAAGATCATCATCTCGGCCAGCGGCATGGCCACCGGCGGGCGGGTCGTCCATCACCTGGCGCGATACCTGGCCGAGCCCGAGAGCTCGGTCGTGCTCGTCGGCTATCAGGCGGACGGCACCCGCGGTCGCGCGCTGCTGGGCGGCGCGCGCGAGCTGAAGATGCTCGGCCAGTACGTGCGCGTTCGGGCGGAGGTCGTCAACCTGCCATCATTCAGCGTCCATGCCGATGCGGACGAGCTGCTCGCCTGGCTCCTGACTGCCAGCCGACGCCCCAAGGGGGTGTTCGTCGTCCATGGTGAGGTGGGCCCCGCACGGATCCTCGCCAGCCGCATCGAGGACGAGCTCGATTGGACGGCGATCGTGCCTCAGCTGGACGAGACGATCCGGCTCTGATCGGGACACCCGGCGGTGCATCGTCGCCGCATGCTGGAGGTGACGAGAGCCGTTCTGCAGGGTCCGCACCCAGATCGTCACGGGCGCGATGTTGCCTCGCGCGGTCAGGCGTGGTAGAACCCACCTTGCCGGCGTCATGTGTCGTGGGAGGATTGACGATGCCGTGCGCTTCTTCAGACACTGGGAGGAACCGATCGATCCGACGGAGCCGTCCTGCGCTCCTCACCTCGGTGCTGCTGGTGACCACGCTCGTGGTCTCGGCATGCGCCAGCACTGCCCCGACGCCGAAGCCGGCCACGCCTGCACCGACGCCGAGCGCGGCTGCGAGCGTGGCGCCGACGACTGCCGTCGCCAGCCAGCCGGTCGTCGCGTCGCCGACGGTAGCGCCAACTGTCGCGCCCACCCTGGCCCCGACCGTGGCACCAACCCTGGCCCCGACCGTGGCACCAACCCTGGCCCCGACCCTCGCGCCCACCATGGCGCCGACGATCGCCCCGACCGTGGCGCCCACCGTCGCGCCGACTGTGGCACCCACGGTCGCCCCGACCGTGGCACCCACGGTCGCCCCGACTCTCGCGCCAACCGTGGCCCCGACCGTGGCACCCACGGTCGCGCCGACCCCGGCACCGACTCCAACGCCAACGGTCGCCCCGACCCTCGCGCCCACCCTCGCCCCGACCGTGGCACCCACCGTCGCGCCGACGCCGGCGCCGACGCCAACCGTCGCCCCGACCTTGGCGCCCACCCTCGCACCGACTGTCGCCCCGACCGCGGCACCGACGCCAACGCCAACGGTTGCCCCGACCCTGGCGCCCACCCTCGCACCGACAGTCGCCCCGACCGCGGCACCGACGCCAACGCCAACGGTTGCCCCGACCCTGGCGCCCACCCTCGCACCGACAGTCGCGCCGACGCCGGCACCAACACCAACGCCGACCGTGGCCCCGACAGTCGCGCCCACCCTGGCCCCGACGGTCGCCCCGACCCCGGCGCCCACCCTCGCCCCGACAGTCGCGCCGACCGCGGCACCCACGGTCGCCCCCAGCATCGTCGTCCCGAACGACCTGCTGGCCAAGATCAAGGAAGCCGGCGTGATCCGGGTGAGCATCGAGCCCAACTACGCGCCCTACTCCATGCAGAACCCGGACGGGTCGTTCACGGGCTTCAACGTGGACGTGGCGACGGAGATCGCCAAGCGGCTTGGCGTGACCGTGCAGTTCGAGATCCCCAGCTTCGACCTGGTCGTCGCTGGTGGCTGGAACGACCGCTGGGACATGAGCGTCGGCTCGGTGACCATCACCCAGTCCCGCAAGGAGGTCCTCGACTTCACCCGGCCGTACGCCTACAACCCAGCGCAGTTCGCCGCCACGACGGCATCGGGTATCACGACCATCGACGGCTTCGCGAACCAGAAGATCTGCGTCGGCGCGGCGACGACCTACCAGCAGTGGCTCGAGGGCTCGCTGGTGCTCGTCGATGCCCCGCCGCCGGCCACACCGCCCGCCGGTGCGACCGCCTTCCCCCTCGACACCGACCAGGTGTGTGCCCAGAACGTCCAGTCAGGGCGCGCTGACTTCACGGGCTGGCTGTCCAGCGCGGACACCGTCGAGGACGCCATCAAGAACGGCACGCCCATGGTCGAGGTCGGGGACCCGGTCTTCTTCGAGTCGCTCGGCGTGGCATTCGACAACACCGTGCCCGACAACGCCTCGCTGGTCGCCTCGGTGGACACGATCATCGGCCAGATGCGAGACGACGGCACCCTGCTGACGCTCTCCAAGAAGTGGTTCGACGGCAAGGACCGGGTCACCGCCCAGTAATCGCTCGTCAGACCAGGCACCGATAACGAACGGGGTCGCCTTCGGGCGGCCCCGTTCTTGATTCGTCCCCGGAGGAGGAGGTCGTATGGCAGCGATCGAGGGATCGGGAGCGGTGGTACCCCCAGCGCCCATCGTGCAGGCCATCGCGGCCGCGCAGCGTCGGCGCAAGCTGAGCTACCAGCTGATCTTCGGGGCGACCTGGTTCGTGCTCATCGCGGCCATCGTGCTCGCGCTCACGACCCGGTTCGACTGGGCGTTCCTGGCCAAGTGGTGGCAGTTCATCCTGGCGGGCGCGGAGGTGACCATCGAGCTCACCGTCTGCTCCATCCTGCTCGCCTGTGTGCTCGCCGTCCTGGGCGCGCTCGGGCGCTTGTCACCCAACCCGGTCGCCAACGGCATCGCCTCTCTGTATGTGTCACTCATCCGGGGCACGCCGCTGCTGGTCCAGATCTTCGTCTGGGCGTTCGGGCTGGCCGAGCTGGGGCTGGTGCTGCCCCTGTTCTGGGCCGGGGTCATCGCGCTGGGCGTCAACTACGGCGCCTACATGACGGAGATCTTCCGCGCCGGCATCCAGGCGGTCCCACGCGGCCAGCGAGAGGCGGCACAGGCATTGGGCATGCCGGAGCGGCTCATCATGCGTCGGATCGTCATGCCCCAGGCAATCCGGATCGTCATCCCGGCCATCGGCAACGACTTCATCGCGATGATCAAGGACACCTCGCTGGTGATCGTCATCGGCATCCAGGAGCTGCTGTTCCGGGCCCAGTCGGCCGGACGCCAGACCATCAACATCATGGAGGCGTCGCTGTTCGCGGCGGTCGTCTACTGGATCCTGACCCTCTTCTTCTCGTACCTCGAGCAGCGCCTCGAACGGCGCATGGCCCGGAGCGATCGCTGATGGAGCTGGGTGAGGTCGTCGTCTCCGCCACCGGCATCGAGAAGTACTTCGGGCAGAACCATGTGCTGCGCGGCGTGAGCATGGACGTGCGCCAGCACGAGACCGTGATGCTCATCGGTCGGTCCGGCAGCGGCAAGACGACCATGCTCCGGTGCATGAACTTCCTGGAGGAACCGACCGTCGGGTCCGTGCGCATCGGTGACATCACCGTCAGCGCGGACCCGCTCAACACCCGGAACCGGGCGCATCGGGAGCAGATCAGGAAGCTGCGGCTGCAAGCCGGCATGGTGTTCCAGGACTTCAACCTGTTCCCGCACATGACGGTGCTCCAGAACTGCATCGAGGCGCCCACGAAGGTGAAGGGCATCCCCCGCGACCAGGCGGTCGCGACCGCCGAGCGCTACCTGGACAAGGTCCAGATGCTCCACAAACGCGATGAGTACCCGTCCCGGCTGTCAGGCGGCCAGAAGCAGCGCGTGGCCATCGCCCGCGCGCTGTCGATGGATCCCCAGGTGCTCATGTTCGACGAACCCACGAGCGCGCTCGACCCGGAGCTGGTGGGCGAGGTGCTGCTGGTCATGGAGACCCTCGCTCACGAAGGTTCGACGATGATCGTCGTCTCCCACGAGATGCAGTTCTGTCGCGAGGCCGCGGACCGGGTGCTGTTCATGGAGGGCGGTGTGGTGCTCGAGGAGGGACCACCGGAGCAGGTGCTCAACGAACCCCGGGAAGAGGCCACCCGTCAGTTCCTCCGGCGCTTCCTGGACGCCTGAGGGTCAGATCTCTCCGAGATAGGCCTTCCGGACGTCCTCGTTCGCGGCCAGCCCGGCGGCACTGTCGGCCAGGATGACCTTGCCCGTCTGAAGCACATAGCCTCGGTGCGCAATGGCGAGAGCCTGCATCGCGTTCTGCTCTACGAGCAGGATCGTGATGCCCTGCTGGTTGATCTCCGTGATGAGCGAGAAGATCTGCTGGACCAGGATGGGCGAGAGGCCCAGGGACGGCTCATCGAGGAGCAGCAGTCGGGGCCGCGACATCAGTGCCCGGCCGATGGCCAGCATCTGCTGCTCACCGCCGGAGAGAGAGCCGCCCTTCTGGGTCAGCCGCTCGCGGAGGCGCGGGAAGAGGACGAGCGCCTTCTCCATGTCCTCATCGCGTTCCGCCGCGGTGCGGGTGAAGCCACCCATATGGAGGTTCTCGAGCACGGTCATGCGCGAGAAGATCCGGCGACCTTCCGGGGCGTGACCGATACCCGCCCTGACCAGGGAGTGGGCGGCCGTTCTGCTGATGTCCTGGCCCTCGAAGGTGACCGTGCCGACCTTGGGGTGCAGGAGCCCGCTGATAGTCTTGAGTGTCGTCGTCTTGCCCGCACCGTTCGCTCCCAGGAGCGTCACGATCTCGCCCGCGTTGACCGTCAGGTCGATGCCCTGCAACGCGTGGATCCGGCCGTAGTACGTGTTGACGTTGTCTAGATGGAGCATCTCCGTAGCGACGGCCGTCCTCGTTTCGGACATCGCTGGTGCCATGGCAGTCATGCGGTGGGCGCGCCCAGATACGCCTCGATCACGCGGGGGTTGGCGCGGATCTCCTCGGGCGTGCCCTCGGCGATCGGTTCGCCGTGGTCGAGCACGGTGATGCGGTCGCTGACGCCCATCACGACCCGCATATCGTGCTCGATGAGCAGGATGGTGAGGCCGAGCTGGGCGCGAAGCTTCCCGATCAGGCGACGCATCTCTTCGGTCTCATTCGGGTTCATGCCGGCAGTGGGCTCATCGAGCAGGAGCAACACGGGGTCACTGCCGAGTGCGCGCGCGATCTCCAGCCGTCGCTGGTCGCCATAGGGCAGGTTCTTGGCGATCACGTCGTCCCGTCCCGCAAGGCCCACCAGGGCAAGCAACTCGCGGGCGCGCGTCCGTGCCGCTGCTTCCTCGCGCGCCCGGCGCGGCGTCGACAGCGCAGCGTCCACCAGGTTGCTCTTGAGCTTGATGTGCATTCCGATGAGCACGTTCTCAAGAACGGTCATGTTCTGGAACAGACGGATGTTCTGGAACGTCCGGCCGATGCCCGCCTCGACCATGTCATTCGGACGCGCGCTCTTGAAGACACCCAGACGCCGGAGCAGCCGGTCGTACCAGGGTGGCCGTACGATGCCCATGAGCAGGCTCACGATCAGGACCGCGAGTGCCGCCGTCGAGACGAACAGTTGCATGTCGGCGTTCTGTGGGGCCAGGATCCCCTGCAACGGGAGCAGGACCAGGAGCGCGATGGCGGCTGGGACGAACCAGACGAACGGTTCGATCCACGCTCGCTCGGCCCGCGCGACCATCCGACGGCCCCGGAATGTGATCTCGCCATCGCTGGGATCGAGGATGCCTGCCACCACATTGAAGAAGGTGGTCTTGCCAGCGCCATTCGGCCCGATGAGGCTGACGATGGACCCTTGGGGGATCGACCAGCTCCGCCTTGTTCACGGCTATCAGCCCGCCAAAACGCTTGGTGATGGCCCGCGCGTGCATCAGGATGGGTCTCGGGTCTGCATCCGTCGCCGGGTCGTCCAGGGTCAGGAGGTCGACCGATGGTTCGCTCATGCCTCGTCTCCACGGCCGAGCGGACCCTCGGGATCTGCGCCCTCGACATCGGCTCCTGCGGGCTCGTCGGTGACGTGCAGCTCCTGGGCGCGCCGGCGACTCGGGAACAGGCCCTCCGGGCGCAGGAGCATCATGCCCACCAGTGCCAGCCCATAGAGCAGGAACTGGTACTGCTGGAAGTTGATGTCGGACAGGACCGGCACGTAGAACCGGTCGAACAGGGTGTTGAGCTCCTTGAGGACCACGGTCTGGAGTTCGTAGATGAGGAAGGCGCCCAGCGCGACACCCCAGATGTTGCCCATGCCGCCCAGCACGACCATCGCCAGCACGGTGAATGACACCGCGAACAGGAACTGGTCCGGGGACACGAACACGAGCTTGGAGGCGCCGAACACTCCTGCGAATCCCGCGGTGCTGGCGCCGAGCGCGAAGGCGAGCAACTTGGTGGTGACGGTATTGATGCCATTGCTGGCCGCGGCGAGCTCATCCTCCCGGATCGCCTGCCACGAACGGCCGAGCCGAGAATCCTCGAGCCGGTACAGGAGGATCATCACGATGGTCACCAGGGCAGCCATGATCAGGTAGTACGGAACCGGGCTCGTGGCTCCGAATACGAGCCCCGGCAGGCTGGGTCGATCGAGACCGCCGATACCGTCCGTGCCGCGCGTCCAGGAGGACGCATTGCGGAACACGATGGGCACGATCTCCCCAAAGCCAAGGGTCACGATGGCCAGGTAGTCGCCGCGCAGCCGGAGCGTGGGCGCTCCCAGCAGGATGCCGAAGACGGCCGCGACGACGGCGCCGATGGGCAGCATCAGCCAGAAGGGGATGTGCATGTCGGTGAAACCCGACGCCCCATATGCGTAGGCATACGCCCCGATGGCGAAGAACGCGGCGTAGCCCAGGTCGAGCAGGCCGGCCATGCCCACGACGACGTTGAGCCCGAGGGCCAGGAGGACGAAGATGCCGGTCGTGGCAAAGCTGTCGATCCAGATCGTCTGCCGGGCCAGGAACGACAGGGGCGGGATGGTGACCAGCAGCGGCAACAGCGCCGTGACCATGAGCATCCCGACGATGATCGTGGTCGACCGATGGCGACTGGCGAAGTCCTGGACCGGTCCGAACCGCCGTCCGTGCATCGGGCGGCCAGGCGAGGTCGATGCCTGGCTGGTCATGCCCGTTCACCGACCTGCTGCCCCAGCAGGCCCGTCGGTCGGAACACCAGCACGATGATGAGGACCCCGAAGACCACAGCCTCGCTCCAGCGGGCATAGCCGAGCTGAGTCGTGATGACCTCGACGAACCCGATGAGGAAGCCCCCAAGCACAGCGCCCGTCAGGTTGCCGATGCCGCCAAGGACTGCGGCAGTGAACGCCTTGAGGCCGGCGCCGAACCCGAGTGTGAACTCGATGGTACCGAAATACAGGCCGTACACGATGCCCGCAGCACCGGCGAGTGCCGAGCCCAGCAGGAACGTCAGGGCGATGGTGGTGTTGATGTTGACGCCCATGAGTTGCGCGGCCTGTCGATCCTGGGCCGTCGCGCGCATGGCGCGCCCAAGCCGGGATCGACTCACGAACTGGTGCAACGTCAGCGTGAGGACCGCAGTGACCACCACGATGAAGACGCTGAGGTACGAGATGCTCGCCCCCAGGATCGTGAACCGGGCGTCGACCGGGAAGATCTGCGGCACCGACTTGGGCGACGGCCCGAAGATCACCTGGATGACGTTCATCAGGATGAACGAGACGCCGATGGCCGTGATGAGCGGCGTCAATCGTGGCGCGTTCCGTAATGGGCGGTACGCGAATCGCTCGATGCCCACGCCCAGCAGGCCTATCACCGGCATCGTGATCATGAACGTGATGCCCAGCACCGCGATGAGCAGCAGCGGATCCTGGATCGGACCCGTGAAGCCCAGACTGGTGATGATCACGAAGGACAGGAATGCCCCCATCGTGAAGATGTCGCCGTGGGCGAAGTTGATGAGCTCGATGATGCCGTACACCATCGTGTAGCCCAGCGCGATGAGCGCATAGATACCACCGATGGTGAGCGCGTTGAAGAATTGCGCGGTGAGGGTCGCGATGGTCTGCTGGTCGAGCATCCGGACTCCCGTCAGTTCGGGCTCAGTCTCTGACCCGACTGCAAAGACGAGGCCGGGGAGTGACTCCCCGGCCTCGATGTTCCCGCGGGAACGCTACGGTGCGGTCGACGCAGCGGCGCCGGACGCGGCTGGGGCCTCGGGTGTGAAGTTCTGCTGCTTCACAAAGACCCAGCCACCCTTGCCGCCCTCGGCCGTGACGTCGGTCTTGTAGAAGGACAGCCACGTACCCGAGTCACCATTCGGGTCCACGACGAGGGGTCCGAGGATGGTGTCGAACGGGTTGCCCGCGAACACCGCGGCGCGGGTCGCCTCGCGGATCGCTGCCGGATCGGCGGCGCCGCCTGCGATGGCCGCGTCGAGCGACTGGAGGATGATCTGCGTGCAGGCGTAGGCGAGCGCGCTGTACGCGCCGGGAGCCTGACCGAACGCCGCGTTGTAGTCCTCGACGAAGGTACCTGGGTTCGGCAGGTCATGCACCCCCGCCACCGACCCATGGACGTTGTCGGAGTTCTCGAGGCCTGCGAGGGTGATGAAGGCGCCGTCCTTCCCGCCCGCGGTGAGGTCGGTCGTGCCATCGGGTCCGACGAACGGGATCGTCAGCATGTTCGCCGCACCCATGTCCTTGCGCAGCTGGCCACCACCGGTGACCTGCGTACCGCCGAAGAAGACGACATCGACGGCCGGCGTCAGTCCCTGCACCGAGGTGAGCAGCGATGTGAAGCTCTTGTTGGTATCCCAGTCGTTGCCGTCACGCTTGGCGACGGCCCCGCCGAGCTTGATGAAGTTGTCGCTGAAGCTGTTCGCGACACCCACGCCGAATGCCTCGGTGTCATCGACCACGTACGCGTTGCGTGCGCCCAGATCGTTGTAGGCGTACTGCGCCAGGCCCAACCCCTGGATGTTGTCCGGGGTCGCCGTCCGGAAGTAGTTGCGAACCGCGGACTTGGCCGGATCGGTGGACCGGTAGGCGTCCGAGCCTTCCTGGGTCAGGTCAGTACCGGTGTTCGACGGGCTGCACTGTGCCAGTCCGGCCTCATTGGTGACCGGGATCTCCGCACGGGCAACGTTCGAGTTGAACGGTCCGACCAGAGCGATGACCGTCTCGTCTGCCACGAGCGCATTCACGTTCTGGGCGCCCTGGCCCGGATCGTGAATGCCATTGACGGCGTCGTCCTTGGCATCGAGCTTGAGCGTGTAGCCACCGATGCCGCCGGCCTTGTTGGCCAGGTCGATCGCGAGCTGGACGCCGTTCACGGTCGGCTGCCCATTGACCACCTCACCACCGGACAGCGGGAAATCCGCGCCGATCGTCAGCACCTTGTCCTGCGCGAACGCGGGGGCTGCGGCGGTGACCGCAAGCAGACCAGCGGCGCCCATCACGCCGAGATTCCTCAACTTCATGAGTCCCTCTTTCCTCCTGATGTCCCTGGTGGTCAGGTCAGCCACGAGCGACGCTGGCCGCGATGTATCCAGGACCGGAGCAACCTTGGGAGCGGTGCAGATGGGCGCCGAAGCCATGACCCCGCAATGGGCCACGTCCTCGGGAACCCTCCTCCTGGTCCCGATGGATGCCGGAGCTGGACACGCACGACCTGGGCGTTCGCGTGGCTACCGACGCGTTCGCGTATGATAGTCACCGACGTCTCGAATGCAAGACGTCCGAGTGCCCCGGGGCGTGTGCGGGCAGCGATTCCTCCCAGGTACCTGCGATCACCCGGTGCGGCGCGCTCGGAGCGTCGCCGAGGCCCATCAGGCGAGCGGGTCGCCAACCCTGGATCAGGCGGAGCCGCGGCTGCCCGGGACGTCACCAGGTGCGCTCCATCGGAGCGCCCACCGGAGCCACAGAGGCATGCCTGCGTTCGTGGAATACCACCCTCGAGGTCTTCGAGCCCGGCTTCGGACCGATCCGCGCGAGCTCCGCCAGCGGCGGAGGCTCGCCATCGCAGCGCACAGGAGTCCTGCGTGAGCAAGAACGTCGCCGTCTTCGTGGACGTGGCGAACATCTTCTATGCGGCCAAGGCCGCCGGCGTAGACATCGACTACGTCACCCTCCTCAAGGCATCGACCGTTGGACGCGATCTCGTCCGGGCGTATGCCTATACCGGGCTGGATCCCGAGAACGAGAACCAGCGCCAGTTCCACGCCTTCCTTGGCCGCAGCGGCTACAAGGTCGTGAGCAAGGACATCCGCAAGTACGGTGACGGGCGCATCAAGGCGAACCTGGACATCGAGCTCGTGGTGGACATGATGCGCATGGCCCAGCACATCGACATCGCGGTCGTGGTCTCGGGTGATGGCGACTTCGCGCCAGCCATCCGCGCCGTGCAGCAGCTCGGTGTGCGCGTCGAGGTCGTGAGCTTCCGGGGCAACACCAGCAGTGACCTCATCGAGGTCGCCGATGTGTTCACGGACATCTCCCAGCTTGCGCGCGTCGAGAAGGGCGAGCGGAGCGGCCGCCGGGTGGCGTCCGAGGACGATCTCTCGATGACCGCCGTGCCCGAGAAGGAGACCGACAACGGCGTCCGTCGGCGGCGAGGTGAGGGGCGCCGCAGCGACCGACCCGACCGGGGTGACCGCCCCGACCGGGGCGACCGTTCCGACCGGCCGGCACGCGCTCCGCGCCCGACCCCGGTCGAGGCCAGCACGGTCCCGGGTGGTGGCGCCATCGTGGTGCTCCCCGGCGAGCGTCTCTCCCGGGTCGCCCCGGACACCGACATCGACGCCGATGTGGATATCGACGATGAGGAGTTCGCAGAGGTCGCCGAGATCGCACCGGATGTGGAAGGCGTCGTGCCCGCCGAGGGCGGCGAGACCGAAGCCGAAGGGAGGGCGAGGGCGAGGCGCGTCGTCGTCGTCGTCGTCGAGGGGGCCGTGGCCGTGGCCGTGGCCGTCGTGGCGAGGGCGAGGTCGCGGGCGGTGAGCCAGGCGAGCCCGGCGAGGTCCGGGAGCCGGCGCTGGCCGCGGAGGTCCGCGCGCCGCGAGCGCCTCGTGAGCCGGTCGAGGTCATCGATCCCGACCTCGAGGATGAGTTCCTCGATGAGGAGGTCGCGGCCCTGCCGCAGCACTCCACGTTCGGATCGGTCTGGGAAAGTCAGCTGGGGGTCGCACCGACGTTGACCATCAGCGCACCGCTCGATGACCAGGAGGGCTACGACGACGAGCCCGAGGTCCCCGAGTACCTGCTCGCCGAGCGGCGCCAGCAGGGACGCGCTCGAGGTGGCCAGCGACCGGGTAACCGGGGTGGCGCACCGGGCAACCGGGGCGCGGCCGGTGGTGCCGGTTATCGCGCCGCCGTCGATCGGGAGCGATATGGCCGGACGGGCAGCCCGAGCACGGGCGGCTTCGGCGGCAGCTCGGGCGGGAACCGCTCCGATCGCCAGCCGGACCGCAACCGGGGTGGCCAGGCGGACCGCAACCGGGGTGGCCAGGCACAACCGCCTCGGCAGCCACGTCCGGTCAGCCAGGAGCCACGCGAGCGCTTCGAGCGATCCGAGCGTCCGGCAGCTTCGGCCGAGCCGTGGAGCGAGGTGCCCGCGGACGTCCAGGAGATGCTGCGTGCCGAGCTGGCCCGCAAGCAGCCTGCGTCGCGTCCCCAGTCCACCAGCCAGACCCCGGCAGGGGAGCCAGCCGCGAGCGCACCCACCACGGGTCGGTCGCGTCGGGCACCACGGCCTGCCGCAGCGGCCGAGGCGACCCCCGTCGCAGCGGACGCCGTGGTGAGCGAGGCACCTGCCAAGGCACCCGCGAGGTCGCGCACCAGGGCGGCCAGCGCCAAGCCTGCCGCAGCGGCCGAGGCGACCCCCGTCGCAGCGGACGCCGTGGTGAGCGAGGCACCTGCCAAGGCACCCGCGAGGTCGCGCACCAGGGCGGCCAGCGCCAAGCCTGCCGCAGCGGCCGAGGCGACCCCCGTCGCAGCGGACGCCGTGGTGAGCGAGGCACCTGCCAAGGCACCCGCGAGGTCGCGCACCAAGGCGGCCACCACGCCCGCGGCGGCCACGGCTGGCGACGAGGCATCAGCGCCCAAGACCACACGTCGGCGGACGACCAAGGCCGCCACGTCCGAGACGGGTGAGGGCTGACCACCACCCCGAACCGGCGACCAGTGGGCGGCTGCTGACCCGCGGTCACCCACTGGCGCTGGCGGCTGTCCGGCGCGCGATCACGCGTGGCCGTGCTCCTCACGCGATCTTGTTCATCGGCCCCAGGGCCGTGGGCAAGACCACCCTTGCGATGGACCTCGCTGCAGGGCTCCTGTGCCTGTCACCGGAGCCAGCGGCGAGGCCCTGTCGTTCGTGCGCCGCCTGTCGAAAGGTGGATCACGGCAACCACCCCGACCTCCACCGGCTCCAGCCGGAGGGTGCCGGGGAGCAGATCCGGATCGCCCAGGTCCAGGCGCTTGTCACGGACCTGTCGCTCCTGCCCATGGAGGGACGCGTCCGCGTCGCTGTCGTGGAGGCGGCCCATCGGTTGAACCCGGATGCCCAGAACGCGCTGCTCAAGACGCTCGAGGAGCCCGTGGGCGAAGCCTGCATCGTGCTCTGCGCGGACGACCCGGCGACCATCCTGCCCACGGTCGCCAGTCGCTCCGCCAGGTTTCGGCTGGGCCCCGTGCCGGCGCGCGACATCGCCGCGTTGCTGGTCGAGCGGGATCTCGCCGATGCGTCCCGGGCGGCTGGCCTGGCGACGGCATCGGGGGGGCTGCCGGGCGTGGCCATCGCCCTCTCGCGTTCTGCTGACGCGTCGCTCATCCGCGACCGGCTGGCGCGCCAGATCGTCGACCTCCTGGCCGCGGATCGGCGCACGCGCCTCGATGCCGCCACCAGCCTGATGGCGGATGGCGCTGCGCTGGATGCGGCGCTCGAAGGCGGTCTCCCGGCCGAGGAACCGACCGACGACCTCGGCGCGTCGCCCGCTCCCGCCCGTCGTCGCTCGACGACGGCCGTGTCCACCGCCCGCTCGTCGACGCGTCGCCCGCAACCGGCCGAGCGTCGACGCGCCGCGCGCCAGGTCCTGGCCACCTGGCGCGATGTCGGCCGTGACCTGGCGGTCGTGGTCGGAGGTGCGCGGCCTCGCATCCACCAGGTGGACCTGATGGAAGAGCTCGATGGCGCCGCGCCGATGCTCGACCAGCGCCAGCTCATCGCGTTCCTTGATCGTCTTGACGGGCTGGGTGCCGCGATCGATGCCTACGCCAGCCCGGAGCTGCTGCTCGACGACCTCCTGCTGCGCTGGCCCCGCATCACTGCCCTGGGAGGCGCGGCATCACCCGTCCCTGCCGTGATCTCGCGGCAGGACGCCCCAGCGGCGCGGGGTGCCGACCGGTGACCCTGGATGGGCCGCGTGGTCCCGCGCCCCGACAACGGCTGCATGCGGTCATCCGGGGCACCGTCCAGGGTGTTGGCTACCGCTGGTTCGTGCAGCGGGTGGCGGCGCGCCTGGAGCTCGAGGGCTGGGTGGCGAATCGCGCGGACCGATCGGTGGAGGTGGTCGCGGAAGGCCCGCGTGAGGCGCTCGATGCCCTGCTCCTGTCGATCGAGGACGGGCCGCCCTCGAGCAGCGTCCGGTCCGTGGATGTGGACCGGGGACCAGCCATCGGCGGTCTGGGCGCCTTCCGGATCAGGTCTGGCAGTCACCCCGGCGACTAGCACGGTCGCCTGCGCCGATCCGTCCCCGACACCGCCTGGTGACCGCTCGGGGACAGGGGCCGCACGGTGCGCTGGTATCGTGGCCCGCACATGGAGTTCCGCATCGCCCGTGCCGCTCGTGACCGATATGCCCTGGATGAGGGGACCTTCTCGTCCCGCGCCGAGACCACAGATGGCGCAGCCTTCCGGCGCGTCGCATGGCGGATCGCACAAGCGGGGGGTACGCGACCAGAGCGTCCCGTGACTGCCGGGGACCTCGCCGCGATCGCGCTCATCCATGAGCTCCAGCATCGGGCCATCGAGCAGGCCCGCCTCGGCACCGCAGGCCCGGCCAAGGCGCACGGCGACGCCCTGGTGGCATTCGAGGACGTCTTCCCGTCGCGGCCGGTCTACCTCGATGGTGTCGAGCCTCGCACGTACCTCCGGGCGGACACCGAGGGCGCATCGAACCGACAGCTCTCGACCGAGGAGCTGTTGCTGCTCTGGGTCGCCAATCAGAACCCGGCGTTCATGCGCTACGACGACCTGTTCGATGACGCCCGCCTGGCGGACACCGACTACCCACGCCTCGTGGCCGCGATCCGGAAGCAGTCGGCCAAGGAGGCTGATGGATCGGATGGCCGGGACCTCGTGGAGCGGCTGCTGGAACCGGGCAGGCAGTCACCCGACTCGCTGGCCGGTCAGCTGCGCTGGATCCGCGACAACTGGGCGGACGTCGTCGATGTGGAGCTGCTTGCCCGGCTCACCAGGAGCCTTGACGTCCTGTCCGAGGAGCAGGTCGCGGCAGAACGGGCTTGGACCGGGCACATGGGTGGGCACGCGGACACCGTCGAGTCGGCGGCGCTGTCCGGATTCGGCGGCGCGCAGGGCGAGCCTGAGTCGTTCAGCCAGGACCTCGACTGGATGCCCGGCCTGGTGCTCATGGCCAAGAGCACGTACGTCTGGCTGGACCAGCTGTCGCGAACTTATGGCCGCGCCATCCGGACGCTCGACGGCATCCCCGACGAGGAGCTCGACCGGCTCCACGAGTGGGGTTTCACCGGCCTCTGGCTCATCGGCCTCTGGGAGCGGAGCCACGCCTCGCAACGCATCAAGCAGCTCCAGGGGAATCCCGACGCGGTCGCGTCGGCGTACTCCCTCATGGACTACCGGATCGCGGACGACCTCGGGGGCGAGGACGCGTGGCGTGACCTGCGCGACCGGGCCTGGGCGCGTGGCATCCGGCTCGCCTCGGACATGGTGCCCAACCACATGGGCATCGACTCGCGCTGGGTGACGGAGCAGCCGGACTACTTCGTCCAGCGCCCCGATCCACCCTACCCGGCGTACGCCTGGACGGGACCCAACCTCTCCCGCGACGAGCGCGTGGGCATCTATCTCGAGGACCACTACTCGGACAGCTCGGATGCCGCGGTGGTGTTCAAGCGCGTCGACCGCTGGAACGGCTCGACGCGCTACATCTACCACGGCAACGACGGCACGAGCTTCCCCTGGAACGACACGGCGCAGCTCGACTACCTCAAGGCGGAGGTCCGCGAAGCCGTCATCCGGACCATCATCGACGTCGCTCGCCGCTTCCCGGTCATCCGCTTCGATGCCGCCATGGTGCTTGCGAAGAAACATGTCCAGCGGCTCTGGTACCCATTGCCGGGCAGCGCCGGTGCGATCCCGTCGCGTGCCGAGTCGTCGATGACCCAGGCGGCGTTCGACGCCGCGATGCCTGCCGAATTCTGGCGCGAGGTCGTCGACCGGGTGGCCGCGGAGGCGCCCGACACGTTGCTGCTGGCGGAGGCGTTCTGGCTGCTCGAGGGCTACTTCGTGCGGACCCTGGGGATGCACCGGGTCTACAACAGCGCCTTCATGCACATGCTCCGCGACGAGGACAACGCCGGGTACCGGAGCGTCATCCGGGAGACCGTCGCGTTCGACACCCGGATCCTGGGTCGCTACGTCAACTTCATGAACAATCCCGACGAGCGCACCGCTGTCGATCAGTTCGGGTCGGGCGACAAGTACGTGGGTGTGGCCACGCTGCTCGCGACCTTGCCCGGGCTGCCCATGTTCGGGCACGGGCAGGTCGAGGGGTTCGGCGAGAAGTACGGCATGGAGTTCCGACGGGCGATGCTCGACGAGCGTCCCGACTCGGACCTCGTCGCGCGGCATGAGCGGGAGATCTTCCCGTTGCTCCGCCAGCGCTGGCGGTTCGCCGCAGCCGATGGCTTCCTGATGCTCGACGCCGTGCGCGCCGGTGGCGAGGTCGACGAGGATGTGTTTGCCTATACGAACGATGTCCGGGGGGCACGATCGCTGGTTGTCTATCGCAACCGTTTCGCCGAAGGTCGGGTGAGGCTGACGGGAGCGGGGCCCGCCCTCGGGCTGCCGGACGACCCGGCCGCATACCTGATCCTCCGCGACGTCCGAACGGGTCTCGAGCACCTCCGCAACTGCCGGGATATCCATGCCCAGGGTCTCGAGCTCGACCTCCATGCCTACGAGTCACATGTGTTCCTCGATCACGAGGTGGTCTGGGACGACGCCGCGGGCGACTGGGGACGGCTCGCCTGGCGCATCGGCCTGTCGGGGGTGCCGGACCTCCAGACCGCGCTCCGCGACCAGCTGTTGGAGCCTGCCCGCATGGCGGTCGCTTCGCTGTTCCTGACGCAGGTGCTGCGGGACGTGGCGGGGGCTGGCCTTGCCGCGTCCGAGACGACCTCGAGCGCGTTGCTCGACGCTGCGCTCCACGCGCTGGATGCTCCCCTCGCGTCGGTGGGTCAAACGGTCGGTGCGGTCGCTGGGCGGGGTGCTTCTGCCACGACGGTCCAGTCGGCCCTCCGGCAGCGGCTGGGCGCGCTCGTCTCCACGATCCGGGCAGGACGCGCCGGGAACACAGCCGTCAGCGTCACCAGGTCACGAGGCGCCGCCGCAGCCACCGCATCCGCCACCATGGGCAAGCCCGGCCCGCTCGAGCCAACCTCCGGGTCGTTGCCCGAGGTCGCGGCCCTCGCAGGCGCACAGGAGCTCGCGCGCTGGGTGGGCTCCGACCGGACCCGCTGGGCGACGCTCGTGAGCTGGGCGGTCGCCGGGAGCCTGGGCGACCTCGTGGGCGCCTCGACGCCCGGGGCTGTCGTTGGCGTGTACGACGCGTGGGCGGCTGGTTCGGCCATCGCCCGGACCGTCACGGAGCTGGGGCTCCCGGATGCCACCGCGGGCCGGGTCGGGGTGCTCGTGCGCGCGATCCTCGCGGTGCCGGTCGGCGCACTGGCTGCTGCCGATGACGAGGCGGGCCTGCTTGGCTGGCTGCAGACCCCGGCGGTACGGGTCGCCACAGGCTGGAACGAGTGGCAGGGATCCACGTTCGTGGGGCAGGAGGCCACCGAGGAGTGGCTCGGCGCGCTCGCGGCGCGTGACACCGCGTCGGGTGCGTCAGGTGCCTTCGACCACGCGGCCGCCCTCACGCAGTGGGTGGCGGCCATGGACTATCGACTGCCGTCCGTCGAGTCGGTCGAACCGCCTGGGTGACCGACCTGGCGGCGGGAGGCGCCCACCTTGGCGACCTGGTCGGCAGCATCGTCACCTGCCGAGCGTGCCCGAGGCTCGTGCAATGGCGGGAGGATGTGGCCCGGGAGCGGGTGGCCAGGTTCGCTGACGAGGTCTACTGGGGGCGCCCGGTGCCCGGGTTCGGTGACCCCGCGGCGCGGCTGCTCATCGTGGGCCTGGCTCCCGCGGCGCACGGTGGCAACCGGACCGGGCGCGTCTTCACCGGCGACCGCTCGGGCGACTTCCTGTTCGCGGCGCTGCACCGGGCCGGGTTCGCCAACCAGCCGACCTCGACCCACGCGGACGACGGGCTGCGCCTCACCGGCGCCTACCTGGCGGCGGTCAATCGCTGCGCGCCGCCGGACAACCAGCCGACTCCCGATGAGCGCGACCGGTGCCTGCCATACCTGCGCCAGGAGCTGGAGCTGCTGCCGACCGCCAAGACCATCGTTTGCCTAGGTGCGTGGGGCTGGGACGGCGTCCTGCGGGCGTTGGCGACCCTCGGCGAGCGACCCGCTCGCCGGCCGCGCTTCGGGCACGGAGCGGAGGCACCGGTCGGGGGATATCGACTGTTCGGCTGCTTCCACCCAAGCCAGCAGAACACGTTCACGGGTCGCCTGACGGAGCCGATGATCGACGCGGTCCTGCGGCGCGCAGGAGAACTGTCCCGCCTTGGCGCCGCCGGATGACGACCGAACATGGTCGCCCGGGCTGGGATTGGCGCGCCTGGCGAGACTCGAACTCACGACCTTCTGCTCCGGAGGCAGACGCTCTATCCGCTGAGCTACAGGCGCACGCGATTCGCAAGTGTCGGGGCCAGCGCCCGGGACGTCAAACGCCCCTGCGACGTGACCCGTCAGCGCAGCGTGTCGTCGGTCGCGGCGGCCGCAGCCAGCAGCCGGTCCAGGGCCGGTCGCTCGGGCAGCCCGGTGAGGTCTCCCAGCGCCGAGACCGCCGCGGCACCACACGCGTTGCCTATCTCCAGGGCCGCCCCCACGCCGCGGCCCTCCAGCCGCGCGGCGATGAAGCCCGCACAGAAGGCGTCGCCGGCACCCACCGGATCGACCAGGCCTGGGACCGGCAGCGCCGGCCGCGTGACCGATGAGGAGCCCGCTTCGAGTGCGAGCGCCCCCTGTGCGCCCAGCTTGATGACCGCGAGCCGAGGACCCAACCCGAGCAGGGCCGCGGCGACATCGGCCGGGTCGCCGGTCGACGGCATGCCCGCGACCACGCCGGCCTCGTCACGACCGCCGAAGATGACGTCGACGTCCCTGGCGATCGTCCGAAGCACGGGTGCGGCGACGTCGTCGGCCCACAGCTTGCGGCGCAGGTTGATGTCCAGGCTCACCGTCAGGCCGATCTCGCGAGCCGCCTCGATGGCGTGGCTGACGGCAGCTGCCGCGCTCGCGGACAGTGCCGGCGTGATGCCGGTCAGGTGCAACCATCGGGCCCCCGCGAACAGGCCACCACCGACCGCGCCATCGACGTCCTCTGGTGCCAGGCGGGAACCGGCAGAGTCCGCACGCCGATACACCACCTCGGAGGGACCCAGTGGTTGGCGCTCGCGGATGAGCAGTCCGGTGACCGCGTCGGCGTCGCGACGCAGCCAGGCCACGTCCACGCCTTCGGCGCGCAGCCGTCGGAGGACCGCCGTGCCGAAGCCATCCGTGCCGACGCGGCCGATGTAGCCCACGTTGTGACCAAGGCGCGCGAGGCCAACGGCGACGTTCGCTTCGGCGCCCACGACATGCCGCTCGAAGACGGTCGCCTCCGCCAGTGGCCCCACCGATGCGGCGATGAGGCCGGCGAGGACCTCGCCCAGCGTGATGACCTCCACGGTCATGCCGACGGGCCCGTTGTCGGAGTGCGCGCGGCCGGGCCGTCGAGGGTCGTGGACGGGATGTCCGCGTCATCTCGGCGCTCCCAGCCGCTCTTGAACAGGCGGATCTGGTGCTGGCGCTCGTACGGATGCTCGGCGAGCCGGTCCCAATCGAGGTCGATGCCCAGACCCGGCCGGGTGGACACCTCCACGTAGCCGCGGACCGGCAGCACCGGGTGGTCGACGATGTCGCGTGACCACGGCGCATTGAACTCGTCGAAGGACTCCTGGATGTAGAAGTTGGGGACGCTGGCACCCAGCTGCATCGAGATGGCGCTGCAGATGGGCCCCTGCGCGCTGTGCGGCGCGATGACCGCGTATGCCGCATCCGCCATCGCGGCCAGCTGCTGGGTCCGCCACAGGCCACCCAGGTACAACGGCTCCGGCTGCAGGATGTGGACCGCATCGTGCGACAGCAGGTCGGCGAACTGGCTCAGGGTGGTCAGACTCTCGCCGGTCGCGACCGGGACCGGGGAGCGCCGAGCGACCTCGACCATGGAACCCAGGTGATGGTGGGCGACCGGCTCCTCGAGCCATGCCGGGTGGTACGCCGCGAGCCGATCGGCGATGCGCAGCGCCGTCGAGGCGCTGAATCGGCAATGGGCCTCGATCGATCAGGTCCACGTCCGGCCCCACGGCGTCGCGTACAGCAGCGACGATGTCGATCGACAGGTCCTCCTCGGGTCGGTCCTGGACCCGCCAGCCGGCACCGAACGGGTCGAACTTGAGCGCTGTGTAGCCGCTGGCGACGACCTCGCTGGCACGTGCCGCGAACGCCTCCGGGGTTCGCTCGGTGCGATACCAGCCGTTGGCGTAGACCCGGATCCGTTCGCGGATCCGGCCGCCCAGCAGCTCGTGGACGGGCTTGCCGGCGGCCTTGCCCCGGACGTCCCAGCAGGCCACCTCGATGGCCGACACGGCGGCCATGTGGATCTGGCCGCCATCGGAATAGACATCCCGGACCATGCGCTGCAGCAGCAGCTCGGTCTGGCTGGGGTCGAGCCCGATGTACGTCTCCCGCAGCTCATGGATGGCCGTCTCCACGGTCGCGGAGAAGGCGTTGAGGGTGCCCTCGCCCACACCGTGGATGCCCTCGTCCGTGTCGACGCGTACGAACAGCCAGTTCTTCCAGGCGTTGCCGACGAGATACGTGCTGACGTCGGTGATCCTCACGCTGGGCTCCCGTTGCTGCGCAGGCCCATCGACGGCCTGACGAGGCTTCGTGCCGCACGCGCCGCGGCGACCGCCGACACGATGCTCGCGGCGCGCTGCTCGACATCGTCGGCGGCGCCGCTGCCCGTCAGCCAGCTGCCCATGCCGACCCCCACGGCCCCGGCGCTGATGAAGGCCGGCGCGGACTCCAGGGTCACGCCCCCGGTGGGCAGCAGCGGGATGAACGGCAGCGGGCCCTGGAGCTCGCGCACCAGCGCGATGCCGGCGACCGAGGCAGGGAAGAGCTTGACGGCCGCGGCCCCCGCACGCCATGCCGCCAGGATCTCGCTGGGTGTCAGAGCCCCGGGGAAGCAGGGCACTCCCTGGCCGGCGGCCCAGCGCACCAGCTCCACGTCGAGGTGCGGCGAGACCAGGAACCGGGCGCCTGCGTCGAGCGCACGCTCGGCTGCGGCGATGGTCAGGACCGTTCCCGCGCCGACCAGCAGCTCCGTCTCGCCGAAGCGATGCGCGAGCGCGGCGATGGACTCGAGCACGGACGCCTCCGGCTCATTCAGGGTCAGCTCGAAGGCCCGCACGCCACCCGCGACGAGGCCATCAGCGATCGCGGCCACGTCACCGCCGGGCAGCCGCCGCCCGATGGCGACCACGCCGACATCCGCGATGGCCGCCGGGATCCCCGGGCGTGTCGCTTCGACCTCCACCAGACCTCCCCGCTCCGCGCGTGCTTCGTGGCTCATCAGCGTAGCGTCTGGCAAGGTGTTGGCAGCCACGTCCGCCCCGGTCGCGGCTGCGTCCGAGACCAGGTCGCTCCGGGCGGATGCTCGACGACGCCGTGACAATGGCGTCCATGAACGACCAGACCGACGTCCCGCGCATCCGTCCCCTCGTGGGCATCCTCCTGTTCGACGAGGTCGAGGTGCTCGACTTCGCGGGCCCGTTCGAGGTCTGTTCTGGCACCCGTGACCCGGCAGGGCTGCCCTACGTGGATGTCGTCACCATCGGTCCCGGCGTGGAGGTCGTCTGTCGTGGCGGTCTCCGCGTGCTGCCGACGTATCGGGTCGAGGATGCGCCGGCGCTTGATGCGCTCATCGTGCCGGGCGGACCTGGGGCGGACGAGCGGTCCGACGTCCAGGCGACGCAGCTGCTGCCCTTCATCCGCGAGCGGGCGTCGTCCACGGCCGTCGTCGCGTCCGTCTGCACGGGTGCGTTCCTGCTCGGTCGCGCCGGACTCCTCGACGGGCGAAGAGCCACGACGCACACCCATGCGCTGCCGGCGCTCCGAGCGGAGTTCCCGGCGGTGGACGTCATCAGCGCCAAGGTCGTGGACGACGGTGCGGTCGTCACGGCGGCCGGCGTCAGCTCGGGCATCGACCTGGCGCTCCACCTGTTCGAGCGCTGGTTCGGCAGCGAGGCACGAGCCATCGCGGCAGGGGGCCTTGACGGACCCTGGGCCTGACGGACCGCCGGTCCGGCTCACCGTCGCGCGTTCATCGCGGCCCGCGTCGTCACGGGCGAGCCCGCTGGTCCAGCTCCCGCAGCCGGAGCCGTGCCTCGAGGTGATCGACGTCCTGCTCGGCGACGTCGATGAACGCGGCCCGTGCCTCGGCTCGTCGACGTGCGCCCATGAGCGCCAGGCCTTCCAGGTATCGGCAGGCGACCCGGTTCCGGCGAGCCAGGTCGTCCTCGAACACCAGGAACGACGGCAGGGACGTGGCGAAGTAGTCGATGTGGGTCGGTGCGTCGGCGCGGTCGCGCGCGGAGCGCAGCAGGTCCCGCAGGACCCGCGACGCACCTCGAACGTCACCCAGCGCACGCATCGCCAGGGCCCGCCAGTAGCTGGCGGCCGCGGGTGGGGCTCCCGGGTCTCCCTGTGGTCGCGCCGCCCGCGCGAGCCACTCGGCCACGACCGCTCGGTCACCCATCCCTCGGGCGGCCTCGGCCGCGAGCCACTGGAGCTCATGCTCGGGGGTCAGCAGGTGCTTGCCTTCGCCGAGGTTGTCCGGATACGCCATCGCAGCGTCGAACCAGGCGAGGGCTTCCGGCGCGTACCCAGCGGCCAGGGCGGCCCGCCCGGACTCCCGGTTGGCGATGACCCATTGCCCGGACACGAGGCCCTCGCCACCTTCCCACGGGTGGAAGCGACGGGTGCGCAGGATGGAGAGCGCGTCGGCGTGTCGCCCGACCTCGTTGAGCAGCGTGACCAGCTCGACCGTCAGGTCGTCACGACCGCTGACCACGTCGGCATGACGCTCGAGCGACCGCAACCGCGCGGTCGGCGCTTCGCCCAGCCGCTTGCGCAGCTGGTCCAGCTCGTACAGCACACGCCCGTCGGTCGGGTCTGCCCGGAACGCCCGCAGGTAGCTGGCGCGTGCCTGGCGGGGCCGACCACGCACGTTGAAGAGGGCGAGGCCGAGGTTGCGATGGACGGTGGCGAAGGCGGCATCCAGCCGACGCGCCGTTTCCCAGCAGGTGATCGCCTCGTCGTAGCGCCGGCGGTCGTAGAGCAGGAGCCCGAGCAGATACGGGGCTCTTGGGTCGGTCGCATCGGCCTCGATGGCGGACCGCAGCACCGCGATCTCCTCGGGTCGAGCCGGGAAGACCCGATCGATGGGTCGCCTGCGGGCGTCGTGGCGCCATCGCGCCGCTTCGTGCTCCCGGCCGGAACGGGCACACAACCAGCCGAGGGTATAGGCGATGAGCGGTGCGACGGTCTCCGCCGCGCCCGGCAGGGCACGCTCGAGGTGGATGATCGCCTCCGGGAAGAGGCCCGCCCGCGCGTCATCGTGGGCGACATCGAGCGCGACCTGCCCGTCCGATGGCGGACGCGCGATACCCGGCACGGGCACCATCGACGGGGCCACGCCGGCATCGATCAGCCGTCGTCGTTCCGCCAGCGCTCGTGCATCGAGTGGATCCCGGGACAGCCACGCTGCCAGGGCGCTGCCCGCCTCGTCGAGGCGCTCCATCCGGCGCAACACCGCAACGCGCAGGACCTGCGCTCCGGCGTGATCGACCTGCGTCGCGAGTACCCGGTCGAGGAGTTCGAGCGCCTCTGACCAGGCGCCGCCGGACGCGGCGATCTCGGCCCGCGCCACGTCCGCCGCGGCCCGCCACGCGGCATCCCAGCTGGCCTTGGCGAGCCAGGTGTCCGCCTCGTCGGGTCGACCGGCCGCCTGCAGCAGCACCCCCAGCACGTAGAGCGGCTCCCCGTCGGCGGGGTTGGCGTTGAGCCGCGTCAGGGTCTCGATCGCGCGACGCAGGCAGGTCTCCGCGTCGAGCAGCTCGCCGCGGCGCATATGCCACAGCCCGAGCTCGGTGTTCGCGCGACTGTCGCCCGGCTCCCGACGGAGCGCTTCACGCCAGTAGTCCTCGGGTCGGCGCGTCGCATGTCGATATTGCGCGAGGTGCCGCCCGACGAGCACCAGCTCCTCGACGCTGCCGATACCGTCGGGTCGCGCCGGTTCGCGAGCTGGTGCGGGTGGCGGGGCATCCGCGTGAGGCGCCGGGTGCAACTCGACGAGCAGCCGGCCCTCGTGACGCACCTCGAGGTCCAGGTCCGAGCGGCGGGTGCCGGCAGGGAGTCGCAGCGTGTGGTCCACGAGCGGCGCATCAGGCGCGAGGTCCAGGGTCCAGCTCCCCAGTGCGTGACCGCCAGCCCGCAGGATCACCTCCACCCCGTGTCGTTCGCGGGTGACCGCGACACCCAGCCGGACGTGACCCCCGTGCTCCACCTCCAGGTGCGCCGCGGCATCGAGGGTCGCCGCCTGTGCCGGCCCGATACCCTGGATGGGATACCAGTACTGGCGGAAGACGCGTGTCTCGCCGGGGGACAGGAACGAGAAGTCGGGCTGGTTGTCCGTGAACACGCCTGCCATCAGCTCGATGTAGGGGCCGTCGGCGTCGGTCAGCTCGCGGTCCCAGGCATGACCGAACTCGGCATCCCCCCATGTCCACATCTTCTTGCCGGGCGAGATGGCGTGCTCCGCCCAGTGCACGAAGCCGGCGCCGACAGCGTGATCGTAGCCGCCGAAGAAGTCCTGCTCGGTGCCCGTGATCATGTACGACGTGGGCACGGGGATGTTGCGATACCAGCGCAGGTCGGCCTCGGCCGGCGTCCGGGCGCCGTAGTCGACGCCGTAGTAGACGCCGCGCGCGACCGGGAAGCTGGACGTGGCCCGCCGGGCATGGTCGGCGACGTGGTGGACGTCGGGCGGGAAGAACGCCTCGTAGCGGTCGTGCACGCGTGCGGCGACGTTCGCCCACCACAGGAACGTGCGCCGCAGCGGGGTCCGGTTGACGAGGCGGACGCGGAGCTCCAGGAGCGCGGAATCGGGCCGGAGGGTGACGCCATGCATCCCCTTCATCCGGTCCATCGGCTCGTGCTCCGAGCACCAGATCGTGGTGCCGCCATCGTCCAGTGGCTCGATCGCCCAGTCGGTCGGCATGAAGGTCGTCGGTCGGTGGTGCTGTGGCCAGTTGAGCTCGATGCCGCCCGAGATCCAGGGTCCCAGCAAACCCACGAGCGCAGGCTTGATGACGTTCTGGCGATAGACCAGGTCATACCCGTTGCTGCGATCCTGGACGACGTGGATCCGACCACCGAGACCGGGCAGCACCATCACCCGCAGCCAGCGGTTCTCCAGGTGGAGCGCGTCCCAGGATCGGTCCTCCGCTGCGTCGCCCACGCGATCCGTGACGGGGTTGGGATAGACCCGCCCGGACGAACCCTGGTAGACGCGCCGCTCCAGGAACAATGGATTGCGGTCTGGCGCGGGGACCGGATACGTGGTGATGGTCACCGGCTCCGACCACGCGGCCACGGCGTCGTCAGCGAGGTGGCTGGGCCGCGCTGGCAGGGTCAGCATCGGGGCGCCCTCCCGACCTACCGGAGACCGAACGGGCTGGTCGACGTGGCGACCGCGAACCCCGGCACCCGGTCCGCGGCCAGGCGGTCCAGGAGACGATCGAGCGTGTCAGCCTCCACGGCATCGAGCGTGCGCGCCGGGTCGCGCAGCGCCTCCGAGGTGAAGATGCCCACACGACGCAGGTACCGCTTCGCCGCGAGCAGCAGCAGGTCCAGCGACTGCGCCACTATGGCCAGATAGGGCACGACCAGCCGGTACAGGTCATCGGCAGCCGATAGCTCTCCCTGCCGCGCCAGCCGGTCGATGGCCAGCAACGCCGGCCCCAGGTCACAGCCGGGCATGCACCCGGTGGCGCCACGGGCAAGGCTGTCGAGATACCCCAGGCCACCCCATCCGGCGACGATCTCGATGCCCGCGTCGTGCGCGGCGGACGTCTTGGCCCCGGCACCGGGGATCTCCACCTTGAGCGAGCGCACGAGCGGGTGGCGTTCGGCGATGGTGACGAGCGCATCGATGCTGAGGGTGACGCCGGTGATCTGGGGCGAGTCCTGGACCAGGATGGGCACCCGCACCACATCGGCGAGCGCCGCATAGTGATCGACGAGCTGGGCCGTCGTCCGCGCGCCCGACGGCGGCAGCACCATCAGGCCCGTCGCGCCGGCGCTCACGGCGCGCCACCCCCGATCGATGGCGATGGCCGTGCTGCCGTCCACGCCCACCACCAGCGGCACTCGGCCGTCGATGGCGTCGATGACGCTCCGAACGACCTCGTCGCGCTCGGGCTCGCGCAGCGTCCAGGCTTCCGACGCCAGTCCGAGTACCACCAGACCGTCAACGCCGGCGGCGATCATGGCCTCCGCGAGCGCCCGCAGCTCGGCATGCACGATGGGCTGCTCGACGCCGTCCCCGAACGGCAGGTGGAGCACGGGTCGGATCCCGCCGAACGTCGTGGGGGTGTCGGTCATGCCCTCCTCCTCGAGGCGCCGCGACGGACCGGCTCACGTTGCCTCACCATCAGACAGGATCCCGCCGTGCATCCCGGCAGTCGCCGCGACCGTTCCGGATAGCCGCCGAAACCAAGGTTGCCATCACCCCGCCACTGTAGGACAATCTCCGACTGAATGGTCCTGACCAATCAGACCTTTGGCAGTCGGGCCTGAGACCCTAAGGAGGAGCCGAACGACGGCATCGCACGCGTTATGTAGGTCGTCCAATCCCGGAGGAGAACGAAATGGCTGATCTGATCAGGCGGCGCTCGCGCGCCTTCTCGGTGGCCGCTGCCGCCACGGTCCTGGGCCTCGCGATCGCCGGCCCTGCCGGCGCGCAGAGCCCCGCTGCGTCCACCGCGCCCGGCACGGGCCCGCTGTTCGTGGCCATCAACAAGAGCGCCGACCAGCAGTACTTCATCGACCTGCAGACGGCGTTCAAGGCGAAGATCGCCGAGCTCGGCGGCCAGGCGCTGTCATACGACGCGAAGCTCGACCCCAACCTGGGCGTGAGCCTCGTCAACGACGCCATCTCCGCGGGTGCCAAGGGCATCGCCATCACCGTCCCTGACCAGACGATCGGGCCTGCCATCGCCACCGCGGCGAAGGACGCCAGTGTCGCCCTGGTCGCGACCGACGACGGCATCAAGGACGCAGCCGGCGCAGACGTCCCGTTCGTGGGCTTCAACGGCACCGACATGGGCACCAAGGTTGGCGCGTCGGCTGTCGACCTGCTGACCAAGAGCGGGTGGCTCTCCGACACGACCAAGAAGGTCGGCGTGCTGTCGACCGAGGTCCAGACCCTCTCCGTCTGCGAGGATCGCACGAACGCCGCGAAGGCCGCGATGACCGCAGCTGGTGTCCCCGCCGACAACGTCTTCCAGGTCCCGTACACGGGTGAGACGTCGTCCGCGCAGGATGCCGCCGGCCCCATCATCACCGCCCATCCGGATGTCACCAACTGGGTCGTCTTCGCCTGCAACGACGAGGGCGTCCTGGGTACCCTGAACGCGCTCGCGACAGCCGCCGTGAGCCCGGACAACGTCATCGGCGTCGGCCTTGGCGCCTATGAGGCCTGCAAGCCGTGGGCCGCTGGTCAGCCGTCCGGCTTCAAGTCCGCACTGTTCATCTCCGGTCTGGACGTGGGCGCATCTGCTGCCCAGGTCCTGTACGACAACGTCGTCAATGGCGTGGCCCTGCCCGCAACGACGATCGCACCGACGACCATCGTCGATGCCACGACGTACAGCACGGTGATGGATCCCATCTCCGTGGCCAACTGCTCCAAGTAGGCCCCAGCGGGAACGTCGGGTCCGGGCAGGTGCCCGGACCCGACGTCCATATGTCCCGGTCGCGCACGACCCACCCCTCCCGCACGAGTGATCGATGACCACGCTCGCGACCGCCGACGGCGCCACCCAGCCACTCCTGCCGCCCGGGCTGCCCGGCGTCCTCGAGCTTCGCGACATCAACAAGTCGTTCCCGAACGTCCAGGCCCTTGCCGATGTCTCCCTCGACATCCGTCCCGGGGAGATCCTCGCGTTCCTGGGGGAGAACGGCGCCGGCAAGTCGACATTGCTCAAGATCCTCAACGGCGACTACCAGCCGGACGCCGGGACCATGACCATCGATGGCGTGGCGCTCCACTTCAACAATCCGCGCGAGGCGCGCGCCGCGGGTGTCCGGGTCATCTACCAGGAGCCGGAGATCATCCCCGGCGTCGACGTCGCGGAGAACATCTTCGCCGGTGACCTCCCCAAGCGGGGACCGTTCATCGACCGTGGGCAGCTCAACAAGCTGGCTGCGGCCGAGCTGGCACGCTACGGGTTCGAACGAGCGCTGCCGGCGGACCGGATGGGCGACGAGCTCTCCACCGCGCAGCGGCAGCTGGTCGAGATCATGCGCGCCGTCACCTCGCCGATGCGTATCCTGGCCCTCGACGAACCGACGTCGTCCCTGACCGATGAGGATGTCGAGCGGCTCTTCTCCCTGGTGCGCCGCCTTCGCGACGACGGTGTCGCGATCATCTATGTCAGCCATCGGCTGCGGGAGATCCTGCGGCTGGCCGATCGGGTCGCCATCCTGCGGGATGGGCGACTGGTGGCGGTCCGCCCGTCCGCCGAGCTCACCGAGCGCGAGATCATGCGGCTCATGGTCGGCCGGGAGCTGGGTGAGCTGTTCACACGACATCGTGCGGCCACCGACCGGGTCGTCCTGCGGGGTACGGGCATCACCAGTGATTGGCATCGCGACATCTCGTTCGAGATCAGGGCCGGCGAGATCGTCGGTTTCGCGGGTCTCGTGGGTGCCGGTCGCACGGAGCTCGCCAAGGTCGTGTTCGGCGAGCTGCCACGCACCTCGGGCACCATCGAGATCGATGGCAAGGTCGCGAACATCACGGCCCCCCAGGATGCCATCCGCCACGGCATCGGCTTCGCCCCCGAGGACCGCAAGCGCGAGGGCCTCATCCTCATCCGGAGCGTCCTGGAGAACGCATCGCTGGCCATCCTGCGGCGCCTCACCCGCTTCCATTTCGTTCAGCAGCGCCTGGAGCGACGGGTGGCCATGGAGTACGTCACGCGTCTGAACGTGCGCACGCCCTCCATCGACCAGGAGGTGGGCAAGCTCTCGGGTGGCAACCAGCAGAAGGTCGTGCTGGCCAGATGGTTGGCGGCACGGCCGCGCATGCTCATCCTCGATGAGCCCACACGGGGCATCGATGTGGGCGCCAAGGCCGAGATCTACCGACTGGTCGACCAGCTCGCCAACGATGGTTTGGGGATCATGCTCATCTCCTCGGAGCTGTCCGAGATCCTGGGACTCTCGGACCGGATCTATGTGATGCAGAACGGGCGCATCACGGGGGAGCTGCCCGGCCCCGGCACCACCGAAGAGCAGGTGCTGGACCTGGCCATGGCCGAGAACCTGACCGCCGACGAGCACGGCTTCATCCCACCGCTGCCCCCGGAGCCGCCCGCTGCGTCGGCCCCTGACAGCACCATCATCCAGAGAGTGCAATGAGCGATCCAGGCACGGCCATCCCGACCCCGGCCCCGTCGACCCCACCGGCGCCCGCCGACCCGATCGCCGGGTCGTCCAGGAAGCCGTCGGCGTGGCGGCGCACGGTCGGCTTCATCGGCGTCAACAACCTGTCGCTCATCATCGCCCTGATCATCGTCGTCGGCATCGTCATCTGGCAGTCGCCCCGCGGGGCCGGCGGGGCTCCGTTGTTCCTGACCTGGCAGAACCTCATGAACAGCCTCGCCCAGAGCATCGTCATCGTGGGCCTGCTGGCCATCGGCGAGACCGTGGTCATCGTCGCGGGCGGTCTCGATATCTCCGTCGGCTCCATCGCGTCCGTGGCCTCGGTCACCGCCGCCATCGCCATCGTCTCGGGCGTCTTCGGCATCATCCCCCCCGGATCGATGCAGGTCGCCATCATCGCGGGCATCGTCACGGGCATGATCCTGGGACTGGGCAACGGTCTTATCGTCACCCTGCTCAACGTCAACCCCATCATCGCGACGCTGGGCACCCTGGCGGCCTACGCCGGGCTGGCGTTCCTCATCGCGCCCGGTGGCAAGCCGGTCGGTGTCGTGACGCAGCCGGACTTCACGTGGCTGGGTACCGGCCGCATCTTCGAGGGCGCGCCGCTCCCGGCGATGGGCGGCTCCGCCTGGACGGGCATCCCGGTCATCTTCCTGGTGCTCATCATCGTGGCGGTCCTGTTCCACATCCTGATGCGCTACACCGACTTCGGGCGTGCCATCTACGCCATCGGCGGCAACGCCGTGGCTGCTCGCCTGGCGGGCATCAACGTGCGCCGCGTGCGCATCACGATGTACATCCTGAGCGGCGCCGCGGCCGGCCTGGCGGGTGTGCTGCTGACGGCGCGGACCACGTCGGGCAACCCCATCAACGGCCAGGGCTTCGAGCTCCAGGCCATCACGGCGGTCTTCCTCGGCGGCGCTGCCACGACCGGCGGCAAGGGCACCATCGTGGGCACGGTGCTCGCGGTCATGCTCGTCGGCGTGCTGAACAACGGCATGAACCTGCTGGGTGTCAACACCTTCTATCAGCGCGTGGCGCTGGGCGTGCTGCTCATCGGCGCGGTCGCCATCTCGCAGTGGCGCCAGACACGCGCGGAGCGCTCCCGCAGCCGGATCGCCGCCGCGGGCTGACCCGCGGTACCCCGATGTCGCAAGCATCGCCGGGTCGGCCATGACCGACGCTCGACCACGGGGAGGACCCGGATGACGTCCCAGGTGAGCGAGGTGGTATGGAACGGCTGGCCCGCCGTTCGGCTGGCGGACGCGGCCATCTCGCTCGTCGTGCTGCCGGGCCTGGGCGGGCGCGTGGTCTCGCTGCGTGACGTACGCACACACCGGGAGTGGCTGGTGCAAGGTCGGCCGCCAGACCCGGCCGAGGCAGGGGCCTGGAGCCGCGAGGACGTCGTCTTCTCCGGGCTGCAGTCGTTCGGCTGGGATGAGTGCCTGCCCACGGTCGCACCCTGCGACGACCCGCTCGACGCATCGGCGCCGCGGCTGCGGGACCATGGCGACCTGTGGGGTCGCCCGACCGATGTGCGCGGGGATCAGGACGCCATCACGACGACCTGGACGCCCGCCCGCTGGGGATACCGCTTGCGTCGACGGCTGTCCCTCGAGGGCGACGGCGCGGTCCGCGCCGACTACGACCTGGTGTCACTCGCCGACCGGACCCTGCCGTTGCTGTGGTCGATGCATCCGACCCTGGCGCTCGAGGCGGGCTCGCACATCGAGCTGCCCGGGGAGGAGCGAGTGCGCCTGACCTGGGCGACCGGTTCGCCGTCGCTCGCCGGCGACTCGGTCGCCTGGCCGCTGGCCACCGCCCAGGATGGCTCGACGGTCGACCTTGGACGAGTGCGCCGACCGGACGGGAGCGCGGCCAAGTGCTATGCCTCCCGGGCTCGGCTCGGGCGCGTTCGTGCGGCTGACGGCGACCTGCTGGAGCTCAGCTGGGATGCGTCGCGGGTCCCGGCCGTCGGTGTGTGGCTGGACTTCGGCGGCTGGCCGGTCGGGGGTCCCCCGGTGGAGCAGGTCGCCCTCGAGCCGACCTCGTCGTCCGACGACCACCTCTGCGACGCCATGGCGCACGAGCGGGCATGGACGCTTGCCCCCGCGGCGACGCTGCACTGGTGGGTGCGGCTGACCAGCATCCCTCGGCCCGCGGTGGCCGCGTGACCGGGGCGGCTGCGGCTGGGACGTCGCCGGGTGCCCTCGATGGCATCCGTGTCCTCGACGGCAGCCAGATGCTGGCCGGTCCCATCTGTGCCATGCGCCTGGGCGACCTGGGTGCCGACGTGCTCAAGATCGAGCCGCCGAGTGGGGAGCACAACCGCAGCCACGGCTTCGGCGCGGTCCGCGTGGGCGGCGAGACGCCCACGTTCATGGGTCTCAACCGCAACAAGCGGAGCGTGGCGATCGACCTCAAGTCAGCCGCGGGACTGGCCGTCTTCCTGGAGCTGGCGCAGGCTGCCGATGTGTTCCTCCAGAACTACCGCGTGGGCACCGCGGAGCGGTTGGGCATCGGCTGGCAGCAGCTGCATGCCGTCAACCCGCGGCTCGTCTACGCCCAGATCTCCGGCTATGGGGAGGACGGGCCGCTCCGGGACCGACCCGGACAGGACCTGCTCGTGCAGGCGATGTCGGGTTCGATGTGGTCGGTCGGTGCCAGGGACGACCCGCCCCAGCCGGGTGCCCTGTGGGCCGCCGACACGCTCACGGGCTACCAGACGGCGATCGGCATCCTGGCCGCGCTGCGGGCCCGCGAGCGCGACGGCGAGGGCCAGAAGGTGTCCGTGAGCATGCTCGGCGTGATCATGGATTGCCAGCTCCAGGAGCTCACGACGTTCCTCAACGGGGGCACGACCTTCCCGCGCACTCAGCGACCGTCCGCGCATGCCTGGATCCCGGCGCCGTATGGCGTGTATCGGACGCACGATGCGTGGCTGGTGCTGGCCATGGCGCCGCTGCCGCAGCTCGGCACCGCCCTTGGCGTGCCGGTGCTCGCGGGCATGACCGACGAGGACGATGGCATGCGTCGACGGGACGAGATCGACGCCATCCTGACGCCCATCCTCGCGACCCGGACGACCGAGGCATGGGTGGCGTTCTTCGATGCGCATCGCCTGTGGTCCGGACCGGTCGCGACGTATGCGGAGCTGGAGCAGCATCCCCAGGTCGTGGCGGGGAGATTCATCACCGAGGTGTCCCATCCCGTCGCGGGGACCATCCGGCTGCCGGCGCCACCCTTGCGACTGAGCGCCACGCCGGCGACCATCCGACGGTCGCCGCCGCTCCTTGGCGCGGACACCCGGGAGGCGCTCGCGGACTGGCTGGGATGGGACGATGCACGCCTGGCCGACGCCGCCGCGAGCGGGGCCTTCGGGCCCCACGACGTGCACGACGGGAACGAGAGGAGCGCCACATGAGCGAGGCCCCAGGGCCCGAGCGAGGTCGTGTCCACCTGGCCGTGGACGGGCCAACCGCGGTCATGACCATCGACCGCCCGGCCAAGCTCAACACGTTCACGGTCGACATGACCGCGGAGCTGAGCGACCATTGTGAGCGGCTGGACCGCGACGATTCGGTGCGCGTCCTGCTCATCCGGGCGGTCGGCGAGCGGGCCTTCTGCGCCGGCAGCGACATCGCCCTGCTCGACGACCTCGGCGGCACATGGCAGGGTCGCAATCGTGCCGGCTTCGGACGCGACTACATCGGGCCGTTGCTGCGCCTGCGTCAACCCATCGTCGTCGCCATCCGCGGCTTCTGCCTCGGGGGCGGCCTGGAGATCGCGCTCGCGGCCGATGTGCGCGTGGCCGGCACCAGCGCGAGCTTCGGCGCACCAGAGGTGCGGCTCGGATGGCACGCCGGCTCGGGCAACACGACCATCCTGCCCCGGCTCATCGGCTACGGCAATGCGGCGCGCTGGATCCTCACCGGCGACCGGTTCCCGGCGGAGGAGGCACTGCGCGTCGGCCTCGTGCAGCAGGTCGTGCCCGACGACGAGGTGGAGATGGCCGCCGGCGACATCGCGGCACGCATCGCGGCGAACCCGCCCATCGCGGTCCAGGCAGCCAAGTCGCTCATCCGCCGCTCGCAAGGCACGAGCGTCGAGCAGGGTCTGGCCTGGGAGAACGATCTGTACAGCTACTGCATGACCACCGCTGACAGCCGCGAGGGCATCGCCGCGTTCGTCGAGAAGCGCGAGCCAAGGTTCCGGGGGGAGTGACCATGGAGGGTCGTGGCTGGGAGGTCGCTCGGGGGCTGCATCGCATCGAGGCGCCACTCGGCGACCGCTTCGTGGCCTGTTACCTGGTCCTGGGCCGCGACGCGGCCCTGCTGGTGGACACGGGCGTGGCGCCGACCCCGGCGCGCTCCATCCTGCCGTACGCGGAAAGCATCGAGCTGGCGCCCGACCGCATCCGCTGGGCGGTCGTCACCCACGCCGACGTGGACCACATGGGTGGGGATGCCGCGCTGGCGGCGGCCGTGCCGGGTGTGACGCTCATCGCGCACGAAGCGGACCGGGGCCTCATCGAGGACGTGGGCCGCATCGTCGATGAGCGCTACCGTGAGTTCGCGCCCGATCACGATATCGATGTCGAGCCGGCGATGATCGCGTGGTGCCACGAGATCGCCGCCGCCGCCCCCATCGGCCTGTCCATCACGAGCACACTGCGCATCGATCTCGGCGAGCGGCAGGTCGAGGTCTTCCCGACGCCGGGGCACTCGCCCGGGTCGATCTCCGTCTGGGATGCGTCGACGGGTGCGGCCATGACCAGCGACGCGGTCCTCGGCAGCACGCTCCACCTCGCCGACGGCCGTCCGGCCTTCCCGCCGACCTATCGGTCCCCCGGCCCGTATCGGACCACCATCGCGGAGCTGGAGCGACGCGCGCCAACGTGGCTCCTGACCGCGCATGAGCCAGTGATGGACGCCGCGACCGCCCAGGCATTCCTGCGTGAGAGCCGCGAGTTCACGGACCGGCTCGAGGCAGCCGCCCTCCAGGAGCTGCGGGAGGGGGGTCCCTTGACCACCCGCGAGCTCGTCGAACGGTTGGCGCCGCGGATGGGCGACTGGGCGCCGAGCGCGTGGATCTACCTCGCCTACGAGCTGGTCGGACACCTCGAGGAGCTCGTGTCGGCGGGGGTCATCGTCGTGCAGCCTGACAGGCCGATACGCTGGGCCAGCGCATCGGGAGGAGAGGCGTGATGGGTCGATTGGCGGGACAGGTCGCGATCGTGACCGGCGGCGGCCAGGGGATCGGGGCGGCCATCAGCAGCCGCTTCGCCCTGGAAGGTGCCCGGGTCGTCGTGGCGCAGCGGACGTCAGCGGTCGCCGAGCGACACGCGGCGTCGATCCGCGAAGCGGGCGGTGAGGCCATCGCCGTGCCGACGGATGTGACCGATCGCGCCCAGATCGAGGCGCTGGTGGGCCGGACCGTGGAGGCCTTCGGTCCGCCCACCATCCTGGTCAACAACGCCGGCATCGCCGTGTTCGAGGATCCCCTCCTGGTGACGCCGGACATCTGGCACCGCTGCTTCTCGGTCGACCTCGACGCGGCCTGGTGGGCGACGCAGGCCGTGCTGCCGCACCTGCTCGCCAACGGCGGGGGCAGCATCATCAACATCGCCTCGGTGCATTCGTTCCAGATCATCCCCGGCTGCTTCCCATATCCCGTCGCCAAGCACGGGCTCATCGGACTGACCCGTGCCCTCGCCGCCGAGTACTCAGCCCGCGGCGTGCGGGTCAACGCCATCTGTCCGGGGTACATCGAGAGCCAGAACGTGCGGGACTACTTCGCGACCTTCCCCGATCCCGCTGCGGAACGCGCGCGCGCCGGCGGGCTGCATGCCATCGGCCGGATCGGGGCGCCGGAGGAGGTCGCCGGGCCGGCCGTGTTCCTGGCATCGAGCGATGCGAGCTTCATCACGGGCGAGGCGCTCATGGTGGATGGGGGCATGAGCATGGTGCTCAACGGGCATGGCATCCCGTTCGTGCCGGGTGTGGGCCCCAGCGGCACCACGAGCGGGCTCGACACATCCCCGGCGGGTCGCGGATGACGGATGCGACCGGTGCCGGCATGAGCCGTGCCCGGCCCGCGTCGCCACCGACCCCGATGCATGGCCCGCCCGATCGCGATCGTCTGCGGCTCGTCGCCGAGCGTCTGGTCCGACACCCGTACCAGGCGTGGTTCTATGGCGACTCGATCGGGTTCGAAGGGCTGCTCGCCGCGTCCGAGCTGCTTGGCGACCCGGGATACGCTGCCTTCGCGCGGGGCTTCCTGCGGGGCTGGGCGGCGCACGACGTTCCCTACCGGCCGGATGACAACACCGCGCCGGGTCATGCCCTGTGCGCGATCGTGGAGGAGACTGGCGATGTCGAGTTGCGGGCCGCAGCCGAGCGTCTCGGGACGTACCTCGCGGCCCGTCGCCGGGTCGCCGGGGTCGCGGTCACGTTCGAGGACGCGCGACGTTCGATGCGCGCCCCATACGGCGCCATCGCCCTGGGTCCCGACGACGAGGCCATCCTTGCCGATCCGGGCGCCGGGATCTACGTCGACTGCCTCCACTTCGATCCGCCCTTCGACGCGCATCTGGGCAGGCTGACCGGCGACGACAGCTGGTCCGGGCGCGCCCTGACAGAGGCGGAGGGGTACGCGCGGCTGCTGCGTGATCCGGCGACCGGCCTCTACCACCACTTCTGGCTGGAGCGGACCGGGCGAGCCTACGCGCTGGGCTGGGGTCGCGGCCAGGGGTGGGCGCTGCTGGGGCTGCTGGACCTGATCGACCTGATCCCCGCCGGCGATGTGACGCGGGAGCGTCTAGCGGCAGAGGCGGGGTCGCTCGCGGAGGCGATGCGTGCCCACCAGCGCGACGATGGCCACTGGTATGCGGTCGTGCACGAGCCCGCAAGCGGCGATGAGACATCGACGGCCGCGTTCATGGCCACGGCGTTCTTCCGCGGCCTCTCGTCGGGGCTGCTCGAGCCGAGCCGGTTCGCTGCGGCCGCCGAACGCGCCTGGGCCGCCACCTGGTCGCTTGTCGATGACACCGGGTTGTTGACGGGTGTCTCAGCCGCGGTCTACTCGTCCACCGAGCCGCGCCACTACCACCATGTGCCACGCGGCTTCGATGTCCCGTGGGGCCAAGGCCCGGTGCTCACCGCTGCCTTGGCGCGCCGCCGATGGACGGAGGGTCAGGCCACAGGCTCCAGGAACCCGTAGAGGCGGGCCGGGTTGTCCACGAACAGCACGGCCTGCTCGTCGTCCCCGAGGCCGCGTGCCCGCATGTCAGCGGCGAACGACCCCAGCAGGAACGTCATGCCCGGCGCGCCACCGTAGGCCGTCCAGTACCCTTGACGGGCGGCATCCATGCCCAGCACCACCTGGCCCAGGTGACCGTCCTCCGCGGCCCAGTCCAGGAGCTGGAGCGTGCCATTGGGAGCGTCCTTCCAGCGGAATCCCTGGTCATACTCGACGACCACCCCCGTCGCGAACAGCTCACGCTGGAAGCCACGGTCGACGATCTTGTCGACGTGCGACAGCGCCACGTGGTCCGGGCGAGCCCCGTGGGCAGCGAGCAACTCGATCTGCTCGAGGGCTCCCGTGCCGTTCTCGCAGTGGGTGAGGATCGGGCAGCCGGTGACTCGCTGCGTGATCGCCGCCGCCTCGAAGATCCGGGCATCCCGTGCCGATGGTCCGCCGGCCGATCCAGCGATCTTGATGACGCCCGCCCGATATGCGGTCCGCTCCACGACGGGACTGCCGTAATCGAACGCGTCGATACCATCGCCGATGTCGGCCACGAACAGGGCCGCGATCTGGTCGGCGGTCAGGACCGTGCTCCAGTGGCGCTCGGGGTAGTACCGCTGGTGATGGAGGCCGGTGGGTGCGATGACGTTGATGCCCGAGCGCCGGCTGATCTCCGCGAGCAGGTGTGCATCGCGTCCGGCGTCTGCCGGCATCGCGTCGACCACGCTCCGCAGCCCGAGGGCTCGTGCCGGCTCCAGCTCCGCGACCGCCTTGTCGATATCGTCGAGGCGGAAATCGGGGAACAGCTCCACGGTCCTGCTGCCGGCGATGGCCAGGTGCTCGTGCGCGTACGTGACGCCGAGCTCGGAGGTGTCGATGTCGCCCAGGACGGTGCGAACGAAGGTCATGGAAGGTCACCTTTCGGATCGATCGGGTCGAGTGGATCGGCGACGGCGTCGCCGGTCCCGGAGGCCTGCATCACGAGGGCCACGGCGCCCAGGACGCCGGCATGGACGGATCGCTCGGCGCGGACGACGGGCACGATGCGGTCCTTGGGATACCGGAACGCGTAGCGGTCCACGTAGGACTGGACCTGGGGCAGGAAGTGCTCGGCAGCGGCCATCGGACCACCAGCGAGCACGACGAGCTCCGGGTCATAGGCGTGGATGGCGGTCACGACGGTCGCGCCCAGGTCGCGCTGGAACGCAGCCATGATCTCCAGCCCGACCCGGTCGCCCATCTCGACCGCGTCCACGAGCGCGTCGAAGGCGATGGCAGCCGGGTCCTGCTCATATCGCGTGGTGAGGATCGAGGGCACCTTGCGAGCCACCGCATCCCGCATCCGCCCAACCACGGCGTTGGCCGACACGAGCGTCTCGGCGCAGCCGATGTTGCCGCAGAGGCAGGTCCGGCCCCCGGTCTCGATGGTCGCGTGCCCGAACGAGATGCCGGCACCCAGGTGCCGCGAGACGAGCAGCCGGTCACCGATGACGACGCCGACGCCGACCCCGGTGCCGATGGTCATGCCGACCACGTCCCCGTGCCCACGGGCGACCCCGAAGCGCCACTCCGCGAGGGTGGCGGCAGCACCGTCGTTGACGCACCGGACCGGCACGCCGAAGCGCTCCTCCAGCCGGTGCCGCAGGGGGAAGTCCTCGATGCCCTGGACCTTGCCCGGCAGGTTCCGGACACCGAAGCCCGGCTCGACGATGCCGGGCGCAGCGATGCCGATGCCGCGAAGTCCCATCGCGCCCTCGTCCTGACGTGCTGCGTCGGCATACGCGAGCAGGCGTGCCCAGATGACCCCGAACGGCTCGTGGGTGGTCGCCAGGACGTCCGACCGCCGGACCTCGCCGTCGGCGCTGACCACGCCCAGCTTGGTGCGGGTGCCCCCGATGTCCACGCCCAGCCACCACGGCCGCACGCCGTCGCCTTCGGTCACGGCTGCTCCTTTCGTCGACACCGGAGCCCTACGCGGCCGTGGCCGCGGCGATCTCCAGCACCGCCCCGTCGCGCCGCAGCCGATCTCGGAGTCGCGCCGCCGGCAGGTCGCGCGGATCGGCGCCCATCGTCACGGCGAGCCCGGCGGCAGTCCCTGCCGCCTGACCCATGGCCATGCACTGCGCCATCGAGCGGACGGAGGCGTGCGCGTCATGGGTGGCCGAGAAGCACCGGCCGGCGACGAGCACGTTGGCCGCGTCCCGGACCAGCAATGTCCCATACGGGATGCCCACGACCTCGCCATCGGGCAGATAGCGCCAGGTCGTGTCCGCCCCGGCATGGTGGTCCTCGATGGGCGCGCCGCACAGGCCGACCTCGTCGTCGAAGCGACGCGCGCTGAGCACGTCATCGCGCGTCAGCCGCGCATCGCCGTAGACCCGACGCGTCTCCCGAACGCCGACCTGGGTGGACATGCCCGCGAGCGAGGCATGGGCGTATCCGGGCACCTGGTCCACCAGGAACCGAACGTACTGGAGGACCTGCTGGCGGCCCGCGATCTCGGCCTCGGTCAGGAAGCCGGGATCGGTGGCGTTGATGACGGCGCCACCGACGTGTCGATAGGACTCGAGCCGGGTCATGACGGTCGCGGTCATGCCGCTGACCGGGGTCACATGGTCGGAGCCTTCGCGACGGGGCAGGTCGTAGTGGCCGCTCGCGGCGGCCTCGGCCATGAGCCGTTCCAGCGAGGCCTTGGTGATGCTGCGTCGCTCGTCCATCTCCACGTTCGCCATCCGGAAGGTCGTGGTCAGGGTCTGCGCGGGCTCGGTGTCGCCCGCCAGCTCGTAGCCGAACCCGGCGTGGAAGCAGAGGTCCGCGTCGCCGGAGGCATCGACGAACACGCGCCCCCGGACGCGCGCCAGGCCCGCCTTGGTCGCGATGAGCACCTCCTCGACGCGACCATCACGGACGGTCGCGGCCTGCAGGAACGCGTGCAGCAGCACACCCGCCCCCGAATGTGTCACGAGGCGTTCCCAGATGACCTTGAGATGGTCGGGGTGATAGGTCACGCCCGTGCCCGCCCCGAAGGTGTTGGGTCGTCGGACCACGGGACCCAGGCCCTCGAGGCCGCCAACGACCTCGTCGGGGATGCCGCCCACCACCTTGTGCGAGCGGCTGCCAGGCGTGTAGAAGCCATAGAACGTGTCCAGGACCGCGGTGCTCGTGCCGCCCAGGAACGGCAGCTTCTCGACGAGCAGCACGCTGACGCCGGTCCGGGCGGCCGCGATGGCCGCGGTGGACCCGGCCGAGCCGGACCCGACCACGACCACGTCGACCGTGGCCAGCAGCGGCGGGTCGATGATGAACGGCGTCCCGTTCGATGCACCCATCAGCCGACCTGCCAGCTCTCCGGGACCGCGATGGCGCCATCGGCGTCATAGGCGGCTCGGATACGTCGGAAGTACTCGTCGTAGACCCGCTCCAGCTGCTCTTCCCCCTCGGCGCTGCCCACGAAGTGGGGGCTGGTGAGCACGACCGGTGTGACGCCACGCTCCGCCAGCAGCTCCGCGGTGCGGCACTTGAGGGCGTTGACGACCGCGATGGCGCCGATGGACGAGGTCGGCCCGACCTTGTAGGGGACGCCATCGATGGCCACGGCGGCATCGCCGACCGGTGAGCAGTTGTCGACGGTCACGTCCGCGATCTCCGCGAGCTTGCGACCCGACGGGTGACGCGACGCGGTCGCCCGGCCATGGTCGAGCGAGGTCACGGCGACGACCGGCAGCCCCATCGCCTTGGCCAGCAGCGCCAGCTCGATGACCACCCCGTTGATGCCCGTGGACGAGAAGATGAGGAACGAATCCCCGGGATGGATCTTCGATCTGCTGCAGGATGATGCGCGCGAAGCCGGGCACCTTCTCGAGGTACATCGCCTGGCGCAGGCCGTTGGGCCCCACGACGCCGACGTGGTTGGAGATGGCCAGCTCCGCGATGGGATGGAAGCCGGGGTAGCTGCCGATGCGCGGGAACATCTCCTCCGTGTTCATGCGCGAGTGGCCCGAGCCGAACACATGGACCAGTCGATCATCGGCGATGCTCTCGGCGAAGATGTGCGATGCCGAGTCGATGGCATCCAGCTGGGTCGTGGCGACCAGGTCCAGGACGGTGCGGGCGGCGTCCAGCCAGCGATCGGCGGCATTCATGGGCGGGGTGTCCTCCGGGAGCTACGGTGGGTCGATGGGGTTCGATGATGCGGGTGCAGTGACAGCTGTCGGGCGACCGTGGGCGTGTCCAGCGCTGCGTGGACCTCCGCGCGTGGCGCGGATGGATCAGCGACGGCGTCCGGCGGGCCCGATAGCTGTCCGATCGCCGGCTCCGCGACACGACGGATGAGCAGGTAGCGGGAGCGATCACCGCGGAGCAGCGCCTGCCCCAGCTCCACGATCCTGCCCGTGGTGTCCGTGGTGATGCGCCGGGTCAGGACCGCGGGCGTGTGCCGTGCGACCCCGAGCAGGGCACTCTCATGGGGCGTGAGGATGACCGGCTCGATCGTCTCCTGGGCCTCCGCGACGGAGCGGTCGAAGTCCTCGCGCAGGATGGCATACAGCGATCGACGCGCGAAATCGGCTGACTCCAGCCCGGGGAACAGCTCGAGGGGCAGGTGTGACGACTCGAGCACCATCGGGTCGCCGTCCACGAGGCGCAGACGCTCCAGGTGGAGCAGCGTGTCTCCCGGGAGGCAGGCGAGCTCGGTGGCAAGCTGACGTGATGCGTCGACCAGGCTCACGCCGATGACCCGGGTGACGACGGTGGAGCCCCGGACGGCGAGGGCCTCCCGGATGCTGAAGGTGCCCGACAGGGGCGTTGGGACACGTGACCTGGTCACGAAGGTCCCTCGACCCTGGTGACGGGTGATGAGCCCGCGTTCCTCCAGCTCCGCCAGGGCCTGCCGCAGGGTCGCTCGCGAGACAGCGAGCTCGCGGCACAGGTCGCGCTCTGGGGGGAGCCGGGTGCCCGGAGCCCACTGACCCGATCGGATGCGCACCTCAGCCTGGCTGGCGATGATCGAATACAAGGGTTCCCGCACGCGCATGCTCCTTACCGCTGGCAGTCTAGCGCGACTGGTCCGATTGGTACAGACCATATCCATCCAGCGGTGGGGGTCCGCCACGCAGCGATCGCGCCCTGGTCGGGATCATGTCTGCGGCTGTGATCAGACCACAGCTGGGGCCGATGCGCCTGTGCGAAGATGGTCGCTCGGTTGTCCGACGACCGCGTCCGATCGAGACGTAGCGGACCTGCAGGGACAGCTGGATCCATGGGGTCACGACGGCATGTCCAGCAGACTCGAATGGCGGTCAGGGCGGACCGATGGCCATCTCCCGGCGCTGATGGCGGCGGCCCTCATCGCGGCCACGGCCACCCTCGCGCTCGGGCTCGGGTCGGCTGCCGGGGCGGGGCACGTCGGCACGACGCCGACCGATACCGCGGTCCAGCAACCGGCCTCGCCCGGCGCGCCCATCCCGATCACGCCGCTCACCGGGGTCACCTCCCTGGACGCGAGGGTCGTCATCACCGCCGATGGCACCGTGGACGGCAAGCCGACCTCGGGGGACCTCACGGCCCAGCTGACCACCAATGATCAGGCCATGAGCCGGATCGATGTCACCGGCAGCCTCCTCGGCGACGTCGTGGCCAAGGTCGGGGGCTCGGCGGTCAAGCTGTTCCGGCCGAACAAGACGAGCGTCTACGTCGTGCCCGATGGCACCTATGCCGTGGTCTCCGGTCTCTTCGACGTGTGCATCAAGGCCCAGGCCTCGTCAGCGACCGAAGCGCTCGACCAGCTGAGTCCCCAGGGACTCATGACCATCCTGACGAGCAGCGATGTGGCCCGCGGCACCTTCGTGGGTGACGAGGATCTCAACGGGATGTCGGTCAGGCACTACATCATCAACGGTGACGAGTTCCTGGCCGCCGCCAAGGCGAGCAGCGACCCGACGGTCAGCGCGTTCGCGGGGTCGCTCACCTCTGCCATGGACGCGGACCTGTTCGTGGCTGCGGACACCGGATACCCGGTGGCCTATCGGGGCGGCTTCGGCGGCGCCTTCGAGCCGCTGACGTTCGAGGGCGACCTGACGGTGCAGATCGATGTGACCGGGGTCGACCAGGACACCTCGATCGAGCTCCCGGGAGCGTGCGACCATCCCGTCTCGATGTAGACACCGGACGGGCCCATGACCCTTCCCGTCGCCGCGACTATCGGCGCGGCACGATGAGTGGCAGACCGGTACGCGGATGCGCGATGACCTCGACCGCGTGGTGATAGACGCGGCTGAGCAGCTCCTCGTCGAGGATCACGCCCGGCGGTCCGTCGCCAGCGACGCGCCCACCGTCGAGCACGACCACCCGGTCCGCCCAGGCCGCGGCCATGCCCAGGTCGTGGGCAACGACGACCACGGCGACCCCCGCGGTCGCCCGCTCCCGGGCGACACCCATGACCAGCTCCTGGTGATGGATATCGAGGGCCGCGGTCGGCTCGTCGAGGAGCAGGATGCCAGTCCCCTGGGCCAGCACCCGCGCGAGCGCCGCCCGGGCGCGCTCGCCACCCGACAGGGATGGGTACTCCCGGCTCGCGAGGTCGCCGATATCAGTCTGCTCCATGGCCAGCGTCACGAGTCGGTCATCGTCGTCCTCGGCGTCGGTCCCCGCCCAGGGTGAGCGGCCCATCCGGACCACGTCCGCCACCGTGAACGGGAACGAGATGTCGATGCGCTGGAGGAGCACCGAGCGGCGCATCGCCAGCTCCCGGTGGCCCCAATCCGCGAGCGGCCGGCCGTCGATGGAGATGCCGCCATCCGCGATGACCGTATCACCCGCCACCGCACCGAGCAGCGTGGACTTGCCCGCACCGTTGGGACCGACCAGGGCGAGCAGCTCCCCATGCCGGATATCGAGGTCGACATCCGAGAGGATCTCGTGTCCGCCGAGCACGACGGTCAGACCCCGGATCTCCACGGCCACCCTGCCCGACTCCGGGGCGGCAGGCGGGTCGACGTGGCCGAGCTCGCGCCACCGGCTCGCCAGGCGGCCGGCCATCAAGCCCACCCTCCGGCACGCGCGCGCGTGCGCCGGATGAGCCAGAAGAAGAACGGGGCCCCGATGAGCGCCGTCAGCACCCCGAGGGGCAGCTCCTGGTTTTCGATCAGGGTGCGCGCGATGAGGTCGCCGACGACGATGACGAGCGCCCCACCGAGGATGCTGGCGGGGATGAGGATGCGATGCGACGGGCCCGTGACGAGCCGGATGAGATGGGGCACCACGAGACCCACGAAGGCGATGATGCCCGTGAACGCGACCCCGGCGCCAGCCAACATGGCGATGACCACGATGAGCACCAGTCGCAGCCGCTCGACGTCGACGCCCAGGTGGCGCGCCGGCCGCTCGCCGAGGGCCAGGAGGTCGAGCTGGGGCGCGTAATAGAGCGCGATGCCCACCCCCACCACCACGAACGGGATGACCGCGAACACGGCATCCCAGGTCGCACGCGCCAGGCTGCCGAGGTTCCAGAACGCGATGGCGCGCAAGGCATCGTCGCTGGACACGAACGTCAACATGCCGATGAGCGCGCCGGCGAAGGCGGTCACCGCGATACCCACCAGGACCAGGGTGACCACCTCGGTGCGCCCGCCCGATCGCGCAAGGCCGTACACGATGAGCGTTGCCAGGAGTGCGCCCATGAACGCGGCCGTGGGCACGGTCCAGCTGCCCAGGGTGGCGATGCCGAACACGATGACCGAGAACGCACCGATCGCCGCACCTGACGAGACGCCGATGACGCCCGGCTCCGCGAGCGGATTGCCGAAGACGCCCTGCATCAGCGCGCCGGCGCAGCCCAGGGCCGCACCCACGAGCACGGCCAGCAGCACCCGCGGGAAGCGCACCAGCCACAACGCATCGTCGCCGCGGGGCGCTGAGGGCATGGGCAGGACATCGATGCCCAGACGATGGAGGATCGAACCGAGGACCTGGTCGACCGGGACGTGGAACTGGCCGATACCCGCCGCGACGACGCTCGCGACGATGAGCGCGATCCCCAGCCCGACGATGGTGAGCCGTCCGCGCCTGGTCACACCCGGCTAGCCGCAGGGCTGGTAGACAGCCTTCGCCAGCGCTTCGATGGCGGCACCCGTGCGGGTGCCGAAGTTGAGCAACACCCCGTCATCCATGTCGACGATACGCCGGTGCTCACCGGCGGGTGTCTGGGCGATACCCGGCAGCTTCAGCAGGCCATCGACGCCACCGACCGACTTGAGGCTGTCGGTGAGGATGAGGATCACGTCCGGCGCAGCGGCGATGAGCGACTCGCTGGTGATGGACTTGAAGCCGCTGATGCCCAGCTGCGTGCCCGCGTCCACGGCGCCGATGGACTCGATCATGGCGTCCGGTCCGGCACCTGCTCCCGTGATGAGGTAGATGCCAGCCGGGCCGCGGATGTACAGGAAGGCGATGGACAGCGGCGTCGCTGGCCCCGGCACGGCGACCTTGGCGGCGTCGATCTGCTGTTCCACACGCGTCACGAGTTGCTCGCCGGCATCCGGGACCCCCAGGGCTGCGGCGATCGACCGGATGTGGCTGCTCACGCCATCGAGTGTCTGGAGCGAGGGGAGCATCACGACGGGGATCCCCGCATCGCGCAGTTGTTGGAGGACTTCGGGAGGTCCGATGCTGTCGTCCGACAAGACGACGCTCGGGTCCAGTCCCAGGATGGCCTCGGCCGATAGGTCGATGCCCGCGGTCGTGACCAGCGGCAGTCCCTTCGCGGCATCGAACGTGGTGGCGATGTCGCGCCCGACCACGTTCGCTCCCAGGCCCAGGCTGAACACGATCTCCGCGATGGAGCCGTAGAGGTTGACCGGCAGGATCCGGCTCGCGTCGGTCACGGTGACATCACGGCCGTCGGCGGAGTGGACCGTCACGGGCAGCACCGGTGTCGGAGCGGGTGTGATGGGGTCGATGGCATTGGTGTCCACGGCCGCTGTGGATGGGCCACATGCGGCGGCCGGATCCGTGGCCGTCCCCGTGCCGGCTGGACCGACCGTGGGTGCCGCGGCCGTGCCGACCGGCGACGGCTGGGCGCCCGGGCTGGGCGCGGCACCGCTGAAGGTCAGCGGCACGAACACGTCCTGGGAACGGTCGTCCGATCGGGTGTGATCGTTGCGGGTCACCACGGCGCAGGTGACGCGCCGGCAGTCGATGTCGGCGTTCAGGGCGGCCTCGACCTTGAGCTTGACCGAGAAGCTGCCGTTGGGCCCGTAGGGCGTCGTCAGGCTGGCGGCATATGCGGGCGGGTTGGAGGTCGATCCAGACGGTGCCGCCACCGGTCCCGGTCAGGTCGATGCCCCCCCCACAGGGGGTCGGCAGCTGGCCGGGCGGTGGCACCACGCAGAACGAGACGTAGATGCCCTTGCCGATGTCATAGCCCGATCCGGTGACCGTCACCTCCACCCCCGTCGGGTCAAGGTCGCTGGTCGACGAGACCGTGAGGGTCTGACCCCCGGGACCCGAGGCCGTGCCCGCTGCCCGGACGGAGCCGGTGCCGATGACGCCGGCGGTCACCGCCATGACCGTGATCGTCAGCAGCAGGGCCAGGGTGGCGCGCGGCGTCATGCGCAGGTTGGGAACGGACCGGGACATCGGTGGGGTGGACGTCAGGCGGGGAGGATGTCGTCGAAGGTGTGCTCGCGTTCACGCCGCAGCGCGCTGGCGATCTGGGGCGCGAGCGGCTCGGTGCGGGGTCTCGCCTCTCCCAGCACAAGCGTCACGACACGGCCTCACTTCGATCGGATGCAGGACCCTCCCGCCACCCGACTATACACCGCATCGCCGTGGCCTCCTGCTGGCCTCGATCGGCGATGGGGGTACCCTGTCCCGGCACCGCGTGGCAGCCGCGGCCACCCGTTCCTGTCCCGCCGAGGAGGGCACCCCTGACATGTCGCATCCCGAGCCCGCTCCCCATGGCGGCCGAGCACGCCGGCGGTCACTGCAGTTCGCGTCCCTCGTCCTGGCCGCGATGGCGATCGCCGCGCCGGTGGCTGCGGCCGGGCCGATCGTCCTCACCGTCGATCCTCAGGGCCCGTACCCGTCGGGCACCCAGACGGTCACCGTGAGCGGCCGCGGCTTCGATGCCCAGGCCAGGACCAGCACCGGCATCTACCTGCTCTTCGGCCCGGTCACGGCGGCACCCGGCTACTACATGGACCCCAGCACCTACGGCGCATTCAAGTGGGTCTACCTGGGCGGCGTGGACTCACCGGCCACCGCGCCGATGGCCGCCGATGGAACCTTCAGCACGACCCTCGACATCCCGTCCAGCTTCACGGCATCTGCCGGTCCGGTCGACTGCACCCTCGTCCCCTGCGCCATCATCACCATCGCGGCGCACGGCGCCCCTGACCGGAGCCAGGACACCTGCACCCAGGTGCGATTCGTCGCGGCCGGCCCTGGCGCATCCGGGGTCCCGGTGGCCAGCCCCCCGTCCGTGAGCGCGGCGCCAGCGCCTGCGGCCTCGACCACGGACGTGCCCGGAGGACCGCTGGCGTCTGCGGCGCTCGATGGAGCATGCGCCGCCATCAACGCCGCCGCGACCGCATCCATGGCGCCCTGAGGGCCATGCCCGGCAGGCGCCTGCTGATGGGAAATGAGAAGACCCCGCCGAAGCGGGGTCTTCTGCACTGTCCCGGCTAACCGAACCTTGCGGACCGGTCGTCTGCCACGTCACAAGGGCATCTATCACGCCGGCTGCACCGGCTACCCTAACCCAACCTACCCATGACCTTGTTCCTGGGGCAGTCATGCTGACCAGCAGCACTGCGGTGCATAGTACCCGAGGCCCCTCGCCGACTCAACCCCCCATCGACGCTTGGCGATTAACTTTCCGTAACGTTGCCGCGTGGTGCGACCGGTTACCTCACGAAGGTGCGACGGCCGGTCCGGACGGGGCTGGAGTCGGCGTGGGTGGCGCCGGGGTCGCCGTCGGGAGCGGGGCCGTGGTCGGCATCAGGGTGGCGACGGGCACCGGAGCCGTCGTCGGACTTGGCGCCTGGATGGTCACCGACTGCATCACGACCGGGTCGAGGGCCTTGCCCGCCTGACCGCCGCCATTGGGCATCGCGGCGATCTTGTCCACGACGTCCATGCCCGAGACCACGTTGCCGAAGATGACGTATGTCCGGTACTGGTCGAGCGCCCCGCGTGCGGTGTCATCGAGGACGATGAAGAACTGCGACCCCTGCGAGTCGGGCTGCGAGGTGCGCGCCATGGCTACGGTCCCTCGGTGGTATTCGCCGACCACCGTCTCGTCAGGGATGGTGTAACCGGGGCCGCCGGTCCCGTCGCCGTTGGGGTCGCCACCCTGGATGACGAAGCCGGGCATGAGGCGATGGAAGTCGAGGCCGTCGTAAAAGCCGGCCTGCGCGAGGTCGATGAAGTTCGTGGCGGCTACCGGTGCGGACTCGGTGTACAGCTCGATGACGATGTCGCCCAGCTCGGTCGTGATGGTCGCGGTCGTGCCGTCGCCGGCGGGTGCGGCCATGGCCACGGCCATGGGGGTCGCGTCCGGTGGGCCCACCTGCGGCCGAGACCCGAGTGTCGGGGCCGCCGGCGTCACGACCGGAGGCGCTTCGGTGGGGTTGGGTGTCGGGCTCGTGCCGCCGCAGGCTGCAACGAGCAGCAGCAGCGCGCCAAGGATCGGTAGTCGTCGCATGCGTCCTCCAGGGATGTTCCACGTGTTCGCCATCGGGCGATGTCGCCACCCGGCATCGAGGCTGCTCAGGCGGCCTGGCTGGCCAGGGACAGGTCGATGGCCCCGGTGAACAGCGCCTCACCCACGATGACCGCCGAGACACCGGCCCCGGCCAGGGACCGGACCGACTCGATGGAGGTCACCCCACCGGCTACCAGCAGCTCGACGCCGAGGCGGGCCAGGCGACGGAGCGCATCCAGGTCGGGCGCCGCTCCCCCATGTGATAGCACGAAGCGCCGAACCCCGGCACCGGCGAGCTCCTCCACGACCTCGTCCAGCGTCGGGGGCAGGAAGCGCTTCCACGGGTAATCCCGGAGACGCTCCGGCCGCGCGTCCAGCCCGACCGCGAGCCAGTCGCCTGCGATGGCGAGGCAGGCGTCCAGACGCGGTCGGTCCTCGACCACGGCCCACAGGGGCACGACGACGCGCGTGGCGCCTGCCGCGAAGCAGACCTCGATCTGCGCCGGGCCATCCACGCCACCAGCGACCTGGAGCGGGACGGCGACGGCGCGCGACACGTCCGCGATGGCCGCCGTGGCGACCGGCTGTCCCCCCCGCGCGCCGTCCAGGTCCACGAGGTGGATGACCGGTGCTCCCGACGCCACGAATGCCTGCGCGATGCGCTCGGGTCGATCGGTCGGGGCGCCCTGGCCAGCGCCGGCACCCGGCCACCAGACCAGTCGCGAGCGGCCGCCCTGGATGTCGATGCTGGGGATGACCTGCATCAATCCGTGCGTGCGGGCAGGAACGGGCCACCGCCCTCGCCTGCGAGCAGACGACGATGGAAGCTCACCGGGATGCTGCCCGACCACAGCAGCGCGTCGTGGAAGCGACGCATCGGAGAAGTCATCGCCGAGCCGGCGTCTGCTCGTCCTCCCGCAGCCGGAGGATGAGGACCTTGCCCAGCAGGTAGCTCAGCTGGTAGGTCGGCGTGGACGTGTAGCGATGGACCTCGGCGGCGGCATTCGGTCGCTCGAAGCCGGTCTGTTCGACCAGGAAGTCGATGGCCGCGTCGATCCCGATGTCGCCCCGGTGGAGCTGGATGTCGAGGATGATCCGGCAGGCCCGCCAGATGGCATCCGTCGCGAGCATCATCCGGTGCGCGGGTGTGGCGTCGAAGCCGTGCTCGCGCATGAGCTGCTCGCTGTACATCCCCCAGCCTTCCACGAACTCCGGCGCGTCGACCAGCAGCCGACTGATGGTCGGTCGTTCGAGCGCGGCGGAGAGCTGCTGGTGGTGCCCCGGGTACGCCTCATGGATGCTGGTGTTGGAGATGGATGCCCGGTTGTGCTCGCGGATGGCGCCCGGATCGTCGTCAACGGACGGCGTCACGATATAGATGCCCTTCCGCGGCTGGTCGAAGGCGGCCGGTGCGAAGTAGGCGGCGAATGGCGTCACCTTGCGCAGGTACTCCGGCGTGGGGACGACCTCGAGGGGCGCATTCCCGGGGACGGTCGCGATGTCCTCCGCCTCGATGAAGGCACGCGAGCGGTCCATGACGTCGCGATACTCGGCGAGGGCCTCCTCGAAGCTCCCGGGATGGTCGCCCTTGACCCGTGCCAGGACCTCCTCCTCGGGAGCGTCCGGATCGATCTCGGCGGCCGCGGCCCGCCGCGCCACGCGGTTGATGGCCAGCTGCTCATGGCCGATGGCGAGGATCTCGTCCGTGGTCAGGCCATCGAACGCCCGGAGCGCGATGAGCTCGTCGAGTCGCTCGCGCCCGAGCGCGAAGTCGTCACCCGCGTTGGGCAGCTGCTCACCGATCCACTCGCCGTAGTCCACCAGGGCGCCCTTGGCGCCCTCCGCGGCGCGCTCCAGGCGCGCCAGCGCCGGATCTCCGGGCGGGAACGTCGACTGGCCAGCCGCGACGATGACGTCGAGGAAGCCCGGCAGGCTGTCCACGGCGTCGAGCTCCAGCTGCAGCCAGAGGGCCACCGGATCATCGCCCAGCCGGTCGCGGACCTGGCTCAGGGCTAGGGGCGCCGCCTCCAGCCGTGCCGCGATGGTCGTGAGGCGCTCGGCCAGTGGCGCGAAGTCGCGTACGAACAGCAGGAAGATGGCATCGCCGATCTCTTCCCCGGCCGTCACGCGTCGCTCCCACAGACGGTGGACCTCGCCGTCGAACAGCGACCGACGGGCGCTCAGCATCGCGAGCTCCCGCTCGATGCGGTTCGGCTCGGACAGTCCAGCAGGGTCCAGCGCCTCGAGGTCGGCGAGGAACCGCCGCTCGATCTCGATGAGCTCGAGCCGGCCCGCCCGCGACATGTCGCCGAGTCGCTCATCCTGGTCGTGGATGCCCAGGTACGTGGCGAGGACCGGCTCGCGGTGGAGGAGCATATCGAGATGGATGCGGACCAGGGTCGCGAGACGCTGGTCACCGTCGGTCTCGAGGACGGCGACCGCGATGCGGTCGAGCTGATCTGCGGCGTCGATGATGGGATCCCCTTCTGATGCTGGTCAGGCGTGCGCGGGCTGGGCGATGGCTCGCAGCACGCGCGCTGCTGTCGCGACGGTCCGTTCCACGTGGTGGCGCTCGATACCGTAGTGGGTGACCGCGCGGACGTAGCCCTGCGGGTACGCGACCATGAGCACCCCCTCGCGCGCCATCTCGGCGAGGAACCCGGCGCGATCCGCGACCCGGAACATGACGAAGTCGGTACGCACCCGCACGGGATCGAGGTCGCGGACACCCGGTATCTCCGCGAGGCCATCCGCGAGCTGCCGGGCTGTGACGTGGTCCTCGGCGAGACGCTCGATCATGCCCGCGGAGCCATCACGGAGTGCGACGAGGCCGGGCGCCGCGAGCACCCCCACCTGACGCAGGCCGCCACCCAGCAGCTTGCGGGCGCGCCGGGCACGCCAGATGAAGTCACGCGAGCCGACGACGACCGAGCCGATGGGGCAGGCGAGACCCTTGGAGAGGCAGAACGTGACCGAGTCTGCCGGCTCCACCAATGCCCTCGCGGGGACGCCCAGGGCGACCGCGGCGTTGAAGAGGCGCGCACCATCGACGTGCAGCGGCACACCGCCCTCGTGCGCCACCCGACCCACCGCCGCCACGTAGGCTGCGTCGAAGGGCTGGCCCATCGAGTGGGCGTGCGTGTTCTCGATGGTCACGAGCGCGGTGATGGGCTCGTGCGGATCGCCCGGATCGCGGAATGCCTCGCGGATCGCGGCCGGGTCCATCCGGCCATCCTGGACGGCCGGGACGGCCCGCACCGAGGCACCGACCACCACCGCGTGCCCCGCTGCCTCGTCGAGCACGATGTGCGACGTCGGTCTCGGCGATGATCTCGCCACCCCGTGGCACATGCGCCATCTGGCTCACGAGGTTGCCCATCGTGCCGCTGGTCACGAACAGGCCAGCTTCCTTGCCCAGCAGCGCAGCGGCGCGCGCTTCGAGCGCGATGACGGTCGGGTCGTCCTCGAATACGTCATCGCCAAGCTCCGCGTCGGCCATCGCGCGGCAGCATCTCGGGGGTGGGGTGGGTGACGGTGTCGGAGCGGAGGTCGATGAGCTCGGGCATGGGCATCGGAGGATAGCGCGACTTCCTGATACACTCCGCCTTCGCCGCAGCGGACCCGTGGTGTAGCGGCCCAACATGCCAGCCTGTCACGCTGGAGATCGCCGGTTCGAATCCGGTCGGGTCCGCCAACTTGCCGACCACCGCCACTCCAGACGGCGGCAGCAGCGCAAGCCTGCGTGCATCGTCCGGTCTGGATCGGAGCGCAGACCCAAGGCCGCATGACCCCTGCCGACCCGCTCGACACCTCCGCCGTCCGATCGACGCCCCGGCCCCCCGAGCCAGGCTCGTCGCCACCGGGACGCCGACTCGACGCCTCCCGCCTCTGGTCCTCGGATTCGTGGCCCTGTTCGTGCTCGGTACCCTCGGGTTCCTGGCGAGCGCCCTGAACGCCATCGAGCAGCACGCCGTCGCCGTCGCCCTCGCCGACTGGGCGCCGACGGGCATCGGTGCTGCCCTTGAGCCGACACGGCGACACGGTCGCCGACCAGGAAGCGTCTCGTTCCGGCAGTCAGCCCGTCACCCACCGCAGACCCGGCCGTGTCGCCAGCCCCGAGCGCGTGCCCCTCGGCGTCACCGTTGCCGTCGGCCGTCGCTTCGCCGGCGCCGTCGACGGCGGTCGCCCCCGTGCCGGATGGCTCCGTTCCTGCGAGCGCCGGACCGTCGGCCTCCCTGGAGCCGCGGCGTCACCGACGCCTGGGACGTCATGCGACCCGGTCCTCGCCGCGATGGCGGTGGGCCGGATGCCGTTCGTGCCCGTCATCCGGTACTGGGACACAGCGGAGTCCATCTCCAGCGCGGACCTCAAGGCCGCCCTGCGGGGCACGTCCAGTGCCTGGCCGCGGGTGCTCATCAGCACCGGCGACCGTGCCGCGCTCGAGGCGGCGCTGGGCATCACCATCGCCGACACGGTCCGGGAGGCCTCGCCGAACGCGATCATCGCCGCGGTCAAGAAGGGCAAGACGCTGGGCATCCTGCGGGCCTCGGATGTGGGGCCTTCCGTGCGTGCCCTCGGCATCGACGGTCGGGAGCTGTTCGGCAACGACCGGGTCGAACAGCTCGGTCGATGGCCACTCGTGGCCCAGGTGGAGACGACCGCCGGAAGCAGCCTGGGACCAGGGGGCGACCTGGACGATGGTCGCGGGCGGCGACTCGTTCACCGACCGTGGCATCTACGAGCGGGTCGTGCAACCGCAACAAGGGCGTCGACTACCCGTTCGCCGGTGGCACCGCGCGGGTGACCGGTCACCACATCTGCACTGCCTGCCCGCGCGCGAACGGCAACAGCATCCCCAGCTACACGTTGTCGGGCCCCAAGGGCATCGTCCGCGCGCTCGATCAAGGATGCCGACCTGGCGCTCGCCAACCACGAGCAGCCGACACCCACGAACTGGTCGTTCCACAAGCAGGGCACGCATTTCAGCGGCAGGCCGGAGCTGACCGAGATCTTCCGTCGCGCGGGCATCGACTGGATGTCGCTCGCCAACAACCACATCCGCGACTACCAGGCGACAGGCGTCCTGAACACGCTCAAGACCCTCGACAAGTACGGCATCAAGCACGCTGGCGCGGGCGCAGAACCTGAAGCAGGCTGCCAAGCCCAGCTACCTCAAGGTCAAGGGCCAGACGGTGGCCATCGTGTCGTGCGTGCCGATCGCTGTCGGGTATGTCCAGGCGACGACGAGCAGCCCTGGCGCCCTGCCCTGCAAGTCGAAGGAGGCGTTCGCCGCCATCCGGGCCGCGCGCAAGAAGGCGGACATCCTCATCGTCTTCCCACACTGGGGCATCGAGTTCAGTCGTTCACGCGCGGCATACCAGGAGCAGCTCGCCCAGCGTTGGGCGGACATGGGCGTCGATCTGGTGCTGGGCGCCCACTCCCACGTCCCGGGCGGCATCGGGGACATCGACGGCACACCCGTCTTCTACTCGCTGGGCAACTTCATCTTCGACCAGAACTGGTCGACCGATACCACCGAGGGCGTGCTGCTGGAGATGACGTGGCAGGGCAGCACGCTGGTCCAGGCGCGGTTGCATCCGTTCCTGACCGTCGACCAGGCACAGCCGAACCTGCTGAACCCCCGGACGGACGATGGCAAGGCGCTCTGAAGGCCATCAGGAACGCATCCAAGGGCATCAGCGACTGGTAGTCGGCCGGTGGGCGGCGGCCCTCCGTCCGCGACCCAGGCCGCGGGAGGTCAGTCCTCCGGCGGGAGCCCCGCGAACAGGTCGTCCTCCGGGATGCGGACCGGCGCCCGGGACTCGCTGAGCGTGAAGTCCTCCGTGGGCATGAACTCGCGCCAGTCATCCGCGGTCAGGGCCAGGAAGAAATGGTCGGCGGCCAGCTGGGTGACGTGCTCCTGGAGTGCCGCGCAGCTTCTGATCGATGTTGGCGCGGACATCGACCGAGGTCGTCTTGGGACCGGTCGCTGCAGCCATGCGGGCGAACTGTGCCTCGCGCTGACTCGCGGGCCTCCTGGGTCTCGTCGACGGACGAGGTGAGCCAGGTCTGGATGCCTCGCTCCTGGAGCAGCTTGGCCATCTCCACGCGCCGGGACAGGTCCATGACCGTTTCGTAGCGCTTGAGCGGCTGCCACGGCCGAAGGCCTTCGGCCAGCTGCTCCGGGTACCACGCGGGATCGCCTGCGCGCTCGAATGCCAGGACCGCGACCTGTGCAGAGCGGATGTGGTCGGGGTGCCCGTAGCCACCGTACGCGTTGTAGCCCACGATCGACCTGCGGCCGGAGTCTCCCGCACGATGCGCACCAGGCGACCGGCGGCTTCGTCCAGGTCAGCGGTCCAGAAGCTGCCCGCCTCGTCGTTCTGGGGCGTTCCCATCATCCCCGAGTCGACGTAGCCAAGTCGTCGGGACTCGATCGGCCCGAGCCGCTCCAGGGCGCGTCGCAGCTCCTCGTCGCGCAGCTCGCGCAGCCGGGCGTGGTTCTCGGGCGTGTCCAGCTCGGGCACGACGATCTCGCCGTGCTCGCCGCCGGTGCAGGTGACGCAGATGACGCGGTGGCCAGCGCGGCTATAACGGGCCATCACGCCTCCCGTCGCGATGGTCTCGTCATCCGGGTGGGCATGGACGGTGAGCAGCGAATGGCGAACGGGCATGCCGGCCATGGTAGCCGGCGGCCGGGTGACATCCGCTCAGGCGGGAGCGGGTACCGTGTCCGGCGATGGACTGCTGCGCCAGGGCCGCTCACCGGGCTCGTCGTCTGCGACCTGTCCACGGTGCTGGCGGGGCCGTACTGCTCGATGCTCCTTGGCGACCTGGGTGCGGATGTCATCAAGGTGGAACCGCCGGATGGCGACCCGACGCGTCGCTATGGGCCGCCCTTCGTGCCCCCGGTCGATGCATCGGGGGATGCCGCGATGCCAGGTGAGTCTGGCTACTACCTGTCCGTCAACCGGAACAAGCGCGACATCCGACTCGACATCAAGACCTCCGATGGCGCCCGGGTGCTCGAGCGATTGCTGGCCGCCAGCGATGTGCTCATCGAGAACTTCCGGCCCGGGTCCCTGGCCGCGGCTGGGTTTCGACGATGACCGCCTGGGACGCATCAATCCGCGGCTGGTCCGGCTGTCCATCACGGGCTACGGACCGACAGGTCCCGATAGCGACCGACCTGGGTTCGATTTCATCATCCAGGCGGTATCGGGCCTCATGTCAATCACGGGTATGCCGGACGCGGAGGGCGGCGGGCCGACCAAGGTCGGGGTCGCCATCGCCGACCTGACCACGGGGATGCTGGGCGCCGTCGCCGATCCTCGCCGCACTGCGCTGGCGGGACGGTGACGGCCGGTCGGGTCCTGGCTCCGGGGTCGGCCAGCGGATCGACACATCCCTGTTGGGTTCGGTCGTGTCGTGGTCCATCAACCAGGCGACGAACCACCTCATCGGCGGAGGGGTGCCGACGCGCATGGGCAACCAGCATCCGAACATCACGCCATACGAGACCTTTCGCACCCGCGACGAGCGAGCATCGCCATCGCGGTCGGCTCCGAGCGGCAATGGCAGCGCTTCTGCGAGGCGATCGGGTTGCCGGCGCTTGCGGACGACCCGCGGTTCGCCTCCAACGGGGACCGCGTGCAGCATCGCGCGGAGCTGCGAGCCATCCTTCGGGACCAGCTCGGTCAGCGACCCGCGGCCGAGTGGCAGGCGCTCCTGGTCGATGCGGATGTGCCCGTCGGACAGGTGCGTGACATGGCCCAGGTGTTCCGCGACCCACAGGTGCTGGAGCAGGGGCATGGTCGTGGAGGTCGATCACCCGATCGTCGGGCCGATCCGGATGCCTGGATTGCCCTGGAGGCTGCAGGCGACACCCGGATCGATCAGGCGACCCCCGCCGACCCTGGGTCAGGACACGGACGCGTTGCTGGAGTGGCTGGGGTTCGGCGCCGATGCGGTCGCCGCGATGCGGACGAGCGGAGCGATCTGACGGGGTGCTCTGGCCGGGGGTGCATGCCGGTTGCCCTGACTGGGTGCCCAAGGACCGGCTGTCCGACGGCTAACGACTCAGGCGGTCTCCGATGGACTCGGCAACGCGGAGGGCCCGCCAAGCGGGCGAGCCGACCCGGCAGGTGCGGCGGATGCCGGCGTGGCGCTCATGCCAGCCACCTCGCCCATCCCGCGCGCCGTGCGCGTCCGCACGAAGGCCTCGACCACCTCCGGGTCGAACTGGGTGCCCGCGCAGCGCCGCAGCTCCTCGATGGCCTGCTCCAGGGACTTGGGGCGCGTCTGGTATGGCCGGATCGCGGTCATCGCTTCGAACGAGTCAGCGACGGTCAGGATCCGTGCCAGCAGTGGGATCTGCTCGCCGATGAGCCGGTCGGGGTAGCCGCTGCCGTTGTACCACTCATGGTGGAACTTCACGAGCGGCACGACCACACGCAGTCGCTCGGCATTGGCAAGGATCTCAGCGCCCTTCACAGGGTGCTTGTTCATCTCCATCCGCTCGGCCTTGTCGAGGCGACCCGGCTTGAGCAGGATCGCATCCGGGATGCCGATCTTGCCGATGTCGTGGAAGAGCCCGGCCCATTCCAGGATCTCCAGCTCGGACTCGCTGACCCGCATCTCGACACCGATCTCCACCGCGATGCCCGCCACATGCTCTGAGTGTCGCTTGGTGGACGGATCGCGAGCATCGATGGCCGAAGCGAGTGCACGCACGGTCTGCGTGAACATCCGCCGCAGCTCCACCACCGATTGATACGCCGCCCGCGTCGTATACAGCGGCGAGCGCAAACAGCACGACCATGACTGGGCCCAAGAGGACATACGCGAAGGCCATGAGCCATGCCAAGGGCACGAGCCCGAATAGCGCCAGACCATAAGCCGACAAGTCGGACCGAATGACGGTCCGCAGGCTCCGGGAGTCGCGGAACGCGATCACCACACCGGTCGAGAAGTTCGTTGGTCACGTAGTAGGTAATCCCAGCCACGAGGCCCGCCAGTAGGCTCGAGAGGGCGGAGACCTGTACGTGCGTTCCACTCAGCAGTTCGCCGATGAACCTAGCACCACCTAGGTATTCGAAGACCAGGGTGGCCAAGATGGCCGAGACAACCAGGCACGCATGGTTGTAGAGCGTGCCATACCACGGCACTTGGCCTCGCAGTTCCCGACCTTCAAAGGTGCCCAATCCGGCCACAATGGCCGCTGCCCAAGGACCACCGAGGAACCCAGCCGCCAGAATCGGTGTCGAGGACACGCTCACGACGCGGCCCGCGTGGAGACTTAATGGGCGATGCCGAAGCCACCAAGGTCAGCACAACCCAGAAGCCCAACGACAAGAGCCCCTGGTCGCCGGCCATCGGGCCACCCAGGGGCTGAGCAAAAAGTACTGCAATTGAGAGTGCAACGGCCGCCGACACGACGGCCGCCACAACGACCCCTAGAGGTCTGGTCACGCGCTCGGTCCGTTCTTCCTAGCCAATGAGATGGCCTCAGAAGTATGCCCCCGAGGGTCTGCCCCGCTTATGAGCGCATGGTCCTAGTACCAGACCAGGGGCCATGCGCTCATTGCAGATCACACACGTCCTAGAAGGCTTGAACGCCGGATCCTCCTGCGAGGACAAGCGCCACCAGTGCAAGCATGAGCAGGCTACTGGCCACAGACCGACGCATACCATTCACCAGGGCTTGGTCGAAGAGTTCGGCTTCATCGGAAGTCCTTTCCGTGAAGGCAGCAGCGCCGACTGGCGCCGACCGCCGGCTAACTTGATGTCAACCGGGCCGGTTGCACGAATCGCTCCGGTCTGCCCAACGTGCCCAGCTCAGGCAGGCCTTCAACGCGTCCAAGTCCTAGCCAACCGAGTACGAAGGTACTGGTCAGCAACTAGGACCTTAGGGGCGACGGCACCGCGGCCAAATAGGTGATCCTACGTAGGGCGCTCACGCCCTGCGAGCAGCAGCTCTAGCCTCGGTCTTTGGCAGACTTCCTCAGAGATGGCCAAACCTGCGCGCCGCGGGCGTGCATATCGACTAAAGGAGGAGCTTCGATGCCAAGCTCCTCTTCGCAGGCCCTCGCGAAATGGGAGTATTGGTGAGCAGCAGCCGCCGTTGCGCCCGAATCCAGCAGAGCGATAATCAGACTTGCCTCAAGGTCTAGCGCAGATGGGTCCACGACTAGGGCACGTGCGATGACGTCGATGGCCTGCTGCGTGTCGCCTGAGCGAACGAGGTCCTCGCTCGTCGTCTGAGCCAATTGGAGGTAGGTGGCGTGGACGCGATCGCGCCAGGCCATCGACCAATCCTCGTAAGCGAATTCTGGGGCGAATGATCCCGCGTAGTCGCGCAGCAGTGCGATGCCGTCGGCACCGACATTGCCTGCCAGCAGCGTTGCGGCGGCCTGTCTGAGAAAGGCCGAACTATCGACCTGGACGAGGTCGCGGTCAAAGTAGACCAGGTCCGGCTCTACGACCAGGTAATGAACTGAGTGTGCCTCGTTGAACCACGGATCGATCTCGCGGCGCAAGGTAGAACAGCGTCTGGTGCAGACTATTCGCTGCTCCGCCTGGGGACTGGTTCGGCCAGAGCGACTCCAAGACCTGCTCCTTGGTCGCCGAGTGGTTGAGGCGGGATGCCAGAAAAGCCAGGAGGGACGCCGTTCGGCGCCTGGATTGCGACACGAACAGGTGCCGCTGGCCGATATCTATGGCGATGCGTCCGAGGTCGTGGAGCACAAGCGTTGGGTTGGCGTGCCTGGCAAGCTGTCTTCCAAGGATGCGGCGAGTTGGCAATCGCACATGCGTGCGCTCGTAGGCACTCAGCAGCGCCACATCCTCCACAGTACCGAACCGCGCAAGCAGTTGCGCAGCAGCTTGGGCCCTCGGAGTGTGCCCGGTTCTGACCAGCGCTCGGAGGGCCGGTAGCCACCTGTCCGGCCAGCGAACCACGGACTCTTCGAGCGCGGCGGGAATGTTGTCCAAGAGAGGCAGGCCCATTGCGATTGCATCCGCCAGTGCGAGCGTGGAAAGCTTTGCTGTGGTCAGGAGTGCCAGCAACCCTCGCCTAAATCCGTCGCGGTCGTCCGAGGCAACGGCTTCAATGAGACGCAGCCACTGCTCCCAGTGGCTGGCTCCCTGTTCGGTGGCCAGACGAAGACCCGCTGGTGGCCAACTCATGGGCTTCGTCGTTTCGGGCGAGCAGCAGGGCCACCAAAGCGCTCATGGTCGTGTGGCGAACGGCGGAATCGAGTTCAATTGATCCTTCCCAGGCGCCCTCCAATGTCCGAGGCGGCACCCTCGAGGTTCCCAGACACAAGGCACACAAGCACGCGGGTATATCTGAACGCATGCATGGGCGCCAGGGTCACTAACGCCGTCCATTGCCGCGCGTGCAGCCTTCCCGAGCTGTAGCCAGGCGCTGTCGACGGCTCCGGTCGCCCGAGGATCCATGCCACGTCGGCGAGCGCGTCAGACTCGGCCGTTTCGTCCACGGTCGCTTTGCGCATGTGCTGCTCGGCCTGATCCAGGTGTCCAAGCTCCCAAAGCGCCAACGCCGCTAACGCGTGCGTCGACTCAGCTCCGGGGTGGCCGGGAGTCAGGTCAAGTTGATCGATGGCGCGGCGCGCGTATCCCGCCGCGCTGCTGTAGCGCCCGCGTGCGAGGTGCCCAAGGCCGGCGTTGTGGTAGCTGACCGCGGCGAAGTAGGGCAGATCCTGGCGAGCGTGGGCGTCTCCAAGCTCCACAAGTACGTCGCAGGTCTCAGCCAGCGGACCGCCTGCGTGAGCCGCCAGGACTGTGGCGTAGCCGCAGCAATAGATACCGCGACTTTTGGGGACCTGGGTGCCGAAGGATTTCGTCGGTAACAGCCCGCACCTTGTCGAATTGAGCTGTGGCCATATATGCGTTGGCGAGTGCGGCGCGCAGCAAGGCCCAGTCGTGGAGGTCATCTCCTTCGGGATTAGCGGCTCAAGCATCTCGACCGCCCGCGCGCCTTGTCCCTTCGCGACTAATCCCCGTGCCCAATCATCATTGCGGCGACGGTGCACCGGACCTTCAGGCATGCGATCCAGCAGGTC
>CAWJKF010000019.1:0-169303 GCA_963843335.1 uncultured Chloroflexia bacterium
GTGCGGGGATGCCGCGGCGCCAAGGAGTCCGACCATGCACCGACCCGTCGTCGTCTCCATCGTCGCAGGGGCCGTGCTCGCCCTCGCCAGCGCGCCCGTGATGGCCGCCTCGCCCGAGCCCGCCGGATCCTCGTTCCAGCCGGCGGATGTGTCAGGCGCCCGCTCCGTGTGCGAGGAGAAGGGTGGCCAGGTGCAGACGCGCGAGGCGATGTACGACACGAACGACGACCCGGCGGCGTGGCTGGACATGGGCCGCTCCATCGAGCTGTGCAAGTTCACCGCTCAGGACGGGTCCCGGATCTACCTGGATACGCTCACGCTCGCGGCGACCGGACCCACGCTCGCGTCCGTGGCCTACCTGTCCCAGGTCCCGATGCCCGCGTATGACCCCTCGAAGGGCGACCCGGCCACCCGCTACTGCACTGACCTGGCCGCCTCGTCCGCATTCGGCGGTGGTGCCGGGGGCGGTGGCTGGGTGCTCGCGTCGGACCCGGATGACCCGGTCGTGGCCATGTGCGTCTTCCCGGACGGCTCGATGATCGACGAGTGGGGCCTCGCGTACCACAGTGAGGGCACCGTTCGTGGCGCCGACCTGGCCACGATGTTCGTCTACGCGCCCGGCACGGACCTGCCGCCGATCTTCGGGGGCTGAGGCCCGTCGCAGCCATTCGGGCTGTGCGCCGACGCACCACCCTCCTGGGTACCGCGTCGGCCGGACAAGAGTACGGCTTGGCGCCTCGTGCCCCGGACGGCACCATGCGTCACGTCACCCGGCTCGATCACATCGGACCCAACCGAAGTGCCCACCGGGACAGATCAGCCTGCGGCGTCCCCCGAGCGCGCCGTGGTACTCCGAGCAGCCGTCCAGCGAGCACCACGTACGATGAGGAACGACACCACGATGGCGTCCACGGCTGTCAATGAGCTCGGCCCGATGCTCACCGCAAGTGAGGTCGCGGAGATGCTGCACCTCCATGTCAACACCGTGAAGCGTCTCGGTGACCGCGGCGAGCTGCCCTTCTATCGCGTCTGCAAGCGGGGCGATCGTCGCTTCCGCCTCGATGACGTGATGGCTTTCCTGGCCCGCAACCGCTGATCTCCCGGCGCATGACGACCGCGCCCGTGGGCGCGGTCGGTGGGCTGGTCCGATCCGGGGCATCATCCCCGCATGCCCAGGCCAGTGCGCATCCCACCCGGTCCCGGTCAGGAATCGGTCTGGGACTATCCGCGTCCGCCGCGTGTCGAGCTGGTGGCGGAGCGAATCCGGGTCATCGTCGATGGCCAGGCCCTGGCCGACACCACAGCAGCGCTCCGGGTCCTCGAGACCGCGGGCGCACCGGTCTACTACATCCCGCCTCGGCGACGTCGCTCTCGACCGGCTGGTGGAGACCCCTCGCCGCTCCGTCTGCGAGTGGAAGGGCGAGGCTGCCTACCTCGACTACGACCATGCTGGTCGGCACATCTCCGCGGTGGCCTGGCGCTATCCCGTGCCGTCGCCGGGCTACGAGGTCATCGCCGGCTCCCTCGCGTTCTACGCCGGTCGCGTGGATGCGGCGTGGGTGGGCGATGAGCGCGCGACCCCGCAGCCCGGCGGGTTCTACGGCGGCTGGGTGACGAGTCGGATCGTGGGCCCCATCAAGGGCGGCCCCGGCAGCGAGGGCTGGTAGGCGCGCCAGCCCCTCGTACGCTGGCCCGCCATCAGCACTCCACAGGCTCGCGAGCCGTCGGCGGCATGAGCGCACCCGGCCGATGGCAGGGGAGGCATGATGACGCCCCACAGCCGCATCAAGGAGCGATACCGGATGCCCATCGACCTCTCCCTGACGCCCGAGAACCTGCTGGTCCGGGAGAGCGTGCGCGACTTCGTGGCGCGCGAGATCCTGCCCGACATCCGGGATTGGGACCGGGGCCACGTGGTCCGTCGTGAGGTGTTCGACCGGATGGCGGAGCTGGGCTACCTGGGTGCGCCCATCTGGGAGCGCTGGGGTGGCGCGGGCATGGACTACACCAGCCTCGGCATCCTGTGCGAGGAGCTGGAGCGCGCCGACACGGCGTTCCGGGTGATCATGAGCGTCCACGTCGCGCTCAACTCCCTGACGCTCATGCAGTGGGCGACGGAGGAGCAGCGGCAGCGCTGGCTCGTGCCCCAGGCCCGGGGCGAGAAGCTGGCCACCTTCGGCCTGACCGAGCCGGGTGCGGGCACCGATGTGGCGGCCATCACCACGACCGCCACCCGGGACGGCGACTCGTACCTGCTCAGCGGCTCCAAGCTCTGGATCAGCCTCGCCGACATCGCCGACCACTTCCTGGTGTTCGCGACCGTCGACCGGTCGCGGGGCCACAAGGGCATCACGGCATTCGTGCTGGAGCGGGGCATGGCCGGTCTGTCACCGGCACCATCACGGGCAAGATGGGCATCCATGCCGGCAATACCGGGTCGATCACGCTCGACCGGGTGCGGGTGCCCGTGGAGCATCGCATCGGGGAGGAAGGCGAGGGGTTCACCATCGCGATGAGTGCCATCGACCAGGGCCGCTATACGGTGGCGACCGGTGCCGTGGGTCTCGCCCAGGCGTGCCTCGATGCGTCGGTCCGGTACGCCCATGAGCGCCGGACGTTCGGGGAGGAGATCGGTCGGCACCAGCTGGTCAAGCAGATGCTCGCGAAGATGAGCCAGGGCATCGAGGCTGGTCGGCTGCTGTGTCGCCAGGTCGCCTGGCTCAAGGACCGCGGCGAGCGGAACACCCGCGAGACGAGTCTCGCCAAGTGGTTCTGCACCGAGCACGCGGTCCAAAGCGCGCTCGATGCCATCCAGGTCCACGGTGCCTACGGCTACTCCGACGAGTTCCCGGTCGAGCGATACCTGCGCAACAGCAAGGCGGCCGTCATCTACGAGGGTACGAGCCAGCTGCATACCCTCATCCAGGCCGACTACCTCCTGGGCTATCGCGAGGATCGATCCGATCCGCATGCCAGCGCTGCCGTGGCAGGGCCACGCGGGGTAGGTCGGGCCGGTCCATCGACCGTCCCCTGATCGGTGGCATGCGTCCAGCGGGTGAGCGGGCCAACGACGCGCCCCGAACGCGTCCCTCGGCTGCTGGTCGGGCCCGAAGCTGCCGGGGTTCGCCCGCTCGCCTGTCCACTCAACAGTAGCCGTAAGCGGCTATATCGCCAAATAATAGCTATTGACGGCTATCTCACCTGGAGTTAGTCTCCGGGCATGGAGCCGGTCCGGGGTGTCGTCATGTTCGGGGACGTCATCGCGTCGCGCGAGGCACCATCGAGTGCGACCGGGTGGCTCGCATCGCTCTGTCGCTCGCTCGATGACGTCTATCGCGATGAGCGGCTGGCAGCCTTCGAGTTCACCCAGGGTGACGAGATCCAGGGCCTGCTCCGGCCGACTGCCGACCCGTTCCGGGCCATCCTCGCCTCGATGCTGCGGCCGAGCAGCGGACCCAAGGGCGTGCCCCGGATGCGCTGGGTGGCCGTGCTCGGCAGGGTCGACGCCGGCAGGGGACCGGCCACCCATCGGACTGGCCCGGCGTTCGTCCGCGCCCGTGCCCTGCTGACCCAGGCACGATCGGAGCGCGACGGGCTGCTGTGCGAGACCGGCGACCCGACCGCCGATGCATATCTGGCCGGCACTGCCCCCATGCTGGCTGCCATCATCGAACGCATGACGGATCGACAGCGGCAGGTGGCCCGGCTCGCGCTCATCGATGGGCTGCGACGGTCCGAGATCGCCGAGCGGCTCGATGTCGCCCGGCCCACCATCTCCGTGAGCTACGCTCGTGCCGATGTGCGGAACCTCTCCCGACTCGTCGACGCCCTGCGGCGGATGTGGACCGATGGCGCGGGGCGCGTGATGCTGCCATGAGCTCCGCGGCATTGGTCCTCTCGTGGCTGGTGCTGTGCCACCTGCTGGCGGACTTCGTGCTCCAGACCGAGACCGTCGCGACCGACAAGTTCGGCCGGGGACCCGAGGCGTGGCGGGCCCTTGGCATCCATGTCGCGGTCGTCTCCCTGCTCGCCGCACCCATCATCCTGGTCTACGGCTGGCCGGGTGTGGGGTACGTGCTCGTGACCGGCGTCAGCCACCTCATCATCGACCGGACGAAGATCGAGCTGACGCTCCGGTCCGCTCGACCGACCGACGGAGGCGGCCCATCGACCCCCGATCCGGTGGGGACCACGCAAGGGCCCGGCGCGGAGCTCGTCTCCGGCTGGTCGCCGATGCCCGGTGCGTGGTTCCTGTTCGACCAGATCGCCCACCTCGCCGTGCTCGTGGTCGCCTGGGCGTTGCTGCTCGCGAACGTCGGAGCCGTTGGCGTGGTGGCAGGATGTCGTCACGCGTATCGCCGCGCAGCCCGACGGCCAGCAGGTCGGTCGCGCGGTGCTCGTGTGCATCGTCATCACCGCGCTCGTCATCGCCAACGTGCGCGCCGGGTCCCTGTTCGTGTCGACCCTCGTGCGCGCCCCCCGGCCACCGCTCATCACGGACGTCCGCGCGAGCGGCGGCCCGTCGGAGGCGAGCATCGGCGCCACCATCGGCATCATCGAGCGGCTGCTCATCAGCGCCCTGGTGCTGGCCAGCGGTCTGCTCGCCATCGGCCTCGTGGTCGCGGCCAAGACCCTCGCTCGCTTCAAGCAGCTCGATGACCGGGACTTCGCCGAGTACTACCTCCTGGGTACCCTGGCGAGCGTCACGTTCGCGGTCGTGACCAGCCTCGTGGCCCAGCAGGCGCTGGCATAGCCGACGTCGCGCAGCTGCTCACGGCGATCGCCGGCCTGGGCGACGACCCGAGTGCGCCGCGCCTCCTGGGCGTCGGCTGGGCGACGGTCGATATCGAGCGCACCATCCGCGACCTGGCGCAGCCGACCCTGGGACCCGGCCCGGACGAGAGTCCTGCTCGGCGGGCGGTCGTGGCGCATCGGCGAGCGCCCGGTCGCCGTGGTCCTGCTGGAGCCACGCACGGAAGGCCGACTCGCCGCGGCCTTGGCGCGTCGCGGGGAAGGCATCGTGGCGCTCTACCTGGAGGTGGACGGACCCCTGGCCGGCCCGACCCAGGGCACCGCGCTTGGCCGCCCTGGTCGTCTGATGCCCCACACCACGCCGTGGGGACCGTTCGTCATCCGGCTTGTGGGGGATCCCCGCTCGCCGTCCATCGTTCCCGATGGAGCATCGAGGCCAGGTCCTTCCGGCCACCCTGCCGCAGCGGGCGGGTGAGGTCCCCGGGATCGGCCGGGTACCCGAAGCTGAGGATGAACTCGCAGTGATGGTCGGCGGGATAGCCCAGGGCCGCTCGGCAGGCGTCCTGCTCGTAGACCGTGCCAGGACAGGAGCCCACGCCCAGGTCCCACGCCGAGAGCGTCATGTTCTGGGCCGCCCGACCCAGGTCCCACATCACCGACAGCGGTGCCTCTTCGAACCTCGGATCGGGGGTCACGAGCGCGATGGCCGTCGCGGCGCCAGCGATGTGGCTGCACCAATGACCGACCGTCGAGAGGCGCTGGAGCGTCGCCCGGTCCGTGACCGTGATGAATGCCCATCGCTGGAGGTTCTTGGAGGAGCCCGTCCGGCGGCCCGCATCGAGGATGGTCGCCACGATGTCATCGGGAAGGGGCTGCTGGCGGAACGTGCGGACCACGCGCTGGTGGCCGATGGCTTCGAGGGTCTCCATGCCACCGAGTCTAGGTCAGGACGCTATCGTGGAGGGCGTGACGAGTCCTGCGACGCCGCCCGGTCCCTATCCCGGCATCATCGAGGTCGTGGTGGAGATCCCCCGCGGCAGCCGCAACAAGTACGAGTACGACCCCGCGGCGGGCATCTTCCGCCTCGACCGGGTGCTGTCGTCGGCGGTGTTCTATAACTTCGACTACGGCTTCGTGCCCGACACCCTCGCCGGCGACGGCGACCCGACCGACACCCTGCTGCTCATCGATGAGCCGACGTTCACCGGCTGCCATGTCTGGGCGCGCCCGGTCGGCGCCCTGGAGATGAGCGATGACCAGGGTGTGGACTACAAGATCCTGTGCGTGGCTGTCGGGGACCCGCACCAGGCGCACGTCAAGAAGCTCACCCAGATCCGGCCACATCGGCTGGTCGAGATCGAGAACTTCTTCCGCACCTACAAGCTGCTCGAGGACAAGACGGTCGACGTGGTCGGCTGGCACGATGCCGACCGGGCGCGCGAGATCCTGCGCGAGGATCGCGACACCTGGCGCGCGCTCAAGACCCCCGAGCCCGGCTCCGCCGAACCCGGGGTCACTCCCGCGAGCTGATGGCGCGACCGTCCCAGACCCTCTCCGTCGCGGGTCGCGAGGTGACCATCTCCAACCCGCACAAGGTCTACTTCCCCGAGCGCGGCTACACCAAGCTCCAGCTCGTCGAGTACTACCTGTCGGTCGCGGACGGGGCACTCCGGGGTGCCGGCGGACGGCCGATGGCGCTCAAGCGCTTCGTGGACGGCGCCGCGGGCCAGCCCTTCTTCCAGAAGCGGGCACCGGAGTCACGGCCGGACTGGATCGAGACCGTGGAGCTGTCGTTCCCGTCCGGGCGGACGGCGGACGAGATCGTCATCCGGGACGCGGCGCAGCTGGCCTGGATCGTCAACCTCGGCTGCATCGACCTCAACCCGCACCCGGTCCGCGCGGAGGACCTGGACCATCCCGACGAGCTGCGGGTCGACCTCGATCCCATCCCGGGCGTGCCCTGGGACGATGTCCGGAAGGTCGCCCTGGTGGTCCAGGAATCGCTCGTCGACCTGGGGTTGACGGGCTGGCCCAAGACCTCCGGGTCGCGGGGCATCCACATCAACGTCCGCATCGAGCCCCGCTGGACATTCCCGGAGGTGCGCCGCGCCGCGCTGGCCCTGGCCCGCGACGTGGAGCGACGGGCGCCGTCGCTGGCCACCAGCCGCTGGTGGAAGGAGGAGCGCCACGGGGTGTTCATCGACTACAACCAGAACGCCAAGGACCGGACCGTGGCCTCGGCGTATTCGGTGCGACCGACCCCCGATGCGCGGGTCTCGATGCCGCTGCGCTGGGAGGAACTGCCGACCTGCGAGATGGAGGACTACACGCTCGTGACGGTGCCCGCGTTGGTCGCCGAGCACGGGGATGCCGGGGCGGGCATCGATGACGTCGTCGGGTCGCTCGATGCCCTCATGGAGCTGTCGGCCCGCCATGAGGCGGAGGGGATGGGTGACGCGCCGTGGCCGCCGCATTACGCCAAGCCGGAGGGTGAGCCACCCCGCGTCGCGCCCTCGAAGCAACGCCGGCCGTCATCGGCATATGGCCCCTCCGCTCCGCAGCCGGCACCCGGCGGCGGGTCGCGGCCGACACCCACGGGCCGCCGGAAGACGAGCATCCCAGTGGTGGAGATCGCGCGTGCCGAGTACAAGGAGCAGGCGCTCGACGGCCTCGAGCGATGGAAGGCACGGCACCCGGAGGTCGTGCCGCACCTGGAGCCCGCGGATGTGCTCGTCGACGCCATGCGCGGCCGCTCGACGGCGTGGTATCGGATCCGCGTGAACCTCATCCATGTCCCGGCCGAGTCGCGACCGGGCCAGGAGGCGCTGGAGGTCGACTACGACCCGTGGGCCGGCTTCGAATGGCCGGACCGGAGCGGCCAGCCGGAGCGCGCCCAGCGCACGACGCCGCCGCGCGCGCCGAAGGCACCCGGGCACCACCCGGAAGGCTGAGCGCGCCGCCGCTCGGGCGCTGGATGGCCCAGCCAGCCGCTATGCGGCCGGTTCGACCTCCTTGACCCGGAACTGACCGCCGCCCAGCAGCAGGCCGAAGAAGATGAGGGCGTAGAAGACGAGGAAACCGATCGAGGGGCTCATGTTGTCGCTCGTGTCGAACGTCGTCCCGTTGATGACGAATGCCTGACCGCCCGCAGCCTGGTTCGCAGAGAGGACGCCCGCGATCCCGACCAGGACGCCCAGAAGGCCGAGGAGGACACCCAACCAGCGTCCCCAGCCACGATGGCCGAAGATGCCGACCGCAGCGAGGAACTCCAGAAGCCCCACGACGAGCACCGCACCACCGCTCGCGGTGACGGTGCTCGCATTGTCCTGGATGAACGAACGTACGTCGGCCGTCACGTTCGGGACCTGGTCGATGATGCTTGGGCCCTGTGTGCCGATGAGCATGAGCGCGATGGCGGCGATGATCGAGGTGACACCGGCGGCCAGGAGCAGCACACCCGCGATGATGGCCAGCCACGACCGGCCCTTGCGGTACTCCGTCTCGGCCTGCGTCCAGTAGCTCGCGCCCGCGGCCGTGCCCCAGGCTGCCGGCGGCTGTGACCACGACGAGCTTTGCGGGCTCGATCCTGCGGGTACGAGCCCTGCGGGTACGAGCCCTGCGGGTACGAGCCCGGCGGGTACTGACCCTGGGCGTAGCCCTGGGAGGGCTGTTGGTAGTTGGCCCAGCCCGACTGCCCCGATTGCTGTGGGTAGGCCGTCTGGCCGTATCCGGCGCTGCGCGGCGGCTGGGCCCCCGGCTGCTGGTACTGACCCTGCTGCGGGTAGCCCTGGGCCCCCGGCTGCGGGTACTGACCCTGCTGAGGGTAGCCCTGGGCCCCCGGCTGCGGGTACTGACCCTGCTGCTGCTGATAGGCAGCCGCTCCCACCACCGCGGCCCCTGCGGCGGGTCGCTGCCAGGACGACTGCTGTGGTTGCCCGGCCGCTCCCGCCTGCTGTGGGTCACCGGGCGCGCCCGGCTGCTGATAGGCGCCGGTCGGCGGACGTTGCTGGTAGGCCGCGGCGGCGGCGACGGAGGGAGCCGCCGCTGGCGGGTAGCCGGGCTGTCCCGGTGCGGGCTGTGCCGGATATGGCGACGGTGCGGCCGAAGGCGGCGGTGCATATGCGGACTGGGCCGCGGACGGCTGTGGCGCATACGCGGCCTGTGCGGCGGAAGGCGGCGGATACGCCGCGGCTGCTGGCTGCTGTGGAGGTGCCGCCGGGGGGTACTGACCCGGCTGCTGATACCCCGGTGACGCACTCGGGGCAGGCGGCATCGGAGCGGCTGGGACCGGCGCGCTCGACGCAGCGGCGAGTTGCGGCGGGGCAGCCGGCTGCTGCCACGGCGATGCGGCGGCTGCGACCGGTGCCGCGGCCGGGTATGCCTGGGCCGGCGGGTACGCGGGTTGCGTGGGCGCCCCCTGGGGTGCGGTCGGCGGCACATATGCCGGTGCTGCTACGGGCTGGCTGGGTGCCACCGGCTCACTGGCCGCGGCGAGCGCCGCCGGCTGCCATTGGTCCGTGCCACTCGGCTGGTATGACGGCTGCGCGGACTGATCGGCCGCAGCCATCGCTGCGGCACCGGCCGCGGCATACGCGGCCGGTGGCGGATAGCTGGGCGCAGGCTCGTATGTCGGCACAGGCGCGGCGACCGGGTCCGGCTGCATCACGGCTGCAGCAGCGACGTCCACCTCAGCAGCTCCCATCGCCGGCGTCTCGGCAACGGGCTGGGACCAGTCCGTCGTGGACGACGAGGCCCACGCTGGCGGCACTGACGGCTGCGACCAGTCGTTCGTCGCGGCGGGGACCTCGGCCTCGGCTGCCGCGGGCTGCGACCAGTCGTTCGTCGCGGCGGGGACCTCGGCCTCGGCTGCCGCGGGCTGCGACCAGTCGTTCGTCGCGGCGGGGACCTCGGCCTCGGCTGCCGCGGGCTGCGACCAGTCGTTCGTCGCGGCGGGGACCTCGGCCTCGGCTGCCGCGGGCTGCGACCAGTCGTTCGTCACGGCGGGGACCTCGGCCTCGGCTGCCGCGGGCTGCGACCAGTCGTTCGTCACGGCGGGGACCTCGGCCTCGGCTGCCGCGGGCTGCGACCAGTCGTTCGTCACGGCGGGGACCTCGGCCTCGGCTGCCGCGGGCTGCGACCAGTCGGTGCCAGCCCAGGTGTTCACCTCCGCCGCTGCGACGGCCGGCTGTGCCCAGTCCGTGCCCGCCCAGGTGTTCGATGCATCGGCGCCCGCGAGTGCCGATGCGGCATCCGTCTCCGCGGGCTCGTCGCCACGGGGATCCTGCGTCCAGTCGCGCTCCTCGGGCTCGGGCGCCGCCTGCCAGCTCTGCGCCGGCTCGGCTACGTACGCCGCCGCTGCAGGCGCATCCGCGACCTCGTCGGGCGCGGCGGCTGCCGCAACGGGCGCGACCTCGTCCGGCTCGTGGGCGGCCTGCTCCGGGATGATGTCCCAGGGCTGCGACAGCTCGTCGTCGGGGATCGTGGACGCGCCCTCGGCGGGCTCCTCTGACGGATCGGACTGCCACGGATCACCCGGGCGCTGTGGGTCGCTCATCCGGGTCCCTCCTTGGTGACGACTGGGCGCAGACGTCCGCAGTGTACCCACCCCACGCCCGGACGCATGGACGTTGGTGTCGGGTCGCCTGGATCGCCGATGCGCACGGTCAGGTCCCGAAGATGCGGGCGAGCTCGAACGGGCTGGTGGTCTCGAGCTGGTCGTAGCGACACTCGGCGGGGCTTCGGTCCAGCCGCCAGCGGCGGAACGTCGTCGCGTGGCGGAACCGGGAACCCTGGAGATGGTCGTAGGCGACCTCGACCACGCGCTCCGGACGGAGTGGTTCCCAGGACAGGTCCCGACCCGCGTTCCAGCGACTCGTCGCCCCCGGCACCCGCTTGCCACTCGCGGCCATCTCGTCGGCCCACTCCGCCCAGCCTGCCCAGGGGTGGTCCACGAGCGCATCGACGCGCAGGGGTGCCAGCTCGTCCGCCAGCTCGCGTCGCCGTTCCATCGTGAAGCTCGAGGTGACGCCCACGTGATGGAGCTCGCCGGCATCGTCGAACAGACCCAGCAGGAGGGAGCCGACGACGGGCTCACCCAGCTTGTGCCAGCGGAAGCCGGCGACCACGCAGTCGGCCGTCCGCTGATGCTTGACCTTGATCATCGCCCGCTTGCCCGGCTGGTACGGGGCATCGAGGCGCTTGGCGACGACCCCGTCGAGCCCTGCTCCCTCGAACCGCTGGAACCAGTCGACCGCCGTGGCACGATCCCGCGTCGCGGGCGTGAGGTGGATGGGCGACGAGGCGCCTGCCATGACCTGCTCCAGCAGCGAGCGCCGATCGCCCTGCGGTGTCGAGGTCAGGTCACGGTCATCGAGGGCCAGGATGTCCCACGCCACGAAGGATGCCGGTGACTGCTCCGCGAGCATCGCGACCCGCGATGCCGCCGGATGGATGCGCAGCAGCAGCGCCTCGAAGTCGAGGCCGTGGGGACCCGCGATGACGATCTCGCCATCCAGCACGCAGCGGTGCGGCAGCCGTTCGCGGAGCGGCGCAGCCAGCTCCGGGAAGTAGCGGTCGAGCGGCTTGAGGTCCCGGCTCTGGAGCAGCACCTCGTCGCCGTCACGGAAGCAGATGGCCCGGAAGCCATCCCACTTGGGCTCGAACAGCCACCCCGGACCCTCGGGCACCCCGTCGCCGGGCTTGGCGAGCATCGGTTCCAGGGGCGGCTCGATGGGCAGTCGCATCCCGGTCACGATACCCGCCCCGGGTCATCCCCGGAGCGGACCGCTCGGTGGTAGCCTCGGGGGATGCCCGAACCGACCTTCCGCGGCGACCCGTACCGGGTGCTCGACGTGCCCCGTGGCGCGTCCGCGGAGGTGCTCAAGCGTCGATGGCGCGAGCTGGCCCGGGAGCATCACCCGGACCGCGCGGTGGACGATCCGCCCGAGCAGCAGCGACTCACCACCCGGATGGCACGCATCAACTCCGCCTACGACCTGCTGCGCGACCCGGTGCGACGTGCCCGATACGACGCATCGCCCTCGGCCCAACGAGCCTGGGATGCGGAGCGTCGTGACCGGGCGGCCCACGGCAGCCCGGACTGGGCGGACGACGGGAGCCGCCGGACGGCCGGTGGACCGCCGCCACCACCACCGTCCCGACCTGTCACGGCCCGCTTCGACACCACCACGGCATTCCGCCATCGGGACACCGTGACTGGGACCGGCAGCAGCCCGCTCCGGGGCCAGGACCCTCGGCCTCGAAGCATCGACGGCGCGCCGGACCTGCGGGCGAGCACCCCCACCGGACCCGTGCGTCGCAGAACCACCCGTCAGGCCCTGGTGCCGACCCTGGAGCAGGCGCGCGCATGCCCCCTGGAGTTCGGGCGATTCCACGGGGCGACCCTGGGCGAGGTCGCTGACCGTGAGCCCACGTACATCGACTGGATCGCCCGCACCATCACCCGCGATCGCGACCTGGTGATGAGCGCCCGGGTCATCGCGGCGGACATGGATGCCAGGGGCATCGAACGGGCCATACGACCAACGAAGCCGGGGTTCGGGGCTGCTGGTCCCGAGCGGGAGGCAGCCGAAACCTCGGCTTGGTGAGAGGGGAAGAGCGCGATGGATGGATGATCCCGCCGTCGCCTCCTTCGGCCGGTCGGTCCCGGTTTGGCCGGTCCTTCCTGTTATTCGACTCGTGACCCGGGAGCGGCGGTCCTCAACGTTCGGTGCATACGCGCCGCAACGTGAAGCGGAAGAGGATCGCGTTTCGTTCCGGACCCGGTTGTCGACGCCTCGGAGCCGCCCCCGACGTAGTAGAGGACGACGGCAACAGGAACGCTATCCCCGGGCCCGGATACGGGCAATGGCGCCATGGTCATCGACCGACGGGACCATCCGCCAGGTGCTGGTGAGGTCCGGGCAGGTCCGGTAGAGTCGATCGCACCAGTACCACCAGCGGTGGTATCCGGTGATGGTCCCAACCACCATCCCTTGTGGTTTGACGGAGGGCGCGCAGCGATACCGGTCTGCCGTCCGCAGACTCCCTCGAGGGTCTAGTGGGTGGCCAGGTAACGCTTCAGGTCGACCCGTCCGACGACCTGCCACCTGACGTCGTGGCGGGTGAAGCAGGCGTTCTGGATGCCCTTGGGCCGGAACACCTCGCAGGCGAGCGCGGCGGAGAAGTCGAACACGTAGGCCGAGCTCGCGTACGGTCCCCGATCGATGACTGGTGCCACGGCAGTGATGCCGTGCCACCGGAACCGCACGAGCGTGCCGCAGGGCAGCGTCCGGTGCGCGACACCCACGATGGTCCGGGTATACGGAACGCCGCAGGCGGTCCGGTTGCCGTAAAAGCCCGGCCCGTACCACGTGACGATGGGGGCGTTATGCCAGCCGCCGGAGCCCGCACCTGGACTGCCGGCACCAGCCGAGCGCCTGGCGGCGGCCCGTCGAGCGGCCCGTCGAGCGGCCTGCTGTGCGGCCAGCTTGCGGGCGCGTACCTCGGCGCGGCGCCTGGCGGCAGCCCGTTGGTGCGCCGCCTGCCGTTCCGCCCGTGCAGCGGCCTGACGAGACACGCGTCGGGCTTCTGCCCGGGCCGAGGCCTGCTCGGCGGCGGCGACCTCCCCGGCGTTCATGTACCAGGAGAGGAGTGCGGTCGATGGCGCGCATCCCGGATCGAGTGCGAGCGGCACCTGGCGGGGCTCGGCGAATGCCTGCAGGGCGGCGAGCTCGGCTCGGCTCACGGAGTCGTCGCCGGCCGGCAGCTGCGCGCTGGCAACGCCAGCGCAGCCTGGGATGACCGTCGCGGGTACCGGGCTCGGTGTCGGCCGGACCGGCTTGACGACACGCCAGCGCACGTCAGCACGGACGGCGAGGCTGCTCGCCTCGAGGGTACCGGTCGACCTAGCGTGGGCCGTGGTCGGCGCGACCGGTGTGCTCGAGACTGATGGGGCGTCAGCGACGAGCCCCGACGGGGGCAACGCCACGAACGCCATGACAAGGGCGGCGGCAACAGCGACCGACCGGACGTCTGGGGCGCCCAGGGACCGCGCGTGCCACCTCACGAGGCGTCGCACGGCACGCCACCTCAGGCGCGAGGGCACCGGCGGACTGTATCAGGGCACGTGCATCCATGGATATTCCGGTGAGGTCATGCATATCTCGATCTGGTGACAACGCGCACCGGAAATGGTACTTCCGGGGCAGGACCCACCCGGACAGGGGAACGCCCCGGAGGAGGAGGTCTCCGGGGCGTCGGGGTTCAGCGAAGGGAGGGTCGCTGCGCGACCCTGCAGGTCAGGCCTGCTTCTGGGGCACGAACTCGGCGAGGCCGAACTGCTGCTCCAGTCGCTCCAGCGGCTGGAAGCCGACGACGCCCTTGGGCTGCTGGCCGGGCCGGAAGAACGCGATGGTGGGGATGCTCATGATCTGGAAGGCCTGCGAGATCGCTGGGTTGGCATCGACATCGACCTTGACGACATCGACCGTGCCCTCGTACTTGCTGGCCAGCTTCTCCATCTCTGGCGCCACCATCTTGCAGGGGGTGCACCAGGTCGCCCAGAAGTCGACGACGACGGGCTTCTCGCTCTTGAGCACGAGCTCCTCGAACGTGGCTTCAGTGGCTTCGATGATGGCCATCGCTGGTCCTTTCTCCGCGGGACGCGGTGGTCGCCGCCGCTAGTCGGCGAGCGACCTGATGAGGCGATAGGCCTCGAGGATCCGTGGGTCACTCAGGCGATACAGCACGGTGCTGCCATCGCGGCGGGTGCTCACCAGGCCCGCCGAGCGCAGCACCGCGAGATGCTGGCTCATGTTCGGGATCTGACAGCTCGCCTCACGGGAGAGGTCGCTCACGGAGCGCTCCCCGCCGGCGAGGATCTCCAGGACGCACAATCGCTTGGCATCCGCCAGTGCGCGGCTGATCGCCGCATAGCGGACCCGGTCAGCCTCCGGGGAGACGTCCGGGCAGGTACCCGTGGTCTCATCGGCGGCAGCGGTGACGGTCGTCATGGCACGGGTATTGTCTCAGTGTTTGCGCAAACACGCAAGCCATGATCCTGGCGGACGCGACGACCGTCCAGTGGGGCCTACACTCCGGCAGATGAGCCGACCCGCCGAGCACGAAGCCCGACCCGGCGAGCCAGCGCCGCGGGATATCCCCCTGGCGGACATCCAGGCCGCCGCGGCGCGCATCAGGGGCCGTGTGGCTCGCACGCCCGTGCTCCACTCCCGAACCGCGGCCCGCTGGGTCGCGGAGCACCAGGGCGTCCGGCTGGGTGGTGCCGGCATCGCCGACCGCCCCGGCGACGACCCGGCACCCGGAGCTGGCGAGGCGCGGGTGTTCGTCAAGGCCGAGCATCTCCAGGTCACCGGCTCGTTCAAGTCGCGAGGTGCCGTCAACCGGGTGCTGCGGATGACGCCCGAGGAGCGGGCGCGGGGCATCGTCACGATGTCCGCTGGCAACCACGCCGGGGCCGTGGCGTACGCGGCCGCCGCAGCTGGCATCCCGGTGACGGTGGTCATGCCCCTGGGCGCATCACGTGCCAAGGCGGAGGCCGCGAGGGCCTACGGCGCCACGGTGGAGCTGTACGGCGCCCATGTGGGTGAGACGTTCCAGCGTCTGGAGCAGCTGCGCAGCGAACGGGGCGCCCTGTACATCCCGCCGTTCGACGATCCGGACGTCATCGCGGGCCAGGGCACGGCCGGCCTCGATATCCTCGAGGACCTGCCGGACGTTGATGTCGTGGTGGTGGGTGTCGGCGGCGGCGGGTTGCTCTCGGGCATCTCGGCGGCGGTTCGCCAGGCGAAGCCGGCGGTGCGCGTCTACGGCGTCGAGCCACGCGGCAGCGATGCCCTCAGCCAGGGGCTCGCCGCGGGCATCCCGGTCTCCATCCGACCTCAGTCCATCGCTGACGGGCTGGGTGCCCCGTTCGCGGGCGTCTGGACCATCGACCTGTGCCGACGATATGTCGACCAGGTCGTGCTCGTTGACGACGACGTCATCGCCGACGGCATGCGCTTCGCCTTGGGACGCATGAAGCAGCTGCTCGAGCCCGCCGGGGCGGCCGCCCTGGGCGCGCTGCTCGCGGGTGCGGTGCCCATCCGGGATGGCGATGTGGTTTGCGTCATCGCGTCCGGCGGCAACGTGGACCTGGATCGGCTGCCCATACTGCTCGCGGACCCCTGATCGCATGATCAGTCGTAGCCCAGCTCCGTGAGCCGGGCGTCATCGATGCCGGCGTGGTGCGCCAGCTCGTGGACCACGGTGCGCTCGATCTCCCAGGCGAGCTCGTCGGGATCGGGGAAGTCCTCCTCGAGGGGGATCCGGAACAGGGTGATGACGTTGGGGAAGGGGACCTGGTCGGCACCCCAGGTGTTGAGCGGGGTGCCATCGTAGATGCCATACAGCCATCCGTCGGGATCGCCGTCCGCGTCGCGTGCCTGGTCGGGTGTTGGCAGGTCCTCCACGACCACCGCGACGCTGTCCAGCAGGACCGCGAACTCCGGCGGCAGGCCGGTCGAGTGCCGCCTGGACCTGCTCCTCGAACGCACCCGGGACGACGATGGGCGGCTCCACGCGGCGCTCCGGATGACGGCGTGCGAGCGAGCCACGACGGCGGATGGGCATCGCTGCCTATCCTAGCCCGATGCTCTCCCACGACCAGCCAGGTCCCAGGCCAGGCGATGCGAGCGCCAACGACCGCATCCCCGCTGCGCCGCTCGCCGCCGACCCCGACGCGCAGCCGGAGTCGATGGTGGTCCAGATGGGCTCCGGCGAACGCATCCACTACCTCGACTGGGGTACGCCGCCGATGCCCGGCCCCACCCTGCTGCTCCTCCACGGCATCGCCTCCACGGGCTGGAGCTGGGCGCCCGTCGCACGACGGCTGCATGGCCAGCTCCGGGTCCTGGCACTGGACATGCGTGGTCACGGCCTCTCCGAGGGTGCCCGGTCCGGGCTCGACCTGGACTCCCTTGCCTGGGATGCGCTCACGGTCCTCGCCGCCAACGGCGCTGGCGTGGAGGCGGATGGCCCGCCGGCGATCATCGCGGGCCACGGGCTGGGCGCGATGGTGGCCGCGACCGCGGCGCGCACTCCAGCCCGCGTCGGTGGCGGGTGTCGCCCTCGTCGATGGGGGCTGGGAGGACCTCGGCGTATCGACCCGGCTGAGCCCCGAGGAGTTCCTCGCGGGACTGTCGCGAGCCGCCCGAGGTGATGGCATCGATGGATGCCTTCCTCGCCGACCGACGTGACTTCGATCCGGCGTCGTGGGACGCGGACCAGGAGCGCGCGGCGCGGGCGCAGGTGGACCAGAAGCATGCCGGTCATGTGGCGCTCATCACGCGCCAGGCGACGTTCCGGGGACTGGTCGGACTCGATGTTCGGCTATCGACCCGATGGAGACCCTGTCGGCCAGCGCCGCCCCGCTGCTCGTCCTGGTGGCGGGGGCGGGCACCGCCGATGACGAGACCGCCCGGGAGCGGGAGCTGGCCCTCGACGACGTGCTCGCGGCGCGGCGCGCGGCCGGACTGGCCCGACGCGCGGGTCGTGCGGCTGCCCGGCACCGGCCACAACCTGATGCGCTATCGGCCCGCCGGAGGTGAGCGCCGAGCTGCTTGCGCTCGGTCGCGGCGCGGCGCGCTAGGATGTGAGCGTGCCTGACATCATGATCGTGCTCATCATCGTGCTCGTCGCCGTGGTCTTCATCCGCGGCCCCAAGATGCTGCCGAAGCTGGGCGAGGCGCTGGGTCGGACCGTCAAGGACACCCGCGCGGAGTTCGAGAAGAAGTCGGACGACGATCCACCGGACCTGCCGCGTAGCTGGCGCCCGGATGTCCCGATGCGCGGGCTCGAGCGTGAGCGACCTGCCCGACCACGTGCGACGGTCGGTCGATGCCATCGAGCGCGAGGTCGGCGACAGCTACCTCTCCGCGCGTGACATCGAGGGGTCGATGCCCTGGCTGCCCGAGGACGCCGACGTCCCCGACGGCGGCGGCCGGGTGGCCGATGCGATCCGGACGGTCATCGCGGGCATCGGCGAGGATCCCGACCGGCAAGGCCTGGCGCGAACGCCCGCGCGCGTCGAGCGGATGTACGCGGAGCTGACCGCCGGCTATCACGTCGACCCGGACCGGCTCATCAATGGCGCGATCTTCGACGTCGACTACAGCGAGATGGTCGTCGTCCGGGGCATCTCGTTCTCGTCCCTCTGCGAGCACCACCTGCTGCCGTTCTTCGGCACTGCGGCTGTCGCCTACATCCCGCGTGGCCGGGTCATCGGGCTGTCCAAGATCCCGCGCATCGTCGAGATGTACGCCCGCCGGCTGCAGGTCCAGGAGCGACTCACCCAGGAGATCGCCGACTTCCTGATGGCCCGCCTCGACCCCAAGGGCGTCGGCGTGGTCATCGAGGCGACCCACCTGTGTGCCACCATGCGCGGCGTGCGCAAGCCGGGCACGCTCATGACCACGAGCGCCGTGCTGGGCCTCTTCCGATCGAGCGACAAGAGCCGGGCGGAGTTCCTGAGCCACCTCGACCGGCCGTCGCCGAACCTGCCCTGACCAGGTGCCCTGACGCTCGGTCAGGCGGGCATGATGCGCAGGTCGCGGACGCCGCCCGTGATCTCCACCTCGTAGCGGTCCGGAGCCGTGTCGAGCGTCGGGTGTCTCGAGCCGCAGCGGCACCATGGACCTGGCGCAGTGTGCTGGGCGCCGAACCGCAGCTCGTGGATGCCCCCCTTGATGGACGCCCGGACCGCACACCCCGCCGGATATAGCAGGGTCACCTTGGCGGGGTTGCCCGCGATGTGGATGCGGCTGGTGCCGTCGGGCACCGGCAGGTCCAGCTCCAGCTCATCGACACCGCCCCGGATGTCGAACGACCGGAGCCGGAGGCCTCGGAGGTCTCCCGACAGCCCGGAGAGGCCGCCCCTGATATCGATGGTCCAGGGCACCTCAGGACTGAGGCCGATGCTCGCATGCCGGGCTCGCCAATCGAGCCGGCTGCGATAACGGACCGCGACGCTCCCTTCGCGGTTGGCCCGGATGTCCGGGAGCGGGCCCGTGAAGGTCGCCCGGCACAGCTCCCCGGGATGGGCGCCGGTCGTCAGTCGGACGGTCGAACGGGCGAGCTCGGCGACCATCCGCGCGTCCGCGGCGGGACCCAACGGCGCGGCGCGCAGGGACACACGTGGCGCGCCGGACGCGAACACCAGGCGGCCGGCATCGATGTCGCCCAGGGGTGCCGTGAACATCTCGTCGACCATGCCGCCGCGCCTGCGCGCCCGCAGTCGCGCGGTCTCCTGCAGCGAACGCCTCCGATGCCCCCGCGATGAACAGGTCCAGGCCGGCCCGTTGCCGGGCGTCGAGCCGCGCCCGAATCGCTGCGATGGCGCGTTCGATGGGTCCATACGTCTCCCGGAACTCGTCCTCTCGACCAGGGACGCCTCGGACGAGCGTCCGGCGGCGATCGGCTGGATCCGCCTCGCGTCGCACGAGGTTCGCTCGCTCCAGGCGATCGAGCACGCCCGTGATGGCGCCACTGGTGAGACCGCTCAGCTCGGCCAGCCGACTCGCGGTCATGCCCGGCTCGGCGCGGGTCATCGCCAGGCAGCGCAGGTCCGTGACGTTGAGCCCGAGCAGCTCGGCGGCTGCCTCCTGGAACAGGGCGGCGCGCTCGGTCAGCCGCAGGAACTCGTCTGGGCCGGGAGGTCGGGGGACGGGTTGACAGGCTCGTGATTGGTCGTTCATAGTGCCGATATCTTAGCAACTAAGAGATTACCGTGGTGAATAACGCACCGCATGAGGCCATGATGGCAGAAAGGACGACCGCCGTGACCGCGATCATCGAGACGACGGGATTGCGCAAGAGCTTCGGCAAGGGAGAGACGGCGGTCGAGGCCGTGCGTGGGGTCGACCTGCGGGTCGAGACCGGCCAGGTCTTCGGCTTCCTGGGACCGAACGGAGCGGGCAAGACGACGACGTTGCGGATGCTCGTGACGCTGCTCACGCCGACCGCTGGCGAGGCGCGCGTCTGCGGCCTCGACCTGCGCACGCAGTCGTCGGAGGTCCGACGGCGCATCGGGTACGTGGCCCAGGGGTTCTCGAGTGCCAAGGGGATGACCGGTCGCGGCGAGCTCGTGATGCAGGGCCGGATGTACGGCATGAACGCCCGGGACGCCCAGGCGCGTGCGGCCGAGGTGCTCCAGCACCTCGACCTCGTGGAGGCCGCGGACCGGACGACGGGCACCTACTCCGGAGGGCATGCGCCGGCGGCTGGACGTCGGTCTGGGCATCACCCACCGCCCGTCACTGCTGTTCCTCGACGAGCCCACGACCGGCCTCGATCCCCAGGCACGCGCCGGGATGTGGCGCGAGATCGCCTCGCTCCGGGACAGCGGCACGACCGTGTTCCTGACGACGCACTACCTCGACGAGGCGGACGCGCTGTGCGACCGGCTGGCCATCATCGACCACGGCCGCATCGTCGTGGAGGGGACACCCGATGCCCTCAAGCGCCAGATCGCGGGCGATGTCGTGACCATCGGCGTCGACGACCGTTCCGATGACGTCCTCCGGCTGGTCGAGATGCAGTCCTTCGTGCGCGAGGCGGGCATCGCCGACGGCAAGGTACGTGCCTATGTCGATCAGGGCGAGGCCGCGTTGCCCGCGATCCTCCGGCTCCTCGACGCCCAGGGCCTGGCACCCCAGGCGCTGTCGCTCCACCGACCGTCGCTCGACGACGTCTTCCTGCGCCAGACGGGCCGTTCGCTGCGCGACGCTGCCTGAGCCCGGACACGACCACCACCAGACAGCATCCGAAAGGACCCTCCCAATGCAGCTCATCCGCGACACCTGGCTCCAGTTCCAGCGAGCCGCCTGGCTCACCCTCCACAACCCGGTATGGGTCGTGGTCGGGCTCACCCAGCCGATCCTCTATCTCGTCCTGTTCGCGCCGCTGCTCAAGTCGCTGGCCGGCCCGGGTATGACCGGGTCATCCGCCTTCAACCTGTTCGTGCCCGGGCTCATCATCCAGCTGGGCCTGTTCGGCGCCGCCTTCGTCGGCTTCGGCCTCATCGACGAGATGCGCGAAGGTGTCATCGAGCGGATGCGCGTCACGCCCACCAGCCGCCTCTCGCTGCTGCTGGGTCGGGCGCTGCGGGACGTCGCCGATCCTGGCCGCGCAGGCGGTGCTGCTCGTCCTCGTGGCGATCCCCTTCGGTCTCACGGTGAGCATCGAGGGCCTCGTGGTCGTGCTCGGGCTGCTGACGCTCATGGGCCTGCTCATGGCCTCCATCTCGTATGCCCTGGCGCTCAAGCTCCGGAGCGAGGATGCCCTGGCGCCGCTGCTCATGACCGTGACCCTGCCGCTGCTGCTGCTCTCGGGCGTGCTGCTGCCGTTGACCCTGGCGCCCGACTGGCTCAAGACGCTCGCATCGGTCAACCCACTGTCACACGCGGTGGACGCGGCGCGCGCCCTGTTCAACGGCCAGTTCGCGGACCCGAGCGTCATCCCGGGCGTGGTGCTCATGGCCGCGCTCGCCGCCGTCGGACTCTGGGTCGGCGGGCGTGCCTTCGATCGGATGGTCGCCTAGGGATCCTGGCCTCCCGGTGAGCGATCCGACCATCGAGGCTGCGGGAGCGCGGCACGCCCACGCTCGGAGGGCCACTGCCGATGGCCGAATGCTCACGGGTTGGGCATCCAAGCCACCGAGGAGATGCTTGTTGGTCGGATCGCCCATGGTGTGAGCATCGTGGCCGCGGCCCACGCAAGCACGAGCACGAGCTCGATGCGGAGCGCCGCGCCGCCCCCGGGGCAGGCGCAGGCGGCCCTGACCGACCGCGGGGCGCCGCTATCATCGGGGCCATGGCCGAACGTCCCATCAAGGTGCTCATCGCCAAGCCGGGCCTCGACGGCCACGACCGTGGCGCCAAGGTGCTCGCGCGAGGCTTGCGCGATGAAGGATTCGAGGTCGTCTACACGGGCATCCGCCAGACGCCCGAGATGATCGTGTCGGCGGCCGTGCAGGAGGACGTGGACGTCGTGGGGCTCTCGATCCTGTCGGGTGCCCACCTCACCCTCCTGCCGCGCATCACCGGGCTGCTGCGTGACCAGGGCATGACCGATGTCCTGGTCACCGCGGGCGGCATCATCCCCGACGAGGATGTGCCCACGCTCCAGGCCGCCGGCGTGGCCGCGGTCTTCGGCCCGGGCACGAGCATCGCGCAGGTCGCGGACTACCTGCGCACGAACGTCCGACCGCGCGACAGGTGACCGATCCTGGCCGGGAGCTGGCCACGGCCGCCCGCGCGGGCGACCGGCGGGCGCTCGGTCGATTGCTGACGGCGGTCGAGGACCGGACCTCGGCGGCACGCGCTGCTCTCGAGATGCTGTATCCCCTGGCCGGCGCGGCCCATCTGGTGGGCATCACGGGGCCACCCGGGGCGGGCAAGAGCACGCTCGCGACCGCACTCGTGGCCGCGGCCAGGGAGCAAGGGCGCACGGTGGCGGTCCTCGCGGTGGACCCATCGAGCCCCATCACGGGCGGCGCGATCCTGGGTGATCGTGTCCGGATGCAGCAGCATGCCGCCGACGACGGGGTCTTCATCCGTTCCATGGCCGCGCGCGGGCATGCCGGTGGGCTCGCGGTCGCGACCGTCGATGCCGCATCGGTGCTCGACGCCTGTGGCTTCGGCCTGGTCATCATCGAGACCGTCGGCACGGGCCAGGGCGAGGTGGAGATCGCCTCGCTCGCGGACACGACCGTCGTCGTCCAGGCACCCGAGATGGGCGACGAGGTCCAGGCGCTCAAGGCGGGCCTGCTGGAGGTCGCGGATATCGTCGCCGTCACCAAGGCGGACCGACCCGGCGCCGATCACGCGGCCGCGGCCCTCCGGGCGATGCTCACGGTCGGCGCCCAGCAGGACCTGGCGATGGGTGATCGGCCGCATCCCCGACGTCCTGAGGTCCTGCTGGTGTCGGCGCTCACTGGCGTCGGCGTGCCGGAGCTGCTTGCCGCCATCGACCGGCGCGCGCCGCAGCTCGACGATCCGGGGAGCTTGACCGCCGCGCGCATCCGCGCCGAGGCACAGGTCCTGGGCCTGGTCATGGATCGCGTCCGGGTCCGGTTGACGGACGGGACCGCCCGCGCCGACCTCGACGGGCTGGTGGATGCCGTCGCCGGTCACCGCCTGGATCCGGAGACCGCCGCGGACCGACTGCTGGCAGGGCTCCAGGGCGACAGGCCACATGCCTGAGCTCACCTTCCGCAGGCTCGGGGCGGGCGACACCTGGACGGCGTACGCCATCTTCCGGCGCTCGCTCGCCGACCTGCTCGTTCGACAGGGACAGAGCTGGCCATGGGTCGAGCAGGACGAGGCCGAGTGGCTGAAGTGGCGACCCCTGTACGAGCACCTCGAGGCGACCGCGGATGAGGCCTGGGGCGCCGAGCTCGATGGGCAGCTGGTCGGCTACGCCCGGTCGATCCGGCGTGGTGACACCCGCGAGCTGACCGAGTTCTTCACGCTGCCGGAGGCTCAAGGCCGAGGTGTCGGACGCGAGCTGCTGTCGCGGGTGTTCCACGCCACCGATGTCCGGCATCGGTCGATCCTGGCGACCTCCGACCCTGCTGCGCTGTCCCGGTACCTCCGCCACGGGATGCGCCCGACGACGGTGCTGTATGCCTTCGAGGGTCGGCCGGTGGCCGCGCCCGCGCCGCTCCGTGAGGGATTGGCAGCCCACCCGATGGCGGCGATGGCCGCCGCCGAGCGCTTCACCCGGATCGCCTCCATCGACGAGCGCATCCTGGGTGCGCGTCGCGACCCCGACCACGCGTGGCTCGGCAGCCGTGGCCCGGGCTGGATCCTCATGCGCGGCGACACCCCGGTGGGCTACGCCTACGGCGGCAGCCGGCAGGGCCCCATCGCCACCCTCGACCCCATCGACATGCCCGGCGCCATCAGCCTGGTGGAGCGGGATGCGTTGGCCCGGAGCGACGAGCCGCTCTCGCTCACAGTGCCACTCGCCAACGTCGCAGCCACCGACTGGCTCCTGGCGCGACGCTACCGGCTGGACCCGTTCACGATGCACCTGCTCGAGGATCACCCTGTGGTCGCCGCCGACCGCTATATCCTGACCAGCCCGCCGTTCTTCCTGTAGCGGTGGAGCGATGCAGCGTCCTGGTCTGCGGCGCCGGCCAGATGGGCCACGGCATCGCCCAGACCCTGGCGCTCGCCGGACATGGGGTCCGCCTGTTCGAGCCTGAGCGTGCTCGCGCGGAGGCCGGCCAGGCGCGCATCGCGACCAACCTGGACCGCCTCGTGGCGTCGGGCCGACTGACCCCGGAGCTGGCGGCCGAGGCTCGGTCACGGATGTCCATCGCGCCGGACCTCGCCGCCGGCGTGGCGGGCATCGACATCGCCATCGAGGCGGTCATCGAGGATGCGGCGACCAAGCGGATCCTGTTCGCGGAGCTGGACCGGCTGGCGCGGCCAGACGCGGTCCTCGCCTCGAACACGAGCTCGCTCTCGATCGCGGCGCTGGCCGGGGCCACCCGAGCGGACCGGCGTTCGCGGGTCATCGGGATGCACTTCTTCAATCCGGTCCCGGTGATGCCCCTCGTGGAGATCATCCCGGGCCCGGACACCAGCGACGCGACCGTGGGGATGGTCCGGGGGCTCGCGGAGTCGATGGCCAAGACCCCGCTGCTGAGCGCCGACCGACCGGGCTTCATCGTCAACCGGGCACTCTTCCCGCTGCTCGCGGAGGCGATGCGGGAGCTGGAGGAGGGGGTGGCGACCGCCGACGACATCGATGCTGCGGCGCGTCTGGGGCTCGGCCATCCGCTCGGTCCATTGGCACTCGCGGATCGCATCGGCCTCGACGTCTGCCTGGGCATCCTGGAGGTCCTGGCGTCCACCCTCGACGAGCACCGCTTCCGGCCGCCGGACATCCTCCGGGCGTTGGTCGCGGCCGGCCATCTGGGCCGCAAGACGGGGGAGGGGTTCCACCGCTATCCCGCGTGACCGGCCCCGGGATCGATCGGCCGAGGTCGCCCGTGCCTACGTCGGGACGGGGGCCAGCGCGGTGCGCACCTGGAACCGCTCCGGATTCGGCGCGTCCGGCAGCGCGTCCCGGAGCCAGCCGGCGACGCGGATGGTGGCGGATGCCGCACCCTCCGGGCGTGGGCTCGGAAACGTGATGGCACCGTATGCGCCCGGACGGATGAGGGCCGCACGATGGAGGCCGCCGAGGCCCTCGGCATCGGGTGTCACGAACCCGGTCTGGGGCGTCGGCAGCTCCTGCCACGACATCGGCTGCCCCGAGCTGTCGAGGTAGTGGATCGACGACGGGCCGGGGTCGAGCTCGAACTCCACCGGGTCGGTGCCGCCTGCGATGGCCAGCAGCGTGATGCTCGCACTGCCGTCCGCCTCGACCGCTGGCAGGTGCGCGTGGAAGGTGACGATCGCTCGCGGGCTCGCGCGACACACGTCCGCGACCCGCTCGGCGAGGGCGAGCAGGTCGGCGCGAGCCGGATCGGTTGGCGTTCGCAGGTCGATGGTATGGGGCCCGACACCCGCGGCGGTCAGCCGACCCGACTCGTCGTCGGTGGGTCGGCACATGAAGCTGCCGATGGTGGCGTCCTCGTGGCGCGGGCCACGGACGACCAGCCAGATGGTGCCATCGTCGAACAGTGCCAGCTCCTCGTCCACGGAGGTCGGCGCCGGTGTCTGCCACCGGAACGACGTGAGCCGACGCATCACGTGACCTCGGCCGTGAACTTCTTCTCGAACATGGTCGTGAGCTTGTCGTTGAACTGGCTGACCATCGGCCCGAACTGGTCGGCCCGGAGCGCGGTCGTCCTGTTCGAGCCCATGAGCCCCTGGTAGCTGTAGGTGACGTCCTGGGCCGGTGCCGTGCCGCCCGGCGCAGCGAGTGGATCGCGCCCACCGCCCGCGGTCGCGGCCTTGTCCGCATCGAGGCGCGCCTTCATCGCCGCCACCATCGCGACCATGTTCGGGTCGGGCGTACCCAGGGCCGCGACTCCTGCCGCGGGCGTGGTCATGATCCGGTTCACCTCGGTGTCGATGGTCGCCTGGAGATCGCTGACACTGGTGGTGAGGATGGGGTTGACGGTCGTGGCGATGAGCTCTGTGGCCACCTCCCGTGACGCCGATCGTGCCGCGTTCGTGACCATCTGGTAGGCACGCGCGTACAGCTCCCGGGCATGCCCCATCTTCGGACTTGCCGCCACCCCGGGTGGCAGAGCCGCTGCCGCGGCTGCAGCGCTGGCGGCTGCCGCCTTGAGCGTGGCGACCATCTTGGTCGAGAACGCGGCCGCGGTGACACCGGTCTCGACCGCGGATCCCGCCGCACCCCAGGTCGCGGGCAGCGCCGTCAGCTTCCCGGTCAGGCTCGACGGTGGCGCGACCGTGGGCAACCCGGGAGCCGCCGCCGCTCCCACGGTGCTCGTGGCCAGGCCGGCGGCCGGGGTCGCCTGCGCACCACCAGCGGCGGTCGTGGCCGGGATCGAGCCCTGGACGTTGACCTTGACATCCCCGAGTCCGGTGACCGCGACGTTGGCGCTGCCTGCATCCAGGAACGCCTGCCAGTAGCGGTCCTGGATCTGCTTGGTCAGGGCTGCGGTCGAGAAGCCTGCCTCCACGCCCTCGTCGGCCCGGCTGATGTTGCTGAAGTTCGCGGTCGTCTCGAACGCCACCACGCCCGGCACGCTCGCGCCCAGCTTGGGGTCGGCGCCCGCGGTCAGCTGCGCCGTGAGCTCGTTGCGGACGTCGGCGCTCACCACGCTCTCCCGGGCCGCGGCGGCCATGCGTGCCTTGACCAGCTTGCGCTTGGCCCGCAGCGCCTGGGTGACCTCCGGCAGGGTCGCCGACAGCTGCGTGTACATCGGCTGTCGAAGTGCGGCAAGCACCATCCGTTGGACCGTCGTCCGGTCGAGGGCCGCCCGGGCGCTCGGCGCCGTATCGGGCGCGGCCTGGTGGATGAGCGCGTTCAGTTGCTCGTTGCTCTGGCTGTACTCATCGGGGATGCCCAGCAGGTGCCCGTACTCATGGGCAGCGATGACTTTGTCGTCACCGCTGTAGCCGCCCTTGTTCATGTACCAGTTGCCGGAATCGATCGGCTGTCCGGGTGACCCGGCCACGATCGACGGTGGGTGGACGATGATCCGGGCATCCTCGGGCTCCGCGGCGCCGAACACCGGGATGGACCGGAAGGTGACGGGCAACCGTTTCCGGGTGTTGTCGGTGGTCAGGTTCCACTCCTCGCCCACGAGCGTGAGATGGCCGTTCCAGTGGGCCACGGCTCCGGTCGCGATGTCGGTCGCCCATGCCCGGCGCGGATCGGACGCCGGGTATCTCCGCTGGGTCGCCCGTGAGCTTGCCCAGCGGCGGCGTGTCCGGTGCCGCGCCCGGGGCGTTCGGGTCAGCGCTGTTCCGGGACTGGCTCAGGAATTTGATGCGGATGGAGATCGTGACACCGGAGTCGCCGCTGCGGGTCATCTCGTACGTCGACTTGCCCCCGAACGATCCGGCGGTCGCCTTGCCCGTGGCGGGATCGTTGGTGTTGTAGAGGGTCTCGCTGCGTTTGGGAGCGATGGGCACACGCTGCGCGACCGAGCGCATCACGCTGTTGACGGCGCGATTGCCCACGGTCCGCTGGAGCGCGAGCAGCTGCCGGCCAGAGAGCCCGTAGGGTGGGGTCGGCGGCGCCGTCGTGCCTGCCGCAGGGCGCGTCAGCACCTCGGCCATCTGGGTCGGCTCGAGGGATGCCGGCTCAGGAGCCTCGGGCACCCGCGTCCCGCCGTCCGTGCGGGCAGGTGCGGCCAGGGCTCGGGCGTGGTTGTCCGCAGCAGGACCCGGTCGAGCACCCTCGTGTGCGTGCGCGCCTGACATCCTGGGCACGGTATCAGGGGTCCTGCCTGCCCGGACAGGGACCTTCGGGCAGGCGTTCGGACGTGGCGTCAGCTCGCGATGGGTTCCCGCAGGGGGACCGATGCCAGCCAGGTCGAGAGCATCCGGGCGCCCTCATCGGTGAGGATCGACTCGGGATGGAACTGGATGCCTTCGACCGGGTGCTCCCGGTGGCGGACCCCCATCACCAGGCCATCGGCAGCCCAGGCGGTGACCTCCAGGACATCGGGCAGCGTATCGCGGGCGATGGCCAGCGAGTGGTAGCGGCCCGCGTCCAGGGGGGAAGCGAGTCCCGCGAAGACGCCCTGACCGGTATGGCTCACGGCGGACCGCTTGCCGTGGACCGGCTCGACGCGGATGACGTCCCCGCCGTAGACCAGGCCCATCGCCTGGTGGCCGAGGCAGACGCCCAGCATCGGCACGCGTCGGTCCGAGCCGCCGGATGAGCTCCACGGAGATGCCCGCGTTCTCCGGCCGCGAGGGTCCGGGCGAGATGACGATGCCGTCGGGATCCATCGCCGCGATGGCATCCACCGTGGTCTCGTCGTTGCGCACGACATCCACCTCGGCGCCGAGCATCAGCAGGTACTGGTAGAGGTTGTAGGTGAACGAGTCGTAGTTGTCGACGAGCACGATGCGTCGACCGATGCCGGTCATGGGCACCATGCGGCCCGCGATCTCCACCGACTGGCTCATGACTCGCTCCCTACGCCGGCAGCGGCCGCCATCGTGGCTTCCGCCTGGGCGAGCGCCGTGAGCACCGCCCCTGCCTTCGCGGCGACCTCCGCCGACTCGCGCGCCGGGACCGAGTCGGCGACGATCCCCGCACCAGCATGCACGAAGGCGGTCCCGTCCCGAAGCACGACGCTCCGGATGGTGATGGCGATCTCCGTGTCGTCCGGCGAGAAGTAGCCGACCGCACCGCCATAGGCGCCACGCCTGGCGCCTTCCACCTCCGCGATCGCCTGCATCGCCCGCACCTTGGGTGCACCGCTGAGCGTGCCCGCCGGGAACGTGGCGCGGACCGCATCGAACGCGTCCCGGTCGGCGCGCAGCCGTCCGCGCACCTCCGAGACGAGATGCATGACGTGGGAGTAGCGCTCCACGCCATACAGCAGCGGCCATTCGACCGTGCCCGGCTCCGCCACGCGCCCGACATCGTTGCGGGCGAGGTCGACGAGCATCGCGTGCTCGGCGAGCTCCTTCTCGTCGGCACGCAGGTCCGCCTCCAGCTGCGCGTCGCGGACCGGGTCGTCGGATCGCGGCCGCGTCCCGGCGAGCGGCCGCGTGACGACCTCGCCATCGCGGACCCGGACGAGCAGCTCCGGCGAGGCGCCCAGGATGGAGCTGCCGGGACCCAGGTCGAGCGCGAACAGGTAGGGCGACGGGTTGATGCGCCGGAGCGCGCGATAGATGGTCAACGCGGGCGCCCGGTTGGGCACCGTGAACCGTCGGGCGGGCACCACCTGGAGCATCTCGCCCGCGTGGATGTCCTCGACGAGCTTGGCGACACCTGCCTCGTAGACCGGGTCGGCAGCCGGCGGGACGTGGCGGACGGCCCGCTGGCCAGCACCCGACAGGCGTGTCGGCACCTCGTCGGGGAGGGGATCGGCAAGCTGCGCAGCGACCGATGCGAGCCGCCCGTCCGCGTCGTCGTCCAGCAGCGTCGCGAGGGTCGCGGTCTGGGCGAGGTGGTCGAACGCGATGACCACCGAGGGCATGTGGAACAGCGCCTCGGGCAGGCCCACCGGGTCGGCATCGGGCACCGGCAGCCGCTCCCAGCGGGCGGCGGCGTCATAGGCGACGAAGCCGATGCCCGCCGACAGCGGCAATGGGAATCCGGACGCCTCGGCAGCGCGGCGGCAGCACGCGCCGAAGCGCCTCCAGCGGGTCCGCCTCGGGGAAGCGCTCCAGCTCCCGGTAGTCGGCGTCCCAGACCACGGCTTCGCCCTGGTCGCACGATGAGCGTTCGGCCCCGGACGCCCACGAACGAGTAGCGGCCGTACCGCGCGCCACCCTCGACGCTCTCGAGGATGAATGCCAGCCGGTCCTTGAGCCGCAGCGCGGCCGCGACGGGGGTGAGCGTGTCGGCGCTCAGCTCGATGACGGCGATCCTGCCGCCGCCGGGTGCCCGGTCTGCGGCCAGCGCGTCCCCGGTCCCTGGTGCCACCGGTGCGATCACGGTGTGCCCTCCACGATGTCGATGAGTCGGTCCACAGCCTCCAGGTAGCCCTGCCAGCCCTTGCCCATCACGGTGCCGGTCACGGCAGGTTGGATGACCGACACCTGTCGCCACGCTTCGCGGATCCGGATGTCGCTGATGTGGATCTCGATGGCCGGGGTCTCCGCGGCCACCAACGCGTCGTGCAACGCATAGCTGGTGTGGGTGAACGCGCCGGGGTTGATGACCACGCCATCGTAGTCGCGCTGCTCCAGGCGGTCGATGAGCGCGCCTTCGTGGTTGGACTGGAAGGCATCCAGGGTCGAGCCGCGGGCCGTCGCCCGGTCGCGGCACGCCTCGACGACCTGGGCCAGGGTCGTCGAGCCGTAGATCTCCGGCTGGCGCAGGCCCAGCCGTCCCAGGTTGGGGCCGTTGAGCAGCAGGATCGCATCATGCCCGGTCACCGCGGGCGAAGGGTGTGATCCGGTCGAGCGCGAGGTCCAGCTCCGACTCGGTCACGTCATCCACGTCGACGACGCTGCCGATGGCCATCGGCAGGATCCAGCGCTGCCGACCGCGGACCCGCTTCTTGTCCGAACCCAGGGCATCCCGGACGGCGGCCCGGTCGAAGGAGCGGGTGCAGGCGATAGCCCAGCCGGCGGAGCAGCGTCATCGATGCGCTCCGACGAGGCCCGACTCCGCGCCACGACACTCGGCGATGGCGGTGACCGCCCGCAGGCCGAGCACGACCGCCTGGCCATGTGGCAGCCGATAGCGGCTCTCGATCTCCAGAGCATGGCCAAGCGTGTGGCCCAGGTTGAGCGTCCGCCGCTCACCCGATTCGAACGGGTCCCGGTCGACGACTCCCAGCTTGAGGCGCATCGCGCGCTCGACCATCGCATAGCGTGCCGCCTCGTCGGGCGACCCGCCCGACTCGTCGCCGAGCGCGGCCTGCCCGCGGGTCTCGAGCAGCGACCACAGCCAGGGGTCGCCGATGATGGCCGACTTGAGCACCTCCGCCAGGCCGTCGAGCAGCAGCTCGCGAGGCAGCGTCCGCAGCGCCGCCACGTCGCCGATGACGGCCACGGGCGGCCAGAAGGCCCCGGCCGCATTCTTGGCCGCGGCGAGGTCGACGGCCACCTTGCCACCGATGGCCGAGTCGGACTGGGCGAGCCACGTGGTCGGCACCTGGATGAGCGGCGCACCCCGGAGGTAGAACGCCGCGGCCGTGCCGACGAGGTCGCCGGTGGTGCCGCCACCGACCGCGATCCAGGCATCGCCACGTTCCGCACGCAGCGCCGCCGCCGACTCCAGCAGCCGCTCCACGGAGCTCATCCGCTTGCCCCGCTCCCCCGCGGTGATGCGGAGCTGCCGCTCCCCCGGGAGTGCGGCCATGAGCCCGGGGAGTGCCGCGGCCGCCCGCTCGTCGGCCACGACCACGGGCGCGCCCGTGGACAGACCGGCCACGAGCGGGCCGAGCGTCGCGGCATCCAGGTCGCGGCCGTAGACGACGCGCGCCGTTCGGGGTCCCATCGGATGGTCGCGCCGGGCCTGTGCGTCGTACAGCCGCCGGGCGCCCGACCGTGGCCGGGATGCCGCGGCCAGCACCGCCGCCGCAACGGCCCGGGTGCTGCCCGCCGACTCCACCCGGTGGTCTGCTGCGGCGTAGAAGGGTTCCCGTGCCTTCCGCAGGCGCGCGAGCGCGGCGAGCGGGTCCCGCGCCACGAGCGGGCGGCGTTCGCCGGAGCGACGCACCCGCTCTGCGAGCCGCTCGTCCGGGGCGTCGAGCCAGACGGCCGTGCCCGCCTCCCAGAGCGCCCAGCGGCTGAGCGGGTCGATGACCGCGCCACCGCCGGTGGCGATGACGGCGCCCGGGACATCCGCCGCGCGGCGCACCTCGGCCGCCTCGATCTGGCGGAACCGGGCCTCGCCGTCGCGCTCGATGATGTGCGCCGGCGAGCTGCCGGTCTCGGCCTTGATGCGCGCGTCGAGGTCGATGAACGGTCGACCGAGCGACTCGGCGACCAGGCGGCCGACGCTGCTCTTGCCGCTCGCGGACAGCCCCACGAGGACGATGGCGTCAGGCATCGACGCTCGCCCCCACCGCGTCCCGCAGCGCCGCCCGCATCGCGTCGATCGGCGCAGGCACGCCCAGCCACAGCTCGAGGCTCCTCCACGCCTGGCCCAGGAGCATCCCGCCGCCGCCCCGGGCGGTCGCTCCGGCGGCGCGAGCCTCACGGACGAGGCGTGTCGGGCTGGGTCGGTAGACCAGGTCGAACACGGCCAGGTCGGGCCGCAGCAGGTCCGCGGGCACGGGCGACTCGTCCGACCCGGTGCCCACGGGTGTGGCGTTGATGACCAGGTCCGCCGACGCGAGGAGCTCGGGGAGCCGGTCCCAGGAGCCATCGGCGCGGGCGACCCGGACGAGCGCGCCGTCGAGCCGGGTGACGGCGAGCTCGACCGCGCGGGACGCGCCACCGGCGCCCAGGAGCACGACCCGCCCGAGCCCGTTCGGCCGCAGCAGTCGCAGCTCGTCCATGAGCGCCGGCAGGTCCGTGTTGTGGCCGATGAGCCGTCCGTCGTCCCGGACCACGCAGTTGACGGCGTTCGCCTGCTGGGCATCGGGCGAGATGTCGTCGACGAGCTGTGCCACCGCCGCCTTGTGGGGGATGGTCACGTTGGCACCGCCCGCGTCGGGATCCCGCAGCGCATCCAGCGCGTTCGGCAGCTCGGCCGCCGGGACGTCCCGGATCGTGTACCGGTGCGGCAGTCCCAGCGCTGCGAACGCGGCGGCCATCATCGCGGGTGATGCCGAATAGGCGATGCCCTGGCCGAGCAGCCCGAACCGGAGCGCATCGGTCATGCGTCCGTGCCGACCACGGGCGTCGCTTCGGCCGCGGCATCGTCCGGCAGCGAGGAGACGATCGGCGTTCCGTCCGTCGTCCCGGCGGTGCCACGCGGACCCTGGGACCGAAGCCGGCGACGCCGCACCGCGGCCAGGACGTCACCCATGGTGTCGCCACCGAACGTCGCCAGCAGCGCATCGGCGAGCACGAGCGCGATCATCGCCTCGCCCACGACCGCGGCGCGCGGCAGGATGGCGACGTCGCTCCGCTCGATGTGCGCCCGTCCTGGCTGGCCGGTCGCGAGGTCGACGGAATCGAGCGGCTTGCGCAGCGTGGCCACCGGCTTGACCGCGGCGCGCACCACGATCGGCTCGCCGTTGCTCATGCCGCCCTCGACGCCCCCGGCGCGGTTGGAGCGCCGGCCCCAGGACGGTCGGCCCGGGTCGACCTCGTCGTGGACGGCGCTGCCACGACGCGCCAGCACCCCGAAGCCAAGGCCGATCTCGACGCCCTTGACCGCCTGGATGCCCATGGTCGCGGCGGCGAGCGCGGTGTCCAGGCGGGTATCCCATTCGGCGTTCGAGCCGACGCCGATGGGCATCCCTTCGACCACGACCACGAAGCTGCCACCGATGGAGTCGCCCGCCTCGATGACCGCATCCACCTCGGCCATCATCGCCGCCTCGGCCACCGGGTCCGGGCACCGGAGCGGCGTGGGGTCGATGCGGTCGCGCTGCCACCAGCCATCCCCGATGCGGTCGAGCGGGTCGTCCCCGTCCGGGAACGCCCGGATGGGTCCCAGCTGGTCCACGAAGCTCCAGATCGTCACGCCGGACGCCGCGAGCAGCTGCCGGCAGACCGATCCCGCCGCGACCCGGGGTGCCGTGGATCGGGCCGACGCGCGTTCGAGCACCTCCCGGATATCGGGCGTGTCGTACTTGATGGCGCCCGCGAGGTCCGCGTGACCCGGCCGGGCCAGCGTGATGGGCTGGGGCCGCCTCCCTCGGGGATGGGCTCGACCGACATCCGCTCGGTCCAGCTCTTCCAGTCCAGGTTGGCGACGCTGAAGGCGAGCGGCGAGCCGAGCGTGCGCCCGAAGCGCAGACCCGCGCTCCACTCGACCCGGTCGCGCTCGATCCTCATCCGCCGGCCGCTGCCGTAGCCGTGCTGTCGACGGGCCAGGTCGCGGTCGACCTCCCTGGTCGACACGCGCAGCCCGGCCGGCAGGCCATCGAGGATGCCGCTCATGCCCGGGCCGTGCGACTCGCCAGCGGTGAGCAGCCGGAGCCGGTTCATCGGCTGGTGCCCACTGCCGCCGGGCCGCCGCCGGTGAGCAGCGCCAGGTCGGTCCAGAAGGTGGGGTAGGAGACCTCCGCACAGGCCGGGTCATCGATGGTCACGCCATCCGCGACCCCCGTCAGCGCTGCGATCGCGAAGGCCATCGCGATGCGATGGTCGCCGTCGGTGACGATGGTCGCCCCGGCTGGTCGTCCGCTGCGCGACGCGCCGGGCGTGACGCGCCAGCCATCGTGGAGCTCCTCGGCGTCGACGCCGATGGCCGCGAGGCCATCGACCACGAGCGCGATGCGATCCGATTCCTTGGTCCGCAGCTCCCCGGCGTCGTGGAGCTCGGATGGGCCGTCCGCAGCCGCCATGACGATGGCCAGGAGCGGCAGCTCGTCGATGAGGTCGGCGACCCGGATGCCACCGAGGCGGATGCCGTGGATGGGCTGGCCGCCGCGGATGACCAGGTCCCCCACGGGTTCGGGACCGGTGGGGTCGCTCGCCGAGACGGTGATGTCGGCGCCCATCTCGCGCAGCACATCGATGACGGCGGTGCGGCTGGGGTTGAGGCCCACGTCGCGGATGCGCAGCTCGGCGTCCGGATGGAGCGCGGCCGCCGCCAGCCAGAACGCGGCGGACGAGATGTCGCCCGGGACATCGATATCGCGGGCCGCGAAGCCCGCCGGACCGGTGATCGTGGTCGTGAAGCCGTCGCGCGCCACGGGCACGCCCAGCCAGGCCAGCAGCCGCTCGGTGTGGTCGCGGGTCGGCCCCGGGGTCGTGATGGTCGTCCGTCCATCCGCGGCCAGCGCCGCGAGGGTGACCGCACCCAGCACCTGGGCGCTCGCGACCGGCAGGTCGTGGTGCAGCGCCCGCAGCGGTCGCGCGCCCCGGATGGTCACCGGCGCGTGGCCGTCCACCGTCGAGACCGAGGCACCCATCTGGCGCAGCGGCACCGCGACCCGCTCCATCGGCCGGCGCGACAGCGACGCGTCGCCGGTCTGGCGTGCCGCCGCGACCCGCCCCGCGAGCGCACCCATGGAGAGGCGCATGCTCGTGCCGGCATTGCCGTGGTCAAGCAGCTCGCCGCCGACGCCCGGCAGGCAGGCCGCGATGCGGGTACCGCCGCCGCGCACCCGGTAGCGCGTCACACCGTCATGGTCGTGCGACTCCTCGAGGATGGCGCCCAGCGTCGTGAGCACGCTCGCGGTGCTCCGGACGTCCCCGCCCGGCGCGGGGATGCGCACGTCCGCCTCGCCCTCGCCGAGGGCATCGAACAGCAGCGCACGGTGCGCGATCGACTTGTCGCCGGGCAGCCGCAGCTCCCCCCGGATACGAGCAGCCGGCTCCACCCGGCCGGAGGGGGTCGCCATGGACCCGCCCACCCGGCCGATGCCTGGGTCTCCGGCGTCGGTCACGCCACGGAGCCTGCGGTGGGCAGCCGCTCCGCCTGTGCGGCGGCATCGGCCGCGGCCTGGCGCCGCTGCGCGGAGCGGGCGGCACGGATGATGGCCGAGTAGACCTGCTCCCGCTCGTCCGAGGTCAGGACGCTGCCTTCCGACGAGACGGCGCGCTCCATGAGGGCCCGCTCGCGACCCACGTCATGGCCATGGTCGTCACCTTCGCGGGTCTGCTGCACCGCGACGGCCAGCTGGGCCCGCTCCTCGACGAGCGCCGCGAGGCGGCGTCGACGTCATCGATGCGACCCCGCAGCCGGGCGAGGTCACCGGGCACGATGGCCTGCGCATGCGTGCTGGCGGCAGCCGGCTGGCGCAGGTACTCGAAGCGGCGCAGGTCGTCCATCAGGTCGCCGAACTCGGGGAACGAGAGCGACTGCTCGGAGTCCGAGCGGGCACGCGGCGGGTCGGGATGGACCTCGATGATGAGGCCGTCGGCCCCCGCGGCGGCGCCGGCGACGGCCATCGGCCGCACCAGGGAGCGGTGTCCGGTGGCGTGCGACGGGTCGACGATGACCGGCAGGTGGGTCCGCTCGCGGAGCACCGGCACGGCGGTCAGATCGAGCGTGTTCCGGGTCGACGGGTCGAAGCTCCGGATGCCCCGCTCGCACATCACCACGTTGGGATTGCCTGCCGCGAGGATGTACTCGGCGGCCATCAGCCATTCCTCGATGGTCGCGGACAGGCCACGCTTGAGCAGCACCGGCAGCCGGCTCCGGCCGACCGCCTTGAGCAGCACGAAGTTCTGCATGTTCCGGGCGCCGACCTGGAGCATGTCGATGTAGTCCTCGAAGACGGGCACATCGGCGGGGTTGGTGACCTCGGTCACGATGGGCAGTCCGACCTCGTCCCGGACATCGGCCAGCAGCTTGAGCCCTTCGATCTCCATCCCCTGGAAGGCATACGGGGAGCTGCGCGGCTTGAAGGCGCCGCCGCGCAGGATGGTGGCGCCCTCGCGCTTGACCCAGCGGGCCGTGGCCGTGAGCTGCTCGCGCGACTCGACCGCGCAGGGACCGGCCATGACCGCGATCGGCGCGCCACCACCGATGACCACATCCCGGACCTTGACCCGCGTCCGGTCCGGGTGATGCTCGCGGCTCGCCAGCTTGTACGGCTTGGAGACGCGCATGACCTGCTCCACGCCGGGCATCGATACGACGTGCTCGACGCGTTCCACCCCGGCGCCGACGACACCGATCACGCTGCGTTCCTCTCCGACCATGACGTAGGCCTCGAGGCCCTCCGCCTCGATGGCCTTCTTGACGTCCTCGACCAGCGCGCTGTCGACGCCGGTCCGCATCACCACGATCATCCTGCTCACCGCCCTGTGTGATCCCGGGAAAACAAAAACGCAGGGGCCTTGCGGCTCCTGCGTCTGCGGGCACGACTGCCTCTGCTGCCGAGCGCTGCTCGGCGGCATCCGTACCCGCTAGGCGTAAAACCAGAAGTGCTGAGTCATCAGGGTCGGGACGATACCGGTGTGTCGTGCCCTTGTCAACGGCAGCGATGAGCCCTGCGGACGACCAAGGCCGGTGCGAGGGGGATCCGAGCACATGGGACGCATGACCTTGCTCGCCGTCACTCGACGGGGGACATCGCCTGTCGGATCTGATCGTTGGCACGGTCGCTGGCACGACCCATCACCGTTCGCGCAACGACGGCATCTCCCGCGGCGATGGCGTCCACGAGCTCACGGTATTCGGTCACCGCCGTGTCGATGAACCCCGTCGCCCAGGGCACTCGCGCGACCCAGGCCTGGAGCAGCGTCCTGATGGTTGCCACGGCGCCCGACAGGACGTCGTTGCCGGCGACTTCAGCGATCGCTCGCAGCAATGCCGCCTGTGCCGACCCGAACCGGACCGGGTCGTGCCGGGCCGCCTTCATGGCCGCGACGCTCGCGCGCAGGTCGGCGATGTCACGGTCATCGTGTCGTTGTGCGGCAAGCCCGACGAGGATCACGTCCAGGTGGCGTCGTGCTTCGAGCAGGTCGATGACATCGTGGACTCCCAGCGCCAGGCCCCACTCGATCGACTGCGGCAGGATCTCGGCGTCGATCCGCTTCACATATGTCCCGTCGCCGAGCCGCACCTCGAGCAGGCCGAGCAGGGTGAGCGACTTGAGGGCCTCCCGGATGACGGACCTGCCGACCCCGAGCGTCTCGGCCAGCTTGCGCTCCGGCGGAAGCCGGTCACCGGGCTGGACGCGTCCGGACAGCAGGTAGTCGAGCAGCTGGCGACTGATCGACACGGACGTGCCTTCGCGCTGGGAGAGATCGATCGGCCCGAGCTCACCGATCATGGGCGCACCTGCTCGCCCGGGACGTCATCACGGTCGGTTGGCGGCACCTGTCCTTGCTCTTCGAGCGTCCCCCACAGGCGCTTCCGGGCGCCCTCCATGTGCTCGAGCATGGCGGCTCGCGCCGCCTGCGCGTCACCCTGCTCGATGGCCTCGTAGACCGCTGCGTGCTCGGCCCACGTCGCTGGGCGTGACCCGGGCGCATATGCCACCCGGGTGATCCACACCTCCAGCAGACTTCGGATGCTGCGCATGATCTGCCCCAGCGATTGGTTGCCGGTCGCGCCGGCGATGCCGAGGTGGAATGCCACATCGGCCCGGACGAACTCGTCGTTGTCCATCGTCACCTGCATGGTCGCGAGATCGCGGTGCATCTCGTGCAGCGCTGCCGCATCGCGACGCTCCGCGGCGAGGCCCGCGAGGACGACCTCGAGCTCGGAACGCGCCTCGACCAGGTCCTGGGACTGCTTGGCGCCGAGGCGAAGACCCCACTCGATGGCCAGCGGCAGCAGCGGCGAATCGGTCCGCTTGAGGTAGGTCCCATCCCCCTGCCGGACGTCGATCAACCCGAGCACCGCCAGGGACTTGATCGCCTGGCGGACGTGCGACCGGGCGACGCCCAGCATCTCGGCGAGCTGGCGCTCGGACGGGAGGCGCTGCCCTGGCTTGACCCGGCCGGAGATCAGGTAGTCCAACAGCCGGCGCGTGACCTCGGAAGAGATGGGCTCGCGTGCCTGTTGGGCGACAGGTTGGAGGCCGGGCAGCATGGTCGTCATTCTAGGCAGCGGCCCGGGTCGTCTGGTGGGCGTCCCAAAGCGAGCTCATGCATCGTCCCTGACCGAGGTGGATCGCGGGTCGGCATCGGTGAGGGGCCTGGAGCGTCGATCCGCCGGGTCCAGCCACGCGAAGGTGTCCGCGGCATCCGCCGAGGGACGATACTCGAGGCCGACGAACCCGCCGTATCCGACGTGCTCGAGTTCCTCGAGCACACGAGTGACGGCGACCTCACCGGTCCCGGGTCGCCCTCGATCGGGCACGTCGGCGACCTGCACATGGCCGATGTCCGCGCCCTGGGCGCGGATCCGAGCGACGAGATCCCCTTGGGCTCGCTGCACGTGGTAGATGTCGAACAGGATCCGAACGGGCGTCCCTGCGGCGTCAGCGGCACGCCGTGTGAGCGTGACCGCATCTTCCACGCGCGTGAGCCCGTAGTGAGGGAAGTCCGTTGGATTGAGCGGCTCCAGCACGAGCAGCGCGCCAGCCGCCGCGACACGCGGCGCCGCGATCGCGAGACTGGCGACCGCCGACTCCTCCAGCACGTCCCGTGCGACACCCGGAGGCGGCACGCCAAAGTGGCTGTTGACGATGGTGCCGCCCAGCCGCCGGACCACCTCGGCGGTCGCGTCGACGTTATCGATGAAGCGGGAGCGCTCCTCGGGGCGGCAGAGGAGCCCGTGGTGACCCGCGGCCGGGTCGCCCAGGTCGAGATTGAGCAGGACCAGCTGGACACCGGCAGCATCGAATGCCTCGACCAGGTCGTCCACGTCGCGAAGTGCCGGGACCGGCCCATCGAATGGCCACCACATCTCGACCGCGTCGAACCCGGCGGCGGCCGCGGCGGCCGGGCGGCCCAGCAGCGGGACGTCCGGGAAGAGGATCGAGATGTTGGCGTCGAAGCGCATGTCGCGGACCCCCGGTTCAGTGCCCGACAGCGGGCTCGGTCACGGCCCAGGTCTCACGACCCCGGCTCGCGGTCATCCGTTGGATCCCGTTGGCTCGCATCACCACGTCCGCATCGTCACCGTCATGTGCTCGGGTGAGCCACCCGTGCCTTGAGGTCCAATGCGTCGTGCGCCGCCTTGACGACACCCGCGGTGGACAGCCCGAGGTGCTCGAGGAGCTCCAGGTATGGCCCGGTCGTGCCGAACCTGTCGTCGATGCCGACCCGGATGATGGGCACCGGATAGGTGCCACCCAGTGCCTCGGCGACCGCACCCCCGAGCCCACCGACGATGCTGTGCTCCTCCGCGGTGACAAGCGCCCCGGTCTCCTGGGCCGCCGCCAGGATCGTCGTGGTATCGAGCGGCTTGATGGTGTGGACCTCCACCACCCGGGCATGGATCCCCTCGGCCGACAGCAGCTCCGCGGCTTCGAGGCATCGGCTGAGCATGATGCCGGTGCCGACCAGGGTGACATCGGCGCCAGGTCGGTGGACCATCGCCGTGCCGATCCGGGGGGCGTAGGTGTCGTCGAACAGGACGGGCACCTCATTGCGGTTCAGGCGCACGTAGACCGGGCCGGGCCAGGCCGCGATCTGCGGCAGCAGCCTGGTGACGGCCATGGCATCGGCAGGTACGACGATCGTCATGCCGGGCAATGCGCGCATGATCGCGATGTCGGCGATCGCGTGATGCGTGGGCCCGTCGAACGAGTCCGACACACCAGCATAGGCGCCCATGAGCTTGACCGGCGCACCGCCATAGCAACAGTGGGTCCGGACCATCTCGAGGGCCCGGGTGGCCAGCAGGAACGCGAACGTATTGGCGATCGCCACGCGCCCGGTGTAGGCCACCCCGGCGGCGACGTCCACCAGCGACTGCTCGGCGATGCCGACATTGAGGAATTGGTCCGGGAACGCCTCCGCGAACTGATAGCTGAAGTCCGAGTTGGAGACGTCCGCCGAGAGGACGACCACGTCGTCGCGGGCACGTCCAAGCTCGACGAGGGCCTGGCCGTATGCCGGGCGCATGGGCGCCATCGGGGTCATGCCGTGACCTCTTCGCCCAACTCGACCAGCGAGCTTCGGAGTTCGCTGCGCGCCTGCTGATACTGCTCCGCGTTCGGTATGCCACCGTGCCAGCGATGGTCGTACTCCATGAAGCTGACCCCGCGCCCCTTGGTGGTGCGGGCGAGGATGACCGACGGCCGGGCGTGGACCTCGTCGGCGCGGTCGAGCGCGTCCAGCACCTCGCGCACGTTGTGCCCGTGCACCTCCTGCACGTGCCAGCCGAACGAGCGCCATCGATCCGCGAGTGGCTCGGTCGGCATGACGTCCGCCGTGGCGCCCGTCTGCTGGATGCCGTTCACGTCCACGATCGCGGTGAGGTTCCCGAGGCGGTACTTCGCCGCGAACATGACGCCCTCCCAGACGATGCCGGCGTCGAGCTCGCCATCCCCCAGGAGGACATACACGCGCGCACGGGTCGCACGAGCCGACGGCGCGCTCGCCGCGGATGGCTTCGGGATGCCCCGGGAGAGTGACCACGCCATGCCGGCGCCGACAGCGATCCCGTGCCCCAGCGGCCCGGCCACCATCTCGACACCGGGCAGCTTGAGGTCCGGGTGCCCCTCCAGACGTGTCGGGAAATGACGGAACGTCGTCAGCTCCGCTACCGGGAAGAACCCGGCGCGGGCGAGGACCGCATAGAGGATCGGGGCGGCATGGCCCTTGGACAGCAGGAACCGATCCCGCTCTGGCCAGCCCGGGTCCGCCGGATCGACCCGCAGGTGGTGGAAGTAGAGCGCCGCGATGATCTCCGCCGACGAGAACGGGCCACCCAGATGCCCGGTCTGGGCGCGGTAGACCATGTCCAGGACATCCATCCTGAGGTGCTGGGCCCGCCTCGCGAGGTCGAGCGCGAGCTCGTCCGTGTGTTGGTGCATCCGTGTGCCTCGCACCGCAGGGTTGGCCGCTGTCATGGCGCCCGTGTATTGGTCAACCGGTGCACCAGTGTACCACACGGCGACAGCGGCACCCGGACCAGGCGGGCGTGTCAGGCGCGGGCGAGTGGCAGGACCTCACGGGGGATGAGCGTGCGCAGGTACGAGATCGCCTGCCGTGCGGCCTCGTCCGCCGATGGGTATGGCAGGATCCTCGACGGAGACCCAGTCGTCGTATCCGATGGTCCGCAATGCGCCCAGGATGGCCGGGAAGTCGGTATGCGCCTGGCCCGGCGCCCAGCGATTGCTGTCCGCGAGGTGGCAATACCCGACCATCGGCCCGGCCGCGACCAGGCTGTCCGCGATCGATACATCCTCGATGTTCATGTGGAAGACATCCGGGTGGAGCTTGACGTTCGCGTGCCCGATGCGGCGAACGAGGGCGATGCCATCGGGGTCGACGCTGTTGATGTAGTTGAGCTCGTATCGGTTGACAGGCTCAAGGACCAGGTCGATGCCGACCGACCCTGCGTGGTCGGCGATCCGGCGGATCCCGGCCGCGAAGCGGGCCTCCGCCCTTGCCGTCGTGTCGCCGTCGGGGACTCCGCCGCGAACTCGTCCGATGTTGATGCGCGTGGCGCCGAGCTCGGCGGCCAGGTCGGCGAGCCCGATGAGGATGGCGACGGCGCGATCGCGTGTCGCCTGGTCGGCACTGGTCAGCCAGACGCGCTGCTCGGCGAACACCCGGCCACTGGTGATGGCCGCAATGCCCATCCCGTGGTCGGACAGCAGCCGCTTGACCTCGTCCGGCTGGACATCGTCCGCCCGGCCAAGGGCGAGCTCCACCCCGTCGTAGCCGAGGCGGGCCGCCTTGGGGATCGTGACGTCGAGCCGGTCACGAAAGACCACGAACGCCGAGGGCTGGGCGTCGTGGGGTGCGATCGCCAGGGCGATCTTCACGATGACACCTCGTGCTTGGCCGTCACGACCTCGACGGCATCAGGGAGGATGGTCCGCCGGACGTCGGCGAGCGCGAGCTGTGGACTGGCGAGGACCGGGACGGGCGGTGGGGAGGCGGCGAGGAGCGGCAGCACGCGCGCCATCGTGGCCTGGGCGAGGACCACGACATCGACGCCGCTCGCTGCGGCTCGCACGGCCTCGACCACGAGCCGGTCGTGCGTCTCGACATCTCCCGAGACGAGTGCCGCCAGGGCCCCGTCGACCAGCCAGGGGACGATCTCGACATGCGCGCCGGAGCCGGCCGCCGCCGTTTCCAGGAGCACCCGCGATGGCCCGAGCGTGGTGGTCGCGGTGGCGACGAGCGCGATGCGATGGCCACTGCGCACGGCCGTGGCCGCCATCGCGTCGTCGATCGCGAAGATGGGGATGGTCGCCGTCGGACGCACCTGACCGACCGAGAGGGACACCGTCGAGCAGGTCACCAGGACTGCCGCCGCGCCGATCGCCTCTGCCAGTCGAACGTGCTGCAGCAATCGCTCATCGTCTTCGGGGTCGCCGTGACCTCGCCGCCTGATCCGCTCGAGCATCGGCTCATCCAGGACGTGGAGCAGACGGCACTCGGGTATCTGCTCGGCGCTCCACGCAGTGAACGAGGGCACCAGGACAGGCATCGTATGCACCAGCACCAGGGTCGGGGCCATCGTGCCTTCCTGTCGCGGGCCCATCGTGCCCTCCTGCGTTTCGGCCGCGCCAGTCGCTTTGATGGTCCACTGGTCAACCGGTCATCCATTCTGTATGATACGCCAAGCGGACAGTCGAAGGAACCGTCGGCCAGATCCGCCTCGGGACAAGGAGTCGCGCAGGATGTCGGAGATGGAGCGCATCGGCCAGGTCCTTCGCGAGGCGGAGGCATCCCGCACCGCGGTCGGACCGGTCTCGGACCTCATCGAGGGCGGGCTGACGCTCGACCAGGCGCACGCCATCTGCGAGGCGAACATCGCGCGCCGGGAAGCCGCCGGCGAGCGCATCGTGGGCTACAAGGTCGGCTTCACGAACATCGCGGTGCGCGAGAAGATGGGCCTCCCTGACTCGACCTACGGATACCTCATGGGGAGCATGGTCCTGGAGTCTGGCGGCGTGCTGGACACGACCGCGCTGGTCGCCCCCAGGATCGAGTCCGAGATCTGCGTCCGCCTCGCACGGGACCTTGCTGGACCGGGTGTGACGGCTGCCGATGTCCTCGCGGCGAGTGACGCGGTCCGCGCATCCTTCGAGATCTGCGACGCCAGGATCCGCGACTGGAAGTGCCCGTACCCCGATTTCTTCGCCGACAACGGATTCTCGGCGCGGATCGTGCTCGGTGGCACCGGCTGGGTGCCGACGGGGCAGGTCGACCTGCTGAACGAGTCCGTCGTGATCTCCAGGGACGGGGCACCGTTCGCCGAGGGGAGGGGTGAGATGGCCCTGGGCAGTCCGGCGAATGCCGTCGCCTGGGTGGCCAACAAGCTGTCCGAGCGTGGTCGCATGCTCGCAGCGGGCATGCTGGTCATGACCGGGACGCTCACCCCCATCACCCCGATCCAGGCTGGCTCGACGTATCTCGGGGCGTTCTCCACGCTTGGCACCGTCGAGATGACCTTCACCTGACCCCGATCCGTGATGGACGGGCGGAGCCCGTCGCCTGACAGGGAGGCCCGTCGTGACCCCAGACCGCACCACGCTCCTGGAGATGTACCGCCGGATGGTCCGCATCCGACAGTTCGAGCTGGCCGCGACCGACATCTTCAAGCGAGGACAGCTCAAGGGCACCGTCCACACGTACATCGGCATGGAGGCCTCCGGGGTCGGTGTCTGCATGGCGCTCCGAGGACGACGACCTCATCGCGGGAACGCATCGAAGCCACGGCCACAACATCGCCAAGGGTGCCGACCTGCGGCGCATGATGGCGGAGCTCCTGGGCAAGGAGACCGGCTACTGCAAAGGGCGCGGTGGATCGATGCATATCGCCGCGTTCGAGACCGGCAGCCTGGGCGCGCTGGCCGTCGTCGGCAGCGGCATCCCGCTCGCGGTCGGGGCGGGTCTGGCATTCCAGATGCGCGGCGAGGACGCGCGTCGCGGTGCCGTTCACAGGTGACGCGGGGTCCAATACCGGCAATTGGCACGAATCGCATGAACATGGCCGCCGCGTGGGGCCTGCCGGTCGTGTTCGTGCTCGAGAACAACCACTTCGGGGTCTCGACCCGCATCGAGGACGTCGTCAAGGAGCCCGACCTGTCACGCCGCGCGGCCGGCTACGGCATGCCCAGCATCCGTGTCGATGGCTTCGATGTCCTCGCGGTCCACGAGGCCGCCACCGAGGCCATCGAGCGCGCGCGCTCAGGTGGGGGTCCGACCCTGCTGGTCACCGAGAGCTATCGGGTCGATGGCCACTATGCGGGTGAGCCAGAGGTCTACCGCGACAAGGCCGAGGTGGCCGAGTACCGGGCCAAGGACCCGATCGTGCGCTTCCGCGCCCACCTCATCGACGAGGGCCTCGTCGCGGCCGCCGAGCTGGATGGCGTGGACGCGGAGGTCGCGGCACTCGATCGAGGGGTCCATCGCCTTCGCCAAGGCGAGCCCCGAGCCCGACGCGGCCACGGCCCTCGACTACATCTACGGCTGAGAGAAGGAGCCGAAGATGACCACGCCCACGCGCGATACCGTCTCACTCGCCGGGAACGTGCCGGCGATGTCGCCAGACACGATCCGCCAGGTCCCCGACGGGGTGCCCGGCGAAGCTCATGAGCTACCAGGAAGCGATCCGCGAGGCACTCCGCGAGGAGATGCGCCGCGACCCGTCGGTCTTCCTCATGGGCGAGGACATCGCCAAGCACGGCGGCGCCTTCGGCGTGACCAGGACCCTGTTCGACGAGTTCGGGGCGGACCGGGTCCGCAACACGCCCATCTCGGAGAACACCATCGTGGGTGCCGCGACGGGCGCGGCCCTCGTCGGGATGCGCCCGGTCGCGGAGATCATGTTCGTCGACTTCAGCGGCCTGGCCATGGACCAGATCGCGACCCAGGCGGCCAAGCTTCGCTTCATGACCGGCGGCCAGTGCCTCGGTCCCGTGGGTGCTGCGGATGCCCCAGGGCGGCGGTGCCGGCAAGAGCACGGCAGCCCAGCACAGCCAGAGCCTTGAGGTCTGGTTCGCCCACATCCCGGGCCTCAAGGTCGTGTTGCCGTCGACGCCTTACGACGCCAAGGGCCTCATGAAGGCCGCCATCCGTGACAACGACCCGGTGGTCTTCCTGGAGCACAAGCTGCTGTATGCGTTCAAGGGCCTCGTGCCGGACGAGGACTACGTGCTGCCGCTGGGCAAGTGCGATGTCAAGCGTGAAGGCACCGACGTGACGGTCGTGGCCTCCGGCTACATGGTCTGGCACGCGATGGTCGCCGCCCAGGCGCTCGAGCACGAGGGGATCAGCGTCGAGGTCGTCGACGTACGGACCGTGTCACCCCTGGACGCACGGGACGATCGGCGCGTCCGCCCGCAAGACCGGGCGCGTGGTCGCGGTCGCGGAGGCGTGTGAGCAATACGGTCCCGCGAACGAGTGGGCCATGGTCGCCGTCGAGCAGGCGTGGGACCGGCTGCAGGCCCCCGTCGTCCGCGTGGCTGGCCGTAACTCCCCCATCCCCTTCGCCAACAGCCTCGAGAACGGCGTCTGGCCGGGGACGCAGGATGTCATCGACGCGATCCGCACCGTGATGGCCGGGCGCGCGTCAGGCTCATGAGAACCAGGCCGTCCGGAGCCGGCAGAAGGAGGGCGCTACATGGCCACTGAGGTCTTCATCTCCAAGATGACCGACTTCATGGAAGAGGCCACGATCCTGTCGTGGCTCGTCGCTGATGGCGACCACGTGGACGAGGGCCAGGCGATCCTGGAGCTCGAGACGGACAAGGCGACGGCGGAGCTGGAAGCGCCGGCGACGGGGTACCTGGTCGGGATCCGTGCAGGCGCGGTGACCGGGGCGGTGATACGGGTCGGCGAGACGATCGCGTACATCGTCGACATGCCTGACGACGCGGTAGCAGCCCTGCCGCCGCTCTGACCATCCCAATGTCGTGCCGCAGCGGGCGCGACCGGAGGCGCACAAGTGGAACTCAACGGACGCGTGGCGCTCGTGACCGGAGCCGCGAGCGGCATCGGTCACGGCATCGCCCAGCACCTCCATGGCCACGGGATGTCCGTGGCACTCCTGGACAGCGACCCACACGTCATCGACCTCGCGTCAGACCTGGACGCGGATGGCCGACCGGCGATGGGACTGGTCGTGGACGTGACGGATACGAGGAGCGTGCGCGAGGCGTTCGAGCGCGCCGAGGCGGAGCTCGGGCCACCGTGGCTGCTCGTCAACTGCGCCGGCGTGTACGCCTCGGGACCCACGGTCGACCTGTCCGAGGCCGACTGGGACCGGTGCATCGGGGTGGACCTCAAGGGTGTGTTCCTGTGCTCGCAGGCGGCCCTCCGGACCATGATCCCCCATGGTGGAGGACGGATCGTCAGCATCACCTCCATCGCTGGCCGCATCGCCCGACCGGCGCAGATCGCCTACTGCGCCGCCAAGGCGGGGGCCGACCACTTCACCCGGTGCCTCTCCATCGAGGTCGCCGGTCAGGGTGTGACGGTCAACTCCATCGCGCCCGGGATGACCCAGTCGCACATGCTGGATGCGGTCATCAGCCGGGGGGCGAGCCCGCAAGCGCTCCTGGCCCTCATCCCGGACGGTCACTTCGCGGTCCCCGAGGACCATGCTGCCCTGGTGGCCTGGCTGGCCAGCGACGAGGCCGCACACGTCACCGGCCAGGTCATCAGCGTCGACGGCGGCCAGTCGCTCTACCAGCCCATCGCGACCGGAGCGCTCACGTCCAGGGAGTGACGGGGGGCTTCCTGCGCCATGGGCGGGGACGCCCTCGTCGGGCTGACACGCTGCTCTAGCCTGGCGGTAGCAGAGACATGAAGGCACTGATGAAGGTCGCTCCAGAACCTGGGCTCGAGATCGTCGACATCCCGATGCCCCGGATCGAGCATCCCGATGACGTGCTCTTCAAGGTCGAGTTCTGTGCCATCTGCGTTGGCGAGACCAAGGTCTACGACTGGAACCAGTGGGCGGCGAGCGACCCGACGCTGCAACTTCCCGCCGTACTCGGCCACGAGGCGTCCGGGACGGTCGTTGACGTCGGCTCCGGCGTGAAGGGCCTCCGGCCCGGTGACCGCATCGTCAACGACCCCCTGATCCACTGCGGTCGCTGTCGACAGTGCCGCGCTGGATTCACCAACATGTGCGAGGAGCGCGAGATCTACGGCAAGCGGCGCGGCGCATTCGCCGAGTTCGCGGTCCTGCCCGAGAGCGCGATCTGTTCCTTGAGCGACAGACTGAGTCTGGAGGAGGGCGCGCTGCTGGAGAACCTCGGCATCGCCGTGCACGCATGCGAGGTCGAGCCCCATGATCCCGGTGACTGGGCCGTCATCATCGGAGCCGGCCCGATCGGGATCCTCGCCGCGCAGACGCTCGTGGCCTGGGGGATGAACGTCGTGGTGACCGACCTCGTCGATGCGCGGATCGCCTTCGCGCGTGCGTGGTCGGGTGCGACCGTCATCGACCTGAAGGAGGAGGATCCGATCCAGCGGGTGCTGGACCTTACGGCAGGTCGAGGCGCCGACTTCATCATCGAGATGGCAGCCAACCAGGCCGCTATGGACCAGGCATTCGAGATGGTCAGGATCCGCGGCACCGTCGTGACCATCGGCACCTTCAACGGACCGATCTCGTTCAATCCGTTCTTCGCGTTGTCGCGACGAGAGGTCACGCTTCGGAGCGCCATGGGCCGGACTGGAGAGACGTGGCGCCGGATGGCGCAGCTCATCGAGTCGGACAAGCTCCGACTGCGGCCGCTGATCGACGAGATCTTGGCGCTCGATCAGTTCGTTCAGGGGTTCGAGCTGGTCAAGGGGCACCAGGTGCAGAAGATCCTGCTGCGACCCTGAGATGCTCCCAAGCGTGGTGACCGCTCCGGCTATCCCCGGTCTGCCAGGTACTGCTCCTGGAGCGCGTTGATGAGCCAGACCATGGCGTCATTGAGGGGCGTCGGGATACCGCTCGCCTGACCCGCGGCCGTGATCGCGCCATTGATGACGTCGATCTCCGTGCGGCGACCCGCCTCGACATCCTGGAGCATCGACGACCGCCCTCCGATGGCCCGGTCGAGCAGGCTGGTGATGGCATCCCACCGCTCCGACTCGTCCAGGTCGATGCCGGCTGCCCTGGCCACCGCGGCCACCTCGCCGAGGAGGCCGCGCATCACGGCCCTGCTGCCCTCGTGGCGGTTGAGCTCGTGCGCCGGGAACCGCAGGAGGGCCGAGGTCGGCAGGGTGCACACGTTGAGCGCGAGCTTCTTCCAGATCTCGTTCACGATGGTGGTCGATGTCGCCACCTCGATGCCGGCGTTGGAGAAGGCGGCGGCGACCGCCGCCAGTCGCTCGGTGGCGCTGCCGTCCAGCTCACCGATGTGCGTGAGTCCGGATCCCGTGTGCTTGACCTGACCGGGACCCGTGAGCGTGGCCGAGTGGTATGTCAGCCCGACGAGCACGCGCTCCAGGCCCGCGACACTCCCGATCCGATCCGCGTTGCCCCACCCATTCTGGAGGGACAGGATCGCCGTTTCCGGCCCCAGGAGCGGAGCTGCCGATCGGATGGCCGCCTCCGTGTGATAGCTCTTGACGACGGACATCACCAGGTCGACCGGACCGACGGAGGCGGGGTCCGACGTCGCACGTACCCGGATCAGTGACTGGCTGCCGTCGGCCTCGGTGATCGTCAGCGCGCCATCGTTGATGGCTGCGACCGTGTCCGGTCGCACGTCGATGAGGCTCACGTCCAGGCCGGAACGCGCCAGGTAGCCACCCAGGAGCCCACCCATCGCGCCACCACCGCCCAGCACCGCGACCTTCAGGGATGCCATGTCGATACCTCCGTGGATGTGAGCGAGCTGCCGATGGCTCGAGGAAGCGGGGAAGGGTGCGCCCCGGTGTCGCGAGAGCGCCTCATCCCGGGCGCCACTGCAGGCTCGCCACGGCGTAGGCGCTCAGGGACAGGGGTATCGGCGAGGTCGCGACCGCGTCGTCGCCGGACGCCCGGAAGGCGTCCGGGTGCGCGCTGGCCACACTCACCCTGCCCACATCGAGCATCCGGACGCGCCATCTCCCGGTCGACGCCATCCCGGGCCGCAGCAGGACGTCGATGCGATCGCGGGTCAGGTTGGCGACGAGGACGACCGGACCATCCGGCGACGTGGCCGCCAGGGCCGCGACCCGGCGGGGGTCGGAGATGACGACGGCCAAGGCCGACCCGCCGCGACACCCCGCGAGGTCCGCCAGCACATGCCACACCGGGTAGATGGCGCCCGGTGTCGACAGGAAATGGTCGGGTGCGGCGGACCCGTCCCGGCGCTCCATCACGCCTCGCCAGCCGGTCGTCTCATAGAGCGTCACGCTCGTGGCGCCGGATACCAGCATCCCGGCCAGTGCACCCACCGACCACGCGGCAGTGAACAGCGAGGGCTGGCGGACATCGACCTGGGGCGGCATCCCGCCCGGTCGCTCCCGGCCAGCCGGCCAGGGACCGTTGACCGTGGCCAGCGTGACCGGCCCGACGCGGACGGGCCGGCCGCCGACGGCATCCGCGGCCGTGCGCACCTGCTGGTCGAGCCCGAGCAGGTTCTCCATCACGGTCCGGTCATCATCCCGGTGGACGGTCGGTGCGAACGGCACCCCGACCATGCCCAGCGCGGCCGCGTCGACGGGCGCACGGTTGAGCGCGGCAAGCGTGCCCACCATGGAGCCGACCGGCACGCCCGGCAGGACGCTGGACAGCCGCTCGCGTGCGACCACGACCACCGCCGCCGGCGTCCCCGAGTCGACCGGACCGTCACCCGGCGCGCGGACCAGGATCGCCTCCAGCAGGTCGCCCAGCGGCGCGAGCAACCCAGCGGCTCGCTCCAGCCCGTCACCGCCTCGACCTAGGAGTAGCTCGACCTCCAGGCGTGCTCCCACGGCGATCGCGTCGGCCGAGGCCGAGGCCAGCCGGGCCGTCACGTCGGCCGACCCGGCCCCGCCCGCGTCGACGACGACCCGGAGGTGCCCCGGGTGGAGGCTGGCCACGCGTGCGATCTCGTCGCCGGCCAGCCGCAGCCCATCGCTGGCGACACCCAGGCCCAGGGTGGGGAGCCGCGACCCCGGCTGATCGCCGATGTCCACGGTCACCATCGCGGCCGCGGACGGTGCCGTCGGGCGGGCCGGCGGTGCACTCGACGCATCGGCAGCGAAGCCGATCCTGACCTGCTGGGTGATGCGGTCCCCGGCGACCGCGGCCAGGGGCGCCGGTCGCTGGAGGGGCGTGGAGTAGGTCTTGAACGTGGCATCGGCGAAGTTGCGCTGGTCCTCCGTCTCGAACTCGTCACCCGAGCAGTCGAGCGTGACGGTCAGGCCATCGGCGCGGTCGATCTCCAGTCGCCGGAACGGTTCCAGCATGCCCGTCAGGCGCCCGCCGCGCTCCCGTTGCGGGGCGATATCGACCGGGAACGTCCCCTGGCGCGCGACGCCGTCGTCGCCACCGGAGGTGCGATAGGGGCGGCCCGCGAAGTCGCTCACCGAATGCAGGACATTGAAGCCGATCCGGTTGTACCGGAAGTCGTTGGCTGCGACGCCGTCGAAGGCGTAGCTGATGCTGCCCTCCGGGGTACCGAGGATGATGCCGGCCCACGAGAGGTCCATGCCCGCCCCGATGTTCCGGGCACGGAAGGTCACCCGGAAGCCGGTCGGGTCCTGGATGATCGACAGGTCATCGACCGCCGCCGGGATGGTGTTCCATGCCTCATCCCGGACGGCCACGAACACCAGGTTGGCCAGCTCGGCTTCGCCGTGCCGGACATCGCGCAGCTCGATGCCGTCGAGCTCGCAGGTCACAGGCCCCGCGTGGAGCACCTGCGTCGGTGTCGGTGGCGTGCGCCGCCCCGTCAGCTGGACCTCGGTATCCATCACCCACCCGCCCTCTGCGGTGCCCGGTCGAGCAGGCCACGACTGCCGATCCGGTCGATGATCTGCGATGTCGCGGCGGCGACTGCCTGCCGCGCCCCTGCCAATGTATCCACCAGCTCCTCGCGTCGCTCATCCATCAGCGCTTCCCGGTAGGCAACCCGCAGCGCCGTATTGACGTTGACCTTGCAGATGCCGAGGGCGATCGCGGCCTGGAGCTGCACGTCGTCCAGGCCCGACCCGCCGTGCAGCACGAGCGGCACCTCGGTGACGTCCCTGATCGCCCGCAGCCGGTCCAGATCGAGCGTCGGGGGCGCCGCCGTGGAGCCATGGACGTTGCCGATGCTCACCGCCAGGAGGTCGGCGCCGCTCGTGACCAGGAAGTCGGCAACGACATCCGGGTCCGTCAGTCGCGCGGTCCGCGCTTCCACGGTCCAGCCGTCCTCGCCCCCCGCCAGCCGGCCCAGCTCTGCCTCCACTTCCGATCCGGCCGCGTGCGCCACTGCAGACAGCCCCTGGACGAACCGGGCATTCTCCTGGAGCTCGAGTCGTGAGCCGTCGACCATGACCCCGTCCAGACCGCTGGCGACACCGTGGCGGACGATGGCCCCATCCCCGCAGTGATCGAGGTGCACGGCGACAGGCACGGCTGCAGCGTCCGCGAGGACCCGCAGGCCGGCCACGAGCGGCCACAGCCCATCCCCGGCACCGTCCGGATGGACCTGGAGGATCATCGGTGTGCGCGCGGTCTCGGCAGCCTCGAGCACCCCTGCCGCCTGGTCGAGCGTGTACACGTTGCAGGCTGCGACGGCACACCCGGCCGCGGACGCCTGGCGCAGCATCGCCGAGAGGCGGCCCTTCATGACCCGACCCCGGACAATCGGAGGACCGCCTCTCGGAGCGCTTCGGGGCCGCCGACATTCCCCGGGAAGACGCCCAACGGCAGGCCAGGCCAGCGGGATCGGGGACCGCATGACCAGAGCGGCACACCCGGCAGCAAGGGCCCCACGATCGTCGCTTCGTCGACCTGCAGGCCCGTGGTCGCCACGTCGCTGCTCGTGATGCCGCCCTTGGCGATGATCCAGGCCGGCCGCGTCTCGACGCGGCCCACGATGGTGACCAGGGCAGCCGACACGAGTGCCGAGATGTCCAGGTCGGCATCGGCATCGGCACCCCGCATCAGCTCCCGGGAGGTCGCCACCACGGGCGTGCGGCCGTCCCGCAACACGGACTCGGCATGCCTCGTGATGGCCATCAGGCGCTGCTCCCGCTCCACCTCCCCCAACGCGAGCAGCTCGGCCACGGGCAACTCCAGGTGGGTGAGCGGGACAGGCGGATCGGCCAGCAGGCGCTCCAGCTGCGCGGTGGTGGTCGGCACATGGGACCCCACGACCACCAGGCCCGGGAGTCCCCACTGCAGCTCAGCCCGCGACAGTGGCGAGACCGTCGGCCGTCCGGCCCTGGCGCGGACGTACGAGGCTGCCGTGCGGCCGACGAGCGGCAGGCCCTGGCGCTCCGCGAGCAGGGAGCCGAGTGCCACGACCTCGATGTCCCGTTCGTCCGCCGCGTCCGTGGCGAGGACACCCGACGGCGGTAGCGCCAGCAGCGCGTCTCGAACGCAGGCGGGACCGTCCGTGCGGATGCGTTCGAGCCCGAGGACCGCGACACTGCGAGCCCGCGGTTCGTAACCAGACGCCGCAGCAGCCGCCGTTCGCTCCGTGACCCAATCCCGGAGGTCGGACGACCGGTACCCGAAGACCGGGTCGCGAGCGAACTCGGTCTCCGCGACGGGCGCCAGCCCGTCTGCGCGTCGGAGGTAGTGGATGCCACCGACGGTCAGGCGGCCGCCATCGCCGAAGTAGGGTGCCAGGAGCACCCGAGCGTCGGACATGCCCATCGCGTCCACGAGGGCATCCAGCTCGAGCGGGAAGTGACCACGGAGGGTCGAGTCGCTCCGGCTCACCACCGCCCAGGCGCGAGCGGCGCCGACCGCGGAGTCGCGCAATGCCCGCCCGATGGCATCGGCCAGCGTGACCGCATCGCGTGGCGGCAGGCTTCGGCTGTTGGTCAGCAGGAACGCGAGCGGCAGGTCGGTGGCCAGGGTCTCCGCCAGCCGCGCGGTGGTCCAGCGCGTGAGGACCGGCACGTCGCGGACCGTCTGGGTGCCGGTCGGGTCATCGTCGAGCGCCACCACGAGCGTGGACAGGCCAAGCTCTCGGATCCCCGGCAAGGGGTCCTCGGGCCAGACCGGCAGGGCCAGCAGCTCGTCAACGGCAGACGGGCTCATGTCGTGCGCGCGATATCCGCGCCCACCCGGTCGGCACCAGCCTGGTAGCGCACGACCCTCACGTCCTGATCGCCTCGCCGGATGCGGCTGATGTGTAGGCCGCCTCCACCAGGGCCAGGGTGCGCAGATTGTCGGCCGCCGTGGTCTCCGCCTGGTGGGTGCCCCGGATATGGCCCAACAGATCCGTGATGCAGGGCTCGATGGCCGCCTGTGGCACCGCGTACTGCGGGTCGACCCAGGACCATGCCGGCGGCCCGACGTCCCGGCTCCTGGTGCCGTCCCTGGTCGTGACGCGCAGCTCGTGCGGGGCCCGCAGCTCCAGCGTGCCGCCGGTCCCTTCGACGCGGATGAGCAGCTCGGGGAACGGATCGTGTTCCAGCACGGTCGCGAACGACATCTCGCAGCTGACCGTCACGTCGTCACCCATCCGGAGCAGGACGGTCGCGACATCCTCGCCCGCGATACCGGGTTGGATGCTCTGGGTCCGCGCTGTGAGCAGGGACGCTTCGCCGAACAGGAAACGCGCGACGTCCAGGAGGTGGACACCCAGGTCGGCGAGGATCATCCGCGGCAGCTCGCGCAGGAAGGGCTGCCTGACGAACACTGGGAAGCCGGTCGTGAACTCGAGGCGCGCCCGGAACGGAGCCCCGATGGCTCCGCCGTGGAGCTCGGCAGCGAGCTGGCGCACCGGGGCCTGCCAGCGGAAGTTCTCGTGGACCAGCAGCGTCACGCCCTTCGCCTCGCAGTAGGCAGCGCTCCGTCGAGCGGTGTCGAGATCGGACGCCAGCGGCTTCTGGCAGATGACCGCCAGCCCCTGATCGGCCGCCAGCCGGATGAGGTTGGCATGCGTGTCGGGTGCCGTGATGATGTCCACCACATCCAGGCCACCCGCGGCCAGCATCGCCGCGGGATCGTCGTACACCGCGGGGATACCGAACCGCTGGGCGAGCGCCTGCGCGGGAGCGAGCGACCGGTTGGCGATGGCGACCACGCGCGCGTCCTGGTGCTCGGCCCAGCCGGCGAGCTGGTATCCCGCCCAGAACCCCGCGCCGATGACCCCCACGCGGGTGGGCGACGCAGTCACGCCGCCGTTTCCTCCACCCGATGATCGTCGCCGTCGATGACCAGCACCTGGTTCGGCTGGAGGGCGATCGGCACGCGCTGGCCGGTCGTGTCGCGCTCCCTGACGGCCGCCAGGAACCTGGCCACGTCGGCATCGGCAAGCCGGGTCGCATCGTAGTGACTCGCGATGGCGTACTTGACACCCAGTAGCTCGGCCGCGATCGCGGCCTCCTCCGGGTCCATCTCTCCGGTCACGACCTGGCCGGCCCCCGTGTAGACGCTGGGCAGCAGGTCATACGGCTGGGCGCAGCCCATCAGGCCAACGGTCGGCCGGTGCAGCTCTCCGATGAAGCGCATGTCACCAAAGACCGCGGTGTCCCCGGAGTGGTAGATCCGAACGCCCGGCTCCGTCTCCACGATGAAGCTCAACGGGAAGCCGGGGACCCTGAATTCGTCCCTGAGCGTCGTGCCCGCCCAATGCTGGCACTGGACCGGCCGGATGAGCAGATCGCCGATCTGGATCTTGATGCCCCACATGGTGCGGCGGACCTGCGCGGCTGGCACCCCTCGTTCCATCAGGAGCAGCTCGCTGTCCGCCCCGCAGACCACGGAGGCGCCCGTCCGGATGGCGATCTCCGCGGTGTCGCCGAGGTGGTCGATGGGCGGGTGGCTGACCAGGATGACGTCCGGCGCCTCCAGGTCATCCGGGCCGCAGGGTGCCGTGCTGGAACCCGTCAGGAACGGGTCGAAGAGGATGCGGTGCCGCGGGCCCACGACCTCGAACGCGGCCGTACCCAGGAATCGGATGCGCGTGGTCACGTACGTATCTCCCTGCGACTCCCGTCGCGTGTGGCCATCGCGCGACGGGCAGCCGCGGCGATGTCCTCTGGCTGCATCCCGTGATGGGTGAACAGGTCATTGATGCCACCGCTGTCCACCCAGCGGTCGCGAACGCCGATGCGCTCGACCGGCACCGGCCGACGCTCGGACAACACCTCCGTCACGGCCGCGCCGAAGCCGCCCAGGATGGTGGCGTTCTCGGCGGTCACCGCGCAGCCGGTGCGGGTCGTGGAGCTGACGATGAGCGCTGCATCGATGGGCTTGATGGATGCGAGGTGGACGACCTCCGCACGGATGCCGTCGGTCGCGAGCAGGTCGGCTGCCCGGACACACAGGCTGGTCATGACGCCCGTTCCGAAGAGGGTGACATCGGTGCCCTCCCGGATGGTCTCGCCGCGCCCCCACTCGAAGGAGTGGCCGGGTGCGAACAGGTCATCGACCGTGAGCCGGGTGACCCGGAAGTAGACCGGGCCGGGCGTGGCCATGGCCGTGCGCATGATCGCCCGCATGTCCGCGTTGTCTCCCGGATCCGCGACACGCATGTTCGGCAGCGCGCGCATGACCGCGATGTCCTCGATGCAGTTGTGGGACGCACCAGCGCGACTGGTCGGTAGCCCAACGTACGAGCCGGGGATCTTCACGTTCAACGCGGGATAGCAGATGGAGATGGCGATCTGATCGAGTGCCCGACGGGCCGCGAACACGGCGAACGTCGAGGGCACGGGCAGGAAGCCCTCGAGGGCGAGCCCGGCGGCGATGCCGAACAGGTCCTGCTCTGCGATCCCCACCTGGATGAACCGCGTCGGGAACGCGGCCTTGAACTTGTCGGCCTTGGAGGAGGTGTTGAGATCCGCGTCCAGCACGATCATGCGCGGCAGCTCCTGGCCGAGCTCCACGAGCGCGTTCCCGAAGGCGTCGCGCATCTCGAGCGTCATTCCGCCCGACTCATTCGCCGCCATAGAAGACCTCCTTGGCCACCGGGTCGTTCAGGCGGGAGTAGCCCTCATCGGGATAGCCATAGTGTCGTGCCAGCTCGCGGAGCATCCGGTCCGCCATCGGCCCGTCGGGCGCGTGCGTGTGCCACTTGGGGTTGAACTCCGCGATGTCGACACCCTTGCCCTTGACCGTGTGGGCGACGATCACGATGGGCTGTCCATGGGGCAGGATCCAGCGGGCCCGATGGAAGGCGTCCGCCACCTCGTCGATATCGTGGCCGTCGACCTCCACCACCTCCCAGCCGAAGGCGCGCCACTTGTCAGCGAACGGCTCGACGCCCATCTGGTCGTGGGTGAATCCTTTGGCCATGACCTTGTTGTAGTCCACGACCGCGATGAGGTTGTCCAGCCGGTAGTGCGCGGCGGCCATCGCCGCCTCCCACACGTTGCCCTCGTTGGACTCGCCGTCACCCAGGATGCAGAACACGCGTGCGCGCGGGTCGAGCTTGTAACGCAGGCCAAGCGCGCGCCCGACGGCCACGGACAGCCCCATCCCCAGGGGACCGCCGGACGACTCCAGGCCTGGGGTCCGGAGCATGTCCGTGTGTCCCTCGAGCCGCCCGCCCAGCTCGCAGTAGCTGTACACGTCCGACTCCGGGAAGTAGCCGGCCAGTGCCAGCGCCGCGTACAGACCCGGTGACCCGTGCGCCTTGGACAGGATGAGCCGGTCCCGGCCCTCCCACGTGGGGTCATCCGGGCGTACCGACATGTGGTGGAAGTACAGGACGGCCAGCAGCTCTGCCATCGAGAACGAGCCGCCGATGTGACCCCATTGGGCCCAGGTCGATCATCTCCACCGAGAGCCGCCGGATGCGATAGGCCATATCCGCGATGTGTCCACGCTCGTCGACGGACAGATGCTCGCTCATGAACCTGCCTCCGCACCCGCCGGTGATTTCGGCGTTGATCCGGAGCCACCAGTCACCTGCGGCCGGCGTGGTGAACTCGCCTCCGTCCGACTGCACTGACTGTTCCTGCCCGTTCGCCGCATCGATCCACGCGGCGATGGATGCCTGCGGCAGCTGCTCCTGTCGGAGCGATACCGACCGGTCTTCGGGTATGTAGACCACGACCAGATCTCCCTCCGGGCTGCGTGCTGCGGCGATGTGGCGACGGCCACCAGGCTGCGCCGCCACCAGCTCCGGTGCCGGCACGAGCCGCCACCAGTCGATGGCCTCCAGGAGTCGGACCATATGCCCGAGTCCCTCGGCACCGGGCATCAGCACCGCCTGCCGCCAGGCCATCGGTACGCCGGTCCCGGGATGGTTCAGCGGCTCGTGGGTACCGTCGCCCCAGTCCCACACCCCGTGGCCGCCGTACGTCACACCCGCCATCGGGGACACCAGCAGGGACCAGGCCAGGCGCTTGCGCACGTCGGCCGCCGAGAACGGTCGCTTGCTCTGGTAGGCCACGTGGCCCTCATAGGGCGGCTCAAGGTTGACGATCGGACGGGACCGAAGCTGCTGCCAGCCGGTCGCCGGCGGTCCCTCGACCAGCCAGCGCACGGTCGCCTCGTCGTCACCGTGGCCACTCTGGTAGCCCAGGAAGTCCAGCCAATCCTGATCGTCGAATTCCGGTCCGTACCACTGCATGCCGTTGGGATGCAGGGTCACCGGTGCGTGATCGACCGAGGCGAACACCTCGGCGCCGATGCGGCGCCACTTCTGCGCATGGGCGCCCGTGTACGGACCGTCGCCCGGCAGGATCCAGGCGACCGGGTACGCGTCCCAGCGCGCCACCATGTAGCGCGCCAGCAGCACCGCCTGGTCGTCGGGCAGGGCATACCCCGGGTTCATGTCATTGACCGCCGGGTCGTCCCTGGTCCACTCGGCGGCCCAGAGGAGCACGGGCACACCCAGCAGCCCCGCCCGGGCAAGCGCCGCGACCTTGCCGTCTAGCCGGCGGAAGAACTCGGGGTCGATGGAGATCCGGTCGGTGCCCGTGAACGGCGCACGTCCATCCAGGTCGCCCGTGGCGACCAGCCAGCTCGTGGCCACCCACTGGACGGCGCTGAAGGACTGGCGCGTACGCTGGGCAACGTACCAGGCCCACTCCTCGTCGGTCGACAGCATCGGCCCATTCCAGGCCGTGTCACCGATCCACAAGAACGGCGTGCCGTCGAGATGCGCGAAGTGGCGGCCCGAGTCGGCCACGCGGATGGGGCCGTGCCGATCGAAGCGGGAATCGCCCGCGGGGTCTCCCGCGGTCAGTGTCAGGACCTGGTCATGCAGGCCGTTGTCCGGTTGCCCCTCTACGCTCGTGACGCCGCGCCACTCACCGATCTCGTCGGGGGCGAAGCGGACACGCCAGGTATCGCCGCCGTCCCAGAACCCGTACACGCGACGAGACCGGCCCGTGGGTGACGTGAAGGTCGCGCGCAGCACGTGATCATGGATCGAAGCACTACCGGTGTGCTCCGAATGCAGCTCGAACTCGACGGGCTGCCATACCGGGACCTGTGGCACGGTTTCCTCTCAGAGCGGGTGCAGGCCCGCGCGATACGCAGTTGGTATGCGGCATACCACCACATTGGTTGACCAATTGTCAAGTCGATCCGAACAGGAGCGCCGCTCGGTTGTTGCCACCGATGAAATAGAACTGACGGAAGAAGCGGCTCCGATTCGTCAGGATCGTGAACAGGACCACGAGCCCGAACATGATCCAGAAGGGGTACTGGAGGCCCAGGAACGAGCTCTGGCCCAGCCAGGAGAACCCGTGTCCGATAGTAGGTGACGCCCGTGCCAGCGACCAGCAGGGTGACGTTCCTGAAGATCCCGAGGGTGGCGAGCGTGGTGATGAGCGCGTTGATGTGGAGGCTGGTCGTGATGAGACTGTTGACCACGCCGCACGTCGCGCCCACCAGGATCCCGATCGGGATCGCCACGGGCACCGGTAGCAGATACTCCTTCACGAGCAGGCCGGCTACGACCCCGGAGAGCGCGAGCACGGCGCCAACGGAGAGATCGATCCGCCGCCGATCATCAGGATCGACACCTCGATCGCGAGGATGCCGGTCTGCGCGGCGTCAAGCAGGACTGATGACACGTTGTTCTCGTTGAGAAATCGCTCCCCGTGGACGATCGCCATATAGATCGCTACGACGGCGACCAGCGTGCCCATCAGCACCGGACGCGAGTCGACGAGCAGGTCGGCCGCCCGTATCAGCCCGGCGCCGGGCGTCGATGCCCGGCTGCGGCAGAGCTTGGTGCCGGATCCGGTCCGGCCAGTGAGCCTGGTGTTGGTCCGCTCATGCCACCCGAGTCAGCTTCGATGGCCGGCGGGGCGTGGCGTCAAGGTGCATGGACGCGAAGCCTCCGAGGGACAGTCGCCGGCATCCTGCGCCGACTTGGGACAGATAAGGCCCGACCTGACGGTAGACGGTATGTGGCATACCATCATGGTTGCGGTCGGGTGTCAAGTCCGAACTCGTTGGGAGGTCATGTCGACGGTGCCAGCACAGGAAGGAGGCACGACGTCCTGGTGTGGCCGACGCGGCCGGACATCCGCGAGTGGTCCCATCACTCGTGGCCCGCATCCAGGGCGAGGCCTGAGACGCTCATGCCGAAGGGAGGGGAGAGCTGAAGGTCCTCATCATCGGGGGGACCGGGCTCATCAGCTCGGCAGTCGTCCGGCAGCTTGTGGCCCGGGGCGACCGGGTCACTGTCCTGAACCGCGGCCAGGGTTGGCGGTCCGTGCCCGACGGTGTGGCCAGGTTGACGTGTGACCGGTCGGACGTCACCCGGTTCCGGACCACGATCGCGCGACAACGGACCATGGGATGTGGTCATCGACATGATCTGCTTCCGGCCCGAAGAGGCCGAGGCATCGGCGAAGGCGGTCCAGGGACACGCTCGCCAATTCATCATGACGAGCACCATCGACGTCTACCGGAAGCCTGCGTCAACGTACCCATACACGGAGGCTGAGCCGCTCGGTGGACTGGGCGAGTACGCCCGGAACAAGGTCGCCTGCGAAGAGATTCTCTGGGCGGCACAAGAACGTGGCGACCTGCCGTTGACGGTCATCCGCCCGGGCGCCACATATGGCCCCGGTCACGGACCGGTCCATATCCTGGGCGGCGCGTATGCCGACCGGCTGCTGAAGGGCAAGCCCATCGTCGTCCATGGGGACGGCAGCTCGTTCTGGCCTTCGTGCTACGCGGACGACCTGGCCGTGGCGTTCGCAGGCGCGGCAGGCAACGATCGGGCGATCGGCCGCGCCTATCACGCGACCGGCGAGGAGTGGGTCACTTGGGACCAGCACCACGCGATCGTCGCCAAGGCGATCGGAGCGGCCCCGCCGACCATCGTCCATATCCCGACCGACGCGCTCGCGCGTCTCGCACCCGACCGGACGTCGTGGGTGGTGGACAACTTCCAGTTCAATAACCTCTTCGACAACGCGCGCGCGCGCGCGGAGAGTCGTCCGGCAGCTTGTGGCCCGGCGCGACCGGGTCACCGTCTTCGACCGTGGGCAGGGTTGGCGGCCCGTGCCGACCGTGTGGCCAGGCTGGCGCGTGACCGATCAGACGTCACCCGGTTCCGGACCACGCTCGCGGACAACGGACCATGGGATGTGGTCATCGACATGATCTGCTTCCGGCCCGACGAGGCCGAGGCATCGGCGAAGGCGGTTCTGGTACACGCTCGCCGATTTATCATGACGAGCACCATCGACGTCTACCGGAAGCCTGCGTCAGCGTACCCATACACGGAGGTTGAGCCGCTCGGTGGACTCGGCTTCCGTCCCACCGTCCGCCTGCTGGATGGCGCAGCGCTCTGATTCCAGGCCATGCAGGCGTCGGGTCAACTCGTGAACAGCGACGACGACCGCTTCGAGGATGACCTCATCGCCCGCTGGGAGCGGGGCATCGAGTCGATGACCATGTGATGTGGCGACGCAGCGGGAGGGTGGACACGCATGGCGTCTCCGCGACCGTGGTCGCACCCGGGTTCCTGTCAGACGCCCGTTTGCCGCTCCAGACTCACGAGCAGCGTCGATAGGCCGCGTTGTCCGTCATGCCTCCGACTCTGCAGCGATGGCATGCTGCAGTGTCTCTCGCAATTCGTCCATGTGCCTGTCCATCGTGTGCCGTGCCAGCTTCGGGTCACCAGACAGGACGGCCTCGTACACCGCCCGGTGGTGGGTGAGGCTTCGGCGCGGCGTCCCCGGGATCCGCAGACCCAGCACGCGCACCTCCAGCATCAGCTGGGCGAGCGAGTCGAGGATGATGGAGAACAACTCGTTGTGGGTCGCCGCGGCGAGTGCCTGGTGAAAGGCCACGTCCTCCTTGACGAACGCATCCGGGTCGTCGAGATGGGACTCGGCCGCGGCCAGGATCCCCTCGAGGACAGCAAGGTCATTCCGTGTCCGGCGGGCTGCGGCCAGGGCTGCGATCTCGGTCTCCAGCACCCGCCGTACCTCCGTCACCTTCTCGGCGTCAGAGCTGCTGGACTGCACCCGCAGCAACAGTCCCATCGACTCCGCCGCGGCGACGGCGGACGGTGCCCGGACCACGGTGCCTCGTCCACCCTCGACCTCCACCAGGCGACGCGCCGCCAGCGCCCGAACCGCCTCGCGGATCACGGTGCGACTGACACCGAACTGGCTGGCCAGCTCGCGTTCGGACGGGAGCCGATCACCCTCTCCCAGGCGGCTCTCGACGATCAGCCGCTCCAGCTCCACCACCACCCGATTGGCCAGCGTCTCCTCGCGGGCCAACTCCGAGACCAGTCGCGGCGGATCAGTCCTCGCCGGCACGTTGGTGTCCATGTGTGGAGCCTACTCCGTTCGATGCTGGATCATGCCTGGGCTGTCATCCTCAGCGCCCTGCGCGGGCAGCGCGCGACCGCGTGGCATGCGGCATACCATCATGGATATGGCACGGTGTCAAGTCCGCTGTGTCGATGTCGCAGCTAGGAGCGAACGCAACGATGAGACGATTGGTGACCCTCGCGCCCGGGCGCGTGGAACTCCAGGATGGGCCGGAGCCCGTCGTCGGGCCGGACGAAGCCCTGATCGCGGTGGAAGCTGTCGGCATCTGCGGATCGGACGTCCACCTGTTCACCGGCGAGCATCCCTATTCCCATTTCCCAAACGTGCAGGGCCATGAGTTCGCGGGGCGCGTCGTGTCACTGCCTGCCTCGTACCGCGGGCCGGCCGGGGTAGGGGACCGGGTCGCCATCGAGCCGTTGCTGATGTGCGGCGAGTGCCTGCCGTGTCGCAGGGGCCGGGGCAACTGCTGCCTGCGGATGCGGACCTACGGTGCGCAGATCGACGGCGGGCTCGCTGAGCGGATCGCGGTCAAGGCATCGTTGCTGTACCCCACAGGCGACCTGTCGGCCGAGCTGGCCGCCCTGGTGGAGCCGATGTCCATCGGCTTGCAGGCGACCGCCCGCAGTGGCATGACCGCGTCGGACACGGTCCTGGTATTCGGAGCCGGACCGATCGGGCAGGCGATCCTGCTGGCGGCTGCGGATATGGGAGCCCGGGTCATGGTCGTGGACCGCATCGCGGCCCGCCTCCAGCTGGCGCGACGTCTGGGCGCTGACGCGGTCCTGGATGCCAGCACCGACGACACGCGGGATGCCGTGCTGGCCTGGACCGACGGGGACGGGCCGACGGTGGTGTTCGAGGCGACCGGAGTCCCCGCGGTGGTGGAGGGCGCCATCGACCTCGTGGCCAGCTCCGGGACAGTGGTGGTCGTTGGCCTGTCGCGTCAGAACGTCGCGGTCCCGATGGTCGACCTGACCCGCAAGGAGCTGACCATCGTCGGGTCACGCAACAACATGGGCCAGTTCGGTCGGGCCGTGAGCCTGGTCCAGCGCCAGCCGGATCGGGTCGGACTGCTCATCAGTCACCGGTTCCCGCTTGAGCGTGCCCCGGAGGCCTTCGAGCTGGCCCACTCGTCGCCGCAGGTCACCGAGAAGATCATCATCGAGGTCGGCACGGGCGCGTGACGAGGCGCCGTGCTGACCATCGACGCAATGGGTTCTCCGGGACGGGCCTGATGACACTGGTGCGGACCGGGGACCCTCCACAGCGCCGAAATCGGTGTCCGGGCTCCAGCCCGCCCCTCGTGTCGGGACGGGCGACCCACGGCATGTGTCGCGTCGCGGGAGGGGCAGCCACGGGCCGATCGGCCACCGACCCTTGCTCCGCACCGCCCATGACATGGAAGCTCCGCCGGCGACCCTCTGGTCTCCGGCGGAGCGATCCGTTGGATGCGGCTATTGCTGGGTGGCGAGTGCTGCGAGCACCTTGTCGACGTTGTCCTTGGTCACGGCCAGGACACCGGTGTCGATGATCGGCGGGATCGGCACGCCGCCGTCGGCGGCCGCGAGCCCGGAGGTCTTCAGGCCGTTGTGGTTGTAGTCGTACAGCATCTTGATGGCGTAGTAGATGAACAGCTCGCGATTCTGCACGATGATCGCGTTCGTCCAGCCTTCCTGCGCCGTCTTGAAGAACTCGGGGGTCTGCTCCATCGCGGTGACCTTGATGTCACCGGGCTGCTTGCCGGCTTCCTGGAGCGCCCGCACGATGCCGGCGCCGGACTCGGAGTCCATGCCCGCGAAGCCCGCGATATCCGGATGTGCTGCCAGCAGTGCGGCGGTCACTTCCGCGGCCTTCGCGGAGTCCCCGTTGTCGTCCTCGTTGGCGACGATCTCATACTTGCCGCCGCCGTTGGCGTTGATGTAATCCGTGAAGCCCTGGACGCCTTCACGCATGTTGCCGGCGTTGATGATGGACATGACGGCGAGCTTGCCGCCGTCCGGCAGGGCTTCCATCATGGCCTTGGCCTGGGCAGCGCCGATGTTGGCCCAGATGGACCCGATATAGGCCAGCCGGCCGGAGTCAGGCAGATCGCCGTCGTCGACCACCGTGGGCACACCCGCGGCGATGCACTTCTTGACCGACTCGGTGAGGGACGGATCCCAGCCACCGACCACGGACACGCCAGCAGGCTTCTGGGCGCAGACCTGGTCGACGGCAGCGATGAATCCCGGGATGTCGAAGTCCGTCGGCCCCGCGACCTTGACCTTGATGCCGAGCTCGTTGGCGATCTTCTCCATGCCCACGTAGTCGTACTGCACGAACAGGGGCAGGTTCGCCTTGTTGGAGACCCAGTAGTAGGTCTCTGTCGCATCGGCCGGGCCGAACTCTGAGTCTTGCGCCTGGGCCGGGATGCCAGTGGCCATTATGGCCAGGCCCGCGACCAGCGCCATGGAAACGAAGCGCTTCACAGTGATCCTCCATCGGGGTGCGTGTGGATGGTCCGTCCGCCGGACAGGTCAGGCGCTGGTCGATAGGCGCTCCCTCACGACAGGTGCGCGCAGGCGGATGGGTGGAGGAGATGACCGCATCACGTCCTGCGCGATCGCTTGAACCGGTCCAGTGATACCGCCAGGAGCAGCACGGAACCTGTGACGATCGGCTGCCAGAAGATGCCGATGCTATTGATGATCATGGCGTTCTGGACGAGCGCGATGAACATCACGCCGAGCACGCCGCCGACGACCGAACCCTCGCCACCGCGGAGGCTTGCTCCGCCCAGCACGGCTGCCGTGATCACCGAGAGCTCGACGGAGATGCCAGCGGACACGACCGCGCTGTTGAGCCGCGAGGCGCCGATCACCCCAGCGAGTCCGGCCAGCAGGCCCATGATCACGAAGCCGATGACCGTGAGCCGGGCGACCCTGATGCCCGAGAGCTTGGCGGCACGGGCGTTCCCGCCGATGAAGTAGAACTGTCGGAAGAATGCCGTCCGCGCGATGGCCCAGGCGAAGAAGCCGACGACCGCGAGCATGATCCAGAACGGGGTCTGGAAGCCGAGGAAGACGGTCTGGCCGTAGGCCTTGAAGTCATCGCTGATGGGCGTGACCCCGGTGCCGGCCGTGACATACGTCAGACCGCGATAGATCGGCGAGGGTGCCCAGCGTCGCGATCAAGGCGTTGATGCCGACCCGCGTGACCAGGAAGCCGTTGAACGCTCCCGCGGCGACGCCGACCGCGAGGCCGACGAGCAGGCCTGCGGGCGCTGGGTATCCCCAGACGTGCACGACGACGCCGGCCCAGACGCCCGCCAGGGCGAGGATCGACCCGATCGACAGGTCGAACACGCCCGCGATCATCAGCAGCATCATGCCCGTGACCAGGATGCCGTTCTGTGCGGCGTTGAGCATGACCGCCGAGATATTGCTGGACGTGGGGAAGTTGTTCGGATACAGGACCGACATCGCGACCACCAGGATCACGATGAGCACGGCCAGTGTGAGCGGCCGCGACTCCGCGAGCGTCACCAGCACCCGGGACGCCAGTGACGGACGAGGAGCCGCGCTCGTGGCGGAGGCCCCGACCTCCTCGGGTGCCAACTCGGCCGGGACGTCGTTCATGCCACCCTCTCCACTGTTTCGAGCTGTGTGAATCTCGTGGCCAGGCGCAGCACGTCCTCTTCGGTCGCACCGTCACCCGGCAGCTCGCCGACGCTGCGTCCAGCCGCGATGACGATGATCCGGTCAGCGAGCGTCAGGACTTCAGGCAGATCGGAGGAGACGACCACGATGGCCAGCCCCCGTGCCTTGAGGTCGCCCAGGATCCGGTAGATCTCGGCGCGCGCACCGACATCGACCCCACGCGTGGGTTCGTCGACGATGAGCAGGGCCGGCTCCGGTGCCAGCCACTTCGCGAGCAGGACCTTCTGCTGGTTGCCGCCGGACAGGTTGTCCAGTGTCTGCCAGGGTGACGGCGTCGAGATCCGAAGCATCTTGATGAAGCGGTCCGCCAGCTCTTCGGTCATCCGCTCCGAGATGACCCCCCGCCGGGACACCGTGTGCAGCACGGTGGCGGAGATGTTCTGGGCCACCGAATGGTTCAGGAACAGGCCGCCGTCCTTGCGATCCTCGGGCATCATGCCGATGCCGGCGGCGATGGCGTCCCAGGGTCCCCCGAAACGGACCTCGCGACCCTTCAGGCGGACGGTGCCTCCGGTCGGCCGTCGGACCCCGAAGATGGCCTCGCAGGCCTCCGACCGGCCCGACCCGACGAGGCCGGCAAGGCAGATCAGCTCGCCCGCGCGGACCGTGAACGAGATGTCCTCGACCACGGGCGGGGAAGCCAGGTGGTCGACCTGCAGGATCACGTCCCCAAGGGTCGGCGCTGGGCCACGCTGGAACAGCACGTCGCGACCGACCATCAGACGGATGAGTTCATCCATGCTCGTGCGCGACACGTCGCGTGTGCCGGTGGCGTGGCCGTCCTTGAGGACCGTCACGCGATCGCACAGCTCGAAGATCTTCGGCCAGGCGATGGCTGATGTAGATGATCGCGACGCCGGTCTCCTTGAGGCGCCGCAGCAGCACGAACAGGCTCTTGGTCTCCGTCAGCGTCAGGGCTGCGGTCGGCTCGTCGAGGATGAGCAGTCGGAGGTCGTGCGACAGGCCCTTGGCGATCTCCACGATCTGGGCCTGGGCCGCGGACAGCGAATACACCATCGCGCCCGGGTCGATCTCGACGCCCATGTCGTTCATGATCGCCTTGGTGCGCCGGCGGATCTCGGCCCGGTCCACGCGCCCGAAGGATTTGGTGACCGGGTGCCCTGCGAAGACGTTCTCGGCGACGGTCAATTGGGAGACGAGCGATCCCTCCTGATGGACGATGGCGATGCCGAGTCCCGCAGCCATGTGCTCGTCAAGGCCCCGCAGGGCTGTGCCGTCCAGCTCCATCTCGCCGGCATCCGGCGTGTACACGCCACCGATGACCTTGCCCAGGGTCGACTTTCCGGCACCGTTCTCCCCGAGCAGCGCGTGGATCTCGCCAGGCCGGACCTCGAGGGACACATCGTTGAGTGCCTGGACTCCGGGGAACTGCTTGGAGCAGCCCCGAACCTGGAGGCGGGGCACTTGGCCCGACGTGCCAGCGGCCGGTGTCGTGGGCAGACTGACAGGGTCGAGACCTCCGGTCACGGGACGAGGGCCTCGGACAGGACGCGCTCACCACGAACGTCTGCCCCTGATGATCCGCTCACGCTTGCCACCGAACTCATCCGTCACCCTCCCGGGTCCTTGTCGACGCTCGGCTCGTGTCCTGCGAAGGCCCTGATCGGCCTGCTCGTTGGTTGCAGTATGGCATCAGCGACGGCAGTGGTCAACCGGTGTACCGGTCCATCTCCTACCATCTGCTGGCGATCCGTCACCGGCAGTACCGCGCTGTGGCATGTGGCATACCACAGCCAACGACCGGCAGCCTATCGTGGCCACCCGGGTCAGGTCAAGCCGCCGGTGACCCGCCAAGTCGGTCCTCGACGATCCATCCCCCGGCCTGCGGGGTCGTCGTCGCCCGCGGCCCGACGGAGCTCGGGCGAGTCGACCACTGCGGCGGGGGCGGGACCCGAGGGCCGCCGAGACCCTATCGAATGAGCAGCCAGATGGCCACGACGGTGCCCACGCTGACGATCACGCCCCGCAGGATGGGCGCCGGCAGCCGGCGACCCACATAGGCACCCAGCTGGCCGCCCGCGATGGAGCCGATGGCCAGCAGCAGCGCCACGGTGATGTCGACGGGGGCGATGGCGAGGAAGAGGATGGCCGCTACGCCGTTGACCAGCGCGCTGATGACGTTCTTGAGGCCGTTGAGGCGCTGGAGGTCGTCGGTCAGGAAGATGGCCAGGAGGGTGATGAGGATGACGCCCTGTGCCGCACCGAAGTAGCCACCGTAGATGCCCGTGAGGTAGACCCCGATGGTCAAGGGCAGCGGGTGGTCGGCGCGGGCGTGGCCGCGGCCGACCATGTACCGGGTGAGGCGTGGCTGCAGCGCCATGAGCCCGCAGGCGAAGAGGATGAGGAATGGCACGACCGTGCCGAAGACGCTCGCCGGGATGGCCAGCAGCAGGATGCCGCCGGTGAGGCCGCCCAGCACCCCGGCCGTACCCAGCCGGATCATGCGCGATCGCTGGCCCGACAGCTCGCGCCGGTAGCCGACCGCGCCGCTGATCGCGCCTGGCACCAGGCCCACGGTGTTGGACACGTTGGCGACGAGCGGCGGATAGCCGAAGGCCAGGAGGGTCGGGAACGTGATGAGCGACCCCGATCCGACGATGGTGTTGATGGCGCCCGCAGCCAGCCCGGCCGCCGCGATCGCGATGGCCTCGAACCCGGTCAACGGGTGCCGCGGATGGACGGGTCCGACGCTGGAGCCACGCTAGCGGTCGATCTCCACGAGCGGCACCCAGGCGTTGAGCATCGCCACGCCGACGCACAGGAGCGCCGCCGGCACGGTCCAGTAGAGGCCGCCACCGATACCCAGGATGAGCGACAGCCCGGCGGGCACGAACAGCAGCAGGACGACCACACCGAACGCTTCCTGGGTATCCGGCTGGTGGCGGTACTCGGGAGCGGTCGCCGCCCGCCGCCCGACGCTCCGGAAGCCCACGATCAGCGCGACACCCTCACCCAGGATGGCGAGCTCAGTCCCGAGCACGGCCGCCGACTGGCCAGGGATGAGGTTGAAGGTGCAGGCAACGAGCACCGCGCCGAGCAGGATGATCGCCTCGGCGGCACGGCTCACGAGCCAGGGATAGCGCAGCACGGAGTGGATGTTCACGGACAGGCCACGAAGATGAGGCCGACGAGCACGGCAGCGGCTCCGAGCATCGCGATCGCGAACCCGTCCCAGTTGGCGACCTCATAGGCATCCATGCGTTGCGGATGGTAGTCGGCGTCGTGCGGGCCCGCGGGGCGCCTCCAGCCTGGCCCGCGAGGCGCCTCCAGCCTGGCCGTCCCAGTCGCCATGCGCATCGCCCGGCCAACGAGGCGTCGTCGTTGGCCCGGTCACCCGCTGGGCGCATATCGCGGACTCGCGCGACGAACGCGCCGGGGTCATGCGCCACGCGGCGCACGAGCGGATCCCGAACCAGCGGCGGCTAGCCTGGCACCAGTCGGATGGTCGACCGGGAGGCGTCCACGGAGACGACCGTATCCACGATCGCGGCCCCGTGCCGATCGTACTTGCGGTGGTACGCCTGATCGAGTGCCGCGGTCACGGAAGGGTCGGGCGACTCGAAGGACACGTCCCGCTCCGCGCCGAACATGCGGACACGACCGTGCCCCGACTCGACGGCGCGCCGGTACCAGCCGTTCTGTGGCCCGTACGCCGAGCGCACGTAGAGGTCGTCGTCGAGGCGCACGAACCAGATGGTGACGTACGGCCGGAAGCTGCCGTCGGGTCGACGGGACGTGATGTCCAGCTCCTCCACGTCGGTGGATCGGGACAGGTCGTCGGGCGTCCAGGTGGCCATCGATGCCTCCATCTCAGCGGCCGGTCAGTCGTTCGAGCTGCTCCGGATAGCGAGCCCCCTGGATGGTGATCCGGGCGGCGGCCGCATCGATCTCGCGCAGGTCGTCGGCGGTCAGCTCGATGGCAGCCGCGCCCAGGTTCTCCTCCAGGCGGTCGAGCCGGCGGGTGCCGGGGATGGGCACGATCCACGGCTGCTGGGCGAGCAACCACGCGAGGGCGACCTGTGCTGGACTGGCGGCCTTCCGGCCACCGATATCGCGCAGCAGGTCGACGACCGCTTGGTTCGCCGCCCTGGCCTCCGGCTCGAACCGCGGCAGCTGGTTGCGCAGGTCGGTCTCCGTGAACGCGGTGGTCGTGTCGATGGCACCGGTCAGGAAGCCCTTGCCGAGAGGGCTGAAGGGGACGAGCCCGATGCCCAGCTCGGTGAGCGTGGGCAGCACCGTCTCCTCCACCGCGCGACTCCAGAGCGAGTACTCGCTCTGGACCGCGGTGACCGGCTGGACCGCGTGCGCTCTGCGGATCGTCCCGGCGGCCGCCTCCGATAGCCCGAAATGGCGCACCTTGCCCGCGGCGATGAGGTCCTGGACGGCGCCAGCGACATCCTCGATGGGCACAGCCGGGTCGACACGGTGCTGGTAGAACAGGTCGATGGTGTCGATGCCCAGGCGCCGCAACGACCCCTCCGCGACCTCCCGGATGTGCTCGGGTCGGCTGTCGAGCTCGAGGAACGGTGGGCCACTTCCGGGTTCGATGCGGAAGCCGAACTTGGTGGCGATGACCACCGCTCCCCGCACGGGCCGGAGCGCCTCACCCACGAGCTCCTCGTTGACGTACGGACCGTAGACCTCGGCGGTGTCGAAGAAGGTGACGCCCCGGTCCACGGCCGCACGCATGAGTGCGGTGAGCTCGTGCCGCTCGGGTGATGGGCCGTAGCTTTGGCTCATGCCCATGCAGCCCAGGCCGATGGCCGACACCTGCAGTCGGTGCCGAGCGTTCGTCGTGCGAGCGTGGCCATCAGCAGGCCGCCTGGATCATGGCGGGTGTGGCCGCCATCGGGGCGTGATCACGCCCGTCGACGTTCTCGGGCGGGACGCGGAACGGATGGAGGCCGCCGTGGGTGGCGCGCATGCCTGCCATGGAACCACGGCTGACAGCGTCGTGTGTCCGGGCGCTCGAGCCAGGCCGGCGCGCCGGACATGCACGAGGGCCGGCAGATCACATGCCCGCGGCGCGCACATCGGTTCCGCGGGATACGTCATTTGCCCTGTTGACGTGGTTGTGAGTCATCACTAACATGCGCCGACATGACCTCTGCCGCATCCGTCGCGACCCCCGCTGTCCACCGCCTGACAGCCATCGACCGCCGTGAGGCGATCCTGCAGGCGGCCATGGAAGCGTTCGCGGAGACGGGTCTCCACGGCACCTCCACGGAGACCATCGCCCGCAACGTCGGCATCTCGCAGCCGTACCTGTTCCGGCTGTACGGGACCAAGAAGGAGCTGTTCCTGGCCGCCATCCGGCGGTGCTTCGACGACACCCTGGAGCGTTTCCGGGTGGCGGTCGAGGAGGGGACACCCGACATGCCCGTGCCACAGCGGATCGGGGACGCGTACGGCGAGATGCTCCGGGATGGCACCAAGCTCCGGATGCAGATGCAGTCGTACGCGGCCTGTGACGACCCCGATGTACGGGCAGCCGTCCAGACAGGCTTCGGCGAGGTCACCGAGTACGTCGCGTCCGTGGCCGGGGTCGAGGCATTCCGTCTCGCCACCTTCATGGGTCGGGGCATGCTCCTCAACGTCATGGCGTCGATGGACGTCCTGGATGCGACCGATGGCTGGGCCGCCATGCTGCGAGAGGGCTGCATGGCAGAGCCTCAGTGACCCGCGACCGGGACGACTCCCACCGTTGACGCCGATATCCCAGCGATATAAATCCCACTGACACGGAGACCAGACCCTTGACCGAGCAACCACGATCCAACGCTCGTTGGACATTCATCATCACGGCGACCGCGCTGCTGATGGTGGTCCTCGACAACCTCGTCGTGAGCACCGCGCTCCCGACCATCAAGGCCGACCTCAACGCCACGCTCGAGGGCCTGGAGTGGACGGTCAACGCCTACACCCTCACCTTCGCGGTGCTGCTGCTGCCCGCGGCCGCCCTGGGCGACCGCTTCGGCCGGCGACGGATGTTCGTGGCCGGGCTGACCCTGTTCACGCTCGCCTCGGCTGGCGCCGCGCTCTCCAACAGCATCGAGACGCTCATCATGGCCCGGGCCCTCCAGGGGACCGGTGCCGCGTTCGTCGTGCCCCTCACCCTGACGCTCCTGAGCGCGGCCGTGCCCGCCGAGCGACGTGGCGTGGCCCTCGGCGCCTGGGGCGCCATCGGCGGTCTTGCCGTGGCCCTCGGCCCCTTGGTCGGCGGCGCCATCGTGGAAGGCATCAACTGGCACTGGATCTTCTGGCTCAACGTGCCCATCGGCCTCGTGCTCATCCCGTTCGGCCTGCTGCGCCTGACGGAGAGCCGGGGACCCGCGGACAAGCTGGACCTGCCGGGCGTGCTGCTCGTCAGCGGCGGCCTCCTGGCCGTGGTCTGGGCCGTCATCAAGGGCAACGAGCTGGGCTGGACCAGCGCCCCCATCCTCATCAGCTTCGCCCTCGGCGTCGTGCTCCTCGCCGCGTTCGCGTGGTGGGAGCGACGCGCCATCGCGCCGATGCTGCCGCTCACCTTCTTCAAGAGCCGGGCCTTCTCGATGGCCAACCTGGCGTCCCTGCTGATGTACTTCGGGATGTTCGGCGCCGTCTTCCTGCTCAGCCAGTACCTCCAGATCGTGCTCCACAACTCGCCCTTCCAGGCGGGCCTGAAGATCCTGCCCTGGACCCTCGCGCCCATCTTCATCGCGCCCATCGCGGGCGCCTCCTCCGACCGCATCGGTGGTGGCGTGCTCATGGGTACCGGCCTCGCGATGCAGGCCATCGGCCTCGCGTGGCTGGGCCTGGTCGTGACGCCGACCGTGGACTACGCGCAGCTGGTGCTGCCGTTCATCATCTCGGGCATCGGCATGGGCCTCTTCTTCGCACCGGTCGCCAACGTCGTGCTGAGCGCCGTCCGACCCCAGGAGGAAGGTCAGGCCTCGGGTGCCAACAACGCCATCCGCGAGGTCGGCGGCGTCTTCGGGGTGGCCATCCTCGCCTCCGTGTTCAGCAGCTTCGGCGGCTACGCGACCCCGACCACGTTCGTGGACGGTCTCAAGCCGGCCATCCTCATCGGCGCCGCGTTCGTGGCCCTCGGCTCGGTGGCGGCCTTCGCCATCCCGCGCCAGGTGCGGATGGCGCATCCGGAGCTCGACGTCGAGGACGGCGTGGTGCCGGAAGGCGAGGCGGAGCAGGGCACGGTGCTCGCCTCGTAGCGCTTCGGGCCGTGCTGGCCCATCACCCTCGCGACCTCATCGACCCGGCGGCATCCCCGCCGGGTCGATGCCTGTCAGCGCAGTCGTTCGAGCGCGAGCCGCTGGAGTGCCACGACCGACATCGCGTCGGTGATGCGGCCATCCGTGACCATCCTCATCACCTCGTCGAAGGGCACCCAGTCGAGCGTCAGGTCCATCTCGGTCGACTCCAGCGCCGTCGGCCCGTGGGTCAGGTCCGTGGCCAGGAAGAGGGTCGCGAGCTCATCGGTCACCGAGTTGGAGATGTGCACCCGGGCGATCTCCCGCCACTGCGCAGCCTCGGCGCCGGCTTCCTCCCGCAGCTCCCGCCGGGCACCCGCGAGTGGCGACTCGCCGTCCGGCACGCCACCCTCCGGGATCTCCCACGATCGATGGTCCAGGGTGTAGCGATGCTGGGCCACGAGCGCCACCCGGTCCTGATCATCGATGGCGACGATACCGACCGCGCTGTTCCGGAAGTGGACCACGCCATAGATGCCCGGGGAGCCGTCGGGGCGCATGACCTCGTCGTGGAAGACCGTGATCCAGTCGTTCTCGTAGGCGACGGCACGCGACCGTCGCCGCCACGGTCCGACCGGCGTCCCGTCGGGGTCGGTCACCCGCGCGCCCGGGTCGCCGCGCTGGTCGGGGAGAGGGCCGTCCGGCCGCCATCGACGCGCCAGCTGGCGCCCGTCACGTAGGCCGTCTCCGCGGACAGCAGCAGCGCCACGATGGCCGCGACCTCGTCCGCCTTCCCCATCCGACCCAGTGGCACGTCCGGCCGCGCATCGGCCGGGAACGCGGCGGCGTCGAAGGGTGTGTCGATGGCCCCCGGGGCGACCACGTTCACGCGCACGCCATCCGGTCCGCCGATGACCGCGAGCGACCGACAGAGTCCCTCGAGACCGGACTTCGCGGCCGCGTATGCGGGGGAGCGGAGCGGATCCTCCGCGGCTCCGACGATGCTGCCGATGAGGACCACCGATGCCCGGCCCATGACGAGCCGCGGCCAGCCCAGCCGCACGGCATCGAACGGCGCGGTCAGGTCGACCCGCAGCGCCTCTGCCCAATGGTCGGCGTCATCCCACGGCCCCGACGGGGGCACCCCGGCGGCACACACGAGACCCTGGATCGCGCCCGCATCGTCCGCGGCACGATCGAGCGCGGCCTGGAGGTCGGTCGGTGATGTGGCGTCGCCGACCACGAGCCGCGCCCCTGACGGTGCCACGGGTCGACGCACCAGGGCGGTGACGCTCCAGCCGTCTGCGAGCAGCCGCTCGGTCACGGCCCAGCCGATACCCGACGAGGCGCCGGTCACCAGGCAGTGGCGGGTCTGGGCAGGGTCGGCTCGGGTCATGATCCGACATGCTAGCCGGCCGGGGGCAGCGGGGGGTTCGGCTCGGGTCGCGGGAGTGCCCATACCCACCCCGTGGGTGAGCCTTCCCGCGGCCCTGGCAGGTTCGGCCCGTCGGCCTGCCATACCCACCCCGTGGGTGGGCCTGACCATCGACCGGCCTGGGCTGGCCGACCCGACCCACGGGAGACATCGATCATGCCGAACCTTGCTTCCTGGACCGGAGTCACCCGTGCCATGGGTCAACGGTGCGCGTTCGCGTGCCTTCGGGTCGAACTCACCCACCATGTGGGTCGCCGCCGCCGTGGTCGCACCACGTCCCGGCAGGGTTGCGGTCTGGTAGCGCCCGGGTATCGGCTCGGTACCTTCGTCACGTCGCCGGACCGCCCCTCCGGTGTACCCTGTGGTCGATTGCGTCGCATCGCGGGCCAGCCCGCCCAGCAGCACTCGGGGCTCGGCGCTCGCCGCTCATCACGAGGATCACCCATCCCATGACCATCGAGCAGGCCACCCAGACCATCAACACCTGGCATGTGGCACAACGCCAGTTCGACCGCGCGGCGGAGCTGCTGCACCTGGATCCGGGCATGCGCCTGGTGCTCCGGGAGCCCCAGCGGGAGTTCAAGGTCCACTTCCCGGTGAAGATGGATGACGGCAGCGTGCGGGTCTTCACCGGCTACCGCGTCCACCACAACATCGTGCGTGGACCCGCCAAGGGCGGCCTGCGGTACCACCAGGACGTCAACCTCGACGAGGTCAAGGCCCTCGCGATGTGGATGACCTGGAAGTGCGCCGTCGTGGGTATCCCCTTCGGTGGCGGCAAGGGTGGCGTGGCGGTCGATCCCAAGCAGCTGTCGAAGCGTGAGCTCGAGGGCCTCACGCGCCGGTTCGCGACCGAGCTGGGGGTGCTCATCGGTCCCGAGCGGGACATCCCGGCACCGGACGTCAACACCAATGCCCAGGTCATGGCCTGGATCATGGACACCTACTCGATGCACGCGGGGCACACGGTGCCCGGTGTCGTGACGGGCAAGCCGGTGTCACTGGGTGGCTCCGAGGGTCGCGCGGAGGCGACCGCGCGCGGCGCCGTCTACTGCATCGAGTCGGCCGCTGCGCACCTGGGCATGGTCATCGCGGGCTCGCGGGTCGTGGTCCAGGGCTTCGGCAACGCGGGCGCCACGTCCGCGGTCCTGCTCGCCGAGCTGGGTGCGCGCATCGTCGCGGTGTCTGACTCGTCGGGTGGCATCAGCAACCCGCGCGGCCTCGACGTCAAGGCGGTCCAGGCCTGGAAGGCGGAGCACGGCACCGTGCAGGGATTCCCGGGCGCCGTGGACGTGTCCAACCCGGACCTGCTGGAGCTCGACTGCGACATCCTGGTGCCGGCGGCCCTGGAGAACCAGATCACGCCGTCCAACGCCCGGCGCATCAAGGCGCGACTCATCGCGGAGGCCGCCAACGGCCCGACGACACCGGACGCGGACGACATCCTCGCCCAGCGCGGGGTGTTCCTCATCCCCGACATCCTGTGCAACGCCGGTGGCGTGACCGTCTCCTACTTCGAGTGGGTCCAGGACCTCAACCGCGACCACTGGACCGAGACGGTGGTCAACGCCAAGCTGCGGGAGATCATGGACCGCTCGTTCGGCGAGGTGCTCGCGATGGCCAAGCGCGAGACCTGCGACATGCGCACCGCCGCATACCTGCTGGCCGTCGATCGTGTCGCGAGCGCCACCGCGCTCCGGGGGCTGTACCCGTAGAGCCCGCCGCGCCCCGGCCCGCCCGGCAGGTTCCGAGCGGCCCCCGGTGTACCATCCGGCGCGATGCTCGACCACGAAGAACAGTTCCTGTTCAAGGAGGAGATCCTCCACCTGTCCAATGCCGTCGCGGAACCCGGGATGCTCGACAACGTCGAGGACCTGTTGACCGACGTCATCACCAGCCCCCGCTTCGATTCCGAGGTGTTCACGCTCGAACGCTCGCTCCAGGTGATGCTCGGCGCGCGCGCCGGCACGACGCTCGTGGGGCTGCTGACGGTCAGCCCTGACGTCTTCGACCAGGTCGCGGAGGTCCGCATCCCGAACGAGGTCCATGAGCGGCTGGTCGCGTGGCGGGCCCGGTTCGGCCTCGCCATCGACAACGCGCTCAACTTCCTCAACAACCCCGACGGCATCCAGGGCCACAACTTCGCGACCCAGATCGCGCATGTCGATGAGCGTCGGGTGCTGCAGGGCCGGCTGACCCTGGTGCGCTACAACAACGAGCCGCAGTTCTTCCTCGCGGACGCGAACGTCTTCTTCGGGCTCATCGTCGACCTGCTGGAGCGGCTTGGGCCCCACGCCGACGGGGACACCATCGACGAGGAGATGCTTACCCGACTCAAGGACGCGGTCGCCCTGGTGGAGCGGCGTACGACGGCGCACGAGCGCTCCTGACTCCGGGATCCACGACTTGTAGGTCATGGCCTACGGGTGGCAGGAGAGCGTGCGAGGCGCCGACCGGGGTCGGTCTCCCGTGGCCAGAGTCCGTAGGCCGTCGCCCGGGTCGCTGACCCAGCCCATGACTGAGTTCGACGCATATCGGGCTGTCGTCCGTCGATCTGCCCGCTCAACGCATGATCGGTCGCGGCTGATGCGTCCCGTGGGTCGACCTGACACACGGGCCCGCAGGCGCGTCGGACTCACCCAGGGGCCGGGTTGCCCTGCCCGGAAGATACCGACGTGCCGGGCTACGGTGAGCGACGCAGGACGCCCAGCCCCACGAGCCGTGCCCGGAGCGCATCCGCGTCCGTGAAATGGATAGCCTGGAAGCCGAGCTCCGCCGCGACCTCGACGTTCCGCGGCACGTCGTCGATGTAGACCGTCCGGGTCGGGATCGAGCTGGTAGCGGTCGATGAGTCGGCGCCAGATCTCCGGGTCAGGCTTGCGGATGCCTTCGTCACCCGAGACCACGATGCCCCGGAACCAGTCAAGGAACGGGAAGAGCGCCCGGGCCCGGGGGAACGTCTCGGCGGACCAGTTCGTGAGCGCGTATATCGGCGTGCCCTGGTCACGCACCTGGGCGAGGACCGCGACGCTGCCGGCGATGGGCCCAGCGAGCATGTCCTGCCAGCGCTCGGCGTACACCCGGATGAGCTCCTCGTGGTCGGGGTACTGGTCGATGAGCAGCGCAGTCGCTTCCGCCCAGGTCCGCCCGGCGTCCTGCTCGGCGTTCCAGTCGGGGCTGACGATGTCGCGCAGGAACACCTCCATCTCCTGGGGGTCGGCGAACATCTGACGATACAGATGGCGCGGGTCCCAGTCGATGAGCACGCCGCCAAGGTCGAAGACGACCGCGGTCGGGATGGCGGCTTGTTGGGTCACAGGTCGATGGTACCGGGAGGATGGGGGCACGTGGCTGACGAGTCGCGGAGCGGCTGATCGGGCCGCTGAGGTCCATCGGTGTGGGCATCCGTCCGCGTCCTGAGTCGCACGGCGCATCATCCGGCCGGTCGGCGGCCTCCCGAGTCGCTGGGCGCATCAACGCGCCGATCGCCGCGCTCGATCGGCCTGATCACCCGCAGGGCGACTCAGGGCCCGAGGCCACGGCTCAGGCACAGGCCCCAGGCACAGGGCCCAGGTCGACTGTGGGGCTCAGACCCGATCACGACCGGAGGGACGGGCCGGTCCCCACCCATGGCATGCTCACAGCTGTCGGAACGCTACGAGGACGAGACACGAGATGACGACACAGCTTCCCGTCGCGGAACCAGGGCTCTCCTGGGCGGTGACCCGCAACGATCACCCGTTGCCGGATGCCGAGCGCGAGGCCATCCTCGCCGAACCCGGGCTTTGGCAAGCACTTCACCGACCACATGGTGGACATCTGCTGGTCGAAGGGCGGCGGCTGGCACCGGCCACGGGTATCGCCGTACGGACCCATCCAGCTCGATCCGGCGGCAGCGGTGCTCCATTACGCCCAGGAGATCTTCGAGGGGCTCAAGGCGTACCGCCATCCGGACGGCTCCATCTGGACCTTCCGACCGGAGGCGAACGCGGCCCGGCTGCGGCGCTCGGCCCGCCGGGTGGCGCTCCCCGAGCTGCCCACCGGGTATTTCCTCGACGCGCTCCGACAGCTGGTCGCGGTGGACGGCGCGTGGGTGCCCAGCACGCCCGAGACCAGCCTCTACCTTCGACCGTACATGTATGCCAAGGAGGCATTCCTGGGCGTCCGGCCGGCCGACAAGATCGCGTTCTATGTCATCGCCAGCCCGGCCGGTGCCTACTTCCCGGGCGGCGTGGAGCCCGTCAGCATCTGGCTCTCGACGCGCTATGCACGTGCAGCGCGTGGGGGCACCGGTGCCGCCAAGACCGGTGGCAACTACGCGGCCAGCCTGCTGCCGCAGGCGGAGGCGTACGAGCATCACTGCCAGCAGGTGCTGTTCCTCGACGACGCGGGCAACCTGGAAGAGCTGGGCGGCATGAACCTCATGCTCGTCCGGAGGGACGGTTCGATCATCACGCCCGAGTCGGACACCATCCTGGAGGGCATCACCCGCGACTCCATCCTGCGGCTCGCCGCGGACCGGGGCATCCCGGTCGAGCGTCGGACGGTGCCGCTGGCCGAGTGGCGCGACGGCGCCGCATCCGGTGACATCGTGGGCGCGTTCGCGTGCGGCACGGCTGCCGTCGTGGTGCCCATCGGCAAACTGCTGGGCGAGGACGTCGAGATCGTCCACGAGGGTCCGGCGTCCCAGGCGCTCGCCCTGTCACTGCGCCAGGAGCTCACGGACATCCAGTACGGACGAGTCGACGATCGTCACGGTTGGCTGACCCGCCTCGACGCCTGAATCGGCTCGCGAAGATGCGCCGACCCGGTCGATGGGCCTGATCCCGATGCGCCAGGTGTATCTCGCCGCGACCGGCATGAACCGCGGCAAGACCACGTTCGCGCTGGGACTCCTGGCGGCGCTCATGGACCGCGGTCTCGCGACCGGCTTCATGAAGCCCGTGGGCCAGCGGTACGCGGTCGTCGATGGCATCGCCGCGGACGAGGATGCGATCCTGGTCCGCTCGGTGTTCGGGATGGCCGACGAGCTCGGGGTCATGAGCCCGGTGCACATCCCGCGTGGCTTCACGACGTCGTTCATCGCGGGCGAGGTGACCGAGGACCTTGGTGCCCGCATCCTCGCGGCATATGACGTCGCATCCCGGGATCGGGAGATACTGCTCATCGAGGGTACCGGTCATGCGGGTGTCGGCTCGGTCATCGGGCTGTCGAACGCGGACGTGGCGGCACTCCTGGGCACGCCCGCGGTGATCATCTCCGAGGCGGGCGTGGGCAAGCCCATCGACGAGATCGTGCTCAACCACGCGCTCTTCGCCCGGCGTGGCGTCGAGGTCCTGGGTGCGGTCGTGAACAAGGTGGATGCGGACGCGAACCCGACCCTGCCGGATGTCCTGCGCAAGGGACTCGCCCGACATGGCATCAGGCTGCTGGGCACCCTGCCGTATCGGCCGATCCTCTCCAACCCGACCCTCTCGATGCTCGTGGAGCAGATGCCCGGTGAGCTGCTCCACGCCGGCGACGACCTCGATCGGCGCATCGAGCACGTGGCCATCGGCGCGATGCAGGCGCGTCATGTCATCGAGCGCATCGGGCCCGGCAGCCTGCTCATCGTGCCCGGCGACCGGGAGGATGTCGTCCACGCGACCATCGCCGCCAACCGGCGGCAGCGGGCGCTCCAGCGCGACAACGGCCTGTTCGAGCGATTGCGGGACCGCTCTCGATTCGGGCGGCTGTCCGAGGATCCGTCACGGACGGAGCTCGCGGGCCTCGTGTTCACGGGTGGGTACCGCCCGCGGCAGCGGGAGCTGGAGGCCATCCGACAGGCGGGCATGTTCGCCTACCTGGTCCCCCAGGACACCTATCTCGCGGCCTCGCGCATCCATGACCTGCTGGTCAAGACGCACCCTGCTGACCGGGACAAGATCGCGGAGATCCGGGCACTGGTCGCGCGTGACTTCGACGTCGAGGGATTGCTGCGGGCGATCGACGAGCGGGCGCCCATCAACACCGAGACCCGGATGATCCGCACTCGATACGCCCGCGTCGCCGCTGACCCGCACCCAGGATGGGCCACTGCGGGGCCTTCTCGCGCGACTTCGCCGCCGCTGACCGCTCCGGCCTCAGGTCGGCCAGAAGCGCGGCAGGTGTGCCCGGCCCTCGTCGAGGATCGCGCCCAGGAGCAGGTCGGCCGTCGCCGCGTCCGGGACGAGCGGGTTGCTGAGCAGCGCCCGGAACGCGACCTGCCGGTCGCCGGTCACGGCCGCCTCGATGGCCAGCTCCTCGTACGCCTTGGCGTGCTGGACGAGGCCGCGCATCTCGGGCGCGAGCGGAGCCGTCGGGATGGGTGTCGCGCCGTCCCGTCCGATGCGCGCCGGCATCTCCACCACGGCGTCTTCGGGGAGGTCCGGGATGGCGCCCTGGTTGCGCACGTCGACCACCTGGGTGTCGCCGGTCCCCGCGTGGAGCGAGGTGATGAGCTGGGCCGCCGCCTCGCTGTAGTAGGCGCCGCCGCGCTCGCGCAGCAGGTCCGGGGAGGTGTCGAGTGCGGGGTCGCGGTACAGCTCCAGCAACTGGCGCTCGATGGCCATGACGTCCTCGGCGCGACTGGGTCGTGACCGCTCCTCGGCGATGACCTCGCGGGTGGCGTAGTAGTAGCGAAGGTAGTAGGACGGGATGGCGCCGAGCGTGCGCATCAGCTCCATGGGCAGCTCGTCCTGGATGTCGCCGAGCCCTTCCTCCAGCAGCCGCGGGAGGTGGTCGACGCCATCGACGGTCACGGCACGGATCCAGGTGAGGTGGTTGAGCCCGACATGGTCGAGGAGCACCCGCTCGGGCGCCACGCCCAGGCGGGCCGCCAGCCCACGCTGGAAGTTGATGGCGACGTTGCACAGGCCGATGGCCCGATGGCCCCGGTCGAGCAGGGCCTGGGTCACGATGCCCACGGGATTGGTGAAGTCGACCAGCCACGCGCCATCGGCGGCGTGGCGATCGACGAGGTCGGCGAGCTCGAGCACGACGGGCACCGTCCGGAGCGCCTTCGCGAAACCGCCCGGCCCGGTGGTCTCCTGGCCCACGCAGTCGAAGCGCAGCGGCAGCGTCTCGTCGAGCATCCGGGCTGCCTGGCCGCCGATGCGCAGCTGGACGAGCACGAACGCGGCGCCATCGATGGCTGCCACCGCGTCCGCGGTCTCGGTGACCCGGACGGCGGAGCCGGCGCGCGCCAGCATCCGGCGCGCGAGCCCCGCCACCACGGCGAGACGCTCCGCGGCCGGATCGAGCAGCACCAGCTCATCGACCGGCAGCACGCCCGCCCGACGGGCGATGCCCTCGATGAGCTCCGGGGTATATGTGCTGCCGCCACCCACGACCGCGACCTTGAGTCCCATCCACCGGTCTCCTGTGTGCTGCTGCTGTCCGGCAGCCGCGCCCATTTCAGGGCTTGCGTTCCAGAGTTCCTTATAACATTGTCATCAACCATGCCGCGACGTCGACTGGAACCGGGCCCGGTGCCCTTGCACCACCAGGTCTACCTGGACCTCACGGGTGCCCTCGATGCCGGGGAGTGGCAGCCGGGTGACCGTCTGCCGACCGAGCGCGAGCTCGCCGACGAATACGGCTGCAGCCTCATCACGGTGCGGCGCGCCCTCACGGACCTGGTCCGCGAGCGACGCCTGGAACGCACCCGAGGTCGGGGCACGTTCGTCACGGGACCGCCCATCGAGTTCCCGCTGCTGGGCGCCATGAGCTTCTCCGAGGAGATGCGCCGGCAGGGCCTCGACTCGACGACCCAGGTCGTCAGCTGTGGCATCGCCGTGGCCGGGGAGCGCGCCGCGCGGGCGCTCATGATCGACCCCTCCGCACCGACGATCGACCTCGAGCGGCTGCGGGTCGCGGGCGGCGTGCCGCTGCTGCTGGAGCAGGTGCAGCTGGATGCCAGCCGCTTCCCGGGGCTCGCCGACCACGACTTCCGGCACGCGTCGTTGTACGAGACGCTCCGGACGGTCTTTGGCGTGCGCATCGTGCGTGCCCGGGAGTGGATCGAGCCGGTGCTCCTCACGGGTCGCGAGGCACGCCTCCTGGGGCTGGAATCGGGTCGCACCGGGCTGCTCATCGAGGGCATCGCGGATGACCAGGCGGGTCGCCCCGCGGAGTACGGCCGCTCCTGGATCCGGGGCGACGGCACGCGGACCTATGTCGAGCGTGACGTGGCCCGCATCGCCATCGCGGAGGGCGCCGACGGCCGCCGCGACCGCACGTGAGCGTGGCGGATGATGCGGCGGATGCGGCGGCGGTCGCGGTCCTCGGCGTCGATGGCGGCAACTCCAAGACGGACCTGGTCCTCGCCGATGCGAGCGGTCGCGTCCTGGCCCAGGTCCGCGGCCCGACCATCTCCCATCAGCAGGTGCCCCTCGAGGAGGCGATGGCGCGCCTTGGGACGCTCGTCGAGCAGGCGCTGGATGGAGCCGGCATCGGACCCGGACGGCGGCCCGTGGCGCGGGTCGCTGCCATGTGCCTCGCGGGTGCCGACCATCGGTCGGAGGTGCGACTGCTGACGCGGGCGATCGACGCCCTGGGCCTGGCCCCGGAGCTCATCGTGCGCAACGACACCTACGCGCCGCTGCGGGCTGGCACTACCGAGTCGTGGGGCGTCGGCGTCATCTGCGGCGCGGGCATCAACGCGGTGGGTGTCGCGCCTGATGGCCGGGTCGCCCAGTTCGCGGCACTGGGCCAGATCAGCGGCGACCGTGCCGGTGGGGACGAGCTGGGCTGGGGCGCGCTGGGCGCAGCGGTCCGGGCCCGCGACGGGCGCGGCCCCCGGACGGTCCTGGAGCGCAGCGTGCCGGCCTTCTTCGGCCTTCGCAGCCCCATGGCCGTGACGCTCGCGCTGTATCACGGGCGACTCTCCGACGAGCAGGTGCGCGAGCTCGCGCCGCTCGTGTTCGATGGGCTGCGACAGGGGGATGCGGCGTCCATCGCCATCGCGGACGCGCTCGCGGACGAGGTCATCGCGTTCGTGGTCGCGGCGATCCGGCGACTGCACCTGACCCGATCGGCAGTGCCGGTGGTGCTGGCAGGCGCGGTCCTCCAGAACGCCCCGGCGCAGGTCATCGATCGGATCACGGCCGGCGTCCTTGCGGTCGCCCCGCGGGCACGCGTCTCGGTGCTCGACACGGCGCCGGTCATGGGCGCCATGCTCCTGGGCCTCGACCGACTACGGGTCGTCGGTTGACCGGTCGAGCAGCTCGTTGTCGATGAGCCGGGTCGTGCCGAACGAGACCGCCATCGAGAGCAGCGCCGGTCCCTCGATGCGCTCGAGCTCCCGGAGCGTGGCTCCGTCCGCGACCGAGACATAGTCCACGACCGCGAGCGGCTGCGTCCCGAGGACATCGAGCATCGTGGCGCGGAGCACGTCCGCCGAGCGCTCGCCAGCCATCCATCGGTCGCGGGCGGCGATCAGCGCTCGGTGGAGCACCGGGGCGGCCAGCGCGCTGTTCCGGCGTCAGGTGGACGTTGCGCGACGAGAGCGCCAGCCCGTCGGGCTCCCGGACGGTGGGACACGCGATGACCTGGGTCGGCAGCGCCAGGTCGAGCGCCATCCGTCGCAGGACCATCACCTGCTGCGCGTCCTTCTGACCGAAGTAGGCGTGCTCCGCGCCGATGAGCCCGAACAGGATGGCGACCACGGTCGCCACGCCATCGAAATGGCCCGGCCGCGCGGCGCCCTCCAGGGGCTGCGAGATGGCACCCACGGAGACGAGGGTGTCGAACCCCGGGTGATAGACCTCCTCCACGGGGGGTGCCCAGACGAGGTCGACGGCTTCCTCGGTGCAGATCGCCACGTCGCGTGCCTCGCTGCGCGGGTAACGCGCGAGGTCGGCAGGGTCGCCGAACTGACGTGGGTTGACGAAGATCGTGGCCACGGTCGTCGCGTTCGAGCCGCGCGCCTGGCGGAACAGCGAGCGATGACCGTCGTGGAGCCAGCCCATGGTCGGCACCAGGCCGATGGGGTGCGGGACGGCCGCGAGCGCCGCGCGAAGCTCGTCTCGCGTGCGCAGGACAGCGGTCATCGATGAGCGAGAGACATGCGCACGAGGATCGGTCGAGGCCTAGAGGTCGCGGTCGAGCGGGATGGACATCGTGTCGGCGGCGCCGGCGCGGTCCAGGGAGCCCTCGCCAAGGGTGTCGGCCAGCACCGTCTGGTCCATGCGCGTGGACTGCTCGACCCCCGGGAACTCGCCCGAGACCACGTCCGCTGCGTACGCCCGTGCGGCTTCTGCGATCGTCTCCCGCAGGTGCGCGTAGGGTCGGGCGTGGCGCGGGATGAACGAGCCGAGGCCGAGCAGGTCCGTGATGACCTGGACCTGACCGGAGCAGTGGACACCAGCGCCGATGCCGATGGTCGGGATACGCAGCCGCTCGGTGATGGCCGCGGCCAGCTGGTCGGGCATCAGCTCCAGGACGATGGCGAAGGCGCCGGCCTCCTGGACCGCGAGCGCGTCGGCCAGCTGCGTGCGTGCCTGGTCGCGGTCCTTGCCCTGGACCCGGGTCTTGCCGCCCATGCCGTACTTCGCCTGGGGCGTCCAGCCGATATGGCCCATGACCGGGATGCCCGCGCGCACGAGGGTCTCGATGATGCGTCCGCTGCGCACGCCGCCCTCCACCTTGACCGCGCCGGTACCCGCCTCACGCATGAACCGGCCGGCGTTCTCGAGCGCCTCTTCGGCCGTGGCATAGGTCAGGAAGGGCATGTCGCCGACGATGAGCGAGTGCTTCGTGCCCCGGACCACGGCCTTCGTGTGGTGGAGCATCTCCTCGATGGTCACCCGGACCGTGGACTCGTAGCCCAGCAGCACCTCGCCGAGCGAATCGCCGACGAGGATCATCGGGATGCCCGCCTCGTCCACGATCTGCGCGGTCGGGTAGTCGTACGCGGTCAGCATCGGGATCCGCTGCCCGTCGGCATGCATCCGGGAGATGTCGGAGACGGTCAGACGGCGCTCGGGCGTGGTCGCACTCATGGGCACGATGATGCACCCGCCGCGCCAGTGCCGTCGCGCTGCGCGAACCGATGTGTCTGTCGCCACGTACGCGGCAGCCGCAACCGGGTCGCGGTGCCATCCGTGGCATGCGGCGTTGCGTCAGCGTGAGCGCGGCGCGATCCGTTGGCGTGCGACGTTGGGTCCGGTGTCGTTGGGTCCTGTGCTCGCGAGTCGGTGGCACGCCCTGCGGCGGCCTGGCGCGGGCGTGCCGGCCGTGCGTCACGCACGGCCGAACGCGGATGCCACGCATCGACGGACTCCTCCCCGGGGACCGATCGCCGCATCGGAAGCGCTCACGACCGGCCGTCCCGGCCGGAGCCGAGCGTGGCTGCGGTCCATCCGGACCGACGATCAGTCGCCGCGCGATGGAGTGTCCACGGCACAGCCGGAGCGCCCCGGCGATCAGTCCTGAGCCCCTGGTCTGTCGAACATGGGCCCCATGGCCGCGGCCCAGCCGCAGTCGTTGGCCGGATCGCTCACCAGGCGGGCAGCGGCAGACCGGTCCCAGCGCGAGTGCAGCACCCAGCTCAGGACCCGCGACGCAACGCCACGATGCGATCCAGCAGGCGATGCGCGACCTGGACCTTGGTCAGCTGGGGCCACGGATCGGGGGGTGCCCCGGGCGTGATGATGGTCACCCGGTTGGTGTCCGTGCCGAAGCCGGAGCCGGGCTCCGATACATCGTTCGCGACGAGCAGGTCCACCCCCTTGCGCGCGGCCTTCTCCGGGGCTCGCTCCAGCGAGCCGGTCTCGGCCGCGAAGCCGACGAGGATCGGCCGCGTCGTGGGGTCGTCGGGCGTGCCCGCGGCACGGTGCGCAGCCGCGGATGCCTCAGCGAGGATGTCCTCGGTGGGCTCCAGCTCCAATGTCAGCCCCGTGCCGCGACCCAGCTTGCTCGTTGCCTGGACCACGGGCCGGAAGTCGGCCACCGCCGCGGCCATCACCAGGACGTCGGCGGAGGGCAGGGCAGCCATGACCGCGTCGCGCATCCGGGCGGTGGTCGGCGCATCGACGAGCGTCGCGGCCTCCGGCAGCGGCACGCTCGTCATGCCGTGGATGAGCGTCACGCTCGCACCGCGGGCGAGCGCGGCCTCCGCGATGGCGACACCCATGCGCCCCGTGGACCGGTTGCCGATGAAGCGCACGGGGTCGATGGGTTCCGCGGTCCCGCCCGCGCTGACCACGATGTGCCAGCCGGCGAGGTCGAGGAGGCGGTCGTCGGCGACGACGGGCGGTCGACGGGCGCGCTCAGGCTCCCGCACCGGTCGGTCGCCGATGGCCTCGACCACCGCGTCCACGAGCAGCGGCAGCTCCGCCAGGCGGCCACGACCGATGCTGCCCGAGGCGAGGGGACCGAAGTCGGGCTCGATGATGCGGTAGCCGAATCCGGCCAGGGCCGCCACGTTCGCGCGTGTCGCGGGGTGGGCGTACATGTCGCCGTCCATGGCCGGCGCCACCACGACGGGCGCCGTCGACGCCAGACACGTGGCCGTGATGACGTCATCCGCGAGCCCGTTCGCCATCGCCGCCATCCAGCGCGCGGTCGCCGGCGCGACGAGGATCGCATCGGCGGTGTCGGCAGCCACGATGTGCCCGATGCGCCGGTCGGGGAGCAGCTCCAGGGCATCGAGCATCACCCGTCGGCGACTGAGGGTCTCGAGCGTGAGCGGCCCGATGAACTCGCTGGCGGTGTGGGTCATGAGCACCTGGACATCGGCCCCGGCGGCGGTGAGCAGGCGCACCAGCTCTGCTCCCTTGTAGGCGGCGATGGACCCCGTGATGCCCAGCAGGACCAGCCGTCCGTCGAGCTGGCCGGGTCGCTGCACGGTCATCGGGTCACCGCGACGCGCTCGGCGAGCAGCGCGAGCCCTCGAAGCAGCAGGTCTGGTTCGACCCGGTCGACGCTGTCGATGGACCCCAGCGCGGACGAGCCACCGCCGGTGAGGATGACCCTGGGCGCGATGGAGCCGCCCAGCTCGTCGGTCATGAGCGCCACGAGGCCCGCGATGGCGGCCAGGTGCCCGAGGACGACGCCGGACTGGATCGCCTCGACCGTATCCCGGCCGATGGCCCGCTCCGGCACCTTCGCCGCCACGCCGGGCAGCAACGCGGTGCTGCCGAGCGACCGGATGGCGAGCCTCGGGCCGGGCATGATCGCCCCGCCCAGGAAGGTGCCGTCGGCATCGACGACATCGATGGTGGTCGCGGTGCCGACATCGACGACGAGCACGGGTGCCCCGAACAGCTCGCGCGCCGTCCAGGCACCGAGCAGTCGATCGGCGCCGACGCGCTCGGGATGGGGCAGGTCGACCCGCAGCGGGATGGTCGTGGCGTCGGCCTCCAGGAGGCTCCAGCCCAGCCCTGCCACGATGTCCCGGATGGCCACCGACCAGGTGGGCACCACGCTCACGAGCGCGACCTGGGCAGCCGCGATGGCGGCAGGGCCACCGAGTGGCAGCCGGTCCGCGGCCGTGTGCGGGTCGAGCGAGGTCGGTGTCCGCGACACCCGCCCGACCCTGCCGCCGTTGACCTGGGCGATCTTGATGTCCGTGTTGCCGACATCGATGCACATGACCATGACGCGATGATAGGTGTCCCACCCGCCTGTCTGGCACCCGCGACGTGATGTGCAGGACATCCGCGGACGTCGCGGGGCCGCTACCATCGCGTCGATGTCCTCCGAGCCCGCCGCCAGGTTCTTCGTCAACAGCGGCATCGTCACCGGCCGCGTGGACATGCACCATCTGCTGCGGCCGCTGCTCAAGCAGACCGTCTCGTACCGCTACCTCCGGGGCGTCTCGCTCGTGACGCAGGGGACCGGCTGGGTGGAGCGCATCGTCATCGATCAGCCGGGCGTCTCGTCGTTCTTCACGCCGCTGTCGATCTGCATCAACGTCGACTCCTGGGAGCACCTCGAGTTCGACACCCGTCCCGACCAGCTGCTGGGATACACCCTGGTCCAGGGCGACGAGCGGGTGGTGCTGGAGTTCACGCCCGGCGTCCACAGCACCGATGACGGGTCGGTCCAGCAGTCGCTGCCACTGGACCCGCTGTCCCAGTACATCCAGATGGAGCTGTCGGTCGGGGAACCCGACGAGCCCGAGCCGGGGAACGACACGAGCGACGGGGCCACGGGCGCCAGCTGATCCGCGGGGAGATGGCATCGTCGTATCTGTCGCCGGCACCCGGCGTCGGATGACCCGGCTCGACGGGATGCCCGTGTAGCATTCGCCGGATGTTCGAGCGCACCCAGCTACCCGGAGGGCCGCGCGTCATCTCGGCCCGGATGCCGGGCACGCGTTCGCTGTCGGTCGCCGTGACCGTGCTGGTCGGATCGCGGCATGAACGCCGTCCTGACTCCGGGCTGGCCCACTTCATGGAGCACATCACCTTCCGGGGTACCCAGGCGCTGCCCTCGTCGCGGCTCGTGTCGGAGGCCATCGAGGGGGTCGGCGGCACCTCCAACGCCTCCACGGACCGTGAGACCACGGTCTACTGGGTGCGTCTGCCGGTGCGCCACGCGGAGCGCGCGTTCCACGTGCTCTCGGAGCTGCTGGTCCGACCCCTGCTACGCGACGACGACGTGCTCCACGAGCGCGACATCATCGTGGAGGAGATCCGCTCCTACCGGGACGATCCGGGCCAGTACGTGTTCGACCTGTTCGACCGGTCCTTCTACGGCGACACGCCCCTGGGCTGGGAGATCGCGGGTGACGAGGCGTCCGTGGCGACGCTCGACGGTGCCCGCATCCGGGCGTTCTGGGCGGCCGGGTACCAGCCGTCGAACATGGTCGTGGCGGTGGCCGGGGACCTCTCGCATGCACAGGCGGTCGAGATGGTCGGCGAAGGCTTCGGCACTGGCTCCGGTGCTCCCGACGCGTGGCTACCGGCGACCTCGGCGCCGTGCTCGCGGCTTGCCGTCCAGCGCCGCCGGACCGCCCAGGCGCACCTCTGCCTGGGGCTGCCGGCGCTCCCTCGCGACCACCCCGACCAATGGACGCTGGAGCTCCTCGACGCGGTGCTCGGCGACGGCTCGTCGTCGCGCCTCTTCCTGGCGGTCCGGGAGGAGGCCGGGCTCGCCTACGACGTCCACTCGTTCCAGACGGAGTACGCCGACACCGGCATGCTCCAGGTCTATGCAGGTGTCGACCCCGATGACCAGGTCCGGGCGCTCGAGGCGATCATGGCCCAGCTGTCGCGGCTTCGGGACGAGCGAGTCTCCGCCCCGGAGCTGGACAAGGCACGCGCCTACGTCAGTGGCCGGATGGAGCTGCGGCTCGAGGAGACCCGTCACATGTGCTCCTGGCTGGGCTCCCAGGAGGCGCTCCACCAGCGGGTTCTCACCCTCGACGAGGCGTTGCAGGAGCTCGAGGCGGTCACGGCCGACCAGGTCCAGGCATTGGCCCAGCGGCTCATCCGCGACGAGCAGCTGTCGCTCTCGGTCATCTCGCCGCGCGCCGGCACGCGTGCCCTGGAGCGGGCGCTCCGGCTGCCGTGAGACGGGCACGGACGACCCCGGCCGCCATCGGCGATCCGGCGCAGGGTGGGGAGCCGGCCGCAGGCGTCGATGATCCGACGACCGCCATGGATGCCGAGGAGCTGGCGATCGCGACCGGCGCGCCTCCAGGCGGGTCGGCGCCCATGCCCGTGTCGGTCGAGACGCAACCGGTCGAGCGGCTGCCGCCACCCGAGCCGGTGCGGCGAGCGCGGGACAGCCGTCCGCCCGTGTCACCGTCTCCTCAGCGGACCGCGGATGCCCGTCTCGCCCGACTCCACCTGCGCGGCGGGTTGCTGAGCCTTGCCCGGGCGGAGCTGGAGCAGATGGCGGGCGCCAGCTCCCTCGACCGCGAGGCGCTCGTGGACCTTGCCGAGGCACGCTGGCGGAGTGGTGACCTGGAGGGTGCCGCGGAGGCCGCGGAGGCGCACCTGGCGGTCGGCGGTGAGGAGCCGATGGCCATCCTCATCGGCGCCGAGCAGGCCGAACGAGAGGGTCGCATCCTCGACGCCCGTCAGCGCGCGACGCTCGTCCAGCAGCGCATCGGCGAGGGCATCGAGCGCCTGTTCGCGGGGGAGCGTCGGAGCACCGTCTGGCCCGTGCCCGCTCCTGGCTGGATGGACACCGGTGCCGGGGCGCCCGGTCGCTGGGGTCTGCTGGTGGGTGGTGCCGAGGTCGCGGATCCAGATCCGGGCACCTGGCCTGCTGCGCCGGACACGACGTCCGATGACCTGGGAGTGCCCCACCCCGACGCTGCCGGGCGCGACGTCCTCCGGACTCGCACATCGGGCCTGGCCGGCTCGCGTGCCACGACCGCCATGCTCCAGGAGGCTGGACGCGAGTCCGCGCGGCACCTCGACGTCGCGGAGGCGGACCTGGCGCGCGGCGACATCCCGGCCGTGGTGGACCGGCTCGCGCTGCTCCTGCGACTCGACGCATCGCTGGCACCTGTCATCCTGTCCGTCGCCGAGCGAGCCATCGAGGGTGTCAGCACGCTGCCCCCGGACCTGGCGCGGACAGCGAGCACGGCGTCGCTGCAGCTGCTGCGAGGCGACATCTACCGGGGTCTGGGCCGCGACCAGGAAGCGGCCGATGCCTATCAGGAAGCCCTGCGCGCCCTGCCTGGACGCGCCATCACCATGGAGTCGTCATGACCGAACGCACCCTCGTCCTCATCAAGCCCGACGGTGTCCAGCGACTGCTCGTCGGCCGCCTCATCGAGCGCTACGAGCAACGCGGGCTCCGGATCGTCGGCCTCAAGCTGATGCTGGCCGACCGCCAGACCGCCGAGCAGCACTACGACGAGCATCGTGCCAAGCCGTTCTTCGGTGGTCTCGTCGACTTCATCACGTCGGCACCCCTGGTGGCCCTCGCGTTCGAAGGGCTGAACGCGATCGCGGTCTGTCGGGCCATCAACGGCGCGACCCGCCCGCACGAGGCGGCACCCGGCAGCATCCGGGGCGACTTCGCGCTCGAGACCGGCCAGAACCTGGTCCACGCTTCGGACACGCCCGAGAGCGCGGCACGCGAGCTGGCGCTCTGGTTCCGGCCACAGGAGCTGCTGGATTACGAGCGCGCCATCGACACCTGGGTCGGCTGACCGCGTCCGCATGACGCCCCGCCTCTGGCGGCGGGGCCCATCGAGATGGGCCGCGTCGCTCCCGGGTGCGGAGGCCCCATCCACCGGATGGATCGCCACGATCGACGCAAGCGATTGTCGTTTCGTGTTCGATCGGTTTGACCCGAATCGATCGCGGCCGGTACACTCCGAGTGCCTACTGCTCGCGTGATCCCTCGGCCCGGTCAGGCATCCCAGCCCGAGATGTCCGGACCCACTACAGACCGCCGTTGACCTGACACCTTGGGCAGTCATGGCATCGCCCGACTATTGGGCACAAGGGGAGGCTGACCACAACCGTGGGCGAATCGATCAACCTGATCATCCCCATCGCCGGGATCGCCGCTGTCATCTTCGCGATCTACCTGGCCCGCTGGGTCATCGCGCAGGACCAGGGCACCAAGGCGATGCAGGACGTGGCAGCCACCATCTACGAGGGCGCTGTCGCCTTCATCCGTCGCCAGTACGTGACCATCGCCGTCCTGGCGCTGTTCGCGTCGGTCATCATCGGCGCGATCATCGCGATCGTGAACACGCCCGAGGTCAGCGACACGGACATCAACGGTGTCCAGCTGGGCATCTACACCGCTGTCGCGTTCCTCGTCGGTGCCGCCTGCTCCATGGCGTCCGGCATCATCGGCATGTTCATCAGCGTGAAGGCCAACCTGCGCACCGCGGCCGCGGCACGCAACAGCCTGGTCGGCGCGGTGACGGTCGCCATGCGTGGCGGCGCGGTCTCGGGCTTCCTCGTGGTGGCCCTGTCGCTGCTCGGCGTCTACGGCATCTTCGTCCTGTTCGGTGGTTTCGATAACCCCGCCCAGGCGCCCTTCCTCATCGTCGGCTTCGGCTTCGGTGCCTCGTTCGTGGCCCTCTTCGCCCAGCTGGGCGGCGGTATCTACACCAAGGCCGCTGACGTGGGATCGGACCTCGTGGGCAAGGTCGAGGCGGGCATCCCCGAGGACGATCCGCGGAACGCGGGCGTCATCGCCGACCTCGTGGGCGACAACGTCGGCGACTGCGCCGGCCGTGGCGCCGACCTGTTCGAGTCCACTGCTGCCGAGAACATCGGCGCCATGATCCTCGGCGTCGCGGTCTACTTCATCGCGCTCGCCAGTGGCTGGCCCAACCCCGAGGCGTGGATCTTCTTCCCGCTCGTGGTCCGTGGCTTCGGCCTCATCGGCACCATCATCTCGGTCGCCTTCTTCATCAAGGGCAAGGAAGACGAGGATCCGATGAAGATCCTCAACCGCGGCTACTGGGCGACGACCTTGTTCGCGGTCATCGGCCTTGCCATCGCGACCTACTTCATGATGGACACCGGGAGCCAGTCGGGTGCCAACGGCATCCCCACCTGGATCTGGTTCTTCCTCGCCGGGTGTGTCGGTCTCGTCACCAGCATCGCGTTCGTCTACATCACCCAGTACTACACGGCGGGTGGCTGGCGCCCGGTCAAGGAGATCGCGGAAGCGTCCAAGACGGGCCCCGCGACGAACATCATCTCGGGTGTCTCGGTGGGCATGGAGACGACGCTCATCACGGCCGTCACCATCGGCATCGCCCTGCTCGTCAGCCACTGGTTCGGTGAGCAGGCCGGGATCGTCAACACGGAAGGTGTCAACGTCGGCGGCATCTTCGGCACCGCGGTCGCGACCATGGGCATGCTCATGACGACCGCCTACATCCTCGCCATGGACACCTTCGGGCCTATCACGGACAACGCGGGTGGCATCGCCGAGTTCTCCAAGTCGGAGGCGGGCGCGCGGGAGATCACCGACAAGCTCGACGCCGTGGGCAACACCACCAAGGCGCTCACCAAGGGCTACGCCATCGCGTCTGCTGCCCTGGCGGCGTTCCTGCTGTTCAGCGCCTACATCGACCGCGTCAACAACATCCTCCACGCGCAGGGCAAGAGCCTCATGACGGCGGTCAACCTGGCGGATGTCCAGGTGTTCGTGGCGGCCCTCATCGCCTCGATGCTCGTCTACTTCTTCAGCTCCCTCGCCATCCGGGCGGTGGGCACGACGGCACAGTCGATCATCGTCGAGGTCCGGCGGCAGTTCCGGGAGATGCCCGGCATCATGGATTACACCCAGCGCCCGGACTACGCGCGCGTCGTGGATATCACGACACGCGCCGCCCTCAAGCAGATGATCCTGCCGGGCGCCGTGGCGGTGGCCACCCCGGTCCTGGTCGGGCTCCTGCTCGGCTATCAGGCCGTGGCCGGCTTCCTCATGGTGGGCACCATCTCGGGTGTCATGCTCGCGACCTTCTTCAACAACTCGGGCGGTGCCTGGGACAACGCCAAGAAGTTCGTCGAGTCCGGCCACCTGAAGGATGCCCTCGGCAACATCCTGGGCAAGAAGACGGATGCGCATGCTGCGGCCGTCGTGGGCGACACGGTCGGCGACCCGTTCAAGGACACCGCGGGCCCGTCGCTGCACGTGCTCATCAAGCTCATCGCGACGATCACCCTGGTGCTCGCACCGCTGTTCATCCGCTAGCTCGCTCGGCCCCGGCCGGACCGAGATTCGGCCCCGGCCGGACCGGGGTCGCCACTCGCTTCGCACAACGCCCCGGTCCACCGACCGGGGCGTCGTCGTGCCCGCCAAACGTCGCGCCCGTCGCGCCGTCGCGCGGACGCGCGGCTCTTGTGCCGCCCGGCCTGCCGGCCCCTGCCAGCGAGGCTGCCGGGCCCCTGCCAGCGAGGCTGCCGGCCCCTGCCAGCGAGGCCTGCCGGCCCCTGCCAGCGAGGCCTGCCAGCGGTCCGGCCGCCTCGTTCCCACCGGGTGAGCGCAACGGCCACCGAGCGTCATCGACCGGCCTTGGAGTGAGCGATTCCCGGCCTTTCCCGTGCGATCTGCCCACGGGGTGGGCAGGACTGCCAACGAGAGAGCTCTCGGTGGCCGGATCGCTCACGGGGTGGGCTGGACTGCCAACGAGAGAGCCCTCGGTCGTCGGATCGACCGTGGGGTGGGAATCGGGCCGCACTCTGGATCGCCCGAGGGGTGAGCACCGGGGCCGCACGCTGGATCGCCCGAGGGGTGAGCACCGGGGCCGCACGCTGGATCGCCCGAGGGGTGAGCACCGGGGCCGCACGCTGGATCGCCCGAGGGGTGAGCACCGGGGCCGCACGCTGGATCGCCCGAGGGGTGAGCACCGGGCCGCGCGATCGATCGCCCGTGGGGCGGGAATCGGGCCGCACGCTGCATCGCCCGTGGGGCACGATCGGGCTCGTGGGCACGACCGCCTGTCGCCGCCCGCGCGGGATCGACGACCCGATCCTGTTGCCACCGCTCACCGCACGCCGCGCGCGCTGATCGCCTGCGGCGGGGGGTCCCGGCGGGCATCCGCTAGACTCGGCCGTCAGGCCCGGGCGCACGCGCACCCGGGCTTCGGACCGGCGGACACCAGAGCGTCCGCGGCCGATGCAGGGGGTCCATGGAATCTGCTCTTCCAGGCGTTCATCATCGGGGCTCTCCAGGGCCTTTCCGAGTTCCTGCCCATCTCCTCGTCCGCGCACCTCATCCTTGCGCCGGAGCTGCTGGGCTGGACGGACCCGTTCATCAACAGCGCCACGTTCGACGTGATGCTCCACGGCGGCACCCTCATCGCGCTCCTGGTCTACTTCTGGCGCGACGTGCTCCGGCTCATCGGCGCCGGCTGGGCGGCCGTCAAGGAACGCTCGCTCGCGGATGACCCCGACCGCCGTCTCGCCTGGCTGCTGGTCGTGAGCGTCATCCCGGCGGCCTTGCTCGGGGCGGCGTTCGAGTCGTTCTTCGATACCTACTTCCGGGACTCGGGTCGGCTCTTCCTCATCCCCCTGATCATGGTCTTCGGCGCGCTGCTGCTGTGGGCCGCGGAGCGCGTCGGCCGTCGGTCCGGGATCTCGACCGGCTGCAGCTCGGCGATGCCGTCACCATCGGCGCTGCCCAGGCGCTCGCCCTCTTCCCGGGCACGAGCCGCTCGGGCGTGACCATCGCCATGGGACTCTTCCGGGGGCTCACCCGAGAGTCGTCGGCGCGCTTCGCATTCCTCATGGGCATCCCGGTCATCGCGGGCGCGACGCTCTGGAAGATGCGCAACCTGGTCACGGACCCGCCGCAGGGCGACCAGTTCGGGGTGCTCATCGTGGGCATGCTCTCCGCCATGCTCTTCGGGTTGCTGGCCATCAGCTTCCTGCTGCGCTACCTCAAGACCCACGACCTGACCATCTTCATCGTCTACCGGCTCATCTTCGCGGCCGTGGTCTCCGTCCTGCTCTTCCTCCGGTAGCACCGATGGAAGTCATGAAGGGGATGCGCCAGCAGGCCATCCGCGACCTGCTCGACCAGCGGCCCATCCGTACCCAGCAGGAGCTCGTGGCGGCACTGCGCGAGCGGGGCATCCGGGCGACGCAGGCCACGGTCAGTCGTGACGTGGCGGAGCTGGGCCTCGTGAAGCGGGGCGCTCGCGGCGTCCAGGTGTACGCGCTGCCCAGCCGCGTCGAGGAGCGCGAGCAGACGGGCGAGGACCGCCTTGCCAAGCTGCTGCACGACCTGCCAGTGGAGCTCAAGCCAGCCGGTCTGCTGCTCGTCGTCCGGACCGTACCCGGCAGCGCCCACGCGATCGCCGCCAGCCTCGACCGCTGCCGCTGGACCGAGGTCGTCGGCAGCATCGCTGGCGACGACACACTGTTCCTGGCGTTCGCGGACCGGGTCGCCCTCCAGCGGGTGCGACAGCGACTGGCCCAGCTCGCCGGCTCCTGAGGGCCCGGCAGCCGGCTTCGCGCTCGCCGGCTCAGGTCGCGGTAACCCCTGCGGCACGCTGGTCTGGTGCCCGCGTTTGACGCTCGGAGCACGGATCGTGTACGCTCCGCGCTCCGGCACAGACACCGAGTGGGCGACGTATGTGACGCGCACCCTCGGTCGTGCCGTTTCGTCGTGAATCCCCCGGGACCGGACGTCTCCCGGGTGCATCCCTCCGCTCCAGGGGAAGTCGCGTGAACAACAAGCCCCAATACGTCTCTCGACAGGGCCTGGAGGACTCTCCGGGCCGAGCTCGACGAGCTCGTGAATGTCCGCCGTGCAGAGGTCGCTGCCCGGATCCACGAAGCCAAGGAGCACGGCGACATCAGCGAGAACGCTGAGTACGAGGACGCCAAGAACGAGCAGGCGTTCATCGAGGGTCGCATCCAGAGCCTCTCGGCGCTCATCAAGAATGCCGTGATCATCGACGAGCACACCTCGAGCACCCACGTCCAGATCGGCTCGACCGTGGAGCTCCAGGGCTCCGGCGGCAAGGAGACCTACACCATCGTCGGCTCCGCCGAGGCGGCGCCCGCATCGGGTCGGATCTCCAACGAGTCGCCGGTCGGTCGCGCGCTCCTGGGCAAGAAGAAGGGCGACAAGATCACCGTGTCGGTCCCAGCCGGGGACCAGGTCTACAAGATCCTCGGCATCAGCTGATCCCCGCGGGGGAGGAGGCCAGAACGATGTTCTGGGCAGACGAGCTGGCATCCACGCTGAGCGGATCCCAGGTGGTCAACGATTCGAAGACGCCGTCCGGCACCGTCCATGTGGGCAGCCTGCGGGGCGTCGTGCTCCATGACGCCATCGCGCGGGCGCTCCGCGACCATGGCCTGCCGACGGAGTTCCGCTACGGCGTCGACGACCTCGACCCGATGGACTCGCAGGCGCTCCTGACACCCGACGCGGTCGACCGCTACATGGGCGTGCCGCTGGCGCACGTGCCGGCGCCCGCGGGCAGCAGCGCTGCGTCCTACGCCCGCTACTTCGTGGGCGAGCTGTTCATGGGCACGTTCGCGGGCCTGGGCATCCACCCGACCATCTACTGGATGAGCGAGCTGTACGGCAACGGGTCGATGGACCCGTTCATCCGGACGGCGCTCGACCATGCCCAGCAGATCCGCGAGATCTACTCCCGGGTGAGCCACGTGGAGAAGGCGCCCGACTGGCTGCCGGTCTCGGTCATCTGCGAGAGCTGCGGCAAGATCGGCACCACCTACGCGACCGACTGGAACGGCTCCACCGTCGCATATGCCTGCAAGCCGGATCACGTGACGTGGGCCACGGGCTGTGGCCACACCGGCCGGGTGCTGCCGACATCGGGCCGGGTGAAGCTGCCCTTCAACGTCGACTGGGCGGCCAAGTGGAGCCTGTTCGACATCACCGTCGAGGGCTGCGGCAAGGACCTCGCCACCGCGGGTGGCTCGCGCGACCGCAGCGACGCGATCTCCCGCGAGGTGTTCCATCGGGAGCCGCCCCTCAACGTCGCCTACGAGTTCCTGAACATCGGCGGCAAGAAGATGAGCACCTCCAAGGGCACCGGTGCGACCGCGCACGCCATCGCGGAGCTGCTGCCGCCGGAGCTGCTGCGCTTCCTCTTCCTGCGCCACAAGCCCCGCAAGGCCATCGAGTTCGACCCCGAGGGCGACACCATCCCGGGCCTGTTCGACGAGTCCGACCGGATCGCCGCGGCCATCGCCGGCAAGCCGTTCCGGGGCGAGCTGCCGCCCGACCCGAAGGCGATCCTGCGCCAGAGCCTCGTGGACGCCGACGCCGACGTGGCGCTGGAGGCGGCCCGGTTCCGGCCACCGTTCCGGCACCTCGCGCTGCTGGTCCAGGTGCCCAACGTGGACCTCGTGGCGCGCATGGAGGCCGAGAAGGGCGCGCCACTCGATCCGGTCGAGCGGGCCATCCTCGACGAACGAGCCCGGGTCGCCGCCGCGTGGCTGGAGTCGTTCGCGCCCGACCGCTACAAGGTGGCCGTCCAGGATGCCCTGCCCGAGGGTGTCGCCGGCCTCACCGAGGCGCAGCGGATCTGCCTGCGGTCACTCGCGTCCGAGGCGGAGGTCGAGCGCGCCCGTGTCCGGTGACGCGTGGCAGGACCTCATCTTCGGCACGTCCGCCGCGTACGGCGTCTCGTCGGGGGATGCCTTCGCGGCCATCTACCTCGCGTTCCTCGGCCGCCTCAACGGACCGCGCGCCGGCTGGCTGCTGGCCAGCCTCGACCGTGCGTTCGTGGTCCAGCGGCTGCGTGACGCCGCGGGCGACGTGCCCGTCCGCACGCCATCCGAGCTGGCGGCGCAGGGCCCCGACCAGTGAGCGTCGGCGTCCAGCGGCTGCGCGACGATGCCGCGACCATCCGCGAGGGTGCCATCGCCAAGGGCGAGGACCCGGGCCGCGTCGATGAGGCCCTGGTGCTCGACGCGCGACGTCGCGAGGCGCTCGGCGAGGCGGACCACCTGCGGGCCGAACGGAAGCAGGTGAGCGAGCGGATGGGCGCTGCCATCAAGGGTGGCGCCAGGCCCGACGCGCCGGAGGTGGCGACGCTGCGTGGTCGCTCCACCGAGATGGGCGCACGCATCGCCGAGCTGGACGTCATCGTCGGCGAGGTCCAGGCATCGCTCGAGGAGCTGCTGCTCCAGATCCCCAACCCGCCGGACCCGGACGTGCCGGTCGGTGACGCGCGCGCGAGCGTCATCGTGCGCACCTGGGGCGATCCCCGCCCCCACACGGGCGCGGACGGAGCGGTCGTCAAGCCCCACTGGGAGATCGCCGAGGCGCTGGGCATCATCGACCTCGCCGCCGGCGCCAAGGTCGCCGGCTCCGGGTTCCCCATCTACAAGGGTGCCGGTGCCGCGCTCCAGCGCAGCCTCATCGACCTCTTCCTCGATCTCCACACGCGAGAGCACGGCTTCACGGAGATCTGGCCGCCGGCCGTCGTGAACGCCGCGTCCGCGCGCGGCACGGGCCAGATCCCGGACAAGGAAGACCAGATGTACGTGGTCACCCGGGACGAGCTGTATCTCGTGCCGACCGCGGAGGTGCCCGGTCACCAACATCCATCGGGACGAGATCATCGAGGCGGCCGACCTGCCCATCCGGTACGTGGCGTACTCGCCCTGCTTCCGTCGTGAGGCCGGCGCGGCTGGCGCCAAGACTCGGGGCATCCTCCGCGTCCACCAGTTCGACAAGGTCGAGATGGTCTGCTTCGAGCGCCCGGAGGACTCCGGGCAGACGCTCGAATGGCTCGTCGGCCGGGCCGAGGTCGCGCTCCAGCGCCTGGGCCTGGCCTACCGGGTCAAGCTGATGGCCACGGGCGACGTCGGCTTCACGCAGGCCAAGAAGTACGACCTGGAGGTCTGGGCGCCCGGAGCCGAGGACTGGCTCGAGGTCAGCTCGGTCTCGAACTTCCGGGACTACCAGGCACGACGCATGAACATCCGCTGGCGTCCGACCGCGGGCGCCAAGCCGGAGATCCTGCATACCCTCAACGGGTCGGGTCTGGCCCTGGCGCGCACCGTGGCCGCGATCATGGAGGTCTACCAGGAGCCGGACGGCTCCATCCGGGTGCCGGACGTCCTGCGGCCCCGACTGGGGGAGCGGATCGGCGCGGCATGAGCCACGCGGATGCGGTCGTCCTGCCCGGCCTCGCCGTGCCCGACGGGCACCGCCTCGTGTCGCTCGCAACGCGACGCGACCTGGCCGACCCCATGAGCCATTTCAACGGGCAGGTGTGGGCCACCTTCATGCTCCAGGACTCGGTGGCTGACCGGGAATGGCATCACACCGAGGACAGCTGGCCGGATCTGCAACTGGTGCTCCTGGACGACCACGACCGCATCGTGGCCACCGCGGCCACGTCGCCCCTCGTGTGGGACGGCACGGATGATCGGCTGCCCGGCGGCTGGGATGACCAGCTGCTGCAGGCCGTTGCCGACCTCGAGGCCGGCCGCATCCCGGACACCCTGGGCGCGCTCCAGATCGTGGTCGACCCTGCCCGTCAGGGGAGCGGCCTGTCGGGGATCATGCTTCAGGGGATGCGGTCGCTGGCGCGCGAGCGACGGATGCGTGCCCTCATCGCGTGTGTCCGACCCACCTGGAAGGAGCGTTATCCACTGGTGCCCATCGAGCGGTACGCCGGGTGGACCCGCAGCGACGGGTTGCCGTTCGACCCCTGGATCAGGCTCCATGTGAGGATGGGCGGCCGCATCGTCCGGGGAGTGCCGCATGCGATGACCATCCCGGGCACGGTCGCCGAGTGGGAATCCTGGACGGGGATGTCATTCCCGGAGAGTGGCGACTACGTGGTGCCGCGCGCAGCGGCGCTCGTCTCCATCGACCGTGAAAGCGGCACGGGTGTCTACCACGACCCAAACGTGTGGATGATCCACGACCTGACCGATGCACCGCGGTCGGGCACCCATCCTTGAGCAGGAGGCGCACGAGATGGCCACCAAGGCAGACTTCACCGAGGACGAGTGGAAGACACTCAGCCTCAGCGTCACGGGCGCGGGCATGCTGGTCTCGCTCGCCCACAAGGACTTCACGGACAGCTTCGGCGAGGCGAACGCGCTGGCGAAGGAGATGGCGACCGAGCACACCCACAGCGCGAGCGCGCTCGTGCGCGATCTGGGCGCGACCCATGCCGGGTTCGGCCTGACGGCATCGCCCCAGAAGGTCGAGGCCGAGACCATCGCGGCCCTGGGAGCCTCGGTGACGCTGCTGACGGCCAAGGCACCCGATGAGCTCGAGGCCTACCGCGCGTTCGTGCTCGCAGTGGCCAACAAGGTCGCGGCGGCAAAGGGTGGGGTCGTCGCCGAGGAGACCGCGGCGATCGCCAAGATCACGGCGGCACTCGCGGGGTAGCCAGCGCCGTGTCCGGTCGTGTCCGGATCCGTGCCGGCGGGAGTGGTGAGCGGCTGGTCACCCGGCGCCGTGTGTCGACCTTTCGCGATCAGCGAACGGCAACAGGGCTCCCGGTCGGGTCCGCCCGCGACTGGAGCCGCCGGGGCGCGTCCAGCACCTATCAAGCCCGCTGATCTCCACGATCGGCGGCGATCACGTCGATCCTCGCGGGTCACGGCGGGTCACAAAGCGCCTCGGACGCCCGGGCTGTTCGCCGATCGTGAAGATCCGTCAGTGCCGAGCAGCGTGGGAGTCGGCGGGACCCATCAGCCCGGCGATGAGGGTGTCGATGCCGTAGTCCCAGGCCGTGTTCACGTTGCCACCGAGGCGGAAGGCCCCGGCGAGTTCCATGCTCACGAAGCCATGCGCGAAGGCGACCAGCAGCCGAGCGGCATCGAGCGCGTCGTCGGGGCCCACGAGGGCCGTGGCGACCCGGAGGACGCCGGCCGCAGCCAGGGCGTCCGTGCCGGGCGATGGCGCGCCGCCGGGGACGCCGGCCGCGCCGAACAGCAGCCCGTAGGCTCGTGGCGCCCGGTGAGCGAACGCCCGATACCGGGTGGCCATCGCGCGCAGCGCTCGCCGCGCGTCGCGGATGTGCGCGGGCGGCTCGACGGTGGCCGCCAGGTCCGCCGCGACGTCATCGGCGAGCGCGGTCATGAGCGTCGACCGGTCGGCGAACCGCTTGTAGAGCGATGGCGCCCGCACCCCGACCACGTCCGCGACCGCCTGCATCGTCACGGCGTCCGGGCCGCCCATCTCCAGCAGCTGGCGGGCTGCCGCGATGATGGCATCGTTGGAGGTGCGCGCGATCGCGGGGCTCATCCCGCGATCGTCAGAACGGAGGCCGCGGAGGCCGCGGAGGCAACCTCTGTCGGGGTGCCGGCCGCCCGTTCCTTGCCGATGCGACCGAGATGGGTGTCGCCGAAGCCGGTCGTGAGCTTCAGGCCGTAGCCCGCGACGCGGTCCATCCCCACATGGGCAACGAGCACGCCGCCCGTCATCGCCAGGACCGGGATGCCCAGGGCCAGGCCGGCACCCAGGACGGCAAGCCCGGTCGCCCAGTCGTGGGCGAGGTTGTAGACGAAGGCACCGGCCCGCGGCCCGCGGAGATAGCCCACCATCGAGATATCCACGGCGAGCATCGCGGGCACGAACCAGAGCCAGTCGCCACCGAGGCGTCCGTAGACGACGGCGCCGGCGATGAGGGCAGCCAGCCCCTCGAGCCGCAGCCAGGCGCGCACCCGGCGGTCGATGGTGAAGGCGGGGGTGGTGTCCGTTGGCTGGTGCATCAGCGTCGCTCCCTGGTGTCCGGGCCGACTGCGTGTCGGTCATTGATGGCTACTGTACATAGCCATGATGGCTAGTGTCAATAGCCTAATGCGCGCGGGGCCGACCACCGCCACGGACGGTACACTCCGGGGACGGAGAGGTGGCCGAGTGGTTGATGGCAGCGGTCTTGAAAACCGCCGGGCGAAAGCCTCGTGGGTTCGAATCCCACCCTCTCCGCCACGGCTCAGGCCGCGGCGACGGCCTCCGGCGTGATGAGCCATGTCTCCAGCGGACCGACACCCTTCAAGCGCACCCGGCCCCTGCGGATCGCCGGGAACGCATCGTCGAGCCGGTCCCGCGTGGCGCGGCTCATCTGGACCGCACCGGGCACGCCGGCCGCCTCGAGCCGGCTTGCCACGTTGACCGTATCGCCCCACAGGTCGTACTGGAACTTGTGGGTGCCGATCACGCCCGCGACCAGTGGACCAGTGTGCACCCCCACGCGCAGGGCGAGCGGCAGGCCAGATTCGGCCGCGTAGCGATCCACGATGCCGATCATCTCCAGCCCGAGGGCGACCACGCGTGCCGGATGTCCCGGGAGTGCCTCGGGGATGCCGCCAGCGACCATGTAGGCATCGCCGATGGTCTTGATCTTCTCCACGCCGGCCGCATCGGCGACGGCGTCGAAGCGCGAGAAGAGCTCGTCGAGATGCCGGACCAGGTCACCTGGCTTCAGCCCGTGCGCGAGCGGCGTGAAGCCAACGAGGTCCGCGAACAGCACGGTCGCATCGGGCACCTCGTCGGCGATGGTGGCTTCCCCGGCACGCAGACGGACCGCCACCGGCGCGGGCAGGATGTTGAGCAACAGGGACTGCACCTGACGGTTCTCGCGGGCGAGCGCCTCCGATTGGGCTCCAAGCGTCCGGTCGCTGCGGAACAGCCGGCGGGCCGTCATCTCCATCCGGTAGAGGCCGATGAGCACGCCGCTCATGGCGGCGACGAGGATGAAGGTGTCGAGCAGCAGCGTCCGCGGCTCCGCCTCCGAGACGGCGACGATCGCGAACCCGGCAAGCAAGGCGAGGATGCGCACTGCCGCGAACACGAAGCGAACGCGGGCCACGAAGAAGAACACAGCGATGAGCACCAGCGCACTCGCTGCGTAGGCCTCCGTGACACCCACCGCCGCGGCGATCACCAGCGCACCGATGCCATTGGCGATGGCGATGGGCGTCGCAGCCGCGTTCTGCCGATCGAGGGTGTCCGTCCAGCGGGATGCCACGAGCCCACCCAGGTTCACGAGGATGCCCAGGAGGCCAACGACGACCGGCACGACCGAATCCGACGGGTGGCGCACGGGCACAACGAGCACCGCGATGAACCACAGGAGCATCCCGACGACACACGACAGCCGGTAGCCCACGAGCCCGTCGCGGCCCATGGCGACCTGGAAGCCGCGCTCGAGGTCACGATCCTGGAACGCGAGTGTGACCGGCCACAGGGACGCGCGAACACCCACCAGATGCAGGTCGAGACCAGGCCGGCCGATCCTCGCGGTCGGCTGGGCGGCGCCAGCACCGGAGGCAGCTGTGGGGAGCGAGGGCGCGGACATGCGCTCAGCGTGCGGCCGGACGGCCAACCAGCCAACGGCCGCGCGTCCCATGCCGGCTCAGTCATATGACGTATGACGCCTCGCCAGGCCGCGGACGACAGCCACCAGGTTCCGGCGCATCGCGCTCCGCGCAGGAGATGCATAGCCCATTCGTCGCATTGCCGGTCGCGCCGACCGGGCCCAGGCTCAGCCGACGCGGGCCCAGGGCTGGCGGCAGAGCGAAGGCGGCCGTATCCACGATGCTGACCCAGGTTCAGAGAGCCGTGCCGGCGCTGAGGTTCCAGGCGCTCGGCGTCCCCGTGGAGATCCGTGCCTCGTTCCTGCTGATCGTCGTGATCATCGGTGTCCCGACGCATCTGTCGCCCGGATCGATGCTGGCGTGGGTGGTCATCGCGACCGGCGGCGTGCTCGTCCACGAGGGCGGCCACGCGGCAGCGTTCCGGGCGTTCGGGACCCCGCCGCAGATCACGCTGCATGGGAGCGGCGGACATACCACGGGGATGAACCTCGGGACGCGTCAGATGGTGGTCATCTCGGCGTCGGGACCGCTGGCTGGGCTGGCCTTGGGTCTGGGCATCGTGGCGCTGGTACGGGTGTTGCCGTCCGATCCGGAGACTCTGCGGTTGGTCGATGACGCGCTCCTCGTGACCATCGGCCTCAGCCTCTTGAACCTCGTCCCGCTCGGGTCGTTCGATGGCAACCGGGTGCTGTCGGGTCTGGTCGCCGCCGCGACGGGTGGCCCGCCTGGCGTTACGGGTCGGGTGCTCGGCGCCGTCTCTGTGATCGTCCTCATCATGGTGTCCCTGGCCCTTGGCATGACGTCTGCCGCGATCTGCCTGGTCGTCATCGCGGCGCTCGGATGGCGCTCGATGACCGGCCTCAGCGGTGGCCCTGAGGAGGCGGGTCCTGCAGCGGCGCTGGTCCGACAGGGGCGGCCGGGCGATGCGATCGCGCGCGCCGACGCGGAGCTTCGCCGGGTACCGGGTGACGTCCGCATGCAGCTCGTGCGTGCCACGGCGCTCGCGCTGATGACGCGCTACCCGGAAGCAGAGGCTGCTTACGGCTCGATACTCGAGCAGGCTCCCGGCGACCCGCAGGCGCTCGCCGGTCGGTCCGCGGCGCGCCGGGCGCTCGGCAGGCGGGAGGAGGCAGACGACGACCTGCGCCAGCTGTTGGCGGAGCCGCCCCGCGACATCCACGGGGTCACCGCGCAGTTCCGAGGGCTGTACGGATCCCATCGGTATGCACAGGCCATCTCCCTGATCCGCACCGAGCTCATCCGACCGGACATCACACGGGCGGAGGCCGATCTCCTCGGGCTATTCGAGGCGGTCCTTGAATGCGCCACCGGTCAAGCGGAGGCCGCTCTCGGACACGCGGTGGCCCTCGCGGCGGTCCGTCCGGACGACCCCGGCGTCCACGAGCTCATCGCATGTGCTTCGCTCCAGCTCGACCAGCGGGACAGGGCGCTCAAGCACGCCAACCAGGCGATCGCGGGCGCTCCTGGGCATCCGGAGCTGCTGGAGACGCTCGGCCTCATCGAGCGCATATGTGGTCGCCCGGAGCGCGGCTACACGGCGCTCCTCGAGGCTGCCATCGCGCGACCGCAGCTGCCGCGTGCGAGGGCTGAGCTGTCGGCCTGCTTCACGCAGCTGGGCAAGCACCCCGAGGCCGTGGCGGCCCTCGCGGACCTGCCGCCATGGACCAGCGACGACCCGTTCGTGAGCTACGCGCGGGGGTGCATCCTGGCGGTATCGGGCCAGCACGAACAGGCCCGTGACGCCGTCGCGCGTGCGGTGGACATCAGGCCGGGTCTGGGGCCGATCGCGCGACTGGATCCCAACCTGGACGCGCTGCGTCGGGTCGCTGGATATCCATGGCCACTCTCGACCAGCTCAGCGGCAGCGCGGGACCACGGCGCAGCTGGTCGCGAGCCGGCGGCGATGGGCGGTGCGGTACCCAAGGCCGCCCGATCATAGGCGGGTCACCTCGGGACCCGGCCTCTCCGCCACGAGAGGGCCGGCCCGACTGGTATGGTCATCGGGTGACGCCCGACCTTGGCCCCGCGATGTTCGCCTCAGGCGGCCTCCTGCCGGGTGACTGAGGCCCTGCATCCCATCACCTGGTCGGCGCTCGGTGGTCGCGCCAGGGCATTCCGCGTCGCGCACACGGCCTGGGCCGTGGTGAGCATGGCGGCGCTGGCCGACATCTGGGTCGCGGCCATCCGACGTCGACACGACCGATGGCTCGTGGCCAGTGTCGCGTGGCTCGTGTTGGAAGGGGTGGCGCTCGTCATCGGGCGTGGCGACTGCCCCGCCGGGCCACTACAACGCCGGCTGGGCGATCCGGTGCCGCTGTTCGAGCTGGTGCTGCCGCCACGCGCCGCGAAGGCGGCCATCCCGATCCTCACCGGGGTCGCCGCAGCAGGCATCGCGCTCGCCGCGCTCCGGGGCCCACGCGCCACCGCGTCGTAAGCGCTCAAGGCCAAGGACAGGCCAGGGCTGCCTCGTCCGGCTACGGCCTTCCCGCTGCCGGGCTGGGGGCCGTCGTCCCGCCCGACGCCTGGCCCGCCCGACATGCGATCGGGCGTGTGCCACCGCCGCGGATCGCGAGTGCCCGATGACTCACGCCGGCTGCTCGTCGAGCAGGTCCGCGAGCAGCGTCTGGGAGTCAGACAGCGAGTTGATGAGCAGACGTCGCGCCGAGGCCAGGAGCGTCACGGTCTCCGGGTCGCGGATGGCGTACAGCACCGAGGAGCCATCCTTGCGAGTGCTGACGAGTCCCGCTCGACGGAGGATGGCGAGCTGCTGCGAGAGATGCGATGACTCGATGCCCACGAGCGGTTGCAGGTCGCCCACCGACCGCTCGCCATCGACGAGGACCTCGAGCACCCGGATGCGGGCGGGATGCGCCAGCGCCCGGAAGAGGTCGGCCTTCACCTCGGACAGGGGGCGACCGGCAAGGACGGTCCCGGGCACGGCTCCCTCCGCTGCGGCTCGTGTTGCTGAGTATCTGACGATATCATCAGATGAGGGCATGTATCACGAGCAGCACGGATCGCCATGGACCCGCAAGGCGGGCGGACACCGGCAGCCTGTGGCGGCAGCCGACCTGGGCGCACACTGTGGGTCGCGATCGCCGACCCAGGAGGACGAGATGCCGGACATCGAGCAGGAGCCAGGGTCGATCGACCCTGTCACGGATCCGGACACGGCCGCGGAGCCGTACGCCGAGCCGCTGCCTCAGACACCCCGGGACCCGAGGCCGGAACCGGGTGACCCACCCGCGAGGGTGCGGGGCGACGCCCAGTCCCTCGTCGACCCGGTAGGGGACGCCGCCGACGACGGCAGCCGCCGATGGGACCCGCGGACGCAGTCGACGGATCAGCGCGAAGGCGGCTGAGGTCAGGCCCCGGTCAGGGCTTGAAGTGGTTGTCGATCCATTGACGCACGGGGCCGAGCTTGAGCTGGAAGGTGTAGCCGCCCGTGTATGAGGCCCATCGCGTGGGCCCGAACACCTTGCCGTCGGACTCCGCGAAGCGGGCACCCTGTGCCGCCGCGTACAGCGCCAGGGCGCCGCTCGCGTTCTTGGGCAGGTTGGAGTAGATGCGGCCCTTGACCGAGGAGAGCAGAGAGGTGAGGTTCGATCCGCTGCCGCGCGCGAGCACCTTGCGGATGGCCCAGAAGACGATCTCCTGTTGGCGTCGGACGCGCCGGAAGTCGGAGTTGGCGGTGCCGCCTTCCGTGCCGTAGCGGCTGCGCGCGTACTTGAGCGCATTGCGGCACTTCTTGGGCTTCTTGCCGCAGTCGCCGCCGCCGTTCATCTGGTACCCGTTCACCTTGGGTACGTAGATCTTGCGCGAGTTGCGTGAGAAGTGGTAGTCGATGAGGGTGCCCCGGATGTTCATCCTGATGCCCCCGATGCGATCGATGAGCAGCTGGAACTGGTCCATCCGGATGAGGGCGTAGTAGGGGATGGGCGTGCCCAGGGCCTTCGAGACATCGCGACGGACCCGGTCAAGGGCCGAGCAGTCGACCCCGCTGGGCCCGACGCTGCTGCGCTTGTAGCCGATGTACAGGGCATTGATGCGCCGCGCGCCGCTCGTGCCGCCAGTGGCCAGCGGGATGCGCACGGTATCCCGGGGGATGGCCGCCATCGCCACCCGGCCGTTCTTGGCGATGTTGAGGGCGATGACCGTGTCCGTCCGCTCACCGATGTACGGCTTCGCCCGGTAGTCCGAGCCCAGCAGCAGGACCGTCACGCTGCCGTTGGCCGATCGCTTGAGCGATCCGCTCCCGCTGCAGGGATTGCTGGCCGCCGCGGTGACCGCCATATCCAGCGTCTGGCCCAGACCGCCGAGCACCGAGGTGCCGATCGCGGACAGTGCCGTCGAGGCGCTCGTGAGCGAACCGAGGAGGCCCGTCGATGCCGTATCGGTCGCCGCGGGTGCGTCGGCACCAGGCACGATGGCCGGGCCGGCGGCGTCCAGCGGGGACGCGCCCATGAGCACGGCCAGACCGAGCGCGATGCCCAGCGACCAGCGACGGGGGTGGGTCATCGTCGATCTCCTTGGCACATGGGACTACGACTAGCGCGCGAAGCGCGCGACCTTCTCGGCAGCGGACAGCACCCGGCGCGCCACGGTGGGCGATACGCGGGAGACCGCATCGATGGTAGCCGCGAGATCATCCTCGGGCAACGACGCGAGCAGCCGGAGCAGCCGGTCGAGGGACTCATCGGGGATACGCGCGAGCACCGAGAAGCCGCGCGCGATCTCCGTCGACTCCGCCCGCGCCAGGACCCCCACCGCCCGTTCGAAGAGGCGCAGGAACCCGAGCAGCTCGGTGATCCAGTCGCGGAGTCGGAGCGCCTCGATGTCGCTCGGGGAGGCGACGACGGCCTCCTGGGCCAGGGCGAGACAGGTCTCGATGCGCGGCACGAGGGGATCGGCCTCGCGCTCCTTGCGCTGCTCGGCCACCCGCTGGAACCAGAGCCATCGGTCACCCACGACCCGCCAGGCCGTGGCGGACGGCCCACGTCGGCCACCGGGACGGGCATCGGGGACCCGCTCCACGAGGCCCCAGCCCTCGATCTCCGCGAGCGCCAGGCTGGCCGCCCGATGGCTGAGGTCGAGCGCCTCCCGCAGCTCGCGCTCCGTGAGCACGTCCGCGTGGCACAGCAGGTAGCCATGGACGAGCGCCACCGACGGTTGGACGCCCCAGGCGGTGCCCATGTCGCCCCAGGCGCGCGCGAAGGCCAGGCGCACCGTCTCGGGATCGGGTCGCTCGGTGCCATCGACGGCGGCCGCACGCTCGGTACCTTCCGACTCGGGCGCCAGGGTCGTGATCATCACGTCGAGCGTAGCAGGCCGGCGCGACTCGATGACCCGGCGACGGTCGTCGTCGCGATGGACGCCGTGGACATAGACTCGTGGCCATGCTTCGCGTCGGTTCCATCGTCATCCGGGTCGATGACCTGGCGCGCCAGACCGCGTTCTGGTCGGCGGCACTGGACTATGTGCCGCGGCCGAGCGACAGCGATGACTTCGTGTTCCTGCGCCCGCGCGACGGCGTGGGACCGAACGTCTCGCTCGACCGTGTCCGCTCGACGGTCCAGGTCCCGCCCCGGATCCACCTCGACCTCTACGCCGAGGACCAGGCGGCGGAGGTCGCTCGACTCATCGGCCTCGGTGCCACGAGGGTCGAGTGGCACAAGCGCCCGGCGGATGCCGACTACGTGATCCTCGCCGATCCGGAAGGCAACCGCTTCTGCGTCATCGACCTCCGTTGAGGCGCGCGGATCGACCTCCCAGCGCGCCCGAGGACGCGGCGCTTGCGCTCGGCAGCGAGCACCCCTAGACTCGGCTACTGGACCCGATCACGGGCGATGAACGGGAGAAGTACCCGACGCCACGACCGCGCGAGCGGCGTGGGCACCTCGTCACAGAGAGCCGGCGGCGCTGCGAGCCGGCACGAGGCCGGCGGCGAATGGACCCGCGAGCCCAGACCGGTCTGATTCGAGGGCGGCGGCCGCGTGTCGCCGAAGACGGGTGGCACCGCGGAGGGACCGACCTTCCGTCCCGGCTGGACGGTCGGACATACCGCAGGAGCCTCGCCAAGCGTGCCCCAGGTCGCCCAGTCCAGCACCGATATCGCCGCTGCCACCCTGACCGTCGTGGCGCGCGGCGAGTCCCTGAGCCGTGATCAGGCGCGCGCGTTCATGGCCGCCGTGCTCGACGGTGATGTCACCCAGGCGCAGCTGGGCGGCGCGCTCCTGGCGATGCGGGTGCGCACCGAGACGACCGATGAGCTGGCTGGCTTCGTGGAGGCGATGCGGGCCCGGGTGCTCGTGGTCGACGCGCCCGCGGGCGCCATCGATACCTGTGGCACCGGGGGCGATGTCCATGGCACGTTCAACATCTCGACCGCGACCTCGCTCGTGACGGCGGCGGCGGGGGTGCCCGTCGCCAAGCACGGCAATCGCGCGGTGAGTTCGCAGTCCGGCAGCTCGGACGCCATCGCGTCCCTGGGCCTGACCGTGGAGCAGACGGTGGACGCCGCCGAGGCATCGCTGCGCGAGACCGGCTACGCGTACCTCCACGCCCCCGCGTTCCACCCGGGCATGCGCCACGCGGGTCCTGTCCGGCGGGAGCTGGGGGTCCGCACCGCGTTCAACCTGTGCGGTCCGATGGCGAATCCCGCGCTCGTCACGCGTCAGCTCATGGGGGTACCGGACGAGGTGTCCGCGGAGCGCGTCGCGCAGGTGCTCCATGCCATCGGCATCGAGCGGGCGTTCGTGGTCCACGGCGACCAGGTCGACGAGCTGCCGCTCGACGATTCGGGCGTCTACTTCGAGGTGACCCCGGAGGGCATCACGCGCCACACCGTGACCGCCGAGGATGGTGGCCTCCGACGCGCCGACACCTCGACCCTGGCGGGCGGCGACGGTGCCGTGAACGCGGCAATCATCCGGGCCATCTTCGACGGCACCGAGCACGGACCCCGTCGTGATGTCGTGACCCTCAACGCGGGAGCCGCGCTCGTCGTCGCGGGGCGCGCGGATACCATCCGCCAGGGGGTCGAGCTGGCGAGCGAGACCATCCGCTCCGGAGCCGCGGGGGAGCTGCTGTCACGGTTGCAGGCTCGGGCCTGGAGCCCAGGAAAGGACGAGGCCCAGCCATGACCATGCTCACCGATCGACCGGCCCGCCGAGCACAGGGTCGATCAGTGCTCCGGGAGATCGCCGATCGGCGTCGGTCGGACCTCACCGTCGAGCTCGCTGGGACGACCCTGCGCGAGCTGGGTCGTGCCGCGGCGGCCGGCCCGGAGCCGCGGCCCGTGGCGCTGCGGCTGGCCCGTCCCGGTCTGCACGTCATCGCGGAGATCAAGCGTCGGTCACCCTCTGCCGGCTCGCTCAGCGAGGCCCCGGTCGATGTCGCCGATCGCGCTCGCGCCTATGCCGCTGGTGGCGCGTCCATGATCTCCGTCCTCGTCGAGCCGCACTGGTTCGGCGGCTCCATCGACGACCTGGCGGTGGCACGCGCCGCCACGTCCATCCCGGTGCTGGCCAAGGAGTTCGTGGTCGACCCACGGCAGCTGCCCCTCCTGCGCGCCGCCGGTGCCGACGCGGTGCTGCTGCTCGCCGCGCTCCATCGAGCCCCCGCGCTGGCGCGACTCGTGCGCCGTGCGCTCGACCTGGGCCTGGAGCCGCTCGTCGAGGTCCACGACGCCCGGGAGCTGGATGCGGCGCTCGCCACGTGCGCGCGGCTCATCGGCGTCAACAACCGGGACCTGCGGACGCTGGTCGTGGACACCACGTCGGCGGAGACGCTCCGCACGAGCATCCCCCACGACCGCATCGTCATCGCCGAGTCGGGGGTCCGTCAGCCGGCGCTGCTGCGTCGATGGCGCGCCCTCGGCTTCGATGCGGCGCTCATCGGCGAGGACCTCATGCGTGCCGGCACGGACCGCGCGGCGGTGACCGCACGCGTTGCGGCGTTCGTGTCCGCTGGCGCGGTGCCCCGACCAGGGCAGGACCCGGCTGCGGATGGCCGGATGCCGCTGGTCAAGATCTGCGGCGTCACGGACGCTCGCGGGGTCCATGCCGCGATCGCCGCGGGCGCCGATGCCATCGGGCTGAACATGGTGCCGGGCACCAAGCGAGCCCTCTCCGAGTCGGAGGTCGGGGCACTGATCGCGGTCGCCCGCACAGCCGCGGCACCCGGCAATGGTCCACGGCTGGTCGGGATCTTCGCCAACCGCCCCGCGGGTGAGGTGGCCGGCATCGCCGCCCGCATCGGCCTCGACGCGGTCCAGCTCCATGGCTCCGAACCACCCGAGGCGCTCGACGCCATCCCGCTGCCGGTCATCAAGGCGCTCCACCTGCCGCCGATGGGCGAGGGGAGCGGCGACACCACGGCCGCCGCGTCGGGCGTCGTGGACCTGGCCGAGTCGTACCGGGCGAAGCCGAACCTGTGGACCATCCTGCTCGACACGGCGGATCCCACGGTGCCCGGCGGCACAGGCAAGCGCGCCGCCACCGATGTCGCGGCGGCGGTCGCCGCTCGCATCCCGGTCATCCTCGCGGGCGGGCTGACGGCGGCGAACGTGGCCGAGGCGCTCCTCGCCATCCCGGCCATCGGTGTGGACACCGCGGGTGGCGTGGAGCCGCTCGGCGGCAAACCCGGCCGGCCGTCGAAGGACCCGGTCCGGGTCGCGCTGTTCCTCAAGCGCGCCCGGGGCGCGCGGCTGGACCTGCCGGCATTCCCGTTCGGGCCGCGTCCGGTCGATGCCGGCATCCTGGAGCCGGACGCGCGCGGTCGCTGGGGGCGGCAGCGCCAGTTCGGTGGTCGGTACGTGCCCGAGACCCTCATGGCCGCGCTGCTGGCGCTCGAGGGGGCGTACCTGCTCGATCAGGACCGAGCCCGCCTTCTGGGCGGAGCTTCGCGAGCTCGGCCAGCGGTTCATCGGTCGTCCGACCGGTCTCTATCGTGCCGATCGGCTGGCCGCGGAGCTGGAGCGTCGAGCAGGTCGGACACCGGGCAACCTGCGTCTCTACCTCAAGCGCGAGGACCTCGACCACACCGGCGCCCACAAGATCAACAACGCCCTCGGTCAGGCGCTCCTCACCCGGCGGCTGGGCAAGTCCCGGGTCATCGCGGAGACCGGTGCCGGCCAGCACGGCGTCGCGACCGCGACCGCGTGCGCGCTCCTGGACCTCGAGTGTGTCGTCTACATGGGTGCCGAGGACATCCGGCGCCAGGCGCCGAACGTGCTCCGGATGCGTGCCCTGGGCACCGAGGTGCGCGAGGTGACCTCCGGCACGGCCACGCTCAAGGACGCCATCAACGAGGCGATGCGCGACTGGGTCACGAACGTCGCGACGACCCATTACGTGCTCGGGTCGGCGGTCGGGCCGCATCCGTATCCCGCGCTCGTGCGTGACCTGCAGCGGGTCATCGGCGACGAGGCCGCGACCCAGGTCCGGGCAGCGGAAGGGCGCCTGCCGGACGTGGCCATCGCGTGCGTCGGTGGTGGCTCGAACGCCATCGGGCTGCTGGCCCGGTTCATCGGCGAGACCTCGGTGCGCATCGTGGGGGTGGAAGCGGCCGGGGAGGGGCTCCAGGGCAAGCATGCGGCCGCGCTGGCCGGCGGCTCGCCGGGCGTCCTCCATGGATCGCGCTCGTACCTGCTCCAGGACGATGACGGCCAGGTGATGGAGGCGCACTCCATCTCGGCGGGCCTGGATTACCCGGGGATCGGGCCCCAGCTGTCGGCACTCTACGAAGCTGGGCGACTCGGAGATCCTGGGGGCGACCGACGAGGAGGCGCTCGATGGCGTCCGGACCGCTCACCCGCACGGAAGGCATCCTGCCCGCGCTGGAACCGGCACATGCCATCGCCGCCCTCGGTGCGTGGCTGGCCGGCACGACCGCGCTCGCGCCACTCCCGGATGACGCGCTGGTGCTGCTGGGGCTCTCCGGTCGCGGCGACAAGGACCTCGCGGCCATCGCGGATCGATTGGGCGTGCCGGGCATGACCGCCCTGACGGCACCCGTGGCGACTCCTGTGGGCGCGCGGCGCATCGGCGAGGCGTTCGCGCGGGCGAAGGCCGAAGGTCGGGCCGCGCTCATCCCATATGCCGTGGCCGGCTACCCGGATGCCGCGCGTGGCGAGCGGGTCGCGCTCGGGCTCATCGACTCGGGCGCCGACCTGCTGGAGTTCGGGCTGCCGTACTCCGACCCACTCGCTGATGGGGCGACCCTCCAGCGGGCGAGCCGGATCGCGCTCGAGGCGGGCGCCACGCTCGACCATTCGCTGACGCTCATGGAGCGGGTCGCGAACGCGCGGCCGGAGACGCCCATCGTGGGCATGGGCTACGTGAACCAGCTGCTGGGTGGCCGCGACGGTGGGTCGATCCTCCGGCGACTGGGCTCGGCGGGCGTCACGGGCCTCATCCTCGCCGACCTGACGCCCGATGAGGGCACGGAGCTCCAGGCGGCTGCCGCGGCCGAAGGGCTCGCCATCGTCTACCTCGTGACGCCCACCACCACGCCCGACCGACGGGCGTACATCGCGAACCGGACCGGGGGCTTCCTCTACGCCGTGTCGCTCGCGGGCGTCACGGGTGCGCGGACGTCGCTGCCGCCCGGGGTGGGGAAGTTCCTCGACGATATCCGTGCGGTCAGCCCGGTGCCCGTCGCGGTCGGCTTCGGCGTCTCCAAGCCGGCACATGCCCGACAGCTCGCGCCGCACGCGGATGGCGTCATCGTGGCCAGTGCGCTCATCGATGCCCTTGGACCGGATGGCGACGATCTCGAGCGCATGAACGGACTCGTCCGGGCACTCCGCCAGGCGACCGAGCTGCGGTAGGTCGGAGCCGGTCAGCGAGCCTCGACGAGCTCCACAGTCGCATCCGTGGCCGCGAGCCGGGCATCCGTGCTCACCACGGGCAGCCCCAGCCTCTTGCCCAGTTCCAGGTACAGTGCGTCGACGAGTCGCACGTTCGCCCGGCGCGTCCACGCCCCAAGCACGAGTGGGGCACACGGATGACGCCCGAAGGTCGCCTCCGCCAATGACCTGAGGCGCTCCTGCGCCTCCCGGGCGGTCAGCTGGGAGGCGCGCTCCAGGCGACCGAGCGCCGAGAGCACTTCGGCATCGAAGTGCGCCGTCACGTGGATCGCGTGTCCTCGGATCCGGTCCCGCACGGGGATCGCCTGGGGACTCGCGATGAGCAGGTCCACCATGGCCGATGCATCCAGCACGAGGCCGTCAGCCATCGGCTGAACCCAGCTCGTCTCGGGCCGCGTCGAGTGCGGCCATCGCGTCTGCATGTGAGAGGTGGGTCGACGACGATAGCGGCACACGTTCGAGCCATCGGTTGGTGTCCGCGGCCGCCAGGGCGTCCGACAGCGCCGCCTGCGTCAGGCGCGATACGTTCAGGCCCGCTTCCTTCGCCGCGCGGGCAAGCTCGTCTGGCCCACCGAGTGCTCAGGTGGTAGCGACGCCAAGGACGGACCGAGCCGCGGCCACGACAGCACCATGGATGGCGGCGGGTGCCGCGATGATGCCCCGGTTCCGGGTCAGTCGACGCCCCGTCGTCCAGTCGAGCTGGGCGCCGTCCACGTCCGTGACTGTGCCGCCAGCCTCGGACACGACGATGGCGCCCGCTGCGTGGTCCCAGACGTTCTCCACGTAGCCGTCGCGCGGGATGCGCAGGTAGACGGATGCATCGCCGCGGGCCACGAGGCCGTACTTGGCCTGGCTGTCGAGCCGGAGGGGCGGTTCGCTGATGCCGAGGCGCGCGGCGATCTCACCGGCCTCGTCCTGCGCCGAGTGGGCAGCCTCCAGCGACTCCGCGTAGCGCGCGCGCGACGGGTCGCTGATGGCAGCCACCGAGACGCGGTCCGGTGTCGCATCCCCGTCGAGCGCCTCCTCCCAGGCGCCGCCGCCACGTTCGGCCACGAAGATGCTGCCCGTCCGGCCGTCGGCGCGCCCCAGGTTGGGGCAGCCCAGGACTCCCAGACGCACGACGCCGTCCTCGACGAGCGCGAGCGCGATGGCGTACTGGCCACCGCGCAGGAACCCCTTCGTGCCATCGACCGGGTCGAGCGTCCACCAGCGCCCGGTCGGGCCGCCGGCGCCAGCGCAGCGCTCGAGCGCCCGTTCGATGGCGGGTCGGTCGAGCCCAGGGGAGACGCTCGCCAAGTGCGCCTCCAGTGCATCGCGGATAGGGGCCGGCGCATCCCCGCGGAGCTGGCTGGCGTCCTCCTCGCCCATGACCGGATCGGCAGGGAACGCCTCGCCCAGAGCCAGGCTGATGAGCACCTGGGCTCCAAGATCCGCCACCGTCACCGGTGACCGGTCGGCCTTCTGGGTCGCGAGCGCATCCGAGAAGCCGTCGCGCACCGAGCGGCAGAGCCGGGACGCCGCCCGCACCGCCTCGATGGCGACCGTCCGTTCCTGGGTCACGCCTCGGTCGTGCCCGCTCCCGCTCCGGCTGCGGCCGCCGCGGCATCGTCGGCCGCGTCCGCCGCCGCGTTCGCATCACGCGCACGCTCGAGGGTCTCGGTCAGGACATCGATGGGGGCCGCCTGCCCGGTCCACAGCTCGAACGCCGCCGCGCTCTGGTGGATGAGCATGACATCGCCGTTCTGGACTGCCGCCGCCCCGGCAGCAGCCGCTTCCCGGAGCAGCCGGCTCTGGCGGGGTGTGTAGAGCAGGTCGAGCACCATGAGCTCGGGCGGCAACAGCTCGGCGGGGATGGGGGTCTCGTCCGGGTTGCGGCCCACGGAGCTGGCGTTGACGAGCAGCTTGGTGCGGGCGAGCTCGGCCTCCAGCACGCTTTCGTGCCACGGCTTGGCGCGCAGCTCCATGTGCGCGGCGCTCTTGCCGAAGTGGCGCACCAGGCCCTCCGCGCGGTGCAGGTGGCGATTGAAGACGATGACATGCTGGAAGCCGGAGGTGATGAGCGCGTGCACGACAGCACGCGAGGCACCGCCTGCACCAAGCACGACCGCGGCCTTGGGCATCTTCTGCTTGCCCACGAGCGAGTCGAGCGCCTTGCGGAAGCCGGGCACGTCCGTGTTATGGCCGATGAGCCGGGTGCCCTCACGGGTCACCGTGTCGACCGCGCCCGTCGCGTGGGCGTCCTCCGACAGCCGGTCCATCATCGGCACGGCCCGCTCCTTGAACGGCACCGTGATATTGGCGCCCAGGGTCTCGGCGTCCTTCAAGGCGGCGATGGTCTCGGGCAGGTCGATGAGCAGTCGATCGACCAGCTCATAGTGCGCATCGATGCCCTGCGCGTCGAAGGCAGCCTGCTGGAGCACGCCAGACAGGGAATGGGTGACCGGATGCCCGATGAGGGCGACGCGTTTGGCCATGCGGGAACTCCTGCGGAGCGGTCGACGGGCCGCGGTCATGGACGTGGTTGATGCAGATCGCGCGCAAGCGCGAGGAGCGCCCACCCCAATACCGCGCGTCGGGTGCCCGATGATACCCCGGGCGGCCGGCTGGGTCCCTGTCAACCCTGCGGTGTGCCCGTCTTCGACGGTCCCTGGGTGCGGTTCGTGGCGCACCGCAGGTCGGTCCGTGGCTCATGGGATGAGTCTGGTGACCGCCGACCGGCCCCGTGGCCGATCGTCCCGACGTCCGGCAGGCCCTCCACCGCCGGATCATGCGCCGGATGAGCCGCCTGACGCCCGTGCCCGTCTGGCGGCGGTCGCTGCGGCCTGGGACATCGTGGTGCCTCACGTCGACCGCCCGTTGACTCGCCCGGTGAGCCAGCCAGCGCAGGGCACTTGACAAGTCGTCGTGTCGCGATATATCGTGACGCAACGCGATACGACATGGACAACAGCGTCCGGTCATGAACGCGACGACACACAGGAGGTGCGGCATGACCGCCCACCAATACCCATCAGCAGACCCGGCATTCATGGGCCGGTACGGCCGACGTCATCGAGCCCACCGGCCCGAGGATGGCGAGCACGGCGACCACCGGGGACACCCGGGCCGGGGTCGCGGGCCGGGGTTCGGCCCCGGTTTCGGGCCGGGTCGGATGCCCTTCATGGGGCGCCGACGTGCCACGCGACGAGGCGAGATCCGCGAGGCGATCCTGGTGCTGCTCAGCGAGTCGCCGATGCACGGCTACCAGGTCATCACCGAGCTCGCCGATCGCAGCGGCGGCGACTGGCGTCCGAGCGCCGGATCGGTCTACCCGACGCTGCAGCAATTGACCGATGAAGGGCTGGTCCGGGACGAGGAGCGCGAGGGCCGGCGGGTCTACGAGCTCACCGAGTCCGGTCGAGCCGAGGCCGAGCGGACCCGCTCCGAGGTCCCGCCGTGGCAGGCGACCGACCGGAACGACGCCCCGGACCTCCGCCGCGTCGCGGTCCAGGTGATGTCGGCGACGATGCAGGTCTCCAGGGATGGCGACGCGTCGATGCAGGCACGAGCCTACGAGCTGCTCGCCGAGTGCCGGCGCTCGCTGTACCGGCTGCTGGCCGACGACGACACCGAGCCGGCCAGCTAGGCCCGACCCTGCGGCCGAGGGAATCCGGGGCATCCGGATGCTATGATCGGCCGCGCATCGGGCCAGGTTTGGCCGAACTGGAGAGGTCGCATAGAGGCCTAGTGCGGCGGTTTGCTAAACCGCTGAGTGGGGTAACCTGCTCCGGGGGTTCGAATCCCCCCCTCTCCGCCAGTCCAGTCCGATGGCAACGCGTGCGCCCGTAGCTCAGTGGATAGAGCGTCAGGTTGCGGACCTGAAGGTCGTGGGTTCGAGTCCCGCCGGGCGCGCCAACATCCGAGTCCAGCAAGGCCTCATCGGTACGCCGATGAGGCCTCCTTCGTGCCCTCCAGGAGGCTGCTGGTCACGATCGTCGGTCGGTCACCCGATGGTGGTGGCCGGCTCCTGTGCCGTCGTCACCACCAAGAGTTGCATGAGTCTGGCGGCACGCTCGTCCGTGAGCCCTTGCTCGATGGCGAGCGAATACCAGGTGGCAAAGGCGACCGCGTGGCCCACCGCGGCATGCAACAGCGCAGGGTCGGCGGCCGGCCACCCGGCGGTCAGGACATCGCGCATCGCGCTCACCGCCTCCACGTAGCCCGAGAGCACGTCCCGCAACGTGGGGTTGGTCGGGATCTTCCTGGTCCGCGCGCGAGAGCAGCCCTTGATTGCGTCGGTAGAACGGGTAGAGCTCCATGAGCGCCCGCACCATGCGGGCCTCAACGTCGGGGACAGCGGCCCAGTCACCCGGATCAGGGGGTGGGTGTTCCTCGAGATATATCCCGGTGCACGCGGCGAGCAGCGCTCGCTCGTCCGGGAAGTGGCGATACACCGTGACGCGGCTCACCCCGGCGCGCTCCGCGATCGCCGTGATCGTCGTCGCGGCCCCGCCGATCGACTCGTGGAGCGCGATCGTCGCCTCGACGATCCGGCGCCGGGTCGTCGCCTCCCGGACGGCGCGCCTCCGCTTGACGTAGGACCGGGGCATATGCGGTGTGCGTCCTTTCGCATTACGGAGCGTATCGAGATATTGACGGCGATGCCGTCGCGCGTCTACTCTGCCGTCGATCACGTGGCAGTGTGTTACGCGATATTGCCCAGCAGGAGGTCACCACCATGTCCCTGGCAGTGCCGGATGCCCGCCCTCTCGTGACGCCGCTGGACGAGGATGCGGCGAAGTACTTCCTTGGTGTCCGCAGCTGGCTGCGTGCCGCGGCCGCCGAGACCGGTGGGTCCATGGGCATCCTGGAGCAGGCGCTCCCCGGCGGCTTCGCCTCCCCGTATCACATCCATCATGCCGAAGATGAACTGTGGTACGTGCTCGAGGGTGACGTCAGGTTCGTGAGCGGCACTACCTCGCTGGTGATCGGCAAAGGCGGCATAGCGTTCCTGCCGCGTGACGTCGCACACGGATTCGAGATCGTCGGCGCCACGGAGGCCAGGATGTTGTGCGTGACCACACCGGCGGGCTTCGAGGGGTTCGTCGAGGAGCTCAGCGAGCCCGCCCCTCCCGCGGGTCCCCCGGACATGGCCAAGCTGATCGCCGCCGCACAGCGCCACGGTCTGGAGATCCTGGGTGCGCTCCCGCAGTCCTGAGCCTGCCCCAGGGCGCGACGACCTGTCTTGTGCTCGGCATCGCAGGGCGAGACTCGTTGGAACGGACAGGTCATCCGATCCGACGAAGACCCTGCCCTTCGATGGCGCGCGCGAGCAGCTCCGCATCTTGCGTCGAGCAACCAGGGCCCGCCGCCGACGCTATCGTCCTCCTCATGCCGACCGCCGCCGAGATCACACGTCACGAGTACCCGGAGCCTGACGACTGGCGTTCCGCATGGGTCGGCGGACACGGCCCCTCGGCCGGGATCGAGCTTGTGCCCCCGGACCCAGGGTGGCCGGCCACCTATGAACGGCTGGTCCGACGTGTCCGACTCGCGCTCGAGGGTCGCGTGCTCGCCCTGGACCACGTCGGGTCCACCGCGGTCCCGGGGCTCGCCGCGAAGCCGATCATCGACATCGACCTCACGGTCGTCGACCCCGCGGACGAGGACGCCTGGCTGCCGGACCTCGAGCGTGCCGGGTTCGAGCTCGTCATCCGCGAGCCGTGGTGGCACGAGCACCGGATGCTCGTGACCGAGACGCCCTTCTGCCAGCTCCATGTCTTCGGACCGACCGCGCCGGAACCCATCCGCCACGTCATGTTCCGGGACTGGCTGCGCACCCATCCGGACGACCTCGCGCTCTACCAGGCCACCAAGCTCGCGGCCGCGGAGGCATCCAACGCGGCCGGCGAGCACGGCGTGGACTACAACCGGCGCAAGCAAGCGGTGATCCGCGAGATCTACGACCGGGCGTTCCGGGCCGCAGGCCTCCTCTGAGGTCACCCTGGGCCTGCGGATCAGGGCGGGCCGACGTCGCTCTGTCGGCTCAGCCCGCCCCACTTGCGTTGCGGGCAAGCCGCATTGTCAAGGCTGATCCTGAGGAAGGCATCATCGAGGCACGGCGGAGCTGCGCCCCGAGCTCACGGTGGGGGAGGTCCGAGATGCGTATCGGAGACCCTCTCTGTCAGGTACGCTCTCGCCTGCGGCACAGCCGGCTGCGTCCCTGGCTCCACACGGTCCGTGGGCCCCATCGCAGTGCACGAGAAAGGATCCGAACGTGGCGACATTCGCTTTCGTGATGCCCCTGGTCCCCGGCAAGGAGGACAAGGACGCCGAGATGCTCCGGCGGATGGGCACGCCCGGACCCGAGCACGACGCCTACGTCGTCGCCCGCCGGTCGCAGGGCCTCACGCGCGAAGCGGTGTGGCATCAGAAGACCCCGATGGGCACATTCGCCATCATCCTGCTCGAGGGTGACGACATCGCGGCGTCGTTCGGGACGATCGCATCGTCGGATGCGCCGTTCGCTGCGCAGTTCCGAGAGTTCGTCAAGGACGTCCACGGCGTCGACCTCGCCAAGGACCCGCCGCCCGACGTCGAGCTGCTCACCGACACCCGCTTCTAGAGCGGCCACCGACCGACGACACCGAGGCTCGTCGAGCTCGCGAGCAACCAGCTCCAGACAGGCCCCATCGGGCGTTCGGTGGGGCCTTTGTCGTTCTGACCGGCGACCTGGACGGGACCTCGTCACGATCGCTCTGGGGTCGGGTCTGTCCTCGGTCCATGACGACATGCGTGGCCAGGGTGTAGCCGGACATGCGGCAACGAAACCGCCCGTCATCCGAGCGCGAACGCGCGCATGCATGCCCGGTCCGTTTGCGGACGTGATTCGTGTCTGTTATGTTTTGTCCGCGTACAAAACCTCAACTGGCAGGGACTCGACGAGTGGACCCCATGCAGGCCACCACGCAGACCTCGGACCTCCGGCGTACCAACCTCGGTCGTTGCCTCCGTGGAGATCCATACGCGCGGGTCGCTGTCGCGCGCGGAGCTCGCCCGTGAGATGCAGCTCGCCCGAAGCACGATCGGTTCGCTCGTCGAGGAGCTGGGCCGCCGTGGTCTCGTCGTGGAGGGTCCGGCGCGAGAGGGCGCGGGTCGCGGTCGACCCTCACCGGTGGTCGGCGCCAGCCCCAATGGCCCGGTCGTTCTGGCCCTCGACATCTCGACCGATTCACTCGGTGCGGCGATCGTCGGCATCGAGGGCACCGTGTTCCAGAGCGCTCGGGTCGAGCGACAGCGGGGGCCACATCCGGCGACCGAGGTCGTCAGCACGCTCCAGGGGTTGGCTGCGCCACTGATCGGATCCATCGATCTGCGTCGCGTCTTCGCGATCGGTGTCTCGACCCCAGGCTCGGTGCGCGACGGGTTCATCCACTCGGCGGTGAACATGGGGTGGCGAGCGGTGGCGATCGACCGCCTGGTTGCCGATGCCTTCGACATGCCCGTGCCGGTATTCGTGGGCAATGACGCGAACCTTGCGACGCTTGCTGAGCATCTTCGCGGCGCCGGAGTCGGTGTCGCGGACTTCGTCTGCCTCTGGGGGGAGGAGGGCATCGGCGCCGGCATCATCGCCGGCGGTCGACCCCTGACAGGCGTCGCGGGGTATGCGGGACGGGTCGGCCATTGGCCCATGAGCTCGGAGGGCTACCGCTGTGGGTGCGGGTCACTGCGGTGCTGGGAGACCGTCATCGGCGAGGACGCGCTGCTCCGGTCGGCCGGCGACATCCCGGCCGCCTCGCGACGGGCGGCGGTCGATCAGGTGTTCGCTGCCCTGGATCGTGGCGACCCCTCGGCGCTCGTCGCCGTGCGATCCATCGGACGCTGGCTCGGCGCCGGCATCTCGGCGATCGCCGAGACGTTCGACCCGAGTGTCATCGCGCTCGGTGGCTTCCTGGGACGGCTCTTCCGATATGTCGAGGCAGACATCAGCGTGGAGTTGCGGGAACCAACATTCAGCCCTGCCCGCGAGACCGTGCGCGTGCTGCCCTCGCGTCTCGGGGGCGAGTCGGCTCTCCTCGGAGCAGCAGAGCTTGCGCTGGCCCCGCTTCTGGCTGACCCAACGCGATACGAACGAAACCGGCACCGCTCGGCGCCGCCGCGCCACCGGGCCGTCGCAAGTCCGCCGACAGTAGTGAAAGGGCCAGGGTGAGCCGGTATGGCGCGGATCCATCACATCGTCACCGGCGAACTCGAGATGGGCCTGACGACTGCGCTGCTCAACGGCGGCATCACGCCGGCCATCGACACGGAGCTGATGCGGCCGTTCGGGTACCGCAACGACATCGCCCGGCGTGACGGGACCTTGGTCGAGGGGATGTGGGCGCCCATCCCGGTGTGGCTCATCGAGGAGGAGGACCGCCTCATCCTGGTCGACACGGGTCTTGGTGACATCGACGAGATCGCAGCCATCAACCACCGGCGCGGCCCCGACTTCGCCGGCAGGAAGCTTGCCCAGCACGACCTGGTCGCCGGTCTGGCCAGCCACGGTGTGACACCCGGTGACATCGACCTGGTGCTGCTCACGCATCTCCACTTCGACCACGTGGGTAACAACCAGCTCCTCCCCAAAGCCCGATTCGTCGCCCAGCGTGCCGAGCTCTCCTATGCCCTCTGCCCACCGCCGTTCTCGCTCATGTACTGGCCGGAGTACGCCCACAAGATGGCCAGCGTGCTCGACAGGGTCGAGCCGATCGATGGCGACCGATCCATCAGCCGCGATGTCCGGGTCGTGCGCATCGGCGGCCACTCGCCGGGATGCATGGTGGTCGTCGTCGAGACGGAGCTGGGTCGTGTCTGTCTCACGAGCGACGTGATGTACAGCTACCGCAACCTGGAGCACCGCTGGCCGACCGGCATCTACTGGAGCCTGCCGGAGCTGCTCACGGGATACGACCGGATCCTGGGTCTCGCCGATGTCGTCGTTCCGGAGCACGACTGGGAGTTCCGTGAGCACTTCCCGAGCGGCACGATCGGGTAACGCGATGACCAACGAGCAACTGCCCCAGGGGCGGCCGGCAGCAGACGCGGCCGGCGCGCCACCCGTCCAGACCGGCCGCACACGCCCGCCCCTGTACCGGTACGCGATGCTGGCCATCTTCGCCATCCTGGTCGTGGGCATGGCCATCGCGTCCCCGAATTTCCGGGACCCGGTCAACCTGGTGAACGTCCTCCAGCAGAACTCCATCATCGGCATCGTCGCCTGCGGGATGCTGCTGATGATCATCACCGGCGGCTTCGACTTGTCCGTGGGGGCCGTCGGCGCGATGTCCGCGATCGTCGCCGCGTGGGTCTTCATCAACTTGTCCATCCCGCTGGGTATCGTGGCCGCCCTCGGCGTAGGCATCGGGACCGGGCTCATCAACGGCCTGCTCATCGCGAAGGTGGGCATGAACCCCTTCGTGGCGACCCTGGGCATGCAGGTGCTCATCCGCGGCATCCTGCTCATCGTCACCGACGGCAAGCCCATCTATGGCGTGCCCTCCGACTTCACCTTCGTGGGACTTGGCCGGGTCGGTCCCATCCCCGTCGCGGTGCTCATCTTCGCGGCCGTCGTCGCCGCGACGTTCGTGATCCTCCGTTTCAGTCGTTTCGGTCATTACACGTATGCCGTCGGCGGCAACAAGGAGGCGGCGAGGCTGGCGGGCATCAACGTCGATCGGGTCCTGATCGGCGTGTACGCCTTCGGCGGCCTGTGCGCCGCCATCGGCGGCATCGTCATGCTCGGCCAGACCGTGATCGGCCAGCCTGGGGCTGCCGAGTTCTGGCCCCTGAGCGCCATCGCGGCCGTCGTCGTGGGCGGGGTGCCGTTGAGCGGCGGCGCGGGGGGTGTGGGCAATGCGGTCCTTGGGACCCTGCTGCTGGGCACCGTGGCCAACGCCCTCAACCTGCTCGGCGTCTCCCAGTACTGGCAGCCGGCGGTCACCGGGCTGGTGATCCTGGTGGCCGTGGGCATCGACAGCTTCCAACGCAAGCGACGGGCATCGAGATGAGGAGGAGGCGCGAGTAGGAGGTCATCGTCAGCTTACGAACGGCAACAGGACACTCGGGAGATCACAGCATGAGTACTCGAAACAGGGTCCCGCTCCTTGCGGGCGCGATAGCGGTCGCGCTGATCGCGGCCCCGTCCGTCGGCCTCGCACAATCGGCCGCTCCGGCGTCGTCGGCGGCGCCGGTGTCGTCCGCGGACGCTGCGTGTGCCGGCAAGAAGGTCGGCTTCATGATCTGGAACACCTCGGTCCCGTTCTACACGAACCTGATCCAGGGCGCGAAGGACAAGGCGGCCGAGCTGGGCATGACGGTCGATATCGTCAGCGGCAACGGTGACCTGACGGGTCAGATCGCGGTCGTCCAGCAGTTCCTGGCCCAGAAGGACGACATGATCCTTGTGGCGCCAAGCGATCCACAGGGCATCGTGCCCATCATCCAGCAGGCGAACCAGGCGGGAATCCCGGTCCTGGCGGTGAACACTACCGTGGGTGATGGTGCGAACGTGGTCACCTACGTGGGTGTCGATGACTACGTGTTCGGCCAGAACCAGGGCAAGCTCCTCATGCAGGCCCTCCCGCAGGGCGGCAAGATCGCCTACATCAACGGTCACCTCGGGGTGTCCGCACAGATCGACCGCAAGGCCGGCCTCATGGACACGATCAAGGACCACCCGGAGTACCAGATCATCGAGGAGCAGACGGCCGAGTGGGACAACGGAAAGGCCCTCGCGCTCACCCAGGACTGGCTGAACAAGTACCCCAAGGGACAGCTCGACGCCATCGTCGACCAGGGACCCGAGGGCGCGACGGCGGCCAAGTACCTCATCGACAACGGCCGGAGCGAGATCAAGTTCATCGTCGGCGACTTCCCTGCCGACGTGAAGGCCGGCATCGCCGATGGTTCCATCTACGGCACGACCGACCAGGATCCGTATCCCCAGGGCACGACCGGCGTCCAGGTGGCCTGCTGGTACCTGACGGGCCAGACGGACAAGATCTCGACGCCCAAGATGTTCCTCGACCTGCCAATCATCACCAAGGACAACGTCGACCAGTACCCGGCTGCCTGGGGCGGCTGAGCCACAAGGATGGGGATCGATCCCATGTCAGGCGATGCGGCCAGCGGGAGCGCGCTGCTCACCATGCGCGGCATCAGCAAGAGCTTCGCCGGTGGCGAGGTACTGCACGGGGTCGATCTCTCTCTCGAACGAGGTGAGGTGCGTGCTCTGGTCGGCCAGAACGGTGCCGGCAAGAGCACGCTCATGAAGATCCTCGGCGGCGTCTATCCGGACTACGACGGGGAGATCCGCATCGAGGACCAGGTCGTGCGGCTGCTCCAGCCGCACGACGCCATCGCCAATGGCGTCGCGGTCATCTACCAGGACTTCGCGCTGGTACCCGAGCTGACCGTCGCCGAGAACATCAGCCTTGGCCAGGAACCGTCGGGGCGCCTGCCCGGGACCCTCGCCCATCGGGCGGTGGCGGTGCGGGCGGCGGAGGAGTCTCGGCGGTATGGCATCCCGCTGCCAATGGACGCACCAGTGTCGCGGCTCTCGGTGGCTGAGCAGCAGCTCACGGAGATCGTGAAGGCGCTGGCGCGCGATGCCCGCATCCTGGTGATGGATGAGCCGACCGCACGCCTGTCGGGCGCGGAACGGGATCGGCTGTTCGAGATCATCCGCACCCTGAGCGGCAACGGCGTCGGCATCGTCTACATCAGCCACTTCCTGGAGGAGATCTTCACTGTCACCCGGACGGTGACCGTGCTGCGTGACGGCAGCGTGGTCGCCAGCCAACCGACCTCCTCACTCGACCTCACCGCGCTGACGACCCTCATGGTCGGCGCGGAGCTCCGCGGCTTCGAGCGGCAGGAGCATGCCCAGGCGGACGCGCCAGTGGTCTTCCGGGTGGACGACCTCGTGGTCGCGGCACGCGAGCCGGCTTCCTTCGAGGTGCGCGCCGGCGAGGTGCTCGGGTTCGCGGGACTGGTCGGCTCGGGCCGCTCGCGGATGGCTCGCGCGCTGGTCGGCGCGGAGCGATCAGCGCAAGACAGTCCTGATCGATGGTGCCCGGCGGGAGCTTCGGTCCCCCCGGGACGCCGCGCAGGCCGGCATCCTGTACCTGCCGGAGGACCGCAAGCGTGACGGCCTCGTGGCCACGTCCTCCGTCGGATCCAACCTCGTGCTTACGGCCCTTGGCCGACAGCTATCGCACCGTGGTTTCGTGCGGGGTGGCGCGAGCCGACGGGTGGCTCGGTCGCTCATCGAGCGGCTGCGCGTGCTGCCACCCGACCCGGAGCGGGAGGTCGCGACCCTGAGTGGCGGCAACCAGCAGAAGGTGCTGCTGGGACGGGCGCTCGCGGCAGAGGCACGGGTGCTCATCCTCGACCAGCCGACGGCCGGGGTCGACGTGGGTGCGAAGGCCGAGATCTACGCCCAGATCGCATCGATGGCGCGTGCCGGCGTCGCCGTGATCCTCATCTCGGACGACCTTGACGAGCTGCTCCATATGGCGGATCGCATCGGCGTCATGCGCGCAGGCCGGATCGTGGCCATCGCCGATGCCCGGTCATTCACCCGGCCCGACTTGCTACGGGCCATCACCACTGGAAGGGTGGCACAGGTCGCATGAGCCGCATCATCGCCATGAAGAACTACGGCTTCTCATGGTTCACCACGTTCGGGCTCTCCGAGGAGGCGGCCGCGGCGAGGATGGCCGACCAGGGCATCGACTGGGTGGTGGTCCAGAACCTCATCGACCCGGTGCCCGGCTCGGCCGTGGACCAGGCGCCGCCGCCCGCGAGCTACAGCGATCGCCGGTTCCGCGACGCACTGCGCGACCGGGGCATCCGCACCTTCGAGGCGAGCGCGGTCTGCTTCCGGCCGGATGCGCTCGCCCGCGACCCCTCCCTCACGCCCATCGATGCGACGGGCAAGCCGATGGAGCGTTTCGGCTGGTATGTCGGCCTCTGCCCGAGCAGCCTCGAGCACCTCGCCGCGCGGGCCGAGGCCATCGAGCGGGTGGTCACCGAGCTGCAGCCGGATGGGGTGTTCCTGGTGTTCATCCGGTTCCCCGGCTTCTGGGAGCTCTGGATGCCGGAGACGCCGCGCACGGACATAGCCGAGTACTGCTTCTGTGATCGGTGTCTGACACGATTCCAGGCGGAGACCGGCATCAGCATCCCGGACGGCACGACCGCCCAGCGGGCCGCGGTCATCACCCGCGAACACCGCGACGCCTGGACGCGCTGGAAGTGCGACGTTATCGCCGCGGTCATCGCCCGCCTGCGCCAGGCGGCGCGCACCGCGAAACCCGATGCCGAGGTGTTCATCAATGGCGTGGGGCTGGGTCAAGGTGACTACGGCAACGCCGTTGCCGAGGTGCTGGGGCAGGACCTCGATCGGCTCGACCGCGTCGCGGACGACCTGGAGTTGATGTTTTACCACCAGATCCAGCGGCGCGACCCGGCCCCGTGGATCGACTCGCTGGTGCGGGAGGCACGGCCGCGCTTCCAGGGCAAGCTGCTCGCGTGCCTGCAGACCAAGCCGGACTACCTGGACCCCATCTACGCGCCCGGCCGGCGGCATCCAGGCATCCCTCTCGCGGAGCACCTCGACGCGCTCCGGGCCGTGGAGGCTTCCCCTGCGGATGGCGTGATGGTCTACCTCTGGTCGGACTACCTCGAGGACGAGGCTCGGGGTGGCGGCCTGACCGACGCTCTCCGGAGATACAAGGCCGGCGACCTGTAGTTCGACAGGGCGGACCCTGCCGACGAATCCGAGTCTCCGTCAGTGCGTCCATGGCCGCCTTCCGGGTCAAGGCAGCTCACCTGCGACCTGAGTGACCTCAGGCGGTGGCGCCGGCCAGCGGGACGTCGTAGCCGTCGAATGCCCTATCGGCCGTGACGATGGTCAGCCCCTCGAGCTGGGCCTGGGCGATCAGCGCACGGTCGAACGGGTCGCGATGCAGATGGGGCAGCGTTGCGACCCGGAGGGCGTGCGCGTGTGTCACGGGCAGGCCTTCGACCCCCGAGCGCTGCATCCGTGACGGCACGAAGGTCGCTGGCGGCGAGGGGAGGGGCAGGCGACCGATGGCCCACTTGATGGCGATCTCCCAGGAGCTGGCGGCGGACAACAGCACACGTGTGCGACCGTCCCGAAGTTCCGCGAGCAGGTCCGGGCGGATGCGCTCGGGATCCGTCAGCAACCACAGCCAGACGTGCGTGTCGAGCAGGTAGGTCACCGTTCGAAGTCGCTGACCACGTCGTCTGCGAGTGGAGCGTCGAAGTCGTCCGGCACCTGCAGGACCTCACGGTCGAAGCCGAATTCCCGTGCCGAAGCGACCCCGATGGGCACGAGACGTGCCGCGGGCCGGCCACCACTGGTGATGATGATCTCCTCTCCAGCTGCCACACGCTGCAAGAGCCGCGACAGATGGGTCTTTGCCTCGTGTACGCCGACCTCGACCATCGTCCGATCTTCGCAGGACAGCTGGACTTAGTCAAGGACTTAGTCCACCAGTGATGCGCCGCGGGCGTGGGAGCAGATCAGCTTGCCCGGCCCGCCCCCGGCGACCTCGCGCTCAGGCGACGATGATCACCTTGTGCGCGGTGGGATCGGAGCGGAGCGTCTCGAGCGCCTGACCGTAGGCATCGAGCCCGAAGCGGTGGCTGATGATGCCGTCGGTTCGGACCCGACCCGTGCGCAGCGCCGCGATGGCGGACCCGAACGAGGTGATCTCCGCGAATGACCCGCGGATGGTGATCTCGCGCCGGAACACGTCGAACGGGTGGAACCGGACCTGCTCATCGGCGGTCGTGACGCCGTAGATGAGGACCGTGCCGCCGTTGCGGGTGAGGGGCACGCAGATGTCGCCGATGGCGCTGGAGCCGGTCGCCTCGACCACGATGTCGTAGCCCTCGCCGCCCGACGCGGCCATCACCTTCGCCTGGGTCTCCGCCGCATCCGCCCGATCGATGCGCACCGTCCGGTCGATGCCCAACCCGGCCGCGACATCGAGCTTGAACTGCTTCGGCGCGGCGACCGTCACGGACGACGCACCTCCGGTCCGGAGGAGCTGAGCCAGGAGCAGGCCGGTCGGGCCGGCTCCGAACACGAGAGCACTGGATCCGGGCCGTACATGGAGGTTCTCCAGGCCGTGTGTCGCGCAGGCCGCCGGCTCGCTGAACACGGCGGTGTCGACCGGCAGGCCCTCCGTGGAGAACACCAGTTCCTCGGGTACCGTCACGTACTCGGCGAAGAAGCCCGGGAAGCTGGAGCCCATCCCCTTCAGAGCGGAGCAGAGGATCAGACGGCCGGACAGGCAGTAGTCGCATCGCCCACAGTGGATGTTCGGGTTGACCGTCACCTGTTCGCCCATCCGGAAGCGGTCGGCGCCATCGCCGAAGGCGTCCACCACGCCCACCAGCTCGTGGCCGGGCGTCAGCGGGTAGGCCGCCATGAACTCGCCGTTGTGGATATGCAGGTCGGTGCCACACAGGCCGACCTGGATGACCTTGATCCGGATCTGGCCGGGGCCCGGCTCGGGCACGGGCACATCGGTGATGACGTAGCTCTTGGGTCGGTCGTAGACCACGGCCTTCATGGGCATCGGGCTCCTTGGCGGTGCGGTCCGGGTCCGGTCAGCGGCGGTTCTGCGCGCGCCGTCGCCACTGGTCGAGCGCCACGGCGATGATGAGCACCACGCCGACAGCGATGAGCTGCCAGTAGGGGTTGACCTTGATGATGATGAAACCGTTCTGGAGCACGGCCGGGATGAACACCCCGATGACCGTGCCGATGATCGTCGCAACGCCACCGAAGAGGCTGGTGCCACCGAGCGCGACCGCGGTGATCGCCTGCAAGTTGTCCGTGGTGTGGCCGCCGACCGACGTGGTCGTGAAGTACGAGAGCGAGACGAACCCCGCGAACCCACTCGCCAGACCGCCCACGATGTAGACCTTGAGCAGGTGCCGCTGCACGTTGAGGCCGACACGCCGTGCCGCCTCGTCGCTCGAGCCGATGGCGAGCGTGTGCCTGCCGAACACGGACATGTGCATCCCGATGTAGCCGACGACGACCACCGCGGCCGCGATGAGCACCAGGTTGGAGATACCGGGCAGGACGTCATTATCGGCCACGGGCGCGAGCGCGTAGGACGCCACGTTCACGCCATTCTGGACGAGGAGTGCCACGCCCAGCCCCGCGCCGAGCGTGCCCAGCGTCGCGAGCATCGGCGGGATGCGCAGGTACGCGACGAGCCAGCCATTGATGGAGCCGATGATGAGGCCGGCGATGACAGCAGCGACCAGGGCGACGAGGATGATGGTCCACGTCGTGTCCTGGGCCGCGATGTCGATGGCGTAGCCGTCACCCGCCGGGAGGTGCTTGAGGGCATTGGCGGCGAACACCTCGCCCAGGATGATGCCGCTCGGGATGGAGAGGTCGATGCCGCCGGTCGCGATGACGAACGTGGTGCCGATGCTCACGATGGTGAGGATGGCCACGTTCTGGGCGAGCAGCGAGAGGTTGCTGGCCGTGCCGAACTTGCCCGGGGCCAGGATCGAGAAGATGACGATGAGGGCCACCAGGAAGCCCAGGGTGATGAACACCTGCTGGGATGCAAGCCGACGCCACCGGGAAGGCGTCGGCTCGACATTGAGCGTGACGTCGGTGGTGGTCTCGGCCACCAGCTCGGCGTTGAGTGCGGCCTTGTCTGCGCGGCTCATGCCACCACCTCGTTGGCGTAAGCGCCGGAGATCGATGCGATGAGGCGTTCTATGTCGGCCTCACCGGCGCGGAACCGGGCGACCCGCGCTCCCAGTCGCATGACCTCGATCCGGTCGGCGACCTCCAGGATCTCGCGCAGGTTATGGGAGACCAGGACGACGGCCAGGCCCCGGTCGCGGACGGTCCGGATGAGGTCGAGGACCTTGGCGGTCTGGATGACGCCGAGGGCGGCGGTGGGCTCGTCCATGATGATCACGTGCTGGGCCCACATGGCCGCTCGCGCAATGGCAACGGATTGGCGCTGGCCGCCCGAAAAGGATGCGACCGGGACCCGCAGGTCCTGCACCAGCCCCACGCCTAGCTCCTTGAAGCGGGCGGCGGTCTGGCGGCGCATCTCCCCCTGGTCGTGCAGGATCCGGTAGCGACGGATCTCCCGGCCCAGGAACACGTTCGCTGCCGCGTCCAGGTCCGGAGCGAGCGCCAGGTCCTGGTAGACGGTCTCGATGCCCAATGCCGCGGCATCGCGAGGGGTGCCCATATGGACGACGCTGCCGTCCACCAGCACCTCTCCCGCGTCGGGTGCGTAGACCCCGGATAGCACCTTGATGAGCGTCGACTTGCCCGCGCCGTTGTCGCCCACCAGCGCCGTCACCTCACCCGGGAACGCCTCGAACGAGGCGCCGCGCAACGCGCGCACGGTACCGAACGACTTGACGATCGCGCGCGCCTCCAGGCCCGGCCCGTGCGGCGCCGCAACGCCATCGGGCACCGGTGCTGGCGTCGAGAGATCAACGCTGGTCATGCGACTCCCTCCGGGCAGATTGGTTGGGGTGGGCTCCGGCGTCCGGCAGCATCACCATCATGCGACCGCCGCCTGACGGATCGGGCTGTCCTCGGCGGCGCGCTCGCCGCGTCCGAGCATCATCGGGGCCAGGATCGCGTGTCGCGGCGGCACGTCCAGCCCGCTGAGCCGTTCGACCATCAGCTCGGCTGCGAGCTGGCCGATCCGATCAGGCCCGGACGCCACGACGACCAGGGGCGGCGTGGCCAACAGGTCGTTGTCATCCATGCTGTCGAAGACGGCGAGATCGAGCACGGTGCCTGCCTCGAGCATGAGGCGCATGGCAGCGCGGCCTGCCATATGGTTGGTGGCCAGGACCGCCGAGGGCGGGTCCGCCATCGCGAGCATCTGCTGCAGCGCGGCGGTGGCCGGGATGATCGAGTGCTCCGTCGAGATGAGTGCATCGTCCAGGGGAACGCCCGCGTCGGCCAGCGCGTCCCGATAGCCGTCCAGCCGTCGCGCCACGGTCCAGAGGCTGACATTCAGTGCCAGGGCCGCGATCCGGCGGTGCCCGGCAGCCAGCAGCCGCTGGACGGCTTCCCGTGCGCCCGCCTCGTTGTCCACGGTCACGGTGTCCGCGTCGAGTCCCTCGAGCGGGCGGTCGAGGGCCACGACGACCAGGCCGTGGTCAAGGTCGGACTGCAGGTAGTCGACCGATCCGGGGGCTGACATGATCAGCAGCCCATCGACCCGCCGCTCCACGAGCGCACTCGCGAGCTGATGCTGGCGATGGCAGTCGTCCCCGTGGCTGGCGGTGACGAGCTGGAGGTCGCGCGCGGCGAGGACGCGCTCGACCGCGCCGACGACACCCGCGACGAACGGATCGGCGACGTCCGGGATGAGCAACCCGACCGCGGCGCTGGGACCGCCGCCCGCCAGTGACTGCGCCAGCCGATTGGGCCGGAAACGCAGCTCGCGGGCCGCGGTGAGGACTCGTGCCGAGGTCTCGGGTGCGACACCGTACTCCCCGTTGAGGGCCCGGGAGGCGGTCTTCAGGCTGACGCCCGCTCGCGCGGCCACGTCCGCGAGTCGTGGACGACCAGGAGTGTTCATGAGGGGCGATCCAGTGGGACAGCAGCGAGGGCAGCGCTCATCCGATGTGGACGCGCGCTGCCCCGGTTGGATCGGGTGCGTCCGCGGCGTGTCACGTCAGTCGACGCAGCACGGACCGCGGACGCCGTCAGCTGCGGCTCAGCTGCCGCAGTCGGACTTGTAGATGTACTTGGAGACGTTGGGGTCGGTCATGTTGTCCTTGGTGACGACGATCGACTCCGTCTGGATGTTGGGCGTGGTGGCGACGCCGTTGAGCGCCATGACCGCCTGCTGGACTCCCTGGAGACCGATGGAGTACGGCTCCTGGGCGACGAGGGCCTGCACGTCGCCGGCCTCGAGCTGCTTGATCTGGTCCGGACCGGCATCGAAGCCGACGACCTTGACGCCGGTTGCGCCGGCCTGCTTGACGCCTGTGGCCACGCCCTGTGCGGTGAACAGGTTGGTGGCGAAGACGCCGGCGAGGTCAGGATCTGCCGCGAGCGCCGCGGTGATGACCTGCGCCGCGGTGGACGCGTTGTCATGCGAGTACTGGGTGTCGGAGACGAGCACATAGCCCAGCTCCGCCGCCTTCTTGCCGAAGCCCGCGACGCGGGCATCGACGCTCGAGACGCCGGGGTCGGTGGAGATGACGAGGACCTTCGCGCCGCTCGGCACGCCGAGCGCCTGGAGGGCCTCGGCCGCCTTGACGCCGCCGAGCTCATTGTCGGTGGCGATGCGGCTCACGCCGATGGTGGCATCGTCGACGATGGTGTCAACGAGCACGATCTTGGTGCCGCCGTTCTGGATGTTCAGGAGCGGTCCTGCCGAGGCGACCCGATCGTTGGGGGCCACGAGCAGGGCGTCCGGCTTCGACGCGGCGACCGCGTCGAGCATCGGGTTCTGCAAGGTGGCGTCGAACTTGTCAGGCCCCTGGACGTCCAGGCTCACGCCGGCTGCCGTCGCGGCCTCCTGGGCGCCGCACTGCATCGAGACATAGAACGGGTCACCCTTCACGCCGACCATGAGCGTGATGGTCTTGCCAGGGGCCGTGAGGGGGCTCCCCGCGGGAGCCATCGCGCTGGGGCTCTGCGCGCCAGCCGGCAGCGCCATCGACGCTACCAGTGCGCCCGTCGCGAGGGTCGATGCCCAAGCCAACCGAGTCGTCTTCACCTGTTCTCCTCCGCTGTCGACCCTGACGGTGTCGGGTCATTGACTGCGCTGTCAGACAGCGCTGCCGGTACGGTACGGCGCGGCGCCGGGAAGGTCAAGACCCGGTTTCGGGAGGATTGCGGTTCGGACGCGATCAAGCGTCGCGACGGAGCGCGCCGAGGTGCACGCGGTCCTCGACGAGCTCCTCCTGGTCAGGGCCGAAGTGCTTGAGCAGCACCAGCGGCTCCGTAGCGCCCGTGTTCGTGATGGTCACGCCCTCGCGCGCCGCCGGCGCCGACACGTACAGCTCATCGTCCGTCAGCTGGCCGTAGCGGATGATCGTCGGCGATGACACCGTGTGGCGACCGAGGGTGCCGTGGCCCTGGACCACGATGAGGCCATAGGCGTCGGTGTCCCGGATGTTCACCGTGGCGCCGGGAGCGACCGCGAGCTCCTTGGCGCTGAACTCCGACGCGAGATAGACCACCCATCGCTCGGTCCATCCGTGACCGGCTGCGGCTGATGCCTGCGTCTCCACCGGCTCCATCCTGTTCCGGCTCCAGTACAGCGGATCGACGTTCCGCTCCCAGTCGAGCAGTTCGACGATGTAGTCGATGTCACCCACCCGGTCGACCGGGACGTCCTTCCAGAGCAGCTCGCTCATCACCTCGCGCTCGTTCGACCACGACTCGCAGAGACACGCGACGTCGCTGGCACGCTGCGGCTCATACGTGCAGACGCTGGCGGGGGCGTGGAGGACACCCGCGGGCACGTCCCAGCCGATGCCGAGCTGGATCCGGTAGCCGCGCGACAGCTCGGTGATGCGGTTGTCGCCGCCGTCTGCGAACCGGGCGAGGCGCTCGGCGAGCTGTGCCCGGGTCGTCTCCGGGTGGAGCCCGAAGAAGGTGGTCGCGAACGTGCCCAGATGGCTGTTCATCTGGGGCGCGAAGTAGTACGCCTCCGGCTTGCCCTTCTTGCCCAGGGCCGCCGCATGCTCATCGCGGTGGTGGAAGTGCATGGGGAGGGGAGACCGGTTGTCGAAGAACTTGGAGTACAGCGGCCACCCGTGGTACGTCGACCAGAGCCGGTCGCCAACGAGCGCCGCACCGTGGTGCGCCACGAAGGCGTCGAGGGGGATGAGCTCCTGCTCGGTCCCCACGACCATGCTCACGCCCTCGAACTCGCCCGTGAGCGGTCCGTTGTCGGCATGCACGGTGGACGCGAGCCAGCGCTCGTCGATGCCACCCCGGCCTTCCTGGAACGGGAAGAGGTCGTCCGGATGCAGCTTGAGACGACCCCCGGGCGTGCAGAAGGCGCGGGGTACCCAGGTCGGCGCGAGCCGGACGATGCCGCCGCCGGCGTCCAGCGTCCGGTCCATGGCAGAGCTCGTGGCGATGATCGGATGTTCAGCCCTGGTCGACACGAGCGATCCCTCCTGGTTGCAGCTGGTCCCGGACCCAGCGCGCGATCGCGTCGGGGTCGAGTGATGAGATGTCGGTGGTGTCGACGTCCAGGACCGGCGCGATGGCCATCGGTCGAGCGACCGCTGCGAGCTGCCCGAGCTCGGTGGCGTATGCCGGCCCTGGGTGGGCCGGATTCCGGGCACGCGTGGCGTAGCGCTCCATCAGGGCTTCCGCGGACGCCTGGCACCAGACCTCGACCCAGCGATCGATGCGTGCTCGCTCCAGGCCCCGAAGGACGATGTCGTGGGGTGGCAGTCGGAACCACGCCTCGACCACGACGGTCGACGTCGGCGGGAAGTCCGCGATGAGCGCCCAGATCGCCTGGATGCTCGCTCGGCCGAGCGACCGGCCGTACTCTCGATCGCCGCCAGCATTACCCAGCTCGTCGTAGAGAGCCTCCTTGACCGCGTCCAGCGACAGGACCGGCAGCTGCAGACGGGAACCGATCGCTCGAGCGACGGTCGTCTTGCCGGACGCGGGCACGCCGTTGACGAGCACCGCGTGGGTCATGCCGCGAACGCCCGCAGGCCCGCCCCGATGACCCCCGCGTCGTCGCCCAGGCCCGCGGCAGCGACGGGGCACTCGAACCAGGGGGACGTCCCGGGGGCGAAGAGCCGCAAGGACGTGGCGGCTGCCTGACCCAGGCCTCCGCCGAGGATGACCAGGTCCGGGTCCAGGGCCGCCACGACCGTGTCGATGGCCCTTCGCCAGGAGGTCGCCCAGCGCTCCAGGACCGCCGCAGCGACGGGGTCCTGGCCCTGGCGTCGCAGGAGGTCCTCGGCGGATGTGCCGGGCGGCATCCCAGCCTCGCGCATGTACCGCGTCAGCGCGGTACCGGACGTGAACACCTCGGAGCATCCCCGGCGCCCGCATCTGCACACCGGCCCATCCGGGTCCAGGGCGAGATGGCCGAGCTGGCCCGCGTTGCCACGACCGCGCAGCACGGCGCGAGACGCGGCGACCGCGCCCCCGATGCCGGTGCCGACCGTGAACATGACCACGTCGTCGGCGCTGGTCGCGGCACCCACCCGGAGCTCCGCGACGAGCGCCATGTGGGCGTCGTTGTCCTGGACCACGGGGCGCCCGATCAGACCGCTGACGCGCTCGCCAAGGCGCAGGCCGGCGAGGTCGACGAACCCCGCCGAGAGGACGGTCGTGCCGTCCCGATCGAGCCGTCCGGGGATGCCGATACCGACCGCCACGACCTCATCGGTCAGGAGCCGCCCCACGAGGGAGCCCACGAGCTCCACCACGGTGGGCATCGAGTCGGTACGGACCTTGACATGCGCCGTCATGCGGCCCGCGGGATCGATCCTCGCGGCACGCACGTTGGTGCCGCCGATGTCGACGCCGATGGTGACGCCCTGGGGTACGGAAGGCAGGGTCATTCGCGCGTGTCGCCTTCGCGTGTCGCCTAGGGGCGTGCCTCAGCCAGGACCGCCTCGATCTCCCGCAGCCGTGGCACCGCCACCTCGCGGAGTCGGGCTGCGGTCGAGTCGCTATCCCCGAGCAGGCAGTCCTTCCAGAGGGATCGCCCGGCGATGGCGCCCGAGGCGCCACCGGCCAGCGCGGTCCGGAGATGAGCCAGGAAGGTCGCGTGGTCCACGCCGCCGGACAGGACCGCCCACGGGATGTCCCCCAATGCCTCCGTCACGGCCGAGCAGGCCGCAGGAGACCCGGGATACTGGAGCTTCATGACCTGGGCACCGCAGTCCCGTGCGATCGCTGCCGCCCGCACGACCATATCCGGCGCAACCGCCTGGTAGTCGCTCGGCGATTCGCCTGCGAGGGCATACGTGAGGATCTCGACCACGAGCAGGACATCCTCACGGGCGCAGTCCTCGACCACGGACGCGATCATCCGGGCGGGGTGCGCGTCGAGGCCCTCGAGGTCCGGCCGCATGTAGACATTGAGCTTCGCGGCGCTGCCACCGACCGCCCGGACCTGGCGGGCGTCCACGCCCTCGACGATGCGACTGACCCGCAGCCCGCGCTCGTCCGTGTCGAACCCCGATGCGTCCATGCCGACCATCAGTGCGCAGTCACGCGCCAGGACGCCATCCGTGACCACCTGGGGCACCACGGTGCTGGGGTCGAGCAGGACGGCCGGAGCCTCGTTGCCGAGGAAGCGCACGAGGTCGAGCTTGGCCCTGATGAGGTCCGCGTTGGTCGCCGCCCCGGACGCGACCTGGATCAGGTTGCGCATCGAGGCGCGCTGGTCCATCGCGATGACCAGCATCCGGCCACTCGGGGCATCACAGATCTGCTGGTACGCGCGGAGCTGCGCCACTGTCAGCGGGGTCACGCTGCCTGGTCTCCCACGGGCCAATGGGACGCGCCCAGCGTCTGCTGGACCGCACCCACCCGACCGGCCGGGCTACGGTACCACGCGACCCGGACCGGGCGATCGGGCCGCGCACATGGCCCCCCGGGGTCCCGGAACGACGTCTGCCGAGGGGGTAGCATGCCCGGGTGTCCACCCCCAGGACGGCCGGGCCGCTCGTCGAGCCAACCACGTGGCCCGCGGTCGCGGCTGTTCCCGACGCGATGCGATAGGCGATGGCAACCGGGGCGTTCCTGGGACTCGACCTCGGCACGGGCTCCCTCAAGGCGCTCATCGTCGATGGTGATGGCCGGACCCTGGCCGTCGCCACGGCGGCCTATCCCCTGGACTCGAGGCACGCGGACTGGTCCGAGACCGATCCCGACCGGTGGTGGGATGCCGCCGTCAGTGCCACCCTGCAGGCATGCGCGGTGGCTGGCGGGCCGACCATCGCCGCCATCGGGCTCAGCGGCCAGATGCACGGGCAGGTGCTCGTGGATGCCATGGCGGAGCCACTTCGACCGGCCATCCTGTGGTCCGACGGTCGGGCGGAGTCGGAGCGCGCACGCTACCAAGCGTTGACGCTGGACCAGCGCCGGCGCCTCGCCAATCCGTTCATGTCGGGCGCGGTCGCGGCCACGCTTGCCTGGCTCGCCGAGCACGAGCCGGCCACGTACGCGGCCGCGACCTGGTCGCTGTCGCCCAAGGACTGGCTGCGCACCCGGCTCGTTGCGGGGCCACCGGTGACGGACCCCAGCGACGCGTCCGCCACGCTGCTCTGGGATATGCCCCGGGACGGCTGGGCGGACGATGTCATCGCCGACCTGGGCCTGCGGTCGAGCCTGTTGCCGTCCGTGCGCCCATCGACCGCCGTCGCCGGGCCACTGTCGGCGAGCGCCGCGGCGGCATTGGGCGTCGAGCCCGGCGTGCCGGTGGCCGTCGGCGCCGCTGACGCCCCCGCGGCTGCCGTCGGCACGGCCCTGGTGTGCCGCCCGGACCGGGTGCAGATGACCGTCGGGACCGGCGCCCAGATCGTCTTCCTGCGCCAGGAGCCTGCGGTCGACCCCACCGGACGCACCCACCTCTATCGGAGCGTCAGCGAAGGTCAGTGGTACGCCATGGCCGCCGTCCAGAACAGTGGCCTCGCTCTCGACTGGGTACGCCGCACGCTGGGCATCGATTGGCCCACCCTGTTCGAGGCCGCGCCGACCGGGGTGCCGCTGCCGGACGACCCGATCTTCATCCCCAACGTCACGCGCGAGCGCGCACACCAGCCCTCCCCGGGCCCGGGCGCGGCGTTCGTGGGCGCCCACCTTCACCATGCGACGCGGGACCTGTCGCGCGCGGCGCTGGAAGGTGTCGGCCTGGGCATCCGCATCGCCCTCGAGGCGCTGCCCGGGGCGACCGACACCGGGGCACTGCTGCTGGCGGGCGGCGGGAGCATGGCTCCCGGGTATCGACAGATGCTCGCGGACATCATGGGTCGTGACCTGGAGACGGTGGAGGCCGAGGCCGCCTCCGCCCGTGGTGCGGCACTCATCGCGGGGGTGGCGACGGCTCACTGGTCGTCGATCGAGGCGGCGGCTGCCACGGCGGTCATGGACGGCGTCGTCACCCACGCGCGGCCCGAGGTGCACCGCGCCTATGCGGCTCGCCTGGCCCGATTCCAGGACGTGGCGCGCTCCATCGATCGGGGTGAGCCCGACCGATAGTCGGGCCCGGTCAGCCGCGGGTCCGGTCGGCAGCCTCGTGCTGGCGTTCCCGGAGTGCCGCCACCGACGTCCGGCTGATGTCCCCCTCCATGGGGCCGAACGCCCCGGCGTTCAGGGCGCCGACCGCCGCGGCCGTGCTCGCAGCATGCTCGAGCGACTCGCCCTCGAGCAGCCCGCACAGGAAGGCAGCGTCGAAGCAGTCCCCCGCCCCGGTGGGGTCGACCTCCTCGACATGGAAGGCGGGCACATCGATCCGGCGGTCGTCCGTATAGACCCGGCAGCCGGCGCGTCCCAGCTTGACCACGATCAGCTGGATGCGATGACGGCGCATCATCGCGGCCGCGGCCCGGTCCAGGTCCGTCGTGCCGCCAAGCGCCTGGAGCTCGTTCGCCCCGGGCAGGAGGACGGAGCAGTGTCGCAGGACGGGCGCGACGATGGCATCGACCCCACGCCCGCCCAGCAGCTCCATCCGGATGTTGGGGTCGAAGGTGATGGCGGCGCCCTCGGCGGCGAACAGCTCCATCGTCTCGATGAGTCGCTCGCCGAAGGCGGGATCGGCCATCAGCGAGCAGCCCATCACATGGAAATACGCCGCTCCCTCGGTCACCGACCTCGGCGGCACGCCGGCCATGACCGCGGGCGTGGCCTCCCAATGGAAGATGTACGTCCGCGAGCCGTCACCTGCGTAGGCCACGAACGCGACACCCGTCGAGCGTCCGGGCACCACGCTCACCTGGTCCGTCCGCACGCCGTCACGCCGGAGCCGCTCGAGGATGGCGTCCCCGAACGCATCGTCGCCGACGGCCGAGACGATGCCGCCCGAGTGGCCCAGGCGCGCGACCGTGTCGATGAAGATCCCGGGGGCACCACTCGGGAACGGGCCGAGGAACGGGCCGGCCACGTCGAGGGGCAGGTCGCGTTCCGGACGCATGATCTCGGCGAGCAGCTCGCCCATCGTCCAGATCTGGGTCATCGGACCTCCTGACGCGGTGTCTCCGTCGCCTGTCGATGTGGCGCCTCGGCATGCCACGCCGGCCCGTCCAGCGTGAACCGATCGGTCGATCTCCGCTCGCGACCGGGTCGGTGGCTCACCCGCGGCTCACCCGCGGCTGCGCGCCGGACGGGGTAGCCTTGAGGTCCCGGCGTGCCGGGTACGAGAAAGGATCTTGAGATGGCTGTGGACGCTGGCATCCCCCTTCGGGTCGACCGACTGGCGGAGGTCGCGCGACGGGTCGCCGTGCCCTCGTATGACCGCCGGGCGGTCACGACGGGCGTGGTCCATCTCGGCGTCGGCGGCTTCCATCGCGCCCACGAGGCGATGTATCTGGACCGGCTGCTCGCGGCAGGCGGGTCGTCCGACTGGGGGATCTGCGGGGTCGGGGTGCTGCCAGGTGACGCAGCGATCCGGGACGTCCTGCAGCGGCAGGGCGGGCTCTACACGCTGGTCATGAAGTCGGCCGATGGGACCTGGGAGCCGCGTGTCATCGGGTCCATCGTGGACTACCTGTTCGCCCCGGACGATCCGGACGCAGTCGTCGAGCGGCTCGCGCATCCCGCGACGCGCATCGTCTCGCTCACGGTGACCGAAGGCGGCTACAGCTTCGACCAGGCGACCGGCGATTTCGATGCGACCCAGCCGGACGTGGTCCACGACCTCGCGCCCGGATCGGCACCGCGCACCATCTTCGGCCTGGTGTGCGCTGGCCTGGCGCTCCGCCGGGCGCGCGGGGTGGCGCCGTTCACGGTCATGTCCTGCGACAACATCCAGCACAACGGCCGGGTCGCCCGCCGGGTATTCACGGCCTTCGCACGTCTGCGCGATCCGGCGCTCGCGGACTGGATGGACCGTGAGGTCCACTTCCCGAGCTGCATGGTGGATCGGATCACGCCGGTCACCACGGACACGGACCGGGCCGAGGTTCGCACCCGCTTCGGCATCGATGATGGCTGGCCGGTCGTGTGCGAGCCATTCACGCAGTGGGTCCTCGAGGACGACTTCTCGGCCGGCCGGCCGGACCTGGAGGCGGTCGGGGTGCAGGTGGTCAAGGATGTCGAGCCGTACGAGCTGATGAAGCTGCGGCTGCTCAACGCCGACCACCAGGCACTGGCCTACTTCGGGTACCTGATGGGGTACCGGCTGGTGGACGAAGCGGCGCGGGATCCGCTCATCGAGAAGCTGCTATTCAGATACATGGACCGGGAGGCCACCCCGACGTTGCGCCCCGTACCGGGCATCGACCTGGCCGCCTACAAGCATGAGCTGGTGGCACGCTTCTCCAATCCGGCTATCCGGGACACCCTGGCGCGGCAGGCCGTGGACGCATCGGATCGTGTCCCCAAGTTCATCCTGCCGACCGTGCGGGAGAACCTCGCCGCGGGCAGGGACGTGTCCCTCGCTGCGGCGATCATCGCCAGCTGGGCACGCTACGCCCAAGGCACGGACGAGCAAGGCGCGCCCATCGACGTGGTCGATCATCGTCGGGAGACGCTGGTACCCCTCGCACGACGCGGGCGCGATGATCCGATGGCCTTCCTCGGCGTGCGCGAGCTGTTCGGTGACCTCGCGGACGATGAGCGTCTCGCGGCACCCTATCGCGACGCCCTTGACTCGATGTACCAACGAGGTGCCCGAGCCACGCTGAGCGACCTCGTCATCGGAGGACCAACGTGACCATGACCACGCTCGAGCCCGCCAGGTCCGATCAGCCCGATCGGCCCGAGGGCCTCACCCTGTCACGACGCCTCGATCGCAAGCTTGCCTCGATCGCCGCCGGCCGCTATACCCCGGCCGACTTCATCCTCGCCGACGCCAAGGATGCCGACATGGCGTTCGGGGTGGCGGCCCCTGGTCCCGTGCCGGGCACGCCCGCCGAGGGGAGTGGCAGACCGGGTCACTACCGCACCCGCCCCGAGTACCTCGAGGCCATGCGGGCGGGTATCCGCGGTGGCACGCTCGACGTCATGCTCACGTCCGCCTCGAACGGGGAGCGCCTGGTCGCGGACGGCTGGCCCGATCCCGAGGTGACGCTCGCGGTCCGCGCCAACGACACCACGGATATCTGGCACCCACGTGGCGCCCGCTACGCGGCCTCCCCGTCACGCCCGTGGCGGACGGTGGACCTGGGGCGCATCCGCCAGTTCTGCGACCTGGTCCTCTACTCGGTGACCTTCAACAACGACCTCGAGCGGGACCTGGCCACGGTTTCGGAGTACCGGGCCTTCCGCCATGCGGCCGCAGCGTTGGGGATCCGCCACTTCCTGGAGGTATTCAACCCGAACGCACCACTCGACCTCGACCTGTCCCAGGTCGGATCGTTCGTGAACGACTGGATCATCCGGGTGCTCGCCGGTGTGACCTCCGACGAGCGGCCGGTGTTCCTGAAGGTCGGCTACAACGGGGCGAACGCGCTGGCCGAGCTGGCCGAGCACGACCCGGGTCTCGTCGTCGGCATCCTGGGTGGTTCTGCCGGCACGACCCGCGACACGTTCGAGCTGCTGCACCGGGCGGAGGCGCACGGCGCGCGAGTGGCCCTCTTCGGTCGCAAGATCCAGCATGCCGAATCGCAGGGCGCCATCGTCACGCTCATGCGCAGGGTCCTCGATGGCGAGCTGACCCCGGAGGCAGCGGTGCGCGACTACCATGCGACGTTGCGCGGCCTGGGTGTCGCACCGGTGCGACAGCTCGAGGCGGACCTCGAGGTGACGGACGTGGTGCTGCGCGCGGAATGAGCCATCCGGTCGTGCGCCGCGGCGTCGTCTGTGCCGGCTCGATCATCGTGGACATGGGCAAGGTGATCGACGCCTACCCGCCCATCGACCGCCTCGCCATCATCGAGTCGGTGGCGGTCAGCACGGGGGGCGCCGCGCTCAACATGGCCGTCGACCTCCGGCGGCTCGGTGCGACCTTCCCGGTGGCGATCATGGGCGTGGTGGGCGACGACGCGAATGGGTCGTTCGTGCGGTCCGAGTGCGCCCGCCTGGGCATCGATGACGCGTCGGTGCGGACCCTGCCGGGCGGAGCCACCTCGTTCACCGACGTGATGGTGGAGCGCGACGGGGGGCGGCGGACGTTCTTCCATCACATCGGCGCGCAGACGACGTTCGCGGCCGATGACGTCGAGATCGAGGCATCGGGGGCCCGTATCCTGCATGCAGGCGCGCCCGGGCTGTTCGACCGGATGGATGCACGGCGTCCGGAGGGCGATACCGGTTGGTCCGCTCTCTTTCGTCGCGCGCAGGCCGTTGGAATCCACACTAACCTGGAGATGGCGACCCTGGCGCCAGACCGCAACCGGACGGTCGTGGAGCCCTGCCTGCCCCATCTCGACAGCATCGTCGTGAACGAGCTCGAGGCGGGCGCCCTGACGGGTATCGATGCGTCCGCGGCCGACCCGGATGGGCCGGTGACCTGGGCCGCGCTGGAGGCGATGGCGACGGGCCTGGTATCACGCGGCATCCGGCGGCTCGCCGTCGTGCACGTGCCCGGTGGCGCGGTCGCGGCGGCGCCCGGGGCGCGCACCTGGCGACAGGGTTCGGTCCGGGTGCCGCGGACAGCGGTGCGTAGCACGACCGGCGCCGGTGACGCCCTCGCCGCGGGCATCCTCTTCGGCATCCACGAGGGATGGCCGGTCGAGGCGTCCCTCAGGCTGGGAGCGGCTGCCGCCGCGGCCTGCATCCGCAGCGCGCACACGTCGGGCGGCATCGCGATCGCGGACGACTGCCTCGCGGCCGCCGAGCGGGACGGCTACCGGGCGACGACCTGACGCGGCGGAGGAACGGCACGTGCGGCAGGCTGGCAAGCTGGCGCGCCACGGTACCCTCGCCGGATGGCTGACCGAGACGTGATCGACTGGCTGCTCGACTCCGACCCCGCGCTGCGCTGGCAGGTCGAACGGGACCTGCTTGGCGCGCCGGCGGAGGTTTGGATGGCGACGCGCGCTCGTGTCGCGACCGAGGGGTTCGGCGCCCGGCTGCTCGCGCTGCAGGACCCTGACGGCCAGTGGGCCGGCGGCGCGTTCTTCCCCGCCGACCTCGACTTCGGGGGGCCCGAGGCTGCCACGGGTGCGGGCCAGCCCTGGACGGCGACCACCTGGACACTCGACTCCCTCCGCGAGTGGGGGCTGGATGCGTCCGTCCTGACGGACACCGCCGAGCGACTCGCCGCCAACAGTCGCTGGGAGTACGAGGCCCTGCCGTACTGGGGCGGCGAGGTCGACTGCTGCATCAATGCGTGGACGCTCATGAACGGCCTCTGGCTGGGCGCCGACGTCGAGGGCATCGCTGCCTGGTTCGTGGAGCATCAGCTGGCGGACGGTGGCTGGAACTGCGAGTGGGTGGAGGGCTCGACCCGCTCGTCGTTCCACTCCACCCTCAACACGGCCAAGGCGTTGCTCGCCTACGAGGCCGCGACCGGCGGGACCGACGCGACGCGCGCGGCGCGCCGCGCCGGCGAGGAGTACCTGCTCCAGCGGCGGCTGATGTACCGGCTGTCGACCGGCGAGGTGGTCGCGCCCTGGGTGACACGCTTCGCCGCCCCATTCCGCTGGCGCTACAACGTGCTGAATGCCGCTGACCACTTCCGTGCCGCGTCCCTGCGCACAGGTTCGGCACCCGACCTGCGGATGGCCGAGGCGGTGGAGGCGATCCGCGCGCAGCGACGGCCGGACGGGACGTGGCTCCAGACGCCGCGGGACCCCGGCCGGGTGTGGTTCGAGATCGAGGTGCCGCCGGGGGAGCCGTCGAAGTGGCTCACACTGTCGGGTCTGCGGGTCCTGGCGTGGTGGAAGGGCACGCAGCGTCCATAGCATCGAGCATGCCCAAGGGCTGCAGCCCGTCGGGGCGGCGCAAGGGCCGACCGGGTCCCTCCATCGGAGTACCCTTGGAGGCGAGCCAACGCACGGACCGATCCGCGTGACCTGGCCGATCCGCCTGCGACTGGCCATTGGCCGGACTTCATGGCAGTGCGCGGCCTCCCGGCTCTTGCCACCTGTGGTGGCTGGATGACAGGGGTGAGCTGACGGTCGTCGAGCAGGATCCTTCCCAGGCCCGGGCCATGACCGCCTTGCCGTGGATCATCCAGGGCGGGATGGGCGTCGGTGTCTCCACATGGCGGCTTGCCAATGCCGTCTCGTCCAGAGGTCAGCTGGGTGTGGTCTCTGGGACCGGGCTGGACACGGTGTTCGTTCGACGCCTGCAGGATGGCGACCAGGGTGGTCACCTCCGCCGCGCGGCCGGGCACTTCCCGTTGCCGGATACCGCACGCGACGTCTTCCGGCGCTACCACCTGCCCGATGGTCGGCAGGGTGCCCCGTACCTGACGCTCCCGATGTATCGGCTGGGCTCGTCGAGCGCGAGGGAGCGATTGACGATGCTCGCCTGCTTCGTCGAGGTATTCCTTGCGAAGGAGGGGCACGACGGACCCGTCGGCATCAACCTGCTGACCAAGATCCAACTGCCGACGCTCTCCTCCCTCTACGGCGCGATGCTCGCCGGCGTGGACGTGGTCCTGATGGGCGCCGGCATCCCGAGGGAGATCCCGGCGGCGCTCGATGCCCTCGCGGAGCACGAGACGGCGAGCCTCCGATTCGATGTCGATGGTGATGGCCCCGATGTCACCGAGCTGATACAGCTCGCCCCTCGGTCGCACCTGGTCGGACCGATGCCCGCGCTGCGCCGTCCCGCCTTCCTCGCCATCATCGCGAGCAGCCTGCTGGCCAAGGTGCTGGCGCGCAAGGCGAGCGGGCGAGTGGACGGCTTCGTCATCGAAGGTCCGACGGCCGGTGGTCACAACGCCCCGCCACGGGGAGAGAAGACCTTCAACGAACACGGCGAACCGCTCTACGGCATCCGCGACGTGGTCGACCTGGACAAGGTCCAAGAGCTTGGTCTGCCATTCTGGCTGGCAGGTGGCTTCGGGGTGACCGGAGGCTTGCAGGAGGCCATCGCGGCCGGAGCGGCCGGCATCCAGGTCGGCACCCTCTTCGCCTTCTGCGATGAGTCCGGCTTCACGGGTGACCTCAAGACCTCGGTCCTCAGCCGTGTCACGCGAGGAGCGGTCGAGGTGTTCACCGATCCGCTGGCTTCTCCGACCGGGTTCCCGTTCAAGACCGTTCGCTGGGCAGACGATCCGGCGACGGGTACCCAGCGGCCGCGGGTGTGCGACCTTGGCTATCTCCGGAGCGCGTACCGGACACCGCTCGGGGACCTCGGCTATCGGTGCCCCGCAGAACCCGTGGACGCGTACGCGCACAAGGGAGGTTCGCCCGCGGAGACGGAGGGGCGCACCTGCCTCTGCAACGCACTCATGGCTGGCATCGGCCATGGGCAGGTACGTGCCAACGGCGCGGTCGAGCAGCCGATCGTCACGACCGGCGACGGTCTGGCGCACGTGGCTGAGGTGCTGGCTGGCCGGTCGCACTACTCAGCCGCCGACGTGATCGAGTACCTGTTGCCCGGTGTCGGACCCGGCTCCGACTGACATCCGGCACGGGCCAGCCGGAGTGGCCGTCAGTCTCCGCCGCGGATCTCGAAGCGCGACAGCCGGAGGCTGCCCAGGATGAACGCGCCCACCACGACCACGATGAGGATGGAGGCGGACGTCCCGGCACCCAGTGGCGCCGGGTCCCCGACGCTCCCCGTGACCTGTGCCGTGAGCCCCAGGGTCGCCTGACGGATGGACAGGAACCGCGTGCCTTCCAGCAACCCCGAGAGGACCCCCTCCCAGAGCAGCACGTAGCACAGCCCCAGGATGAGGGCGCGCCCGGTGAACGCGCTCAGGGCCACGAAGGCGCAGGCGTACCCGATGCCCCCTGCCGAGACCACGAGCGCGTAGCCGAAGGTCTCGGACATCGAGAGGGCGTTCCGGCCCTCCGTGATGAGCGCTGTCGCGACCGTGGCCGGGAAGACGAGCGCCACGGTGAGGCCCGCGCCGACCACCATCTTCGCGAGCAGGATCCGCCAGCGAGCCATCGGCTTGATCATCAGGTAGACCGCCGTCCCGTCCTCGAGCTCGGACCCCAGCGCGGCGGTGCCGAAGACCAGCGCCAGCAGCGGCATCACGGTCCGGATGAGGAGCGTGTCCAGGATGGTCGGGGCATTGGGATGGCCGCCACCCACCCGGATGAGCACGGCCACGACCACCGGCAGGGAGGCCAGCAGGATCATCAGCCACGTCCGCCGACGACCCAGGACGCCCCGGAGCGTGACCCCGACGAGTGGCGCGCGCGCGATCACCGGCGCACCAGGTAGCTGAAGACGCTCTCCAGGGAGTCATCGGTCGGCGTGACCTCGAACAGCGAGACTGCCAGCGGCCCGGGCCAGACGTGGCAGGGCCCGCCCGAAGCCCTCGTAGTCGGACGTGCGCAACGACAGCGCCCCGTCGGTCAGCTCAGCTCCGAATACCGACACGTCCGCCAGCAGCGCGGCGGCCAGTCGTCGGTCATCGGAGGAGCGGACGGTGAAGGTGTGGGGCCGGTCGGTCATCAGCCTGCGGATGGAGCGGAAGTCGCCCGACGCGGCAAGACGGCCGGCGTAGATGACCAGGACCGAGTCGGCGAGACGCTCGACCTCCTCCAGGATGTGCGAGGAGAACAGGATCGTCCGACCGGCCGCGGCCATGGCACGCAGCAGCTCCATCATGTGCAGTCGCTGGCGTGGGTCCATGCCGTTGAAGGGTTCGTCGAGCAGCAGCACGGCGGGGTCGTGGACCAGTGCGCCGGCGAGCTTGGCACGCTGGCGCATGCCCTTGGAATACGTGGCGACGGGCCGGTCGGCGGCATCCTGGAGCTCGACCGTCGCGATGGCCCGAGCCACGGCCGCCGTCGCATCCGCGACACCCTGCAGGCGTGCGTTGAGGAGCACGAACTCGCGTCCCGTCAGGTAGGCGTGGACAGCCTCACGCTCGGGCACCAGCCCCACATGGCGGTACATCTCGGGATGCCGCCACGCCGGGACCCCGGCCATCGTCACGCTCCCGGCCGATGGCTGCAGCAGGCCCGCCATGAGATGCAGCAGGGTGGTCTTGCCCGCCCCGTTCGGGCCCAGCAATCCCGTGACGCCCGCCGAGAGGGAGCAGCTGATGTCATTGACGGCGACGACGTTGCCGTACCAGCGCGAGACACGATCGACCACGATGGCAGGCGCCGGGCCTCCGTCGGTGCCTGGGGCGAGGGGAGGGGCGACCTCCTGCCGGTCCGAAGGGCTCATACCGCGATCCGCTGGTAGCGCCGGATGGTCAGGCCGAAGGTGACCGCGATACCGATGATCGCCGCGATGAAGAACGCGGCGTCGGGCACGTCCCGGCCAACGATCTCGGGACCTTCGGCGAACGTCCGGAACAGGATCGCGTTGGTGTGCTCCAGCACGTCTCCGGGGCTGAGCAGCACCAGGTACCGACCCAGGCCGCCCCGGCCGACGTTCGCGACCAGCGTCGCGATGACCGGCGGGATGATGAGCACGGCGATGATGGCTGCGGTCGCGTACGCACGTCGCGGGGTATGCGACGCGATGACCGCCGCGATGCCGCCGAGCAGCAGCACGGTCAGGAGCGCCTGGAGCAGGATCGGCAGCAGGTTGGGTGACTCGGCGGTCCAACCCGCGCCCGGGTCGGACGCCGTCAGCACCCGGCCGGCGAACAGCAGCAGCTGTGGCACGAGCACCATCAGCAGCAAGCCAACGACGAGCCCGCCCGTCCGGGCCACCGCGTAGTCCGTCCTCGCAAGGGCTCGCGAGAAGTAGAGGGGCAGCACGCCGAAGCGCTGGTCGCGTCCGAACAGCTCGGGGCCCTGGGCGGCACAGAAGAGCATCACGAACACCGCGATGACGTTGGCGTACGTGTTGTGCTGGATGGGCGAGAACGAGGCCAGACGGGAACCTCCCGGCCCCGCCTGTGCGATGAGCGCCGCGACCCCGATGGCCACGATGGCCGGGATGAGGGCGAGGCCGGCAAGGGTGAACGGTACGACCTTGGCTCGGGCGCCCCGACCGATGCCGTAGCACGCCCGCAGCGTCTGGCCGAGCAGCGCCGTGACGACCTGCGGTCGACCCAGCCGGTGGCCGTGGTAGCCCTGGTAGCCAAGGTCGTAGATGCTGCCGCCGGGCCCCGTGGCCACCCGCGGCTGCGAGTCCGTCGGCTCGGTCACGCGGCGACGCCCTGGTCGCGGAAGAGGTCCTCGAGGCTGTGTCGACGGGGCTCGATGCGCACGAGCGGCAGCCCCAGCTCGACCACCGCATCACGCACCAGGTCATAGCCTCGCTGGTCGGTCAGGGCCACCAGCAGCAGGTGACCGTCCGCGACGACGGTCAGGCCCTGGGCGCGCAGCGCCGTCGCGAGCTCGTCCCGACCCTCTTCCACCTCGACCGCCAGCACGCCGGTCCGTTCCGTGAAGGTGCCCAACGGTGCGGCTCGCAGCAGATGACCGGCATCGAGCGCGACCAGGTAGTCGCACACGCGTTCGATCTCCCCCAGGAGGTGGCTGGCGAGGACCACGGCGATACCGAACTCCGTGCCGGTCCGGAGCACCAGCTCCAGCATCTCGTCGCGACCCGCCGGGTCGAGGCCGTTGGTGGGCTCGTCGAGGAGCAGCAGCCGCGGGTCGTGCACCAGTGCCTGGGCCAGCTTGACGCGCTGCTTCATGCCCGTGGAGTAGGTGCCGATGGGCCGGTAGCGCTCCTCGTACAGACCCACGTGGCGCAACACCTCAGCCGTGCGCTCGCGAGCGGCTGCCGGTGGCAGGCCCGACATCTGGCCCAGGTGGCTGACGAGGTCCGTGGCGGTCAGGTCGGGTGGCAGGCAGTCGTGCTCGGGCATGTAGCCGATGACCCGCCCGATGTCGGGACCGTGGGTGCGCACGTCGAGGTCCATGACCCGTGCCTCTCCCGACGTCGCGGAGAGGAGGCCGAGGAGGATCTTGAGCAGCGTGCTCTTGCCGGCGCCGTTGGCGCCCACGAGCCCGATGATGCCCGGCTCGAGGTCGAGGCTCAGGCCGTCCAGCGCGACCACGTCCCCGTAGCGCTTGGTGAGGGCGACGAGCGAGATGAGGGGCATCGGTCCAAGGGTACTCGTCACGCAGGCCCGGAGCGGGGTGATCGGGCGCCAACCGCGCCGCACGCGGACGTGCGGCAGCCGCCCCGGCCCGGGCGCGGCCCGAGCGTCGTCGCGTCCGAGGGCGCGTGCGCCGCGCGAGACCGAGTTCCGGCGCCGGAGTGCGACCGCGCGGCCTCCACACGTTCGCTGATGGCGCAGATCCGTCGCGTGCGGGCCGATGGGCCATAAGCGTTCGAGGGGCGACCGGCGCGCCGAGGGGCCGCCAGGGGCGGACGGCCCGACGGTCAGAGCTCCGCGGCGATGCGACGGGCCGTGTACGTCGGCCACGGGTCGGCAGGCTTCGGTTCCGTCCGTTCGAACTCGGCATTGGTGCTGGCCAGGAACGCGGCCAGCTGGTCGCTCGTGAGGTCGTGCCCGATGAGCGCGGCCATGCCGTGGTCCACGGCATACGCCGCGTACCAGCGCGGCCATCCCTGGTCGTAGACACCCTGCAGCTCCGACTCCTCGAACCTGCCGTGCGCCTCCATCGTGTCGACCAGGAGGGCGTCGATCGAGGCGACCCGTTCGTCCGTCATCGCAGCTCCTTCATGTCCGTCGGCATCCCGTGTGGTCCGTGGGCCGGTCGTCAGCGACCGGGCAGGCGCTGGGTGATCTCCTGCAGGATCCAGCCGTTGCCGTCGGGGTCGCGGAACGACGCGAAGGAGCCATAGGAGCGCCGCTCGGGATCGGGACCCGGGACGCGGCCCACGGTGCCAGCGTGGTGGAAGACGCCACCCGCATCATGGAAGACCTCGCTCACGTCGACGCCCCGGCCGATGAGCTCGGCGCGCGCAGCATCGATGTCGCTCACGATCAGGTGCAGGCCTTCGACGGAGCCGGGAGCGGCGTCAGTGATGCCATGGCCCACGGTGACCGACACGCCCGAGCCGGGCGGTGTGAACTGGACGACCCGGAAGCCAGCATCACCGACGTAGTCGATGTCCAGGCGGAATCCCACCGCCTGATAGAACGCCTTGGCCCGGTCCACGTCCGAGACCGGCAGGATCACCACCTCGAGCCTCATGTCCATCCGGTGCGTCCTCCCGCTGTCAGGCCGGCGGCCGTCGTCTCGTCTGTCGGCCGATCGGGCGCCAGTGGACCACAGCCGCACGGGCAGGGTCAACGGGTCGGCACGGACGCTTCTCCCGATCATGACCGACGGCACGCGCGATCAGAACCGAACGGCATGGTCGGGCCCGGTGGTTGCGAGGTAGGCTGTTCCATGGTCGCCCGCCGAGCCGGCCGGTGGTTCCGCGTACCCCGGAGGAGATCCCCGATGTTCAAACGACTGCTGTTCTTCCTTGTGTCGCTCGTGGCCTCGCTGCTCGTCTCGCTGGCCGTGACCTGGTTCGCCTTCCTCCGGCCGCTCCACGACACCTGGGGCGTCGATCCCGAAGAGGCCGATCGCACCCTCCCCGGGGACGATCTGGTTCCCGGCGCAGCGCTCGTCGAGACCCGGGGCATCACGGTCAGCGCGCCGCCGAGCGCGGTCTGGCCGTGGCTCGTGCAGATGGGGTATGGCCGCGGCGGCTGGTACAGCTACGACCAGATGGACAACAGTGCCCGGAGCGCCGACCGGGTCATGCCCGAGCTGCAGGAGCTGTCGTTGGGCGACATCATGCCCACCTGGCCCGGCGGCGGCTTCAAGGTCGCGGGTCTCGACGAGGGTCGATCGCTCTCGCTCTACCTCGACAGTGACATGGTCAAGACCCAGCAGGACGCAGCCGACGCGACCGACACGCCGCCATCGACGGCCGGCATCAAGGTCGCCGGGGGCATGGGTGGCGCGGCGATGCCCGACTTCAAGGCAAGCTGGACCTTCGTGCTCGAACCTGTCGATGACGGACGCCAGACCCGGGTCATCGAGCGCCTGCGGGCCTGGACGCCGAAGCCGTCCGCGGCCCACAAGCTCGCCCTGCCGATGTTCGGCATGGGTGTCTTCCTCATGACCCGCAAGCAGCTCGTCGGGCTCAAGACGCGCGTCGAGCGACCGACCCCGCCGGCGGCGCCGAGCGATATCGCCGCCTGAGCGAGTTCGCCGGACCCGCTGTCCTCGACGCCCGATTCAGGCGCCGAGCGCCACCGGCTGGCCCAGGCTCGCGCTCTCGTAGCTGGCGAGTGCCAGGCTGACAGCGTCGCGACCGTCCTCGCCGGAGCAGATGACCGACGCGTCGCCTCGGATCGCGGCCAGGAAGGCCGCGATGGCGCGTCCGTGATCGGCCCCGCTGGGGGTCTGCCAGGAGTCGGCACTGGCGTCATCCCAGGTGATGTTCGCCGGGTCCCGATAGACATGGCGGAGGATCGGGCGCCCCGACCGTTCGCTGTATTCGAGGGCGCCGCGGGTACCATCGACCCAGAAGCCCTGGTCCCAACCGGTCGCGGTCCAGGAGGTCTCGATCTGGCCCAGCGCGCCGCTCTCGAACAGCAGGCTGACCGTGGCCGTGTCCTCCAGCTCGATGTCGTACTTGAGCGTGGCGGTCCGGCAGTAGACCTCCTGCACCGGCCCCCCGAGGTGCCGCGCCAGGTCGAACAGATGGCAGCCGTTGTCCAGCAGCGTGCCACCGCCGGCGAGCGCCCGCGACCGAAAGCCTGGCGGCACGTCCGCGCGTCCGGACCAGTCATGGGCCTGGCGCAACCGGATGAACGTCAGGCGGCCGAGCTCCCCGGCCTCGATCATCGCGCGCGCCCGTTCGACCGCTCGATTCGAGCGCAGATGATGGTCGACCTGGAGCACGACGCCCGCCTCGCGACAGGCGACGATCATCTCGTCCGCCTCGGTGAGCGAGAGCGAGATGGGCTTCTCGCACAGGACGTGGATGCCTGCCGCCGCAGCCGCGACGGTCGGCGCGAAGTGGGCCGCGTTCGGGGTGCAGACCGACACGGCATCGAGGCCAGGCAATGCCAGCAGGTCCCGGAAGTCCCGGAAGACGTGCCGGACGGACCATTCGACCGAGCGGGTCTCGAGCGTCGCGGGGTTCGTGTCCGCGATGGCCACGACCTGTGCGCCGGCCGCGACATATCCCTTGACGTGGTTCCGGGCGATGTTGCCCGCGCCGATGATGCCCACCCGCAGCGGCCGCACCTCGGTCGCCGCTCCGTCCACGGCCAGGGTCATGCGCCGGACCTGGGCTCGAGTGCCGGACCCTGGACCGCCTGCGTCATGTCCCGCCTGATGCGCCGGCCTGCCCAACCGGCAGCGTTGGCGAGGAGCCGGGCGATGTTCGGGTCGTGGTAGGTGGGGTGCGTCTCGTGACCTGGCTGGACGTACAGCACCCGGCCCAGGCCACGTGACCAGGCGCACACACTCCGGAACACCTCGCCGCCCGGGAACCAGCCGATCATCAGCAGCTCGTCGGGGTCGGGGATGTCGAAGCGCTCGCCATACATCTCCTCTTCCGCCAGCTCGATGTGGTCGGCCAAGCCCGCCATCACCGGGTGGTCGGGGCGCAGGTTCCAGAGTCGCTCGTGCTCGCCCGCCTCGCGCCACGTGAGGCTGCAGGAGGTGCCCATGAGGCGCCGGAAGGGCTTCGCGAAGTGGCCCGAATGGAGCACCACGAGGCCCATCCCCCCGAGCACCGCATGCTGGACCCTGTCCACCACGGCATCGGTCACCTGGTCGTGACGGACGTGGCCCCACCAGAACAGCACGTCGGTGGCATCGAGCACTGCCTGGGTCAGGCCATGCTCGGGCTCGTCGAGGGTGGCGGTCCGGATGTCGAAGGGGCCCAGCGGACCGATGGCGTGCGCGATGGCACCGTGGATGCCCTCGGGGTAGATGGCCCGGACCTGTGCGTCCGTGCGCTCGTGGACGTGCTCGTTCCAGATGGTGACGCTGATGCGCTGCATGGCCCTCGACGATAGCCGAAGTCCGTCGGATCGGCAGTCCCTGCCACGTGGCGCGGCGGGTCAGCGGGCGGCGGCCCGCTCGGCTGCTCGCCACTCCCGGTCGAGCATCGCGTAGACAAGCTCGTCGGTCCACTCGCCCTTGACGAGCTCGTTCTCCAGCAGGTGGGCCTCCTGACGCATCCCGAGGCGCTCCATCACCCTGGCCGAAGCCGTGTTGCGGGCGTCGCAGCGTGCCGCCATCCGATGCAGCCGGAGCGTCTCGAAGCCCGTCTGGAGCAGTGCCCGGGCCGCCTCCGTCGCGTACCCCTTGCCCTGGTGGTCGGGGTGGACGACGTAGCCGATCTCCCCCTGCCGGTGGTCATTGCCCAGCCACTCCAGGACGACATCGCCGATGAGCCGATCGTGGCCGGTCAGCACGACGGCGAGGCTGAGATGGTCGCCCGGTCCGCGGATCGTCCGTGCAGCCATCTTCCGGTCGAGCGCGTTCCGCGTCCCCTCGAGGTCCCGGGGCTCGGAGTAGAGGTATCGAGCGACCTCGGGGAGTCGATCGAAGGCGTGGAGTGCGTCCAGGTCGTCGGGTCGGTATGGCCGCAATGCCAGCCGCTCGGTCTGGATGGTGGGTTCGAGGACGAGCATCCGCAGGTCGGTGGCTACGCGCCGGGATGCACGGCGAGCGCGAACTCGATGGCGGTGCGGGTATCCATGGCAGCGCCTCGCGCAAAGGCTTCCGCGTTGGCTGGTTCCCGGAGCAGGGGCTCGGGGTCCCAATCGAAGAAGGTGCGGTTCGTCCGGTTGAGCCCGGTGCCCGTGGTCCGCTCGAGCGTATCGACCGCGCCCGCGATGGTCGCTGCCGAGATGGGATCGCCCTGGCGCAGTGTCAGCCCCGCGAGCGAGTCGAGCACCAGGGTGTAGCCAGAGACGTCGATGGTCTCCTGGAACATCCGCAGCGCGGCAAGCAGACGCGTGCGCGCCTCGTCCAGGTGGTCCATGAGGTACTCGCTCAGGCCGAGGGTGAATGTCGCCCAGCCGGTCATGAACGTGTCGCCGACCGCCTGGAAGGTGGCGAGCGCAGCCGTGGCGAGGTCGTACGCTTCCCGGGCGCCACCACGCCCCTTGGCGTACTCGATGTTGGCGAGGCCCCAGCGCGCACGCGCCAGACCCACCTCGTCACCCGCCTCCTGGTACAGCTCGATGGCCTCGCGCACGAACCGCTCCCCGGACTCGTTGTCCTCGTGGAACAGGTACGTGAACGAGAGGTTGTAGAGCGCCTCGGCGATGCCGCCCGGCGCGCCCCGCGAGCGCTGGATCGCGAGTGCTGCCTCGTAGTGCTCCCGTGCGCGCGGCTGATCGTTGTTCCAGTAGGCGAGCCCACCGGCGGCATCGAGCGCGCGCAGTCGCAGACCCTCGTCGTCACAGCCGGGCAGGGCCAGCGCCGCGTCGAGGCGCTCGAGGCCCTCGGTGATGTAGCCGCGCATCTGCCAGAAGCGCCACAGCCCGGCGGTGAGGCCCAGCGCCGTCGTCGCGTCACCGGATTCCACCGCCCAGGTGATCGCCGCTCGGAGATCGTCGTGGTCGGCCTCGAGGCGATCGAGCGTGGCCCGGTCGCCGTTCGCCGCTCCGCCCGCAGCGTCCGTGACCCGGGCGAGGTAGTGGGCGGCATGCCGTGAGCGCACCTCGGACATACGATCCGCGGCCTCCAGCCGCTCAGCGGCGTATTCCCGGATGGTCTCCAGCATCCGATAGCGCGACTCGCCACCGGCGGCGTCGCGTCGGCGGACAAGGCTCTTGTCCACGAGCGATGAGAGGTTCTCCAGGACGTCGGCATCCAGCGTGGCGCACACCCGCTCCACGGAGCCCAAATCGGTCGAACCCGCGAACACCGAGAAGCAGGCGAACAGGTCACGGTCGGTCGGCTCGAGCAGGTCGTAGCTCCAGCCGATGGCGCCCCGCAGCGTCTGCTGCCGTGCCGGCAGGTCCCGCGAGCCGCTGCCCAGGAGCGACAGCCGGTGCTGGAGGCGACCGAGCATCGCGGCCGGGGACAGCAGCTTGATACGCGCCGCGGCCAGCTCGATGGCCAGCGGCAGCCCGTCGAGGCGGTAGCAGATCTCGACGACCGCAGCAAGGTTGTCGTCGGTCAGGCCGAAGCTGGGCATGACCGCCTGCGCCCGCTCCACGAACAGGGCCACCGCTCCGTACTGGCTGGCCAGCCGCACGTCGGTGGTCGCATCGAGCTCGGGCACGGCCAGCGGTGGCACCGGGTACTCCCGCTCGCCGTAGAGGCGGAGCGCCTCACGGCTGGTGGCCAGGACACCCAGCCCCGGCGCGCCGGCGAGCAGCTCCGAGACCAGCGGCGCCGCCTCGATGACCTGCTCGAAGTTGTCGAGGATGAGCAGCAGCCGCCGGTCGCGCAGATGGTCCCGGAGGCGGTCGACGGGCGAGCGCCCGCCTCGGTCGGGCAGGTCCAGTCGTTGGGCGATGGTGGCCGCGACCAGGCCCGGTTCCGTGATGGGCTCCAGGGGCACGAAGTAGACGCCGTCGGGGTAGCGCTCCGCGCTGCGGGCCCCCACCTCCAGGGAGAGGCGGGTCTTGCCCGTGCCACCCGGCCCCGTGAGCGTCAGCAATCGACCCGCGGCGGCGAGATCCAGCACCTCGGCAAGCTCCCGGTCCCGGCCCACGAAGGTCGTCAGGCGTGTCGGCAGGTTGCCGGCGGGCATCGCGGCGGAGCGCAGCGGCGGGAAGTCGGCGGGGAGACCCTCGATGACGACCTGCCACAGCCGCTCGGTGCCCTCGATGTCCCGCAACCGGTGGTCACCCAGGTCCCGCCACGTGATGCCCTCCGGGAGGGCCGACCCGACGAGCGCCCGGGTCGCCGCCGAGACGACGATCTGACCGCCATGCGCGATGGCCGCCACCCGGGCTGCGCGGTTGATATCGAGGCCCACGAGGCTGCCCCCGGCGAGCTCCGTTTCCCCGGAGTGGAGCCCCATCCGGACCCGCAGGGAGACGGTGTCGGGCCATGGTTCCGCGGCGAGGGCCCGTTGCGCGGCCACAGCCGCCGCGAGCGCGTCCCGGGCGCTGCCGAAGGTGACGAAGAAGGAGTCGCCCTCGGTGCCCTGCTCCTCCCCGCCCAGGGGCTCGAAGGCGGCGCGGAGGAGCTGTCGGTGGCGCTCGCGGAGCTGGCCGTACCGGGCCGTGCCGACCTGCGCCTCGAGCCTGGTCGACCCCTGGATGTCCGTGAACAGGAAGGTCGTCGTCGTGCGCCGGGTCTCGGTCATGGCCTCCACGACGCGCGGCGCCAGGGTCGGTGGTGGACGCCCGACATCCCCCGGAGCAGCACCCATCGCATCACCCGATCGTGCGCCACGCGTCCCCGGGCGTCAACTCGTGGGTGCGCCTGGCAGGGCGACCTCGGGGATGGCTCCGGCGGCCGTCGGCGACGGCAGCCGGAAGATGCGCGCCTCGATATCCGAACGCCGCAGCGCCACGCACGCGGTGAGGATGGCGAAGCTGCCCCACCAGATGACGGGCATCGCGAGCAGCACGCCGATGGGCAGTGCCCAGCGCCGGTCGCCCAGCGCGGACCAGACGATGACGAGCACGGCCAGCGGCAGCCGGAGGGCGAGAGGGATCGGCACGGAACCGGGCACCGTGCTGGAGCTGGTGCTGCTGGCCAGCAGCTCGAACCATCGGCGCCACAGATCGGGCGCGATGAGCAGCGAGACGCCCACGATGACTGCCGTCACGACGCCGATCTCCAGCAGCGCGCGCCACTCGCGGCGGACCGCGAACCAGAGCACGCCCAGGGCGGGTGTCACCTTGGTCAGCACCGCGAACGCCCAGACGCCAGGACGCCGGAAGCCGACCACGACCATCGCCGCGAGCAGGATCGTGATGTTGCCGCCCCAGAGCTCCGGGAACGTGAGCACGATGAGCGGTCCGAACAGCAACGGACCGCTCATCCAGCGCAGGACGAGCAGCAGCAGCGTCGTCCAGATCCCCAGGAACAGCGGCCACGGCAGCAGCCGGATGGGCGCCAGCGCCTCGAGGAACGCCGGCGAATAGAGATATGCGCTCTCATGGCCGACCGACCCAGGTGCGTAGGGGGCGGCCAGGGGCACCGCCCAGTAGGCACGCGCGTCCTGTCCCGGCCCATAGCTGTCGGGCCGGAAGGGCTCCGCCGTCAGGACCATGACCACCACCAGGCCCACGGCCAGGCAGATGCCCGCGATGACGAGCACCTGCCGCAGCCGGAGCATCCGGTCGGGGCCCACGACGGGGTTCAGGCCCCCGGTGCGTCGCCCAGCGACTGACCCAGCATCAGCGGATGGCCCAGCAGACCCGTGTAGCGCGGTCGATAGCGCTCGACGTTGTACATCTCGTCGACGTCCACGTGACGGGCACCCAGGGCGGGGTCCGGCAGGGGCGAATGGGCGTACTTGCCATCCCGGATGGCGGTCATCCGGCCACTCACGCCCTCCGCGATGAGGTCCATCGCCACGTTCGCGAACGTGAATGCGACCATCGTATCCACGGCGTCGGGCTCACCCGAGCGGAGGTCGTAGGTCAGCTCCGAGAAGACGCTCTCGATGCCCGACCGGCGCTTGATCTCCGAGGCAAGGGTCTCTGCGATGTTGGCCTTGTGGCGATGGCCGAAGGAATCGGCTTCGCCGACCTCCTCCAGCTTGCCGCCCGTCCACATGGCGCCTTCCGCCGCGATGACGAAGGCGTAGTGGCTGGGATTGAGCCGGTGATCCTCGGCCAGCACGGACACGAGGTGGTCAAGGTCGAAGGGTGACTCCGGGATGAGGCACCGGCCGGTCGTGACATACGCCGTGTAGAGGGCCGTGAAGCCGCAGTCCCGCCCGAAGATGCGGAACACGCCGATGCGCTCGTGCGAGCCCAGCGTCGTGCGCTGGCGATTGATGAGCTCCTTGGCGCGCGTGATCGCGGTCGAGAAGCCGATGCAGTACTCGGTGCCCTGGACGTCGTTGTCCATCGTCTTGGGGATGGCGATGAGCGGCACGCCATGATCGGCCAGGATCTGGGAGAAGCTCAGCGTGTCATCCCCACCGATGGGAACCAGGTAGTCGATGCCCAGCCGCTCGATGTTCTCGAGCACGATGGGCGTCAGGTCCCAGGTCTTGCCATCCTTGGTCATCGTGTCCAGGCGCGCCTGCGGGATATGGTCGGGCAGCGCCGACTTGGGCAGCTTCCGGGCATTCGTGCGCGAGGTGTGGAGCATCGTGCCGCCGGTCCGGTCGATGGCCCGGGTGTTCACCCGGTCGAGGGGCATCACGTAGCGAGCGTCCGGGGTCGGCCCGGGCAGCTGGTGGGTCAAGCCCTCCCAGCCGCGTCGGATGCCGACGACCTCGTAGCCGAGATCGCTCGCGCGATAGGTGACGCTCTTGATGACGCCGTTGAGGCCGGGGACGTCCCCGCCTCCGGTCAGGATGCCGATGCGTCTGGTGCGGGCCATGGTGGTCCTCTTGAGGCTGTGTGGAGCAGGGGTCGTCGCGGTGCATGCCGCGAGGCACCGTGATCGTAGCGCGCAGTGCCGAAAGCATGGGCGGATGGGGCGTCGGCGGCCCACCGCGGGCTCCGTCGACATGTAGCATCGCCACGTGAACTACGAGCTGTACATGGGTGCCGCACTGGCCGAGGCCGCCGCCGCTGCCGCGGCGGGCGAGCGCGCGGACGGTGCGGTCGCGGTCGTGGATGAGGCGATGGTGGCGCGTGGCCGGCCGAGCCTCCAGTCGACCGGCGATCCGACCTCGCACGCCGTGGTGAGCGCCATCCGGGAGGCCGCCCGCCGGCTGGGTCGACCGTCACTGGCGGGCGTCACGCTGTTCTGCGTCGTGGAGCCGTGCACGATGTGCGTCGGTGCGCTGCTCGAGGCAGATGCGGACGGCATCGTGTACGCCCTGGCGGACCCCAACCAGGGCGCCTGCGGCTCGGTCGTCCAGCTGGCCGCCACTGGGCGCGGTGCCCGCCGACTGCGGGTCGTGTCCGGGATCCTGGCGCAGGAGGCCGCGGACCTCCGGCCCGACCTCGCGGCAGCCTCATCGGGCCGCACCTGAGGCTTCGGCCGGCCGCACCGCCGTCCCGAACCACTCGGGCTGCACGGCCGTCGCAAATCACCCGGCCCCGCCACCGGACCACTCCATGCCCTGCGAGCGGGGCGGCCACAGCAGCGCCCGACGGATCTTCACGATGGGCGAACGGCAGACGCCCGGATCGCTGAACTACCCATGCTTCGGGGCGTCTCCCGTGGCACCGAGCGGTCCGGCGATAGCCGTCGACGGCTATCTGGTGGTGCCCGCGCCACGTCGTGGGCATCCGTGGACGAGCGAGCGGCCCGTGAGGACCGGCTTTCGTACGCTGATGGTGAGATCGTGTCCAGCACGTCCGGCGCCGGCTGCGGGTGCCGGCCGCTCACCCAAGACCCGGCCGCTCACCCACGACCCGGCCGCTCACCCACGACCCGGCCGCTCACCCACGACCCGGCCGCTCACCCAAGACCCGGCCGCTCACCCAAGACCCGGCCGCTCACCCAAGACCCGGCCGCGACGGACGCCTTTGCTATGCTCTCGGCGGAGAGGTGTCCGAGTGGTTGATGGTGCCGCTCTCGAAAAGCGGTGTGCGAAAGCACCGCGGGTTCGAATCCCGCCCTCTCCGCCATCGCCCTTCGACTCGGACACGATCGGCACCAGCTGTTCCCGCCCCGCGGAGAGGTCGCCTAGTGGCCGAGGGCGCCGCACTGGAAATGCGGTATGGGGCAACCCATCGAGGGTTCGAATCCCTCCCTCTCCGCCACTCTTCGCACGCGGCCCTACGGGGGCCCTTGGCAGGCGCGATACATTCTCGCCAACCCTGGACCCCAGGGACAATGGCGAGGTGATCGTTCATGCGTCATCCCAGACGGCTGGGTCTCGGCGTGCTGCTGGCTGTCCTCATGATCGTCAGCATCGCTCCGCTCTCGGTGAGTGCGTCGACGCCCGTGCGCTTCGGTGCCAAGCTCACCCACTCCACGCAACCGACGCCCCGCGAGCGGTGCGGTGACACGGTCGGCAAGTCCGATCCGCGCACGTGCACCTGGGTCGCGGTCGAGGCATTCGAGAACGGAGGCCACGAGAAGGCACCGAAGGCCGGCACGATCCACAAGGTCCGCATCGTCTCGTGCATCGCGGGCAGTTTCACGGTCCAGGTGGCGCGCGCCAAGCCCGGCGAGGACAAGGCCAGGATCGTGCGCAGCGGTCCGACCCTGAGCTACGCCAAGGACACGCAGAGCGGCGGCTGCGGGGGTCCGAATGGCGACAACTACCGGATCCAGAGCTTCAGCGTCAACTTCCACGTGGACAAGGGCAACTACATCGCGGTGAAAGGCACCAAGATCGGCTTCATCCACAACTCCAGCAGTGGTGACGCGCTGGTGTTCGAGCCCCGCTTGCCCACGGGGGGCTCGTACCAGGTGGCCGACGAGTCGACCGGCGGGATGCTCATCCAGTTCCAGTACTAGCCACGACGGCCGACGCTCGTCGGCATCACACGGAGGACGGGAGCTGCGCCGGAGCCGCCAGCTCCCGTTCCTGATTCACGAACGAGCCGCCAGTGGGTATACTTCGTGTCTCGAACCATCAGGGACACGAACCATCTTGCCGGCTTCCACCATCGACCTGCCCACCTCGGCACAGACATCGGCGGCGGACCAGCGTGCCCTGGAGGACGTCGCGGCGCTCGTCGTCGACAGCGTCCCCCGGCTCATGCGCTGGGTCCGCACCGGCACCCGGGCGGATGCCGCCCCGGGGCTGACCGTGCCCCAGCTGCGGGTGATGATGCTGCTCCGCCGGGCACCCGGCAGCGGCGTCTCGGCGGTCGCGGAGCACCAGGGCGTGAGCCTCGCCAGCGCGTCCGCGCTCGTCGAGCGGCTCGTACGTCAGGGCCTCGTGGAGCGCATCCAGGATCCCGCGGAGCGGCGGCGGGTCAGGCTGACGCTCACCGATGCGGGCGCCGAGCGACTCCGCACCGTCAACCTTGGGACCCGGCGTGCGATGGCCCGTGCGCTCCGGGACCGGTCACCGGCGGAGCTGGCCCTCATCGCCCAGGCGATGGACCTGCTCATGGCCAGCGTGACGGGCATCGACCCAGTGGCCGCGCGGCGAGCGGAGCCATGACCACGATCGCCGTGGCGGCTGCCGTCCGGACCGAGTCACTGTCCCGAGCCTTCGGTGACCTGCTGGCCGTGGACCACGTCGATCTCACGGTCGAGCCGGGAGAGGTGTTCGGTCTCCTGGGCTCGAATGGCGCCGGCAAGTCCACGACCATCCGGATGCTCACGACCCTCCTGGCACCGACATCCGGCGGCGCCACGGTAGCCGGCGCGGACATCGTCCGGGAGCCGCAGGCCGTCCGCCGCTCCATCGGCTACGTGCCACAGCTGTTGTCCGCGGACGGGACGCTCACGGCATACGAGAACCTGCTCATCTCGGCGCGGCTGTATCACCTGCCCCGGGAGGTGCGGACACCGCGCATCGCCGATGCCCTCGCATCGGTCGGTCTCACCGATGCCCGCGACCGGCTCGTGCGCAGCTTCTCCGGCGGCATGATCCGGCGCCTCGAGCTCGCCGCCTCGATGCTCCATCGGCCGACGGTGCTGTTCCTTGACGAGCCGACGGTCGGCCTGGACCCCGTCGCACGTGCCTCCATCTGGGACCACCTGCGCCGCCGGCGGGACGAGATGGGTACCACGATCATGCTCACGACCCATCACATGGACGAGGCCGAGGAGCTCTGCGACCGCATCGGGATCATGGTCCGCGGTCGGCTCGCGGTGGTGGACACCCCCGCTGCGCTGCGGGCCGCGCTGGGTCCGGACGCGACCCTTGACGACGTCTTCGCGGCCCATGCGGGCCATGACATCCAGACCGGAGGATCGTGGAGTGAAGTCGGTCGTACCCGTCGCACTGCCAGCCGCATGGGCTGAGCCGTCCCCGCTGCGAGCCTTCCTGGGCGACACCTACGCGGTCGCCGAGATCGAGCTGCGCAAGGTCCGTCACGACCCGGTGGAGCTGCTCACCCGCGCCGTGCAGCCGGTCCTGTGGCTCGTGATCTTCGGCCAGGTCCTCGCTTCGACCCGGGTGCTGCCCACGGGCGAGGTGGCCTATCTCGACTTCCTGACGCCGGGCATCCTGGCCCAGAGCGCCTTGTTCGCGGCCATCTTCTATGGCATCACCATCATCTGGGAGCGGGACCTGGGGGTCGTCCACAAGTACCTCGTGAGCCCCGCGTCCCGGGTCGCGCTCGTCGCCGGCCGTGGCGTCGCATCGGGGATCCGGTCGCTGTCCCAGGCGCTCATCGTCATCATCCTGGCGCTCATCCTGGGGGTCCACATCATCCTCGACCCCGCACGGCTGCTGGGCATCGGCCTGGTGGTCATCCTGGGGTCGGCCGTATTCTCGCTGTTGTCCTTGACCATCGCCTGCCTCGTCAGGACCCGCGAGCGGCTGATGGGCATCGGCCAGCTCATCACGATGCCCCTCTTCTTCGCCTCCAACGCCATCTATCCCATCTCGGCGATGCCCGATTGGCTCAAGGTCGTGGCGGTGCTCAATCCCCTCACGTACATGGTCGGCGCGCTCCGGAGCCTGATGATCGAGCCGGACCTCGACCCGCTCCTGCTCGCGGTCGAAGTCGCCATCCTCGGGGTGTGTGCCGTCTGCCTGACGCTGCTGACCGCCCGGTTGTATCCCCGCGTCATCGCCTGAGCGGCACAGCCCGGCGGCCCGGCGGCCCGGACGTCGCTGAGCAGCAGGACCGGCTATCATCCCCGGGCCGTGCTAGGCGGGGAACTAGCGGTGCCCTGTACCTGCAATCCGCTCCAGCAGGGCTGAATCCCCTCTCGAGGCCCGCGTTCGCGGAAGCCGACGGAGCGAGCGGCGTTGAGGATCGGGTCCCGCGCAGCGGCGACGCGTGAACCACGTCAGGTCCGGAAGGAAGCAGCGTTAAGCGCTGCTCGCCGGGTGCCGCGGATCGGCCTGGTCCGAGCCGATCGCTCCGGTGGGCCCACGGACGCCTTCGGTCGACAGAGGGTGCACGGCAACCCCCTTCCGCCTGCCTGTCAGCTCGGCGTGCCCTGGTCGCGGGTGTGGCGTCCCAGCCGGGCGCGGTTCTGGCGTCCGAGGGAACCGTCTGGCCTAGACTCAGCGGGTGCCCACGACCGAAGCAGCCGCGACCCACACGGCGATCTATCGCCGCTTTCGTGCCCAGACCTTCTCCCAGATGGTCGGTCAGCACGCGGTCGTGGAGACGCTCCGGAATGCTGTCCGCCTAGACCGGCTGTCGCACGGGCTGCTCTTCGTCGGGCCGCGGGGTACGGGCAAGACCTCGACCGCGCGCATCCTGGCCAAGGCGGTCAACTGCACGGAACTGCGCGATGGCGAGCCCTGTGACGCGTGCCCGTCCTGTGTCTCCATCCGCGAGGGCCGGGCGATGGATGTGATCGAGCTGGACGCAGCCTCCAACAACCGGGTCGACGACATGCGGGAGCTGGTGCCCCGGGTGTACACCACGGCCGCGGACCTGCGGCGCAAGGTGTTCATCATCGACGAGGTCCAGCGCATCAAGGAGGGCTGGGACGTCCTGCTCAAGACCCTCGAGGAGCCGCCCGACGGGGTGCTGTTCATCTTCTGCACCACGGACCCGAGCCAGATCCGCCCCGCCGTCGTCTCGAGGCTCCAGCAATTCACCTTCCGACCCCTCACCACGGATGAGATCGAAGGCAAGCTCGAACGGATCCTCGCCTCGGAGGGACGGGTCGCTGATCACGACGCGCTGGCGCTCATCGCCCGCCTCGCGGCCGGGGGGATGCGCGACGCCGAGTCGCTGCTCGATCAGGTGCTGGCGACCTCCGATGCTGTCGTCGACGCGGATGGGGTCCGCGACCTCCTGGGGCTCGCCCCGGAAGATGCCATCGAGCGCTTCGTCGATGCGCTCGCGCAGGGGGATGCCCTCGCCGGCATCGAGGTGCTCGACCAGCTCGAGGGCGAGGGGAGGGACCTTATCGCGTTCTCGGAGCAGGTCGTCGCCCGTCTCCGCGAGCGCCTCGTGGCGGCGATGACCAGTCGCGGCGACACTCCCGCGACCGCGCAGCTCGCCGCAGCGGCACGGCGGCTGACGGGCATCGATGCCAGCCGCAGCGGTTTGGGGGGCTATCGCTGGCAGCTCGAGCTGGCGCTGCTGTCGAACGTGTCAGACGGCCAGCCCGCCGCACGCCCCCAGTCATCCGGACCATCCCCGACCCGCGCGGCGGCACCGGCTGCCCCAGCCCGACCGACCCCGTCGCCAGCGGCGGAGCCCGCACGCGCGGCGGAGCCCGCACGCGCGACGGAGCCGTCCCGCCCCGCCCCGCACCCGCCAGCTCGCCCGCCGGAGCGACCGGTGCCAGGCCCGGCCGCGCCACCCGTCACGCAGCCTGCAGCACGTCTTGGCGGCAGTGACCTGCTGGAGATCCAGGCTCGTTGGCCGGAGATCATCGCCTGGATCGGACGCAACCCCCTCATGAAGACGCTGGTCGCCAACTGCAGGCCTGTCGAGGTCCGCGATGGCATCGTCATCCTCGGCTTCCCGGAGAACCAGCCATTCCTGCGCGAGAAGGCGGAGCAGCGTCGACCCGCACTCGAGGACGGCATCGCGCATGTCCTCGGCCGGCCGGTCGGGGTACGCTGCGTGGGAACCAACATCGAGCTGCCCGTGGCCGGGACCGAGGAGGACATCGACCTGGTCGCCCAGGCGCGCAAGGTCTTCGGGGGCGAGCTGGCGGATGTGGGTGACATCGGCTGACCAGCGTCGACCACCGTCCGATCTGAGATAACCACCGCAGGAGGGATCCATGGGCTTCGGCAACTTCGCGAAGATGGCGCAGCAGATGCAGGCCGACATGGCGCGCGTCGAGACGGAACTCCAGGAGCTGCGGGTCGAGGGCACCGCAGGTGGCGGCGCGGTCAAGGCGGTCGTCACCGGCAAGCAGGAGCTGCTCTCGGTGACCATCGACCCGGGGGTCGTCGACCCGGACGATGTGGAGATGCTGCAGGACCTCGTGCTCGCCGCGGTGAGCGAGGCGCTCAACCAGGCCAAGGCCACCGCGGAAGCGAAGGTCGGTCGGGTCACCGGCGGCCTGAAGATCCCGGGGCTGTGACCACGGGTCGCATCGCTCGCCCGTGACGACCCTCGTCGAACCGGTCGTCCGACTCATCGAGTCGCTGTCGCGGCTGCCCGGCATCGGGCCCAAGACCGCCCAGCGACTGACGTACCACCTGTTGCGTGCGCCGGACACGGAGGCGCGTTCGCTCGCGGCCGCGCTCATCGCCGTGCGCGACGAGGTCGTGTTCTGCGACCGATGCTTCAACATCAGCACCGGTCCGGAGTGCCCCATCTGCCTCGACCCGGGCCGCGATGCGGAACGTCTGTGCGTAGTGGAGGAACCCCTTGACGTCCTCGCCCTCGAGCGCTCGGGCGCCTTCCGCGGCCGCTACCACGTGCTCCATGGGGCCATCTCGCCGATGGACGGCATCGGCCCTGACCGGCTGCGCATCCGGCAGCTGCTCGCACGCGTGGTCGAGCGGGAGCACGACGGCCAGCCATTCGCGGAGGTGGTCCTGGCCACGAATCCCACGCTCGAAGGGGAGGCCACAGCGATGTACCTCGCCGAGCGGCTCCTGGGTCATGTAGGCTCGGTCACCCGGATCGCCCGCGGCATCCCGGTGGGCGGCGACCTGGAGTATGCCGATGAGGTGACGCTCGTCCGGGCGCTCCAGGGACGGCGCGAGTTCGAGGCGGCGCGAGAGCGATGAGCTACCTCATCAACGAGGCGCTCTTGCGACTCATCAAGCCCGCCATCGCGCTGCTCCTCGGGCTCGTCCTCTACTGGCTCCTCACCGGCCCTTTGGGCGAGCCCGGATCCGCGATCCTTGGGCTTGCCTGCTGGATCTCCGCGGGCGTGTTCATCCAGCTCATCGAGACCGGCGTCATCTAGCACTGGGGTCCCTGTCCGGCGTGCGGAGGGCCGTCCCGGGTGTCCGGCCACGGGATGCGCGCGCTCCGCGGCCAGATGACCCGCCACGCGTCATGCCCGCCGACCGCGCGATCCCCGGCCACGTGCCATGCCCGCCGACCGCGGATCCCCGGCCACCTGCCATGCCCGCCGACCGCGGATCCCGGCCACCTGCCATGCCCGCCGACCGCATCCGGCCACCTGCCATGCCCGCCGACCGCGGATCCCCGGCCACCTGCCATGCCCGCCGGGCGGGTGAGCGGGCCAACGACGAGGGCTTCAGTGGCTACCCTGCCCAGGCAGCGGGTGGGACGGCCCCGGACGGGCCATCCGGGCCGTCTCCCGTGATCCCCGCGATGCCTCGTTGGCCGCCTCACCCGCCAGACGCATGCCAGGACGTCGGCCTGCGACGGGCTCCATCCGGCCCCGGGCGGGGCTCCATCCGGCCCCGGGCGGGGCTCCATCCGGCCCCGGGCGGGGCTCCAGGACGATGCCGTCGACGATAGTCTCCCGCGACCGTCGAGACCCGTTCGCACCAGGGCCGCCAGCGAGTGCGTCTGCCTCGAAACGACCCAGGGTCCGGATCGAGGCCCGCCGTTTGACAGCCGGCCCGGCTGCCGCTAGTGTTCCACCTCGTTGCGCCCGACCAGTGCGGTCGAGCCACGGGAGCCCGGGTCACTACCTCGACCCGTGTGCGCCGGT
>CAWJKF010000020.1:0-42139 GCA_963843335.1 uncultured Chloroflexia bacterium
GGACCCAACCGCGATGAGCGACTCGTAGTCGACAGTCATATCCAGGGCTCCTCCGGGATGCAGCCGCCGGACGGACCGCCGGTCTGAACCGCCTTGAACGCCTTGCCGCGCCGATGCCGCCACCGATGTCGAAGATGATCTCGCGGAGCGTGGTCCCCATGGGGACTCGATGAGCCCCGTGTTCTCGATCCGGCCGGCGAGCGCGAAGACCTTGGTTCCCTTCTGGTCGCGGTGCCGATGCTCGGCGAACCAGTCGCCGCCGTTGCGAATGATCGGCGCGATATTGGCGAAGCTCTCGACATTGTTGATCAGGGTCGGGCAGCCCCAGAGCCGGACTCGGCGGGGTAGGGCGGACGCGGACGCGGCTGGCCGCGCCCCCTCGATGGAGGCCATCAGGGCGGTCTCCTCGCCGCAGACGAAGGCGCCGGCGCCCAGACGGATTTCCACCTCGAAGCTGAACTGGGTATCCGCGACCTTGCTGCCCAGGAAACCCGCGCGCTCGGCCTTGCGGATGGCGGTCTGAAGCCGCTCCACGGCGAGCGGATATTCCGCGCGCACGTAGACATACGCCTTGTTGGCACCAATGGCATAGGCGGCGATGGCCATGCCCTCGATGACTCGATGCGGATCGGACTCCAGCACGCCCGATCCATGAAGGCGCCCGGGTCGCCCTCGTCGGCGTTGCAGATGACATATTTTGGCTGCCGGCGCCTTGGCCACGGTCGACCATTTGAGTCCCGTAGGATAGCCGCCGCCGCCGCGTCCGCGCAGACCGCTCGTCGTCACCTCGCGAGACATCGGCGGGCGTCATCTCGCTCAGTGCCGTGCGAGGGCCGCGTAACCGCCCACGGCGACATAGCCCTTGAAGCTGTCGGGGTCGACACGTCCCGGAATTCTCCAGCACGATCCTCTGTTGGCGGCGAAGAAGGGCTGGTCGGTCGACGGCGCGAACGCGGACGCGCCGCAGCGCACCGCCATGCTCGTCGAGGGCCTCGGCGGCGGTCACGTCGCGAGAACACCTCGCCCTTGTCGGCCACCGCGACCAGGGGGCCGGCGGAGCAGAGCCCCATGCAGCCAACCCCTTTGACCTTGCAGGTCCGCCGTGCCGTCCCCGCACGCCTGAGCGAGAGCCTCCAGGACCGGCAGGGAGCCGGAGGACTGGCAACTGGCCGCCATGCAGACGCGGACGCGCGACCGGCCCTTCGGGGCAGGGTCTTCGGCGACGGACCCGGCCTTCTCGGCAAGATCTTCCAGGTGCTCATCCAATTCCTCCAGCTTGGCACGAACCGGGCGTCGAGTTTGCCCAACACATTTCCATCAGGACCACCGCCGGCGCCAGGCCGCAGGCGCCGACACAGCGCGCGGTCAGGACGGAGAGCTGATCGTCCTCGGTGGTGTCGCCGGGATTGATCCCAGGCGTTCCTGGATGCCTTCCAGCATGCTCCAGCTCCTTTGATGTAGCAGGCCGTGCCGGTGCAGACCACGCAGGCATGGCGCCCTTCGGCTTGAGCATGAAATATGATAGAAGGTCGCGACGCCGAACACCCTGGAGGGTGGCACCGAGAGGGTGTCGCTCACGAAGCGCAGCGCGTCGTCGTCGATGTACCCGAACGCCTCCTGCGCCGAATGCAGCGCCTCGACGACCGCATCGGGCCGATTGCCCAGCCGACGCATCCGGGTCTCGACGATGCGCCAGCGCTTGTCGTCATTGGGCACGGCCGGTTTGGCGCTGGTTACGGCGACCACGGGGCGGTTCTCCCAGGGGCAGACCGGCCTGTGCCCCACTGTGGGGCCGTATCAACGGGTCTGCTGCTTACGCGCCCATGCTACTCCCGGCCACGCGGCCCTCAGGGGGTCCGGTCGGCCCGGATCGGGGTGCTGTCCGGCACGGTCGGCAGCGCCTGACGGCAGGGCGGAGGGGCCCCGGTTCAGGGGAGCGTCGTGAGGACCTCCGTGAGGGCCGGCTCGGCCGCGCGGATGATCCAGAGGATGTCGCCCTGGGCATAGAACTGCTGCAACCCGGTGCGGTCGGTGACGGCGATGACGGCCTTGCCCGCGATCCGGCCGGGTGCCTGGCTGACGTTGTCGTCCGGCGACGCCATGCCCAGGACCCCCTCGACGAGGGCGCTCGCGTCGGCGCCCGCGAGCCGCAATGCGGTGATGGCGACCGAGTAGTCCTCGTTGTAGGCGACCGCGATGGAAAGGTCATCGAGGGTCCGTCCCTGGGCAGCGATGACGTCGAGCAACGGCTGGATGGCCGCCTCGTCAGTCCCTGCGAACACCGCTGCACCACCCAGGGACTGGACGGCGAGGACCTGGCCACCGATGCTCGTCGGCATCCGTGCCTCGAGCTCGGGGTCCGCATGCAGCCCAGTGTCCGATGAGCTCCCCGGCGAGGGTGCCACGGCCGGCGATGGCACCACGGACGGCGACTGTGCGGCGGCCCCGGTGACGGCCGCGAGGCCGATGACGGTCGCGAGGGCGACCGCGGAGCGGACCGTCTGGATGGTGGAGCGCATCGATGACCCTCATGGGACGGGCGACGACCCGGCATCGGGCACCGGGATGAGCGCCCGGAGTATGCCCCGCGGACTGTCATCCGGCGTGCCATCGACCATCCCACGGGCGCTGGTGCAGCATATGGCGATGTCAGTCGTTCGCTCCCGGTCGTCGATGGCCTCCAGCGCCGATGAGCGCCGGGCCGTCCGCAACAACGCCGCCTGGTGCGACGCCGTCTGCCGTGCGCTCGGCGGGGACACGGCGTGGGAGGACGGCCTCTGGACGCAGCTGAGCCCATCCCCGCCCTACTACTCGAACGCGATCACGCTGAACCCGGACGCCAGCGTGCCGCAGCTTCGGCGGATCGGGGCGATGCTCGCCGGTCCCCTCCCCCGGCCGTGGACGGTCAAGGACGCATATCACACGCTGGACCTTGGGCCACTGGGATTCGAGGTCCTGTTCGAGGCGCGCTGGATCACCCTCGAGCCCGGGATGACCCTGCGGCTGGGTGCAGCGGGCTCGGCGTGGGAGCCGGTGACGACCGATGCCGACCTGGCTCGATGGGAGCACACCTGGCGTGGCGCCAACCCCGACGCGGACGCGGCCACCCTGCCCCGGCTGTTCCAGCCGGCCCTGCTCGTCGACCCGGATATCCGCTTCCTCTGGTGCAGCGACGATGGGCGGATCGTGGCGCTGGCCATCGCCAACCGGTCGGATGACGGATCGGGGCCCGTGGTCGGCATCTCCAACATCGTGCTCACCGGCGACGACCCGATGACGCAGCGTCGGGGCGCCGTCGCCGCGGTCCAGGCGGCATTCCCGGGGCTGCCGATGGTGGGCTACGAGCAGGGTGATGACCTGGCCGCCATGGAGACCCTCGGCTTCCGCTCGCTCGGTCCGTTGCGGGTCTGGCGCAGCCCGTCCTGACCGTCGCGTTCAGCAGTTCCAGCGCACCAACACCGGCGTATCGCGGTCATCGCCGAGCACCGAGATGGTGGCCGTATCGAGGATGAACAGCCTCCCATCGGCGACCGGCTTGCCGACCCAACGGGCAGCCAGGGCCCGCAGCGCATGCCCGTGCCCGAAGCAGAGGACCCGTCCGCCCTGAGCGCGGAGGCGGCCGATGAGACGATCCATCCGCTGGGTGATGTCGCTGACGCTCTCGCCCCCGAGGCCGCCATGGGTCCAGATCGTCCAGCCGGGCGTCCGTTCCCGGATCTGGGCCATGGTCAATCCTTCGTAGTCGCCGTAAGCCCACTCGGCAAGGTCCGGATCGACGCTGGCAGTGGGGAAGCCCGCGAGCCCGGCCGTCCGCCGGGCACGGATGCGGGGACTCGTGGACACGTGGTCGAAGTGCACCTCTGCGAGGCGCCCGCGAAGCGACCGGGCAGCGGTCTCGCCGCCGGCCGTCAAGGGGAGGTCGGTGACCGACGTATGGCGCGTGTCGCGCGACCATTCGGTCTCGCCATGCCGGACGAGCCAGAGCTGCGTGGCGGAGGTCATCGCCGGATCATGCCATGGACCGCCTGCGTCCGGACGCTCGGTGCGTGCGGCTCGCCAGACGCTCCCGTTGGCGCTTCGGAGGTCTCGATGGGTGGCGATCAGCGAGCCGTGGGCCCAATCCGGAGCGTGATCTCCGGGGCACCGGCCTCGATGACGAGGATCGTCCCGCCGTCCGCATCCTCACGTGACAGGAGGATGGCGCCCGGTGGGAGCACGAGCGCACCGATGTGACCGTCGAGCGCCACCTCGATGGGGTCGGTGGCGTCACCCGCGAACGTGAGCACGACCGCGCCCTCGGCGTCCGTCCGTCGGTCGATCAACTCCGCGGTGGCGTGGCGGAGCCGCCGGCCGCCGCCCAGGTCGATGCCGACGGGCAGCAACCGCGCGCCGAGTCCCCGGAAGGCGATGCCCGGGAGGCGCTCTGGGAAGGTCGCGCGCCCGCCCGTGTCCAGGGCGGTATAGGTCACGCGGACCGACAACGGCAGCGCCACGGGATCGATGACACAGACGAGCCCACCGCTCGGTCCGGCCAGCTGGAGCGCGATGGCCGGCGCGGGTTCGGCGACGGCCACGAGCGGCCCCGTCACCCCCTTGACCAGGTCGGCCACGAACCGATACTGGTCAGCTCCGCCCACCGGGTGGTACTGCAGTCGGAAGCCGAGGACCGAAGCCGAGCCCGCACCGATCGGTCGCCGGAAGCCGACCACCGCCCCGGCCGCATCCCAGGCCAGTGGCTCGGCGGCACCCGGAAGCGCGAACCGGGCCAGTCCGCCCCGGACCGCGAGGGAGCCACCGTCCGTGGTCCGGACCTGGTCCCAGCCGTTGGGCACCTCCTGGAACCGCGGGAACGAGGGCACGTCCCCCGGGCCGAATACCGACCGTGCGAGGACGCCGCACGGCTCCATCGACACATCCAGGGTCGGAATCGACGGCAGGAACACCGCGTGGCCACCGTTGGTGATCCAGTCGACCAGGCGCCGCTGCACCACCTCGGACATGAAGCCCAGGTTCGGGATCCACAGCTGACGCGCTGTCTGCCATGGGGCGGCATCGGGTCGGTCCAGGTCGATCATCCCCCAGCTGGCGCCGGCGAGGGTCAGCAGTGCCGTGAGGCTGGGTGCGATCGAGAGGCCGATGTCGCCGAACGAGAAGATGCCCTCCATCGCCGCCCTGGCGTCGGCGAATGCACCGGAGATGCCCTGCTGGGCCGCCGCCTCATACGGCAGGTAGCCGGCGATCCAGGTATCGCGGAGGGGCTCGGCGGCGATGAGCTCGGTCTCCAGCGCCCGGACCACCCGCATCTGACGCCGCAGGACGTCGGCATGTGGGCGTCGCTCGCCCGCGAGCCCGATCGGGGCATCGAGGTCGTATTCACGGCCGGTGCCCAGCTCGTACCCCGCGGGGTTCTGGCCGCCCACGAGCATGTAGATGTTCCAGCCACGGATGCCCCGCGCGATGGTCGTCCCATACAGCATCTCCATCACACCGGGGCTGATGAACGAGCTGTTCGAGCCTTGGAGCTCCATGCTGAAGGCCGGTCCCTGGCCGGGGCCCCGCCACATGTGATATGCCTCATGGGTCGCGATGACGTGGGCCACCTTCTGCTCGGGCGCCGCGGTCGCCGAGAACAGCGACACGTAGCACTCGTTCGTCAGCTCCAGATCCGGCATCCGCGAGCGCGCGAACGCGGCGAAGTGCGCAGCCTGGAGCGGCAGGAGGTACGGCGACAGCATCGAGATCGGCCCGTCGAATCCCGCCTCGCGTGCCGCGGCGTGGAGCACCGCGATGTGCTCATCGATGAGATGGAGCTTGAAGTCGAACCAGTCAAGGAACCGCGGCAGCTGCGCGTGGGCGGCGGCGAGCTCGCGTGGTGGCTCCAACGCGGCAGGTGTCCGGGATGCTGTCCGGTGCAGCCGGTCGAGGGTCGCCAGGTCCCCGTGGCGCTCCAGCAACCACGACCCGTAGCGCGAGGGTCCATCGGTCGTCGGTGCCACCAGGAACGGGTTGTAGTCGAGGGCCAGTGGGTCCCGCAGCTGCTGCCACCACGATGGCTCGTCGTCCAGTTGGAGATGGACGATGGGACCGCCCCTGCTGGCGAGATAGGGTGCCGCCGCCCGGATCGCCGTCCGCAGCCACTTGACCGCGGCCGTTTCGTACGCCGGGTGGGGGTAGGTCAGGGCCGGATATGGTCGATGCGCGCCCGCGGGTCGGCCGCGCGCATCCAGGGCGAGGATCGACGGGTCGTCATGCCACAGCCACGACGGGATACCCCCGTCACGCCACTCGGCCGTGATGAACGGGCCGGGCCGGTAGATGCACCGCAGGCCCGCGGCCGCGATGCGGTCGAGCGCACCCAGCAGGTCCCGCTCCGGGATGGTGCGGCCGGTGAGGTCGAGCTCGCCCCGCGCTGGCTCATGCCAGTTCCAGGGGACATAGATGCTCACCCCCTCGAACCCCAGGTCCCGGACCTGCTTCAGGCGTCCCTCCCAGTCGCGGCGAGGGACCCGGAAGTAGTGGAACTCCCCAGTGAAGCGGTAACGGTCGGCGGGCGAGAGCATGGCCGCAGCGTAAGCCACCCGACGAATGCCTCGCAGACCTCGTACGGCGCTGTGGCGTCGCGTCCCGGCGTATGGATGGCTGGCAAGTGGGCGATCCGGACACCGGCCGAGGCTGCCCGCCGGCCGAGGCTGCCCGCCGACCGAGGCCCCCCACGATCTTGCGCGATCAGCGAATGAGACGGCCGTCGTCGTCACGATAGGAGTGCCCGGGGACCATCCATGACGAAACATATGCCGGGTCCCGTGAAGAACTGTCGATGCCAGCACCGCGAGGACCGGTCCAACGCCACATGGGCCGCCCAGACGTTCGCTGATTGCGAAGATCCGGTTCTCCGGGGCGCTTCACCTGCGATGAGGCCGGCACCCGGCAAGCAACGAGCAGAGTTGGAGGCGGTGCCACAGCGTCCACCGGGTGGGCAGAACCGCGCCTGAAGGCCTGCCAGCGGCCCCTGAGCCTCGGAAAGGGGGTTCGATGGCCGGATATCGCCCGATGGATGAGCACTGCGAGCCGCCCAGGCCGGGAGCCGCCCAGGCCGGGAGTCCCTCCGCGCCGACACGCCGGCTGGGATGAGCGGCAAGATCGCGCCCCGCGGGCTCTCGATCAGGGGTCCGCGCATTCGGGAACCTGGTCGGTCGATGGTGCTGGGCCGCGGGGACGGCCCGCGCCAACCACGTGGTCGACCGCGGCGCTCGAGGCGATCGCGGCGTCGAGCCGATCGAGGTAGGGCCGCGCGGTGACCCGCTCGAAGATGGCTCGGGCCTCCACCGCCGCCTCCGCGGTGGCTGGGTGCGCAGCGCCGACCAGCAGCACGAAGTCGAGGTCGGTGAGTGCGGTGAGGAAGTCCGCGTGGAGGGAGCGCTTGCCCTGGAGCGCGTCGCGATACAGCCCCACGGCGTCGTCCACCCTGCCCTCGAGCGCTGCGATGCCCGCCCTGGCCGCGATGCGGTCGGAGATGCTATTGCCGCCGGTGTCCGGATCGGACTCGAGGCGCAGCCTCACGGACAGAGCGCGGTCGACGTCCCGCGCCCAGAGCGCTGCCCGCATCGCGAAGGCAAGGTAGAAGGCCGATGCATCCAGGTCGCGCGCGGCGAGCAGGAACTCCTCGTATGACTGCCGGTAGTCGCCCGCCGCGAGCGACCGCGAAGCTCGCAGCGCGTGGCTCGAGGACGCCGCGAACCTGTCGGACACCTCGGCGGCCAGATCGTCCAGTCGTGCCTGGACCGCTTCCACCGGATCACCCTGAGCGGCCAGCATCAACCCGCTGAGAGCGACGTCCCGGAGCACATCGAGCGTGCTCCCTGTCTCCGCCGGATCCCCGGACGTTCCAGCGACCCACCGGTCGCCGATGGCCGTCTCCCAGTCCTCGGCCATGACGTACGCGCACCAGCGCAGGCTCCCGTGTGCCCAGGTCGCCAGGGACCTGTCGCCCACCCTGAGGGCCAGCCGCTCGGCCTCCAGCACATGGTCACGGGCAGCCAGCTGGTCGTCGGCCGAGAACCCGAGGTTGACGAGGGCCCTCACCTCGGCTGCGACGAACCCGCCGGCACGCGCGACCTCCACCGCGCCGTTCAGGAGCGCCACCCCTTCCCGCCGCCGCCCCAGGCCAACGAGGCCCGATCCCTTGTTGTTGAGCGTCTCGGCGATGATCCGTTCGAGATGGAGCCGCTCGGCGATCTCGAGCGCGAGGTCTGCGGCGGACACGGCCCGGGCGTTGTCGGTCGTGCGCATGTACGCCCGGGACAGGTTGCTCAACAGGCTCGCCCGGATCTCCGCCGGGCCGGTCGCCGGGTGCTCCGCGACCGCAGCCTCGAGGAGCACCACAGATGCCGGCGGATCGCCGGTGTCGATGAGGACCTCGCCCAGCATCGCCTGTGCCGTCCCGATCGCGGCGGCATCGCCAGCCGCCCGTGCCAGCTCCAGCGCCTCGCGTGCGAGGCCCTCCGCCTGCGCGTAGTTCGCCGCGGCGTTGGCCGCCGCCGCGGCCCGAGCCAGGAGCACGCCTCGCTCACCGCCATCGAGGGTGATCGACGCTGCCGATCGCAGGTACGTGACCGCCTGGTCATGCGCGCCCAGGGTCGCGGCCCGGTCGGCGGCGCCGCTGAGCGCCAGGCGGGCCTGTCCGGCCGCCGCGTCCGCCTCGGCACCCGCCTCCGACGCCTCATGGGCGGCGACGTAGTGGCTCGCTAGGGCTCCCGCCAGCTCATCGTCGCCGAGGCTCTCGAAGTAGCGCGCCGCCGCGAGGTGGCGGGTCCGGCGGTCGCGCCGTGCCAGCATGCCATGCGCCACTTCCCGGATGAGTGACTGGACGAAGCGGTACTGGCCGCGCTCCGGTGAACGCGGGTCGGCTTCGAGGTCGAACAGCTCGCGCCGGACCAGCGATCGCAGCTGCGGCTCGAGGGTCGACGGGTCATGGTCGCCGACCGCGGCGAGCGCTGCGATGGTGAATGACTGACCGAGCACGGAGGCGTCCGCGACGAGGCTCCGATCGGACGGATCAAGGCCATCGAGCCGTGATGCGATGAGGCTGCGCAGCGAGTCGGGCACGGTCAGCGCGTCGAGTGCCCCCACCGGCCGGTAGCTTCCCTCGACCATCTCGAGCCTGCCATCGGCGACCAGCGCCCGCACCGTCTCCACCGCGTACAGCGGGATGCCGTCGGCGCGCGCGAGGATCGCCCCGAGGGCGGGCCGCGGGATACCCGGCACGAACCCTTCCAGCAGCTCGGTCATCGCGGCGTCCGTGAGCGGCTCGAGCGCGAGCCGTGTCTGCTGGCGGGTGCCGGAGCCCCAATCAGGGCGCCGCTCGAACAGCTCCGGGCGAGCAAGCGCGACCACGAGGATGGGAACGCTCCGGGACCATTCGAGCAGGTACTCGATGAAGTCCAGCAGGCCCGAGTCGGCCCACTGGAGGTCCTCGAACAGGAGGATCGTGGTGCCACGATCCGCGATCCGCTCGAAGAAGATGCGCCACGCGGCGAAGAGGACGTCTCTGCCGCCGGCCGGTGCAGGCTCCAGACCCAGGAGCGTCAACAGCGCGGGTTCCACCCAGCGCCGGTCATCCGCATCGGGGATGTACTCGAGGACGCTGGCCCGGATGCGCTGGCGGGTGGTCTGGACATCGTCGTCCTCGGCCAGCCCGGCCCTCCGACGGACCATCTCACCCAGCGCCCAGAACGTGATGCCCTCGCCATATGACGGGGACCGGCCGCGGTGCCAGTAGATGTCATCGCTGATGCCGTCGATGTACTTCTCGAGCTCCCACGCAAGCCGGCTCTTGCCGATGCCCCCCGGCCCGGTGATCGATACGAGCCGGGCCCGATGATCCCGACTGCTGGTCGCGATGACATCCTTGAGCAGCCGTAGCTCCTCCTCGCGGCCAACGAACGGTGGCTCCGGCAGGTCGCTCCGCCCCTGACCGCCACGTTGGCCCACCACGCGCAGCGCGCGCCACGAGGGCACGGACGCGACCTTGCCCTTGAGTGCCTGGTCGCCGGCCGCGTCGAACGTGATGGCGGCGCTCGACGCGCGCACGGTCGCCTCGCCGGCGAGCACCGTCCCGGGCATGGCCACGGACTGGAGGCGCGCCGCGGTGTTGACGATGTCACCCGCGACCATCCCCTCGTTGGTCGCGCCGATGGTCACGGCGGCCTCGCCGGTCATGACGCCTGCCCGCGCCCGGATGCCGGGTCCCAGGGCGTGCACCGCGTCCACGAGCTCCAGGCCTGCCCGGACCGCCCGTTCGGCGTCATCCTCGCGCGCTGTCGGTGCACCCCAGACGGCCATCACGGCGTCACCGATGAACTTCTCGACGGTACCGCCATACAGCTCGATGACCTGGCGGGCGATGCCGAAGTAGCGGGTCAGCGTCTCGCGTACCTCCTCCGCGTCCCGTGCCTCGGCGAAGGGCGTGAAGCCGACCAGGTCCGCGAAGAGGACGGTCACCAGGCGCCGTTCGGCGACTGGAGCCGACGTACGGTGGGCGCCGGGGGCTCCTTCGCGCACCGATGATGGCGACGGACCCATGCGTGCCACGACCGGTGTCCCACACTCGCCGCAGAACCGGGCTTCCGCCGCCAGGGCGGTGCCGCACGCGGCGCAGGCGCTCAGCAGCCGGTTCCCGCACGAGGTGCAGAACCTGGTGCCGGCCGGATCACTCGGAGCCGCAGCTGCTGCATGTCATGTGCTCGTCCCATCCGATGGCATGCGCGAGAGCGTAGCGCCCCGTATCCGGGGGTACCAGCCTCCCCTCCGGCGCCGGCACGCTCCGCTATCCTGCGTGTGACCAGATAGGCGTGAGCGACATCATGGGGACGCGCCCCCGACCGGACAACACCGACTGAGAGGGACCGATGGGCGGCGTATCGCGACTGGGTCGCTTCTACAAGACGCAGATCGAGCTGCTGTGGCATTGGCGGCTCGGCCGGACGGCACTCCTGAAGCGGGCGATCGTCGCGCTCATCGCGGGTGTCATCGCCTTCAACATCACGGCATGGCTGCTGCCGGGGCTGCTCCAGATCACGGAACTCGGCGGCGGCCTCATCGCGGTGGTGTTCATCTCGCTCCTCAACCTGCTCGTCCGGCCGGCCTTCCTGGCCCTCGTGGCGAACCGATCGGTCGTGGCCCTCGTCATCCTGACGCTCATCTTCCAGGCTATCGTCATCCTGCTGCTCGACCCGTTCGTGCCGGCGGTCACGGTCACCACCGGTGTCCTCGGCGCCCTCATCATCTCGTTCGTCTTCGGCTGCATCGCCGGCGCCATCGGCCTCCTGTTCGGCCTCAACGAGGACGACTCCTACTACGGGGCGCTCTCGCGGACGCTCGCGAGCCACGATCCCGACGTGGTCCGGACCGATGTCCCGGGCCTCGTCATCATCCAGCTCGACGGCCTATCCCATGACGTCATCAGCCACTCGCTGCGGGCGGGCCGCGTGCCGACCATGGCCAGCTGGATCCGTGATGGCTCGCATCGACTGGGACACTGGGACGCCCTGCTGCCCTCGACCACTCCCGCGAGCCAGGCGGGCATCCTCCACGGCAACAACGACGGCATCCCCAACTTCCGCTGGTGGGAGAAGAAGACCGGTCAGCTCCTGGTCGCCAACCACCCCGAGGATGCGACCGTCATCGAGCAGCGCATCTCGAATGGCGAAGGCCTCCTCTGCCCCGGTGGCGCGAGCATCAGCAACATCTTCACGGGCGACGCCGATCGCGCCTTCCTGGTGATGTCCACCATCAAGGTCAAGGAGCGTGGCCTGGGTGACAGCGAGGCCTTCAGCTGGTTCTTCGTCAGCCCCTACAACTACATCACCATGATCGTCAGGTACCTGGCGGAGGTGATCAAGGAGAACATCCAGTCGCGGCGCCAGGCTCGCGCGGGCATCGTGCCCCGGATGCATCGCGGATTCCCGTACCCCGCGGTGCGTGCCGCGACGAACGTGGCGCTCCGGGCGCTGGGCACCTCGCTCATCATCCAGGAGATGGTCCGGGGCACCCCGGTCATCTACATGGACTACACCGACTACGACGAGATCGCCCACCACAGCGGTCCCGAGCGGCCCGAGTCACTCGATGCGCTCGACGGTGTCGACCGCGAGCTCCGGACGCTGGTCAAGGCGGCGGAGACCGCCGCGCGACCCTATCACTTCGTCATCCTCGCCGACCATGGCCAGAGCCTGGGCCAGACCTTCCTCCAGCGGTACGGCGTGACGCTCCAGGATGTGGTCCGCTCCCTCATGGGAGGCTCCGCGTCCGTGGCCGCGGCCACCGCCCAGATCGAGGACTGGGGCCAGCTGAACACGTTCCTGGGCGAGGTCTCACAGACCAAGGGCGTCACCGGATCCATCGCGCGGACCGTGACCCGCAAGGAGCGCTCGGGTGGCTCGGTCGACATGGGCCCCAGCGCCGCGCAGTTCACCGCCGCCGGGGAGAAGGCCGCTCCCGTCGAGGGCCAGAAGGGCGGCAATCGGGCAGACAAGGAGAAGGGCGATGCCGAAGCCAAGCTCGAGGCCGAGCCGGCCGACCTCATCGTGGTCGCGGGCGGCAACCTGGCGCTCATCTACTTCAATGCCAGCAAGGAGCGGATGACGCTCGACCAGATCGATGCGCTCTATCCCGATCTCACGGAGGCCCTCGCGAACCACCCCGGCATCGGCATCCTCATGGTGCGCACCAAGGACCACGGCGCCGTTGCCGTGGGCAAGCACGGGATCCACTACCTCGACGAGGCACGCGTCGAGGGCGAGGACCCGCTGACGCTGTATGGCGACCTGGCGCCCGCCGCGCTGCGGCGACTCGACCAGATCGCCAACGTCGGCGACATCGCGGTCGTCAGCCTCTATGACCCGGAGACCGGGGAGATCGCCGCCTTCGAGGAACTCATCGGGGCCCACGGTGGCTTGGGCGGCGCCCAGACACGCCCGTTCCTGCTGTACCCCGCCGACTGGGAGCTGGACAAGGGGCCGCTCATCGGGGCGCCGATGGTCTATCAGCAGCTGCGCTCCTGGATGGAGACGAAGCTGGGCATGACCTTCGGACCCCCTGGCCAGGCGGCCACCGCTACGGCTGCGCGAGCATCCACCGCAGGCACGGCCACACCGGAGCCCGCCGCGGTGACACCTCCCGCCACCGGCTGATCCGCCACACAGCCGCGTGTCGACCCACGACCAGACGAGGAGCCCGATATGAGGATCCAGCAGATGCGTCATGGGGCCGTCGGTGCACTCCTCGTGGTCGGTTGCCTGGGGCTGTCGGCGACTGCCCTGGCCCAGGCGCCCTCGGGGTCACCGGGTGTCGGGTCGCCGCCGGCTCAGGGCCCCGGATGGCTGGGTGCGGACACGGAGGTGTATCGGGACGACCTCGCGGCGCCGTCCGGATGGTCCGTGGTGGACGACGCAGCCGGTCGTACGGCTTACGAGGATGGAGGCCTCGTCATGTCCGTGGCGCAGGACGGCTCCACGCTCTGGGATGACCACCGGCTCCCTGGGTCGCACCCGGTCCTGCGGGTCGAGGCGCTCGTCGAGGGCCTCGACGGCGAGGGCGCAGCAGGTGTCGCGTGCGGCTCCAGCCTGGGGTTGCCGCGCTACCTGTTCGCGGCCGTGACCAACGAGGCCGAGTGGGTCTTCGGGCGCATCATCGACGGCCGCCTGCAGGTCATCGATCGTGGGCCGCTGCCGGGTGAGGTGGACGCGACCCACGTCCGCGTCGGCATCGAGTGTGCCTCGGTGCCCGCGGAGGGTGGCGACCACGTGCTGGTGACCATGGATGGGGCGGGTGTCACCCTGCCCGCCTTCGACATCCCCGTCGGGCCGTATGACGCGGCGACGCTCGTGGTGTCGGCGGACACGGCGCCGCTGTCGGTCCTGTTCGACGACCTGCTGGTCCACGCCGGAGACGTCTATGCGCCACGCGAGCCGGAGCGTGATCCGAGCAAGCCGAGCGTCTGAGCGCGGGCCTTGGCGTCATCGTCGTGAGCGGGTAGCATCCGCCCAGGCGCATGGCGCGCAAGCGACGGAGGGGCGATCCCATCGAGCGACCGGACTTCGACCTCACCGGGCAGGTCGCCCTCGTCACCGGCGCTGGCCGGGGGATCGGCAGGGATCTCGCACGCACGCTCGCCGCGTGTGGTGCGCACGTCCTTGCCGGCGTCCGGGACCCGGTGACCGCCGATGTCGGGTGGGCGGCGACCGATGGTGGACGCGTCGAGCCGTTGCGCCTGGACGTGACGGACGTCGCCGGCATCGCCGCCGCGGTGGACGCGGCGGTCGGGTCGCTCGGCCGCATCGACATCCTCGTGAACAATGCCGGCCTGGGTGCCAACCAGGACGCCCTCGATGTCACCGAGTCCGACTGGGACGAGATGATGGCGGTCAACCTCAAGGGCCTGTTCTTCGTGAGCCAGGCCGTTGGCCGGCATATGGTCGAGCGGGGCTACGGACGCATCGTCAATGTCAGCTCGCAGGCGGGCCTGGTCGGTATCAGGCGCCACGTCGTGTACTCCGCGAGCAAGGGCGGGGTCAACCTCGTGACGAAGGTCCTGGCGCTCGAGTGGGCGCCCGACGGCGTGACCGTCAACGCCATCGCTCCCACCTGGATCTATACACCGGGGACCGCGGAGCGGCTGGATGACCCGGCCTTCCTCGCCGGGGTCCTGGCGCGCATCCCCATCGGGCGGGTCGGCACCACCGCCGACGTTGCCGCAGCCGTGGTGTTCCTGGCATCTCGCGCCTCAGGCCTGGTGACGGGATCGATCCTGCCGGTGGATGGGGGCTGGACCGCCCAGTAGCAGCTCCTGCCGCCGACGCCGCGCCCCGGCCAGGCGTCCCCGGCGCCGAGTCGCCCGGCGCATGATCAGGCCGTCGGGACGGGCGCACGGAGGTCCTCGACGGCCCTCCGAGGCGCCGGACGCATGGCAGGGCTGTCCAGCGGTGTTCCGAGTCGGCGGCCGACCCAACAGGCCGACAGGGGCTCGTGCCGGAGGGCCGATCGGTCCGATCAGCCGCTGGACGCATCAGCGATGCGTCGTCCATGCACGGGCTCAGGCTCTCGCGCCGCGGATGGTCGCGGGGCGAGTGCGACGGACACGGGTGCCACCCCAGTAGGCTCCCCATAGCCCCAGGAATGGCGCCGCGGCCGTGGCTGGTCCCCGGCCTGCCGGATGGCACTTGACGTGCCCGAGCGCCCCGGCGACGCTGACCAGCGAGACAGGAGGCGCAATGGACGCGTCCGGGGCGGCCGGCGGCGACCTGAGCGGCAGCCCGCGCATCACCGCGCGGTTGGTGTTCGTGGCGCTGGTCATGTCCGCCCTCGTGCCCGCAACGAGGCTCCTGGTCCTTGGGGCGCTCGTCATCGCCCTCGTCCTGGTCGGTCGCCATCGGCGACTCGCGTGGCCCATCGCGGCCGGCATCCCGGTGGCCGCCACACAGGCGTGGGGCATCATGGCGGTGCCGGCGGCCCGGCCGTTGCTCGCCGACTGCGCCAACGCTCTGTCACCTCCCGCGCTGTGGCGCGTCGGCGAAGCGGCGGTCGTCATCGGTGTCGTGGCGATCCTCGCTGTCTGGCTCCGCTCGCGGCCGCGGGAGCTGGGGCTGGTCAGACCATCGCGCGACAGCGCGGTGGTCGCCCTGATCGGCGCCGTCGTCGTTGCCGGAGGCAGCCTTCTGCTCGGCAGCGCGTTCGCGGCGCCGTTCTTCGGGTCGATCGCACTGCGCCTCTCCGACCCTGCAGCGCTGATCCCGGCGCTGATGCTGGCACTTGCCAACGGCTTCATGGAGGAGCTCATCTACCGGGGCGCGATGCTCGCCTGGCTCGCGCGCGGCGTCAGCCAACGAGAGGCGCTGCTCGCCCAGGCAGTGGTGTTCGGGGCCGCCCACGGCGGCGCCGACTTCATCGTCTCGCCGCTTCCGGTGATGGTGGCGGTGGGCGTCGGGGGCCTCATCGCGGGTCTCATCGTGCGCCGCACCGGGTCCCTCGCGTTCCCCATCGCCATCCACGTCGCGTTCGACGTGCCGCTCCACTACGCCATCGCCTGTCGGATGACCTGAAGCGTGACGCTGGAGCCCTCGCGCTACCGACCCGGGGCGATCACCACATCCGTCACACCCGCTGGTCGGTGCTGGGCTTCTCCCACAGGTTGACGCCGCTCTCCACCGCGTGACGGTCGATCTCGGCGAGCTCATCGGTCGTGAATGCGAGGTTGCCCAGGGCGGCCACGTTCTCGCGCACCTGGGCCGCCGAGCTGGCACCCATGAGGGTCGTCGTCACGCGCGGGTCGCGGAGGACCCAGGCGTACGCCATCTGGGCCAGTGACTGACCGCGCCGAAGGGCGATGTCGTTGAGCGCCCGGACGCGCGCCAGGTTGGCCTCCGAGAGCATCTCGCGGGACATCGAGTCGCCGCCCGGCCGGTTGATGCGGGAATCCGCCGGGATGCCCTCGAGGTACTTGTCCGTGAGCAGCCCCTGGGCCAGGGCCGTGAACGCGATCATGCCCGCGCCCACCTCCTCGAGCGCATCGAGGAGCTCTGGCTCGACCCACCGGTTGAGCAGGTTGTAGGACGGCTGGTGGATGAGCAGCGGCACGCCCTCGGCGCGCAGGATGGCCGCGGCCTCGCGCGTCCTGGCCGCGGAGTAGGAGGAGATGCCGACGTACAGGGCCTTCCCCTGCCGGACCGCACTGACGAGGGCGCCCATCGTCTCCTCGAGCGGGGTATCCAGGTCGAACCGGTGGGAGTAGAAGATGTCGAAGTAGTCGACGCCGACCCGTCGCAGGCTCTGGTCCAGGCTGGCGAGCACGTACTTGCGTGATCCGCCGCCCTGGCCGTACGGGCCCGGCCACATGTCCCAGCCAGCCTTGCTGGAGATGATGAGCTCGTCCCGGTGCGCCGCGAGGTCCTCTCGCAGGATACGCCCGAAATCGACCTCCGCGCTGCCGGCCGGCGGCCCGTAGTTGTTGGCCAGGTCGAAGTGGGTCACGCCCAGATCGAAGGCGGCGTGGACGATCTGCCGCTGCGTGTGCGCGGGCGTCGCGTCACCGAAGTTGTGCCATAGCCCGAGGGACAGGAGCGGCAGTCGCAGGCCACTCCGACCGCAATAGCGGTACGTCATGCCGTCATAGCGGTCAGGTGCAGGTTGGTAGGTCATGCCGTTCCTCTCGTCCGTCTGGGGTCCTCGATACGGTACGCCAACGCGTGGCTCCGGGCGCCGCGGCGGGCGCTGAAGCCTCCTTCGACGGCGCCAATGGCAGATGCGGCGTGGACGCACCACTTCGGTGCTTCCACACGGTCCCGCCTCCCCGGTCGGACCGTACGATGGTCCCCCATCGACCAGTACCGATGGGGGACCGGCACACGCCACGGCGGCCCAGCCGGGCAGCCGCGTATGGCCCCTATCGGAGGTGATGACCGGATGACGTCGAGGCGTCCCATCATCGGCTGCCTGGCACTGATGCTCCTGGCAGTACCCACGTCGGGCCTGGCGGATGGCGTCTCCGTGACCGTCACCACGGGCACCACGGTCTATCAACCGGTGGCGTTCGACCTCGGCAGCGGTCGGCCTGGTGACGTGCTCGTATCGGGCGCCGTGTCGGTCGCGTGGCTCTCGAACGACGCCGGCATGTCGGTGGCGGCGGTCGCCTCGGATCTCCACTGCGCCAGCGCCGGATGCGCGACAGGCACGGACCCGCGGGTCATCCGCGCTGCATCGATCGTATTGCGGGAGGCATCCGTCGGCGCTCCCCTCGACGGCCTGCGGTCGATCGCACGCATCGTGGGCGATACCGGAGACGCCCGAGAGGTCGCGACCTTCGAGCTGTCGGTGCTCCTGCCGCAGGTTCGCCCGGGTCGATATGCCGGGATGCTCAGATTCCTGGTCGTGGACCCGGCGGCGCTGGCCCCCGATGACTGTGGGGCCGAGGGCGAGGCGTCGCTGGCCTGGGTCGTGGTGCCGGACGCGCCGTGCGCGGTCCAGGTGGCATACCTGCCGCCGGACGCGCTTCGGGTCGCGGCGACGGCTGCTGGCTCGACCAGCATCACGACGCCCGTGACGGTGACTGTCCAGTGACCTCGATCGTCGTCGGTGCGCGGCGGCACCAAACTTCCGGCCTATCGACGTTCCTGGGCTGCGATCGTCAGGGGTCGATCGGTACCCTGCCGGCATGCGATTGAACCTCCCCCGCCTCCGCGGCCGCAGGCCCCGGGTCGGCGTGCCGATCCTGCCCGAGGAGCCGTGGGGCGATCCCCCGGGCACCGTCCGGTTCGAGACCGCCTGGGCGAAGCAGCGGTTCATCCAGATCGAGCCGATGGGCGATGCGGTCCACTTCGTCGCGCCCCTCAATCGCTACTGGCCTGGCCAGTCGAGCCTGGACCTGGCGCCCACCCAGGTGGTGACCCGGAGTACGCTGCCGGACACCGTGACCTGCGGCGGCGGCTACATCGAGGTGCTCGCCTTCACCGACCGCGGCATCGTGGTCAACGAGGTGCGCACCCACGGCGACCAGGTGATCGCGATCCCCGGCTGGGGGCAGCTCCAGGACTGAGCAGCCACGCCGGCGCGAACGCCGCCGCCAGGACACGTATCGGGGCGGAGCCGGTACGCTTGATCGATGCCAGCTGAGTTCATCTACACCGCGTACAAGCTTGCCCGCCACTATCCCCCCGACCGGACGGTGCTGGAAGACATCTCCATCTCGTTCTACCCGGGCGCCAAGATCGGGGTCATCGGGTCGAATGGCGCCGGCAAGTCGAGCCTGCTGCGGATCATGGCCGGCCTCGACGACGGCTACACGGGCGAGGCGCGCCTGACCCCTGGCTTCACGGTCGGGTACCTGAGCCAGGAGCCGCAGCTCGATCCCGCCAAGGATGTCAAGGGGAACGTCATGGATGGCGTGCGGGCCGTCCAGGATCTGCTCGACCGGTACGCGGTGGTGATGGCCAGCTGGTCGGAGCCCGACGCCGATTACGAGGCGATCGGCGCCGAGCAGAGCTCGCTCGAGGACCGCATCCACGCGGCGGATGCCTGGAACCTGGAGCGCAACGTCGACATCGCGATGGACGCGCTCCGATGCCCGCCTGACGACGCGGACGTCACCACCCTCTCGGGCGGCGAGAAGCGACGCGTGGCGCTCTGCCGGCTGCTGCTGCAACACCCGGACCTGCTGCTGCTCGACGAACCCACGAACCATCTGGACGCCGAATCCGTCGAGTGGCTGGAGCGGTTCCTGGGTGAGTACTCCGGGACGGTGGTCGCCGTCACGCATGACCGGTACTTCCTGGACAACGTCGCGAAGTGGATCCTGGAGCTCGACCGGGGTCGCGGCATCCCGTTCTCCGGCAACTACTCCAGCTGGCTGGAGCAGAAGCTCGATCGCATGTCCAAGGAGTCGAAGGCGGTCGATTCGCGTCAGCGGACCCTCGCCCGGGAGCTGGCCTGGGTCCGGCTGTCACCCAAGGCTCGCCAGGCGAAGGGGAAGGCCCGCCTGGACGCCTACGAGCAGCTGCTGGCGGAGTCCCAGAACGACAAGGAGACCAGCCGCGAGCTGGAGATCGCCATCCCGCCCGGGCCTCGCCTGGGCGAGACGGTCATCGAGGTCGACCACCTGCGCAAGGGCTATGGCGACCGATTGCTCATCGAGGACCTGACCTTCTCGCTGCCGCGCGCCGGCATCGTGGGCATCATCGGTCCGAACGGCGCGGGCAAGACGACGCTGTTCCGGATGCTCGTCGGCCAGGAGCAACCGGACGCTGGCGCTGTCAGCATCGGCAGCACCGTCCAGCTGAGCTACGTGGACCAGAGCCGTGACTCCCTCCAGGGCGACAGGACCGTGTTCCAGGAGATCACCCAGGGCGCCGAGGTCATCAAGGTCGGCAGCCGCGAGCTGCCCGCCCGGGCCTATGTCTCATCCTTCAACTTCCGGGGCACCGACCAGCAGAAGCTCGTGGGTCAGCTCTCCGGCGGCGAGCGGAACCGGGTCCATCTCGCCAAGCTGCTCCAGACCGGTGGCAACGTGCTGCTGCTCGACGAGCCCACCAACGACCTGGATGTGGACACCCTGCGAGCGCTGGAGGCAGGGCTGGAGTCCTTCCCTGGCTGCGCCGTCGTCATCAGCCACGACCGCTGGTTCCTCGATCGGATCGCCACCCACATCCTCGCCTTCGAAGGCGACAGCCAGGTGCGCTGGTTCCCGGGCAACGTGAGCGACTACGAGGCGTACCGGCACAAGGAGCTGGGCACCGCCGCCGACCAGCCGCACCGCATCCGGTACAAGCGACTAGCGAGCGCCTGAGCTGGGCACGGCGCAGGCTGGCTGATGCGCACGACCACGGGCACCTGACGTCCGGCCGGGAGCAACGCTATCGAGGCGGGCCGTTCCTGGATGCTGCCGCAGCGCGCGCGGCGCTGATGCGCCCCGCTGCCTGGGTCGCCCAAAGCGCCTGGATCTCGTGCTTGAAGGGCTTGCCGATGGGCACCCGCGCAAGCCACTCCACGTAGTCGGGGTCCACGCCCAGGATCTGACCCAGCGACCAGCCCGAATAGCGCCCGAACTCGAGCACGCTCCCGGATGCTGTCCCGGGCGGGGTCGGCGGCACCGGACCGGGCATGGGGTAGCTCACGACCGACGGCTGCCCGTCCGGCCGGCGGCGCGCGCCGACCCGGACCCGGTCGTGCCGGGCGCGGGAGTCCGCGTCACGCAGGATGAGCCAGGCCTGGTTGATGGCGGCCATGCGCTCCTCCGACCCGGTCGACAGGTCCGGGTGGTACTTGAGCGCGAGCGCCCGGTACGCGGCCCGGATGACCTCCGGCTCCGCCTCGGGGTCGACCTGCAGCACCCGGTATGGGTCGCTCGGTGTCGATGTCACCCATGCAGGGTCGGGGTCGAGCCCGACGTGCGCCACCCCGCGGAGGTACCGGGACCCTGCCGCCTCAGGGGGCGGCCGGACCAGAGGTGGCCTGCCACGGCGTGTCCCAGCGTCCGGTCCCGATCGAGGCCGCCACGAACGCGGCGACGAGGCGGCGGCGCAGCTCGCTCGCGACCGGGCCGTGTGCACCCGTGGGCACGCGCTGCTGGATCCGCAATGACGCGCCGTCGATGCCAACGCCGATGACCCAGATATCGGTCTGGGTATCCGTCGGGAACCGGTCCGACCACGCGGGATCCACGCGCATCTCGCGGGTCACGCGCGCAGCTGTCTCGATGGCCCGGTCCAGGTCAGCCGGTTGCGTGACCTGGATCTCCACGGTCGCGACCGAGAAGATGCGCGTCACGTTCGCCGATTGGCGGATGAGGCCGTTGGAGACCGCATGGACCGAGCCCATCCCGTCCCGTATCACGGTCCGCCGCAGCCCGATCTCCTCCACGGTCCCTTCCGCCCCACCCGTTGCACCGACCTTGATCCAGTCCCCGTTGAAGTACGGGCCTTCGACGAGGATGAGGAAGCCCATGACGTAGTCGAGCACCACATCGGACGACGCGAACAGGATCGCCGCGACGATGATCACGATGCCGGCCAGGATCGACCAGAGGTCGAACACGGCCAGCACGAATGCGAACAGCACGATGACGGTGGTCACGCGCAGGAGCCGAACCAGCAGGTCGTCGATGGTGTGGATGCGCTTGCCCAGCTCGGCATCCGAGCTGGAGCCAGTGGGCAGGTGCGCAGCCTGGGCGTGGAGCACCGAGGGCACCGCCCGATGGACGGCGCGGACGGACAGCCGGTAGAGGGCGAGGATGACGACGAAGCCGATGATCAGCGTCAGCCCGCGGGATACGATCCAGCGGAGCACCTCGTCGACCTGCAGGGTGGGCACCTTCCTTCGCTCAGCCGATGCTGCTCGAGCTCACATACCCTCGGGTCGCCGGTCTAGAAGCGGCGACGGCCCGGGGTGACAGCGGCCGCGACGACCGCGGTCTTGGCGATCGGCGATGGCCCGGGCGAGATGGCGGCGCCGACCACGGCCGCCTTGGCGACCGGGGATGGGCCGGGGGTGACGGCCGCTGCTACCACAGCGGTCTTGGCGACGGGGTGGCCGATGACGCCGACGCCGGCGCGACCTGGTCCGAGAGGCATGTCAGGCTCCTGCTGCGAGGGCCGCGTCGGCTTCGACGGCGGCGATGATGGCCTGGATGGGGATGCGTCCGTTGGCGACGAGCTGGCCACCGGCCCGGCGGATCGCCGAGGCGAAGGGCGCCGCCCAGAGGTTCTCGTAGACGAGCACCGCGGCCACGCTGCCGGGGTCCATGGCGGCGGCGAGGTTGTCGACATCGTCCTCTGCGAGCGTCTCGACGAGCTGCTCTTCGATGCGCTGGAACTCCCCGAGGTCAGCGAGGTCGCCCAGCTCCTGGGCCATGACGGTGCCGTCCTCACCCTTCTGGAGGATGACGATGTCCATGATCCGGATGATGCCCGCATCGTGGAGCCGAAGGAGCTCGTCCGCCCCCTCACCGGTGAAGTTCTGCTGGCCCGCGGGGAACTCGACGATGACGAAGTCGACGGGCCCCAGCTCGTCGAGCGATCGGTCGGTCATGGATGGTCCCTTTCCGTGGAGGCTTCGCGCCAGGTCGCAGGCGACCGGTCATCGAGCCGACCACTCGCACGCAGTATGGTCGGGTCCGGTGGTCCGCGTCTCCACGATCCCCGATGCGCGTCGACACGGCGGTCTTCAGGTCGCCGGTTCGCGGTCGTAGAGTCGCCGCGCCCAAAGATAGCCGGCCACCGAGATGAGCAGGCACCAGGCGACCGACAGCACGCCGTTGTCACCCATAGGCGTACCCAGCAGCAGGCTTCGGACGGCCTCGATGAGTGGTGTGAACGGCTGGTGCTCCGCGAACCACGCCAGGCCCGACGGCATCGACTCCGTGGGCACGAAGCCACTGCTCAGGAATGGCAGGAACACCAGGAACATCGGCAGGTTGCTCGCGGTCTCCACGCTCCCGGCGGCCATGCCCAATGCGACCGACAGCCAGGAGATGGCCACGGCAGCGAGCACCAGCAAGCCGGTCGCCGCGGCCCATTCGACCGGACCCGTCGTGGACCGGAACCCGATGAGCACTGCCACCGCCATCACGATCCCGATCGCGAGGAGGGTCTGGATGACGCTCCCGATCACGTGGCCGGTGAGGACCGAGACGCGGGCGATGTTCATGGTCCGGAAGCGCGCGATGATGCCCTCGGTCATGTCCATCGCGACCGAGATGGACGTGCCCTGGGCGGCGCCGGCCACCGTGATCAGGAGGATCCCGGGGACGACGTAGGCGAGGTACTCCGTGCGCCCGCCGGCGACGGGACCAAGCCCGGCCCCGAGCGTCCCGCCGAAGACGTAGACGAACAGGAGCAGCAGCACCACCGGGATGCCCGCGATGAACAACGTCAGCGACGGGTAGCGGCGCATGCGGCGGAGGTTGCGCCGGAGCATCGTGGCCGAGTCCGCGAGGGTGGAGGGATACGTATTCATGGGAAGGTCACCTGCTGGTCACGCCGGTCGCTGGTCAGGGTCAGGAAGACGTCGTCGAGGTCGGGCGTCTGCAGGGAGAGCTCGCCCACGTCGATCGAACCGGCTTCGAGTCGGTCGAGGATCGCCCGAAGTGAGCCGATCCCCCCATCGCTCGGGATCTGCAGGGTGAGGGCCTCGTCGTCGCGGGACGCGCCGGCGAATGCCAGGGCCGCCCGGTCGAGATCCGAGCCGTCGGCGAACGACAGCTGGACATGGCCGCCTGGAGCGAGTCGCTTCAGCTCCCTGGGTGTCCCCTCGGCGACCAGGACGCCGTGGTCGAGGACCGCCACCCGAGAGGCGAGACGGTCCGCCTCCTCCAGGTACTGCGTCGTGAGGAAGATGGTCACGCCGCTGGCGACGAGGTCCTGGATCATCTGCCACATGCCACGCCGGCTGCGCGGGTCGAGCCCGGCCGTCGGCTCATCGAGGAAGATGATCCGTGGGTCACCCACGAGGGTCATGGCGAGGTCGAGCCGTCGGCGCATGCCCCCGGAATAGGTGCTGACCGGCTTCCGGGCCGCCTCCACGAGATCGAAGCGTTGCAGCAGCTCGTCGACCCGTCGTCGGCCCGCCTGCTTGCCGAGATGCCGGAGATCGGCCATGAGGCGCAGGTTCTCCTCCCCCGAGAACAGCCCATCGACGGCCGAGAACTGCCCCGTGACACCGATGACTGCCCGGACCGCGTCGGGCTCGCGCGCCACATCGTGGCCCGCGATGCTCACCTCACCCGAGTCGGCGGTGATGAGCGTCGAGAGGATGCGCACCATGGTCGTCTTGCCAGCACCGTTGGGGCCCAGCAGCGCGAACACCGTCCCTTCGGGGACGTCGACATCGATGCCGTCCAGGACGACCTGCGAGCCATATGACTTGCGAAGACCGGCCGCATGGATGGCGGTGTGGCCGCCGGCCGCGGTCATGCCACACCTCCCTTCGGGCTGCGACGCCCGGGATCAGATGTCGAGAGTCCTCCACGGGCGGCTGCTGGGCCGAGCCGGCGACCATCTCGAACAGCTGCGGCGGGATCCGCTCGCGGAGCTGGTCGAGCGAGTCGACGACCTCGAGCGTCGACTCGCCGGGTGAGTTCCCGTAGCTGATGTTGCCGATGCCGAGGTATCCGCGCCAACCGGCCGGCTTGCCCTCGACGTCGACCATCCTGTAGTCCGCGCTGCGCTCGATGTGGAGGACGAACTTGCCAGTCCGACTCCGGTACACCCGGAACGTGTCCCAGCGGCTGGATGTGCTGTTGGCCCACTCCCCGAGCAGCACGCCGATGAAGCGGACCTTCCTCCCCTTCCCGGGGCCGACGCGAACGACGATCTCGTCGAACCCCTCTCGGCGACCCTCCTCCACGTCGACGTAGCGACGGAGGGCCGCGGCGATGGCGGCAGACAGATTGCCGCCCGCGAGCTCCTGGGCACGCTGATAGATGGAGAGGTCTCCATCCGATACGTAGATGGTCTTGTTCGGCACGTGAGCATGCTACCTCCGATCGCGCGGTGTGACTATGCGTAGGAGTATACGCATAACTCGGCGGTCCGCAAGGCCCGTTGGAGGCACGTAGGAGTGTCGCCAGCTCGCTTCAGGAGGTTGGGCTCTAGACCCGCGCGGGAAGAACCACCACGCTCGACGAGTGGCGCCGCACGGTCCACATCCCAGGGTGGGTATCCGGCGTCGAGGCAGCAGAGGTCATGGCGATGGTTCAGTGCGTGATGCATGGATACGGGCCCCAGACGTGCGCGACGCTCGCGATGCACGGCCCGTTCGATCGATGCCTGCGGCATTCGGCAGGGTCTACGGCTGGTTGCAGGCTTCGGGGCATGTGCCGCAGGGCATGCCGGTCGCCGTCTATCTGAACGACCCGGCCGTGGTGACGCCTGCTGACGCATCCTGGGAGCTCCGTGCACCGATCGAGGACGGTGCGCAGGACTACGGGCCCGACGCGTCTGGCCTCGCCATCAAGCGGATCCCCGAGATGACGGTCGCAGCGACCGTGCATCGGGGACCGTATGACGAGGTCGGCCTGGCATACGGGAGCCTGATGGCGTGGATCGCGGAGCAGGGCTTGGCCGTGGTCGGGCCGCCGATGGAGAGCTACCTCAACGATCCTGCCGAGGTGTCGCCGAACGACTATCTCACCGAGATCATGGTGCCAGTTCGCCCGGTCACGAGCGTCTGAGGATCAGACCCGCGACACGAGCTGCAGCCGGGTCGTGCTCATCCCCTGCTCCAGGTCCATGGTGGTCATCGCCCCGTCGGCCAGGTCGTAGCTCGCCACCACCGTTGCCCCGGTGAGCTGGGTGCGGATGGTCACGACGCCGGAGCCCACGGCATCGACTGTCACGCGTGCCCCGGTCAGGGGATCCTCGTCGAGCACGTCGCCGGCGGCAAGCTGGGCGAGTCCGGCCCGCGCGTACCAGTATTGGCCCACCGCGCCCGTGGCCCCGGTCGCCTGCGACGAGTCCACGTAGCCGTTGCCATAGTCGACGGACGTGGTAGTCGATGTGATCGCCCAATCGGCACCGACGTCGCCCAGGGTGACGGTCGCCTCGACCGGATACCGGAACATCGAGCTGGATGGGTCGAAGGGGTTGGTCGCGGTCACGGTGCCGCCGTAGCGCAGATCTGCCCGCGATGCACCCACTGCGGCAGGGCTGCGCCAAGTCCGGGCAGCTCGCGCTGCCTGACGCCCGCGAGCCGGCTCCACGCGATGAGCACGTTGCCCTCCGGTTGGTCCAGCGGGCCGTGGACCGGCGATCCGGCGCCCTGAGCACGGGAGGTGGTGGCGACCTCGGCCCCGCTCGCAGCGTCGAACACGGTGGAGGCGTAGCTCCCCTCCCCTCGGCCCAGGAACGCCACCGAGTCGACATCCGTGTCCCACAGCCGGTAGTTGCCGCGCAGGACCTGGAGGTCAGTGGTGCCTCCGCCGGCCACGGTCGCCAGGAGCTCTGGTCGCACCCAGGCGCCGTCGACGGCTGCGCCCGGATATCGGCCGCCCCACAACGGTGTCAAGCCGATCTGCCCTGTCTCGAGGTCGATGGGGAACATGGTCGTGACCATGATCGACGTGGTCACCATCCACCGCGATGACGTCGCTCTGGGTGAACGCCCGGCCTGCCGCGGTGGGCATCTCGTCGACATCCGTCTGCCGGTATCGCTTGTGGGTGATCGGATCCTCCCAGTCGCCGTTCTCGTCCTCGACGTACGTGTAGTAGCTCGTCTGGACCGATGCCGCCTCGACGTACCAGGTGAGGCGCAGCCCGGGCGTGACCCACGCAGGTGGCCCACCGCCCGAGACGTGCGGATAGGCCCCGTTGGCCGCCTGGCCCGCGACCGGGGATGCCGCGCCGGTGACGCTGAGCAGGAGGCAGACCCCGACGGCGGTGAACCACCGCACATTGGCAGTGACCATGTCGCCACCCCTGCGGCACGATGGGCCGCGCTCCTTGCCGACGCGGCCGTGCCGTCCGGCCTTCGGACCGCGAGAGCCGTCCGAGCATGCGCGCTCGCCGTCCGGTGGACCAGTGCCGGACGGACCGTTCGTGCCGGCGCGCCTGGACATCGGGTCGGCAGCCAGCGGGGACGATCGCCGGGCTCAGCGGCGAAGCTGTCTCGGCACGGGCTGTGGAGCAGCTGTCAAGGCCGCCTCCAGGCGATCGAGGAAGGGCCGCGCCCGGAGGCGGGTGAGGATGCCCCGGGCGACGTCGGCGGCATCTCGTATCTCTGGCAAAGCGGGGTCCAGAAGCGTCGCCATCTCGATGGCGGTGAACGCCTCGTCGAGTGCCACCCCGAGGTCGCGAAAGCCTCGCAGCGCGTCCGCGTACAGACCAAGGGCTTCGGCCGGGCGCCCGCCGAGGCCAGCCAGGCCGGCCCGGATCGAGATGCGGCGTGCGTCGATCCAGGGTCCGTGGGCACCCGTCGCCTCCAGGGCCTCCAGGTCCGCTCTGGCGCCGCCAGCGTCGCGCTGCAGGAGGGACGCCCGCGCCGCAAGCGTCAACACGTTGGGGGCGTTGCCGGCACTGAGCGTCGCGGCGCGTCGATAGGCGACGGCTGCAGCGTCCAGATCGCCCTGCGCCAGCTGCAGGTCCGCGCGCACGACGACGGCGCTGTAGCGGGTATAGGGATCCGATGAGTCGCGCACGAGGCCTTCGAGTTCCTCTGCCAGCGTGTCGACCTGCTGTCCCCGCCAGCCCCGGATGCGGACCGTGGCCTCGATGACGGGCATCCGGTCGGCTTCCTCCAGGTCGCTGGCGAGCAACTCCTCGAGCTCGGGCAATGCCCACTCCCAGTCGCCGGTCCAGGTCCCCGCCTCCGCGCCGTTCGTGAGGAACAGCAAGACCCGTCGGCGAAGGCCAAGGCGGCGGGATTCGGCAAGCCCTCGACGGTTGTTGTCCAGCGCGAGTGTTGGGTCGATGTTCGGGAGCGCACCCAGGTTGAGCCGCGCCCGGAGGGCGGCCGCGACCAGGCCGTGTCGTTCCGCAAGATCCAGGCCGCCCTGGATCTCGGCCTGCCCCTGGTATCCCCTGCCCGCGTTGCCGTGGGCCGATCCAAGCGTCACCAGCGTGTCGGCGATGATGCCGATGAGGTCGGCTCGCTCCGCCGCGGCCAGGGCGCGGTCGGCGACCGAGATGGCCTCCTCGGGTTGCTCGTTGAGCATGTAGCCCCGCGCCAGCTGGCCGAGGATCGCGATGACGCCCGGGTCGGTGGCCAGGTCCGCGAACTCCTCGGCTGCAGGCTCGAGGATCGCCAGCGCCTGCTCGGTCCGGAATGGCGACAGGAGTGCCTGCCCCAGCGTCGCGATGGCCTGCGCCACCGCTGGGCGGTCGCCAAGGGCACGGTGGCGCGCGACCGCACCCTGCAGCAGGACCTCGGCCTCGTCGTGGTGTCCGGCTGCCGACGCGGACTCGCCGGCGCGCTCGAGCAGCGCCGCCTCTTCCGCAGGGTCGGTGGTCACGGTCAGCGCCTGGCGCAGGAACGTGACCGCTTGGTCGTGCGAGCCGAGCGCGGCGGCGCGGTCAGCAGCCGCCGACAGCGCGATGCGGGCCTGGGCCCCGAGTGCATCGGCCTCTGGACCCTGGGTCGCATTCGCATGGGCGGCGAGATAGTGACCCGCAAGGGCACCCGCCAGCTCATCGGAGCCGATGCCCTCGAAGAAGCGCGCAGCAGCGAGATGGCGGGCCTTCCGGTCGGCGCGAGCCAGCGTGTTGTAAGCGACCTCCCGGATGAGCGCCTGGACGAAGGCGTACTGGCCGAGCTCTGGCGAGCGTGGGTCGACCTCCAGGGTGAGCAGCTCACGACGCACCAGGGCCCGCAGTCGTGGTTCCAGCACCAAGGGTTCGCTGCCCGACACGGCAGCGAGGGCGGCGATGGTGAAGCTCTGGCCGAGCACGGCCGCGTCAGACACGACGGTGCGGTCGTCAGGCGCGAGGCCATCGAGCCGGGAAGCGATGAGCGCGGTCAGCGTCTCCGGGACCGCGAGCGTGGCCAGGTCCCCGACCGGACGGTAGACACCGTCCTGCAGCGCAAGGCGCCCCTGGGCGACGAGCATGCGCACGGTCTCGACGGCGTAGAGGGGCATCCCGTCCGCGCGGCCGACGATGGCCCCGATGGCCCCTTCCGGCAGACCCGGCACGAGCCCCGCCAGGAGCGCGCGCATGGATGGCTCGGACAACGGCTCGAGGTACATCGAGAAGAAGTTGCGCTTGCCAGCGCCCCAGTCCGGTCGCCGCTCGAGCAGCTCGGGTCGGGCCAGGGTCATCACGTAGATGGGGACGTTACGGCTCCATTCGAGCATGTGGTCCACGAAGTCGAGCAGCCCGGTGTCGGCGTAGTGATGGTCCTCGAACACCATGACCACGGGAGCGGTCGCGGCGAGCCGTTCGAAGAACGTGCGCCAGGCACCGAACAGCTGCTCCGAGCCCATGCCTGAGCCGATGCCCAGGAGCGCGAGGAGGGCGGGCTCGATCCAGCGCCGCTCCGCCTCGTCGGGAACGTGCTCCGTGAGGGCGGCGGCGACCTTCGTCCGGGTCGTCGCGGCGTCGTCGGTCTCGAGCAGCCGACAGCGACCACGGACCATCTCCCCCAGCGCCCAGAAGCTGATGCCTTCGCCGTACGCCGGCGACCGGCCATCGTGCCACCAGACCTGTTCCACGAGGCCGTCGAGGTACTTCGTGAACTCCCAGGCCAGACGGCTCTTGCCGATGCCCGCTGGTCCGATGATCGAGACGAGCCGGGCACGTCGTTCCCGGCTCGTGGCGTGGAACAGGTCCTTGAGCAGTCGCAGCTCGTCCTCTCGGCCAACGAACGGCGCCTCGAGGGTGTCGGAGCGGCCCTTGCCGCCCCGTTCCGCGACCACACGCAGGGCTCTCCAGGCCGGGATCGGGCTGGCCTTGCCCTTGACCGCCTGATCACCTGCAGGCTCGAAGGCGATCGCCCCGCTCGCGGCTCGTTGGGTGGCCTCTCCCACGAGGACGGTGCCGGGCATCGCGGCTGACTGCAGCCGCGATGCGCTATTCACCAGGTCGCCCGCGACCATGCCCTGGTTGGTGGCACCGATGGTGACCGCAGCCTCCCCGGTCAGGACGCCGGCACGGGCCGTGATGCCCGGTCCCAGCGAGCGGACGGCATCCACGAGCTCCAGCGCTGCGCGGACCGCGCGCTCCGCGTCATCCTCGCGGGCGATCGGGGCACCCCAGACGGCCATCACCGCATCGCCGATGAACTTCTCCACGACGCCCCCATAGCGCCCGACGACGTCGCGCGACACATCGAAGTAGCGCGTCAGGAGTTCCCGGGTCTCCTCCGCGTCGCGACCCTCTGCGAGCGCCGTAAATCCGACGAGGTCGGCGAACAGCACCGATACCAGGCGCCGCTCGGATACCGGCAACGGGATCAGTGCGGTGGCGGCTGCCGCCCCCGTTCCGGCCGGACTTGCCACGATCGCGCCACAGTCGCCGCAGAACTTGCGGCCGGGTGGGTTGGATGCCCCACAGGACGGACACGCGACCGCGAGACGCGTCCCGCAGTCACCGCAGAAGCGCTGCCCAGGGTCGTTGGAAGCCCCGCAGCTGGAGCAGTTCACTCGTGTCCCCCGGCCGACTCCATGCGGTGGATCGTAGCGCTGAGATCGAGCCGCCCGGCGCCGCCGAGGCGGTCGGCACGATCGACGCGGGTGGCGTCTCGTCCGGACAGGGCACGTTCAGTGCCACGGACAGCGCGTCCATGGCGACACCGATGCCGCTGATCGACTCGCCCAGCTGGACCAGCCCAGCTCCGACGGTCGGCTGGTCACGGAAGCCGCGGAGGGCAGTCTGGAGGACCTGCAGGGCGGCGATGAGGTCGTCCACGAACGGCCGATACGTCTCGCCTGCAAGGCCTGCTAGCGTCCGCGCCTCGCTGAGCGAAGCCACCGCGCCCACGAGCACGGGCACGACGCCGTCCTCCTGGAGCGACTGATCCTGCAGGAAGCCGACATACAGACGCAGGTCCGATGCGCTCTCGCACATGGTCTTGGGCGCCTCGGCGGGGACAGGGGCGGCCGAGGTCACGGGGCTCCCGGATGGATCCGCGGCTGTGACATGCGACCCCATGGACCCAGCGATCGTGGCCGTGACCACGAGGATGACCAGGACGAACGGACGCGAGACTCGCGTCAGGGACCAGGCGAACGCATGCATCGGCGAAGTATGCGCCGACAGCCATCGCCTGCGGCACCCGCCGGCGCCTAGTCCGACCCCCAGTCCGATGACGGCGGGTCGTCGCCGGTGATCCCCGCCCAGAACCCCTCGTGACGGGCGAAGCCGCGCGCGGTCGTGATGGGCTTGAGGGCCTCGGCCGCAGCCACCACCTCCCCGTGCAGCACCTGGAGCAGCGTGAGACGGTCGTTCAGCTGCGCAAGGAGCGCCTCCGCGGTCGCCTTCCGCTCCGCCGGCGACAGGTACTCCAGCAGCTTGGTGCGCAGCGCGTCCGCCTTGGGCGCCATCGCCATCTGGCGATCGTTGATGTCGACACCCCGGCCCCAGTGCTCGTTGTATGACGCCCGATGCTCCCGTGCGAATCCGGCGAAGCCGGGCGGCATGTTCAGCATGTGCGATTCCGCCTGCATGACCGCGTTGATGGCCTCCAGGATCGTGGGATCGAGCTCCTTGATGGCGGCTTCCTTGTCCGCGATCCGGTCGCGGAGGCGGGCCATCTCCGCCCCCTCCGCCGAATGCTCCGCGTCCTTGTAGCCGTGCTGGTCCGCCATCCGGCCACGTACCGTCTCGATGGTCTCGCCCGGCGCGCCCTTGATGGCCTCCTGTGACGCCGCGTGGCGGATGAACTCGAAGTCGCTGATGTGCTTGTCGATGAGCTTCAGCTGCTCGTCACGCAGCCCGTCCGGCAGATCGGTGTAGCGCGTGTGATCGGCGACCGCGGTGCGTCGTGCCTGGAGCTCGTCGAGGGTGCGCTGGACCTCGCCGACCACGGCGCGCGCGTTCGCCGGGTCGCCATGGAGCTTCGCCTTCAGCTCTGCCCGCTTGCCATCGAGCGCCGCGCGCCCGGCCTCACCCGGGAAGTTCTTGTCGCCCTTGAGCTCCACGTTCCAGGCCGTCGCGTCGCCACCCAGCCCGACCTGCGCGCCGACCATGGCCGCGCCCCGCTCCTTGACCAGCTTGCTGTAGACGCGCATCTTGTCTTCCCTGGTCTTCGCCTCGCGCATCTCCTTGTTGTTCCGTTCGAGCTCACGGACGACGGCCGGCGAGACCTCGGCGCTCAGCGTCCACTCCCCTGACGCCTTGGCATCGCCCTGGTGTGCGGCGCCCATGAACATCTTGCCCAGCTGTTCGCGGTTGTAGTCGCCCGACTCGCCGCTCACCTTGATCTGCGCCTGGTAGCCCTCCTTCTGCTTCCCCGTGGTATCGCCTTCGACGCTCGAAACGATCTGGGCGCTCGAGTGCAGCTCGTCCTCGTCGAGCACGTGCCGACCGAACCAGCTCGGATCCTGATCGTGGGCCTGCTGCCCACCGAACTGCTCGTGGCTGCCCTTGGCGTCGGTCTTGACGACCTCCCAGGTCGTGCCCGTCCACCGGGCGGTGCCCATCAGGGGGATCGAGACGTTGTCGTGGTCCTCCTCGGAGCCGCTGCTGGTCATCGACAGCAGCCTGGCGCCGCCCATGGGCGGCAGCCCGGTCTGCGCGTAGCGCTCGAACGCAGCACGCCCGACGTCCGACTTCAGGTCGAACTCCCAGGTGGCCTCGAACCCCTTGGTCGCCGATGAGCCCTTGGTGTTGCTCAGCCCGCCGCTGATCGACCAGTCCGAACCTTTCGTGCCGCTGACCAGGCCCGTCACCTGGATCATCGTCTCGCTGACACGCTTCACGGAGAACCTGTGGGTGGTGCTGGACGATCGACCGTATCCGACCGTGGCGCCTTCCATCGAGACCGACCCGCCGATGCTCGATCCGGACACGTTACCCTGACCACGCTCCTCGCCGATCGGGATCTCCAGTGCGCCCGCGATCGTGGTCGGCGGCTGGTGGAGGTAGCGCTCCCGGACGATGACGGCCGCGGCGTTGTCACGGAATGCCTTGGCCTGCGCCACGTCCGCGAAGTGCATCGTGCCGGTCTCGAGCGAGGCGTCGGTCGTCCCGGCCTGCAGACCCACCGACGGCCCGCCGCCCACCTGCTTGCCGGCGGCGATGCTGGCGCCCTTCGAATCCGAGAGCGTGAACGTCACGTCGAAGCCGCCGCCAGCCGCGGGGATGGGGTCGCTCGCCTGCACCTCGACCCCACCGCTGACCGACGGAGTCAGTGAGGTGCCGCCCTTGGTCTGGTACTGGTAGGCGAGCGTGCCACTCACGTTGCCGCTGGGGTCGATCTTCACGGAGGCGCTCGCGGTGTGCTTGTCACCCGCGGCGGTCGTCTGGGACGCCCCGCCGGTCGCACCGAACCCCTTCTCGCTGACATCCACGCCGCCGAACGTGGATGTCGCGCCGGTCTTGATGGGATCGCCGGCGGGGTCCGTCCCCGCGAACGTCTCGCGGGTGCGTTCGCCAGTCACGGCCAGGCTCCCGTCTGGCTTCAGCGCCACGTTGCCGGCGATCTTGGATGCCTGCGACGTGTCACCCGTGGTCGTGGTCGTGACCTGCTGGCCCCCGACCTGGATGACATCGTCGCCGCCCACGCTCGCGGTGCCGCCCCGCGCGTTCCTGGTGGTCATGCCGGCAGCCGTCGTCACGTCCTCGACCATGACCTCGCCGGCGACGCCGGGTGCGCCCTGGGTAGCGCTGAGGTCGGTGCGAGTCCGCCGCTCGGCCTCCGGGACAGCCCCCGGGGTGGTGGCCGCGGGGGTCGTGGCCGCGGCCGTGAGCGGCGCTGTCGGTGCGGGTGCGGTGGCAGTCGCCGGTGCGGTGGTCCCTGCGCCCGGGCCAGCCGTTACGGCAGCGGCACCGGCCGGCGATCCGGACGTGGGACCCGCCGGCGTGGCGGGCAGTCCCTCGCTGGGGTAGCCCGGTGCGAGGATGATCACCCCGCCGACCTTGTATGCGGTCGGCGCGGATCCCTGGCCCAGGTCCAGCTCGTACCCCTGGGCGTGCCAGGTGTCGTTCGGGCTCCGGATGACGCTGCGCGGATCGGCGGCGAGGGCCGCCACGACCTCGTCATGCGACGCCACCCGTGCGGTCTGTCTGCCAGGAGGCTCCGGGCCGGGGGCGAATCCGGGGGCGATGGCCCGGATCATGGGACGTTCGCCGGACGGGGGCGCGGGGGTCACGCCGGGCGAACCCGCCACCGCAGGCGTCGCTGTCGCCGCAGACGTCGCCGGTGCGCCAGTGCCGAGTCCGGTGCGATCATCGCCACTGTACGAGGGCAGCGACGTGGCCTGGCCCTGATAGTCCGGCGCCACCGCGATGATGCCACCGGCCCGGAACGCGGTCGGTGGCTCGTCGCCCTGCCCTGGTCCTTTCTGGAAGTTCCAGAGCTGGTAGTGCCACTCGTCCGACGGGCTTCGGAACACCTTCGAGGGACTCGCGGCATAGGTGGCCTCCACCGCGAAGTCGGGGACCTCCGCGGCCTTGGCCGTGAGCTGCCGCTTGGCAGTCTGGTCGACCGCACCAGCGAACCCGGCCTCGACCTGCCCACCCATCGCGACCGGTCCACCGCCACCCACCGGGACGACGCCACCAGGACCGACGGGCTCGCTCACGGCACCGGTCCCAGCGGGCCGAGCCGGGACGGGCGGCAGCGACCCCGCGGCGGTCGACGCACCTGTCGGCACGACCGCCTCCGGCCCGCCTGGCTGTGCCACGGCTGGGGCCTGGACTGCGGAACTCTGGGCGGGCGCCGTGGCCGGGGTTTGGGCGGCGCCCGGCGCAGGAACCTCGGGGAGCGTGTCCGCCACCGCGACACCCGGCACCGTGTCGTCCAGTGGACCTGCCGCGCGCTGCATGACCGTGCTCACCGCACGGTTCCCCGCGGTGCGTTGGAGGTCGAGCACGTCGGCGCTGGTCAGCAGCTGCGCGACCTCGTCCAGGTCGGCGGCGATCAACGGGCCGGCGCCCGCCGCCATCCGGCCGGGAGATGGCGCGGCCGTCTTCGACGCGCCGCCGCGGTACGACGTCGACTTGCCAGGCGCGCTGGTACGTCTCCGCTCGCCACCCATCGGCGCATCGTGCGGATGCGCGCCAGGAGTGTCAACGAGCCCGCGAGCGCCGGAGCGCATGCGTGCCCCTACGGGCACCCGATCCTGCCCCCACGGCTCGACGCCACGGGGCTCGGTCTCGTGCCCAGGACGCACCGGCGTCGTAGTACTAGCAGGTCCGCGCCATGAGAGCCAACCGCTCGTACCGTCGGCAGGATGGGACCTATGACGAGCGCGGGCGCCCGCACCGGCGCTACGTCGCAACCATCGATCGAGCGGACCGCCCGAACGACGCGTGCTCCCCGAGTGGCTAGCAACGGACGTCTCCGGGCACTCCTGGTTGGTTGCCTGGTGGTGGTCGGGTGCACGACCCAGACGAGTGCGACCGCGGTCCGATCGTCCGCGGAGCGCGACGGCCTGACGCTGTCAGCCGAGACGACCGCGTCGGGCGACTCCATCGTCGTCGAGACCCTGGTCGAGAACCATCGAGCGCGGTCCCTCTCCCTGGTGCCCACCCAGTGCGGCCGGGTCACCGAGGTCGTCCTCGCCCGCACCATCCTCCAGCCCGAGGGCGAGACCTGGAGCGGCTCGCTCGGGGCCTTGAAGAGCCTGGTCCTGGAGGATCAGCGGATGTTGCAGCGGCCGGACGCGTTCGCCCCCCGCCGCCCGGATGACACGTCCTCCGGCCAGCCCGCATGCGAGCGACCGGAGCTCCCCCAGGAGCTCGCACCCGGTGCTGCGGTCCGTGAGCGCTGGGAGCTGCCGCTGTCGTCCGCCCTTGGGCTCGATGCGGTCGGGTCCGCCGGCAGCGTCGTGCGCATCGAGGCTGTCGAGGCCCGCGACCGCGGTCGGCCGGAGTTCCTCGACGTGTGGCCGACATGGATCGACGATCCCGGTCGTACCGGCCGCGATGTCCGTGTGGAGGTGCCTGCGTCGAGCGTCATCGACCACTCCCCTCGGGTTGGCGCCCAGGGGCCGAACCTCGGGCAGCTGTACGACCGGCTGCTCGATGACGTGACGCTACGCGCGTGGATCTCCGCTCAGCCGCCCGACGGGTGGCGGGAGGGTCGACTGACCCTCGAGGGCGACGGGATCCGCTTCACGGCGATCACGACCAGCTTCGAGCGTGCGGTCACGGCCCATGCAGCCGCGGATGGCAGCGTCCTCTCGGTGGAGCTGCCGGGTGACGTCGACCGGACCCGGGTCTTCCCACGGGTCGACGGGACGCTGCCGCCCGGGATCGCACTCATCGACGAGCCTGACTCGTACACGCTCACCGACGACCTGGTCATCGACGGGGTGCGACTCCCGACGGGTCGGGTGGTGGTGGGCGAGTACCTTGCGGACATCGATGCCATCGACCTCCACGCCCAGCCAGGCGTGTATCCCGTGCGCCTGACGCTCGCCCGCTACCCGGGCCAGGACTTCGATCGCGTCGCCCTCGCTTCACTGGTCGTATCCGACGCTGCCACGGTGCGCTGGGAGGCAGCCAGCGCGATCGCCGTGGACGGGGGCACGACGACGTTCACCTCAGCGGAAGGGGCGGCGCTGCTCGAGACCTCCGCGGCGTCAAGCGCCGGATCGCTGAGCCCGGACGATGCCTGGGACTCGCTCGTCGCCCACGACTACCTCGGCGGGGAGTCCGCCATCGAGGGTTCGATCAACCTGGTCCTGACCAGCAGCGGCGTCGGGGACGGCGGATATCCGGTGTTCGTCGGGTACGACTCGGCGGGCCAGCCGACCCGTGTCGTCGTCGACTTCCTGCTGGTGCACCTGGACTGGCCACCATCCAGCATGCCCACCGGGCCCCGATGAGCCTGCTGGTCCAGCGGGGCGAACTCAACCCGCTGTCCCGATCGCACCAGCGCGAGATGGAGGCCGGAGGCCGCTGGGTCGCCTTCGGCCAGCCGGACCCGGACGAGCTGGTCGCCGAGATCACCGCGCGTGGGGTCAGGTCGCTCGTCACGTTCCAGAGGGACCTGTCGTTCCTGCGCCAGGTGTCGCAGCTCGAGTTCCTCGTGGTCAGCAGCGACCCGCAAGACGTCGCGCCGATCCACGCCTTGCCGAACCTGCGCAGCCTCTCGTTCACCGGGACCTGGGGTGGTCGGCTCGACTTCACGGACTTCCCGAAGCTCGAGTCGTTCGAAGTCGTGGAGTGTCCGAGGGACGGCGGCGGCCTCGACACCCTGTTCGCCGGTCATGCGTCGCTGGGGTCGCTCGCCATCGGGCGCTACCGCCACGACGACCTCACCCCGCTCGGCAGGCTGCGCCTGACGTGGCTGGCGTTGAGCGGCCGGCTGACGAGCCTGACCGGTGCGGAGGGTCTCGCGCCGACGCTCGAACGCCTCAGCCTCGACGCGGCGCCCCACCTGGCATCGCTGGACGGCATCGAGCTGCTGTCCCATCTGGAGGTCGTGGAGATCGACGGTCTGCGCCACATCACGACGGTCGAGTGGGCGGCACATCTGCCCCGGCTCCGACTGCTCGATGTCTTCGACCAGAAGGGCATCGAGAGCCTCTGGCCGCTGGCCGATCATCCGTCGATCGAGTTCCTCACGTTCGGCCGGGTCAAGGACCTGGACCTCGAACCGCTCGAGCGGATGCCGAACCTCAAGCTCTTCCTGACCGGCCATTACCGCTGGAACCGCGACCTCGGCCAGTTCCCGTACATGCACCATCTGCCTGCCGACCACCCGGCGCGCACGGCGTACTACGCGCTGAAACTCGGCTGAGGTCCTCTGAGACCCATTGCGCGAAGGCCCCAGGTCGGCGTGATGGTCGAGCGCGCGATCCATCACGCCAGACAGCGGTCGTCGGCGCCCAGGTCCGCCAGCCGCCACGAACGTCGCGCTTCGGATGGTCCCGTTGACCTACGCTCCTTCGGCAGGGGCGCCCAGCGCCTCTCGGATGGCCGCGTCGAGCCGAACGGCGGTCGGTGCCCCGACGAGCGGCACCACGCGATGGGGACCCTCGGTCTCGACCCAGTCGAGCTCGATGCCGCTCGCGGTGAGCACGACCGGGATATCGGGATACAGGTCGCGCAAGCCGGCGACCAGGGCCTGACTGCCACCGCTCTCGGAGGTGGACAGGACGTCGTACACCAACACGTCGGCCCGCTCGACAGCCAGACACTGCTCGCCCCGCATCACCGGGCACGAGTAAGCCAAGGGCCCGGTGCACTGCTCGACCTCGTATCCCATCCGCCGAAGCGAGTCGGCCTCCTGGTCCGCGATGTCGATGTCATGGTGGACGACGAGCGCTCGAGTCATGTGGACACCAGCCTTCTCACGGACCCGCCGGGCCGCCTGTCATGGCATCGAGCCCGGCCCCGTCCGCGTTGGGTGACTCTTCTCGGGTCAACGCCGATCGTCAAGGGCCGAATGGTCGTGCTCATCGTCGGGCGGTTGCGCCTAGCCCGCCAGCGGGTCCGGACCATCGCGCTGCGGCTCGCAGATCGCCATCCACACTCCTTCGGCCCGATGGACGGCGATACGGCCGGTGTCCCCGTTCGCGAGGCGACAGACGGCGCCTCGGAGCTCGTGGAAGTCATGCGTGAGCACGACCGGTCGCCGCGTGGAGGCTCCGATCCGGAAACGCGCGAGCATCCGCGCGACGAGCCCATCCCGCGGCGGCCGGGCGCGGAGCGCACGGATGTGGGAGTGGTCGCGTTCGCGGTGACGGAAGCGCGCCGACTCGACATGCTGGTGGTCCTCGTATCGTCCTGGTGTGTGCATCGCGGATCCGTCCTCGGCCGCCTGGTCAGGGCTGCTGGAACCGGAGGGACTGCACGATCGCGTCCTGCTCCGCGAGAACGGCTGGGGTGGCGTCTGCGGGGTGCGTCGCGTCGACGAGGAGTCGCTGCCCGTCGACGTCGAGGACCCACAGTCGGTCGACCTGGCCGGCGAGCTGCTGGTACCGCTCGCCCTCGCCGTTGCCGAACCAGCTGACGAAGTCGAAGTGCTCTTCCATCGCATCGCAGCCCTGGAAGTCGGCATCGCCGGTCACGACGAGATCGGTGGGTACCGACCACTCGAGGTATCGGCCAGGGTAGCCGGCGAGCGTGACGTCCACGGGCTCCGTGGCCTCCCGGGACGCCTGGGCCCGGAGCGCCGCGACGAGGTCGTCGACGGTGGGTCCCGGGTGCCGGCTCGATGCCTGCCAGTGGCACGGGTCCCCGGGTACCTCCCCGACATCCCAGACGCTGATGCCGAGCGGACCACCCTGTGGCCTGAGGGTGAACTTGCCTTCTGTCGACCACCCCTCGGGCACCTCGAGGGTGTACCCGGGGTACGTGCCAGTACCGATGACCCTGTTGCTGATGACGGTATCGGCCGCCGGGCTGCCGCTGGAAGGTGCGGATGGTCGTGCGCTGGGGCTGGCCGGACTGGGTGACTGGGCGACCGTCGCCGTGGTGGCTCCGATGAGGACGGCGGAGGTAAGCAGGCAGGTGCGGATGGCGCGCTTCGCGTGCATGGGCGATCTCCTTCGAACGTCCGGCCATGCGGCTGGCTCGGCTGGGTGACTGACGTCGTCATGGAGCGGGCGGCGTCAGCTCATCGGCGACTCACTCGCCGGGTGCCGGGTCGTAGATGACGAGCTGCCAGGCGGTATCAGGCGCCGCAGTCACCGAGAACGTGACCGGGCCACCGATCCGGGCGCTCGCGACGTAGCCGCCCGCGACCTGCGTGCTGTCGAGGCATCGGGACAGGAGCGGGGTCATGGGTCCGCCGTCGCCTGCCGAGGCGCCGGGCCGCTCCATGGTCACGAGCACGTCAGACGGGCCGCTGCACACGAGCAGCATGCCGATGCCCACGTCGAGAGCGATGGGTCCGATTCGCGACCGTGGATGGCGAACTCTTCGGGGCGTCGACCGCGGCATGTTCCTCCCGCCAGAGCTCCCGGTCCCCGGGCATCAGCTGGTTGCTGATCAGTTCCTCGATGGGCGGCGGCGGCGGGTAGGCGGGAACCGGGGAGGATGACGTGGAGTCGCTCGGGCTCACCGACGCAGCGGGCGGTGACCGGAAGGGTTCGCCGTCCCATGTGTCGGCCGACCCCGATGGCACGAACCCGAGGAACTCGCCATCCTGGGGCCAGACCTGCCCGGTGCGACCGTCGACGAGGCTCGGCGTCTTCGCGTAGACGACCACCAGTGAATCGTCCGGTGCCACGCCATCGACGCTGCCGCCCCCGGACTCGGGTGGCGTCAGCTCCGATGTCACCACCGCGGCCTGGCCGGGCTGTGCGACGTGTGCCAGGGCCAGGCGCCGACCGTCCGTTCGATCGTCGGCCAGGAGCCACATGCCCGTGCCGCCGAAGGCCGCGTCGATGACGTCGGCGGGTGCCAGCTCATCCTGGTACCAGGTGGTCAGGGATCCGTCCGGCGACTCCACGATGACGGCGCCGTTCGACAGCCCGGGGCACTCGGCGCGCATGCTCATGTCGCACAGCTGCAGCCGGCTGCCGTCGTCGCGCCACCAGTCCCCATCGCGCCAGCCGAGATCGAGACCCCCGAGCGAGACCTCGACCGCTGCCCCGTCGATGGTGGTGGCTGCCCAGTCGGCCGACCGGCGGACGCCGGCTGCCCAGATCGCCGTGCTCCAGTCGCCCCGCGTCACCAGCCCCGAGCCGTCGGCCGTCCAGCCGATGACTTCGGTCAGCGGTCCTGGGACCGTGGCCGTCCGCACCGTGCCGGCCGCCGGGTCGAGGAATGCCACATTCGCCGGCCTCGTTCCAGGTGGCGAACCGACCATCGCCGATCCAGGCATGGCCCGTCTCAGCATCGAGGAACGGCGCCAGGGGCCCGATGACCCGTTCCGGCCGATGGGTGTCCCGGAACTCCCAGCCGGTCAGGTCCGGGGTCGCCAGCCAACCGTCGTCGGACACGGCCATCATCGGACGCCGTCGCTCGTCGCCCGGGTCAGGGATGGGGACCGATGCGATGCGACGTTCCTGGCCGTCCCCGCGCACGGCCACTACCGACCACGTGGCGCCCTCCGAGCGCCGGAAGAGCGCCTCATAGCCGGCGGCGACGGGCGGCACCGGGCTTGGATGTCGACCGACGACGAGGGCCGCGAGGGGCAGCAGCAGCAACGCGGCCAGACCGAGCAGCAGCAGCGGCCGGCGTGTGCGTACCCGTCGACGTGCGAGTCGTCGCTCCTCGAGACGCTCGCGGACCCGCTCGGCGGTAACGGTGGCCGTGACCCGGCCGGCCTGCTCGGCGAGGGTGTCGGCGAGGAGCGCCTCGAGGAAGGCGTCGCTGCGATCACGCATGACGCACCTCCGCGGCCGGCGGCCCCGTCAGCGAGCCGTCGACGCAGTCGGTCGAGTCCCGTCTGGAGCTGCGCCTTGACCGTGTTGGGGCTCACGCCCAGGGCCGCCGCGACGTCGTCGACCGGCAGGTCGGCGTAGTAGCGCAGGACGATGGCGGCGCGCATCCGCACGGGCAGCTCGGTGACCCCCTGCCAGAGCGCGGCCCGGTCGTCGGCACCCACGCGCTCCCGCTCGTCGGGAAGGTCGGGGACGATCTCGAGGGCCACGACGCGCATCCGTCGCCGGCGATGCGTGAGGGCATGGTTCGTGGCGATGCGCAGCAGCCAGCGCCGGAGCGCGGCCCCGTCACGGAGCGTGGCGCCGCGTTCGAGGGCCGTGACCAGGGTGTCCGCCACGACGTCCTCGGCCGCCGCACCGTCACGCAGGATGAGGTAGGCGACGCGCTGCAGCTCCTGGCCGTACTCGGCGAGCAGCACGTCGAGCACCTCCACGGACCCCTGGCGCAGCGCGTCCACCGTCATGGGCCACCTCGATGGCGGGCATCTGACCGCCTGTACCACCATAGACGCAGCAGGAGGGCGAAACGGGCGAGTCGAGGGCGGAGATTTGCCGGGGAGGACCCCAAGCGCTTCCCTACGGACGCGCGAAGAGCGCCGCATTGATGGGCAGGGCCGGGTCGTTCATCCAGGTGTCGGACACGCGCGTCGCGATCCAGGC
>CAWJKF010000021.1:0-32982 GCA_963843335.1 uncultured Chloroflexia bacterium
GCATGTCAAGCAAGTGCTCTAACCAGCTGAGCTAGCCGCCCGAGAATGGTGCTCAGAACACCCGATACGTGATCCGAGACTCGACTACACCGACAGACAGCGCATGGTATGAGCCAGTTGCGACTTCAACCGCATGCAGGCTGTCGGAGCCGAAATCGTAGCAGAAGCGTATGAGCTGGTCACGCAGGGAGAGCTCGGCGACGAGCTCGCGTCGTTCACGCGGGCGATGCGGGCCCTCAACGTCAGCCCGAACGCCATCTCGCCTACCGACTCCACCCCCGAGCTCGGGGACCCGGCAGAGACCGGGATGGTGCCGGGAGGGCGAGGCAAGTCGCACCACCAGGGGCGAAACGCCGGCGACCCGCCCTACCTCAATCAGCTCGATGGGTCTGGACACGGTGCCCCAGGGTGCCGGGCTTCTCCCGGTCAGCCGTTGGTGCGCTGATCGTGTAGATGACGTCGGCACCGAAGATGCCGGCCGTGTCGGGTTCGGCCGCCGGCTCGCCCTCGTCGATCTGGCACTGGAGCTCGTAGCCCCAACTGGTGGTGTCGACCGTGGCGTGCTTGATGCTCGAGTCCGTCTTGCGCACGGTCCCTGGGGTGTCGCTGAGCCCGGTGTGGGTGACCGAGGCCAACTCCTGGACGGTGCCGGCGTTGTCGGGCGTCAAGCCGCCACGGTAGAGCCCGCAGAAACGGATGTCGGCGTGGGGGTCGGGGTCCCGGAGGGTGAACTGCACCCTGGTCACGACCGCGCGGTCGGGCAGGCCCGGATCACACACGAAGAAGCCCGAGCCGCCCGTGGTGTCGTCCCGGAAGAGCATCAACTCGCTCGTGTAGCCGTAGCCCATGCGGGTGTCGGCCGGGTGGAAGTTCAGGCCTTGGCAACTCGTCGCGATGGGGGCGGCAATTGGCCGGTCAGGGCTCCAAGGGGCCCAGGGCCTCAGCCGTCGGCGCGGACGTGGCGGGGTCCTTGAGCTCCACGAACAGCACATGGGTCTCGGTCGTCCCGATGTTCTCGCCTGCATGTCGCTGGGCGGGGTTCCAGCGCGCAACGCCAGCCTCGAGGGACACGTCCAGGATCCGGTCGCCCTGGTGCAGTCGCCGGTCGAAGCCACTCAGCGTGATCATGACGCTGTCGCTGTGCTCGTGTGGGTTCGTCCGATCGCCTGGTCGATCGCGATACTCCAGGACCCGCACCCGGTCGTTCTCAAGGACCACTCGATAGAGCGCGGGGTCGGTCTCGACTGGGTCGGACGCCATCCAGGCATGGTACTCGATCGGCGCCGCGGGTCAACCTACGGGTCCGGCTGGCCTCGGTGTGACTTCTCGTGGACCTGTCCACGGACCTGTCCGTTGGACAGGATGTTGAGGATCCTTCGTGCCAATGCGGTGTCGGATGGGCATGGGCATGAGCATGGTTGTGACTTCTCAGGATCCGCCTACGACGGCATCGACGAGCCCTGTTGGTGACGCAAGGATGAGGTCCATCTGGTGGGCGCCGAGCCGAGAGGCAACCCGGCCACCGAGGCGATGGTCCGGACGTGCCGTTCGGCCCTTGGCTGCCAGGCCATGGGTGCGATAGAACGACACCGCCCGAGCGAGTGCCTCGGCAGGAGGTGGAGGATGAACCGCAAGGAAGCGGCCACCCCCATCCCATGAGGAGCACCCTGAACGCGTGGAATGGCGTCGACTGGTGCGAGGTCGAGAACGACATGCCCGCGCTCGCACAGGTCGAGGAGTGGCTCACGTGGTCGATCGCGCTCCTGGCGGTCGGGATGTCGCTCGTGGCGACGTACCCCTGGAACGCCTTCGGTGTCGAGGCGCTCGGCCGGCTCGGCCTCCCCTTCGGACGCTTCGGCTCGCTCGCGGTCGTGCTGGTCCTCACGGTCGCCCTCGTCGCGCTGTGCCTGGGCGTCACCCGGGTCGCGCGCTCGGTCCGGGCGCGTCTCGGGGGCGGCCCGTCGGATGGCTGAACCGGTCGCGACCCGGGCACCCCGGCTCCATCCCATGCGGCCGGGCGAACTGGCAGGAGCCGATCCGATGGGGCTGCGTGCCGATGACGAACGCGACGGCGAGTCGTACCCCAGGGCGGACCTGACGGCGCGCGACCTGGCCGGCATCGCCTTCCACGGGTGCGTCCTCATGGGCCAGACCTGGACCGACACGCTGCTCCACGGCGCGGAGCTCATCGACTGCCGGCTGGTGGACTCGTTCGCGGCCACGCTGCTGGCCGCCCACTCGACCTGGCGCCGGGTGCTGGTGCAGCGTCCCCGGTGGGGCTCCGCCGAGCTGTACGACTCGGACCTCACGTCCGTCCACCTCCGCGACGGCAAGATCGACTACCTGAACGCCCGCCAGTCGCGCTGGACGGACGTGCTCATCGAGGACTGCGCGATCACCAACCTGGACCTCGGCGGCTGGGTGGGCAGCCGGGTGTCGCTCCGGCGATGTCGGGTCGGCACCCTCGACGTGGGCGAGGCCCGATTCGAGGACGTCGACCTGCGGACATCCGAGTTCGGGATCATCAACGGTATCGATGGGCTGCGGGGCGTGACGGTGGACGAGTCGCAGCTGATCGAGCTGGCACCGCTCCTGGCACGTCATCTCGGCATCCGCGTGGCGTGACGCGCCGTCTACGACATCTGTCGGGGCAGGCGATCGGGCCGCTCACCGGCGACGACCCGCTCCGGACCGCCGTCGTCCGGCAGGAGGACCTGCGCACCGGGAAGCGCACGACCCTCGCCCATCATGCCGGCCTGCCGGCCATCTCGTGGCCCTGGATGGCATGGGGGGTGGACGAAGGCGGGGAGACGTACACCCTCGTGACCAACGTCGAGTCGGGCCAGCAGGCACGCCTCAAGACGGCCTTCCACACCCTGGTGCTGCATGGGACGAGCCTGACCATCGAGCGAAGCGACATGGTCGAGCAGCTGGGAGCTGATCATCCGCCCGGAGTAGAGCTGCAGGGGCTAGCCGTCCTCCGTGGGGCCAGCCTCGTGCCCGAAGGGCGGGTCACTGGATCTCGATGGGCAGTTGGATGCTGCCCTCGACCACCTTGTCGAGTCGCGTCGTTCGGCTGGTCACGACATCCTTGCCATCGAGGTCCGTCAGGTCCAGCGACACCTGCAGGTCGTCATTCCGGGGCGCATCCCGGAGCGCCTTGATGATCGCCGGGAACGAGGATGGACACGCCGTGGGGTCGAAGCTGCATGCGGACCCGGAGCCGAAGGGGTCCGTACCGACGGTCAGGGTGCCGGCGCCGGAGGCGTCCGCGGGCACCGTCAGTGCGATGACCTTCGTGGCGGTACCACCGTGCAGCACGCGTATCTTCACCAGGAACCGGAGCGAGTCGCCCGGTCGTGCCACGATCGAGTCCCGCCGCTTCCAGGGCCCGCCGTTGCGCGACACCTGGACGCCCTGGATGACGAACACCTTGACCACCGGGCTGACCGTGGCCGAGATGGTGACGCTGTCGAACTTGACCTTCTCCAGGGACGCCTCGTCGATGGTGGACAACTGGTCCAGCAGCAGCTGCCCGGCATCGAGACCGACGACATCGGTCGATGCCACGCGGTCGGAGCGGACGAGCGACCAATGCTGGCCGTTCGGCCGAGTGCCCCGGATGGTCCAGGACAGCACCGCGGTCCCGGCACCCTGGTTGTCGGTCGTCGTGAAGATGTCGACCAGCAGGTGGTTCGCCGCCACGATGGGCAGCCAGGAGGACGTCGTCACCGAGGTGTGGCCAGTCCGGATGACACCGGTGTCCGTCGAGCGGACGCGCGCCGTGATGGCGATGTCCCGCGGAGCGCGGCCTACGGTGGCACGGATGCCCGCGATCCGGTCCTGGTCGAGGACCCCGAAGAGGCGCCCGATGTTGGCCATCTTGAAGGGGGTCCCGGCCGGGTCGTCGACGATGGTGATGGCACTCGCGCGCGCGGCACCGAACGACACCCGGCCATCGCCGGTCATCGGGTGGCCGAAGCCGAGCACGGTGGTGCCGCAGACGGACGTGGTCGTGCCCACGGCCGCGACGGTGACGTCGCCGCTCGCGATGACACCCGCCAGGTTGCCGCCCGCGACCGGCGGTGAGGCCAGGTCCGAGCTCGCGGATCCGGTGGTCGCAGATCCGGCGAGCACCTTGATGCTCCCGAACGCCCGACGGAGCTGGGATGCCAGCTGGTTGCGGATCGGGCCCCTAGGAGCGGAGATGATGAACGGGACCGCCAGCGGACGCAGCGACGGCACGCTCGCGGTGCTGACGCCCGCCTCCTTCGCCACGGCACGCTTGAGGGGCGCCGACAGGGCCACGGAGCGACGGTCGCTGGACGTGGCGGAGTACGTCGTGATGCGCTCCATCTGGCGGGCCGGGGTCATGCCACCGATGCGCGACGGCCCCGTGGAGAAGCCATAGGACACCGCGCCGGCCAGCTTGCCGCCGAGATAGACCGGCGAGCCGGACATGCCCGCCCAGATACCATCGCCATGGCTGATGACATGCTGCCCGGGCAGGTCGCTGACCTTGATGATGATGAGGTCGCGACCGGGCGCGATGCCGTCCTGGAGGGTCCCCAGGACCCTCACCCGGAACGGGCGCGGGGTGTCACCGGTGATGACCGTCCAGCCGGTGCCGACCATCCCGGCATCGATGTCGGTAGCGGCCAGGGTGGCCGGACATGGGCCGGGTGCGTCTGCCGCTGCCGCTCTGCTCGCGCTTGTGCCCGATACCGACCGGGTGGCAGCACTGACCGGCGCGGAACCGAGAGCCAGGGTCATCGACAGGGCGACCGCCAGCCCCGCGCTCGCGCGCACACGTCCTGCGGGCTTCACGCCGCACCTCCATCCGCGGAGCCGACGCCGCCCACCTCCCGGCACGCTCCAGCCGGGACTCTAGCCGATGGCCGGGGGATCGTCCGCTACGATGGTCCGATGAGCAGCGAGACGCTCCCGGGCATCGATCGGGCGGCCCTGGCAGCGCGCTTGACGGCCCTGCCCGGACCGCCATTGGATCCCCAGGCCCTTCGGGTCGTCCGTGCCCCAGGCCGCGTGAACCTCATCGGTGAGCACACCGACTACAACGACGGCTATGTCCTGCCCGCCGCCATCGACCTGGAGATCGCCATCGCGCTGGTGCCAACGTCGGATGGTCGGGCCACCGTGACCCTGGACGCGACCGGCGTCACGGATAGCGTGGCCGTGGTGGACGTGGGACCCCGGCAGGGCCACTGGACCGACTATCTCGCCGGCACCGCGCGCGAGATGGCACGGGCGGGCCTGCCGGTAAGCGGGTTCCGGGGCCTCCTGGTCAGCACCCTGCCCGAGGGCGCCGGACTCTCCTCATCCGCCGCCCTGGAGCTCGCCTCCGCGTGGGCGATGTCACCAGCGGGCGGTCCCGCGACCACTGCCCTTGCGATGGCACGCATCGCGCAACGTGCCGAGAACGAGTACGTGGGCATGATGTGCGGCCTCATGGACCAGTTCGCCTCGGCGTGCGGTGTCGTCGGATCCGCCGTGATGCTCGACTGCCGGTCGCTCGAGCACCGGCCCGTGTCCCTCCCGGGCGATGTCGTCATCTGCGTCATCCACTCGGGGGTACCCCGGGCGCTCGTGACCTCCGCCTATAACGAGCGGCGCGCGGACTGCGAGCGCGCGGTCGCGGCCGTGCGGCGCCAGGAGCCCGATGTCCGCGCGCTGCGCGATGTCGACCTGGCCATGCTCCGTCGGGCGGAACCGGACATGGATGCGATCGCCGAACGACGGGCCCGCCACATCATCGAGGAGAACGATCGGGTGCTGGCCACGGTCGCCGCCCTTGCTGCAGGTGACGAGGCGGCGGTGGGTGCCCTGTTCGCGGCGAGCCATGCCTCGCTGCGCGACCTGTTCGAGGTCAGCTGTCCGGAGCTGGACCTGCTCGTCGAGATCGCCGACGCTACGCCAGGGATCGTGGCCGCACGCATGACCGGTGCGGGCTTCGGAGGCTGCATCGTCGCCCTCGCGCGCCCCGACGCGGTGGACCTCCTCCGGAAGCGCATCGATCGGGAGTATCCCGCGCGCACGGGCCGCGTCCCGCGTCTGTGGCAGGTCCGCGCGGTGGCCGGCGCCGGCGAGCTGGCCGCCTGACGACGTCAGCCCTTGGTGGAACCGAGCGTCAGGCCGCTGATGAACTGCTTCTGGAGGACGAAGTAGACGATCAACGTCGGCAGGGCGACCAGTATGGCGCCTGCTGCGACGAGGTTGTTGTCGACGAAGAATTGCCCTTTGAGGTTGTTCAGGGCGGTGGTGATGGGGAGCTTGCTCCCAGTCTTCATCAGCATCAGGGCCCAGAAGAAGTCGTTGTAGATGAACGTGACCTCGAGGGTGGCCAAGGCTGCGAGCGCTGGCTTGGTGAGGGGCATGATCGACCCGAGAGAACGTGGTCCAGACCGATGCGCCATCCACGAGGGCGGCCTCGTTCAGCTCCTTGGGCAAGGTCTTCATGTAGTTGCTGAGCACGAACGTGCAGAAGCCCAGCTGGAACGCGATGTGGATGACGGTGATGCCCAGGTACTGATCGTAGAACAGGCCGTTGTCACTGAGCGGGCTCGGCAGTGGCAGGTTGAGGTACATCCGGAACAGTGGCTGGATGATGATCTGGGGTGGCATCAGGTTGAGGGCGATGAACAGCATCAGCATGCCCAGGTTGAAGCGCCAGCTATAGCGGGTGCATGCGAAGGCCATCATCGACGCCAGGAACAGCACGATGATGACGGCCGGGACCACGATGACAAGGGTGTTCAGGAAGTAGCGGGCGAGCTCGGCGTTGTTCCACGCGTTGACGTAGTTGTCGAAGCTCAGCGACGACGGCAGTGAGAAGTATCCGTTCTGCGTCGTGTCACCAAGGGGCCGGAGCGATGTATAGACGGCCCACAGGAGCGGGAACAGCCAGACGATGCTGATGGTGATGAGGAAGACATGGAGCACTGCGCGCCGTCGATCGAATCCCCGCTTGCGGGTGGCTGGGACGGCGGGAGCGGCCCCGGTCGCCGCGTGGCGCGCGGTGGTCATGCGTTCTCCTCGCGCATCGCGCGACTGAGGTAGATGATGATCGGGCCGACGCAGATGAGCAGCAGCACCACCGCGATGGCCGAGCCGAACCCGACCCGGCTGGACTCGCCGAGCGCGATGTTCGTGACCAGCACCGAGAGGAGCTCGAGGCCGTTGATACCGCGATTCAGGATGAACACCAGGTCGAATGCGCGGATCGACTCGATGATGGTGATGACCAGCACCACGATATTGATCGGCTTGAGGACTGGGAATACCACCCGGAAGAACAGCTGCCGTTCGTTCGCACCGTCGATCTGGGCAGCCTCGCGGAGGCTGGGGTCGAAGGCTTTCAGCCCAGCCAAGTACAAGATCATCACGTAGCCGACCTGGCGCCAGCTTGCTGCGACCAGGACTGCCCACAGGTTCAGGCTCTGGTTGCCGAGCCAATCGATGACGTGTCCTTGCGTGTTGGTGCCAAGGACGCCATTGATGAGTCCCTGTGTCGGCGCGTACTGGAGCTGCCAGATGAAGCCGACGATGGCAAGGGACAGCACGACCGGGAGGTACAGCGCGCTCTGGTAGAAGCGGCTGCCGCGAATCTCCCTGTCCAGGATGACCGCGAAGAAGATGCCCAGCGGCGTGGCGACCAGCAGGAACCAGGCGAGCCAGATGATGTTGTGCTGGAGAGCCGCCCAGAACTGCTTGTAGTTGATGAGCTTCTGGTAGTTCTCGAACCCGACCCAGCGGATGCGGTCGAGACCGCCGATACCGTTCCAGGTCGAGAAGGAGAGGATGATCGACAATATGGTGGGCACCACGATGAAGGTGACCACGAAGAAGGTCGGGACGGCGACCATGAGGATCAGGATGAGCTTGTCCCGGCGGCTCCTGGGGCTGTAGCGCCCTCGCCTGCGCACGGAGACGCCGACATCCGGGACCACGGCCGCCCCGCCGGCGATGGCCGGCGGGGCGGAGATGCTCGGCTTGACGGACCGTTGGGTCACGGGACCGAGTCTATGTCAGAGGGGAAGTGCCTGGTCTGGCGTCACTGCTCCGCGGCGATCCCGTCCCAGAGGTCCTGGATGCCCTGAAGATAGGCGTCGAAGATCCTGGTCCGGGTTGCCGATGAAGCTCTGCAGCTGCGGCTGCATGCCCGTCGACCCAGCGAAGGCCGGGATGGTATCGCGGTCGAGGAACTGGGCGATGGCTCCCGCTGAGCCGATCACCGCCGCGGCGGCCTTCTGGAAGTCGGTGTACTTGCTGGTGTCGACGTCCTTGGCAGCCGCCACGTTGCTCGGGTCTGCCGCGAGGTACTTCTGCTGTGCGGCACCCGTGCTGAAGCACTCCATCAGCGCCTTGGCGCCTTCGAGGTTCTTGGGTGCCTTGGACAGGGACAGGCCGTCGATCGGGGCGTCGATGCCCAGCTCGGCGTCGAATGCCGTGCCCATGGTCGGGAAGGGGAAGAACGCGAGGTCACCCTCGGCATCCGTGCCCTGGAACGTCTGGCTTGCGAACGTGCCCAGGAAGTACATCCCGGCCTTGCCCTGGACGAGCTGCGTCGAAGCATCCTGCCACTTCTGGCCCACTCCGCCGTCGGAGTAGTACGGCAGGAGCTTCTTCCAGGCCTCGAACACGGCCTTGACCTTGGGATCGGTCCACTTCTCCTTGCCGGCCATCAGGTCGACATGGAACTGGTAGCCGTTGATGCGCATGTTCAGGATGTCGAACGTGCCCATCGCCGGCCAGCCATCAAAGTCCCCGAACGCCAGCGGGATGAGGCCATCCGTCTTCATCTTGTCCATGAGGGTGGTGAACTCGTCCCAGGTCGCGGGGACGGTGTAGCCCTTCTCGGTGAAGACGCTGGGCCGGTACATCACCACCCAGGGGTAGTTGTACAGCGGGATGAAGTAGCCCTTGCCATCGTTGCCGGTGGAGGCCGCCTTGAAGGCGTCGGTGTAGTTGTCGCTCGATCTTGGCCCACACATCGTCGATGGGGGTCAGCAGGCCCTGATCGGCGAAGTAGCGCATCCGGTATCCGGCGAACCACGTGAAGATGTCGTCCGGGGTCCCCTGAAGGTATGAGGTCAGGTTGTCCTGGAACTTGGCGTGCTCGGTGGTGTTGACGGTGACGGTCGTCCCCGTCTGCGCCGCGCAATAGTCCACCATGTCCTGGAAGGCCTGCTTGGGGACCGCGTCGGAGTAGTTGGATCCGATGGTGACGGCACCCATCGAGGCCGGTGACTGTGCTGCTGCGGGCACGACACCCGCGAGTGCGATCGCCGCAAGGCCCGATACGAACGCGAGCCTGCCGAACCCGTGCCGGAATGTTGCCGGCTTCACGGGAGTGACCATTGGTGCCTCCTCCATTCGCTGTTCGACCCGCGGAAGGGTCCGCCGGCCTCCAAACAGAAACCCACAGGTTCCGACGGATCGTGCCACGCCGCAACCGTCCTGTCAAGTTGGCGCAACGCGTTCGGTGCGCCCTCGGTACGGTTGCGCGTTGACTTATGTCGATATGTGCGCGAAACTGACACGGGCCGCGATCCGGCGGCCCGTGTCCCGATTCTATCGACCTCCGGAGGAGTCGCGCCCGGTGCTCGCCCGACAGCGCCATGCCTACATCCTGGACCGTGTCCGCGCTGACGGCGGTGTACGCGTCGCAGACTTGGTCCGGGAGTTGGCTGTCTCGGACATGACCATCCGGCGTGACCTGGAGCTGCTCCACGAGCAGGGTCTCCTGGAAAAGGTGCACGGTGGGGCGACGACGGTGCCCGCGAGCGCCTCGTTCGAGCCGGGCTTCAGCGCCAAGGCGGTGCTCCAGCAGGACGCCAAGGAGCACATCGCGGATGAGGCGGCGGCGTTGGTCAGCCCCGGCCAGGCGATCGCCATCTCCGCCGGCACGACGACGTACGCGGTGGCACGCCGGCTGCTCGACGTGCCTCGCCTGACGGTCGTCACCAACTCCGTGCCTGTCGCAGACGTGCTCTATCACGGCGGCCGCTCGGACCAGACCGTCATCCTCACCGGGGGTGTCCGCACGCCATCCGACGCGCTCACGGGTCCGTTCGCGGTCGCGGCGCTCCGGACGGTCAACGTCGACATGGTGCTCATGGGCGTCCATGGCATGGACCCACGCGCGGGCTTCACGACACCCAACATGCTGGAGGCGGAGACCGACCGGGCGCTCGTCGAGGCGGCGCGTCGACTGGTGGTCGTCGCCGACCATACCAAGTGGGGGGTCATCGGCGTCAGCACCATCGCGCGTCTGTCACAGGCGGACCTGCTCATCTCGGACGCTGGCCTGTCGGAGGAGGCGCGGGCGATCCTCGGCGAGCAGGTGCAGGAGCTGGTCATCGCGGGCGAGCCACACAGGGGCGGCACGCTCGTCGCATGGCGCGGGGAGACCGTCGTGGAGGACGCCCCGTGACCGCGAGCGATGACCTGGAGGACGCGTCCGGAGCTCGAGCCCACCCGCATCGGCGCTACGACCCGCTGCTCGACCGCTGGGTGCTGGTGTCGGTCGGGCGGACCCGGCGCCCATGGAACGGCAGTCGCGAGACCACCGCCCGGGTCGAGCCGCCGCGCTACGACCCCCGGTGCTACCTCTGCCCCGGCAACGTTCGCGCCAACGGTGAACGCAACCCGGACTATCCCGGCACGTTCGTGTTCACCAATGACTTCGCGGCGCTCCAGCCGGACAGCCCCACGGACCGCGTGGTCGACGGCCTGCTGGTCGCGGAAGGCGAGCGGGGCACGAGCCGGGTCGTCTGCTTCTCGCCTCGCCATGACCTGGGCATGGCGAGCATGCCCGTGCCCGACATCCGGACCGTGGTCGACATGTGGGTCGACCAGACGACGGAGCTGGGCGAGCGATACCGCTGGGTCCAGGTGTTCGAGAATCGGGGAGCGGAGATGGGCGCCTCGAGCCCGCATCCGCATGGCCAGATCTGGGCGGGCTCGGCGCTGCCCACCGACGCCGCCCGGGAGGACGCCACACAGCGTGCGTATCGCGGCGGGCACGCCCAGCGGCTGCTGCTCGCCTACGCGGACCAGGAACGTGACGGCCCGCGCGTCGTGGAGCAGCACGAGGACTGGCTGGTGGTCGTGCCCTACTGGGCGGCCTGGCCGTTCGAGACGCTCATCCTGCCCCTGGCGCCCGCATCACGACTCGCGGACCTGGATCCTCGTCGGCGCGATTCCCTGGCCCTGGTCCTGAGCCAGACCCTCCGGCGCTACGACGCGCTCTTCCAGCGTCCCTTCCCGTACTCGATGGGCTGGCACCAGGCGCCCTTCGGGCCGGAGACGACCGACCACTGGCAGCTCCACGGGCACATCCTGCCGCCGCTCCTGCGTCAGAACGTGCGCAAGTTCATGGTCGGCTACGAGCTGCTGGCGGAGCCGCAACGGGACATCACCCCCGAGGACGCCGCCGAGCAGCTGCGGGCGGCCGGCGCCGTCGCGGTGGCGTGAGCCCGGTCCCGCGGTACGTCCTGGCGCTCGACCAGGGCACCACATCGTCGCGCGCCATCCTGTTCGATCGCAGCGGGCGACCCGTGGCCACAGCTCAGCGGGAGATCACCCAGGGCTCCCCTTCCCCGGTCATGTCGAGCACGATGCCGAGGAGATCTGGGAGACGCAGCTGGCGGTCGCGCGGGAGGTGCTCGCGACGACTGGTGTCCCCCCGGCAGACATCGCAGCCATCGGCATCACGAACCAGCGCGAGACGACCATCGTCTGGGACCGGGCCACCAGCCGACCGGTGGCGCCCGCGATCGTCTGGCAGAGCCGAATCACCGCGGCACGCTGTGCGGCGATCCGGACGGCGGGCCACGGTCCCCGCGTCCGTCAGCTCACGGGCCTGCCGCTCGATGCCTACTTCTCGGGGCCCAAGATCGCCCATATCCTCGATTCGAACCCCGGGCTTCGGGCGCGCGCCGAGGCTGGCGAGCTCGCGTTCGGGACGGTCGATTCGTGGTTGCTGTGGCGGCTCACGGGCGGCCGGGTGCACGCCACCGATGTCAGCAACGCCAGCCGGACCCTGCTGTTCGACATCCGGCGGCTCGCCTGGGATCCGTGGCTGTGTGAGGTCATGGAGGTGCCGATGACGATGCTGCCCCGCGTCGTCAGCTCCAGCGGCGTGGTGGCCGAGACCGACCCGGCGTGGCTGGGCGGCAGCATCCCGGTCGCGGGCATCGCGGGTGACCAGCAGGCAGCCACCTTTGGCCAGGCCTGCTTCACACCCGGCAGTGCCAAGAACACGTACGGCACTGGCGCATTCCTGCTGCGCAACATCGGGACGACGCCGGTGGTATCGGAGCACGGCTCGCTGACGACGGTCCTGTGGCGCCTCGCGGACAACGGCCCGGTGAGCTATGCGCTCGAGGGCTCCGTGTTCGTGGCCGGCGCCGCCATCCAGTGGCTCCGCGACGGCTTGCGGGCCATCCACGCCGCGTCGGACGTGGAGGCACTCGCCGCGGACGCCGAGCGAGGAGGCGGGCTGTACCTGGTGCCCGCATTCACGGGTCTGGGCGCCCCCTTCTGGAATCCCACCGCCCGGGGCCTGCTCATCGGCATCACCCGCGGCACCGGGCTCGCGGACATCGCACGGGCGACCATCGACTCCATCGCCTACCAGGTCCGTGACGTGCTCGACGACATGGCCTCGGAGCAGGGCGGCGCGACCGGCGTGCTGCGGGTGGACGGCGGCGCGGCGCGCAACGACAGCCTGCTCCAGTTCCAGGCGGACCTCCTGGGGGTCCCGGTCGAGCGGCCGGTGGTCACGGAGACGACCGCCGCAGGGGCCGCGTTCCTCGCCGGGCTGGCGACCGGTGTCTGGCCGGACCTCGATGCCATCGCCGCGACCTGGTCGCTGGAGCGACGTTTCGAGCCCGCCATGGATCGATCGACCCGTGATCGACTGGTCGCTGGCTGGCGACGCGCGGTCGAGCGCAGCCTCCGCTGGGCGGTGGACGACGAGGGCGGGCCCACCTGACGCCTCCGCCTGACGCCTCTGCCTGATGCCTCGGCCGCGGTCAGGGGTCGAAGGCGTTCGTCCGGTACACGATGCCGCCCGCGACGAGGGTCGCCAGGGGCCTGGTGGCAGCGAGTGCCGCCCCGCGTCCGCCCGGTTCCCGGAGCCCGTCCGCCGGCACGACGAGCAGGTCGGCCGGGGAGCCGGCGAGCAGCCGCCCGAGACGCGGTTCCCCCAGGGTGAGCGCCGGATCGACGCAGGCGGCGCGGAGCGCGCGCGCCACATCGATGGCCTGCTCGGCATGGAGCGCCGCGCGGTCCGCCGGCCATCCCGGATCGCTGCGGCTCACGGCGGCAGCGAGATTGCGCCATGGGTCCGGCGACTCGACCGGCGCGTCGGTACCGAAGGGGATGAGCGCGCCGGCACGCTCGAGCGCCGCGAGCGGGAACGCGTGCCGCGAGCGCTCGCCCCAGGCCGCCCGTACCGCCGGCGCATCGGAGCAGAGATGACACGGCTGGACGGAGGCCGCGATGCCGGCTCGTCCGAAGCGGGGCACGTCCGCCGGGTCGATGAGCTGCGCATGCTCGACGCGATGGTGCGCGCCGGCGACCCGCGGGATCGCCTCCAGCACGTCGAGCGCCGCGCGCACGGCCGCGTCGCCGATGCCGTGGACCTGGACCGCGATGCCATGGCTCGCCGCCCGCGCCGCGACCTTGCGCATGCGGTCCGGGTCATGCGTGACCAACCCGGCCGGGCCGCCAACGGGCGCGCCACCCGGGTCCCCCGGCTCGTACGGGGCGAGCAACGCTGCGCTCCGGGACCCAAGGGCGCCATCCGCGAACAGCTTGAGCCAGCCATCGCTGGAGCCCCCGACATGCCGGCCGGTGCGCATCCCGGCGGCGATGGCGGCCTCCAGCTGGACCTCGCGCACGGACGCGGCCACCCGGATGGGGAGACGCTGCGATGCCGCCATCGCGCGGTACGTGTCTGGCCCATCGAGCGCCGCGGATACCGCAAGGTCACCCGGATCGTGGACACCCGTGACGCCCAGGGCCAGCAGCCCCTGCGCGTAGGCCTCGATGGCGGCCTTTCGGGCATCCGGGGACGGTGGCGGGATGACCTGATCGAGCAGCGTCGCGGCCGTCTCGTGCAGGACGCCCGTCGGCGCGCCCGAGGCATCCCGTCGGACCAGCCCGCTCGAGGGTCCGTCGTGCCCGACGGGGCCGATGCCCGCCCGAGCCAGCGCCGATGCGCTCGCCCAGCGCGCGTGATGGTCATGGCTCCAGAGGGCCACCGGTCGCCCGGGTGCGAGCATCTCCAGCTCGGTCGCGGTCGGCCAGCCACCGAGCTGGTCGAGCGACCAGCCGTCACCCAGGAGCCAGCCGTCGTGGTCCCCGGCCGCGAGCCGGCTCGCGTGGACCGCCGCGATGGCCGCATAGACCCCCGCGCGGTCGGCCGAACCTCCCAGGCGGACGCCGAGCGCGGCCATCGCGGCCATGCCCAGGTGGAGATGCGCGTCGGTGATGCCGGGGACGACGCAGGTCCCCGGTGGCAGCTGCCAACGCTCGGCCGCCGGACCCACCGCCGCCTGCGCATCCTGGACGCCGACACCCGCGATGATCCCGTCGGTGATGCCGATGGCATCGGTCCAGCCGAAGCCAGCGGCACCGGCCAGCGTCGCGACCGGGCCGATGATGAGCAAGCCGGTCACGGGCGGCTCAGCCCGCGAGCAGGAGCCTGAGGCCCGCGTCGTCGAGCCCGGCGCCGAGACCCAGCGCGAGCGCGATGCGCGCCTTGGGGCCACCCAGCCACCCCGCCGGCATGGCACCCGCCGCGATCCACCGGGCACCGCCGCCCGGGAAGCCGTACCCCGGCGAGACCCGGCCCGAGACGCATCGCGAGGCGAGCGCGACCGGGATGCCGGCCGCCATCGCCTCCTGGGCGGCGGCCAGGATGTCCGCGTCGGTGTTGCCACTCCCGGTCGCGGCGATGACGAGGCCGCGCGGACGGAGCCCCATCGCGGCCCGGACCAGGCTGCCGTCCATGGCCACGGTCGCGGTGATGAGCGGCACCGGCTCCGCGGCCGCCGTCGGAATCCGCGGCAGGCGACGCCGTGGACGCCGGGGCCGGTCCAGTCGCACGACCGTCTCGTCCACCTGGCCAAGCGGTCCGACATCGAGCGCGTGGAAGGTGTCCAGGGCATCCGTGTGGGTCTTGACCACGTCGTCCGCGGGCAGGATGTCGCCGGCCATGACGACCACGGTGCCCTGTCCTGCGAGCATCGGCGACGCCGCAGCGCGCACGGCATCACGAAGGTTCGATGGTCCGTCGTACGCCAGGTCACCCGCGGAGCGCATGGCGCCCACGACGACCACGGGCTTCTCCGACTCGACGAGCAGGTCGAACGCGAACGCCGTCTCCTCCATGACGTCGGTGCCCTGGACGACGACCACGCCGATGACCTCGGGGCGAGCCACTGCCGCGCGGATGAGGCCGGCGATCCCCAGCAGCTGGGCGAACCCGAGGTGCGATGCGGGCACGAGGCCCCAGTCGACGGCCTCCACCCGGGCGATGGCGTCGAGGCCTTCGGTCCGGGCAAGGATCGCCGCGCCATCGAGCACGGGGCTGGCAGCCCCCGTCGTCGGATCGGGCAGCATCGAGATGGTGCCCCCGGTGAAGATGGCCACGACCCGTGGCGACCGCATCATTCGTCGGCGCCGGGAGCCCGGGCCGCGGGGGCGGCAGCCGGGGCGGCAGCATCGGCTGCCGGTCCTGCGCGCCCGGGCACGACGGGCGTCGCCATGTGCTCGAACGCGGACGTCTCGTAGTCGATCGGCGATGGGCCGTCGAAGGCGGCCGGGTAGTGCAGCCGGACCGCCTGGGTAAGTGAGGTCGATTGGGTCGCCACGGTCATCGGATCGACGGGCTGGTATGTCTCCGCAGGGGCCCCCGTGGCGTCCATCGCGGGTGACAGGAAGAACGATGACACCGCGGTGACGAACACCACCACCGCGGACATGATGATGACCGAGGTCGGTCCGATGAGGTCCGCGATGGGCCCCACGATGATGATGGGCAGGAAGCTGGCAAGGCTCACGAGCGTGTTGAGGACACCGAAGACGCGGCCCCGGACGTCGTCCGGCAGCTCCTCCTGGAGCGCCGTCTGCGCCGGTACCGCGACGAAGGCGTAGGAGACGCCCGCGGTGAAGGCGACGACCACGCTCACATTGAGCAGCGAGAAGGTGCCGTCACTCGGCAGGCCCAGCCCCTGCGCGGCGCCCAGGATGAGCAGCGAGATGCCGAGCGCCACCAGGCCGATCTCGATGAGCCGCTTGCGGGCGGCGTATCGCCCGAACTTGTGGAGCACCAGGATCCCGGCCACCAGGCCGATGCCCAGGGGCAGCACGAGCACCCAGAAGTCCGTCGTCTGGAGGCCGAGGGCCTTGACCGCGAACGCCGGCCCGAGCACCCCCAGGACCCCGATGAGCGACGAGGTCACCGTGAGGTACGTCAGCGCCCAGAAGATGTTGTTGTGGTCCTTGATATAGACCAGCCCGTCCTTGAGCTGCTCCAGCGTCGCCCGGACCGCGACCCCGACCTGGCGCACGGCATCAGCCGCGATGTCGCGCAGCACGGACGGCGCGGGCGGCAGCGTCCAGCACAGCACCCCCGCCACGAGGTAGAGCCCCGCGACGAACCCGATGAGGGCATTCACCCCGGTCACGGCGACGAGCAGCGGGCCGAGCACCGCGAAGCCGAGCGCGAACGACGCCTGGAGGCCCAGCACGAATAGCCCGTTCGCGGTCATCAGGTCGCTGCGTTTCACGACCAGCGGGATCATCGCGGTCTCAGCGGGCGCGAAGAAGGTGGTCAGCGTGGCCACGACCATGGTGATGAGGTAAAGGGCGACGATCTGCTGGTCGAAGAAGATGAGCGTCAGGAACAGCAGGCCGCGCGCGACATTGGTCCAGATGAGGATCTTGCGTCGGTCGTAGCGGTCGACGAAGACGCCCGCGATGGCCCCGAACACGACCGCCGGCACCAGGAAGGTGAGCAGCAGGAAGGCGGTCGAGGTCGCCGACTGCGTCAGGTTGTAGACCTGGATCGTCAGGCCGTACAGCACCATGTTGCCGCCGACCTGGGTCAGGATCTGGGACAGGAACAGCGCCAGGAACCGGGGATTGGAAAGCACGCCCCGGGTGTGGTGGCCGTCGGCGCCGGGATCTTCCGGGACGCTGGCGGTTGGCTGGATGCCCGTGGCCGTCGAGCTCACCTCAGGGTGCCGCTCCGGGGCTCATGGCGGGGCCCGACGAGGCCGGATGCACGCTCCAGTCCGCCGGCAATGGACCCGTGGGGGCCGGGAGTGGACCGTAGGGCTGGGGTTGGCTCGCACCCTGGGCGGCGACCCAGGCATCATCGAAGGCCGCGAAATCGCTGCCCGTGGCGGCGATGAACGCCTGGTCATCGGTGATGCCGCCGCGGTACGAGGTGATGAGCTGGACCAGCTTCTCCTTGCCGTACGTGCGGATGAAGAAGTCCACGGCCGAGACGCTTTCTGCGTAGGCGAGGCTGAATCGCTCGTAGGTCGTGGGGAAGAGCCCCACGATGCCCGCGAGCGGCATGAGCGTGCCGGCCTGGGCGGCACTCGCGACCTGGGACCGGTCCCCGACGCCGTACCCCTCGGAGAGGTAGACCGCGAGACCCTCATTGAGCCAGCGCGGGGGGAAGTGATACGGGTTGTCGACCGCGTCCGCGAACACGATGTGGGTCAGCTCGTGGGTCACGTACGTGTCCACCAGATCGGAGTCCACCTCGTCTTGCGAGATGTTGGCGACCATGGTCCGGATGGCCGGGTTCGCCTGGCCGCCAACGTGCTCCCGGGTGCCCGGCGCGAGGGCGCCCCGGAACGCGTCCTCCGAGGCGTAGATGAAGAAGTCGACCGGCTTCACGTCCGTGACGCCGAGGAGTGCCGCGGCCTGGTCGATAGCGCGCTGGCCGATGTCCAGCGCTCGATCGGCGAAGGCCTCGTCGCCTTGGTACCAGTGGAGGGTCACGGTCGGACCTGACTTGGTGCGCCACTGGAACCGGTCGTCATCGACCGTGAGTGCGGCCATTGGGCCGACGACCGTGCCCGAGGGTGTCGTCACCCGGAACCGGAACTCGAGGGTCGTGTTCGCGGGCGTGAAGCCGACCTGGACCAGGTCCGCCGCATAGCTGCCGTCCGCCTGCTGGGTCGCCTCCACGGTCCGCACCAGGTCGGTGGTCGTGCCCTTGAGGCGGGTGAGCAGCTCCACCCGGTCGGGGGCCTCGGCGGACCGGAAGGAGGTGCTGAAGGTGATGGGCTTGGTCAGGGAGCCGGTAGCCGTGGGGACCTGGAACTCGACGCCCAGACCGGATGCCTGGGCCGCGGGCGATGCGGCGACAGGGCTGGCGCCGATCGCGGACGGGGCCGGCGCCGGCGGCATGGGCGATCCACCCTGGGCACGCGCCGAGGCGCCCAGCAGGATCATGCCCAGGATCATGGAGACGACGACGAAGGCGAGCAGCACCCGCATCGTGGTCGTGCGGCGCTGGGTTCGTCGCCGGATCGCCGGTCGGTGCGTCGATCGGCTCATCGGGCCCAGTCCATGCCGGCGTAGCGGATGATGCCCAGGCCGGACGGCTCCGCGCCCAGCAGCCCGTCACGGCTGAGCGCCCAGCTGCGCCCATAGCTCAGCGGGATCACCGGCACCTGGTCCTGCACGATCCGCTGGGCGTCCCCATAGCTCGCCTCCTGCTGCGCCGGGTCATCCGTGGATGCCGCGGCGTCCATGGCGCTATCGAACGCCTCATCGCTCCAGCCGCCGACGTTGCTGGGGCTGCCGGTCTCCAGCAGCAGGCCCAGGAAGTCGTTGGGGTGGGGATAGTCGGCGCTCCAGCCCAGGCTCCACATCTGCGGCGGGTCCGAGTCCAGTCGCTGCGAATACTCGTCGAAGGGCATCTCCTCCGCCGACAGCTGGATACCCAGCTCCCGCGAGATCCCGTCCAGGACCGCGGCCTCATATGCCGACCCGCCCGTGACCAGCGTCACGTGCGGGAAGCCGGCGCCGCCCGGGTACCCGGCTTCGGCGAGTGCCTGGCGCGCGGCGTCGGGGTCGAAGCGCGGGCTGAAGTCAGCGGTCCCGCGCCCGGCGATCCCGGCTGGCACGAGCGATGTCGCGGGCACGGCGTTCGGGTCGGCAAGCCGGACGAGCCGGCCCCAGTCGATGGCCCAGGCGAACGCCTGGCGCACCTTCGGGTCATCGAATGGAGGCTTGGTCGTATCGAACCCGAAGTACTCCACCGACAGGTCATCCGAGCGGCGCAGCTGCGGGCCGAGCGTCCGGTCATAGCCGATCCAGGAGGCGTCATCGCCGCTGATGCCGATGTAGTCGACGTCACCCGCCTGGAAGGCGTCGACCGAGCCGCCGTCGAGCGAGGTGGTCTGGTGGATGCGTCCGATGGGCGGGGTGCCGGCCCAGTAATGGGGGTTGGCGGTGAGCAGGAACCCGTCCGCATCCTGCGCGGAGGGCACGTAGGCCCCTGAGACCACCAATCCCTCCGGCAGCACGGGTCCGGATGCCGCCGCGGGCAGTGAGGCGGGCACGATCGCGAGTGTCGGAGACGCGGCCGCCGCCGGGAACCACGACGCAGGGCGCACGAAGTCGACCACGACCGTGTCGCCATCGGCCCGGATGCCGACATCGCTCGCGGCCGCCTGGCCCGCCATGTATGCCGCGGCACCCTCGATGTCCGTGAGCAGCCCGGAGAGGGGTCCCGGCGACACCGGGTCAAGGATGCGCAACCAGCTGTGGACGACATCGTCGGCGGTGATGGGGCTGCCATCGCTGAAGGTGATGCCGGGTCGCAGCGTGAAGGTCAGGCGATGACCACCCTCCGACACATCCCAGCGCTCGGCCAGCGCGGGCTGGACCTGCGCTGAGGGGTCGAAGGCGGTGAGGCCCTCCCAGACCTGCGCGAGCGCCGACGCCGACTGGGCATCGCCCGCGAGCGCCGGATCCCAGCTGACGGGTGCAGCACCAGCGATGACCAGGTCCACTCCATCAGGCCGGGTGGCGGGCACGATGACCGAGGGCTTGGGCGTCACCGACAGCATCGCCAGCAGGGCCACACCCACCATGAGCACGACGAGCACGATCGGACCCACGACCGCCGCGCGGGACCGATGCGGGCGACGCGGCGTGGGCGCCTGTGGCTCGAGGGCCGGCGGCTCGAAGGCCGGCGGCTCGAAGGCCGGCGGCTCAGGCACGGCCCAGCCCTCGGCTGCCGCCTCCGCGGCGGTCGGTTCGGGTTGCATGGCCGCAAGTCTATGGCCCCTCGGCATATCCGCGTGTCGCGCGCGGGTGGGTGTAGGCTGCGGGGACGGGTCGACTCATCCCGCCGACGCCCGGCTGGCCTGCGGTCCGTGCGCGGTGCCGCCCGGACGACGTGCGAACGGACGCTGCATCCCCCTACCATTGCGGTGCGCGCGGTCATCTGCCCGCGTCACAGCCACACCACCGGAGGCGGCATGGCGGACGAGCACCCCCCTTCCCCGATTCCCGCTGATGTGCCCGCCTCGGCGCCGGTACCGGAGCCGGTCGAGCCGCACGCGGTGCTCCGGCTCATGGGCGGTGCCGGGCATGTCGAGCTGCGCGCCGACCCGACCGTCGAGGAGCTGTACCGGGCGAGCTACTCGCCATCGACCCCGGACGTCACGCTCGAGACTGACCGGGTCACCATCCGCTACTCGCTCCACCGCCTGCTGGGACGCCTCTCGTCCTCGAGCGATTCGCAGAGCCGGTTCGCGCTCTCCACCCGGCAGCCGTGGGACATCGCGGCACCGGACGGGGTCGCGAGCCTCGACGCGGATCTGGCCGCGCTGCGCATCCTCGCGCTGCGCGTCGGACACGGGGCCGGCGCGGTCAAGCTCCGGCTGGGGATGCCCGTCGGGACCGTGCCTGTGGTCATCGGTGGTGGCTCGACGGAGGTCATCATCTTCCGGCCGGCAGGCATCATGGTCCGCGTCTCCACCCAGGGTGACGTCGCTCGCGTCGTCGTCGACGGGGGTCGCGCGATCGGGCCGCTGTCGGGCTCCACGAGCGTCGAGCCGCCCGGCTACGGGATGGCGGTCGACCGCTATGACATCAGCGTCACGGGCGGATGCGCATCGCTGCTCATCGCGACGGAGCCCATCGGCGCCTGAGGATCAGCTGCTGGTCCGGTGTCGGCGCTCGCGGGCGTCCCCGGCACCACCAGCAAGGAATGCCGCCGCCCGTCCGACGGCCTCGACCTGGTCCGGAAGGGTCAGGTGCTGGCGGTCATGACTGGAGTTGTGGGCGAAGGTCTCGACCAGCTCCCGGAGCGCCTGGATCCGCACGAGCTGTCGAGCCTCGATGTCGGACCATGTCGATGGTCGTCCCGGCGCGGCCATCAGGGCCGCCAGATGTCCCAGGCAGACGTCGGCACCGCCGATCGCATCAGCCCAGGACGCGTCGACGGACAGACGGACCACGCTGCTGACGGCCACCTCGTCAGCGCTGGACCCCGCGGCGCAGACGAGGCAGCTCGGCGGGCGCAATGCGTCCTGGGCTCGCCGCCCGCGCGAGAGGCTCCGGGCACCCTGGACAGCGCGCAGCTCCTGCAGCCGGACGCGCATCACCGCCCCGAACAGGATGGCACCGCCCAGCATCCCGCCCGTCACGCGTCGTCCCCCTGCCAGGACCGCATGGGTGTGTGGTGGGCAGAACCCTCGAGCGGCGTCCAGTGACGCGCGGAACGCGACATCGTTGACGCTCTCGTACATGAAGCCCTCGATGTAGCGCGCAACGGCGTCGTCGCGGTGGCGGCACAGCGGACAGCCGGGCTCACCGAACATCTCCGCGAACCGGACGGTCGCCAGGTCTCGGGCGGGGAGGCCGGGCGCAGTGCTCCGTGACGCGGCATGCCTCATCGGGATGCGCCCTGGATCCCGGATCGCGGCGCGCCCTGGATCGCTGCGGCCGCCGGGTCGTCTGCCTCACGAGGGGAGCGGATCACCGACTTTGAGGCCGCGCTTGTCATCGACGAAAGGGTACCGGCCACGCCCGCACCGTGGGCGCACCCTCCATGGCGTCCCCCCGACCGTTCCACGCCCGGCGCCCGCCACCGCACCTCCTTGCCCCGGGCCTGGACGGCGCAGGAATGTCATGGCGCGACCGATATCATTGCGTCATGGGACGCACCACCTCGATGCTCCCGGACGAGACGCGTGACCGGCTGCGGCTCATGGCCGCGGAACGCGGCGTGTGCATGGCCGCCATCATCCGCGAGGCCATCGACGAGAAGGTGGACAGGTCCCGGCCTCGGCCACAGAGCATCGGCGTCGGTGCATCCGGTACGACCGACACAGCGCTTCAGTCAGGCTCCAGGCGTCCCGAGCCGCGTTCGTGGCGCTGATCCTGGATACCAACCGCTCTATGCATCACTGGACCGTTCTGACGCGGATCACGCTGCATGCCGGGCGCTGATCGAGTCGTCCGAGGAGCCGCTGGTCATCCCAGCGCTGGTCCTCGTCGAGATCGACTCCTGGATCCATCAACGACTGCAGCCGGGAGCCCTCATCGCGCTGCTTGCTGACATCGACCGCGGTGCGTACAGCGCAGCCCCGCGACCCCCGGTCGATGTGCCATCTCGCGACTGGTAGTCGCCGCGCGACCGTGAGTCGCCAAAGCCGCTGCCTCGGCGGCGATAGGAGTCACCGATACCGCGTGCGTCGCGCGGCTGAATGGATCGACGAGGTCGCTGCCGCCGGCTCCGTGTCGACGCCGAGCAGCTCCAGCTCCGCGGTCCGTGGCCGGCCCGAGACCGCGCCACAGGACGGGCAGACCGCGATGGACGAGCTGATGAGGTCGTCGTGTCCCAGTGCCCCGGAAAAGCCACAGTCGCAGGTCAGGAGCACGTCGAAGGACTCGGCGTCCAGGCTGGCGCCAGCCAGCGGACCCTCCTCGGTAAGCATCGTGAAGGCCTGCCGCAAGGTCGCTTCGGGGATGCTCGAGGCGTAGCGGACCCGGACCACGGAGACCGGCCGTCCCGCGGCCTGTCGCTCAGCCTCTGAGACGAGGTCCGCGACGAGCGACACCTCATGCACGGCCGGCTCCCACGGCGGCCCGCCCCTCGGCCACGAGCGCAGCGGCAGCGCGCCGGTCGGCGATGAGTGCCGCGACGGCATCCACCACGGCGGGCAGGGCAGCCTGGACGGCGGGCGAGAGCCGCTCCCCGGTGCCCAGATCGGCAACGCCCACGGTCACCGTGAGCACCTCTGGCGCCGTCCCGTACAGCTCCTCCGCCAAGGCGACCAGCGTGGCCGGACCGAGGTGGTGGGACAGCGTTCGGACGTCCTCGTGGGAACGATCGACCGGCGTCACCGCGAACGACCCGGCCGCCGGTCCGTGGCCGGCGTCGATGAGCACCGCGAGACCAGCCTCGCTCAGGTCGAGCGCGTTCTCGGGCGCCAGCTGGTGCTGGCGGAGCACCGTCACGTCCGCGAAACGCGGATCGAGGGCGATGCGATCGGCCAGGTGACAGCCGACGCCATCGTCGGACCGAAGGACGTTGCCGTACCCGATGATGAGCACGTCGCCCCTCACCGCATCAGCTCGTCGACGATCGTCCCGTCGGGCCCCATGAGCTGGAGGTGGAGCGCCATCTCGCCCAGGGCATGCGTGGAGCAGGAGAGGCAGGGGTCGTAGCAGCGGATGACGGCCTCCACCCGGTTGAGCATCGGCTCGGTCAGGTGGGCGCTCTTGACATAGCGCTTGGCGACCTGGAGCACGCTCCGGTTCATGGCCAGGTTGTTGTGACCCGTGGCGATGACCAGGTTGGCCCACTGGACGATGCCATCGTCATCGACCTTGTAGTGATGGAGCAGGGTCCCGCGCGGTGCCTCCGAGACCCCGACACCCTCGTTGCGATTGATGCCCGCGAAGGAGCGCACCCGGGGCGACAGGATGTCGGGACCCCGGAGCAGCTGCTCGATGCGCTCGGTCGCGTAGAGCGTGTCGATGAGGCGTGCGTAGTGATAGTGGAAGGAGCTGCCGGGGACCCGCCCCAGCCGGGCGCGAAACGCACCCAGCTCGGCGTCCGCGCGGGGGGTGCCCATCTGGTCGGACACGATGACGCGCGCGAGCGGGCCGACGCGGTAGATGCCGTCCGGATAGCCCAGGTCCTTCCAGTAGGTGGACTTGAGGTACGACCAGGGCTCGACCGCCTCGCCCAGGTAGTCGCCGTAGGCGCGCGGGTCGGTGCGGTCCGCGAGCAGCGCCCCATCAGCGTCCATGACCCGCAGCTTGCCGTCGTAGTGGTCGACGTTGCCGTCGTCGTCCACGAGGCCCATGAACAGCGAGCGGAAGTCCCCGAACGAGGCGGCCTCCCCCTCCCAGCGCAGCAGCGAGGACTTGTACCACGCGATGGCGCGCTCGATCGCGGCGAGGGCCTCCGGGATGGTGGCCAGGATCCGATCGCGGGTCGCCTCCTCCAGGGGAGCATCCACACCACCGGGCACGATCCACGCGGGATGGATGCGCTTGCCGCCCAGCCACTCGATGATCTGCTGGCCGAACTTGCGCACCCCGACACCGTCGCGTGCGAGCGCCGGGTCGTGGCGGGCGACCCCCACGATGTTCCGCCGGGCCGGGTCGGCGTCGAAGCCGAACAGCAGGTCGGGCGACGAGAGATGGAAGAAGCTGAGGGCGTTCGACTGGACGACCTGGGCGAGGTTCATCACGCGCCGCAGGTCGGCGCCGGTGGGCGGGGGCTCCACGGCCAGGATCTCGTCGCACGCCTTGGAGGACGCGATGAGGTGGCTGACGGGGCAGATGCCGCAGATGCGCGCCATGATCGAGGGCATCTCGTGGACCGGCCGGCCCTGGACGATGCGCTCGAACCCACGGAACTGGGTGACGTGGAACTGGGCATCGGTCACCTCACCCGCATCGTCGAGGTGGATGGTGATCTTGGAATGGCCCTCGATGCGGGTGACCGGATCGATGAGGATGGTGCTGGTCATGGTGGTCCCTTCAGCGGCCGAAGCGCGCGCCGTGCGTGTCCGGGGTCCGGCCCTCGAGGAGGTCCACGAGCATCCCGTAGATGAGGTCGGCGGAGGGTGGGCAACCCGGCAGGAAGACGTCCACCTTGACCACGGTATGGACCGGCCGGGCGAGCGGCAGGAACGCCGGGATCACCTGGGTCGGGAAGCCGGGGCGCAGCGTGACGTTCTCCACGTACGCCCGTTCCAGCAACGGCAGGGTGCCGATCGGATTGCGCATCGAGGGTACGTTGGCGGTGACCGCGCAATCGCCGAACGAGATGAGCGTCGTCGTCCGTTCCCGCACCAGCTTGATCTTGTGCAGGTCATCCTCGCTGGACACGGCACCCTCCACGAGGCAGAGGTCGACGTGGTCCGGAAAGGTCTTGTGGTCCACGAGCGGGCTGTAGACCAGGTCGGCGCGCTCGGTCAGCTCCAGCAGCCGCTCGTCCATGTCCAGGAAGGACATGTGGCAACCGGAGCAGCCATCGAGCCAGATCGTGGCCAGGCTGGGCTTGGTCATGACTGGGCGCTCCCCTCGCCGGTCCGCGTGAGATAGGGCAGGAACGGTCGCCGTTCCTTGCTCCCTTCGGCGATCGACCGGCCCTTCTCGAACAGGGCGCCGGTGGGGCAGACCTGGACGCATTTGCCACAGCTGGTGCAGGTCGATGACTCACCCCAGGGGGTGCCCATGTCGGTCACGACCCTGGCCTCGATACCCGAGCCGCTGACGCCCCACGTGAAGGCACCTTCGATCTCGCCGCAGACGCGCACGCAACGGACGCACATGATGCAGCGATTGTGGTCGATGGCATACAGCGGATGGCTGGCGTCGATGCTCACCTTGGGGTTGATGACCGGCAGCTCGAAGTGGTCGACCCCGACCTCCTCCGCGAGCGACTGGAGCTGGCAGTGGTTGTTGGCCACGCACACCGCGCAGATGTGGTTGCGCTCCAGGAACATCATCTCGGTGATGGTGCGTCGGTACTCGGCGAGCGTCTCCGAGTCCGTGGTGACCTCCATCCCTTCCACCACGAGCGTGGTGCAGGCTGGTGTCAGTCGAGGCGATCCTGCGATCTCGACCACGCACAGGCGGCAGGATCCGGTATCCGACAGGCCGTCGAGATGGCACATCGTAGGGATGTGGATGCCGTTCTCACGGGCGACCGCAAGGATCGATTGACCCTCCGTGCCAGCGACATCGGCACCGTCGATGCGCAGGGTGTGGACGGCGCTCATGCGGGCACCGGTGCCGATGCGGCCGCATGCCGCTGCTCCTCGGTCGGCGACGACGAGAAGGTGCACACACCGGCCGGGCAGGTCCGGTCGAGGATGTGCGCAAGGTACTCCTCGCGGAAGTAGCGCAGGGTGCTGAAGATCGGGTTCGGGGCCCCCTGCCCCAGACCACACAGGCTGGTCCGCCGGACCATGCCCGCGAGCCGCTCCAGCTGGGCCAGATCGGCCATGGTCGCCTCCCCGTGACAGATGGCATCGAGGAGCATGAACAGCTGTGTCGTGCCCACCCGGCAGGGGGTGCACTTGCCGCACGATTCCTCGCGACAGAAATCCATGAAGTAGCGGGCCACGTCCACCATGCACGACGTCTCGTCCATGACGATCATGCCCCCGGATCCCATGAAGGACCCGACCGCGATGAGCGATTCGTAGTCGACGGTCATGTCCAGGAACTCGGCCGGGATGCAGCCGCCGGACGGACCGCCGGTCTGGACGGCCTTGAACGCCTTGCCGCCGACGATCCCGCCCCCGATGTCGAACACGATCTCCCGGAGCGTGGTGCCCATGGGCACCTCGATGAGGCCCGTGTTGACGATCCGGCCGGCGAGCGCGAAGACCTTGGTCCCCTTGCTGGTCGCGGTGCCGATGCTCGCGAACCAGTCGCCGCCGTTGCGGATGATGGGCGCGATGTTGGCGTAGCTCTCGACGTTGTTGATGAGCGTCGGCTTGTGCCACAGGCCCGAGACCGCCGGATACGGTGGCCGGGTGATGGGCTGGCCACGACCGCCCTGGATGGACGCGATGAGCGCGGTCTCCTCGCCGCACACGAAGGCACCTGCCCCCAGCCGCACGTCGACCTGGAACGAGAACTCGGTGTCCAGCATCGTCGGGCCCAGGTAGCCGGCCTTGGTCGCGTCCCGGATGGCCTTGCGCAGCCGGCTGACCGCCAGCGGGTACTCGGCCCGGCAGTAGACGTAGCCCTCCGTGGCACCGACGGCGTACGCCGCGATGGCCATGCCCTCGAGCACCCGATAGGGGTCGCTCTCCAGGACGCTGCGGTCCATGAACGCGCCCGGGTCGCCCTCGTCGGCATTGCAGATGACGTACTTGGGGCTGCCGGCGGCCTTGGCCACGGTGTTCCACTTGAGTCCCGTGGGGTAGCCAGCGCCACCCCGACCCCGCAGGCCGCTCTTGGTGACCTCCTCGCGGACCTCGGTGGGGGTCATGGACGTCAGCACCGTGCGAAGGGCCTCATAGCCACCCTGCTCGACGTAGTCATCGAGGCTCTCGGGATCGACGGTCCCGGAGTACTCCGTGGCGATGCGCAGCTGGCGGCTGAAGAACGGCTGCTCGACCGAGCGGCGCGAGCGCGGCGAGACGGCCCGCAGCGCACCGACCAGGCCGTCGAGGTCCTCCGGCTGCACGTGCGAGAACACCTTGCCCGTCTCGGGGATCTTGACCAGGGGGCCTTCGGCGCACAGTCCGAGGCAGCCGACCCGCTTGACCGCGACATCCGCCATGCCGTCCTCGGAGATGCGATCGCCGAGCCCGAGGAGCACTTCGTGCGAGCGGATGGAGAGGCAGCTCACGGCCTCGCAGACATAGGCGGACGCGCGAACCGGCCCTTCGGGGATGATGTCCTCGACCCGTCGACGGACCGGGCGCTCGGGTGTCGGGGAGACCGTGGGGTCGCTCATAGTGCCTCCAACCGGGCGACGAACCGGGCCACATCGACCCTGCCCTCGACCTCACCGTCGACGATCGCCGTGGGCGCCAGGCTGCAGGCCCCCAGGCATCGGGCCGTGAGCAGCGACACCTTGCCATCAGGCGTCGTCTCGCGGGGCTTGATGCCCAGGCCGGCCTTGATGCCCGCCAGGATGTCCGCGGCACCGTTGATGTAGCACGCCGTGCCGGTACAGACCACGCACGTGTGCTCGCCCTGCGGCTTGAGCGTGAAGTAGTGATAGAAGGTCGCGACGCCGTAGACCCTGGAGGGTGGCACCGAGAGGGTGTCGCTCACGAAGCGCAGCGCGTCGTCGTCGATGTACCCGAACGCCTCCTGCGCCGAATGCAGCGCCTCGACGACCGCATCGGGCCGATTGCCCAGCCGACGCATCCGGGTCTCGACGATGCGCCAGCGCTTGTCGTCATTGGGCACGGCCGGTTTGGCGCTGGTTACGGCGACCACGGGGCGGTTCTCCCAGGGGCAGACCGGCCTGTGCCCCACTGTGGGGCCGTATCGACGGGTCTGCTGCTTACGCGCCCATGCTACTCCCGGCCACGCGGCCCTCAGGGGGTCCGGTCGGCCCGGATCGGGGTGCTGTCCGGCACGGTCGGCAGCGCCTGACGGCAGGGCGGAGGGGCCCCGGTTCAGGGGAGCGTCGTGAGGACCTCCGTGAGGGCCGGCTCGGCCGCGCGGATGATCCAGAGGATGTCGCCCTGGGCATAGAACTGCTGCAACCCGGTGCGGTCGGTGACGGCGATGACGGCCTTGCCCGCGATCTGGCCGGGTGCCTGGCTGACGTTGTCGTCCGGCGACGCCATGCCCAGGACGCCCTCGACGAGGGCGCTCGCGTCGGCGCCCGCGAGCCGCAATGCGGTGATGGCGACCGAGTAGTCCTCGTTGTAGGCGACCGCGATGGAAAGGTCATCGAGGGTCCGTCCCTGGGCAGCGATGACGTCGAGCAACGGCTGGATGGCCGCCTCGTCAGTCCCTGCGAACACCGCTGCACCACCCAGGGACTGGACGGCGAGGACCTGGCCACCGATGCTCGTCGGCATCCGTGCCTCGAGCTCGGGGTCCGCATGCAGCCCAGTGTCCGATGAGCTCCCCGGCGAGGGTGCCACGGCCGGCGATGGCACCACGGACGGCGACTGTGCGGCGGCCCCGGTGACGGCCGCGAGGCCGATGACGGTCGCGAGGGCGACCGCGGAGCGGACCGTCTGGATGGTGGAGCGCATCGATGACCCTCATGGGACGGGCGACGACCCGGCATCGGGCACCGGGATGAGCGCCCGGAGTATGCCCCGCGGACTGTCATCCGGCGTGCCATCGACCATCCCACGGGCGCTGGTGCAGCATATGGCGATGTCAGTCGTTCGCTCCCGGTCGTCGATGGCCTCCAGCGCCGATGAGCGCCGGGCCGTCCGCAACAACGCCGCCTGGTGCGACGCCGTCTGCCGTGCGCTCGGCGGGGACACGGCGTGGGAGGACGGCCTCTGGACGCAGCTGAGCCCATCCCCGCCCTACTACTCGAACGCGATCACGCTGAACCCGGACGCCAGCGTGCCGCAGCTTCGGCGGATCGGGGCGATGCTCGCCGGTCCCCTCCCCCGGCCGTGGACGGTCAAGGACGCATATCACACGCTGGACCTTGGGCCACTGGGATTCGAGGTCCTGTTCGAGGCGCGCTGGATCACCCTCGAGCCCGGGATGACCCTGCGGCTGGGTGCAGCGGGCTCGGCGTGGGAGCCGGTGACGACCGATGCCGACCTGGCTCGATGGGAGCACACCTGGCGTGGCGCCAACCCCGACGCGGACGCGGCCACCCTGCCCCGGCTGTTCCAGCCGGCCCTGCTCGTCGACCCGGATATCCGCTTCCTCTGGTGCAGCGACGATGGGCGGATCGTGGCGCTGGCCATCGCCAACCGGTCGGATGACGGATCGGGGCCCGTGGTCGGCATCTCCAACATCGTGCTCACCGGCGACGACCCGATGACGCAGCGTCGGGGCGCCGTCGCCGCGGTCCAGGCGGCATTCCCGGGGCTGCCGATGGTGGGCTACGAGCAGGGTGATGACCTGGCCGCCATGGAGACCCTCGGCTTCCGCTCGCTCGGTCCGTTGCGGGTCTGGCGCAGCCCGTCCTGACCGTCGCGTTCAGCAGTTCCAGCGCACCAACACCGGCGTATCGCGGTCATCGCCGAGCACCGAGATGGTGGCCGTATCGAGGATGAACAGCCTCCCATCGGCGACCGGCTTGCCGACCCAACGGGCAGCCAGGGCCCGCAGCGCATGCCCGTGCCCGAAGCAGAGGACCCGTCCGCCCTGAGCGCGGAGGCGGCCGATGAGACGATCCATCCGCTGGGTGATGTCGCTGACGCTCTCGCCCCCGAGGCCGCCATGGGTCCAGATCGTCCAGCCGGGCGTCCGTTCCCGGATCTGGGCCATGGTCAATCCTTCGTAGTCGCCGTAAGCCCACTCGGCAAGGTCCGGATCGACGCTGGCAGTGGGGAAGCCCGCGAGCCCGGCCGTCCGCCGGGCACGGATGCGGGGACTCGTGGACACGTGGTCGAAGTGCACCTCTGCGAGGCGCCCGCGAAGCGACCGGGCAGCGGTCTCGCCGCCGGCCGTCAAGGGGAGGTCGGTGACCGACGTATGGCGCGTGTCGCGCGACCATTCGGTCTCGCCATGCCGGACGAGCCAGAGCTGCGTGGCGGAGGTCATCGCCGGATCATGCCATGGACCGCCTGCGTCCGGACGCTCGGTGCGTGCGGCTCGCCAGACGCTCCCGTTGGCGCTTCGGAGGTCTCGATGGGTGGCGATCAGCGAGCCGTGGGCCCGATCCGGAGCGTGATCTCCGGGGCACCGGCCTCGATGACGACGATCGTCCCGCCGTCCGCATCCTCACGTGACAGGAGGATGGCGCCCGGTGGGAGCACGAGCGCACCGATGTGACCGTCGAGCGCCACCTCGATGGGGTCGGTGGCGTCACCCGCGAACGTGAGCACGACCGCGCCCTCGGCGTCCGTCCGTCGGTCGATCAACTCCGCGGTGGCGTGGCGGAGCCGCCGGCCGCCGCCCAGGTCGATGCCGACGGGCAGCAACCGCGCGCCAGTCCCCGGAAGGCGATGCCCGGGAGGCGCTCTGGGAAGGTCGCGCGCCCGCCCGTGTCCAGGGCGGTATAGGTCACGCGGACCGACAACGGCAGCGCCACGGGATCGATGGCACAGACGAGCCCACCGCTCGGTCCGGCCAGCTGGAGCGCGATGGCCGGCGCGGGTTCGGCGACGGCCACGAGCGGCCCCGTCACCCCCTTGACCAGGTCGGCCACGAACCGATACTGGTCAGCTCCGCCCACCGGGTGGTACTGCAGTCGGAAGCCGAGGACCGAAGCCGAGCCCGCACCGATCGGTCGCCGGAAGCCGACCACCGCCCCGGCCGCATCCCAGGCCAGTGGCTCGGCGCACCGGGAAGCGCGAACCGGGCCAGTCCGCCCCGGACCGCGAGGGAGCCACCGTCCGTGGTCCGGACCTGGTCCCAGCCGTTGGGCACCTCCTGGAACCGCGGGAACGAGGGACGGCCCCCGGGCCGAATACCGACCGTGCGAGGACGCCGCACGGCTCCATCGACACATCCAGGGTCGGGATCGACGGCAGGAACACCGCGTGGCCACCGTTGGTGATCCAGTCGACCAGGCGCCGCTGCACCACCTCGGACATGAAGCCCAGGTTCGGATCGACAGCTGACGCGCTGTCTGCCATGGGGCGGCATCGGGTCCGTCCAGGTCGATCATCCCCCAGCTGGCGCCGGCGAGGGTCAGCAGTGCCGTGAGGCTGGGTGCGATCGAGAGGCCGATGTCGCCGAACGAGAAGATGCCCTCCATCGCCGCCCTGGCGTCGGCGAATGCACCGGAGATGCCCTGCTGGGCCGCCGCCTCATACGGCAGGTAGCCGGCGATCCAGGTATCGCGGAGGGGCTCGGCGGCGATGAGCTCGGTCTCCAGCGCCCGGACCACCCGCATCTGACGCCGCAGGACGTCGGCATGTGGGCGTCGCTCGCCCGCGAGCCCGATCGGGGCATCGAGGTCGTATTCACGGCCGGTGCCCAGCTCGTACCCCGCGGGGTTCTGGCCGCCCACGAGCATGTTGGAAATATTCCAGCCACGGATGCCCCGCGCGATGGTCGTCCCATACAGCATCTCCATCACACCGGGGCTGATGAACGAGCTGTTCGAGCCTTGGAGCTCCATGCTGAAGGCCGGTCCCTGGCCGGGGCCCCGCCACATGTGATATGCCTCATGGGTCGCGATGACGTGGGCCACCTTCTGCTCGGGCGCCGCGGTCGCCGAGAACAGCGACACGTAGCACTCGTTCGTCCTCTCCAGATCCGGCATCCGCGAGCGCGCGAACGCGGCGAAGTGCGCAGCCTGGAGCGGCAGGAGGTACGGCGACAGCGTCGAGATCGGCCCGTCAAATCCCGCCTCGCGTGCCGCGGCGTGGAGCACCGCGATGTGCTCATCGATGAGATGGAGCTTGAAGTCGAACCAGTCAAGGAACCGCGGCAGCTGCACCGTGGGCGGCGGCGAGCTCGCGTGGTGGCTCCAACGCGGCAGGTGTCCGGGATGCTGTCCGGTGCAGCCGGTCGAGGGTCGCCAGGTCCCCGTGGCGCTCCAGCAACCACGACCCGTAGCGCGAGGGTCCATCGGTCGTCGGTGCCACCAGGAACGGGTTGTAGTCGAGGGCCAGTGGGTCCCGCAGCTGCTGCCACCACGATGGCTCGTCGTCCAGTTGGAGATGGACGATGGGACCGCCCCTGCTGGCGAGATAGGGTGCCGCCGCCCGGATCGCCGTCCGCAGCCACTTGACCGCAGCCATTTTTCGTACGCCGGGGTGGGGGTAGGTCAGGGCCGGATATGGTCGATGCGCGCCCGCGGGTCGGCCGCGCGCATCA